>CASFDV010000001.1 GCA_949293555.1 uncultured Bacillota bacterium
GGTGAGGTGCTGGAGGGAGATAGTTGATTACTACGAGGCGAGGTGACTAGAATTCCAATGACCTACGAGGGCCATTTACACAAGATTCCGGACACTCTCGATTCAAATTCATCGTATGGAAATTTCTGCAATCTAATTGCGAAAATTTCTCAATTGACTTGAGAAAATCTCTGGACGCCCATTTCCTCGACCGTATCCCGAAGAAAAGGCGGCGTTCCGGACGGAGCGCCGCCCTGGAGGAATCGCCTCCTCTACTTCCCCGCCTTCCGGAGGGCGACCATCGCGTTGACGGCCTGCTCCGCGGTGAGGTAGGCGGGAATCCCCGCGTCCCTCAGGAGGCGGATCGCCTCGCGGCACTCCCCTCCTCCCTGGCAGATCATGAGGAAGGGCTTCCCGAGCTCCTTGGTCGAGCGATAGACCTCGACCGCCGCCTTCGCCACCCCGATGACGTCCGTCACCGCGGTGGGGCAGATCGCGCCCAGCACCCCCTCCACGTTCGGGTCGCGGAAGGCCTGCTGGAAGGCGCCCTTGTACTGGATCACCCCCGCGGTCCCCGAGATGTCGACGGGGTTGAGGGGCGAGCCGAACATCGGCATGTACGCGCGGATCTTCGCCGCGAGAAGGGGCGAGATGTCCTTGAGCTCCCGGAGGGGCATCCCGAGCCTCTCGAAGTGGTCGCAGGAGAGGAGCCCCGCTCCCCCGCCGTTGGTGATCATGACGAGGTTCTCGCCCTTGAGAGGCGGCTGGCAGCCAAGCGCCAGGGAGACGTCGAGGAACTCCTGCCATGTCCTCGCGCGATAGGCGCCGGCCTCCCGGATGACCTTGTCGTAGTACTCGTCCCCCTCAGGATTTTCGCTCGCCGTGTGGGCGAAGGCGGCCTTGACGCCGATCTTCGAACCCCCGACCTTGATCGCGACGACGGGCTTATGGGCCTTCCGGCAGCTCTTGACGAAAGCCTCGGGGCTGTCGAGTCCCTCGATGTAGATGGAGATGACCTTGGTGCGAGGGTCCTGGTCCGCGTACTCGATGAACTCGGCGAAGTCGACGTCCGCCTTGTTCCCGAGCCCGACGAAGAAGGACATCCCGAGGCGCTCTTCCTGGGAAGTCCCCAGGGCGGCCAGGAGGTTCGCGCCCGACTGCGAGATCATCGCGATGGGGCCGGGGACGGGGAGGTAGGGGATGAAGCCGCAGTTGAAGTGGTCGTAGGGCGAGCCCATGCCTACGAGGTTCGGCCCGATGAGGGGGAGCTCGTTCTTCCGGCAGTACTCGGTCAGAGCGTTCTGGAGGTCTCCCCTCCCGATTTCCTTGAAGGCGCTCGTCGCGACGACTGCGACCTTCGCCTTGATGGCGACCGCGTCCTCGAGGATCGAGCGCACGAGGTGCGCCGGGACGGCGACGAAGACGAGGTCGACCTCCTTCCCGATGTCGCGGAGGGTGGGATAGCTCTTGAGCCCGAGGACCTCCCTCGCCCTGGGGTTCACCGGGTAGATGGTGCCCCCGTAGCCCCACTCCATGAGCTCGGCGACGACCTTGTTCCCCACCTTCGTCGGGTAGCGGGAGGCGCCCACCACCGCGATCGAGCGCGGGTTGAGCGCGTACTTGAGCCTCTCGACGACGTAGGGCCTTGCCTCACTGATCTTCATGGGAGGCCTCCTCGCTCCGGTCGAGGAGCACGTCGTCGGTGAAGACGCATTCCTCGTAAAGCCTTTCGTCCAGCCGGCACGTCCAGCGCCGGAACTGTCTGGGGCTCGTGGCGAGGAGCACCTCCTTCACCTCCCCGTAGGAGAGGAGCTTCCGCCGGATGTCCTCCCCGTCCTCGATCCCCTCGTAGGAGGAGAGGAGGAAGGCGTGGTGGGCGTCGGCGATCTCGAAGATGTTCACGAAGCGGTCATCCTTCTCGAGCTCGTCCCCGATCTCGTCCTCGCGGAAGGTAGGGGTGTTCTCGAAGAGGGAGACGAGGTAGAAGCGCTGCTTCAGGCCGAGCGAGGCGTAGTTGAGGTAAAGCATCGGGATCAAGACCCGCGCCTCGTCCACGGCGTAGCGGAAGTCCTTCTCCATCTCCTTGGGATCAAGCCCGGAGAGGCGGGCGAGGACCTGGTAGTCGAAGAGGTCCGCCCCCGAGGGAGCGCGGTTGAGCGCGCCGAGGATCGCGAGGTCCTTCTCGTCGACGCCCCGCTTGAGGGCGGCGATCTTCTTCTCGGCCTCTTCCGTGAGGGCGTAATGGCGGTAGCGGTCCGGCAGGGTGTCGAACTGGTTGACGCTCGACTCGCGGAGGAGCCGCCGGATCGGACAGACGTGGACCCATTCCACGCACCTCCGGAAGCGGAACTTGTCGAGGACGCCGTAGATGAGGTTGTCGAGGTTCCGCATGTGGTTCCCGTTCCAGACGGCGAAGTCCCCGCCCTCCTCCATCATGTAGCCGGTGCAGATCTGGTCGTTCTCCTGGAACCACTCCATGAGGTCCTTCCGTTCCTCGGGGGCCGTGTCCTCCCTGAGCTTCACGGCCCAGTAGTAGAGGGCGAAGCCGGAGACGTTCACCGCGCTGTTCTTGACCAGCATGAAGCGCTTCTCCTGGTACATCCTGAGGAGGCGCTTGCGCGCTTCCTCCGGCCTGATGCCCGTCTTCTCCTCGACCAGGCAGAGGTTAAAGACCTCCGGATGAACCTGGTAGAAGGACTTGGCGATGTTGAAGGCGACCACTTCCTTCGCGTCGGAGGCGATGACCCCCGGCTCGAAGGAGCTGAGTCCCTTGGGCGCGTTCCGGTACTGGCGCATGTATTCCTGCGCCTCGGGAGTGCCGATCCTGTAGCTCTTCCCCATTCCTTTCTCCTTGCCTTATGGCAAGAGAATCATAGGACGGAACCGTCATTTTGTAAGCGGTTACATATTAAATGGGACATGTCTATAATAGTTTGGCTGAAACTTGCCATCCTTTCCCTTCCCAGATCGTTTGGTATACTTTACCTGCCGACGTCTTCAGGTAATACATAGGAAGGTAGAGAAATGCGACTTATCAGTCGAAAAAGAGAGATGGACGCCCTTCAAGAACAGTTCAATAAGTGGACTTTCCGATTCGGCTACGTCTATGGCCAGCGACGAATCGGAAAGACGACCCTCGTGGAGATGTTCTCTGAGGGAAAGAAGCATCTTTCCTTCTATGCGATCGACACGGACGAGGCCAGCCTTCTAAAGGACTTCGCCTCTTCCTTCGCGGAGCAGGCAGGCCTTCCTTATCCGCCCTCTTTCCCGGACTGGGCAGCCTTCTTCAAGGCCATCTCGGCCTACTTCGGGGATGAGAAGGGCGTGGTGAGCATCGATGAATTCCCCCTCATCACCTACGATCGTCTCGGGAGAAGGAGGAAGTCATCCTTCTCCTCCACGCTTCAGCGCGCCATCGACCTCAGCTTCAGGAAGCAGAAGTTCCTTCTTCTGCTGACCGGGAGCAGCGTCTCCCTCGTCGAACGAGAAATCCAGGACAGCCGAGCCCCTCTTTTCGGAAGGGCAGACTTCGCCCTGCCCCTCGGGCGCTTTTCCCTCAAGGAAGCGAACGAGGCGCTGGCGGATATCAAGGGAACAAAAGAGCGGGCCTCGGTTCTTCTGCTGACCTCGACCTATCCGTTCTATCTTTCCTTCATCGAGCCTGGGAAAAGCGTCCTCGAAAACGCGAGGTCGCTATTCTTCGAGCCGCAGTCCCCCTTTCTTCTCTATCCCGAGAGCCTCATCACGAGCGACATACTTTCCGGCGGCTTCTTTACCTCGATCCTCCGCGGGATCGCCGAGGGCAAGGAAGAGTACGAGACCCTAAGGAAGTCGCTCGCCATGGAATCCGCGGATCTTTCCAAGCACATCCGCTCCCTCGAGGAGCTAGGCGTCATCAGGAAGCGCTACCGTTTCCACTCGCGGAGGGGGGTCAGACTCGAGATCGAGGACCCTATCCTCGCTTTCTACTTCCGCTTCATCAAGCCATATGCGGAACGGATCCGCCTGGGCGAGGGCGAGGCCATCTTCCAAAGCGAAAGGAACGCGATCGAAGGATTTCTTCATCGCCGGTTCGAATTCCTCGCGATGGACTATCTCGAGGCGCTTAACCGGGAAGGGAGGCTCGGGGCCTACTATCCGGAATTCTCTCACTATGTGCGCGAGGGCTCGGAGCTCGGAAGGAGCATCGAGCTCGATTGCTGCGCCGGGAAAGGCGACCATCTCCTTGTCGCGGAATGCAAGTTCTCCTCAAAAAAACGTGGCTACCAGGACTACCTCGACATGCTCGAGGATGTTTCGGTGCCCCCATTCCGGGACTATCGGGAAAAGGAGTTCTACCTTTTCGGCGCGAGCGGCTTCGATCGCATGTTCTTTGAGCCCGCAGAGGAGAATTTGCATCTTGTCGGCCTCGAGGAAATGCTCGGGGAACGCGATCCGCGGTGAAGGCGGTCGTCCTGCCCCGTTGTTCAATTTGGCTGGTTTTCGATTGCCAAGTTGGCGCTCTTTCGTTAGCCGCTCTGGCTAAGGGAGAAGTTATCGCCCTGATCCACGAGAAAACATCGCAGGGGTCGAGCGATGCCTTTAAAGCGCGCTAGGTTCTCTCGTAGACAAGGACAAGCCCTTCGATCGAAAGATCATCGCGAAGGAGGAACCCTCCTTCCTGGAACGCCAGCGAAAACTCTTCCGTGGAATATAAGGCGGCGAGCTCCGGGTGCTCGTAAGGAGCGCCGTTGACGAGCGTCCAGTCCGCTTCCTCAACGATGTAGTCGGCGAGGAGGTCGAGCATCTCCGAGACGAACTGGGAGGCATGGACGGAGTGGTACCCCGCGTAGGGGAACTCGGGAAGGACGTCGAGATCAAGGTACATGCCGCGGGGCATGTCCACGCAAAGGACGTTCCCTTCTTCCTTGTCCTCCTCCGGGATCGCCTCCCCGATTCGGACGAGCGTCCGTGGCCCAAGCCCCGTTCCTGGTGGGAGTGAGCCTTGTGGACGTCACGAACCCGAAGCAAAGGACGAGAAGGAAAGAAAGCACAAGCAAAGGGAGCGGAAGAAAGCAGAAATAACGAGGCCCCTAGACGAAGGAGCCTTTGGCACGTCTCAGTACTGCGCGTGATAGGAGTGCGGTATCAGCGATTTCGCAGGGACTTTACGGAGATTTCCTTCCTCTTGAATGACCACCCAGCAGTCCGGGGCGTAGTCGGAGAGCATCTGCCGGCAGTTCCCGCATGGGGGCATGACAACACCGTCCTCCCCGCTCACAGCGACGATCGTCTCGAACTCTCTCCCCCGCGGTGATGGCGGCGCCGAGGGCGATGAGCTCCGCGCACGCCCCATGGACGGAATAGACGTTCACGCCGACGTAGACCTTCCCCTCCTTCGTCCGGAGGGCGGCGCCCACCGTATGGAGGAAGCGCTCGCCGTCGTAGTTCCGGGCGATCGCATCCTTTGCCTTCTCTATCAGCTCAATATCCTTTTCTTCCAATTGGGCCATGGCATCCTCCCTTGGCCAGGCGCGTGAAGGACCGCCCTGCCTACGAGAGGATAAAAACATCACCCGCCTGGAGCAACGGGAGAATGGCAGACGGGCCAGGCTTTATCATCCCATGCGGCGAGCTTTCTGGGGTACGAGGGCGCTTCGAAATAAAGTGCGAATGTCCCGCTTCCAAAGGAGTAAGTTTTGAATTTAAGTTCCCGCTTTGGCCGTCCTTGGGAAGTTAATTCCGGAAACAGCGAGGGTGGCGTCTTCCCGCCTGTATCCCAGAAGCCCTCTGTGGTAAAAACTAAGTGGATGTGTGAAGGAAGGGAGAACATCTGCTTCCGCTACGGCGAGAAGGAGACCGACTACCTGAAGTCCAGGGATCCGCGGCTTGGCGAGGTCATCGACCGGATCGGGCACGTCTGGCGCGAGAGGGACCCGGATCTCTTCTCTTCGGTCGTCCATCAGATAATCGGGCAGCAGATTTCCACCAAGGCCCTCAGCACGATCTGGGCAAGGATGAGGGAAGGATTCGGCGAGGTGACGCCCGGGAAGGTCGCGGAAGCAAGCATCCAGCAACTCCAGTCCTTCGGGATGAGCTTCCGGAAGGCGAGCTACATAAAGGAGTTTGCTTCAAAGGTCATGGATAGAGAATTCCCCCTTGACGAAGTCGCCTCCCTTCCAGACCAAGAGGCGATCGAAAGGCTCCGCTCCATCAAGGGCATCGGAACCTGGACGGCGGAGATGATCCTCCTCTTCTGCCTCGAAAGGCCTAATGTCTTCAGCTATGACGACCTTGCCCTCCAGAGGGGACTGAGGATGGTCTACCATCACAAGAAAATCAGCAGGAAGCTCTTCGAGAAATACCGGCGGAAGTTCAGCCCCTGCTGCAGCTTGGCGAGCCTCTACCTATGGGAGATCGCAGGAGGGGCGATCCCGGACCTCAAGGATCCCGCCAACACGAAAGACTCAATAAAGAAAGACGGGAAAGGCATTCCTTGTCCAAGGAGGCAAGGTAGCCTCAAGGGTTGAAACGACACTGAGCCTTTCTACCCAATTCTGCAAAAATCTCGGATATTAAGGCAGAGTTGCACTGTAAATCGATAGCAATACTACAATGCAATCTGAGAATGAGGCCAATCAGGCCAAAACGTCTACGTGAGAAACAACCCAGCCGAGAAATTCGGAATAACCGATCTTCCCCTCGGCCAGGAGAAGAAAGGTGGAGATGAGCTCTTCGTCATCGGCATCTAGGGAAAATCCGTTCTGGAGCAAGACGATGAGCAGGACCTCGACCCCAATCCTTTTGTTGCCATCGATGAAAGGGTGGCCACGCACTAGTTCGAAGGATAGACGGGCGGCTTTCTCTACATCGGATTTGTATAGATCCAGGGAATCGAAGGTCATGAAAGGCGCCGCCAATGCCGCCTTGAGCCGCCCTTCGTCCCTCAGACCATGAATACCTCCTGTTTCTCCAATAAGAAAAGAATGGAGCGTGATAAGTTGTTCTTTGGTAAGGAACCTCATTTAGCCAGTTCCTCAAATACTTTGCGGCGTTTGCTGAGGATATCATTCGCAAGGGCAATCACCTCTTCATCAGAAGAGAAGACACAAGGGCCAGAGGCACGCGTTATCGCAAAGGGTATTCCCTGCTTGATCACGCATTGCCTAAGAAACAAGGAGAAGGCGTTGGACAAAGAAATGCCAAGTTCCCCAAACAATTCCTCGGCTTGTTGCTTTAGCTCCTTATCGACACGGACCGTCACGTTGATGTTCGCCATGTTTGTATCTCCTAATCCTCTATGAACAAATTATCAATAATCGCGGCTTTACTTCAACTTAGGTTGTTTCACAATAGTTTTCCGTGCAAATGCAATAATTCCATTAATAATGATGTGCAGCCCGCAGAGTTGCGCCCGCCCTTCGGGGCTCATGATCAAGTATGGCCATAGCAGGAATTGCTGGCCTGCAGAATTGAACGGCGTGTTTGTGACGATGCTGGAAAACTACCCGAAGGTTGTGGTCACAGGAATAAAGACCAGGAATGACCCTTTTGCCCAGGACCTGTCCCAGCGTGCGGACCTGATGTTGTAGCAGACCATAGACACCAAGCCCGATCCCGCAGGCCTCAAAGAACTTGTTCCGTCGCAGAACTAAGGTGAAACATTGAGCGGTACCGCCCCAAATGAATCGTGGGTCCTCTACAAGAGGCGCGCCGGAAGCAAGGGAGGTCAGTAGCCCATGTCGCGCCCGAAATACTCTTCGAAGTAGCGCCCGGAGGAGTAGTCGTTCCGGTAGTAGTCGCTCGCGAACCCCTCGGGACGGGATTCCACTTCAAAGTAGAAGGTCGTCGTATAGCTGTCCTTTGAGACGAAGGCGCCGGATTCGGCTAAGACGTAATTGGAAGGAATGTAGATGGTCCGGGAAGACGAAGGTTTCTTGTAGAATCCGGAAGCGATCGCGACGCAAGGGTATCTTCTCCAAGAAAGTGTCCTCGGAAGCTTGATGGTGGAGGAATTACCAAGATAACGGACGAGCGTCGCGTTTTCCTCCTCATCGAGCGTGAAAGCGTAGAGGCTGCCGTATTCCCAGGAGGAGGCCCCAGCGATGTCGAAGGAAATGGTTCCTTCGGCGCACCACTGGCTGTCCCAGAGCTCGGGCTGGAAAAGGGATTCGGAAAGGATGGCCCCTGATACAGACACGCCCTCCATCGCGATGCGGCTCACGGTGTCCGGAAGGACGAGATAAGAAGAGGAAGCCGTCAGGGCTATAGCCCCTGCGCGAACCTCCTGGATGCCACTCTCAAGAACGCAGCCAATCAGATTCCTGCTATAGACGGAAGCCTTCCGCATAGAAAGAACCGGCACCCCGTCGACGAGAGCGGGAACACGCAAGGCGCTTTCCCGCTGATTGAGGCTCCCCATATAGCGATCGTAGGGCGACTCGATCGCAGCGAGGAGGCTTAGTCCCTCCCCCTCCGGGACAAAGAAGAAGTCATGTGAATAGATATAGGTTTCCTCCGGGTCGCTGTAGCAGATGATTTCGTCCGCGTCGAGCGAGGTGGCAAAACGGGTGAAAAACTCACCAAAGTACGGGGCGGGCGCCTCGTCAGCCTCAAAAGCCCAGAAGACGGAATGCAGATAATCTTCCGTAAGGTAGTCGTCCTGAGCATACTCTAGCTCGATGTAGCGGAACTCCGTGACGCTGGGCGGGATCGCGATTAGCGCCCCCATGTTTCCGAACGCGAACCCGATGGAACGAATGCCTTCGCTGAGCCGGACGTAAGAGGTCTTGTCATTAAGTGAGATTTGGTATGAAGACAGGAACCGGTAGCCGATGCTCCTTACAGGCCGCCCGTCCAGTTCCGCAGGAACGATTAGCTCTTCAACCGCTTCCCCTATGTATTGCCCGATCTCATAGGACCCGTCTTCATCGACACGGATGATCCAGTCGCCGGATTCGGAAATCATCCATCCGCCTAGCGGAAGGATCGAAGAGTAGGGCGAGACGTACGTCCAGCTTTCCGGGAGGACCTCCTTCTCGGTATACACGATCGTCTCGGTCGCGAAAGCTTTCTCCCCGACCGTTTCCACCTCCTCGGAAAGGTAGATAAAGGGGGCAGTGATGTTATTGAAGGCATAATCCCCGATGCTGGGGACTCTTGAGAGGGCGAGAGGATCGCCCAGGGAGGAAATCGTAACCGCGTCATAAAATGCATAGCTGCCGATGCTCTCCATGGTCTCAGGGAATTCGAGGCCAGAGATGATAGTGCAGTTCTCGAACGCGTAGTCCCCGATGACGCGGAGAGGGGCGTCACGCATCTCAACGAACAAAGAAACGTTGTCGCTGAAGGCATAGTCCCCGATCGTCTCCGTGAATTTCGAAAGAGATACTTGGGTGACAGTTACTGGGGTGTCCACGAACGCGTAGTCGTAGATGCCGAGAACGTGGAGGGCCCCCACGTAGTCGGGAATGACAACCGAAGGCTCCTCCCCCACGTAGTCGCTAACCACATAGCCGACCTTCCCGCCGACGGTCATCGGCCGGAAAATAAGCCCGTCTGTCGGAGTCCTTTCCTCCGTAGGGAGACCGGAAGCGTTCACCCCGGTGTCCTCCTCGCCGATCCACCAGTTACCGTTCTCGCCGATATATGGGGTCAGGCCGTCGGAGGCTTCCGCCGCGACGCCTGTGTCCTCCTCGCCGATCCACCAGTTACCGTTCTCGCCGACGTAGGGAGTGAGGCCGGGGTCCCCTTGCTCCCCAGGAGCACCGTCCTCGCCGTCCTTCCCGTCTTCCCCGTCCTTTCCGTCCTCGCCATCTTGTCCCTCGGCCTTGATTCCGGTGTCCTCAGTCCCGATCCACCAGTTGCCATTCTCGCCAATATGGGGAGTGATCCCGTCCGTGGCGCCGTTACCCGCGGCCTCGACCCCGGTGTTCTCGCTTCCAATCCACCAGTACCCGTCAGGGCCGATATAGGGAGTCAGGCCGTCCTCGCCGTCCTTCCCGTCTTCCCCGTCCTTTCCGTCCTCGCCATCTTGTCCCTCGGCCTTGATTCCGGTGTCCTCAGTCCCGATCCACCAGTTTCCGTTCCAGCCAATATAAGGGGTCTCCCCGTCCTTGCCGGGAGCTCCGTCCTCCGCGCACCCGGAAAGGAACACGACCCCAAGCGCCATGGCCATACAACCGGCCAGCCATCTTTTCCACGACTTACGCATAAGAAAGCCTCCTTCTTATCGAAACTTTGAATGTAACGGGGACTCCTTCCCCCGGACAGGAAAAGGGCAGCCTTCCAAAAGAGGCCCGCCAATTCGCCCAAAGGAAAGAAAAGATTCCGAAAAAGCTACCGAGGCCCTATTCGCGGTAAGAAATTCCCGATGGGAAATCCCCCCCCAGGAATTCTCCCGCGCGACTGGGGACGGCCCCGCTTTCCTTTCATGAAGTCAAACTAAGGCCGGGGCAATTTTGTGTCAATTGTTTTTCGTTGCGTTCCGACGATATGGTTTTAACTGAGAGATGTCGCGAAACGCGGGAGGAGCCTGAGACCCTTGCTTCACCCTCGTTCCCGTAGAGAACTCTCAGCTTGGCAAGTTCCGCCTGGTCCGGGGAGATCATCACAAGCACGTAGCGTGGCATACCGTTGTACCTCCGAATCCACGGCCAGAGCGTGGATCTCGAAACGTGGCAATGGACGCGATCTTCTTCCACAGCCAGCCGCATTCGATGGCCCGCCGGAGCGCGTGGATCCGTGTCTCCCTCCCGTGCTGCAACCGGCTTCCGCACAGGGCCTGTCTATGGTCTTTATGCAACTATCACTCCTTGTTGTGGGACAAAACATTATGAGCCTGGTTCTTTCTTTCCTCCGGATGTTGTTTCCATCAAATGTCCCAGGACAGTCAGTGAAATAGATTCGCAATCAATCGCCAGGGAGCCCGAGGTAGTCTCCCAGGAGAAAATCCTCAAGTCCCACGTAAAGAATTCCGTTGCGGTCATATCTGGGAACGACGATG
This sequence comes from uncultured Bacillota bacterium, assembly GCA_949293555.1. GTDB lineage: Bacteria > Bacillota_I > Bacilli_A > RFN20 > CAG-826 > UBA4951. Next base: position 10,964 of record CASFDV010000001.1, read on the forward strand.
TCCCTCGAGACAACAAGCCTCCGGAATCCATCCTTGATGCGAAGGAGGCCCCGGATTTCCTGCTCGCGCTTTCCTTCGCCCGCAAGGTCATAGGCACACTGGATGTACGCCTTCCCGTTTCCGTCCGTCGCGACGAAGTCAATTTCCAGAGTCTTCCGCTCGATTTCACCGCTCGAATCACGGAAGTCCGCGGAAAGGCTGCCCACGCGAACGTCCAACCCGCGGGACCGCAGCTCGTTGTAGACAATGTTCTCTAAAGCATGCGCTTGTTCGATTTCAGAGAAATCGAGCAGGGCATTCCGGAGACCGAGGTCCATGAAGTAGAACTTTCGGAGACCAGCGATGTGCCTATTCTCCTTCACATCGAGCCTGACAGCCGGTTCCAGGAGGAAAGAGTCAGCAAAATAGTCGATATAACGCTCGACGGTCCCGGGCAGGATGGTCTTCCCCTCCAAAGAAAGGAACATATTGGAGAGGCGTCGCAGGCTCGTCAGGGATCCGACGGAGGAGGCAATGACGCGCAATAATGCATCCAGCGCCCCCTTGTCGCCGCGGATTGAATTCCGCTCAAGGATGTCCCTCAGGTATATTTGCTGGACCAGATCTCTTAGATAGCGCCTCCTCTCGGAGCTTTCCTTAAGCCTGGCCAGAAAAGGCATCCCGCCGAAAATAAAGTATTCGTCAAGAAGGCGTTGGTTCTCAGGATAAGCCTCCTTTAGTTCCCGGAAGGACAGGGGCCGAACTTCAATATTATCAAGCCGACCGCGGAACTCGGTCGCGATATCACTTGAGAGCATCCTGGAATTGCTTCCGGTTACATAAACGTCGACACCGGGGATTCCGAGCCATCCAAGGACGGCGTTTTCGAAGCCAACCTTCGCATCATCGACATAAGAATTCGGAACGGGACGGACAAACTGAATCTCATCGATGAAGACATAGGTCATCTCACCATCTTCCATGATGCGGGACCGGACATAGTCGTCTAGGTCAATGGGATTCCAGTACTTACGGTTCCTCAGATCGTCCAAGGCAAGTGCGATGATGTGATCGTCTTTGACCCCGGATGAAACGAGAAAATCACGGAAAAGACGGAAAAGAAGGTAAGACTTCCCCGAACGCCGAAGACCGGTAAGTACCTTGACCTGGCCGTCCCCTGCCCTCGAAATAAGTTTCCGAAGATAAGAATCTCTTTTGATTTCCACCCCACGATCCATGCCAAGATTATGAAGGATTGAAACTAAGAAAGATACTAATATCTCCGAAAACTGAGCTTCTGATATCCTTATCTTAGATTTTAACTATATATAAGGTTTTTTGATTAATAGTGAGTGTCATACGATATTCGTTGATAAGAAACTAATCACAAGAACCGAGGACGAAATCCCGAAGATACGGGAATAGCCAGTCCCTGTAACCCGCCCGCGTGGGATGGATTTCGTCCATGAGGTAGAGGCGCCTTTCCTTCTTGCTGATGGAGTTCACTTCGGGGTCTTCGTACAAATTAAGGAACAAGCACCGGCCTTCTGCGGCGATTTCCTTGCAAATCGAGACCATTTCGCGATATCGGTCGTTCTTGAAATACGGATTGCTCCATACGATCGGAAGCGTACTTGATATAGAAGATCCGATGCGAAGGATCTCGTTGAGGGACCCGAACGTAGTCCCGGTATCCTGGGAATCCTTGTCCCCCAGGGGCGCCTTCTGCCACGCGTCGTTGGTCGAAAGCTGGACGAACATGTATTCGAAGGACTCCGCCTCATGCTTCCTGAGCCTCGCAAGGTAGGAACGGTCATCCTTGTCGGCGAGCGTCGTCCCGTCCACCGCCTCCTTCGTGAAGATCGCCCCGTCCATCCAATGGAAGCATTCCGGGAAGGCTTCCCCGAGGGACCCGTATCCCCTGGTGACAGAGCTCCCAAGGAAAAGCATGCTCTCTCCCATAAGAGGGGAGGAAGGGTCTCCCTTGAGGGCAAGCGGGGAATACATCTTCCGGTTGCCGGGCAACAGGGACAGCGACATCTCGCGCATGACCATAGTGTCCCCCATTCCCTCTCCTTTGGGAAGGATAAGGAAAGGGCTCCCCGCGAGGAGGAGCCCGACGATCCCTTCCTTAGGATCAGTAGTTCGTGGCGCGGAGCTCGAAGTAGCTCTGCGGATGGTTGCACACCGGGCAGATCTGAGGCGCGTACTTCCCGATGACGATGTGCCCGCAGTTGCGGCACTTCCAGACGGCGTGGTCGCTGTCGCCGATGAAGACGACGCCGTTCTTCACGTTCTCGAGAAGCTTGAGGTAGCGCTCCTCGTGGTGCTTCTCGATGGCGCCGACCATCTCGAACTTGAGGGCGATCTCGTCGAAGCCCTCCTCGCGCGCGACCTTCGCGAAGGTGGCGTACATGTCGGTCCACTCGTAGTTCTCGCCCGCGGCGGCCGCCTCGAGGTTCTCGATCGTGCCCTTGATGTCCCCGCCCTCGAGGTACTTGAACCAGAGCTTGGCGTGCTCCTTCTCGTTGTCGGCGGTCTCCTGGAAGATCGCGGCGATCTGCTCGTAGCCTTCCTTCTTCGCCTTGCTCGCGAAGTAGGTGTACTTGTTGCGGGCCTGGCTCTCGCCGGCGAAGGCGGCCTGGAGGTTCTTCTCGGTCTGGGTTCCCTTGAGTGACTTCATTTGCTTTCTGGTCTCCTTGTTGTTGTCTCGATTATAGGGTCCCCGGAACAAGAAGTGGAGGAAGACGCTTCGGAAATCTTCTCCATAGGGACGTATTCGATGGACTCGTAGTTATCCAGGGAAGCGGCCTTCTCTTCCATGAAGGAACGGACCTCCTCCTCGAGGAGCCTCGTCCTTTCGGAGAGGGGCAGGCTCATGTCCGGAAGAAAGGGTCCCCCTAGATGGATGACGGGGGTGGGCGGAAGGAAACGGAGGACTTTCCTCCTCTTGTAAGTGGTGACGGCGGCGAGCACCGGGCGCCCCATCCTCGCGGGATAGACGAAGGCATGGGGGGCGAAGGGGCGGATGAAAGTGCAGCGGGGCCAGATGTGGGCCTCGGGGAAGACGAGGATGTCCTCGCCTTTCCCGACGTAGTGCTCGATCGCCTCCATGAAGTCCTTCCCCTGGCGGACGTCCTCCCCTGGAAGAGGGAGTCCCGCGAGGCAGCTCACGATCGAGCGGATCACGGGCTTGCTCACGGCTTCGCGGTTACAGATGATCCGCACCCTTTTCGGGAAGCCGATCGAGACGAGCGGGATCGTCACGTCCGCGAGGATCGCGGTGTGGTTCATATAAAGGAAGAGTCCACCTTTCTTCCGCACGGCGCGGAGCTTTTTCTTCCCCTTGACCCGGTAGAGCGTCCCGATCTTGAGGACAAGGAAGGCGAGGGGGATGGCGACGACGTAGTAAAGGAACCAGCTCCAGGCGCGATAGAAGGGGTTGGTCCGCACGTAGCGGTACCCATCCGGGAGGTCGACCCTCTTCCAGTCCTTGGTCGCGGCGAATTCCTGGGTCAGCGATTGGTAGTGGACGATCTTCTTAGGCACACTTCTTCCGCGCGGCGTTCCGGCAGCGCGGCTCCTTTTTCGTGCGGGCGACTTCCTCGACCATCGCGACCATCTTCTTCATGGATTCGTCGATGGACATCCCTTCGGAGAAGCGGATGTACTGCTCCCTCGTGGTCTTGAGCACCTCCGGATGCTCGATCCACCAGTCGATCTTCCTCGCGAGGTCCCTGGGGTTGTTCATCGCGAAGAGGTTCTCCGGGTGGAGCGCATAGCTGCGGTTCCCGTTGTACGGGGAGTCGTTCATCACCGGTACCGCCCCGCAGGTCATCGCCTCGAGGCAGGCGACGGACTCGATCTCGACCTCGCTGGAGAGCACATAGAGGTCCGCCATGTTGAGGAGGTCGCTCATCTCCTCCCTTCCGAAAAGACGGAATATGGGGTTGAGCCCGTGGCGCTCGCTATAGCGCCTTAGCTCCTTCTCCTTCCTTCCCTGGCCGGGGAAGACGGGAAGGATCTCGTCCCTGTGCTTGGAATGGGTGAGCGCCTTGAGGAGGAGGATCTGCTTCTTCTCCTTCGAGTAGCGGCCCGTGCAGACGATGAGGAACTTCCCCTTCCACTCCTCGGGCCTCTCGACCTCGCGAGGGAGGAAATCCTTGGGGGTGCCGTTGCTGATGACGTACCCGTTCGTCTTATGCCCGCAGCTTCTCTCGAACATGTCGCGGATGAACTGGATGGGATAGTGGACGGCGTCCACGTGCGCGTAGAAGTGCTTCCAGAAATCCTTGAAGAGTAGGTCGTTCCAGAAACGGGAGTTGAAGGTCCCCGCGAAATGGGCGGTGACGTTCTTCGGCTGGACATGGAAGCCGGCGGTCACTGGTATCCCGAAGGAGTTAGCCATCTTCACCGCGACCCTCCCCATAGGGAACGGCGCCATGACATGCACGAGATCGCTGCCCTTGAGGGCCCGCCCGATCTCCATCGCGTCAGGCTTCGCCATCACGATGCCGTTCTCGTCGACGATATGCTGGAAAGGCCCAACGTTGATGGCGGGCAGCACGTAGTAGCCTTCCTTGTTCTTCTTGTCCTTGTCCGCGCAGAGGACCCGGACGGTATGCCCGGCGTCGCTCAGGGCTTGGATGAGGTTCAGCGCGCAGATGGTGATCCCATTGCTCTGCTCCCCAAGGACGTCTGCGACCACGGTGACGATCATAAAGGTTCCTCCACGAAGGACATCGTAATGTAACGGTGCCCTCAGTCCCATGAACGGCAGGATAGAAAGACAAGAGAAAACTCTACTTAGACAATCGTTTTTGTAGAGAGACAGGAAAACACCCCAGTGCCTCGCGGGAAAAACATATTCTCCAAACTGGAGAGTCTATGAGTTCCAACTCTAAGGAAATCGCTATGGGCCAGGCTTCCTCCTCGAGAAGCAACGCAGACCTGCGGCTATGGAAAATCCCGATTCACGCAATCCCTGCAGGGCCTTGTAAGCGGACAGGGCAATGCTCCCTTCGTCGTCTTGCTTGAAGAGGGAGGCTTCATGCGAAACAAAAGCCCGGCCGGAGCCGGGCGTGTTCCCTTTGGTTGCGGGGGATGGATTTGAACCACCGGCCTTCAGGTTATGGGCCTGACGAGCTACCAGGCTGCTCTACCCCGCGACAACGCCTTCTTTCGAAAGCCCAGCGAGTTTATACCTCGCCCCTGGCCGACGCAACCCCCCAACTTGACGAAAGTGAGGCCGCCTTAAGCAGGGCGGCCAAGGGCAAAGGCCGCAAGGAAAGGGTTGGCAACCGGCCAAAGTGCCTCTTCCTTTGCTTCACGGGCGATTGTCGAGATTCCAAAGGATATCCCACCCTTCAGGCTTGGCGCTGGCACAGCAACGGGTCAAATAGGTATCGCAGCCCCTGAAGGCCAGCGGGCCGATACAAGAGAGACAATGGAATCTTGATCTCGAGAAGTCTGGCGCTGCTCCCAAAAGTCGAAGAGAGGATTGACTTGAGCGAGGAGGAAGGCTTCTCGGACTCAAGGCGCACGCGCCTATCGCAAGGCGAAGGACTCGATGATGGTCAACGACCCGGGAATCGCAACGGTCTTCAAGCCGAGGTCATGCCAGAATGCTGCGTTGCGAACAGTGATCCCCGGAACTTTCGCCACCATAAGGGACCCATGACGGAATGTCCGGAGAAGATCACCTTTGAGGCCCTTCCTATAGTGCCTTGAGGTGTTCTGGATGTCCGCGGAAGGTTTCGAAGGCGTCGTCCTATTCCCCGCCAAGAAGCATCATTTCGGTATGCCAGCCGTTGCCCTGATGTCGTTATCTCCAAGGGAAAGCGCATGAGCGGCAGTTTCTCCTCGAAGCCCTCCGGCTCCGCGGAAAAGCCTCTTTTCTCGTCTTTGAAAATCAAGAATCCGAAGCCTTTGCACGGGATTGCGGAAACCGCGTCCTTCGTTTCGTTCATAAGCGCCTCTAACAAGGCTGGACTTGGCAGACATTAGGAAACCCGAACAATGTCTCTAACAGGCTAGATCTTCTTCAGGCGGTCGTACTTGAGGGCCGATCCCCTGGCAAGCTCCGGAGGATACTTCTCCCGGTTCTTTTGCATCTTCTTTTGAAACGCCTCGACGGGGTCGATGCCCATCTTGTCGAAGAGCTGGAGAAGATAGGCGAGGACGTCGGAGGCCTCCTCCGCGACACGTTCCTTGTCGGCCTCGCCCGACCACTGGAAGCATTCGAGCAGCTCCCCCGCCTCGATGGCGACGGACTTGGCAAGGTTCTCCGGGGAATGGAACTGGTCCCAGTCCCTTTCCGCGGTGAACTCCCGAAGATCCTGGATCATGTCCTTGATATCGCTCATGGGGACACTATATAGCGAGATGACTGCGGAAGTGACATCGCCATCGATATAATGGCTCCAGCATGAAATTCGCCACATTCAACGTGAATGGCATCCGCGCGATCCTCGGGAAGGGGTTCGCGGATGCCTTCCGCGCGATCGACGCGGACCTCTTCGCCCTCAACGAGACCAAGTGGAGCGACGACTCCCCTGGCTCATTCCCCTTCCAGCCGGAGGGGTACGAGACCTACTTCACGAACTCCAAGGCCAGGAAGGGCTACTCCGGGGTCGCCGTGTTCGCAAGAAATAGGCCGCTATCCGTCCATTACGGGCTCCTCGACGGGAAGTATGACGAAGAAGGGAGGGTGATCACCCTTGAGTATCCTGCCTTCTATTTCGTCGCCGCCTATGTCCCCAACGCTGGAGACGGGCTGAAGAGGCTTTCCTTCCGGATGCAGTACGAGCTTGATCTGCTTGATTACCTAAATGCGCTGAAATCGAAAAAAGAAGTCATCTATTGCGGGGATTTGAACGTCGCCCACGAACCGATTGACCTAAGGAACCCAAAGCAGAACGAAGGAAATCCCGGCTACACGAAGGAAGAAAGGGACTCCTTCTCGCGCCTCCTCCAGAACGGCTACCACGACGTCTGGAGGGAACGCAATCCCGACCGGGCCCAGTACAGCTGGTGGAGCTATCGCTTCCACGCCCGCGAGAAGAACATTGGCTGGAGGATCGACTACTTCGTCCTGACCGAAGGGCTCGTCCCCCTCGTCAGGGACATCCGGATACTGGACGAAGTGATGGGCTCCGACCACTGCCCGGTCGTAATGGAGGCGGACATCGATGCTTGAGCGTATCTTCCATCTGAAGGAAAGGGGCTCTTCCCTCAAGGGAGAGCTTATCGGAGGACTCGTCACCTTCGCCTCCATCGTCTACATCCTCCCGGTGAACGCCGCCCTCCTATCGAGCACCGGGATGGACTCCGGCGGCGTCTTCTTCGCGACCGCTCTCGTGAGCTTCCTCTGCTGCCTTCTCATGGGCTTCCTGGCGAACTACCCGCTCGCCCTGAGCGCCGGCATGGGGATGAACGCCTATCTCAGCTACACCATCTGCGGAACGATGGGCTTCGACTGGATCGAGGCGATGATGCTCCTCACCGTGAACGGAGCCCTCTTCATGGTCCTCACCCTCACCCCGCTCCGCGCTTGGATCGTGAACGCGATCCCCAAGGGACTTCGCTCGGCGATCTCGATCGGGCTAGGAGGATTCATCCTCTTCGTCGGACTCCAGGGCGCGGGGATCATCGCCGACAGCAGCACACTCGTGACCCTCGGGGACTTCAGTTCCCCCGGGGTGCTCCTGGCCTCCTTCGGGATTCTCCTCGCCGCCGGGCTCATGGCGTTCAAGAAGATTCCCCTCCTCTCACAACTGGCAATTCCTATCTCGATCGTCGTGACCGCGCTCGTCGGGGTCATCGCCTCCTTGAGCCTCGGGGCCTCGGGGAGAGGCGAGTTCGCCGCCCTTTCGGGCCTTCCTCTCGCCCCTTGGGAAGACCCTTCCGCCTTCTGGGGCGTGAGCGGATTCGACAAGGTGCTCTTCTTCGGGGCGCTGGATCCCGCCAACGGAAGCGTCGACTACGGGGAGAAGATCGTCTCGCTCCTTGCCAATCCCCAGACCTACGTCGCCGTCTTCACCCTCATCTTCGTCAACATGTTCGACACGACCGCGACGATGCTCACCGCCGGGAAGCACTGCGGGCTCATCGGGGAGGACGGGGAACTGAAGGGAGGGAGGAAGGCGATGGTCGCCGATGCCTTCGGCGCCCTCGTCTGCGGTCCCCTGGGCACCTCCACGGTCACCTCATTCGCCGAGTCCACCATCGGCATCTCCCTCGGGGCCAAGACCGGGTTGAGCGCCGTCCTCGCCGGCTTCCTCTTCCTCGTCTCGGGGCTCGCCTTCCCCATCTTCTCCGTCTTCTCCTATAGCTCGGTGAACGCGGTCGCCCTCGCCGGCGTCGGCCTCCTCATCATGTCGGGCTCCCTTCCCGAGCTTGCCAAGGAAGACGCGACAACCCTTGTCTCGGGCATCCTCCTCTTCCTTTCGATGATCCTGACCTATTCCCTCTCGAACGGCCTCGCGATCGGGATCCTCTGCTACATCGTGATGCGCCTCTTCGAGGGAAAGGCGAAGGAAATCTCGATCCCCGTCTACGTGATGGGGGCGATCTTCCTTGCGAGCTTCGTCATCTCCTCCCTATAGGAAGGCTTGGCAATGGAAAAGGCGGGGACAGCCTTCCCCGCCTTTCCTTTGCCCGTCAATCGTTGACCAGGGTGATGGTGGGCGACACCCCCGGGGTCTCGAGCAGGAGGAAACCGTCCAGGAGCTCGTTCCTCGCCCCTCCCACGTTCTGGCCGACCCAGTCGTTCACGTGGAGCCCGACCATCGTGGTCGCCCTGTCGGGATAGTAGGCGGCGCTCACGAGGTAGGTGTGTCCCACCGCATAGTCGAAGGAGTAGGTCCCGTCCTGCAGCTCGTCGAGCCACACGGTGTGGATCTCCTTCGTGCTGGAGCCGTAGATGTAGTCCTGGTCGCTGATGTTCACGAAGACGTCGGTGTCGTAGGAGGAGCGGTTCTCGAAGGTGACCTCGACCTCCATCGTCTCAATCTCGAGCTCCCCGTAGGGGACGACCTCGATCTTGCGGATGAGGGTCCCGAGGCTGCTGTTGTTGGGGTCGAGGTGCAAATAGACGAGGCACTCCCCTGCCTTCACCTGCTTGAGGTCGACCTCGAGGTAGCCGCCGACGATGGAGTTCCCCGTGGAAGCGGTCACCGGGACGAAGTCGATCGCGTCCAGGGGGATGACCTCGGGGTCGCTCACGTCGATGGTCGCCTCGACGGAACTGACATAGGTCCCGGAGCTGATGTTATGGAAAGCAAGGGGGATGTCCGTGGCCACGTCCCAGCTCGCCCCCTTGTCCGCCTCGCTCGCCTCGGAGATCCTCCCGTCGAAGGAAGCGCCCCACGAGAGGTTGTCGTCGGGGTCGTCGTAGCTCTCGACGAGGCTCGTCTCCACGGTGATGAGGACGTCCTCGGAAGGCATCGTGAAGCGGTAGCCAATCCCCGTGTCGAAGATCTCCTCCCCGTTCATGTAAACGGCGTCCACCGAATGGAAGACGCTGACGATGTCGAGGTCGAAGTAGACGGGATCCCCCTCCATCGCGCTTTCGGGAAGGTTCGTGATGAGGTATCCCTCCCCCTCCTCCCAGTCGATGGCGTGGCGCGGGGCGCTGGAGATCTCCTCCCCGCCACAGGAAGCGAGGGCGAGGAGAGGGATGAGGCATGCTAGGACGGCGTTCTTGCGCATAAATGGTCCTCCAGTGCCCCCATTATATCTTCAGGGACGAATTCTCCTTACCCTATAATCGGGCGCATGGACAGCATCAAGGCAATCTTCCTCGACTTCGACTGGACGCTTTTCGACCACAAGACCAGGAGTTTCAACGAAGCGGGCGTCAAGACGCTCAACGAGGCTCACGAGAAGGGAATCCTCCTCATCATCGACTCGGCGAGGACCTACCACTCTCTCCGGGGGCTCGGGACGTTCGGAAAGATCCCCTTCGACGGGTTCGTCGTCTCCAACGGAGGGGCCGCCTTCACCAAGGAAGGAATCCTGTACGCGGACTACATGAAGGACGATGCGCGGGACGACATCCTCCGCTACCTGGACGGAAGGGGGATTGGCTATAACCTCATCTGCCTCGAGGACACGTTCATCAAGGAACGGGACCAAAAGGTCATCAAGGACTTCTACTCTGTCTGGTACGAGCCCTATCCCCTTCCGATCGTTGAATGGAAGGGAGAGAGGGCGCTTGCGATCCAGGCGCTCATGCGAGAGGAGGAAGACCCGGGGCTCCTCGCCCTCTGCCAGAAGCATGGGATCCGCTTCAGCCGCTTCGCCGAGAACGCCGTGGAGCTTACCGGGACGGAGTTCCTCAAGAGCAAGGGAGTCGAGACAATGTACCGCCACCTCGGGCTGAGGCCTGAGGAAGCCATGGCCTTCGGCGACGATTTGAACGACATCCCGATGTTCCGGATGGTGAAGTACGGGATCTGCCTCGGGAACGGCAAGGAGGAAGCCAAGAAGGCGGCCTACTACGTTACCGACGCGATCGAGAAAGACGGGCTTGCCAAGGCGCTCCGCCATTTCGGAGTCGTTTCCTAGGAAGGGCAACCCTTCCTCTGGATAACTGTCATTCGCTCGGGAATGAGGCGCTTTAATCCTAGGAGTTACTTAAGGCCTCTAGGAATTCCATAAAAAGAACTGCTTTCTGCAGGTATTCTTGGAAATTACGCGAGGCCTGCTATCAAGGGAAACCCATCAGGCGACGTCGGGAAGGACGGGGAGCAAGGCATGTTTCCAAGCGCATGCCCCTGGAACCCGCTTCCCAATGCCAGGCATGCCCATTAATCCGAAGAACAGGGCCCGAGGCGCAAACGAATGGTCAAGGTCCGCTTAACGAAAAACCCCTTGCGGGGCAATTCGTCGTGGCGGAGGCAGGGAGATTCGAACTCCCGCCGGGCAAGGACCCGCTTCCGGTTTTCAAGACCGGCCCCTTCAGCCGCTTGGGTATGCCTCCGTCCCGGGGATTATAGCCAAGCCTTCCCATCCTGTCCCGGAGGAGAGGATAATGCCTCCCGTTTCAGGAGGGCGGCCGGATGGGCTCTGCTATCGTCACGACGTTCGTCATCGCCCTCAGCCTCGCGATGGACGCCTTCGCGGTCTCCATCGTGGACGGGCTTTCCCTGAAGGGGCTCACGAAGCCCAAGGCGGTTTTCATCGCCCTCGCCTTCGGTCTCTTCCAGGGCCTCCTGCCGCTTCTTGGCCATCTTCTCGGGACGACCTTCATGTCCTACATCGAGGAGTTCGACCACTGGATCGCCTTCGCGCTTCTTCTCCTCATCGGAGGGAAGATGATCTTCGACGGGGCGAAGGAAGCCTGGGAGAAGAGGAAAGGGAAGGAGGAAGAGGAGGAACGTCCCTTCACCTTCCGCCTCGTCCTCCTCCAGGCGCTCGCGACGGCAATCGACGCCTTCGCCGTGGGGATCACCCTGGAAAGTTCCATCGCCCCCTTCAACGTCTGGCTCGGGCTCCTCTTTATCGCCCTCGTGACCTTCCTCCTATGCCTCCTCGGCGTTTTCCTCGGGAAGGGGATCTCGCGCTTCCTGAAGGGGCACGTCGAGATCGCCGAGATTCTGGGAGGAATCGTCCTGATGCTGGTCGGGCTCAAGATCCTCCTCGACCACCTGGGCGTCCTTCCGTTCTAGGGAAGGAAGGCTATTCCCCGCCTTCCTCTTTTTGGGTTTCTTCCTCGGGAACGGCCTCCCCTTCCTTCACCCTCATCTTCACGAGGACGTCCCCCTGCTGGAGGACCGTATGCCCGTTGGGGACGATGACGCCTCCGCCCCGCTTGATGAGGGCGAGGATCGTGCCCTTTGGATAGCCGAGCTCCCTGACCTTCTTCCCTGCGAGGGTGGACCCGAGGCCGATCGACTCTTCGTCGACGTCCGCGGCCTCGCTTCCTTCGAAGGAAGGCCCGGAGGCGATGAGGACGTCCCCTCCCTGGAACACCGTGGAGCCGTCCGGGACGAAGCTTTTGCCGTCCCTCGTGACAAGAAGGAAGAGGAAGCCGTCGGGCGTCTCGCACTCCCGGAGGGGCTTACCGTTCCAAGGGTGCTTCTCTCCGATCGAGAGGCGGAGGAAGCTCACCTCCTCTTCCTCGAGGTAGTCGTTGAAGGTGCGCATGACGTCGCTCGTGAGGTCGACCATCCCGAACCACTTCGCCAGGGCAGGAAGGGCGGATCCCTCGAGGACGAGGGAGAACACCATCACCAGGAAGACGATGGAGAAGATGTCGAAGGGCAGGGCGCCCTCCCCGACGGAGGTGAGGGCGAAGATGGCGAAGACCATCGAGGCGACGCCCCGTAGCCCCGCCGCGGACGTCAGGAGGATCTGGCCCTTGCTCGCCTTGAAAGGGAGGAGGAGCAAGGTGACCGCGAGGGGCCTCGCGACGAAGGTGATGAGAAGGAAGACGATGAGGGCGACGACGATCGTCTCCGGGAGGAAGAGATGCTCCGGCGTGGCCAAAAGGCCCATCAGGAAGAACACCACCATCTGGCAAATGTCCGAGATGGAGCCCATGAAGAGGACCGAGGACTTCTTCTCCGGAAGCTTCGCGTTCCCAATGAGGATCCCGGCGATATAGGCGGAAAGATACCCGTTCCCTGTGAAAGGGCTCGGGGGAAGAGAAGGAACGACGTAGGAAAGGATCGCCAGGGCAAGGACGAGGATCGGCGCCCCTTGCCCCAGGCGGAAGCCGAACTTCCGAAGGAGGAAGATGCCAAGGAGCCCGAAGAGGGCGCCCCCCGCGACGCCGATGCCGATCTGGCAGAAGAAAGAAATGGCGACCTCCGCGGTCAAGGACCAGGGATTCCCGCCCGCGCCGGCGACGATCGCGACGAGAAGCGTCGTGAGGACATAGGCGAAGGGGTCGTTCGAGCCGGATTCCATCTCAAGGAGGGAAGCGGTGTTCTCCCGAAGGCCGAGCTTCCTGGTGCGGAGGATGTCGAACACCGAGGCGGCGTCCGTGGACGCCATCACCGCGGCCAATAGGAGGCATGGGGCGAAGGCCACCTCCCCGAAGGGCAGGACGAGGTAGGCGACGTAGACGAGGCTTCCGAGGATGAGGGCGGTGAGAAGCGTTCCCGCGGAAGAAAGGACGATCGCCTTCCCAAGGACGGGCCTCGCCTCCTTGAAGCGGGTGCCGTATCCCCCGTAGAAGATGATGAAGAGGAGGGCGATCGAAGAGACGACGTTCCCGAAGCCATAGTCGGTGAAGTTCCCTATGGGCGTCGCCCTGAACAGAAGCCCGAAGAGAAGGCCGAGGGCGATGAAGAGGACGATGGAAGGAAGGCGGAGTTTCGTCAGGAAGCGCGAGGCAAAGACCGAGAGCGCGATCACGAGCCCGAAGACAAGGAGGACGAACACCCACGCGGTCATCAAGGGAATTGTAGTCGATGGGAAAGGTTATTTCCCGGGAAAATGCAGGAAATTCAGGATATTGGGCGAAAAGCCAACAAACCCCGTCCGTTTCGTGCCTCCCTCAATGAGACAGGAAGATCACTCCTATGCCGGAAACTATGGAGAGAAGGGTAAATCAGCCTGCGATAACTATGCAGAACGGCAGCAAATTCAACGAAATCTGTTTTTAAGAGCGGCTATTCTCTTCTTCTCCCCGGAGGGAAGGAGGAGGAGCGCGAGGAGCGCGCTCAGGAGAAGGAAGAGGGCGAATGCGCCAATGACAGCAAGCGCGTCCAGCGAATAGTAGGAAAGTGAATTCAGGAAGACGGAAGCGGCAACTCCGTTCATCCCGGCGAAGACGATGGCGGCCGCGACGAGCGCCGGAATCCCGCCGATCAGCGTGACCAACGAGGCTTCCAGGAAGCCGCGGAGGTAAGCCCTTCCGATACCCTCCCCTAGGGACTTCCTGAGGGCGTCCTCGCCCGCAAGAAGAGCATTCGACCCGGAGAGGACGCAAACGAGCGATAGGAACATAACGAAAGCGGCGAAGACGGCGATGATGCCTATTAAAATGCCTAGGCCGGGCGTTCCGTACGAGGAGATGGTGAACGCCTGCCAAGAGGCGAGGGAAGGGCTGAACGCCATGAGAGAGCGCTCATTGAGCCCTTCGTCCATCAGACGGTCCTTCTCCCCCTCAGGAGGAAGGAAGTAGGCGACATCTTCCTGCGAGAGGCTGTCCCATATGGTCTCGGATGCCTGCTCCCCGGGATAAACGAATATGCCGGCGGGCGAATACCCGAGTAAAGGGGAATATCCGCAGATTGTTACCTCGATTGGCTCGAATCTTGACGCAGCAACACTCCGTGAAGCCGATGCAATCTTGGCAACAAGTGGTTCTTCGCCCTCGAACAAATCCGAAATCAACGCTTCCAAAAAAGCCCATTTATAATTGGAACTGCTATAGGAGGACACTAATAGAGCCCAGTAGGCTTCCAAGGCTCCCTCCTTATGAAAATCAACATCCGGAAAATCTCTTTCCGCTTTCTCCAGATACTCAGATACATCCACGTCTTCCGGCACTCCATGCTTATCAAGGTAATAAAGAGCGGCAAACTTAAGGACATCTGCATTCAGCAAATCGCCGATAGAGGCATTTCCAGGAAAATATAAAGAATAGTCCTTGCAGGAATCTCCAATTTCAAACGACCGGAAGTCTTTGATCCCTTTGTGTCCGATAGGGGTTTCCGAATAGATTTCCAGGAACAAGGGGTAGGGCAAAATGGCTCCCCCATCCTTTTGGAAAGGATAGACGACGTTAAGGGGAAGTTGCGTTTCAACATAGGTGAATTGAAACTCTGTTTCTTCGCGCCAGAGCGAAAGCATTGTCCTTTCCTTATTGCCGACCCAGAAGGAGTCCGGCATATCGACTGTCTGGCCGAACGCGTCCTCGGAAAGAAAAATGGCTCCAGGCGCTCCGCGACCAGCCGCTTCCATAAGCCAGTACTGCGAGGAATTCACCTCAACCGGACTATCCCCGCATTGCTCGCGGAAGGCGTCGAAGAAATCACCATATCCATCTTTGAACACGCCGACGACCCGGACGCTCGTCCTCACCGGATAGCTGAGCATCAGTTCGGGTCCCGCGGCAAGGAAACCATCGATATCGAATGACCCGGCTGGAAGACGTATTCCATCATTTTCGAATCCAAATGCCTGGTATTGACGGAACATCGTGTCGGAGATAAGCGCTTCTGATGCGGAGGAAGGGGATGTTCCCGCAAGGAGGGGGAAGGCGTCTTCAGCCGAACGCGAGTATGGGGCGACTGATTCAGTCAAAAAGGGACCTAACAAGCTCTCAAAGCTATAACTGGAACTTGATGTCTCGATGAAATACGAAGTGAGAATGCAAGGAGGACTAGATGGAACCGAGCAAAAAGGGACAGAACTTTCCGGAAGGTCAGACCGATAAAGACGAGCATTAGGGTTTGACATCCCTAGGACAGAAGTTTCACTTCCGGAGACCGCGAGATCCTTTGAGATCGATCCGTCGTCCCTCATGAGGAGAGAGAAGGAAGAGAAGCAGGCGGCGAGGGAGAGGAACGAAAGAAGAAGTCCCGACACAAGGCGCGCCGGGTGGGAGGGGAGGCTCCTCTTAAGGTCCTTGAGCAATGTCCGGGCTTCCCTCCGGAGATCAAAAGGGGGTTCCGCCGACTCCGCGTCCTCATAAGGCAACGGTTCCTGCAGCCTTTCCGCGGAAACGAGTTTCCCGTCCCTGAGGCGAACGAGGACATCGGCGAAAGGCTCGAAAAGGCTTATGTCATGGGAGGCCACGATCACAAGGGCGCTCCGGGAAGCCTCCTTCAAGACCTTGGCTACCTGGGCTCCGTTCTCCCCGTCGAGCGATGCCGTCGGCTCATCCACGAGGATAAGTGACGATCCTTTGAGGATCGCCCTTGCTACCGCTACGCGCTCCGCCTCTCCCCCGGAGAGGGATCGCGCGGGGGTATCGAGAAGGTTGGCGAGCCCGAGCTCCTGGATGATGCGCTCGGAGTCCTTTCTCCTCCAGTAGGGCGCAAGGTTCTCCCTGACCGTCAATCCTGGAAGAAGATTCGCCTCCTGGAAGCAGACGCCGAGAACCTCTCGCCGAAACTCCCTGAGCCCCTTCCCTTTAAGAGAGGTGATCTCCCAGCCCTTGAAGAAAACAGTCCCGCTGTCCGGGAGATCGAAGGAACCGATCAAAGTCAGAAGGGTCGACTTCCCGCATCCGGACGGTCCTGTAAGAAGGACGAGCCCGTTCTCCGGAAGTTCCAGGGAAAGAGAGTCGACGCCAACCCTGCAGGTGTCCTTGTAGCGAAGGGAAAGGCCGTCGGCCCTAAGCCCTTCGCGTTCCGAAATGTCCATCTCCATAGGCGAATGATAAGGCTATTCCGCTGGAACGGACCAAGAAATCGAGGATAAATCTTGTTTAGAAAAGACCCTTCTCCGCCACGGGAACGTAAGGGGACGGCCCTCCCGGGGCGACGACGTCGACCTCGCCCCCCGCGGTCACGTTCCCGAAGGCCTCGCCCCAGCCCCCTTCGTAGTTCAGGTACTCGCGGAAGTCGTTGTAGTGGTTCCAGGTGTAGAACACCTTCCGGGCGGGAGCCTCGCTCTCCTCCCCGTCCGTATAGCGCATGTAGACGAGCCTCGCTCCCCCGCGGGTGATCGAGTAGCCGTCGTTATAGGGCCTCACAGGATAGGAGGGACCCGTATAGGTACCCGTCGTCCCGACGTCGACCTCGTAGTAGTCGCTCCCCCCGCCGTCGATCCCGGAGATGTCCGGAAGGGCGGGCTCATAAGGGTAGCTTTCCTGGTCCCCGGAGAAGTAGGAGTTGTTGAGCCGGAGGTATTCGCCCCACTCGCTCGAGGAAGGGGAAGGGTAGTCGTAGCGGTCCTCCCAGTAGTTGGCAGGGACGTCCCCGAAGGCGAAGAGATAGGCGGCGACCTCCTCGAGGGTGATGTATCCCCCGCCTTCGAAGATCGTGAACGCCTCATTCCCCTGGCTGTCCTTCACCGTGTAGGCGAATCCTCCCTCGGAGAAGGAAAGTGAGGTGTTCTTCACGTAGAGCCCATCCTCCATCGGGCGCTCCTCGGAAAGCTCCGCGTACTGCCCCGGAACCTCGAGCGAGCCCGAGAGGAAGCCGTGCTTCGTGCGATAGTAGCTGTCCAGGAGGGTCCTCGCCGGCTCGTAGTCCTCGTAGAACTCCTCCGGGCTAACCCCGACGTAGGGATCGCCCGCGCCTTCCTCGGCGATGGAAAGGACGACGCTTTCGCCCCAGAGTCCCCGTTTCCCGCGGAGGCGCACCTGGATTGTCATGGAGCCGACCCTTTCCCCGGCGAGTGTCCCGCCTTCCAGAAGCTTCGCGGTCCCTTCACCGCTCACGATTTCGTAGTCGAAGAGATAATCACCTTCCGCATCCTCGACGGACGGGAGGAGCCTCGTCTTCCCTCCCACGGGAATCTCCTCGTCCTCAAGGGCGAGCTTCGGCCGGGAGTTCCATCCAGGAAGCGCATGGAAGGTGTACTCCTCGCTATATAGGCTCCCGATCCTCACGCGGTAGGTCGCCGAGCCTTCCTTGCTAGGACGGACGGAGCAATCGGCCATATGCCCGGAGCCGAAGTCCTCTTCCACTTGGAAAAGGACGGCCTCGGGATCCCCTGCGAGGCATTCGACCTGGATGGACCCCTTTGGGTCGTCCACGTCCGTCCAGAGGGAGAAGCCGTAGCCATACCCGTCCTGGAGGTTCATCCAGAGCCCGTCCTCGTCCCAGTCGCTTTCGTTATAGGCGTTCACGAATCGGAGTTCGTAGGGGCGCCTCTCCCCTTCCTCCGCGGAGAGGAGACGGAGGGGCTGGACTTCGTATCCCCCCTCCTCGACTTCCGCGGAAACCTCGCATTCCCCAGAGGAAAGCGCGGATATTTCCTTTCCTTCCAAGGCGAAAGGCGTGGAGAACATGTCGAGGTTCCTGAGGGTCGGCTCCCAGTCCCCTTCATAAGGATCGCCCCAGCGGTCCATGAGGGAGAGCTCCCTTTTCTCCCCGGGACGGAAGTCCCCGTCCCCTCCTTCAAGGGAAAGATAGAGAGGCTCGAGGAAAAGGGTGCTTTCGATCGAAAGGACGTCCGTGACGGACCCGTCCTCCATCTCGGCGAAAAGGAGGATCTCCCCGGTCCCGTCCGCTTGGAGGGATGGGGTCCCGAACTCGTCCAGGGGGAAGGATGCCTCTGCGCTCCCAGGGAGAAGATGCAGCATCCCCTCCTCAAGGGCCAAGCGCTCGTCCCCGGGACCATAGAGGGCGAGGGAGGCCCGCTCCCCTTCCATTAGGGAGATGGCGTCCGCCTCGAGGTAGTATCCGCTCCAGAGATCCTCGACGGAGAGGGAGAGGGAAACCCCGCTATTCGTCTCCTCCAGGAGGAAGCCCCCTTCCGCAATCCCCTGGACGAGGAGGGAGTCCTCCCCGACGTCGAGGATCCTCGCCCCCTTTCCCTCGATCTCGAAGGTAGGCTTCGCCCCGTTCCGGGGAAAGAAGAAGATCTCCCTTGTCTCCCCGATGTCGAGGACGCCGCCCTCGGTGACGAAGGAGAACTCGTCCGCGGGCTCGGGCGGCACGAGGGGATCCCCCTGCTCCTCGCAGGAGGCAAGAAGGAAGAGAGATAGGAAAAGGGCAAGGAACGGTCTTCTCATATGTTGGTATTACGCGGATGTTCCCTTCATCGTTTCCAATAAGGCTATTCCTCGGGCTCGATCTCGAAGGCGAAGGTGTTGCTCGTGACCTTGGTGTCCCGGATCCGCGCGTATAGGCTGACCGTGCCAGGGGAAAGGAAATGAATGTCCCGTCCCTCCCCGATGCGGACGAGGTCCTCGCCCTCGAGGAAGACATACTCGACGTCATAGTCGACGAGGTCGCAGTAGATGGGCCCCTCCCAAGGGAACCCTCCCGTGATCGAGCCCGTATGCCCGACGTAGTACTTCTCCCCGTCCATCGTGCCCGTCCCCATGATCTCAAGCTCAAGGGCGGCGTCCTCCGGCATAACGTGGACCGGGAACTCCTTCTTCACGAACGTGAACCTGACGAGAAGGGAGTAGCTCCCTCCCTCTTCAGGGGCGAACGACAAGTATCTTCCTTCCCCCTCGCCCCATTCCTGGCCGGGGTTGAGCCTCTCGTCCTCGCAGTGGACGTTCATGGTGCCGAGGTAGTCCGTCTCTCGCTCCGGGACGATATGGAACCTTGTGCTCCCGTCAGGGCTGACGAAGAGCGTCTCGACCTCGTTCCCAGCCTCATCCTCGAGATGGAAGTCCAGGAGAGGGGTGTCCCCTTCGTGCATCACGTATAGCTCGAGCGACTCCTCAACAAGCGCCGGGGCCTCTCCTGGGAAAGCGGGGGCGACGACAAGCCTTTCCTCGGACCAGATGTAGGTCTCGTAGACATGGGGATCCTCTGTCTCCTGGAGGACCCAGGAGTCCCCTTCGAGGAGCTCGACGCCCCACTGGAAGGGATAGTCCTCCCCTTCCTCGTCCCGGAGGACGAAGGTGACCGTGGAAGAGGTCGGGATGGTGCTCTCCTCCGCGGGAGTCCCGCCCTCGAGGAGGACTCCAAGGCGGTACGTCTTCCCCTCGACGGAAGGAATCACCTCGATCTCGAAAGGGTTGGAGAGAAGGCCCTCGTAGGAAGCGACCGCGCGGAAGCTTCCGAGCTCCTCCCCGAGGAGATAGAGCCCCTCGTCCTCGTAGGAGGAGGCGAGCCCCTTCCCCGAAGGCGAGGAAAGGGTCGTGATCGAGACGGAGGAGAGCTCTTTCTCAGGAAGGGGCTCCCCATCAAGCGAGAAGGAAAGCTCCATCTTCCCTCCGAGCGCGAGCTTCCCGGTCCCCGCGTCCACGAGGAAGCCCGAGTCGGCGTCCTTCACCTCGATCTCGAAAGGAAAGAGGACCTTGTCCCCTAGCATCGCCTTGAGGACGACCTCTCCCTCATATAGCCCCGTGAGGCCGTAGTAGAGGGGATTTGGGTACTCGTAGGGCTCTACGAGGCCCTCGCCTTCCACTTCCCAATGGACCTCACCCTCGGGGACGTCCCCCATGAGCTCGTAGCGCCCCCGTTCCCCGATGTCGAGCAAGGAAGGGCCTTCGATCCAGAAGCCCCCCTCGATCTCTTCCGAGGAACTAGAGGAAGGCTCCTCCTTCGTCGAGGAAGAATCCCCCGTCGTCCCTTCGGGGACGCAGGAGGAAAGGGCGAGGAGAGGCAGGAGGAGGAACCATGCTTTTCTCATGGGAGGGATTCTAGCATGGGGGGGTGGAATCCATATGGGAGCGAAAAGAAAAGCCCGGCTCACGCCGGGCGCGCTCTCCTGGTGGACCATGCAGGATTTGAACCTGCGACCTAGCTCTTATAAGGGGCCCGCGCTAACCGCTGCGCTAATGGTCCGGCGGGGGAAGTTAAGCGCTTGGGAAGGCTTCTTGCAAGCCTTTCCCTCCTTTTCCCTGGAACGGAAAAGAGCCCTTCCGGGCTCCCTATCTCGATGGTGGCTGAGGAGGGACTTGAACCCCCGACCTGTCGGGTATGAACCGATCGCTCTGACCAGCTGGGCTACTCAGCCATCCGCGGGCATCTTCCTGGTGGAGCATAGGGGTCTCGAACCCCCGACCCCCTGCTTGCAAAGCAGGTGCTCTACCGCTGAGCTAATGCCCCGTGCCGCCTTGCGGCATCGCGGAATATAGCACTTACCCATAGGGGCATCAAGGGGAAAGGAAGGTATATGTAGTTATGAGCTGACTTGTTTCCAAGCAACCATGACGTGATTTGTTTCTAGCCAAATCCCCCGGTAGAAGAACATTCCCCAGGGTGTCGGGGACATGAAGTGACCAGAAGATGAATACGACGCCTCGGCCACCGGGAAAGCCCTGCGGAGAAGATTGCGACGGGGCAGACCGCGTGACGCTTTAAATGTCATGGCAGCACGCGAGCCGTCTGAAGGATGCCTGGCAGCAAGGGAGGGCTCCCCATCGCACCAAGGCGCGAAGAAATCCGCAATAACGGCAGTGGCAAGAGGCATGGAAAAAGGGGTCGCCGCAGCGACCCCTCCCCTGTTGTCTCTCGCTTGCCTTCGGACTAGCCGAGGGTGTAGAGGGCGGTGCACTTGAGCTGCACGGCGCCGTAGCCGAGGTTCTCAGGAACGGTCCCGGGAGTGACCTCGATGAGACCGGAGTAGTCGGCGTTCATGAAGGTGGACTTCTCCCAGTCGACCTCGAAGGTCACGCGGCAGCCGAAGTTACGGTTGCCGGCGCCGGTCTTGTCGTTGGAGGTCGGGTTGTACTCGTACATGATGATCATGCCCTTCCCGGTCTCGATGAGGTTGTGGAGCGTGGTCTTGTTGGTGATGGAGCCGGTGAAGTAGGCGGTGTCCCCTTCCATCTTGGCGCCCATGCCGTAGACGGCGGTGCTGATGACGCCCTCGGCATCGGTGGTGACGATGGTCTTGGTCGCGATGGCGTTGTTGTAGGAAGCGACATAGTAGCTCTCGCCATCGTTGGGGAAGACCTCGGTCATGTGCTCGGCGCCCTCGAGGGCGGCAGCGGCCTCAAGGGTCGCGGCGGAAGCGGGGGCCTCCTCGTTCGGATTGTACTGGCTGGGCTTCCAGTTCTCGATGTTCTCCCAGTAGTAGCCGTAGTACTTGGTGTTTGCGCGCTCGACCATGTACTCGAAGGTGTAGTAGGAGCCGGTCCCCGCGGGGTAGTAGTCGGTCCCGGTGCCGGAAGCGCCGGCGATGCAGTCGATGTCCTCGTCGGCGGGCTTGGTCTCGGCCTCGTAGATGGCGGCGTTCGGGTCCTCGTAGGTGAAGTCGATCCCGGCGGCCTTGAGCTGCTCAGCGAAAGTGGTCGGCTGGGCGGTGGCGGTGCCCTCGCTCCCGGCGGGGCAGGAGCTGCAGGTGGATCCGTCGCCGCAGGAGGCGAGGAGGGTGGCGGCCGCGATCGCGGCGGTCAGGAGAATGGGTTTCTTCATTGTTTTTCTATCCCTTCTTTCGGGCACGTATTATTGAGATAAGTCAACCGAAATCAAGTGTCGGCAGGGGGATTTACCGATTTACCGGTTTCTAGTCGAGGAAGCGGAAGGCGAAGCCGATGACGTCGGGCCCTCCGTGGCAGGCGTCCGTCGCGTTCGTGGGGACGGCGAGGACTTCCTGGAAGCCCCGGGACTTCAGGTGGTTCACCGCCTCCTCCACCCCGTCCCTCGTGGCGCTCGTGTAGCCGAGGGCGGCGAGGCTAAAGTCAATCTTCCCTTCGTGGAGGCGGAGCCTTGAGTCGATGTACTTCCGGACGGCCTTCCCCATGTTCCCGAGGAGGAGGGTGGGGGCGAGGGAGAGCTTTCCTTCCTTCGTATAGACGCTGACCTTGAGGGGGAGGGGCGAGAGGAGCTTGGCGACGAGGGAGGGGCAACGCCCGCCCTTGGCCATGAACTTGAGGTCGCTGATCATGAGGGAGACGTCCTCCTTGTCCTTCACGGGGAGGGAGAGGCGCTTCAGCTCATGGATGTCGTCCTGCCCTTCCTTGAGGAGGCGCTCCGCCTCGAAGGCGAGCATCGCGATCCCGAGGGAGAACTGGCCGGAGTCGACGATCTCGATGGAGTCGTCCTCCCCCTTCGCCGCGAGGGCGTTCCGATAGCCCCCGGAAAGAAGGCTCGAGATCGAGAAGTGGACGATCCCCTCGTAGCCTTGCTCCTTGATCCTCTGGAAGTGGGATTGGTACTCGCTCACGTTCGGAGCGCTCGTCCTGGCAAGGTCGGGATGGGTGTTTCCGTACTCGAAGATGTCCTCGTTCGTCTTCTCTCCGTCAAGATACGTCTCCTCCCCCATCGTGAGATGGAAGGGAATGGAGAAGAAGCCGTGCTCGGAAAGGACTTCCTTGGGTAGGTCGGCGGTGCTTTCCACCGAAATAGCGATTTTCTTCATCTTGAATCGTCCTCGGATTGTCGCGGGTTGGCTCGTGAGCCCACTATGGCAGGCAATCTAGTTTTGTCAACGAAATCATAGGGTATCGATATCAGAAACGATGGGGAAGCAGGCCCGAGGGCTTCCTCTCTTCCGGATAAAGGAGCAGGAGGGGCAGGGAAAGGAGCGCCGCAAGAGGCGTCCAAAGAAGCTCCCAGGAGAGGATCCCTAGGTCCTTCGACGATTCGAGGACCCAGGAATCTGCGTAGAGGGAGAAGGGGACGCCCTCCGTGCCGACGTAGCGATACCACTCCCCCTGAAGGGATCCGAAGCCATGGAGGAGAAAAAGGGCGTCCTGGGAAGAGGGGACGGAGGACCCCTGCCTCATATGTTCCTCGAGGAAGGCGAGGGCAAGGGCGAGGGCGATGAGGGAAGGCGCCGCCTGTCCCCTCCAAAGGGCAAGGAAGGAGAGGAGGCCCTCCTCCAACCCCCGCCCCTCAGGGAGAGCCAGGCAAGGAACAGGGAAAGGAGAGAAGCGAGCCCAAGCGAAAGCAGGGAAACCCTCGCGTCATAGGAAGTCCCTCCCGCCAGGAGCTCCATGCCCCAGAGAAGGAGGACGGCGAAAGGGGAGGCAAGAAGGAAGGGGGCGCTCTTCGTCCTCTCTCCGGCCATGGGGATCACCTGAGGGGATTATAGAGGGTTCCTTCGCAAAAGCCTTGCCTACCTCTTGGTGATCCGGAGGAACTCGAACACCCTCGTCTTGATGATCCTGTCCGCGAGGAAGCCCGTCGCGAGGCCGGTGAGAAGGCTCGTGAGCCCCATCAGGGGGAAGTACCAGAGGACCGCGGAGGTCCCAAGGAGCGGGATCGCGACGAGGATCTGCCCGAGCGAATGGAAGAAGGCGCCGAGGAGGGAGGCCCCGTAGATGGTGAACACCTTGGAGAAGGCCCCCTTCACGAGAAGCATCGCCAGGTAGGAAAGGACCCCTCCGGCAAGGGACATGTAGAAGGGGAAGCTCAGGATCCGGCCCGTCATGAGGGAGGCGAGGAAGATCCTCCCGAGGTCGACGATGAGCGCCTCCTTCCACGAGAACTGGTATATGAGGAGGAGGATCACGATGTTCGCGAGCCCCGGCTTGAAGCCCGGGACCGCGGATATGGGGATGAAGCTCTCGGCGATCGAAAGGGCGAGGGCGAGGGCGAGCATCGCCGCGTCGGCCGCCATCCTCCTTACGCTCCCCTTCATATGATGATGTCAGGGCCGCTTTGGGAACCGAGGGCCCCATCCTCCTTGGCGAACTCCACGCGGACGTGGTTATAGGCGCAGACGATCGGACGCCTCACGTCCATCGTGTAGCCGAGGCCGACGCAGTACTGGGAAGGGCATCCCGACTCGAGGACGGCGACCCCTTCCGCAGAAAGGGCGAGGGTCATCGGGGTCATCGCCCCCTGGATGCGGTACGCCTTAAGGGCCTCTTCCCCATAAGGGGACGGATCCACTTCTTGCACGTCTTTCGAAAGGACTTTGGATAAAGAAGGCTCCTCCAGATTCAAGGAAAGAAGCCTCTCTTCGTCCCGATAGACGATGGCTTCTTCGAAATCGCCCTCAGGAGCGAGGATCGCACCGATCGTTCCTCCGAGGAGGGCGAGGAAGAGCGCTAGGAAAAGGACGATGTCCCCTAGATGCTTCCTGAGGCCCTCCTTGAGGGCCATCACTTCACCTCTTCAAGAGGGAAGCCTTCGCTTTGATAGACGAAGGGATCCTCCCTTCTCTCGTCATAGAGGAACATTTCGTATCCCATCCCTTCGATTTCCGCAATCTTGGCCTCCTCCCCCCTCATGAGAAGGTAGGTGCTGAGGACATCGCACCAGCCGGCATCATCCCCGATCACAACCGCGGTGGTCAAAGCGGGGACGGCGCTCCCGTCCATGGGATCGACGACATGGGAATACAAGGTCCCGGTCGTCTCGTCGACCTTGTGCTGGAGGGTGGTCGCGCTCGTCCCGACGGAACGGTCTCGGACCCGGAAGCCGTACCCTTCCACGTCGGCGAGTCCGATCAGGAAAGTCCCGTCCTCGGCAAGGGGGTTCGTCCCGAAAGAGAGGGAACTCCCGCCTGCGTTGAGGAGGAAGTAGCGGTTTCCTTCTTCAAGAAGACGTTCCCGCACTCTCGCGAGAGCGTACCCCTTCCCCATCGCTCCGAAGTCAAGAAGGGCGTCCCCTGCCTTCGTCACATATGCGGCCCCCTCACCTACGGAAAGGGCAAGGCTGCTTCCGTGGATTCTGTCGACTTCCGCGGATATCTCTTCCTTCGTCGGAAGCCGGGCGTCCTCCCCCTCGTTATTTACCCAGAGGTCCTTCCAAAGGTTCGCGAGCCCCCCGGAAAGGATGTCGATCGCGCCCTCGGTGAAGTCCTTGGCCTCTTCGGCGAATTCCAGAAGGCCTTGGAAGAAGCCATCGAGAGGAAACGTTCCTTCTTCCTCGCTCAAGAGGAGCGCGGTCGTCTTCCCCTGCATGTCGCCCCAGCGAAGGTCTGTCTCCATGTAATGCGACATGTGCGCGAAAGAATCGGAAATTTCCTCGTAAAGGCCATCTTCCGCCTTTCCTTTCTCATGGAAGAAGCGGAATTCTGAGAAGGCGCCGAAGGAAAGGTAATCGAAGACAGACGAAGCGGTCCACTCCTTCCCGACCCAGTCGTTCCCGCTGCCCGTGGACTGTTGGGAGGTGGAGGAAGAGCTGCCTCCCGGAATCTCGCAAGCGAGGAGAAGCGGCACGAAAAGAAGGGCAAGGGACTTTTTCATACGGCGGATTCTAGATTGTCCTGGCTTGTTTCTCAACGGAGGGCGGGAATGGGGAGGAAAAGGCAAAGAAAAAGGCCTCCCTTCCGGAAGGCCTCCTGCTCATTCCTCTTCCTCGTAGACGGGCTCGGGATGCTCTTTGAGGTAGAGGAGGATGGGGTCGAAGTTCTTCTCCTTCTTCCCCGGGCGGCAGAGGGCGGGGTCCTTGACCTCGCCGGAGACGAGCTTTTCCGCCATCTCCTGGCAGCCGGCGTTCCCGCAGGCGCCGCAGTCGATCCCGGGGAGGAGCTTCTTCACCTCCCCCACCCTCTTGTCCTCCTTCACCTTGAAGACGACGCTGAAGAGGCAGAGGAGGAAGGCGAAGATCGCCCCGAGGGCGAGAAGCACCAGGAAGCTATAGAGGATCGCCATCCCGTTGTCGAAGGCCATGTCCAGCAGGCTCATGTCCATTTCTCACTCCTTCTTCCCTTCTTCAGGGGGATTCTCATTTTCCTTTGGCCGGTAGAGCCGGCAGCCGGCGTTCTTGCAGCCGATGCAGTCCGTCTCGTCCTTCCGCACCCTCTCGCATCCCTTGGGAGGCTTCGTCCTCATGTACCAGACGAAGCTTCCGAGGAAGAGGAGGGCGAGGAGGACGACGATGGCGATCGCCAGGCCCCTGGCCGTGGCCTCGTCCATCTAGGCGATGCCCTGGAGCCCCATGAAGGCGAGCGCCATGAGGGCGGCGGTCACCATCGCGATGGGGATGCCCTTGAGGGCGCGGGGGGTCTCGGCGCTCTCCAGCCTCTCGCGGATGAGGGCGAAGAGGACGATCACGAGGAGGTAGCCGAGCGAAGTCCCGATCGCGTTCCCCATCGAGCTCAGGAAGTCGAGCCCCTGGTCGGTGTTCCCCTGGGCGACCCCGAGGACCGCGCAGTTGGTGGTGATGAGGGGGAGGTAGATCCCCAGTCCCTTGTAGAGCGCGGGCGAGGTCTTCTTGACGAAGATCCCCACGAGCTGCACGAGGGAGGCAATGACGAGGATGTAGACGATGGTGTCGAGGAACTCCATCTTCGCCGGGACGAGGACGTAGTTATATAGAGGCCAGCAGACGAGGCTCGCCAGCACGATGACGAAGGTCACCGCGAGGCCCATCGAGAAGGCCGGCTTGACCTTGCTCCCGGTCCCGAGGAAGCTGCAGATCCCGTAGAAACGGGCGAGGACGACGTTGTCGATGAGAGAGCTCGTCAGTACGGCGAGGAGGAAGGCGACGATGTATTCCATGGGCTAGTTCGCTCCTTCCTGGGCCGCGGCCCTCTTCTTGGCGAGGAGGGCGTCCACCCTCGCCTTGTCCCTCTTATGGATGTCGATCGCGGCGATGATAGCAAGGGCGATCCCCAGCACGAGGAAGCCCCCGATCGAACGCTGGAAGAACTCGATCGAGAGGTCGTAGACCCCGTCGACCTTCAGGAGCGGGAGCGAGTACTCCGGGATGAAGGTGAACACCTTCCCGAAGGTGAGCTGCCCCGTCCCGAGGATCTCCCTCACCAGGGCGATGAGGCAGATGGCCCAGCCGAAGCCGATGCCGTTCCCGAGGGCGTCGAGGGCGCTGTTGAGCACCGTGTTCTTCGAGGCGTAGGCCTCGCTCCTCCCCAGCACGATGCAGTTCACGACGAGGAGGGAGAGGAAGACGCCGAGCGAGGTGTATAGCTCCGGGAGGAAGGCCTCGCAGAGCATCTTCACCACCGTGACGAAGGTGGCGATGATGACGATGTAGCAGGGCGTCGTGATCTCTTCCGGGATGAGCTTCCGGAGGAGCGAGACGCAGACGTTCGACCCCAGGAGCACCAGGGTGAAGAGTATCGCCATCCCGAAGGCGCTCTCGAAGGAGGTCGTGACGGCGAGGGCCGGGCAGAAGCCCAGGAGGGAGACGAAGAGGGGGTTGGCCTTCCAGATTCCGGAGACGAAGGCCTCCTTCCTCTCTCCCCGCATGTCGATAGCCTTGTCCGCCATATCCTAGAGCGCGAGGAGCGCCTCCACCTCGGCGGGGACGTCGCCAAGGTAGTCGGCCTGGGCGTCCTCGATCCCGGACTCGATCCATCCGAGCTCGGAGGCGATGGGGCTCTCCGAAGGAATCTCCGGGATGGCCTTGCTGGAGTTCAGTTGCTCCACCCATGTGGTGAGGGCAGTCAGGTTCTCGCCCTCGAGCGTCGTGTTCACGACCTCGAGCCCGATGATCTCGGCGTCCTCGCCGAGGGCGACGTAATAGAGGTTGTCATCGCCCGTGCTCCCGGCCTTGAACTCGTAGACGCGGCCGATCTCGGCCTCGCTTTCGTCAAGGGCGCTCCAGTAGCCGGTCGCCTGCCAGACGGCGGAAAGCTCGACGAAGGCGTTCCAGGAGTGGGCCTCGGGGATGAGCGCCTTGACGCTCTCGGGGATGTTCGTCGGAACGACGGGTTCCGAAGGATCGACGACCTGGTCGGGATTCGCCTCGTAGTGGGCCAATGCCTCGGCGATCGCGTCATGCGCGATCACGATGCCGACGGTCCCGCTCGAGGGCTCGTAGCCATCGGTGTCCTCGTAGGAGCCGCCTCCGTTCACCGACTCGATGTATCCGTCCGTCCCGTCCGGACGGCTCTGCTCGTTGACGAGGGCGACGACCTTGCCGATGGTGCCGTCGGCGTTCACGCCGATGAGGAGCTGGAGGTCGCCCCACTTTCCGCCGACGTTCGTCGTGTTCGTGAGGTAGCCCCTTCCGAGCACCTCGCCGGACTCGTTCTTCACCTCGCGGTAGGAGTGGAGGTAGGTCCCGCCTTCGACTTTCTGGGAGGAGCTGACGGAATAGGAGCCATCCCAGAGGGCGAGGTAGGGAGACTCGACGGTCTCCTTCTCATAGGCGAGGGCCGCGTCGATGTCCGCGGCGATCTGATAGGCGGCTTGCTCGACGCCGGAAGTGGCGATGTCCTCGCGGTAGTCGGCGGTCCCGTCGTTGATCTTGGCGATCCAGCTCTCGACGCCCGCAAGATAGGCGCTGTCCCAGTCCCCGCTCACGAGGCTGAGGGCGAAGCTCCCGTCCTGCTCCACGAGGATGACGAGATCGTAGTCCCCGTCGCTCGCGGCGCCCGAGAGATAGTAGGAGGCGCCCTCTTCGACGCCATCCGCGTCGAGGACGCCCATGCGGGCGATGATGTTCCCTTCGTTGATGATCGCGGGCTCGCCCCAGCCTTCGGCCTCGGGGAGAGCGTCCGCCATGGCCTTCGTGATCTCGGCGGGGAGGTTCGCGACGCCGGTGTAGTCCCCGATGGCCTCGGCGATCGCGTCATGGGCGATCTCGATGCCGACGGTCCCGCTCGAGGACTCGTAGCCGAAGATGTCCTCGTAGGAGCCGCCGCCGTTGACGGACTCGATGTAGCTGTTGGTCCCGTCCGGGCGGCTCTGCTCGTTGACGAGCGCGACGATCGAGGAAATCTCGCCGTCCGGCTCGATGCCGATGAGGAGCTGGAGGTCGCCCCAGCGGCCTCCGACGTTCGTGGTGTTCGTGAGGTAGCCCCTTCCGAGCACCTCGCCGGACTCGTTCTTCACCTCGCGGTAGGAGACGATGTACTCATAATCGCCGCTGAGGGCGACTTCCTCGCCGACCGTAGCGGCGTTCCGGAATAGGCTCAGGTATTTCTCAGTCAGGTCGACGACCGTGCCGGTCGCGTAGCCCTTGGCCTCGGAGACGATGTTCCGGATGAGGGTCGCGGAGACGGTCGCCCCGGTGGTCGTGCCGCCGTCGATCGTCGCGCTCCCGCCGTTGATGGAGTCGATCCAGGCGGAGATGACCTCCTCGGTCCCGATGGGGTTCCCGCCGGAGTAGTCCTCGAGCGAGAGCCCCGTCACCTCGCCCTCGGGAGTGAGCCCGACGAGGATCGCCACATGGACGCCGTGCTGGTTCGTGCCCTCGCCGTAGTAGGCGGTCCCGAGGAGGGCGCCCCCGGCGTCCTTCACCTCGCGGGAGGCCTTGACGTACTCGCCCTCCAGGGCGGCCTCGGCACCGACCGAGGAGGCCCCCTCGAAGAGGGACTTCGCCTCGTCCTCGCCGATGACGGACTCGACCGGGGCGGGGCCGGTGTAGTCGGCGACGGCCTCGTCGATGATGGCCTTCATGGTGATGTAGGAGGCCGTGGCGGTCGGGCCGGACTCGATGGAGCCGGTGCCGTCGTTGACGGAGTCGATCCAGGCCTGGACCCCCGTGAGGGTGCCGCCGGGGCCCATCGCGTCGCCGCTCGTCGCGGAGTAGTCCTCGAGGAAGAGCCCGGATACTTCCCCGTCGGTAGTGACGCCGACGAGGAGGGCGATGTTGACCTCGAAGGTGTTGTGGCCGGATCCGCGATAGGCGCGGCCGAGCACGTTCCCGGAGGCGTCCTTCACCTCTCGGTAGGAGCTCAGGTAGGTCTTGCCTTCGAGCGCGACCTCCTCCCCGACGGAGGAGGCGCCTTCAAAGAGGTCGAGGTACTTCTGGTCGGGGTCGACCGGCCCGGGCGGGACGTCCCCGTTCTCGTAGAGGTCGAGCGCCTCGGCGACCATCTCGCGGACGACGGAGGCGGTGTTGGTGGCGCCGGTGGTGGTGCCGCCGTCGATCGTCGCGGAGCCGTCGTTGATGGACTCGATCCACGCCTCGACGGTCGCGTTGTTGCCTCCGGTGTTGTCCGGCCCGTAGGCGACGATCTCGATGTGGGCGAGGCCGTCCGCGTCGACGCCGATGAGGAGGTCGACGGTCGCGCCGAACCCCGTGGCTCCCACCGCGTGGTACACCTTGCCGATCTCGTTCCCGGAGCCGTCGAGGGCGCTCTTGTACGTCTCGATGTAAGTGCCGCTGGAGACCTCGGTCTCATCGCCGAAGGAGGCGGCGTCGGGGAAGCAGGCGTAATAGGCCTCGTTCTCCTTCCGATCGTTGTTCTCTCCGATGATGTCCGCGGTGAAGTAGTTCACCGTCCCGATGAGGGCGCCCGCCCCGCCGCCGATGAGGGCAAGGACGGCGACGACCGAGAGAACGTGCTTTGCGTCGAGCTTGATCTTCATTTGACTTTACCTCCGAAGATGATTCCGATGACGATGAAGAGGATGTCGGCGAGGAGGATGAGGCCGATGGTCAGCCACTTCTTCCACGTCCACCGGGACGAGGCCACCTTGTGGTGGTCGAGGACCGGGGTGATGAGGTTGGCGAGGAGGATCGAGTAGCCGACCCCCTCGGGCGCCGAGGCGAAGAGACGGATGAGGACGGTGAGGGAGGCGGCGGAGAGGGCGTAGATGTAGCGCCCCGGCTTCGTCGCCGGCATCGTGACCGGGTCGGTCAGCATGAAGGTCGCCCCGAAGAGCATGCCTCCCGCGAGGAACTCGACCCCGATGAAGTGCCAGATGTCGAAGTCCTTGACGATGCCGCCCCCGGCGATCGCGATCCCCGCGATGGCGATGAGGGCGGTGAAGGCGCCGACGTAGGTGAAGGTCACGCGCCAGTCGATGGCCTGGCGGAGCAGGAGGTAGAGGAGGCCGACGAGGATGAGCACCTTGCACACCTCGCCCATCGCCCCCTGGGTCCTGCCGAGGAAGAGGTCGAGGAGGGAGACGTCCATGAGGGAGGAGTAGCCGCCCTGGATCGTGCCGGAGAGGACAGTGCCCCCGGTGACGACGTCGACCATCGTCCCCTCGCCCCAGGGGATGGCGGGGTAGCTCATCGTGTTCGAGAAGCTGAGGCGCGTGAGGATCATGCCCACGGCGGCGGGGTTGAAGATGTTCTGCCCGAGGCCCCCGAAGAGGAGCTTGCCGAAGATGATGCCGGCGAGCGCCCCGACGAGGACGCCCCACCAGCTCGTGGTGGGCGGGAGGCACATCCCGAAGATGAGGGCGGAGACGGCGGGCGCCACGGCGTTCACCGGGCGGTACAGCTTCAGCGCGTGGAGGAACTTCTCCTTGAAGGGATGCTTCTCCCCGTCGTAGGGCATCCGCCCCTTGATCATGACGAAGACCCATTCGGCGATCATCATCGCCGGGACCGCGATCCCGAACACCTTGAGGGCGTCGAGGCGATAGACGATGAAGGAGAAGATGAGGAGGGGCAGGAGGGCGAGGAGGACGTCGAGCATCATCCTCGTGGCGCTGTCCTTCCTCCGGACGTGCGGGCTTGGCTCCTGGAGGAGCCGCATGGTGTTCTCTTCGCTCATGAAAGACGCGCGATGCGCTTTGCCCTCCTTACGTACTCGGTGACGTTGATGCGGCTCGTGCAGCTATAGGCGCAGAGCCCGCATTCGACGCAGCGCTCGGGGTGGAGCGCCTTGACCCTCTCCTTGTCCCCGCTCTTCACCGCCTGGGCGATGAGGACGGGCATGAGGTGGGTCGGGCAGCTGTAGACGCAGGAGCCGCAGCGGACGCAGCTATCGGCGGTCCACACCTCCTCGTCCATCACGAGGATGGAGGTGACGGTGGGGGTGAGGATGATGTCGTCATCTGCCACGGTGTTCCCCATCATGGGGCCGCCCATGATGAGGCGCTTCTTCTTCCCGGAATCGGTATACCCCCCGGCAAGCGGGAGAAGGTCCCGGAGGGGGGTCCCGATCCGCGCCTTGAGGAACTTCTGCTCGTTCACCCCGTCCCCGTGGATCTGCACGTAGCGCGAGAGGAGGGGCATCCTCTTCTTCGCGGCGAGATAAAGGGAGTAGATGGTGGCGACGTTGTACTCGAGGATCCCGAACTCCGCGGGGAGATGGCCGCTCGGGATGTCGACGCCCGTTGCGGTCTTGATGCAGGCGACCTCCCATCCCTGGGGATAGAAGTTCCAGACCGGGGCGAAGGAGATGCCGGAGCCCTCCTCGCCGGCGAGGGCGCTCGACCAGCATTCCGCGAGGTCCTTGTAGATCCACTTCGCGCAGATCTTCCCTTCCTTGGCGCCGGTGGCCCTCATGAGGAGGCGGAGCCCCTCGATGATCTCGCGGGGGTGCTCCAGCATGAGGCGGTGGTCGCTTGCCAGCGAGGGCTCGCACTCGACCCCGTTGATGACGATGGTGTGGATCTGATGGTCCCCCTGGAGCTTCACGTAGCTCGGGAAGGAAGAGCCGCCGAGGCCGACGAGGGCCATGTCCCGCATGATGGCGAGGACATCCTCCTTCGTCAGGGCCTTGAGCTCCTCCTCGCTCCTCTCCTTGAGGGAAGGATCCGGCTCGTCCTTGAAGTCGTTCTCGATCTTCAGGAACTCGCACTCCTTCCCCGTGTGGTGGAGGTGCTTCTCGATCCCGAGGTAGGTGCCGGAGCAGGTGGATACGATCGGCTGCTCGAAGAAGGGTCCCTTCCGGAGGCCGAGGCGCTCCCCGACCCTCACATGGTCCCCCTCCTTCACGGAAAGCTCGTAGGAGGCGCAGCGGCCGTTCGTGCCTGCGACGTAGCAGTACTTGGGCAAAGGCGCCTCTTCCAGTTCCTGATGGGCGAGGAGGACGTTGGGCAGCTCGATGTGACGTGCTTTCGCAATCATTCTGTCTTGTCCCGTTTCCTTTGGGGGAATTCTATGCCGTCCCCGCCCCTTGTTGTAGTAGGGAAAGCGAAAGAGGGCGGCGTAAATGAAAGCGCTTAACCTGCCCCGAGGGAAAGAAGGAGCCCCGCGAGGCAGGAAAGGGAGTTCGCGGAAAGGACGAGGAAGGGGAAGGAAGCGCCTTGTCCCCTTTTATAAGATGAGAGGAAGGCCCACTCGAATAGGAAGACGAGGATTTCGCCCAGGAGGAGGAGCAGGTAGATCCAAGGGAAGGGAAGGAGCCTTTCCAAGGGCAGGAGAAGGAGATTGAGAGTCAGGTTCGAGAGGACGTTCGCGAGGAAGGCGCGCCCAAGAAAGCCTCGCTCCCGGAGGGACGGGAAGAGGGAATAGAAAGGAATTTCCACCAAAAGGGTCAGGAACAACGCGGATATCAGGCGGAAAAGGTTCGAAAGCGGGCTCATTCCTTGCGGGAGACGTCCTCCTTGGGAGGCTCCGTCTCGACGAGCCTGCCCTTCCTTTTCTTCCGGAAGGCCAGGACGAGGGCAAGAAGAAGGGCGAGGAGCGCGAGGACGATGAGCACCAGGACCGCCGCGAGGAGCATCATGTTCGGCGGGACGACGATCGCGACGTCGAGAAGCCCGGGACTCATCCCTTCTTCCCCTCGTCCTTGTCCCAGGGCCCGACCTCATCCTTCCTTTTCTTCCGCCTCACGGCGATGATGATGGCCGCGATGATCGCGCCTACGGCAACGAAGAGAAGAAGGAAGAGGAGCCCCGGGAAAAGGAGCATCGGCCAGGACGGCACGTCGAGCAAATTCATAGGAGATCCTCCTTGCTATCGTATCTCTTGTGTGAATATCTTCCTCGGAACGATGGGAATAGTTCCCGCCTCATGTTCCCCTTCCCGATGAGGAGGAGGGACAGGAGAAGGAAGACGAGATTCAACATCATGAGCCCTTGGGAGATGCGGGAATCCGTCCCGAGCGGGGCGAGATAGGCGCCCAGCCCCGCCCCGAAGCCCAGGAGCGTGGAAAGGAAGCCGAAGGCAAGCCCTTCCTTCCCTTTCCCGAACGCCCGTCCCGATAGGGAAAGGGTGAGCCCCATGGGCAAGTTCGTCCCGAAGGCGAGGAAGAAGGCAGGGACCATCCCTCCGCGGGAAGGAAGAAGGATGCCGAGGACATAGGTCGCCCCCGAGAGGATGACGAGGGAAAGACTCCCGAGACACTTCGCCATGTATCCCCCGAGAAGCTTTCCGAGGAACATCCCGAGCATGGCCAGAAGATAGACGATCCCTTCCGAGGATTCCTTGTAGCCGCCAAGGAACCCGCGAAGGAAGACGGAAAGCCCGATGAAGAGGGCAAGATACGCGAACTCCATGAGATTTCCTGAAAACGAAGGGGTTTCCAAAGAGGATATTCGTTTTTCGGAAGGCTTGGGGTCCGCAAGGAAGAGCCAGACTGAGAGCGAGATTGCGACGATTCCGAATAGGAGATAAAGGATAGGCAGGAGAAATTCGACGATCCTCGTGAGAAGGGCGAAGGGGATGGAGGTGAGGCAGACGGCGATCGTCCCGAAGGAAATGAAGGCGCCTAGTTCGGAGGGCCCGGCCCCGAGGGTGAGGAGGTGGCGTCCCGCCCCGACGTGGAAGAGGGCGTTCCCCGCCCCGAGGACCATCGTCCCGAGGAGATGGATGGCAAGCTTCAGCCCAGCCTCTCCGCCCCAAGGAGGCAGAAGCACGGACAAGGAAGGAAGCGAGACGAGGAGCCCTCCTAGGAGAAGGAGGGGAACCGCGAGCCAGGCCGCCTTCCTCCCGTCCCCCTTCCCCCGGCGGTCCATGATGGCCCCCAGGGGCGCCTGGAAGAGGAAGGCGAAGGAAAGGTAGAGGAAATAGATCACGGCGATCTCGACGCTGTCGATCCCGTACTCGCTCCCGACGATGAGCAGGGTCAAGGGGGCAAGCGAAAGGAAGTCCACTGAGAGATGGAAGAGCCCGAGAAGGTAGCTTCTCTTCGCCATATAGAGACTATTGCACAAAAAAGGAAAACGAAAAAGGGAGCCCCCCGGCGGGGACTCCCTGGCCCTGACGGTCGCTAGCGTCTCGTCGAGGAGCGGAGCTGGAGCCTCGCGTCGAAGCGGTAGCTCTTCTCGAAGAGCGTCCCGTCGATGAGGTCGATCAGCATGTACATCGCCCTCCGCCCGACCTCCGCCATGTCGATCTCGAGGCTCGTGAGGGTGGGACGGACGATGTTCGCGTACTTGGTGCCGACGAGGGAGAGGACCTCGACGTTCTCGGGGACGGAAAGCCCCTGGTCGGTGGCGGCGTTCTCCACCGCGGCGGCGATGGAGTCGCGGTAGGCGATGTAGTAGCCCTCCTTCTCCTCGCGGAAGCGCTGGGCGAAGTCGTAGTAGGTCCGCTTGTAGCTGTCGTCGACGTTCACGATCTGGTAGGGGCGGCCGAGGTTCCGGTGCGCCTCGCAGAACACCTTCTCGCAGTGGGAAAGGAGACGGCCGCCGTCATGGACGTGGAGGAAGGTCATCCTCCTGTCGCTCCGCTGGTAGTGCTCCTCGATGATCTTGGTGAGGAGGCTTCCGTAGGAGAGGAGCACCGACCCGGTCCTGTCCCCCTGGATGTTCTTGTTGATGACGATCGTCGGGACGCTATAGGAATTGAGGTTCATGACATCCTCTTCCGAAAGCTCGTCGTCGAAGACGATCGCCCCGTCCACGTGGGTGACGATGACCTTCTCCAGCGTCTGGAGCGCCTCCTCGCGGCTATGGGAGGTGGTGAAGACAGTGAGGGTGAAGCCCTTCTCCTTCGTCACCTCGGTGATGCCGTTGAGGAGGTTCGCGATGTAGACGTAGTTGGCGCTCGGGATGATGAGCGCGATGTTCGTGGTCTTGTTGGTGGCAAGCGCCTGGGCGAGCCCGCTCGGCTTGTAGCCCAGCTCCTTGATCGCCGCCTCCACGCGGAGGCGTGTTCCCTCCGTCACGTTCCCCTTCTTGTTGATGACGCGGCTCACCGTCGCGAGCGAAACCTGCGCCTTCTTCGCGACCTGGTAGATCGTCACTCTTTCCTTCGTATTCCTCATGGCCCTTTGGAACCCCCTTTTCTGGTTTCCATTATCCCAACTGGGAGAGGCATTTGATAGCAAAATCGAATGAAAATTACACATTGGAGAAGGAAAGTTTCATGAAATCATATGTAACTCGTTTACTGGTAAATCGGTAATTCGTGCATGCGCCGGAAGAAAGCGGTTTCCGTAAGATGAAAAACGTCCCCTTACCAGAAGAGGACGTTCGTTCATGTCCTTACCTTTTCAGCGTGGGAGGAGCCGCACCGGGCGGAGGCGGTCGCTCGGGACGTCGGCCCTTCCTTCCTTGGCCTCGGGCCTGCCGTCCAGCTTGACGAGGTCCCCGGTGAAGCCGACCGTGTCGTTCCGGATGAGGGAGGAGCCGACCCCGTACATGTCGACGGGGACCCCGATTCTCGTCCACTCCTCGATCTTCTCCGCGGTGAAGCCGCTCGACACGGTGATGCGGACGTTCGGGAAGCCCGCCTTGTCGAGTTCCTTCCGGAGGGCGTAGATGAGTTCCTTGCAAACCCCGTGGGGGTCGAAGCCCGAGGTGTCCTTGCCGTCGAACCAGTGATCCACGAGGGACTTGGAGGTGTCCACCCTCACTCCTCCGAGGATGTCCCCGAGCTCCCGCGCGGCCCTGAGGGAGTCGCGGACGACGTCGTTATGGTAGTCGATGAGGCAGGTGACCTTTTCCTCCGGGAAGCAGTCGTGGTACATCCTCGCGGCCTTGACGACGTCCCCGCCGGCGATCTCGATGAGCGCGTGGGGCATCGTGCCCATCCCCTTGACCCCGACCCAGGATCCCTGGGCGTCGGTGGAGAACTTCCGGATCCCGGCGACATAGGTCGCGTAGCCGTCCCCCGCCTGGGTGAGGTAGTCGTCCTGGCGGTCCGCCATCGAGAAGCAAGGGGTGCCCCGGAGGGCCCTCGCGACCTCAAGGACGTTCGTCGCGACGCTCGAGCGCCGGGCGAGGATCCCGTCGATCATCGACTCGAGGAAGCCGAAGTCCTCGTAGCGCCCCTCGATCTTGAGCACCGGCTCCCCCGCGCCGACGATGTCCCCGTCGTCGAGGGCGAGGATCCTGAGTTCCTCGGGATGGTCCGCGAACTCCTGGAGGAGGGCGATCGCCTCGTCGATCCCGCAGGCCATCGCCTCCTCGCGCCGCTGGAAAAACTGCTCCTCGACAATATGGCCGGGAGCCGTTTTCCGAACGATAGCGCGGCTTTTAAGGAAATAATTGGCGCTATAGAAGCCTTCTCCGATGCGTTTGTCGAACTGGAAGGTCCTGTTCGTGAGGCGTTTGATCTCGCCCCGTTCCTTCCTATGGATCTCAAGCTCTTCCATCACTTGCCCTCCTTGGGGAGATAGAAATCCTCCCCGTCCTCGTATCCTTCCGGACGGAAGGGGATCCCTTCCTCCTCCCCGAGCGCGAGGTCGCGCGGGGAAAGCGGCTTCGCCTCCACGGGGATCCCGTGGTCCTTGCAAGAGTCGAAGAGCGTGCCGTCCCGGAGGATGGTCCCGGGGAGGGCGCAGACGACCTTGTCCCCCTCGCGGAAGGGAGCAAGCCCGCTCACCGTGGGAATCTCCTTCGTTCCGTCGGAAAGGGTCAGGATGAAGAGGCGCTCGTCGAGGGGATGCTCCTCCACCTTCTTGACGGAAAGGACGTGGAAGCCCGTGTCCGTGGTGGGGGGGAGAGGGGCGATCCCGTTCTCCTCCAGAAGCGCGTTCACCACGTGGAGGAGCTCCTCCCCCGGGGTGGCGATCATCCCGTGCGCCCTGAGGCGGATGGCCCGGGATACGTTGAGGAAGTTCACTCCCACGAGGACATCCCCCCGGTAGAGGAGGGCGGCCTCCCTTCCTTCCTCGACCCTGTCCGGGACGAGCCTTGGCTCATAGGCGAGCATCAGGATGTCCCCGATGG
This sequence comes from uncultured Bacillota bacterium, assembly GCA_949293555.1. Lineage (GTDB taxonomy): Bacteria > Bacillota_I > Bacilli_A > RFN20 > CAG-826 > UBA4951. The sequence continues at coordinate 49,095 of CASFDV010000001.1, forward strand.
TCCTGTGCTCATAGAAAAGGCGGTATCTCATCCTAGTTCCTCCCAATGATGATCCGATGGATCCTCTTCCCTTCCTTGCGGAAGCTCTCCTCGTACTCGCTCATCGCGTCTTCCGTTTCGTCCAGGGCATAGTCCTCCTTCGCGGAGATGACCTTGAGCCCGGCCTTCCCGCATTCCCCGAGGGTGAACTCATAGAGGGGAAGCTGGTCGCTCTTGAAGCGGATCTCCCCGCCCGGGGCAAGGAGGGAGGCGATCCTTAGGAGGCGCGGATGGAAGGTGAGCCTCCTCTTCTCGTGCCTCTTCTTGGGCCATGGGTCGCTGAAGTTCAGGTAGATGCGCGGGAAGAGATGTCCCTCGAGGATGTCCCCCGCCTCGTCGAAGTCCTTCCGCAGGAGGCGGACGGGGAGGGATTCCCCTTCCTCCTCCAAGGCGAGGAGCCTCTTGAGGAAGGTCCCCGCGGAGGAGACGTCCCGCTCCAGGGAAAGGATTTTCCTTCCCTTCCTGGCCATCCTTATCGCGAACATCCCCTTGCCCCCGCCGATCTCAAGGTCGGGGCCGAGGGAGAAGAAGGGATCCTCCTTCCCGGAGACGCCCTTCTCCGGATGCGCCTCCAGGAGGGAGGGCGCCCAGCTTTTGAAACGTCCCCTCACCGGGCCCTCTTCCCCAGGGCGAGGATGGCGCGCATGTAGATGGCGATGTCCAGGAGCAGGTCCTTCTCGAGGATATATTCCTCGGCCCCGTGCATGTTCCCGTCCCGCCCCTTGAAGCACGCGCCGAAGGCAACGGTGTTCGGGGCTTCCTTCGCGTACGTCCCTCCTCCGATGGCAAGGGGCTTGGCGAAGTAGTCGCGCGCCTCCATCCGGTAGGCGGAAAGGAGGGTCTTCACCAAGGGGCTCTTCTTGTCGAAGAGGAGATGGTGGTGCTCCGAGAGGAGCCTCGCCTCCATCCCGGACTTCCTCCGGAGGGTCCCGACGAGGGCGTCCGGATCCGCCTCTTCCCCGAAGCGGAAGTCGAGCGAGACGGAAAGCGCCTTCCCGTCGTAGCGGACCAACCCGTAGTTGTAGGTGGCCTTCCCGAGCTCCTTGGAGGAGTGGGCGCCTCCCCAGGAAGCGCCGTCCGGGGAAAGGATGATTTCCCCGAGATTTCTGAGTTCCTTCTTCCCGAGGGCCTCGCCGAGGAAGCGGAAGGCGGTCCCGGCGGCGTTCTCCCCGAGCTCCGGCGTGGAGCCATGGGCGCCCTTGCCCTTGAAGCGGATCATCGTGAGGACCTCGTTCCCGAGGTCGTCGTAGGAGATGATGGAGGAAGCGAGCTTCCTCTCGAGGGCGGGGTTCTTCGCCATGGTCACGAGGAGCGAGTCGCAGACGGCGTTGGCGACGCTTCCCCCTTCCATCGCGACGATCGGGGAAAGGTCGAGGGGAAGCGTGAGCTCGTAGCCCCTCATCCCCTTCTCGCCGTAGATGAGGGGCCAGTCGCTATCGGGGGTGAAGCCGAAGGCAGGGGCCTCGCCCTTGTGCTCCTTGAAGTAGTGCTTGAGGCAGCTGCTCCCCCTCTCCTCGTCGCCCCCGCAGACGATCTTCACGCGGAAGCCGTCGATAAGGCCGAGGTCCTTGAGGGCCTTCGCCGCGTAGAAGGCGGCGACCATCGGCCCCTTGTCGTCGGTCGCGCCGCGGCCATAGACGACGCCGTCCTCATAAGTCCCCGCGTAAGGCTTGTGCTTCCAGCCGTCCCCGGCGGGGACGACGTCCCCGTGGCCGTAGATCCCGATGAGAGGGCCCTTGTCCCCGAAGGAAAGCTCAGTGCAGTAGCCATCGCACCAGTCGACCGCGAAGCCGTTCTTCCTTCCGAGCTCCCCGAAGTAGCGGAGCGACTTCCTCACGCCTTCCCCGTAGGGGGCGTCCTTCTTGACGGTGGCCTCGTCGTAGGGCGAGGCGCACTGGATCCACTTCTGGAGGGCGAGGAGCGCCTCCTTCCGGTACTTCGACGCGATCTTGCGGTAGTTCATCTTCTTTCCCTTTCTCTCCCATGGAGGATTCCCTCGGCCCCCTTCCCTACGGCAGGCACGATGAGCGCGGCGAGCGTCGCTTCCCCGAGCGCCCCCAGGAGAAGCGCGCCAAGGAAGGCGAAGCCCACGCCCTGGGCGACGGGCTCCCCGCTCCTCAGGAGGGCGAGCGTCTCCTCCGGGAAGAAGACCAGGAGGTCGCCGAACACCAGGGCCGTATGAAGCGCCGTCATGAGGAAGGCGACGAGGCCCTCCAGGAACGCGCTCCGCCATATCTTAGGATTCCTGCGCGCGGGTGCAAAGCAAAGACCGGCGGCAAGGCCGAAGAGGACGCGGGGAGGGATGCTCACCCAGGGGTAGACGAAGAGGACGTTGAGCCCCGTGCCGTTGATCGCCCCCTGGATGAGGGAAGTGATGCCGAAGAGGAGGCCGTAGAGCGCCCCCCTCTTCCAGCCGAAGAGGGCGGCCCCTATGAGCACGGGGATATGGCTCAATGTCAGCGAGATCCCTGGGAAAAGCTGGATGTAGCCAAGCTGGGGCACGAGCCCGAGGAGAAGGATGATTGCGGAGAAGATGCCGTCCGTGGCGATGTTCCTTGCGCTTGCCCCCTCATGCGTCCTTCCTCTCGAGTAGAGGAAGAGGAAAAGGGCGAGGAGCAGGACCCCGAGCGCCCAGAAGAGGATCGTCGCCCAGTTCATAGGGAAAAGCCCTCCCCGATGAGAAGAAGCCCCTTAAGGACAAGGTTCTCCTCATGCTCGAAGCCCGGGAGGAGGGGAAGGATGTGGCGGGCGTTCCCTCCCGTGAGGATGGGGCGGAGGGCGACCCCCGCCTCCTTGGAGAAGGACTCGAGGAACCCGAGGCATTCGTACGCCCTCCCGTAGAGGATCCCCGACTGCATGCAGGAGACCGTGTTCCTCCCGACTGGGGAAGGAGGGATCTCCAGGGGCACCTCCGGAAGCGCGGAAGCGTCCTTGGAAAGCGCCTTCGCGGAGATTTCGAGGCCGGGGGCGATCGAAAGCCCCGCAAAACGCCCCTCTTGGTCTAGATAAATGTATTTCGTCGCCGTGCCGAAGTCCGCGATGAAGAGGTTCTTCCCGAAAAGGGACTTCGCCGCGTAGGCGCCCGCGACGAGGTCGGATCCCACTTCCTTGGGGTTCTCCACGTGAAGGACGAGCCCCGTCCTGAGCCCGGGCCCGAGGACGATGAGCCTCCCCGCGATCCCTGCCAGGGCCGCGCGATATTCCCCGAGGAGCGAGGGCACGACCGAGGAAAGGATCGCCTTCCGGGGCCTTTCCCCCGCGAGGAAGGCGAGGATGCGGGAACGGATCTCGTCCCTTCTCCTCGAGGGCTCGGTCTGGAACTCGTAGGAGAGGGCGATCTCTCCCCCTTCCCCGAGCCCGAACTTCGTCAGGGTATTCCCGACGTCGATGGCAATGTCCATGTAAGGCTTCTCCTTAGCTGGGGCCCTTTTCTCCAAAGGTGTCCCGCAAGGGTGATTATGGAACGAAAAAGAGCCCTCCTCCACTGGAAGAGGGCCCTCGGAGGCGAATGAAGGGCTAGGAGACGACGACGTTCACGATCTTCCCCGGGACGTAGACGAACTTCCGGAGGATCTTCCCTTCGAGGAAGGGCTTCGCCTTCTCGCTCCGGAAGGCGGCCTCCCTAGCCTCCTCCTCGGAAGCGTCCTTCCTGAGGAGAAGGACGTCCCGGAGCTTCCCGTTCACCTGGAGGGCGACCTTGACCTCCTCGACGGCGAGGGCCTTCTCGTCGTAGGAAGGCCACTTCTCGTAGGCGATCGTCCCATCGTGCCCGAGCCTCTCCCACATCTCCTCCCCCGCGAAGGGGCAGACGCAGGAGAAGATCTTCGCGAAGCCCTCGAGGTAAGGGCGGTAGAGGCTCCTGGCCTTGTAGCACTCGTTCACGAACACCATCATCGAGGAAATGCCGGTGTTGAAGTCGAGGGACTCGAAGTCCTCCGTGCACTTCTTCACCATCTGGTGGTAGGCCTTGCTGAGCTCCCCGGAGTCCTCCTCGCTCCAGCGGGCCCGTTCCTCTTCCCCGTCGACGAGGCGGAAGGCGCGCTCGATGAAGCGGCGCGCTCCCCGGAGGCCTTCCGTGGACCACGGCTTGCTGTCGGAAAGGGGGCCGGCGAACATCTCGAAGAGCCGGAGGGAGTCCGCGCCCGTGGTCTCGACGATCTCGTCGGGGTTCACGACGTTCCCCCGGGACTTGCTCATCTTCTCGCCGTTCGCCCCGAGGATCATCCCCTGGTGGAAGAGGCGCTGGAAAGGCTCCTCAGAGGAAAGGATGCCGATGTCATGGAGGAACTTGTGCCAGAAGCGGGCGTAGAGGAGGTGGAGGACGGCGTGCTCCTGGCCTCCGATGTAAAGGTCGACCGGGAGCCAGTGGTCGAGGAGCTCCTTCTCCCCGATGGCGTTCTCGTTATGGGGGTCGATGTAGCGGATGTAGTACCAGCAGGAGCCCGCCCACTGGGGCATGGTGTTCGTCTCCCTCTCCCCTTTCTTCCCGCCGATCTCGACGTGGAGCCAGGAGTCCGGGGCCTTGGAAAGGGGCGGCTTCCCGTCCTTCCGGGGCGTGTAGTCGCCGAGCTCGGGGAGGACCAGGGGTAGCTCCTCGTCCGGGAGGATCCTCTCCTCCCCGTCCTCGGTCCGGACGACGGGGATCGGCTCGCCCCAGTAGCGCTGCCTGGAGAAGAGCCAGTCGCGGAGCTTGTAGTTCACCTTCTCCTCGCCGGCGCCTAGCTCGATGAGCTTCCGCGCGATGACCTTCTTCGCCTCGGCGATGAGAAGCCCGTCGGCCTCTTCCGAATGGATGTGGGGGGCGTCCTCCTCCATCGCATGCTCGGAGACGTCGCCTTCGAGGACCTGGACGATGGGGAGCCCGTGGGCTTTCGCGAACTCGTAGTCCCTCTGGTCGTGGGCGGGGACCGCCATGACGGCGCCCGTGCCGTAGGAGCCGAGGACATAGTCGGCGACGTAGACCGGGACTTCCTTCCCGTTGATGGGGTTGATCGCGGAAATCCCCAGCAGAACCCCCGTCTTTTCCTTGGAAAGCGCGGTTCTTGCGAGGTCGCTCTTCTTGGCGCTCTCCTTGACGTAGCGCTCCACCTCCTCGCGGCATTCCGGGGCGGCGAGGCGTTCCACGAGGGGGTGCTCCGGGGCGAGGCAGCAGTAGGTGCAGCCGTAGAGGGTGTCGACCCTGGTGGTGTAGACGCGGAAGCTCTCCTCGCTCCCCTTGATCTTGAAAAGGATCTCGACGCCCGTGGAGCGCCCGATCCAGTTCTTCTGCATCTCGATCGTGCTCCGCGGCCAGTCGAGTCCCTCGAGGTCTTTCTCGAGCCGGTCGGCGTAGCGCGTGATCCTGAGCATCCACTGGCGCATCGGGATCCTCACGACGGGGTAGCCGCCGCGCTCGCTCTTCCCGTCGATCACCTCCTCGTTGGCGAGGACGGTCCCGAGCTCGGGGCAGAAGTTCACGGGGACGTCGGCGAGGTAGGCGAGGTCATGCTCGAAAAGGCGGCAGAAGATCCACTGCGTCCACTTGTAGTAGGAAGGGTCGATAGTCGAGATCTCGCGGTCCCAGTCGATCGACATCCCGAGCGACTTGATCTGCTCGCGGAAATGGTCGATGTTCCTTCTCGTCGAGATCTCGGGGTGCTCGTTATGCTCGATGGCGTACTGCTCGGCGGGGAGCCCGAAGGCGTCCCAGCCCATCGGATGGAGGACGTTATAGCCCTGCATCCTCTTCATGCGCGCGACGATGTCGCTCGCGGTGTAGCCCTCCGGGTGCCCGACGTGGAGCCCTTGCCCGGAAGGAAAGGGAAACATGTCGAGCGCGTAGAACTTCGGCTTCGAGAAGTCATGCGTGTCGCAGCGGAAGGTCTTCTCCTCCTCCCAGCGCTTCCTCCACTTCCTCTCGATCGCCTTGTGGTCGTACATAAAGGGTCCTCCTTGGAGGCCCCGGGGCTACTTCCTCGCGAGAAGCTTCTTGTACTCGGCGAGATATCCGCGGGCGGAGGTCCGCCAGCTGTGGTCCCGTCCCATCGCGGCGCGGGCCACCTTGTAGTAGCCCTCCTGGTTCCGGTATAGCTCCTCCGCGCGATAGACGGCGTAGTCGAGGCCTTCGACATTATAGTCGCGGAAGGCGAGGCCGTCCTCGTTCCCGGTGATCATGCCGTCGTAGGGATGGACGGTGTCGGCGAGTCCCCCGGTCATGCGCACGATCGGGAGCGTCCCGTAGCGCTGGCTGATCATCTGGCTGAGCCCGCATGGCTCGAAGAGGGAGGGCATCATGAAGAAGTCGGAGCCGGCGTAGATCTTGTGGGCGAGCGCGTCGTTATAGCCGATGTAGATGCCGCAGGTGTCCGGGTACTGGCTCCGGAGCTCCTCGAAGCGCTGCTCGAGCTCGTACTCCCCGGAGCCAAGGAGGACGAAGTTCCCGCCCTTGGAGAGGATGGAGCGGGCCTCCGGGAGGAGGATGTCGATCCCCTTCTGCCACGTGAGGCGGCTCACGATCCCGTAGACGGGGCCGCCGTACCAGTGGAGTCCGTACGCCTTCAGGAGGTCGCTCTGGTTGAGGTGCTTCCCCTCCTCGAGGGTCTCCTTCCCGTACGTCTTCGCGATGCGGGTGTCCTTCTCGGGGTTCCACTCGCCGTAGTCGATCCCGTTGAGGATCCCGACGAAGTCGTCCCTCCGGTACTCGAGGACGCCGTCGAGGCCCTGCCCCCCGTCCCTGGTGAGGAGCTCCTCCCGGTGGGTGGGCGAGACGGTGGTGATGAGGTCGCTATAGACGATGCCGCTCTTGAGGGTGGAGAACATCCCCTCGAAGCGCACCTTCCCGATGTCGAAGAGGTGGTCGGGGAGGTTGAAGAAGTCGGTGAGGAAGTAGCGGTCCAGCATCCCCTTGAAGGCGGGGTTATGGATGGTGAGGACGAAGCGGATCCCCTTGTAGGCGTCGTCGTTGTAGTAGTTCTCGCTCACGAGGGTCGGGACGATCGCCGACTGCCAGTCGTGGACGTGGACGACGTCGGGCTTCGATTCGAGGTGGCGGAGGGCCTCGCTTGCGGCCAAAGCGAAGAAGGCGAAGCGCTCCCCGTCGTCCATGTAGCCGTACATCCGCTCGCGCCGGAAGTAGTAGTCGTTGGCGACGAGGTAGTAGAGGATCCCGTCCGCCTCGGCCTTGTAGAGGGTGGTCCTCTGGTCGCGCCAGGACATGCGGACGTCGAACTCCGCGACCTTCTCGGCGTCGATCCCCTTGGCGAGGCTCGCCTGGTAGAAGGGGACGATGATCGCCACGTTCTGGCGGAGGCCCTTGAGGGCCTTGGAGAGGGAGTAGACGACGTCGGCGAGGCCCCCGCTCTTGGAGAAGGGAAGGGCTTCGCTAGAGATCATCGCGATGTTCATAGGATGGCTCCTTGCTGCAGGTAGATGAGGTTGTCGGGGTCGCCCTTCACCTCGTGGCGGGCGGTGACGACGGCGTACTTGTCGACGACGACGTCCTGGAGGTTGGCCCGATCCCCGACGGCGACGTTCGAGAGCACGATCGAGCGGCGGACCCGCGCCTTCTTCCCGATGCGGACGTTCCGGCAGATGATCGAGTCCTGGACCTCGCCCTCGATGAGGCAGCCGTTGGAGACGAAGGAGTTCCGCACGACGGAATCCTCGCCATAGATGGCGGGGGGCGTGTCGTGGGTGAGGGTGTAGATGGGGCGGTCGGGAAGGAAGAGGGTGTCGGCGAGCCTCCTGTCGAGGAGCTCGAAGCTATAGTCGACGTAGTGCTTGAGGGAGTCGAAGCAGCGGGCGTAGCCCTCGTAGCGCCTGGCGTGGATCTTGAAGAGCCCGTTCTGGAGGGAGTAGGGGAGCATCTCCCTCATCCCCCAGGAGGCGTCGACCATCTGGTGGCGTCGCGTGAGCTCGGCCATCGTCGTGCGGTTGATGACGATGATCTCAAGGGAGACGGGGGCCTTGGCCTTCGTCCCGTCGTTCCGATGGATGCTCTCGACGTAGCCGTCCTCGTCGAGCGAAAGGACGTCCTCGTCCAGGAAGGACTTGTCGGCGTCCTCGATCTCCTTGTAGACGAGGGTGCACTCCTCCCGCCGGGCGATATGCTCCTCGAGGATCGGCTGGAGGTCGATGTTGAGGAGGATGTGGGGCGAGCAGAAGACGACGTAGTTCGCCTCGCTGTCGTAGAGCACCCAGTCGTTCACCCGTAGGTTGGCGATGTCGCTGTTGTAGGCGGGGTTCAGGATCCCCCTCTCGTTATAGAAGATATGGACGCGCCCGGTCTTCGTGTTGTTCACCCAGGAGAGCATGTTCCCCATGTGCTTGAGGAGCGAGCGCTGGTGGTCGCGGCAGAGGACCCCGACGACGGGGATGCCGGAGTTGCAGAAGTTGGAGAGCGCGAAGTCGATGAACGCGTAGCGGCCGAGGAAGCTGGTGGAGGCGAGCGTGCGGTGCGCGGTCAGCTCCCCCAGCTGCGGCGAGGTGTGGCAGTCGACGAGCCCGATGACGTCCTTCATCAGTCCTTCCTCCCCTTGCTGTTGCTCAGGAGGTCGATCTTCTCGCCTCCGACGTTGAAGTTCTCCCCTTCCTCCGTCCCGGAGCGGGGGGCGACGATGCAGTTCTCGACGTGGGAGCCCCGGCGGATCCAGGCGTCGTTCATGATGACGCAGTTCCGGCAGATGGCGCCTTCCTCGATGATGGCCCCGCCGCTGACGACGCAGTGGTCGATCATCCCCTCGACGATCGCCCCCTGGTTCACGAGGCTGTCGCGGACGGTGGCCTTCTTCCCGATGTACTGGGGCACGCTGAAGGGGTCCTCGCTATAGATGCGGTTCGGCCCCTGGACGGTATATAGGTTCGTGCTGTCCCCGCCCGACATCAGGAGGTCCATGTTCGCCTGGTGGAGGGAGGCGACGGTCCCCACGTCCCGCCAGTAGCCGCTATAGCGGTGGACGGCCATCCTCCGGCCTTCGCGGAGCATCTTCGGGATGATGTTCTTCCCGAAGTCATGCTCGCTTTCCGGATCCTTGGCGTCCTGGATGAGCTCGGCGCGGAGCACCTTGTAGGTAAAGATGTAGATGCCCATCGAGGCGAGGTTCGAGGTCGGGCGGCGGGGCTTCTCGACGAACTCGACGATGTTCCCCTCCTCGTCGGGGACGAGGATCCCGAAGCGCGAGGCTTCCTCGATCGCGACCGGGTAGGCGCTGATCGTGCAGTCCGCCTTCTTCTCAAGGTGCGTCCTCAGCATCGCCTCGTAGCTGCAGGAGTAGATGTGGTCCCCGGAAAGGATGAGCACGTACTCGGGGTCGACCCGGTCCAGCCAGTCGATGTTCTGATAGATGGCATCGGCCGTCCCAAGGTACCAGGCGCTTCCTTCCTCCGTCTGCTTCGGCGTGAGGACGCTCGTGAGGGAGCGCACGCCGTTCAGCCCCCATTTCTCGCCGTTCCCGACGTAGGTGTTGAGCTCGCTCGACTCGTACTGGGTGAGGACGCCGACCGAGGTGATCCCCGTGTTGGCGCAATTGCTGAGCGGGAAGTCGATGATCCGGTACTTGCCGCCGTAGCTGACGGCGGGCTTGGCGACCTTGCGGGTCAGCGCCTGGAGGCGCGTCCCCTTGCCGCCGGCGAGGATCATCGCCGCAAGCCTTGTGGACATGCCCGTTTCTCCTTTCTCTGGCCTCTTCGAGGAGATTATATCCCGTAAGCGCTTCCAAAGTGGAGACACCGCCCCTCTTTTCCGAAAGAAAGAGAAGTTTCGGGCGCGCTCGATATAATGCGCATCGCTCAGGAGGCCTTATCAGCACCTTATGGCAGCAAACCACGCAAGGACGAACGTGCTCATCCTCGGATGCGGGAGGCTCGGCGCGTCCATCGCCAACCGCTATAGCGAAAGCGGCATCAACGTCATCGCCGTCGACAAGGACGAGGAGGCCTTCGACCGCCTCGACCAGCTTTTCGCGGGCGACCGCCAGAGAGGGGAGGCGACCGACGTCTCCTTCCTCCGGAGGAGCTGCGCGATCGAGACGGCGAGCCGCCTCTTCATCGTGACGGGGGACGACAACGCGAACCTCTTCCTCGCCGAGCTCGCCTCGAAGACGTTCCATATCCCCTGCATCTACGTCCGCTTCGACGACCCGGACCGCGCCCTCCTCGTGAAGGGGCTCCCGGGCGTGAAGGCGATCTCGCCCTTCCAGCTGACCCTGGAGAGGCTCGGGGAGCTCGAGAAGGAGGACGAGGAATGAAGATCGTCGTCGCCGAGGGCAGCAACCAGGCCGCCTACATCATCGACATGTTCCGGAGCGAGGGCCACGAGCTCGTGGTCATCAACTCCTCGCACGAGGTCGCCGAGACGCTCGCCGTCGCCCACCAGGTGAACGTCTACTTCGGGAAGCCCTGGCGCCGCTTCGCCCTCGAGGAGGCGGGCGCGGAAGGGGCGGACCTCTTCATCGCCCTCTCCCCCTCCGACATGGACAACTACGCCTCCTGCCGGATGGCGAAGTCCCTCTTCGGGGTGAAGAAGACGATCTGCCTCGTCGACAACCCCGCCAACGTCGAGCTCTTCAAGGGGCTCGGGATCGACGCGGTCATCTGCTCGACCTACCTGCTCGCCAACTCCGTCAAGAGCGAGAGCAGCCTCCGCAAGATGATCAAGTCGCTGGCGATGGAGGACGAGAGCTTCCTCATGGTGGAATCGACCGTCAGCGAGGAGGACCGCATCGCCGGGATGAGGATCATGGACATGGGCTTCCCGCCCTACGCCTCGATCGCCGCGATCGTGCGCCTCGACCGCATGATCGTCCCGAACGGCTCGGTCGACCTCCTGCCCGGGGACAAGCTATACACCGTGACCGCCAAGGAGAACGAGGAGGCCCTCATGGGCTTCCTCAAGGAAGGCAAGGATGGAACAGGCCAGGCCAGTTAGCGGGTGGCGGCTCATCCTCGGCTACCTCGGGGTCTTCCTCGTCTTCGAGGGGATCGTGACGCTCCTGCCCCTTTCGATGCTCGCCTTCTACTGGGACGAGTGGCGGGCCTTCCCCGCCTTCCTCATCCCGGGGCTATGCGCGATCGCCATCGGGCTCGCCCTCTACTTCCCCTTCGTCCACGGGAAGCCGCGCTCGCGCTTCAAGAAGAGGGAGGACGCGCTCCTCCTGACCCTCGTCTGGCTGACCGCGGTTACCGTCGGGGCCTTCCCCTTCTTCATCGGGGGCTTCCTCGGGCAGGCGCCGATGAGCTTCACGGAAAGCTTCTTCGAGTCGATGTCGGGCTACTCGGCGACGGGCTTCACCGTCTTCCCGAACGAGGGCTTCCTCGACGGGGCGAAGGCGCTCGACTACTGCGCGCACCTCTACCTCTTCCACCGGGCAACGACCCACTTCTTCGGGGGCATCGGGCTCGTCCTCATCATCACGAGCGCCATCAGCGACCGCTACAACCTCCAGCTCTACTTCGCCGAGGGGCATAACGACCGCCTCCTCCCGAACATGCGGAGGTCGGCCAAGCTGACGTTCGCCATCTACTTCGCCTACATCATCCTCGGCACCCTCGCCTTCTTCCTCGCCGGGATGGATCCCTTCGAAGGCTTCTGCCAGTCGATCGCGGGGCTTGCGACGGGCGGCTTCTCGACGAGGAGCACCGGCTTCTACTGGTACGCGGAGCAGGCGGCCCTGGGGACATACCAGGGCTTCGGGGTCCTTCCCTACGTGAGCCCGATCGCCTTCGAGGTCATCGCGATGGTCCTCATGGTGCTGGGCGCGACGAACTTCATCCTCCACACCTTCCTCTTCCGGAGGCGCTTCAAGGACTTCTTCAAGGACGTGGAGTTCCAGCTGACCGCGGTCCTCATCCTCCTCTTCACCATCCTCATGACGTGCTCGATGACGTATCTATACACGGACTCCTCCCTCGAGACGATGGTGGGCCTCGACTGGGGCACGAGCTTCCGCTACTCGATCTTCACGGTCATCAGCTCGATGGCGACGACCGGCTTCAGCAACTGCGCGAACCTGATGCAGCTCGGCGAGGTCGCCTACTTCCTCATGATCATCCTGATGGTGATCGGGGGAGGCGTGGGTTCCACCGCCGGGGCGATCAAGCAGTACAGGGTCGCCATCCTCGCCAAGGAGCTCTACTGGTGGATCCGCGATGCCAGGAGGCCCTCCCGCCTCATCCACCCGCATTCCGTCTACCGCCTCGGGGAGACGAGGGAAATCGGGAAGAAGGAGGCGAGGGAGGCCGCCAACTTCTCGCTCCTCTACCTTTCCGTCCTCCTCGTCATCGCCCTCATGATGATGTTCCTTCCCGGGATCCGGGTGCAGGAAGGGCTCTACACGACCGCCTCCGCCCTCTCGGGCACGGGGCTCACCATCGTCAACTTCTTCGCCTACGAGGAAAGCTTCGGGGTCGTCAACTACGACCTCCTCCTCTGGTTCACCTCCCTGGCGATGCTCCTGGGAAGGCTCGAGATCCTTCCCGTCGGAAGCGCCCTCGTGAAGACGGCGGAGGCGCCCGTGGAGATGTGGAGGGAAAGGCGCGGAGTAATCCGCGGTTGAATCTCCTCCGCGCCTGGATGTAGAATCGCACACGCGCCGTCCGAGACGGTGTCGAGCAAGGGAGAAAAGTATGGCAAGGAAATGCTTCTACACGGGCAAGGGCCCCATGAGCGGCAACAACCGCTCGCACTCCGTCCGCGCCACGCGCCGCGTCTGGAACGTCAACCTCCAGAAGCACAAGGTCGTGATCGACGGGCAGGTGGTCGAGCTGAGGATGTCCGCCCGCGCGTTCCGCTCTCTCAAGAAGAGCGCCAAGGCCTAGGCCCAGGACGAGAAAGGCGCCTCCTCAAGGGGGCGCCTTTTCTCATGCGTCCGGGCTTTCCCTCGCTATAGCAAGGCCAGGAGGAGGATGAAGAGGAGCTCCGAGAGAAGGTGGAGGAAGGGAAGGATCCTCTCCAGGAGGGCGAGGAGGATGACCTTCGGCCTCACGAAGGCGTGGCTTCCGTCGGGGGCGGCCTCCGCCTCGAGCTTGCTCCAGGCGCGGAGGCGCGGATCGAGGAGGGGAAGGAGGGGAAGGAGGGCGAATAGGAAGAGGAAGGAGGCCCCGGCGATAGAGCCCTCGAAGGAAGAGGAGAAGTCCCTCCCCGCCAGGACGTAGAGCCCCTGGGCAAGGGGCAGGAGGGAGCCGCTGATCGAAAGGATCCCGAGCGAGGCGAAATGCAGGCGGTTTTCCGAGGGGTGGTAGACGGATATCCCGAGGAACCCTGAGGAATAAAGCGCCTCCAGGAAGACGAAAAGAAGGAGGAAGGAGCGGGTCCCGCCCTCGCTTGTCTCCGAAAGAAGGAGGGAAGGGACGAGGAGGAAGAGAAGGAGCCCGAGCGTCGAGACGACCAGGAAGGCGGCGCGCGCCCTCCTGGGCTCCTCCCTCAAGGTTTCCGAAGGGAAATGGTTGAGGAGCGAAAGACCCTCCTTTCCCTTCAGGAAAAGGGGGGCGACAAGCCCGACGAGGGCGAGAGAGAAAGGCAAAAGCCCCCAGAGCGCGCTCATCTTCCCAGAAGCGAGGCCAGCCTTTCCCTGGGATCGCCGTTGAAATAGTAGGAACCGGTCACGAGGATGTCCGCGCCTTCCTCGACGAGGCGCCTCCCGTTCTCCCCGTTGACGGACCCGTCGAAGGAAATCAGGAAGCCTTTCTTGCCTTTTCGGATGAAATCATCGCGAATCGCGGAGATTTCAAGAAGATGCTCCTCCCCCCTGGGATCGAAGGACTTCCCGCAGGCCCCGGGGACGACGCCCATGACGAGAACAAGCTCGACCTCATCGAGGAAAGGGAAGATCGTAGACAAGGGAACGTGCGGGCTGATCGAGATGCCCGCGGCCTTGTGGAGGGAATGCGCAATCGCGAAAAGCCCGTGGATCTCATCTTCTTTTCCAGAATCCCCGTGGACGGTGACCGCGTCGGCCCCATTCTCAAGGAAGAACTTCCCGTCCTCGAGGGGGGTCCCGCTCATCACATGGACGTCCTCGAAGAGGCAGGTCCTCCCGTGGATCAGCGAAAAGTCCTCGAAGGAGAGCCCCTCGCCATCCACGTAGGGCGGGCGCATGAAGTCGAAATGAAGGACCTCGATCCCCTGGCCTTTCAAGGAAAGCGCGGCCGGAAGGAGTCCCTCCCCCTTCCTCGCCAGGATGGACGGGGCGACAAGTGGCGTCCTAAGCTCCTCGATCCTCATGTCACTTGAACCCGAAGAGGCGCGAGAGGAAGCCTCTCCTTTCCTGGAAGTCGTTGCCGCTCTTGAGCGCTTCCTCGATCGCCTGGCGCATCTCCTCGGATGTGCGGTAGCGGTCCTGGGGCCTTTTCCTCGTCGCCTTGAGGACGATGCGGTCCAAGGAGCGCGGGACGCTCGGGGCGAAGGCGCTGGGCTCGGGCATCCTCTTGTTGATGTGGGCGAGGGCGACCTCTTCCGTCCTTCCGGCGTCGAAGGGAACCCTCCCCGTCAGGAGCTCGAAGAAGACGATCCCCATCGAGTAGATGTCGCTCTGGACGATCGCGGTGCCGGAAAGGAGCGTCTCCGGCGCGGTGTAGAAGATGGTGCCCGGGACCCTGTCCCCCTCGGCCCTCTCCCCGAGCCTCGTCGCGATCCCGAAGTCGCTGATCTTGATGGACCCGTCGGCGAGATAGAAGATGTTGTCCGGCTTGAGGTCGCGGTGGACGAGCCCGTGGGAGTGGATGTAGCTCACCCCGCTCGTCAGCTGGAGCATGATCTCGCAGGACTCGAGCGCCGAAAGGGAATGCCCGGCGGTCATGTTGAGCTTGTCGCGGACGGTCCTGCCGTCGACGTACTCGTTCGCCATGTAGGGGCGCCCGTCGATCTCGCCGGAACCGTACACCTTGACGATATAGGGGTTGTTGAGGCTCGCCGCGGCGATGCACTCCCTCCGGAAGCGCTCGAGGTTCTCCTTCTTCCCCATCATGTCGCTCCGCATGAGCTTGAGGGCGACGGGGAGGCGGAGGACGACGTCGTAGGCCTCGTATATGTCGGCCATCCCCCCGTGGGCGATCCGCCCCGTGATGCGGTAGCGCCCGTCGACCTTGCTTCCGATCTCAATCATGGGGGAAGGCCTCCCAGTAGCTGATGGCGACGTTGTCCGAGCCGCCGTTCATGTTCGCCTGGAGGATGAGGGACATCGCCTTCTGCTCGGGCCGCTGGTCCGTGAGGAGCACCTGCGCGATGTCCTCCTCCCTCACCTGGGTGTAGAGCCCGTCCGAGCAAAGGAGGATCGGCTCGCCCCGGTACTTCCTCCGGGAAAGGGTGAAGGAGACGCTCGGGTACACGCCGAGGGCGTTCAGGATGATGTGGCGCTTGGGATGGGTCGCGGCCTCCTTCTCGCTGATCTTCCCGGCGCGGACGAGCGCCTGGACGTAGCTCTCGTCCTCGGTGAGGGGCACGAGCCTTCCCTCCTGGAGGAGGTAGGCGCGGCTATCCCCGATCGAGGCGACCCAGAGGCGCGAGCCGCTGATGAGGGCGCACACCAGGGTCGTCGACATGTTCCCGCAGTTGTCCTCGTTCCCGCGGGCGGTCTCGAAGATGAGGGAGTTCGCCTCCTTGATCGCCCGGCGGAAGAACAGGCGGTCGAGGAAGGGAAGGCGATGCCTTCTCTTCGCCCGGAAGCTCTCGAGGAGGGAGTCGACCGCCATCTTGGAGGCGAGCTCGCCCCTCTTGAAGCCCCCGACCCCGTCGGCGACGATGAGGAAGACCTCGTCGTCGGCGTTCACCGAGGCCGAGGCCTGGTCCTCGTTCCCGTTCCTCACCCGGCCCCTGTCGGTCCGGGCCGCGTAGACGCCGCGATACACCTTTCCCATCTCAGGAGCGCCTCCTCTCGTACTTCGCGCGGAGCTGCCCGCATGCCCCGTCGATGTCCGTGCCGAACTCCTTGCGGATCGTGCACTTCACCCCGCGGGCGTTCAGGTAGTCGCGGAACTTCTCGACGTTCTTCCGGGGCGAGCGCTCGAAGGGCTTCTCCTCGACGGGGTTCAAAGGTATGAGGTTCACGTAGCCAAGCGTCCCGCGGATCTTCTCCGCGAGCTCATGGGCGCAGTCGAGCGAGTCGTTGAGCCCCTTGATCATGATGTACTCGAAGGTGACCCTCCGCCCGGATTCCCCGACATACTCCCGGACGGCCTCAAGGAGCTGGTCCATCGGGTATTTCCGGGCGATCGGCATGATTTTTGCGCGGATTTCGTCGTTCGGGGCGTGGAGTGATATCGCCAGGTTCAGCTGGAGGCCCTCCCTCCCGTACCTCTTGATGCCCTCGATGAGGCCGCAGGTGCTCACGGTGAGGTGCCTCGCGCCGATCGCAAGGCCCTTCTGCTCATTGGCGATCCTAAGGAAGCGCATGACCTCGTCGTAGTTGTCGAAAGGCTCGCCCGTCCCCATCACGACGACGTGGCTCACCCTCTCCCCTTCCTCCTTGAGAAGGGAATCCATCACGAGGAGCTGGCCCACCATCTCCGCGGAGCTTAGCCCCCTCTCCTTCCGGAGGAGCCCCGAGGCACAGAAGGCGCAGCCCATCGAGCAGCCGACTTCGCTCGATACGCAGAGGGCGTTCCCGTAGTCGTAGCGCATCAGGACGGTTTCGACCTTCGCCCCGTCCTCCATCTCGAGGAGGAGCTTGATCGTCCCGTCCTTCGCCCGTTCCTCGCGGAAGATCCGGGGAAGGGAGAGGGAATAAGCGGAAAGAAGGCGCTCGCGGAGCGCCTTCGAAAGATTGCTCATCGCCTCGAAGGAGTCGACGCGCTTGAGGTAGAGCCAGTCGAACACCTGCTCCGCCCGGTAGGGCTTCTCGCCCATGGCCTCGAAGGCCTCGCGTAGCTCGGGAAGCGTCAATCCTAGGATGTTGGGGAGAGCCCCCGCCATCCCTATTCCCCGGCCTCCTCGGCCTTGGGCTCCTCGGAGGGGGCCTCCGCGGGCGCATCTTCCTCGGCGGGAGCCTCCTCAGCGGGCTTCTCCGCCGGGGCGCTCTCCTCAGGCTTGGGTTCCTCGGCAGGGGCTTCCGGGGCCGGGGCAGGCTCCTCGGCCTCCGGCTCTTCCGCATGCGCGGGCTCCTCGGCCTTGGGGGCGGGCGCCTCCTTCTGGGAACGCTCGGCGCGGCGGCGCTCCTCCTCGAGGGCGAGGGCGGCCTTCTCGGCCTCCTCCTGCTCGATCAGCCACTGGGGCTTCTCCCCCTTCACGAGGATCGCGTAGTAGAGGGCGGTCTCGAGCTTCTCCTGCGGGAGGAGCTGCTCCTCCTTGAGGCAGTAGTACTCAGGGTGCTTCTCGAGGAAGGCCTTGATCTGGTCCTGGGCCTCGAGGGCGTCGATCGTGTAGACCATGTAGACGAGCTTCCCCTCGTCGGCGACGTACTCGCTGAGGGACTCGAGCATCTTCGCCTGGTTTTCGACGAGGCCCTTCACGTCCTCCTCCTTCAGGCGGAGGAGGTAGTCGGGGGCGGTCGGGATGTCGTCGAAGCCGGTCGAGCGCGGGAGGACGAAGACGGCCTCCTGCTTCCTCGATACATAGGCCTCGAGGGCATCCGGGGCGGCCTCGAAGAGGTTCGCGGTCTTGAGCTGGTCGCGGCGGATCATGCGCCGGACCTCGAGGTGGTCGCTCAGGAGGCGGACGCCGAGGTTCAGCCCCACGGTGTCCATGTAGGTCTCGATGAGCTCGCGGAGGGCGCTGGAGTCCTCGATGTCGGCGTACATGAGGATCTGCCCGGGATCCTGGACGCCCACCTGGTCGAGGACGTGCTTGGTGCCCATCTTCTCGAGGAAGACGTTGTTGTTGGTCCACTCCTGGCGGTGGCGGAGCGGCGACTTCCCGACGTAGCGGAGGATGCCCGGGACCGGGCTCTCCTCATAGGCGGGCTCCCCGTCCCTCGGGTTCAGGAGCACCTCGGGGTCGAGGTGGGACTTCCTCACGCGGAGGGTGGGGCGGGCCTGGCGGGTGAGCTCGCGGATCGCGTGGTAGGCCTTCGCCGAGCGAAGGGTCGAGCGGATCCGGTGGTACACCCACTGGGGGCAGTTGAAGTTGAGGGTGATGTAGCGGGTCTCGAACCGCTGGAGGTTCTGGGGCAGGAGCTCCTCCCTCTTCTTCTCCATGAAGGAGCGGATGAGGATCGCCTTCTCCTCGCCGAGGGTCTCCGAGAGATGGGCAAGGACGTCCTGGTCGTCCAGGCGCTTCGAGTAGTAGTGGTTGGCCATGGCGAGGCTCGCCAGGCGCTTGTCCTCCTCGCTCAGCGAGTCGTAGTACTTGAGGGCGTAGTCGAAGAGCATCTTGTGGCGGAGGGCGGTGCCCACGAGATTGCTGACGATCCCGCGGTGGGCCTGGTCCTCCCCGTGCTCGCGGAAGTAGCCTCCCACTGCGTCATGGAAGGGAATCCCCTCCGATTCGATCTCCCCGAGGAGGAGAGCGGCGATCTCCAGTTGCTTCATGTGTCACTCCTTGTCGTCATCGTGCGCGGCCTTTTCCCCAAGGCGCCGCTCCAGCTCTTCGAGCTCCTCCCTCCGTTCGGCGAAGGCGTCCCCGAGCCAGGGCTCCGGCTCCTCCCCCTCCTCCTCGGCCTCGCGGATCTCGTCGCGGCCGATGTAGCGGGGGTAGTCCTCGGAGAGGTGGCGGTGCAGGCGCTCCTCGTCGAAATAGCGGAAGAGGACCTCGATGTTGATCGCGAATCCCTGGAGCGTCCGGAGCAGGTAGGAACTGACTTCCTCCTCCACCGCCATCAGGCGCCGGGGCGCCTCGACGGTGACGCGGACGTTCCAGCTGGTCTGCTCGACGCCGTCATGGACGATCGTGCCGTTGGGAGAGAAGAAGCTCACCTCCTCCTCGTCCGTCTCGAAAAGAGAGGCGAGGTTTCGGAGATGCTCCCTGCTGTAGCGGCCCGTCACGAACGGATCGAGCCCGGCGAACGTGATCAGAATCATCGGTGACCTCTTCTGGGCGCGGCTACTATATCACGCCTCGCGCACGTGGGGCCGGGAAAGCGCTATGAGTCGAGAGGGTCGACGTCGACGTCATAGTCGACGCCGAGGGGCAGGAAGGAGTCGGCGATATCCTTGACCGCCTTCTTGACGGGCTCCGGGTCGAAGAAGGAGAGAAGGAGGCCCTTCCTCTCGCGCCCATGGTCCTGGTAGTAGGGGTCGATGGGGCCGAGCGCCCGGAAGCGAGGGAAGCCTTCCTTCAGGAGCCGCTCCTTGGTGCGGGCGGCGGCCTCAAGGGCCTTCCCCTCCTTGTCGGAGAGATAGGTGAGCAGGAGCAAGTAGCGGTAGGGGGGCTCCCCCGCCTCCTTCCGCCTCCTCATCTCCGCCTCGTAGAAGCCCTCGTAGTCCTGGAGGGCGCCGAAGCGGATCGCCGAGGAGGAAGGGTTGAACGTCTGGACGTAGGCGGAGCCCGGGGCGAGGGCGCGCCCCGCCCTCCCGATGGTCTGGCAGACGAGGTTGAAGACGCGCTCGGCGCTCCGGTAGCCCGGCACCTGGAGGCCGATGTCGGCGTCCACGAGCGCGCTCAGCGCGACCTCGGGAAAGTCGTGCCCCTTGGCGATCATCTGGGTGCCCACGAGGATGTCGAGGCGATGCTCCCGGAAATCCTGGAGCACCTTCTCCATCCGTTCGCGGGAGACGGTCACGTCGCTGTCGAGCCGGCCGGTCCTGGCCCCCGGGAAGAGGCGGAGGCATTCCTCCTCGAGCCTCTCCGTCCCGTAGCCCACCCTCCGGAAGCCGGTCCTCCCGCACTGCGGGCAGCGCTCGGGGTAAAGCTCCACATGGCCGCAGTGGTGGCATTTCAGGAGGTTGTCCTCCCGATGGTAGGCGAGGGAGCTCCCGCACTGCGGGCAGGAGAAGAAATAGCCGCAGGAAGGGCATTCCACCCCGACCCAGTAGCCGCGCCGGTTGAGGAGGAGGAGGGCCTGCTTCCCTTCGGAAAGGACCTTCCTCATCGCCTCCTCGAGGGGCGGGGATATCTTCCTCCTCCCCTCCTTCCCCGTGGCGAAGCCCGGGGTCCTCATGTCGATGATGCGGGCCTTGGGGAGGGGAAGCCCCCCGACGCGCTCGGAAAGGACCGTGAGGCCGTAGACGCCCCGGAGCGCCCTCGTCTTCGTCTCGAGGCTCGGGGTCGCCGTGCCCAGGAGCACCTTGGCCCCTTCCATCTCCCCCCGCCAGACGGCGACCTCGCGGGCGTGGTAGTGGGGGGAGCCTTCCTGCTTGTAGCTTTCCACGTGCTCCTCGTCGAGGATGATGAGCCCGATCGAGGGAAGGGGCGCGAAAACGGCGCTCCGGGCGCCGATGACGATGGGGGCCTCGCCCCTTTTGATCCGGCGGTAGGCATCGTAGCGCTCCCCGGCGGAAAGGCCGCTATGGAGGACGGCGACCTTGTCCCCGAAGCGACGCTCGAAGTACTCCACCATCCGCGGGGTGAGGTTGATCTCCGGGACGAGCATGAGGACGTTCCGGCCCTGCCCGAGGTAATGCTCGGAAAGGTGGAGGTATATCTCCGTCTTGCCCGAGCCGGTGACGCCTTGGAGGAGATGGACGTTCTTCCCGGAGGAAAGGATCTCCTCATAGGCCTTCCTCTGGGCCGGGAGGAGCTCCTTCCTCTCTTCCTTTTCCCCGAGGAAAGGCTTCCGGCGGAGCACCTCGACGGAGACCAGGCGCGCCCTCCCCTTCCGGACGAGGGCGTCCAGGACGCTCGGGGAGCAGGATCTCCTGGGCACGCTCCCGTGGGCCAGGAGGCGGAGGAGCTCGACCTGCTTCGGGGTCAGCCCTTCCTCGGAAGGATCGAGGAGCTCGAGCCTTTTCTCGTAGCGGATCCCGACCTTCCCGCCGCTCCTGGGCGAAAGGGAAGGCGGGAGCATCGCCTGGAGGACGGAGACGAGGGGCGCCATGTAGTAGTCGCTGATCCTGCGCGCGAGAGAGATGAGCGCATCCCCGAGGATCGGCTCCTCGTCCAGGAAGTCCTCGTCCTTGACCGCCCGCACCTTGAAGCCCAGCCGATCCGAGACCTCCTCGAGGGATTCCTCCGTCTCCTCGATCGCGGAAAGGAAGCCCACGAGGGGCTTGTTCCCGAAAAGCACCCGGAGCCTCACGTAGGGCTTGAGATCCCGTTCCCCGAGATAGCAGTAACTGAAAGGGCGATCGAGGGCGCGGGCGCCCCGCTCGACGAGGACGGAAAGGACCTTCATGGGCCTTCCCTCAGGAGCCCATCTCCTGGCGGATGATCTGGGCGATGCGCGAGACGCAGCCGCCGACGTTGTCGTTGATGACGCGGTAGGAATAGTTCTCGGCGAGGCGGAGCTCGGCCTTCGCCTGCTTGAGGCGCTCCTGGATGACGGCCTCGCATTCCGTCGAGCGGCCGCGGATCCTCCGCTCCAGCTCCTTGTAGGAAGGCGGGAGGATGAAGATGCTGAGGGGCGGGTCGTCCTTCATCTTCCGCATCACCTGCATCGCCCCGTTGACCTCGATCTCGAGGAGGACGTTCTTCCCTTCCGAGCGGAGGCGCTCGACGTAGTCCCTGGGGGTCCCGTAGCTATGCTTCACGAAGCGGGTGTACTCGAGAAGGTTCCCTGCGCCCACCTGGCGCTCGAACTCCTCCTCGCTCACGAAGAAGTAGTCGATCCCGTCCTTCTCCCCTTCCCTGGGGGCACGGGTGGTCAGGGAGACGCTATAGCAAAGGCCGAGGTCCGGCTCCTTCATGATCTCCTGCCGGATGGTTCCCTTGCCGACCCCGGATGGCCCGGAAAGGATGATGAGAAGCCCTTTCTTTCCCATTGAATTGCTGGATTATAGGAAATCGCGGGCATTCCATCAACGCGGGAAGCGCCCCTGCCGGAGATGGTCTATCATCTTCCCCATGGCGCTCAAGGCAACGGAAATCTGTCTTCTCGGGGAGGCGCTCGGCAAAGAGCTTGCCGGGCGGCGGATCCTCAAGGCCTCCCTCTACGGGGAGCGCGCTCTTTTCCTCGACCTGCAGGGAAAGGGGGAAGGAAGGCTCGCCCTCGTCCTGGACAACCAGGAGCCCAGGGCCTACCTCGCGGACTCCCTCCCTCGCTTCAAGCCGATCGAAGGGCATTTCGCGGAAATCATAAGGAAAGAGCTCACCAACGCGCGCATCCTGTCCGTCTCCTCCCTGAACGAAGACAGGATCCTCGTCTTCTCGCTGAGGGTGACGAACGCGGTCTTCAAGGAAGAAAGGCGCTCCTTGGTTTTCGAGATGATCCCCCGGCAGGCGAACCTCGTCCTGCTAGGGGAAGACGGGCGGATCCTCGTGAGCCACCGCCCCGGGACCCTCCAGGACGAGAGGCCCCTCATCCGGGGCATGCACTACATGGCGCCCAAGAAACCGGAAGTTGGCGCCAGGATTGACATGGATTTTGATGTCCAATCCTATTTCCAGCACTGCATTGCCCTGGAGGATGAGCTCCGCAGGAAACGAAAGAAGGACATGTTCGGGTCCCTCATCAAGGGGGTGGAACGGAAGATCCGCCAGCTGGAGAAAAAGGAAGAACGCCTCCAGGAGGACCGGAGGAAGGCGCTCGAGCACTCCCAGGACGGAAGGCTCGGCGAGCTAATCTACACCTACTGGGACGAGATTCCCTCCGGGGCGACCTCCTTCGAAGCGGAAGGAGTGACCATCTCCCTCGACCCAAGGAAGACACTTTCCCAGAACGCGGAGTCCTTCTACAAGAGGGCGAAGAAGGCGAAGGAGACCGCCCGCTATAGCGAGCGGTTCCTCGAGGAGGCCAGGAAGGAGAAGGAAGAGCTTTCCCTGGCCCTCGCCCAGCTGGAAGCAAGTGACGAAGCCGGGCTCGAGGCGATGGCGAAGGACCTCGGGATCCTCGCCGGAACGAGGCCCGGGAGGAAAGAGAGGCCCTTCCTCGGAAGCGCGACTCTCCCCTACCTTGTTTCCCATGAAGGCGTTTCCTACCTCTTCGGGAAGAATGCCAGGCAGAACGACTGCCTCACCTTCCTCTACTGCACGGCAAGGAACCACCTTTGGTTCCACGTCATGGGGGATTCCGGCGCCCATCTCATCCTCAAGAAGGACGGGGCGAGCGAAGAGGAGAAGTTCTTCGCAGCCGAGCTCGTCCTCCTCGCCTCGAAGAAGGAGGAGGGCGACGTCATGTGTGCGTTCCGGAAGGCGGTGGCCAAGGGCTCGGCGCCCGGGGAAGCGAAGGTCCGCGAATTCGAAACCATCCATGTCCGGAAGATCGGCGAAGAAGCAAGGAAGGCCTTCGAGGGGGCGACCCGATGGATACCGAATCGCTCCTGAAGAACGCCGTGCCGGTCGAGGGAGGCCTCTCGAACCGGACGTTCCGGCTGGCAGGAGGAAGGATCCTGCGCCTGAAAGAGGAAAGCGACCCCCTTTTCTACAACCCCCAGGAGGAGATCGCGTCATTAAAGGAAGCCGAAGCATCAGGCATCTCCCCCAAGGTCATCCAGTTTGAAGGAAACGGGAACCTCTTGATGGAAGAGGCCAAGGGAACGCATTCCTTCTGCCTAGGAAATGATCAAGGGAGAATTGCGGAAATCGCGTCTTTGATGAAGGAACTGCATGGTTTAACTCCACAACGGACAGAATTCTCCGCAAAACAGCGCCTCCTTTCCTATTTTAGCGGGAAGCTGGGCGAAGCCCACGCTTATCTCATGGAAGGATATGAGAAGGCCACCGCTTCCCTCCCGCTCGTCTTCTCTCATAACGACTTCGTCCCGGGGAATCTCCTCATGGGCGATTCGAAAATCTGGCTCATCGACTTCGAGTTCGCCGGGGCGAACCATCCCTACTTCGACATCGCCTCCTTCCTGAGCGAGGGCGAGCCCGCGCTCCGTCTACTCAAGGACGAGTTCCTCGGGCTCGTGCTCAAGAAGGCCCCTTCCCAAAAGGAAAAGGACCTCCTGACCCTGACGATCGCCTTCGAGGACCTTCTTTGGTCCGCATGGGCGAGATCGCGCTTTAACGCGACGGGCAAGGAGGTCTTCCTATCGATAGCGAAGGAGAAGGAGCGCTTCCTCGCCAAGGAAGAGAACGATTGGCGCCTCGCCCTCAGGAGGTTGGGTTAAACTTCACCCATGAAGAAGGCCCTGCTCTCGTTGTTTCTCCTCGTCCCGTTCATGACGAGCCTTTCTTCCTGTTCCCTGGACTGGAAGCCCTACGTCTACTCAAGGCCTGCGCTCGCCTACGCGGAGCCTACCTACGAGGACGTCTGCATCGAGGCGAACGCGCAGGAACTCATCGGTATGTCGCAGGAAGGCAAGCCTTTCGTCTTCATCGTGACGAGCGAGACCTGCTCCAGCTGCGCCCGGTTCGAGAAGGACTTCTCCGAGACCATCATCGAGACCGGCGCGGAGTGCTACATGCTCATGCGCCATGAGGACGGGGGCGACACTTTCAGCGACGACATCGAGACCCTCCAACGCTACTATGCCGTGAATTCGCAACAGATGGGCCCGACCCCGGTCGTCTACCTTTCCTCTGGGGAGAATCTCACGACGCTTGCCTACGGGGCGATCGAGAAAGCCGAACTCAGGCGCGCGATCGACGCGAACGTTTCGATCAGCGGGAACGGCAAGCTCCTCGCCACGGACAGGGACGTCCTTCTCAAGCGATACGACTTCAACCCCGACTACGGGGAGGCTGCCCTCTACATGGGCGACGTCCAGGGCGACGACTACATGTTCCTCCGCGAGAAGCTCCGCGCCTCCCCGGGCCAGATGCCCCTTTACCTCGTCCCCTCCGGGAACGAGGCGGTCCTGAGCCTCTATGGGCTGGAGGATTCCGGGGTCGAGACGCTCCTTTACGCCGGGGACGGGCGCCTATACACGGACCAGCAAAACGGGAAGGCCTTCATCGAAGGGCTCCTGAACCGGTACTTGATGGACGGGGAGTTCCCGGATCTCGCGGACGGGGCGGGCGACTAGCCCTCCGCCCTTTCGCGGACGAAGCGGTCGAAGGCGATCCCTTCCTCGTAGGTCCTGAACTTCGCGTAGTAGTACTCGTCCCCCATCGCGAGGGCGAGGTGCTCAGGGTAGCGTCCCGTCATGGCGATGCTCTGGCCGTAGCGCCCCAGGATTTCCTCCTTGTCATGGGCATAGCGGATGACGTCCTTCCTGGAGCAGGCGAAGGCGTAGTAGTTCTCCTTCCCCATGTCCTGGCGGTTCTCGCCGTAGAGGACGAGGTCCGCGTAGATCTCGTAGCAGGACACGCTGTGGGCGAAGTCGATGAGGTCGGGCGTGTAGCCTCCTGGGGTCCTCATGTTGCACTCGAGCCCCACGAGCTCCCCGGCCTTCGCGAAGCCCGGACGGTCCTTGGAGAGAAGGAAGAACTCGATGTGGAAGGGCCTCGTCCTGATGCCGAACGCCTGGACGACGCTTCTTCCCACGCGGTCGAACTCGTCCCTGTCCATGTCGTGGAAAGGAAGGGTGAAGGGGTTCGTGTAGTACATGTCGTCCGTGTTCTCGTTCACGACGTCCGCGACCGGGATCGGGAAATGGTCGCTCGTGCGGAAGGCGACCTCGCCCTTCGGATCGGCGAAGCCGTCGTAGCTCACGATCGTCCCCTCGATGAACTCCTCCATGATGTAGGTTTCCGGAAGAGGGGCCTTGAGGAAGGAAAGGACCGCTTCCTCGTCCTTGAGGGAGAAGGAATCGGAAGCGCCGACGCCGACGTTCGGCTTCACGAAGACGGGGAAGCCGACCTCGCGGGCGAAGGAAAGGGCCTTGCCGATGTCCTCGGGACCGTTCACCAGGAGGTAGCGCATCGTCTTCGCGCCTCCTCTCCGGAAGCACTCCTTCATCTCGCTCTTTGCCTTGATGCGGTCCATGTCCCCCGGCCAGAAGCCGGTGGTCACGCCCATGTCCTTCCGGAGCCGCGCATCAAGGGTGAGCCACCACTCATTGTTGCTCTCGATATAGTCAATCTTCCCGTACTTCCTCTCGAAGTAGCGGCACCCTTCGAGCACCTTCCCGTAGTCGGAAAGGTCCGGCACGAAGTAGTACTCCCTCGCGGCGTTCATGAGGCGCGGGTGAAGGTCCCAGTGGGGCGAGTCCCCGATGGCGAGCACGTTGATTCCGTGGCCCTTTAGCGCCTCGACCCACTTGAAGTTACGGATCGGAAAGTTCGGCGATACGAAGATGAAGTTCATGGTCCCTTTCCTCCGGGCGGATTATACAAGGGCCGGCGCCCTACATCAGGAAAGAGGGCGGAAGGAAGGGGAATCGAGGGTGAGCCCGTCCGGGTCCATGAGGAGCATGCCCCCGGAAGATAGGTAGACGGCCTCCTTCTCCCCAAGCGCGAGGGTCACCCGGCCTCCTTTCCTGAGGGACCCGAGATAGGTGTCGTGGTTCGGGTAGATCCCGATGGGGCCCGTCCCCGTCTCGACGAGCGCGTAGAGCGCCTCCCCCTCGAAAAGGATCCCTTCCGGGGTCAGGAGGCGGACCGGGAGGCGGTCCCTCATCCTTCGATCTCCTTCGCCTTCCTCTCGACGTCCTCGATGGCGCCGCAGTAGAGGAAGGCGCTCTCGGGATAGGAGTCGTACTTCCCGGAAAGGAGGGCCTGGAAGGAACGGACGGTCTCCTCGCGAGGGACGTAGACGCCCTTCATCCCGTTGAAGGATTCGGCGACATGGAAAGGCTGGGAAAGGAAGTTGCGGATCCTCCTCGCCCTGGCCACCGTCCTCCTGTCTTCCTCGCTCAGCTCGTCAAGCCCGAGGATCGCGATGATGTCCTGGAGCTCATGGAAGCGTTCGAGGATGCGCTGGACCTCGCGTGCCACCTGGTAGTGGGCCTCACCCACGACCTTGGGATCGAGGATCGAGGAGGTGCTCTCGAGGGGATCCACCGCGGGATAAATGCCAAGCGCCGCCGTGTTCCTGTCCAGGAGCGTGCGGGAATCGAGGTGCGAGAAGGTCGTCGCGGGGGCGGGGTCCGTGAAGTCGTCCGCTGGGACGTAGATCGCCTGGACGGAAGTGATCGAGCCGTCTTTCGTAGAGGTGATCCTTTCCTGGAGCTGCCCCATCTCGGTGGCGAGGGTCGGCTGGTAGCCGACCGCGGAGGGCATGCGCCCGAGGAGGGCGCTCACCTCGCTCCCCGCCTGGGTGAAGCGGTATATGTTGTCGATGAAGAGAAGGACGTCCTTCTTCTCCGCGTCGCGGAAGTGCTCCGCCATCGTGAGGGCGGAAAGGGCCGCCCTCATCCTCGCGCCCGGCGGCTCGTTCATCTGCCCGAAGACGAGCGCGGTGCTCTTGAGGACGCCGCTATGCTTCATTTCCCCGTAAAGGTCGTTCCCTTCGCGGGAGCGTTCCCCGACGCCGGCGAAGACCGAGATCCCCTTGTGCTCGCTGGCTATGTTGGAGATGAGTTCCTGGATGAGCACCGTCTTGCCGACGCCGGCGCCGCCGAAGAGTCCGACCTTCCCGCCCTTGCGGTACGGGCAGAGGAGGTCGATGACCTTGATGCCGGTCTCGAGGATCTCCTTCCCCACGACCTGGTCCTGGAAGGAGGGCGCCTTCCGGTGGATGGGGGCGCGCTCAGCTTCCACGGGCCCAAGCCCGTCGATCGGGTCCCCGAGGACGTTGAACATGCGCCCGAGCGTCTCCTTGCCAACGGGGACGGAGATAGGACCGCCGGTGTCCTTGACCGGAAGCCCTCTCCTGAGCCCGTCGGTGGGCCCTAGGGCGACGGTTCTGACGACATCGTCGCCGACGTGCTGCATCGTCTCGAGGGCGAGGGTACCTCCCTCCGGAAGCTCGACGAGAAGCTCCGTCAGGATCGGGGGCAGGCGCTTGAAGGGGAAGCGCACGTCCACGACGGGGCCCACGGCCCTGACGAGCGTTCCCTTGCCGAATGATTTCTCGCTCATGTTTCTACCTCCTTATTCCATCGATCCCGAGACGACCTCGGTGATTTCCTGGGTGATGGCGTTCTGCCTTTCCTTGTTGTAGGCGAGGGTGAGTCCGTCGAGGAGCTCCTCGACGTTGTCGTTGGCCTCCTCCATGGCCCTTCGCCTGGAGATGTTCTCGGAAAGGGAGGAGAGGCGGGCGAGGTAATGGACCATCGAGGCGATGTAGGAAGGAAGGAGGGCCTTGAGGAGCGCCTTCGGGTCCTCGTCCATCAAGGGAGGCCTCTCCTTCGCCCACGAAAGCCCCTCGTCCCCAAGGTCGGAAAGAGGAAGGAGCCTCGCCGTCTTGAAGTTGAATATCAGAGAATTGACGGGGTTTCCGTATAGGAAATCGATGCTGGAGTACTTCCCTTCCTCAAACCAGGAAAGAAGGGCATCCGCGATGAGGGCGGCGCCCTCCCCTTCCAGCGGACTCGCCTCGAGGGGAGTCTCGAGGACGGGGAAGCCTTCCTCCGCTATCCTTGGGGGAAGCCTCGTCCCGAAGGCCATGATGGTTGCGTCCTCCCCTTCCTTCCTAAGGGCCTCGATGGCTTTCGAAGGGTAGCCTCCCGAAAGCCCCAATGAAGGGCCGGCGACGAGGAGGAGCCTCCCGCCTTCCCGTTCCGCTTCCTCTTCTTCCCCTGCCTTTTCCTTGAGAAGGACGAGGGCCTTCCGATACAGGGCGACCGCCTCTTCTTCGCCCCTTAGCTCGCGCTCAAGGCGCCGGGACCTCGCCCCGGCGATGAGCTCCATCGCCTTGGTGAGCTTTCCCGTGCTTCGGATCGAGCGGATCCGCGCGCGAATCCTCGGGAGGGAGGAAGCCATTTCCTATCGGTCCTCCTCCCTGGCGAGAAGCGCGAGGATTTCCTTCCTCATCTCTTCCTCCATCCCCTCGTCGAAGTCGCCTTTCTCGAAGAGGGTTTCCATAAGGGGCGCGTGCTTCCTCCGGAATTCCCCGAGCATCTCCCTCAGGAAGGGGCGCACCCTTTCCTTGGGAAGGGAATCGAGATAGCCCTCCTGGAGGGCGAAGAGGCTCAGTACCTCCTCGGGCTCGGAGAGGGGCTTCCCGTTCACCTGCCGGAGCGCCTCCATCGCGCGGTCCCCGTGGAGGAGGATCTTCTTGGTGGATTCGTCGAGGTCGCTCCCGAACTGGGCGAAGCTCAGGTTCTCCCTGTAGGTGGCGATCGTCATCTTGAGGCTCCGCGAAACCTTCTTCATCGCCGGATGCTGGGCGCTCGAGCCCACGCGCGAGACGGAAAGCCCCGCGTCGATCGCCGGGCGCTGCCCGGAGGCGAACCCGGAGGAATCGAGGAAAATCTGGCCGTCCGTGATCGAGATGATGTTCGTCGGTATATAGGCACTGATGTCGCCCGCCTGGGTCTCGACGATCGGAAGCGCTGTTATGGAGCCTCCCCCATGCGCCTCGTCCAGGCGGCACGCCCTCTCCAGGAGGCGGGAATGGAGGTAGAAGATGTCCCCGGGATAGGCCTCGCGCCCAGGCGCCCTCCTAAGGAGAAGGGAAAGCGCGCGGTAGCTCACCGCGTGCTTGGAAAGGTCGTCGAAGACGATGAGGACGTCTTCCCCTTTTTCAAGCCACTCCTCGGCCATCGCCATCCCGGCGAAGGGGGCGATGTAGAGGATCGGGGCGCTCTTGGAGGCAGGAGCGTCCACGACGAGCGTGTAGTCCATCGCCCCTTCCTTGCGGAGGAGGTCGACGAGGTCGGCGACGCTGCTGTCCTTCTGGCCGATGGCCACGTAGATGCACTTCACCCCCTGGCCCTTCTGGGAAAGGATCGCGTCGATGGCGATCGCCGTCTTGCCGGTCTGGCGGTCGCCAATGATGAGCTCGCGCTGCCCCCGCCCGATCGGAATCATTGAATCGATGGACTTGATGCCGGTATGAAGGGGGGTGTCGACGGACTTCCTCGTCATGACGCCCGGGGCGATCCGCTCGACGGGGCGGGTCTTCCCCGTCTCGATCCTCGCGCCTCCGTCCAAGGGCTCCCCAAGGGGGGTGACGACCCTCCCGAGGAGCGCGTCCCCGACCGGCACCTCGATGATGCGCCTCGTCCTTCTGGCGGCATCCCCTTCCCTGACTCCGTCCCCGTTGGCGAGGAGGGCGATGCCCAGCTCTTCCTCGTCAAGGTTCATCACGAGGCCTTCGGCCCCGCTGGAAAAAAGGATGAGCTCGCCGAGCATCGCCTCGGAAAGGCCATAGACGCGGGCGATCCCGTCCCCGACGGAGATGACCGTCCCTTCCTCGCTGGACTCGACCTTCCCTTCGTACTCCTCGATTTCCCGCCGGAGGATCTCGGCAAGGTTCTCTTTCTTCGCCATACCTATGCTCCCTTCATCAAAGCCTCGCGGAGAGAGCGGGCCCTCCCCTTTATGGATCCGTCATAATGCCTGTCTCCCAAGGTGACGCTCACCCCGCCGATGAGGCTCTCGTCGATCCGGTTCTCAAGGCGCACCCTTGTCCCCTTCTCGCATGCAAGAGCCTTCTCAAGGCGGCGGATTTCTTCCGCCGAAAGCGGGCGGACGCTATGGACGATGCCGCGCTCCGTGCCGTTCTTTTTGTCGAGAAGAAGGAGATATCCTTCGCAAACCTTTGGCAAAAGAGAGATTTTCCGTTTCTTGGACAAGAGAAGGAGAAGGGACAGCAGGTGCTGGTCCTTGACCTCATGGAACGCCTTCCTTGCAAGGGCGGCGCGCTCTTCCCCTTCGATCCTGGGAGACATGAGGACCGCCTCCAGGCCAGGGACGCCTCTTAGCGCAGCGAGGGCAAGGCGGAGCTCTTCCTCGATGTCCTTCCCTTCCTCAAGAAGGAAGAGGGCTTCCCCGTAGGACTTCCCGAGGTCAGCCATCCTTTCGCTCCTCCTGGATTTCCTTGGCGAAGCCCTCGAGGAGGGCGCGGTCCTTTTCCTCGTCCATTTTCTCGCCAAGGAGCTTCTCGGACATGCGGAGGGCGAGGTCGACGGTCTCCTCGCGAAGGCGGGCGCGCAAGCGCTCCTCCTCCTGGCGGATCCGTTCCTTCTGGGCCTTCTCCCGTTCCGCGATGTCTTCCTCCGCAAGGAGCACCCGTTCCGCCCGGATCCTCTCCCCCTCCTCCTCGGAGGCTTTCAGGATCTCGGAAGAGCGTTTCTCGGCCTCGCCGACGATCGTTCTCGTCTCCTCCTCGCGCCGCCTTCCTTCCTCAAGAAGCCTTTCGCCTTCCTCGCGCTCGCCCCTCATCTTGGCGCGCCTGGCGTCCACGAGCCTCCGGAGAGGCTTGTAGGCGATGAAGTAGAGCGCGACGAAAAAGACGATGAGCGCGAGAAGGTTGATCAGGAGGCTCCAGAAGTTCGGTATGAGCTTGTTGAGGAAGTCCTCCGGCGTGAACGGCGTGTCGTTGACGAAGAGCGTCATCCGCCTCTCCTAAGCGCGGCCGCCGAGGACGAAGAGGATGAGGATCGCCATGATCAGGCAGTAGATGGCGGTCGACTCGTCGAGGGCGACGGCGATCATCATCGAGGACTGCAGCTTCTTCTGCATGTCCGGGTTCCTGGCCATGCCGTCGAGGGCGTGGGCGCAGATGATGCCCTCCCCGATCGCGGAGAGGCAGCCGAACGCCACGCAGATCGAGCAGGCGATGGCGATGAGTCCGAGATTGATGTCCATGGTATTACCTCCTTAACTCAATCATTGGAAAGCCTAGGAAACTTGCGGAACCGGGCGGATCCCGAGGACCGGGATCTCTTCCTCCGGCTGCGGGACCTCCGCGCCGATCCAAAGGGCGTTGAGGTTCACGAAGACGAGCGTCTGGACGTAGCCGCTGAAGAGGCTGAAGTAAAGGTTCAGCACCCCCATCGCGAAGGGGGCGAGGAAGATTTCGGTCCAGACGTAGCTCTGGTTCTGGTCCCAGAAGGGCTGGTAGTTGAGATGGGCGGCGGTCGTGAGCCCCCCGACGAGATCGAGGAGACCGCCAGAGGCGGCCCCCAGCGCCCATTGGACGAGGGCGATGATGACGGTCCCGGCCAGGCAGTTCCCCAGCATCCTCATGGTCGTCGAGATGATGGGGGTCCAGCAGGTGATGAGGTTGATGGGGAGCCAGATCTTGATCGGCTCGACGTAGCGGTGGAAATAGCCCCAGCGGTTCGTGCGGATCCCCTGGTACTGGATGAGGACGAACATCACGAGGGCCAGGGAAAGGGGGGCGGCGATCCAGTCGACGATCGTCGGAAGCCCGAGGAGCCCCCAGTTGAAGGCGACGAAAAGGTAGCAGGTGAGCCCGAAGAGATAAGGCTCCCACTTCCTGCCGTACTCCTCCCCCATCCGCTCGGCGGAGAAGCCTTCGATCCCTTCCAGGAGCCAGGTGCCCATGAGAAGGATCCCGTGCTCGGCCTTCTCCAGGTCCCCTTCCTTGAGGGCCTTATGGGCCTTGTAGCCGACGATCCCGCCGAGGAGCAGGACCAGGAGCATGCAAAGGAGAGAGCTATATAGGTTCGCGTCGAGGTTCCAGTCCATCATGGACGCGATCCGCTCTTCGAAGGTCATTCTTTCACCTCCGAGCTCGGCTCGTCCTTCTTCTCAGGGGCTTCCGATGCCGGGTTCTTGCGGAAGATCTTCCCTCCCCTGCCCTCGAGGTAGTGCATGAGCCAGGTGACGATGGGGAAGGGGAGGATGGCGGCGAAGCAAGTGTAGAAGGAAAAGACGTCGAACCCCCCGAACCAATCGGGACGGAACGTGCAGATGGCGCTGACGAGAAGGACCGCGGCGAAGAGCACGAACCGGAGCGAAGCCCCGAGATAGACGCTCAGGACTCCCTTCCCGTCCTTGCCGAGCGAGGAAACCATCGCCTTCATCGAAAGGAAGCCCAGGAGTTCCGCAAAGGAGCCGAGGAGCCATCCGAGCGGGTAGACGCCATAAGTCCCGTTCTCGTCGTGGAGAAGGAAAAGAGGGGCAAGGAGAAGGAAGCCGAAGACGGCGATCGCAAGGAGGATCCGGAATGTCTTCCCCCCTGCCTCCAGCTCGTTCCACTTCTTCCAGCGCATCGCTGGAATTTTACCCCCAAACCCTATCTCAGGCATAGTAAATGTGTAAGCGCTTGCAGGATATCCATATGCTGATATCATCACGTGTCGCCCCGAAAAGGAGGTTTGCGATGCCATTCAACGTCAAGATCAACGGAATCACATCAAGAATCGAAAAAAAGACGGCGCTTTTGCAGTTGCTTTCGGAAGAAGAACGAAAAGCAAAGCGTTTCATCGCCGCCAAGGTGAACAACCGGGTGCGCGATCTCGACTACGAGGTGTACTACGACGCGGACATCGAGTTCCTCGACTGCTCATCGATCGAGGCGATGAAGATATACGAGGCCTCGCTCCGCTACCTTGTGGCGATGGCCTTCCATAACGTCTACCCGGACCTTCCCATCCGCTTCGCCTACAACGTCTCGAGGAGCATCTCGATCCATCTTCTCGATCCGAAGGCGAAAGCGAACACCAACATGTACATCCGCATCAGCCAGGAGCTGGAGCGGCTCGTGGAGCAGGACCTCCCCTTCGAACGCATCGTCGTCCCGAACGAGGAGGCCGAGAAGATCTATGACCGCTGCAACTTCGAGGACAAGAAGGCGCTCCTCCGCTACCGTCCCGAGAAGACGGTCCACTTCTACCGCTGCGGGGACTACCTGAACTACATGTACAGCCACCTCGTCCCCTCGACCGGCTACCTCAAGGAATACAAGCTCCGCCTCTACGCCCCCGGCTTCATGCTGCAGTACCCCCGCGCGGAATGCGAAGGAAAGATCCCGGAGTTCGAGGACGCCCCGACCTTCATGAGGACCCTCAAGGAATCCCACGACTGGGCGAAGATCATCTCCGCCGACACGGTCGGGAAGATCAACGGCAAGATCGAGTCTGCCGGGCCCGTGGAGTTCATCAACCTATGCGAGGCCCGCCACAACAGGATGCTATGCGAGCTCGGCCAGCTCATAGAGGACGACATCGAGGACGTTCGCCTCATCTGCATCGCCGGGCCTTCCTCCTCCGGGAAGACGACGTTCGCCAACCGCCTGAGGATCGAGCTCCTCTCCCGCGGGATCTCGCCCATCCGCATCTCCATCGACGACTACTACCTCCCCCGGGAGGAAGCGCCCCTGGGGCCGGACGGGAAGCCTGACCTCGAGAACATCGGGGCG
This sequence comes from uncultured Bacillota bacterium, assembly GCA_949293555.1. Lineage (GTDB taxonomy): Bacteria > Bacillota_I > Bacilli_A > RFN20 > CAG-826 > UBA4951. The sequence goes on from CASFDV010000001.1 coordinate 83,177, forward strand.
CTCGACATCGAGCGCTTCAACGAGGACATGCTCGCCCTCATCTCCGGCGAGGAGGTCGACCTCCCGCGCTTCGACTTCACCATCGGAAAGCAGGTGTTCGGAAGAAGGCTCCGCATCGACTCGGCGCAGCCGATCATCATCGAGGGCATCCATGCGCTCAACGACGCGCTCACGCCTTCCATTCCCAAGAGCGACAAGTTCAAGATCTTCATCTCCCCCCAGGCCCAGATCAACCTGGACGACCATAACCCGGTGTCCTTGACCGACCTGCGGCTTCTCCGCCGCCTTGTCCGCGACAGGAAGTTCCGGAACGCCCCCGCGGAAGAGACCTTCTCCATGTGGCCGAGCGTCCGCGCGGGCGAGTTCCGCTGGATCTACGCCCACCAGGAGAAGGCGGACTTCGTCTATAACTCCTACCTTCCCTACGAGCTCCCGGTCATGAAGAAGTACGCGATGCCGCTCCTCCTTGCCATCGATAAGGAGAGCCCGCACTTCATGGTGGCCCAGCGCCTCATCCGCATGCTCAAGTACTTCCTCGACCTCGAGGACGACTGGGTCCCGAGCAACTCCCTGATGAGGGAGTTCATCGGGGGGTCCTGCTACAAGGACGTGTGATGAGGGAAAAGGGGGCGCCTCAGCGGGCGTCCCCTTTCTTGCTTCTCCTCCCGGCTTCCTCGGCGACGTATTTCTCGACGGCCAGAAGCTCCGAGCGATAGAGCCCGCGCATCGCCAGGTAGCGTTCCCTTTCCGCTTCCCCGGCCTGCGGGAGATATAGCCCCGAGAACACCTTCTCCAGGCGGAAGAAGGAGGAGTAAAGGTTCAGGAGCGCCTTGATGAAGAAGTAGCCCTTGTTCGAATAGATCAGGAGGGGCGAGCTATGGGCGATCTCGCTGCTCGTCTCGTATTCCTTCCTGAGGGAGCCAAGCCCGGCAAGGCGCTCGACCCCGTCCCTGAAGTTCAGCTTGAAGCCCTCGTCCTCCTTCGCGAAGGGGAGGTCCATCATCCAGCCGTACTCGATGAAGCGCTTCATGTCCTTGCTCTTCAGCCCGTGCGCGCGCATCCCTTCCTTGATCGACTGGAAGACGCGGTCGGTCTCCTCCTTGTCCTTGATCTCTCCGCGGAAGGCGAGGGCGTAGCGCATGTGCCTGAGGTAGCTGTCGAGGGCGTCCTTCCCTCCTTTCAGGAGCACGAGGAGCACGCATTCGTTCTCGTGGAGGGTCCGCCAGGTGGAGAAGGCCTCCGTCTCGAAGCCGCTCGTAAGGAGGACGAGGACGCACCTCGCCATCGAGAAGGCCTTCACGAGCATGTCGACGACGAGGGTCTCCCGGGGATCGCCCTGCTTGTAGCGCTGGAGCATCCCGAGGAGGAAGGAAAGATATAGGTTCAGGGTGCTGATTTCCGGACGGAAGCGGTTGCTGAAGGTGCTCTCCTTCGGGGAAAGCCTCTCGATGGTGAGGTACTTGTCGAGGGAAACGGAAACGAGGAGGCTCTGGTAGCGCTCGTCCTTCGTGACCTCCTCCTCCTTTTGGTCGGGGTGCACCTTCAGATAGAAGTCATGCTCGTTCAGAAGGTAGAGGCTGAGGAGGAGGGGGTTGGGAGGGGTCCCTCCGAGGGCGTTCGTCTTCCCGTCCATCTCCTTGGCCGCCGCAAGGCCCGCCTTCAGGCATTCGAAAAGGAAGGCGGCGTCGTGCTTGCCTACGCCAGGCCGGCTTTCGACCAGGGCGAGGAAGCGCTGGAACATCTCCTTCTCTTCCACGCCAAGAGTATATGCCTTAGGCGGGTTCTCCGCCCGAGGGAACCTCCTCCTTCACCTCCCGCGCCTTCCGGGGATCCAGGAGGCTCAGGAGGTAGCAGCGGACTTCCCTGAGTCCGGGGAAGGCAATCCGGAGATGCTCGCGGTAGGCGTTCAGCTGCCCGTCGTATAGGGGGTCGTCGATGGAGTAGGTCTTGTAGTCGACGATGATGGCCTCATCCCCCCGGATGGCCACGAGGTCCATCCTTCCGCTCGTGCCATCTTCCTCGTCGATATAAGGATATTCCTTCAGAACCTTGTCGAATTCTCGGATTTCCCTCATCAAGGGGCAATCTAGGACCCTTCTCACGGCCTTTTCCAGATCAAAGGGACCGCCCTTCCCCTTTGGCAGGAAAGGAGAGGGGATTCCCGCCTTGATGTCGGAAATCTCGAGCGCCCTATGGATCTTCGTCCCGAACAGCAGCCGCGCAGGGTCGGGCGCCTCCCCGAGAGGCTTGCTCGGGCGGGCCTTCGGAAGGCCCCTCTTGGCAAGGCTTACGCCGGCAAGAGGCTCCAGGACGATGGTGACGGCATCCTCGCTTCCGTCCCCCTCTGGCTGGTATGGCCCAGAAGGGACAAGGAGGCGTGCCTCGGGGAGCCGGAATCCCTTCGCTCCGTCCGTGCGGATGGTCGAGGCGAGGAGCATGTCGGCGAAGGAGGCGATCTTCCGTATGGCAATCTCGTCCTCCCCCTCCTTGCCCTTCTTCTCGACGGCGATGTATTGCCCGGAGCGACCTAGGCACTCGGGGAGGCCCTCCTCCCCGTCGAGGACGAAGGAGCAGGTCCTGACCGCGCGGGTGATTGCCACGTAGAAGAGCCTGAGCAGCTCGCTCAGGCCCTCGCGGGAGTTCTCCGCGCGCCCAAGCACCTTGTTGAGGGGATCCCTTGTCCCGGGGTACTCCACGTCCTTGAGGTAGAGGAGATGGCGGTGGTCGGCCAGCGAGGTTTCCGCCTTCATCTTCTTCCATTCCAGCTCCGGGAGATACACATAGGTGAACTCGAGCCCCTTGGAGGCGTGGATGGTCATGAGCTTGACCGCATCCGAGTCGGCCTTGTCGGAAGGAAGGACGAGCCCGGCGTCTTCCTTCGAGTCGCGCATGAAGCGGCAGAAGTCCATGAAGGTGCGGGACAACGCCCCCATCGTCGAGGCGTAGTTCCGGAGGGCGAGGAGCTTCCGGTAGTTCGCCTTGATGTCGCCTAGGTACTGGATGTCCTCGAAGACGCGGAACTCCCGGACCGCGATCTCCAGGCCTTCCGCAGGCGGAAGCTCCCGGGTCTTTGCCCAAAGCTTCCGCACCCTTCCCATCAAAGGGGAATCGAACCAGTCCCCCCTCAAGGTCTCAAGGAGCCCCTTGTCGTCGGAAAGGGGCGAGAGCTTCCCTGTCTCGGGGTCCTCGATGGAAAGGTAGGAACGCCACAAGGAGGCGAAGGGGTGCCTCATCCTCTCCCGTATCGCCTTCTTCTCGCGCTCCCCCGCTTTGGAAAGGTCCTCCAGCGAGGCGAGGAGGCTGAGGAGGGAGGAGACGGCCATGACGAGATCCTGGGAGTTGAGGTCCGTCTCCGTCGTCATCGCGACGGGGATCCGGAGGCGCGAAAGTGCCTCGCGGTAATGGAGGAAATTGTTCTTCGTGCGGAGGAGGATCGTGAAGTCCCCTGGCCTATGGAGAAGGTTGCCATTCTCATCTTTCTCCTGGAGCCTCCTTGCGATTTCCGCGGCGACGTAGCGGGCGCGCCGTTCCGCCTTGGAAAGGCCGTTGTCCTCCTTGTCCCCGCGTCCCCCGTCCTTGGGGGGCTTCGGGACGAGGAGCAGCTCGTAGCCTGGCTCGCCTACGCTCTTGCTCGCGGCCTTCATCGCCTGGCTTTCGTCATAGTCGACGCCGCCGAAGGAGCGTTCCATGAGAGTGCCGAAGATATCGTTGACCCCGGCGATTACCTCCGGGGTGCTCCTATAGTTCGTGGGCATCGAAATCACTTCGCTTCCCACTCCTTTTTCCCGGAATTCGTTTTCCCGTGCGACAAATAGGTCAGGATTCGCCTTCCGGAAGCGATAGATGGACTGCTTGACGTCCCCCACCATGAAGAGGCTGCACTCCGGGCAGATGGAACGGAGGCGGTCGACAAGGACGTACTGGAGGTCGTTGTTGTCCTGGCACTCGTCCACGAGGATGTGGCGGTAGCCGCACTTCCCCAGCTCTTCCCTGGCGCGCGGAAGCTCGAGGGCGCGCAGGGCGAGCCGGAAGATGTCCCCGAACCCGAAGACGCCGTTCTGGCGCTTGAACTCGTCCATCCTCTTCCAAAGCCCCAGGGCGATCTCCGAGAGCATCTCCGCGTAGGGAGAAAGACGCTTCTCCAGGTCGTCCCGCACGATCTCCTCAGGGCTCTTCCCGGCTTCGGAAGCCTTCTGGCTCTTCGTCCAGCACGAATAGGCCTTACCGTTTACAAGCGCCTTCGCCTTGTCTCTCCATGCTCTTGCAAGCTTGGCATCCTTAGGAAGGGCAAGCGAGCCGCCTGCGCGCGCGAAGTTCGCAGAAAGGAGGGGGTCCAAGGGGCAGGACCCGGGGGGAAGCGCGCCAAGGGCCTTCTCAAGGGAGTCGAGGACCTCCTCATCCTGCCTGGCTAGCGCAGGATTCCCGACTTCATCTACGTCATAAAGGGACACCATGTCCCGGGCCTGCGCGACCGCGGAAAGGATGTCCTCCCTCATGCGGTCGAACTCCTGGCGGAGGAACCCCTCCTCCCTCAGCTTCCCGGGAAGGTCGGAGATCCACCCTTCCGGGTCCTCGCTCCGGTCGGCGGATGAGAGGATGTCCTTGACGGCGTTCCTGAGGGGCTCGTCGGAACGGTGGCAGTAGTTCCTGAGATACGAGTAGAGGAGGGAGTCCTTCTCGGAGAGAGGGCGGCCTTCCTCCAGCATCCCGAGGATCCTCTCGTAGCGTTCATCGAGCATCTCCTCGAGGAAGTCCTCCTCGGTCCCGGAAAGGACGGCCCCGTCCCCGATGGAAAGGTTGGGCGAGAGCCCAAGGAGGGGGCGGTAGCGCTGGACGAGGTCCAGGGCGAAGGCGTCGAAGGTCGTGACGTCGGCCGAGTCCAGCTGGTGCTCGAGTTCCTTGAAGCCGGGGTTTTCCTGGGCCTTCTCGCGAAAGGCCTTCCGGATCTTGTTCTTCATGCTCGCCGCGGCGGCGTTGGTGAAGGTCAGGACCAAGAGCTCCGAAAGCTCCGCCCTCCCTTCCCAGGCAGGGTCGACGAGGCGCGAGATCCTCGACTGGAGGACGAAGGTCTTCCCCGAGCCTGCGCCTGCGGAGAGGAGGATCTCGTTGGCGTCGCTTTCAATGGCCCTTTCCTGCTGCGGATTGGGGCTGTCCTTCTTGCGATCAGGCATCTTCGTCCCCTCCTCTCACTTCGATCTTGCCGCTTCCCTGGCGGAAGTCCTTCTTCTGGAAGTCCGGGCCGAAGCGCCGGAAATAGTCCCTTCTCACGTAGCAGACGTCCTGGAAGGAGCAATCCTTGCAGGCGGAATAAACGAGCGCCTTCCTTCCTTTCTTGCCCGTTTCCGAGGAAGAGCTCTCCCCCTCCTCTTCCTCCGAATCATCGTCGTCATCGTCGAGCGTGTCGCCCGAGGCGAGCTTGTCCTCGATCGCGTCGATGTTGAGGCAGAGCGGGGCGATGGGGAACGCCCATCCGGAGATGAGGGCCTCGGCGAGCCCGGCGACCTCGGGGACAGAGGGGAGGTAGCTTCCTCCCTCCTCCACGATCCCCGCGGGGCTTGCGAGAGCGTCGATCTGGTCGGGAGAAAGATCGGCTTCCCCTGGGCTTGCGATCTTCCAGTCCGGGGCACCTGCCGCCTTCTCTTTCTTGTTCGTGGGCTTGATGCCGGCGATCCAGGTGGCCGACCCTTTCCCGAGCACGAAAGGCGAGCCCAGGATGGCGGGGTCGAAGGGTCCCTGGAACTTCAGCTTCTTCGAGACTTCCTCGTAGGCGGCGCTTTCTCCCTTTGCCTCTCGCGGGAACTCCTTGTCGTAGACGTGGGCGATGAACATCCCGAGCAAACGGTCGTCGGGAGAAAGGACGCGGGATCTCTCGTTGTCCTCGCGAATCACCTCCCCGTCCTTCTTCCCCCAGTAGGCATAGATCGGAAGCTGGAGGGAAAGGCCTGCCTTGTAGCGATCCAGCGAGAAGGTATATTCGCCCGTCTTATAGTCCACGACGACGAAATCCTTCGTCCCGTCCTGCCCCGAGACGGAGAGGACCGCGTCGAACCTTCCCTTGAGGGCGAAGCCTCCCTCCTCGGGAGAAGGGGAGATCTCGAACGAGCCTTCGCTTGAGATGTGGAGCCCGTGGGATGCCAGATGGTCGTAGTAGTCGCGATACCCGCGGACGATGCACTCGACATGTTCCTTCTCGATGCGGAGGAGGAGCCGGTCGAGCGCGCTCAAAGGGGCGCCCTCTTCCTCCCTTTTCCTCGTCTCCTCCGAAAGCGCGCAATCCCAGGCCTTCCCGAAGTCGAAGGAAGCGCCCCCCTCATAGGAAAGCCCCAGCCTTTCGAACACGGCATGCACGATGTTCCCGAAGCTGAGATAGAAGCTCGACTCGAAGGGATCGAGCCGAAGCACGTTCTTGGCGAAGAACAGGAAAGGGCAGGAGTAGTAATCCTCAAGCGCGCTTGGGCTGAGGGGCCTACCATAGGGATTCTCCAAGCCTTGGGATCCGGTGCACGGGACAAGCGGGAGAAGCTTGATGTCGAAGAGGGGGTAGAGGAGCTCGGTGAGCTTGCTCTCCTTCACGAGATTGACGGGCACGCGCTTCCCCTGTGCCTTGTCCATCGGCATGGCGACCGCTTCCTCGTATTTGTAATCCGAGAAGGAGATATCCTCCTCCAGGTAGTCGCCGTCGAAGTCAGCCCGATCGAAATCTTCTTGCGTCGGGAGGACCGGCTGCCGATAGGCGGCAAGCTCCTTGCTCTCGTATCCGAAGCGCACGTACTCGTCCAGAAGGGCATGGTAGCGGAACCTGAGTCCTGCGAGGGAACGCTCGACGATGGTGACGTGCTCGGCCTTCCCTTCGCCTTTCCTCGAAGGAAGCTCGGGGAAGAGCGTCGTGCAGAAGCCCGCCCCTGCCTCCGAGCGCTGGGCGTAGCTTGCCCCCGCGATGTCGCCCCTTTCCTTCAGGGCTAGGAGGCGGGAGAGCCATTCCTGGTCCTCTTCCTCCGCGCCCATCATGGAAAGGCGCGCTTTCTCCTCCTCGGAAAGGAGCCCTCCGCGAGGATGGACGCGAGGGCAGGACCTCAGGTCGCAGGAAATGAGGAATACATGGGATCCCGGAGGAGCGGAAGGTTCCTTCAGGAGAGAGATCCCGCTTTTGTACTTCGGGCCTCTGCTAAGGGCGATCGAGGAGCCGATGTCGCGGAAAACCTCGTGAATCTCGGACGGAATGCTTGAAATTCTTCCAAAATCCCGGATTAGCTCCCCCAATTGCGCCATGAGCGCGGAACCAAGGATCGTCCCAGCGCGTTTCTCGTTCTTCCCTAGTTCCTCCAGGGCCTGGGAGGGGCTTGCTCCCTTTTCGAGCAAACGGAGGAAATCCTGGTAGATCGGATAGGAGGACAAGGGCGAAAGATCCTCCCTTTCAACGGGAATCCCGTAGTAGGTCCCTAGGTCATCAAGAAGGCGGGCGGCTTCCTCGTCCGCGCCATGGACGAAGATGGTCCCGGCATCAACATGCTGGGACAACAGCCTCCCGATTTCGTTCAGCGTCCAGTGCACTTCGTCCATCCGGTCTGGAAAGGGACGGACGAAAAGCCGGGGTGCTTCCGGGGCATCTCCAGAAGCAGGGTAGGAAAGGGGAAGCGACGCCACGTTCCCGTAGGATGAATGCTCCAGCGCCTTCGAGAAGCGGAGGAGCTCGGAAGGGGCGACGAGGACGGTCCTTCCCCGCACATCGAAATCCGGGTCGAGATTCTCCTCGAGGAGCCCTTCCTCCAGGTACTGCCTCTGCTTTCCGGCAAGGCCGAACAAGGAAAGGCAGGAAGGCTCCTTGTCCCCTCCTCCATCCACATTCGATTGCCCAAAGGGAATCCTGAGGATCTCGACGATCTTCTTGGCATCGAGATAGCGGAGCGTCTGGATGTTCCCGGAAAGGTCCGTCCTCTTGGCTTCCAAGGAATCCTTGAGAACGCGCGCGACAAGGTTGGGGGCGGCAAGGTAACGGTAGTTCCCCTCGATCTCACGGGCAGTCTTCACCTCTATGTCATATTCGGGATGCATCGTCCCATAGCGGATCCAGAACGCCTTCTCGCCGAAAGGAACGACCAAGGTGACAGCGCTCCCTGGCCTTGCCCCTTTCAAAGGAAACGAGTAGCGAGTTTCATCCATGCCTCAGACCCCCTCTTTCAAATTCCTTGGCCCTCAGAAAGCCGGAGGTAACAAGAACCATAGGCTCTGCTTCCTCCATCAAAGGGAATCCAGAATTTGCAGATACCCCAAATCCTTCCCGTCCCCATCGATTATTTTGACCCAATGAATAACCAATCACCCCGGTCCACGCCAGCCCGCGAAGGAAGGCGCGAATGACTGCGAAGAGCCTGACCTTCATAGGCAGGAACAGGCCTCTTCCTCCGTATCGGCTCACGCCGAAAGCGACGTCAGAGGACGCCTTCGGCAGCAAGATGGCGGGACTTCTCATGGCCACGCCTGATTTTACATCGCCCTATTGGAGGCGGCTCGCCATCAAGCGCTCGATGTCCGGAATTTCCTTAATGATGCCTTCGGAGAGGTTCTCGCAGCCTTCCTCGGTGATAAGGAGGTCGTCCTCGATGCGGATGCCGATCCCGAGATCGGCGAAATATAGCCCCGGCTCGTCGGAGATGATCGCCCCTGGCTCGAGGGGGACGTCGCGGTAGCTGAGCCCTTCCTCCGCCGGGACGTATGGATCATGGGTATCGAGCCCGATGAAGTGGGAGACGCTATGGAAGTAGACGTCAGACACCTGCTCTTTCGAGGAAAGGAACCCGCGGCTCACGAGCGCCTCCCCATAGAAATCGATGACCATCTGGTTCAATTCCCTGAGGGTGAGCCCCGGCCTTGCCTTCCTGATGATCATCTTGTTGGCCTCCAGGACGATGGAGTAGAGCTCCTTCCTCACCCCCTCGAACTTCCCGGAGACGGGGAACGTCCGCGAGATATCCGCGTTGTAGTAGTTGAACCTCGCCCCGAGGTCCATGAGGAGGAGGTCTTCTCCCTTGAGCTCGCCCAAGGGGTCGGGGTAGTGGAGGATGGTCGCGTTCCGCCCCGAGGCCATGATGGTGTTGAAGCTCAGCCCCTGGTGCCCGGAAAGGTCGTTGATCTCATGGAGGAAGGCGTCCGCGAGCTCCCATTCCTTCCGGCCCGGGCGGATGAGGGAGGCGACGCGGAGGATGCCCCTGTTCGTGATGTCGATCGCTTTCCTCAGCTCGTCGGCCTCGGCGCCGCTCTTCCTGAGCCGGAGGGCGGTCAAGAGGCTCTGGCAGTCGACGATGGAAAGGCGCGGGAACTTCCCCTTGAGTCCTGCGGAAAGCTCCCTCGTCGAAGTCATCGGGGCGATCTTCAGCTCAGGCTCCAGGTCGAGATACAGGGTGTCGACGTCCCCGAACTCTTCCATCGAGGGGTCGAGGGTTCCTTCGACGAAGGCCTCGAGAGTCGTCGTGGACATGACGTTGAGGATGCCGCTGATGCGCGCTCCTTCCTCAGGGGAAAGCCTCCGCCCGTACCATTTCTCCTTGGCCTTGTCCGCGGGAGGGAGAAAGAGGTATTCCTTCCCTTCCCCGCCTTCCTTGACGAGGAAGAGGGCGCTCCCTTCCTGCCGGATGCCGGTCAGGTAGAGGAAGTTCCGGTTCGGCTCGAAGGGGTAGGTGTCGTCCGCGGAGCTCTTCCTCGCCTCGCCGGCGAAAAGGAGAAGGGCGCTTTCCTCCCCCAGAAGGCTGAGGAGGCGTTCCCTCCTCGCGCGATATTCCCTGTCTTCGATCATCTGATTTCCTCCACGAGGGCGACCGCCCTATCCCCAAGGCGCTTCAGGGAAGGGAGGCGGATCCCTTCGAGGAACGCCGGGAGAATTGTAGCGCTTCCGCGAAGGAGGAAGCGCACGGACATGCCGAACTCCAGTCCCTCGATATAAATTCCGCGGGAGCGTGCCAAGGCCTCGATCTCGGCGAAATCCTTGTAGTTCCCCATCATCTCGCACTCAATCCCCTTCTCCGCCTTCCCGAACCGCGCGTTTTCCAAGGCAAGGCGGCCGCTTTCTTCATAGGCGTGCATGAGCCGCCCGGCCCCAAGGAGGGTACCGCCGAAATAGCGGGTGACCATGAGAAGCCCCCCGTCGACGTCCTTTCCGCGGAGAAGGCTGAGGAGAGGGGCTCCAGCGCTCCCCCTGGGCTCCCCGTCGTCGGAAGCCCTCTCCAGGCTCCCGACGCGGAAGGCGTAGGCGAGGTGCCTCGCCCCTGGGTTCCTCGACCGTTCCTCGGCGAGAAAGGAAAGCGCCTCCTCCTCACCTTGGATTGGAAGAAGGCGCGCGAGGAACCGCGAGCGAAGGACCGAAATCTCGCCCCGTCCTTCCGAGACAGGAAGGAGGCTCATGCCCCCTGCCCGGGACGAAGCCAGTCGGGCAGCTCGATGTCCGGGAACATCTCCTCGATCGTGTCCCAGACGTCCTCCGGGATCTGCTCCACGTAGTCCCCGACGTCCTCGGGAAGATCGTCGGGCGAAGGCGCGAAGGAGAGGAGGGCCTCCTCCAAGGAGGCGGAGAAGGAAGCGTAGGGGGTCGTCCTGCCCGCGAGCACGTCCTCCTCGCAATGGAAGACCTCGCTTCCTCCCATGGCGGAAAGAAGCGGCCTCGCGTTATAGCGGACGAGCCCCACGGCGATCTCGGGATGCTCCACGAAGTAGTCCTGGGTGAGGCGGTTCTCAAGCGACCCGCCCTCGGATACGAATCCATACACCGGATCGACGAGGCAGCGGATCATGCTCACGAGGATGTCGCACTCCTTCTCGACGAAGGAAAGGTGCTCGGGATCCCGGTAGTCCCCGACGAGAAGGTCGGTCCTGGAATGCTCGAACCCCTCGAAACCTCCATCCCCCATCGCCTTGGCGAACTGTTCGAAGAAGTTCGGGACCATCGCCGGGCCGAAGGCCTTGGAATGGAGGACGAGGCGGAGGGCGCGCTCCACGAAGTCGATGTTCACGAAGGTCAGGTTGCTCCCGTCGACGAAGAAGGTCATCGAGGCGGCCTGCTCCATGCAGTAGAGGACGTCGCCGAGGGTCTCGGCTTCCGCAGGCCACTCCTCCCTGGTCAGGGACTCGACGCTCGCGCGGAACGTCTCGAAGGTATAGACGGGATTCCCGTCCTCGCCGATCGCCGGGTCGGCGTCCGCGAAGAGGGACGGGATGAGGCCTACGTCCATGTCCGAGAAGCAACGGATCATCTCCTCGGCGAGGAAGCGCGAGAAGCCGTACTCCCCGTCGACGTCGAAGAGGCTCGTCTGGCTGAGGCCGCCCACAAGGAGGCGGACCGCCTCGGGATCGCTGTTGAAGTAGTCGATGGAGTCGAGGTTGGAAAGGTAGCGCGCCCCGTCCATGGCCTGGTCGAGCGCAAAGCCCTCCTTGGACCATTCCTCGATATTCGCGAAGGAGGCGCGTCCCTCGAGGAAGGTCCCGGCGAGCACGTTGTCGTCGAGGAAGGACGTGACCGCGAGGGAAAGGATCTTGCTTTCGCCCAAGGAAGCGAACAGCTCCTCGAAGGAAAGTGTCGCGTAGTCGCCGATCCCCGTCCCGGACATGATGACCATGAGGGCGTCCTGGCGGTCCAGCTCCTCGATGACCCCAACGATGGAGGAAAGCTCGCCGGCGATGTCGAAGGCGGGGTCCTCCAGGATGGCGGAGGCCTCCTTCACCGCGTCCCCGAGCAAGGGGGCGAGGAAGGTCTCGAGGAGCCCGGCGATGTTCTGGTTGGCGAGAACCTTTCCTTCCGCCTCCATCGAGGGGTTCAGGATCGGCGAGGAGACGATCGCGGAAAGGAGCGCGCGGAACTCGTCCCCGTAGGAGGCAAGCCTCCGGAAGACCGCGCTCGTCTGCCCGGCGCTGGAAAGCTTCATGGACCCCATCCCCATGAGATAGGAGACGAGCCCCTGGGAATCGCGATAGGCGGCGACGATCTTCGAGAGCTCCGTCCCGAGGTTATCCACGTCGAGGTCGATCCCGGCGCGGAAGCCGAGGGAAGCAAGGGGCGAATCCTCGCCCGAAAGCATCCCGTCGAAGGAGGAGGAGAGCACTTCCGTGGCGATGAGGGAGCGATCCATCTCGACGAGCGCGGCGTCCAAGGCGTCAAGGAGCCCTTCCTCGACCCCGAGGAGGCTTCCTTCCGGATCCACATAGAGGCCGGGCTGGGCTTCCATATCCTTCAGGAAGGCCCTCCCTTCGGGAACCTGGCAGAAGGCGTCGACGATGGAAAGGAGGTTCCGCATCTCGTCCTGGATCCTTTTCATGGACGGGGCGAGGTCCTCTTCCCCTTCCTGCGGACGGAGGGTGGCGATCGCCGAGGAAAGATCGGCCTCGGCGCCTTCCACGGATTCGTTCACGGTCTTCTCGAGCATCTCGAGGACCTTTGGCATCCCGCGGCAGAGGAGCTCGGAGCCCAGGAGGGAGGAAGAAGCCTCCTCCTCGTTCGCCCCGGCGACGATGGAAATCATCTCCTCGCTATGGTCGGCGATGAGGTCGATCGCGGTCCCGGCAAAGTCGAAGCCTGCCTCTCCCTCGTCGGGAAGGGCGGGGTCCTCCTGTCCTACCGTCCCCTCCTCCGCTTCCTCGCCTTCAGGGAAAAGCAGGTCGAGGACAAGCCCCGGCTCAAGGGCGTTCACCCTGACAAGGTTCGTGTAGAGAAGGCTGAGCTCGTTCCCCCAGTCGATCTCGAAGAACTCCGCGGGCACGGCGTCGGGAATGCCGTTCCCATCGAGGTCGGGCTCATCGAAGGGAGGGAGGAAGTCGATGAGGCCGATCTCCCCGTAGGCATCTTCCTCGGGGGAGGCCCATTCCTCGGCGGCAAGGACGTATGCCACGGTGGCGAGAAGGTCGTTCACGAACTCGAGGTCTTCCCCGGAAAGGGAGGTGATGGCCTCGTCCAGGACGGCTTCGAACTCGCCGTTGAGAGCCTGGTCCACCATCGCTTCGCCGGCCCCTTCCCCTTCGAAGTCAATGTCATCGAAGAAGCCAGATTCCTGGACAGCGGAAAAAATGTCGGCGGCGGCTTCGAACGTCACCTTGTAGTCGAAGGAGCGGAAGTCGATGCCCGCGTCGGTGAGCAGGTAATCGCTCACGCCCTCGAGGTGGGTCACGAGGCTCAAGGCGGTCGGGAGGAGCGTCGTCACGAGGCCCGAGTTCCCGAGCGAGCGGATCATGTCGGGCAGGAAGACGGAGGACATCGCGGAAAGGTAGTCGATGGCACCGCCGTCCTCAGGCACGAGGCCGCTCTGGACCACCAGGGAGAACATATTCCCCCAGGCCGGCAGTTCCGAAAGGAAGCTCACCGAGCCTTCGTGGCCCATCGTGGCGAAATAGTCCACCAGCTGCGTGTCGATGGTGACCCCGTTCGCGTCCTTGCTCCAGGAGAAGAAGGCCTGGGCGAAGATGCTCTCCTGATAGACGTCGAGGAAGCCGTCGATCGTCTGGAACATCTCGTTTTCCTTGAGAAGCTCGGCCTCCTCCTCGCTAGGGGAGGCGCTTTCCCAGCCCCGGGCCAGCGCGTTGAACATGGAGCTCAGGGGGAAGACGATGAGGCAAAGGGAAACGAGGCCGCAGACCCCGCCTTCGAGGAAAGAGACGAACCTGCCCTTGCGGTAGGTCGCCTTCCTATGCATCACCTCGTACTTCCCGTCGGGACGAAGACGCCAGAGCGACCTTTTCTTGTAGTAGCGCCTCCGTTCCTGGAACTTCTCCGGAGTCAGGACCTTCCTCTTCCGGATGAAGATCCGCTTCACGACGAGGTGCCAGAGGAGCCAGCAAAGGAAGGCCCAGACGGTGATGAGGAGGACGCCCTCGACGAAGAGGAGGGCGACGGCGATGAGGGAGAAGGAGAAGTTCTCCGCGATCGCGGCAAGCTCCGAGGGATCGAGGCTGGTACCCAGGGCCATGTAGACCCTCGTGACGCCCTCGCGAATCATCGCGGAAAGATTCGACCACGGGATGACGATGGTCACATCTTCGAGAGGAATGCTGATAGGTTCAAGGCCGAAACCGGAGAGGTCGAAGCTGCCGACGTAGTCCACCAAGGGGCGAAGGGTGAAGACGGCGAGGAGCGCGAAGCCGACGGTCATGACGAGGTGGTAGGTCCCGTAGCGCCACCCCCGGAAGAAGCCGCGGAAGGCGGAATAAAGGACGCAGACGACCAGAAGTGCGAAAAGAAGGATGAGCCCGAGGGGAAGGTAGTCCTGGACGGTTGCGGAGACGCTCTCGAAATCCATGTCTCTTATCCTAGCAGGATAAGCGCCTTGCGTGCGACAATATCCGCCATGCAATGGGATTGGGCGAAGCGCTGGCTTGACGGATTCAAGCCCCATCAGTGCCCTGAATGCGAGGCATCAAGCGATCCTGCGGGCTCGAGATGCCCGCGCTGCGGCCATGACTTCGGGGAAACGCCCTGCACGCGTTCCTTCCGTTTCCTTACGCCGCTTGGGGCGGGCAAGGAGCTCTCGCTTTGGCTGGCGGGCTATGTCCTCCTCACGTTCATCTCGCTGGTCGTGAGCCTGGCGGCGACCGCCTTTGCCGAAAGCGTCCTTTGGGAGGGAGGCCTCACGGGGGCCTCGCTTTCGGAGAGCCTTTCCAAATACCTCTCCAGCAGCAGCGCCCTCGCCTTCGTAAACTATTCTTCTTATGCGATCTTCATCCTCATTCTCGTCGCTTTCCTCTGGAAGGACTGGCCTAGCATTCTAAAAACCTTTCGTTCGAAGAGGGTTTTGCTGGGTTTTGCCTTTGGCATTGGTCTCTTCTTATTAAGCTTGGCGCTTACCTCCTTTCTTTCCATTTGGGCGGCCCCGAGCCAGAACCAGGAGACGAACGACCTCATGACGAAGGACTTCCCCGCCCTCGTTTTCCTCATGACGGTCTTCGTCGTTCCGATCGCCGAGGAGGCGATGTACCGCCTCGGCCTTTTCACCTTCCTCAAAAGAGCGAACCCGATCCTTGCCTACGTCCTCGGGACGATCCTCTTCGCCCTCGTCCACATGCATGACCTTGGTTCGGCGAACGAATGGCTGAACTTCCCTGTGTACGCCTTGGGGGGCGCCGCCCTTTGCGCGGCCTACGACCATTCCGGGATCGGGGGCTCCTACATCGCCCACGCGACTTATAACGCCCTCGCGATGGCCATGAACCTGATCGGGATCTTCGCCTGATATGAAGAAACCCAGCCTTTCCGAGTTCTGGCTCAAGGTCGCCGGCCTCCTCTTCATGACCATCGACCACGTCGGGGTCTTCCTCCAGGGCGACCCTGCCTTTGCCGACGGGAGCCTCCCTGACAACGTCGGGTTCTGGTTCCGCTGCGTCGGGCGCCTGGCGATGCCCCTCTTCCTTTTCATGCTGGCGGAAGGGATGCGCAAGACCCATGACCGGGGGAACTACCTCCTGCGCCTAGGCCTCCTCTGGGGAGCGGTCTTCCTGGTGGAGCTCGGGCTCTACCTCGTGCCGTCGACCCGCTACCTGAGCATGCCCCAGCCCTTCACCGACCTCATCCTTTGCGCGCTTTTCGTCTATCTCCTCGAGCGGAAGGAATGGTGGGCCAAGGCGCTTTCGCTCCTCCCTCTCGGCTGGATCATCCTCAGCTATGCGGCGGGATTCGCGGAAGGGATGGAAGGCTACCTCATCACATGGACGGAGTACTTCCCGCCCTTTGTGAGAAGCTCCTATTCCCTCTACGCTCTCCTTGGATTCCTCGCCTTCTTCTATGGGCCGAGGCTTGCCGGCTTCATCCACCGGAAGAGCGCGCTTCCGGAAGAAGGGGAGGAGGAGAAGGGGGTTTCCCCCGCGCCCCAGCGGCTCCAGAACATCATCTCCTCGCTCCTGTTCCTTCTGGCGACGCTCCTCCTATGGGCCGTCCATCGCCTCGCCCCGATCCCAGACCCCCTGTCGATGGGACTCCAGACGTACGGGTTCCTCTCGCTCTTCCTCGTCATTCCCTATGACGGGACAAGGGGCTACGACAAGAAGTGGTGGCGATATTTCAACTACCTCTACTACCCTGTGCATATCGCTATCCTCGCCCTCGCCTTCGGCCTTATGATCCTTTAGCAAGGAGGAGCCAACATGATCAAGCACATCAAGACCATCCAGGAGTTCCACGAGGAGATCGCCTCCGGCAAGGTCCTCGTCGACTTCTTCGCCACCTGGTGCGGCCCCTGCCGCATGCTTTCCCCTCTCGTCGAGCGTCTTGCGGAGGAGCATCCCGAGATCAAGGTCCTCAAGGTCGACACCGACCAGGTGCCCCAGGCCGCGAGCGAGTACCAGGTGTTCTCGATCCCGACGCTCGTCCTGATCGAAGAGGGAAAGACGGTCGAGCAGACGGCAGGCTATAGGCCTTACGACTCCCTGGTCCGCTTCTGCCGACTCTAGGAAGGGGTTCGCCCCTTCTTTTTTCATATCGGCCCGTGGATTTGCTAGGATAAACGCATGAACCTTATCCATTCCCTTCCAAGCGAGAGGCAAAGCCCCGAGCGGTTCTTCGCGGCGATCGAGATCTCCGCCGGGACTTCGTCGAAGTACGAGATCGACCATGAGACCGGCGCGCTCGTCCTCGACCGCTTCCTCAGCACATCGACCCACTACCCGCATAACTACGGCTTCATCCCGAAGACGTGGGCCGACGACGGGGACCCTTTGGACGTCCTGGTCATATCCAGCGGCCCCATCATCCCGATGGCCTTGGTCGAATGCCGCGCGATCGGGCTCCTGGAGATGAAGGACGGGGGCAGGGTGGACGAGAAGATCATCGCGGTTCCCGAGAAGGATCCCTTCTATGGCTCATTCACGTCCATCGAAGAGCTGCCGAGCCACGTGGAGGAAGAACTCCGCCACTTCTTCCAGGTGTACAAGGAGCTGGAGCACGGCAAGACGACCCTCGTCGAGGGCTATCTCGGCCCGGAGGATGCCAGGAAGGCGATCCAGCGCGGTCTTGCGCTCTACCGGAAGAAGTTCCCGGAGCGCTAGCTATTTCCCGAAGAGGGCGAGCGCCTCTTTCATGTTACCCGGGGCATCGACCCCGAACGGGCACCTTTTGGCGCACGCCCCGCACCCGATGCACTCCCCGGCGCGATGCTCGAGGGCGAGGTAATGCTCCCTCACGGTCTCCGGGAGCCCGCCCTCGGCCTTGGCAAGGTTCAGGAAGCGCGTGACCTCCGCGACCTTGATGCCCTTGGGGCAGGGGGCGCAGTGCCCGCAGTACATGCAGCGTCCCTTCCAGTTCAAGCGCGGAAAGGAACGGAGGGCGGACGCGTAGTCCCTTTCCTCTTCCCCTGCATCCTCGAAGGCGAGGGAATCCATGAGTTCCTTTTCGGAATGGACGCCGCTCATGATGGAGGCGACGCCCGGCCTATCCAAGGCATAGGCGATGCACTGGGCCGGGCTTAGGGCGACCCCAGCGGGCGACTTGTCCGAAAGAAGCTCTCCCCCGCCGAA
Organism: uncultured Bacillota bacterium; assembly: GCA_949293555.1. Classification (GTDB taxonomy): domain Bacteria; phylum Bacillota_I; class Bacilli_A; order RFN20; family CAG-826; genus UBA4951. The sequence continues at coordinate 100,652 of CASFDV010000001.1, forward strand.
GGCCTTCATGACGTCGATGCCCACGCCTTTCCTCGCGCATTCCTCATACAAGGCCTCGCGCTGGGGATCGAGGTTCAGGAAGCCGCCTTCGTACTTGGAGCGATCGAAGAGATCGTCCACGTCCTCCGACGGAGGCATGAGGTCGTAGCAAGGATTGACCGAGAACATGAGGACATCGATAAAGCCCGTCCTGATTGCCGCGAGGGCGACCTCGGGATTATGGGAGGAGAAGCCGATGGCGCCGATCGTCCCCCTTCTCCTAAGTTCCATGGCGTACCCGAGGATCCCGTTCCTCTCTATTTCCGCCCATGTGGAAAGGCTATCCACATAGTGGATCATGCCTATCGGGAAAGAAGCGACGCCGAAGTGATCCAGATAGGCCTCGAAACCGGACTTCACTTCCCGAAGGTCCCTCGTCGCCTTGTACTGCCCGTCCTTCCACACCGTGCATAGGTGAGCCTGGACGATGACCTCGGGATGCTCCCTCAAGACAGGGGCGATCGCCTTATGCATCGCGGGATTGGGAGAATACATGTCGATGAAGTTGACGCCCGCCTCGATCGCCTTGCGAAGAAGGGCGCGCCCCTCTTCCTCGGGAAGCTCGTTAAAGCCTTCGCACCCAAGCCCGATTTCGCTCACGCTCAGGCCAGTCCGTCCAAGAGTCCTGTATTTCATAGGGACATTATCTCGAGAACCCGATGCTCGCGGGGATATGGATTTTTCTTCTTCACTCACGGAGTTTGTGATTAAATACGCCCGCTGGACCATTGGTGTAGCGGCCTAACATGCCTCCCTGTCACGGAGGAGATCACGGGTTCGAATCCCGTATGGTCCGCCAGCGCGCGGGCGTAGTTCAGTGGAAGAACACCACCCTTCCAAGGTGGCTATGCGGGTTCGATTCCCGTCGCCCGCTCCAGGAATCTAAGAAAATACCCGGCTTCTGCCGGGCATTTTTGTTATGTCTCCCCTCTATTCTTCAGGAAGAGGCGCGGCAAGCGCTTCCTTGACGGAGGAGAGAAGTTCCTGCTCCCTGCTGGGGAAATCTTTCCCAGGAACGGAGATTCCCTTCAAGAGCCTCGCCCCAGGAAGAGCGGCCTTGAGGTGCTTTTCCGTCTGCCCGATCCCCTTCCCGTCATGGACGCAGACGGGGATCACCTTCTTCCCTTCGAAGCTATGGTGCGACAGGTAGGTAAACATGGGCATGGGGCAGCTTCCGAACCAGTTCGGGTAGACCAGGACGACGGACTTGAAATCGATCGGGTCCATGTCGTAGAGGAGCTCCGGGAAGACGCCTTCCTCCTTGTCCCGCTTGGCCTGCGCCATGCAGGAAGCGTAGTCGCGGCTATAGTCCCTCTCGGGAATGACCTGAAAGGTCGGCGCCTCGATCGCCGCGGCGATGCGTCGGGCGACGATCTCGGCATACCCTTTCGTCAAGGTGGTGGGGGCGCGTTCCGGGTCATAGGTTTCCGCCCGGTGGGAGAAGAAGATCACGGCGGCGTTTGGCATCAGCTCGTCCTCCTTATGGAAGGCGCTAAAGTCTTACTCTTCGCGAGCGGGAAGTAAAACACAAAATTAAGAATCGAGGGAGAACGCAATTCCGCCTCCTCCCCAAGTTGCCCGGAGAGGCAGGAATTCCTAGAATCCAGAAGCAATGGAATTCCTAAGGGAAGAAATCGCGCTGGCGACGAACAACCCCCACAAGCTACGCGAATACCGCGAGATGCTATCGCCCCTCGGCTTCATCGTACTATGCCCCAAGGACCTCGGGATCGTCTGCGACCCCGAGGAATCAGGGAGGAACTACAGGGAGAACTCGCTTATCAAGGCGCGCGCGCTTTCCGAAATGGTGAAAATGGCGGTCCTCGCGGACGACTCGGGGCTCGAGGTGGAATCTCTCCTTGGATTCCCTGGGCTATGGTCGAGCAGGTTCGCCGACATGTTCAAGGATTACGGGGAGGCGCAGTCCTCCTTGGTGAGGATGGGGAAGGAAGCGGGGTCCTTGAGGGCGCGCTTCGCCTGCACCATCTGCTATCTCGAGAAGAAAGGCGCGCGCCCCCTTTATTTCGAGGGCGAATGCAAGGGAAGGCTCCTTGAGGCCCCCCAGGGCAGGAACGGATTCGGGTTCGATCCCATCTTCCAGTCGGATGAGGGACCGCTTATGTTCGGCCTTGCCACGGATGAGGAAAAGAACCGCGTCTCCCATCGTCACGATGCCCTTAGGAAGCTCGCCGTCTATCTCGCGATATAGGATCAGTAGACGAACCAGGCCTTGATCGCGCCCATGACGTGGAGAAGCTCCGCGTCCTGCCCGCGGTAGTTCTCGGCGACGTCCTTCGCCTGGATTTCAGCGCCCGGCACGCCAGGGACGGAGTTATCGCCTCCCTCGACATAGTCGAAATACCGGGCCTTCACGCCGGTGGCCCCTTCGCCGAGGATTTCGCTTTCGCCGACGAAAAGCCTCCACCCGCCATCGGAAGCCTCTGAGCCAAGGGCCTCGGTGTAGGTCACGTAGAGAGTCCCCAGGCAATTCGAGAGCGTCTCGTCCTCATAGACGTAGACCGGGAAGTCCCTGGCCTCGCGGAAGTAGAGGGTCTGGAGGTCGACGAAGGCGGCCTGCCCCATGCTCCCAAGAAGGTAGAACTCATCGAGGTACCGGAAATAGAGAGGGTAGTCGTCGCTCGTGGGGTTCGCCTCATCCTCCGCGGGAAGTCCTAGGAAGAAGGAACCTTCCGGACAAGAGGAAAGAGCGGGTTCCCCCTCCCCCGAATGCCATGTGGCGGACTCAAGGAGGGAGTCGACGGCCCTGAGTTCGACTCCGGATTCAAGCGCGTCCACGAGAGACCCGAAGTTATGTCCGAGGTAGGATTCCTCCATCCCGTAGGGCGCGTAGTCCTCCTTCGTCCCATCGAGAAGAAAGTCCGGGTCCCAGGGATCCCCGTAGGAAAGGGACATGGTGACGGGTTCCCCGGACTCGTCGCGAATCGTCTCCCCGCGGTCGCTTTGGGAGAAGACGATCGAATAGCTCTCCTCCCGGAAGGTCGCGTAGACGTCGCAGTCCGCCCGCACGTTCGTGAGGTCGACGGGCTCCCCGTCGAGGGAAGACGCCATGGAAGAGGAGGAAGAAAAGGAGGAATCAATCGTATAGGTCCCTGCCCATTTATCGAAAACCTTGTAGTTCCCAGGTGTTTCAGGCCGTTTTCCCGAACGAGACTGGTAGTCGTACTGCGTATCCCCTACGTAGCGGATCGTGTCCAGGGCGTCCCGCCCCTCCACGACGTAGCTATAGGCGACGAGCTGCGGCTCCCCCGGGGCGTCGTCGAAGAACTGAACCTTGTAGATTCCCTTCCCAAGGCTCCCGTCGGCCCCGGTCCCGCAGGAGATGAGGGCGAGCACGGCGACGGGAAGGATGTGGCGGACCGCTTTCTTCATGGCGAGATTATCGCGCAAGTATGCTCCCGCGCGTAGGGGCAAGCGCGTATTGATGCCCCAAAGGGGGGAGCGTATATTTACCGCCGTTGGGAAAAGACCTATGAAAAAGAACCAGACTACCCGTATCCTCAGCCTCATCGGCGCCCTCGGCGGAGCGATCGCCTTCTTCTGCCTCTTCGCCGCCGCCTTCACCGAAGAGCAGATCAGCGTGCGCGGCAACCTCTTCGCCATCATGTTCCCGAGCGCCAGGAGCGGCTACGCGATCGTCGTCCCGCTCGTCATCGCGATGGCGGTGCTCTGCCTCGCCTTCGTCTCCTCGCTCGTCGCCGCCTTCCTCAACGAGAAGGCCAAGAGGATCCTCTCCATCGTGAACGCGGTCCTCTACGTCGCCGTGGCGGTCGCCTTTCTCTTCACCACCGACTTCTACCTCCTCGCCAACCAGGGCGTCGTCGACATCTACCTCCAGCAGACCGGCAAGACGAGCATCGGGGCAGGCCCCATCTGCGTCGCCGTCTTCTCCTTCCTTGCCGCCGCCTGCTCTCTGGCCATCCCCTTCCTGCGCCTCCCGGACCAGAACCCTTCCGGCAAGAGCATCCGCAAGAACTAGCCTGGCCAGCCGAAAAGAGGCTTCCGCGAAGGAGGCCTCTTTTTTCATGCTCGGGGAGAGCTGGCTACTCGAACTGCGCGCTATAGAGGCTGTGGTAGAAGCCGCCCCTGGCCATGAGCTCCCTGTGGGTGCCCTGCTCGATGATCTCCCCGTCCTTCAGGACGATGATCAGGTCGCTTTCGACGATCGTCGAAAGCCTGTGGGCGACGACGATCGAGGCCTTCCCTTCCATAAGGGCGCGGAAGCTTCTCCCGAGGAGCGCCTCCGTCCTCATGTCGATGTTGCTCGTGGCCTCGTCGAGGATGACGATCTCAGGGGAAAGAAGGAGGACGCGCGCCACGGAGATGAGCTGCCTCTCCCCCTTGGAGAGGGCGCTTCCTTCCCCGATCAGGGTGTCGTAGCCCTTCGGGAGGCGCTCGATGAAGGAAGAGGCCTGGGCGCGCCGCGCGGCCTCCTCCACCTCCTCGAGGGTGGCGTCCGGCTTCCCGTAGGCGATGTTCTCCCTGACCGTCCCCTGGAAGATCCAGGAATCCTGGAGGACCATCCCGACCTTCCGCCGGACGTCGCTCCTCTTATAGGAAGTGATCGGGGATCCGTTCAGAAGGAAGGCGCCGGAATCCGGGTCGTAGAAGCGCAGGATCAGGTTGATGAGGGTCGTCTTCCCGCAGCCGGTCGGCCCGACGAGGGCGATCCTCTTCCCTTCGGAGGGGGCGAGGGAGAATCCGCGGATGACTTCCTTCCCGGGCACGTAGGAGAAGCGGACCCCTTCCGCGGAAAGCGCCCCGGCCCTGGGGAGGATGCTCTCGCCCGTTTCCTTCTCGCGCGCCGTCCTGACGAGGGCGTCCACCCGGCGGAAGGAGGCCACCGCGTAGTCGATCTCGCTCATGACGTTGCTGATCTCGTTGAACGGGTTCATGTAGTTGCTCGCGTAGGTGAGGAAGGAGGAAAGGTCGCCGACGAGGAAGACGATCCCCAGAGGAGTCTCGAGGATGATCGTCGCCGCGCCGACGAAGATGAGGATCGCGTTGATGAGGGAGTTCACGAGCCGGGTCGCCGGATTGATGACGCTGGCGCCCATGTTCGCCCGGAAGGCGTCCCGGCGGTTCTCCTCGTTGAGGCGGTCGAACTCCTCGATCCTTTCCTCCCCGAGCTCGTATGCGCGGACGGTCTCGCTGTTCTCAAGGCCTTCCCGCGAGTAGGCCACGAGGGCGCTCTGGCTCTTCGCCTGCCCTTTGAAGTGCTTGCTGTTGAACTTGGAGATGGCGCGCGAGACAAGGAGGGAGACGGGAGTGAGCACCACGACGATGAGGGCGAGGAGCCAGTTCAGGGAGAACATGAAGCCCATCGTGACCAGGATCGTCACGACGCCCTCGAGGAAGGAGGCGAGCCCGGCGACAAGCCCTGTCTGGATGTTCTCCACGTCCACGAGCATCCGGTTGACGAAGTCGCCCTTGGAGGACTCGTCGATCGTGCGGATAGGGCAGAGGAGGAGGCTTTCATAAAGGAGGGAGCGGGCCTGGCGGATGACCTTCTGCCCGATGAGGGACGTGAGGTACTGGAAGAGGTAGCCGAACAAGGCGCCGAGGACGAGGAAGGAGGCCATTAGGACGAAGTGGACGGAAAGATCGGCGAGCGAGCCTTTCTCAAGGATTTCGTTCACGGCCTTCCCCGCGACGTAGGGAATGGCGAGCTTGCTTCCTGTGGAAACCACGACGGAAAGGATGGTCCACGAAAGGAGGCGCTTGCTTCCCTTGAGGTAGGGCAAAAGGTCCTTGATTCCCTTGAGATCCAGCTTCTTCATGCGACGGACCCTTTCTGCATCTCGTAGATCTCGCGGTAGCCTTCCGAACGTTCGAGAAGCTCCTCGTGCTTCCCGCGCGCGCTGATCCTCCCGTCCTCGAGGAAAAGGATCTCGTCCATGTCGCGAAGGGAGCCGACGCGGGAGGAGACTAGAAGGAGGCCCATCCCCTTTTCCTTCAGCCGGTCGAGGATTTTCCTCTCGGTCAAGTAGTCGAGGGCGGACAACGAATCGTCGAGGATGAGGAGCGGGCTCCCCCGTAGGAAGGCGCGGGCGATAAGAAGCCTCTGCCTTTGCCCCCCGGAGAGGTTGGCCCCTCCTTCCTCGACGGGGTGATCGAGGGAATCGTCCCACTTGGAGACGTATTCCCAGGCTTCCGCTTCCTTGAGCGCCTGGATGACTTCCTCCTCCGAGGCACCGGGCCTTCCGAGCAGGACGTTCGAGCGGATGGTTCCCTTGAAGAGGGAGGGCTTCTGGGAAACGAAGCCTTCCGCCTCATGGAGGGCGGAAAGCGAGAGCTCCCTTTCGTCGATCCCGCGGAAGAGCACTTTCCCGGCGGATGGGTCGCGGAGGCGAAGGGCCAGGGAAAGGAGGGTGCTCTTCCCGGAACCCGTCGGTCCGATGAGCCCGACCCTCCCGCCTTCCTTGAGCGAAAAGCTGATCCCCGAGATGACCTCCCTGTCGCCCTTCTCGCCGAAGGAGAAGGCGACATCTTGAAATTCCAGAAGATTGGCAAGGGATTTTGCAGGAATTTCTTTTCTTCCCCCATCCACGATGTCCGGCTTCAGGGAAAGGAAGGCGTCGATCCTCTTCTTCGAGCTCATGGCCTTGTTCAGGGAGACGATGAGCCGCGAGAACATCACCATGGCCTGGAGGGAATGGGTGAGGTAGGAGATGAGGGAGACGATCTCGCCCGTCGTTAGGAGGCCTCCGCCGTCGGCCACTCCTCCGAGATAGACGACAAGGATCATGCCGAGATCGACGAGAAAGAAGGTTCCTGGCGAGACGAGGGCGTTATAGACCGACATGTCCATGTTCTTCTTCTCGTAAGAGGCTAGCGACTTCGAGAAACGCTCCGCCTCAAGGCCCTCCTGGTTGAAGGCGCGGATGTGGCGGGCGCCGCGGAGGCTGTCGTTCGCGTGTACGGAAATCTCGTCGAGATTCGCCTGGATCGAGGCGTATTTCCGGGGAGAAACGAGGATGACGAGAAGGAAGATCAGGGCGCAAAGGAGGATGACGGCGCCGAAGATGAGTCCGGCCCGATAGTCGATGAGGAAGGAAAGGGCGAAGGAGCCGATCAAAAGGAAGGGCGGGCGGAAGATGAGGCGCATGAACATGTTCACGCCCGACTGCATGTTGAAGGAATCGCTGGAAAGGATCGTGGTCGCCTTGTCCTTCCCGAAACGGGAGAGCTGCCCTTCGGAGAGGGAGGAAATCTTCCGGAATATCGCTCCCTTGAGGGCGTGCCCGTAGTCGGCCGCGACCCTCGAGGAAAGGTATTGCGCGAAAAGCGTGACCCCGAAGCCGAGGAAGGCGAAGGCGAGGATCACTCCCCCGAGCCCCAGGGCGAGCCCCATGTTCCCCTCGGCGATGCCCTCGTCGATGATGTAGCGGATGAGGAAGGGCGTCAGCAGCTCCGTGGCGACCTCGAAAAGCTTCAGCGCAGGGGCCAGGAAGGTCTTGAAGAGATAAGGGCGGAGAGGGACGAGCGATGGGGAAAGTTCCCTGCCCATATCAGTCGCCGACCCCTCTCATGGGGTTCTCCTCGTAGCGGACGTCGACGACAAGGGCGAAGTCGGAGCGGTCCCCGTTCCGGTAGAAGCAATAGGAATCGAAGCCCTCGCTTCCAGTCACGATCTCGAAGCAGTCGAAGCCAGGCTTCTCCCCGATCGTGACGCCGACCACGTCTTCGAAGCGGAAGGCGATCTCGCAAGGGCCGTCCTTCTTCTCGAAGACGACCTTCCCGGCCTCGATGTCCACTAGAAGAGGGGAATGCTCGAAGCGGCAGGTCACCTCAAGGGAACCGTCCGATTCAGGACGCTCCGTCTTGGCGAAGATGGAGTGGGGGGTCTTGTCGAACAGGCGGAAACCGTCCGAATCGTCGGAAAGAAGGGAATCGGCGAGGACATAGCCCGTGTAGGCGAAGGGCATGCTCCAGTCGAAGCGGCCGGCCCCATAGCGTTCCCTTGCCTCCGGGAGGCGCTTCTCAATCTTCTTGACGATGGAGTCGATGCCCGGGTAGCCGAGCTCGAGACGCCTCGCGACCTCGTCGAAATGAAGGGCGATGAGCCCGTAGAGGATGGCGGAAAAGTAGTCCTTCTCGTCGTAGGCCATCTGGAACCAGAGGGCGAAGAGGTAGAAGTAAGGAAGGGGCTGGAGGTCATGGAAGACCGCGAGCATCGAAAGGAGGCCCGAGGCCTGAACCCTGAGGGAGGCGTCCGCGACGATGTTGTCGTCCTCCATCCCGATCCCATAGTGATAGCAATAGGCGAGGGCGAGCGTCGCCCAGGGAGCGTTGAGCGCCACGGCATCCGTCACGTAGAGAAGGGTGGCCCCGGAATTCACCTCAGGCGCCTGGCCGCAGTAGGCGCGGGCGAGCTCGCTCCAGATGAGGAGCATGAGGTTGTCCGGATCAAGGAAGAGGGCTGGATGGATCTCAAGCCGCGAAGCCGCCTCCCCGGCATTGCGCCGGAAGCCGAAATCCCCCCGGAGGAGCGCCCTGTAGCGGATTGTCTCGAGCAAGAGCCCGCTGGCGGCGGGGATCTCCCCGTACTCGAGGAGGTCCTCAAGGGCATGGCGGAACGCGGTCCTCTCCTTCCGGCTCATCTCCTCGCTCGCCTTGTGGGACGTGGCATAGGTGACATAGGAGAAGAGGAAGGGCCCGAGGTTGTCGTCAATGGGACGCTCGTTGACAAGGAATTCCTGCATCGCAAGGAGCTCGGCCTCCCTCTTGTTCCCGAGGGCGCGGGAGGGGACGACGAAGCAGCTTCCGCATACAGGGCAGCGGGCGCTGAGCCTCCCGTCCCCGTGCTCCGCCCAGTCATGGACGTCCTTCGCGGGGAAGGTCTCGCAGCATATGAGGCAGCCGCATGTCCCCCCTTCGAGGATGTAGCTGTCGTTCGCGATCGTCAGGGCAAGGGCGTCCAGGGCCTCATTCCTGGAAGCGGAAGGCTTTCTTTTGGATGGCATGGCGGGATTTTAGCAAAGCGAGCCATTCCTTCCCATACGCGCGGGGGACCTTATAATCGCCCCATGGCGAAAAAGGAAGGCAGCAGGCTTCGCTTCTGGTCCCTGGGCTCCGCGGGCCTCGCGCTCGTCCTCATTCTCATCGGGAGCTTCCTCGACCTCCCGATCATGGAGGCGGTCTACGTCGGGGAGAACGCCTACTCCCTCATTTTCGGACTCATCGGCTCCTTGCCCCTATATCTCATAGCCCTCTCAGGAGTCGTCCTTTTGGATAACTACTTCAAGAAATCCAGGCAATTTGCAGTTAGATTTCTGGGAAAAGCGCTTTTGTTCCTTGTTCCCGCGGTCCTTGGCATCCTCGTCGCCATCCAATCCCTGGACGAATACACGGGAAGCCTTCTCGCATCAGCCCTGATCGCCGTGCCCCTTGCCTACCTCGCCCTTCTCCTTTGGTGGTTCCTTCTCAAGGACGTGGATCCCAGCAGGTCGCTGGATGCCGGGATCGCCCTCCTCCTCGTCGCCGCGCTTACCTTCGCCATGACCCACCTTGCCAAGGAAGTCGCCGAGCGCCCGCGTTATTTCTTCCTCAAGGAATACGGGACCAATCACTTCCGGGACTGGTGGGAGTGGGGCTCGGGGCTCAAGGACCTTTATTCCGACCTTAGTTCCGATTGGTTCAAGAGCTGGCCTTCCGGGCATTCCTGCTGCGCCTCCGCCGCGCTCCTCCTCCCGATCCCGCTGTCCTTAGGGAAAAAGACAAGGCGCCTAGCCCCCTGGGCCTACCCCGCCGGCCTCCTATGGTGGGCGATGACCGCCCTGGGCAGGATGCTCGACGGCCACCACTTCCTGACCGACGTCGCCTTCGCCCTTCTTTTCACCGCGCTCCTCATATTCCTCGTCGCCGTCCCCCTTCTCCGCCGCACGGAAGAGGAGGAAGGCGAGCCTCGCCGCGCCTTCTGCACCTTCGAGCACAGGATTCTCCGGCGCAGGGCGGACCTTTCCGTCCAAGGACTGGACGAGAAGGCCGTCCGCAAGATTCGGGCGAAGCGAGGCAAGAAGAAGACCTCTTCCTCCTACCGCGGACAAACAAGGTCCATGCATGTGTAGAATAGGCCCGATGCGCAAGGCGAGCACCGTCGACATACTCCATGCGATCCCTCCCCGCGACGGGGCGAAGGGGCGAATCTTCGAAATCGATTTCCTGCGCGGAGTGGACATCGTCCTGATGGTCCTCATCCACCTCGTCTTCGCCTGGGGAACCCAGTCCTCGGGCTTTTTCTCTTGGGAAAGCGCCGCCCCCCAGCCTGAATGGGTGCACGACATGCGCGCCCTCTTCGACACGGTCGGGTCCCTCATCCTGGGAGGGAGCCTCTATTTCCTCGAGTTCTTCTTCTCCGGCCTCTTCGTCTTCCTTTCCGGGATCTCCTGCTCCTTCAGCCGCTCCAACGGGAGAAGGGCGGCCGAGCTCGGGATCATCGCGCTTGGACTGACCTACGTCGTCGAAGGGGCGAACTTCCTCTTCCGCATCGGCGCCCACATATATCTTGGGATCCTCCACGTGATCGCCCTCTCGCTCGCCATATACGCGCTGGTCGACCGCTTCTTCCCCGACTGGAGGGTTACCTTCGGCGTCGCCATCTTCCTCGTCTTCCTCACCGGGATCACGGAGTGGCTTCGGATCGAGACCGGGAGCCAGAACGTCAACCTCGGGGATCCGGCCCAGTGGAAGAACCTTTGGCTCTGCATACTCGGGATCCGGCGGACGGGAAGCGACTATTTCTCGACGACGCGGCTAAGCGCGATCCTCTTCCTCGGCGCGACGGTGGGCAAGCTCGCCTACAAAGACAGGAAGAGCCGCCTTCCCGCATCCTTCCCCACCGCATGGGGGAAGCCCATCGCCTTCCTCGGGAGGCACACGCTCCTCATCTACTGCGCGCACATCCCCGTGATATACGCCCTTCTCGCCGTCCTGATGCTGCTTTCCGGCTACACGCTCAATATCTGAGGCCCTCCGATGAAGATCAATTCCCCCTATGACCAGTTCCTCCTCATGGCGGACCGCCACCCCCGGAACGAATGCATCCGTTTCGAGAGCACCGTAATGAACTACAGGAGGGTGCGCAGGGGAATCATGGAGGCGGCGCGCAAGCTGAGCGCGCTCAACGTGCGCGCGGGAGACGTGGTCGCCGTCGCCCTTCCCAACTGCCCGGAATCCGTCTTCCTCTTCTACGCGATCAACTACCTAGGGGCCTGTTCCTACAACATCCATCCCCTCACTCCCCCGGAAGGAATGGCGGGCTTCCTAAGGAAGATCGAGGTCAAGGCGCTCTTCGCGCTGAGGAACAACGCGAACATGTTCCGGAAGGCGCTCCCATCCAGCCTCCCCGTCGTCTCGATCAACCCCTATCGCGGAAGAAATCCTTTCAAATCCCTTGCCATTCAATCGATGGGCGGCAAGGAGGAATGCCTTCCCTACCATGCGCTTCCTGAGAAAGAGGCACGGCCCGGGAACGTCCTGCCGGAGGACGACTGCGTCTTCCTGAACACCGGAGGCACCAACGGCGAGCCCAAGGTCGCGCGCCTTTCCAACAGGGCGATCAACTACACCGCCTCCCAGGGATACGACCTCATCCGCGAAGACGTCCGGTCGATCCACATGCTCACGGCGATCCCGCTCTTCCATACCTTCGGGCTATGCATGGGCGTGCATACCCCTCTTTCCCACGGGGCGAGCACCACCCTCATGCTCAAGTTCAACACCAAGGAGGCGATCCGCCATATCCGGAGGGGGCACGCGACAACCATCATCGGCGTCCCCGCCCTATATAGCGCCCTTCTTTCCCGCGACTCCTTCTACGGCCCGTGGCTCAGGAAGCAGATCGTCGCGTGGGTGGGCGGCGACACTTGCCCGGAGTCGCTCCTCGACAGGTGGAACGACGCGATGAAGGCGCACGGCACTGAGGCGAGGCTATACGAAGGCTACGGGATGACGGAGACTACCGTCACCCACGTCAACTGCCGCTTCTTCCATAAGGAGGGCTCCATAGGAAAAGCCTTCCCCGACATCAAGGACGGAATCCTCGACCTCGACACGATGGGGCTCGCCGAGCCGGGGAAGGCGGGAGAAATCCTCATCGGCGGCCCGACCGTCATGAGCGGCTACCTCATGTCCCCCGAGCTGAACGCCTCCTCCCGGATCGAGCTGGGCGGCACCCTCTACTTCCGCACGGGCGACTACGGGTTCAAGGACGAGGAGGGATTCCTCCATTTCAAGAACCGCATAAAGAGGGTGGTGAAGATCGGGGGCGAGACGCATTGCCCGAGCGACGTGGAGCGCATCGCCGAGGAAGTGCCCGATGTCAAGGAAGCCTTCTGCTACGGCGTCCCCCACAAGATGAAGGGCCATGTCTTTCGCCTTGCCGTGTCCCTCCATAGGACAGGAAGGACCAAGGACGATGTCCGCTCCGAGATACTCTCAAAGATCGCGAAGGAGCTAGCTCCCAGCTACACGCCCGAGCGCATCCTCGTCGTGGAACGGCTCCCCCGAACGTTCATCGGGAAGATCGACCCAAAGGCGTTCCAGCGAGAGATCGACCCGGAGATGGACTAAAGGATCCTCCTGACTCTGTCCTCGAAGGGAAGTCCCTTGCACATCCTGAGGAGGATCTTGTCGAAATCATCGGAAAAAGGGTGCTCTCTGAGACGCTCCACCGGGCACCAGAACACCAGCCCCTCGCCGCTTCCATGAAGCTCCCCCTCCCAGCGATCGCTCCGGAATAGTCGGGCCCTGTGGATTGCTTCCCAATCCCAAACAAAATCGCCAAGGCACTCAAGGGCGACCGGGGAGAGGCCGGTTTCCTCCCTCATCTCCCTGCAGCAGGAATCTTCCTCCCTCTCGCCAAGTTCGACATGGCCGCCGGGAAACGTTAGCCCAGGCCAGTCCGCCTTCGTCCTCGATTGGACCAGGATCTCGCCGCTTGCCCGGTAGAGCATGCACATGTTCGTTTTGATGACAACCTTCATAAATTCGCTTGACACAAACCTCTATCTATTAAATAACTTAGTCAACAGGAAAACGAATATGGCAAGACCAAGGATCAAGAACCTGGACCAGAACATCATCCACGAGGTGATGGTCCTTTCCTACGAAAGCGGGCTATCCGTGCTTTCGACGAAGAAGATTGCCTCAAGGCTCAAGATCAGCGAGCCCACGATATTCGCCCACTTCGGCACGAAGGCGAAGCTTCTCCTTGCCGTCTTCGCCGAAGCCTGGAGCCTAACCCCCATCGACTTCGTCATGCCCGACGAGAACGGGGACGAAGAATCCTTCCGCGTCTTCCGGGAACATTGCATCGGCGCGGCGGAAAACCCCCTCGCATGCCGGTACGTGGCGAACTTCATGAGGAGCGACTACTACCGCCGCCATAAGGAAGAGGCGAAGGAAATCATGAAAGTCCTCTGGGGCAAGGTCTCGGACATCATCCACAAAATCCACCCTGCCATTGACGAGGAGAGGCTGGACATTCTGACTGAGATCTTCGTGGAAAACGCGATCGCCAACCACAACACCGTCTGCAACCTCAACCTCGCGCAGGAGGAAAGCTATCTCCGGACCCTCTACGACTACCGGTACTACGGATTGACCTACCTGCTGAACAGGGGCGAATGAACGAGGAAGTCCTCCGCGCCCTCTCAGGCCTGATTCGCCAGCAAGAGACATGCGTGATGGAGGCCGACAAGGTCAATTCCCTTTTGCTAGAGCCAAGGACCCGCGCTCAGCTAGCCTCGATCAACGCCAAGGAACTTTCTGCGGACACCTATAAAAACAATCGAATCTATCAGCTATTTCTGGAAAATAGAGACCGGCTTGGCTTTCTTGAATGGACAAGCTACCGACCCTTTGAGCCTTTCGTTTTCAAGGAAGCGGAAAGCGACGGCGCGAACTTGGCCAGGACGAAAATGAGCATCGGCTATTTCCGAGAGGAGTTTCCTTTCCCTGCCCTCTTGGATAAGCGGGACTCAACCATTTGGATGAGCATCATCCCTCACGAAATTAACACGATGGACCGCCACCTAAGGGAAATGTCGGGCAATGTCCTGGTCTTTGGGGGCGGGCTTCTCTACTTCCCCCTCATGGCCGAGCAAAACCCCCTCGTTTCTTCGATAACGGTAGTGGAACTAGATAAAGAAATTCTAATGATCGACAAGGAAATCCTTAGAGAAACTGGGGCAAAACACAAAATTTCGCTTACCGAAGGAAACGCGCTCGAGTCGTCGAGGAATACCGCCGGCTACGACCACGTCTTCGCCGACCTCTGGCATATGGCGGAAGACGGGATCCCCCTATATTCCGCCCTCCTCCAGAACGAAGCGGCCAACCAAGGGACTGCCTTCCACTACTGGATCGAGGAGGAGATGATCATCTATCTGAGGGAGTGCCTCCTGGTCTATCTCCAGGAAGTGGCGGAAGGCCTGGCGGACAAAGCGCCTGCCGCCTACGAAGATTACCCTGGGCAAACGAATTCGGAGGCAATCGTCCATGCGCTCCGGCGCATGAGGATCGAGGAGAGGGCAACGACGAAGGAACGGCTCCTTAGCCTCATCTCGCGGGACTCCGTCAGGGAGCTCGCGAAGGAAATCAGGCCGAGCTGGGGAATCTAGGCGCCTTCCCTGCCTACCTCAGGAAGGCCGAGGAGAGCAGGATCCACGATGACCTGCCCATCCGCCTCATGGACCGCGTCCCCGCGGACGAGCTCGCCCAAGGAACCTACCCGGATCGTGCCTTTCCCCGGGTTCTTGATGGAGGGGACATTGCCGCGGACGACCGCGTCGGCCTCGCTGTATTCAAAGGAAAGGTCGCAGTCCTCCATCGTGCAGTCGATCAGCCTGAGCCCCTTGCAGTAGCAAAGGGGCTGGGTTCCCTTGATCCTGCAGCGGACGAGGGTGAGCCCCTCGCTGAACCAGCCCAGGTATTCGCCGAAGACGTCGGAATCCTCGACGATCACGTCCTTGCTATGCCAGAAGGCATCCTTCGTATGGAGGGAGCACCTCCGGATCCTTAGCCCCTCCACGTACTGGAAGCTGTACTTCCCTTCGAAATGCACGTCCTCGAGGAGGATGCCCTTCGAATCCAAGAAGGCGTACTCTGACCCAAGGAAGGATTTCCTGAGGGCAATATCCCTGCATTTCCACCCGAATTCGTCGCTTTTGATATAGGAACCATCGATGGAGGCGTCCTCGCATTCCCTGAGGGCCTTGATGCAAGAAAGGCGGGAATCGCGGATGCTCAGCCCCCTGCAATACCAAAGGGGCGCCCTCGCGTTCCCGGCGAACTCGCATCCTTTCGCTTCCAGCCCCTTGGCATGCCACAAGGGGTAGCGAAGGTCGAAGAAGCAGCCGGAGACAACGACGTCCCTGCATTCCTTGAGGACGCTCTCACCGTCCTCCTCCCCTTCGAAGCGGCAGGAGTCCACCGTGGCTCCCTTCAGCGCGTACAGGGAACGTTCGGAGCTGAAGGAACGCCCTTTGATGATCAAATCGTTCATAAGGCCATTCTCCTCCTCTTGGCAAGACCCCACTATGGAAAGGCGGCCCGCTTGGGCCGCCCATGTCGCTCTGGCGGAGGCATCGAGATTCGAACTCGAGCACCGGGAAACCCGATCTAACAGGTTAGCAACCTGCCCCCTTCGGCCTCTTGGGTATGCCTCCGTGCGGGGGGAAGTGTAGCACAGGAGCAAAAGGCGGGCTAGTCAATGTTGAAGATTGGGACATCCGTCTCGGAAGTCCAGGGACCAAAGGAAAAGGCGGCCCCTTGAGGGACCGCCCGATGAGGAGTGCAGCAGGGGGCTACTCGGAGGCCGCCCCCGCCCCTTCCGCCTTCCGGATGCGCTCCCCCTGGTAGCAGGTGAGGCGCTCGTTCCGGCTCACGAGGACGAGGGTGCTGTCGATGTGGTCGGCGAGGTAGCTGAAGCGCGAGGTCGGGACGGAGACGAGAAGCTGGATGTCGAGGGAGCGGTAGAACTCCATCATGTCCTCGATGCGGTCGGAGTCCATGTTGTTGAACGCCTCGTCCAGCATCACGATCTCGCAAGGGGAGGACCCGCCGCGCTTCTTCAGCTCGAAGGCGCTGTCGAAGCTCGCGGCGATGAGGACGTAGAAGGGGGTCTGGGTCTCGCCGCCGGAGCGGGCGCGGACGTTGTCGCTGTAGCGCTTCTCCTGCCCGTCGGGCGTCGTCTCGACGATGTCGTAGCTCAGGTAGTTCCGGTAGTCGCAGAAGCGCTCGATCGTCTCGGCGCTCGACTCGGCGGGGTTCTCGCTCGCGAGGATGCGGAAGAGGTAGTCCATCGTCGAGCGGTTCTCTCCCGAGAGAAGCGAGCTCAGGAGGTCCCCCTGGTAGTAGTCCTCGCTCGTGTTCACGGCGATGTCGTAGATCTTCCGGAGCTCGGGATCCCCCGTCGGCTTCACGAGGAAGCGGTAGATGGAGCGGGCCGAGCCGAAGGGGTGCTTCCTGAGGGTACGGTTCAGCTTCTCGATCTGGAGGGAAGCCTGCTCGATGTTGCTCCGGAGGCCGACGAGGAAGCCGGTCTTGAAGTTCTCGGCCGCGGTGATCGAGGCCTGCTCGGCGCGGCTCCTGGCCGTGACGAGGGAGTCCTTCACGATCTTCTGGTAGCGCTCGATGTAAAGCGGCAGGTTCTCGAGGACGGGCTCGACGTCGTTTTGCTGGAACTTGTCGTTGTAGCCGCCCATGATGCGGACGATCTTCCGCTCGCTCTCAAGGAGCGAACGGTGGTTCTCCTCCCGCGCCGCCTGGATGCGGGGGTACGGGTTCTTCCCGTACTCCTGGAGCTTATGCTCGGCAAGCTCGAGGAGGAGAGGGTCGGAGTGGTCCATGAGGAAGAGGTCGTAGCCCTTCTTCCCTTCCTGGTAGTCGCTGGTCGCCTGCTCGAGGGCGAGGTTGTGGCGCCCCCTCTCCTCGGCGATGGCGTCGCGCTCGGCGAAGAGGGCCTCGAGCTCCGCCTTGAGCCCGCGCTCCCTTTCGTCGAGGGCCTCGAGGGCGCTGTTGAAGACAGTGAGGTCCTCCGCGGCCATCGATTCCTCGAGGGCGCGCACCCGGTCCTCCAGCTCCGCCTTCTTGCGAAGGGCGTCCTCTTCCTCCGCCCAGTGCCGGGGCAGGCTCCTGAGAGACATCGGGTCGAGGGCGAGGGAGCGGGAGAGCTTCTCCTCCAGCGGGGCCTTCTCCTCGTCCAGCTCGCGGATCCTCTCGCTCAGGTCGCGGTAGCGCTCCTTCATCTCCTTGAGCTGGCGGGCGATGGCCTCCTTCCCAAGATAGGGAGTGAAGTCCTTCTCGCGGACGAGGTAGCGGACGGAAGCCCCGTCGTAGTAGAGGCCCTCCTTCGTGATCCACTTGAACTCGCCCCGGCCGGCGGGCTCGTCCACTGCCTTGATGTCGCCGAGGAGGAAGTCCACGTAGTCGCGGACCAAGGGGAGCTCGTCGCCCCCCGAGGCGTCGACGGCGCAGCGAATCTTATCCGCGAGGGATCCTTCGACCTTGAAGGGGGAGCCTTCCAAAGTCGCGGTGTCGACGATGCCCGAGGAGCCTTCAAGACGGAGCTCGGGGTTCTGGGCGAGCACCTTCTGGGCTTCGCCGTAGAACTTCTGGGGAAGGAAGCAGTCGAAGCGGCGGTTCCCCAGGAGCGTCTCGATGGCCTCGCCCCAGCCCTCGTCGACGAGCTCGAGGCAGTCGCAAAGCGGGTTCAGGGCGAACTCGGCGTCCAGCTGGAAGCGCTCCTTGAGGAGGCGGTAGAGCTTGCTCACGCCCGCGGGGAAGTCCTTCTCATGGCTCTCGAGGATCTGGATGCGTGGCGCAAGGAGCCTCAGTTCGTCAAGAAGTCCCGACCGGGTCTGGGAGATGCGGTCGATCTCCCCGCGGAGGGAGCTCCTCACGAGCGCGAGGTTCCCCTCGTAGGACTCGACGGCCTTGCGGAAGGAATCCCCTTCCCTCTTCCTCCCGAGGGCGGACAGGCTGCTCTTGAATCCGAGCTCGCCGGCCCTTTCGTCCATCTCGGAAAGGGAGGAGTCGAAGGAGACGTCATCCGCGGAAAGCGCCGCAATCTTGGCCTCAAGTAAGGAAATATCACCCTTGAGGCGCGCGATCTGCGCCTCCTCGTCGCGGTGCTCCAGGGCGCTCCGCTCCTGGCGGATCTCCTGGAGGGCCTGGTTGATCTCAAGCCTCCGCTGGTCGGCCTTGCGCTCGCGCTCCCGGAGGGCCTGGAGGTCCTCCTCTGCGCGGCGCCGGCGCTTCTCCCCTTCCTCCACGCCAAGCCGGAGGGACAAGAGCTCGAGGGCGTCCTCGTCCTTGAGGAAGCCGTCCCTCTCCTCGCTCAGGGCGAGAAGGGGGAGGAGGGCCTTCGCCTTCTCCTCCTCGTGATGGAGGAGGGTCGCGATGTCCTGGTAGGCCTTGGCGGCCTCCTTCACCTCGTCGAGGGAGACGTTCCTCTTCTGGAGGAGGAAGTTGTTGGTGAACTCGAGAAGGTCCGCGTTCGGGTCGAAGGCGATGGCGCTGGAAAGAAGCGTCTCGTACTCGTCCGGGAGCTCGAGGGAACGCCGCACCTGGGCGTAGGAGGCGCCAAGGGAGCTCGCCTCGAGGGGGATGAAGGGGAAGGCGAGGGCGGTCGCGGTCTTCCTGAGCCCCTCGAAGGCGCGGACGGACTTCGTCCCGTCCTCCTGGATCTCGAAGAAAAGGGAATCCTGGAAGGGGGCGCGGAGCTCGTAGAACTTCGCGGGAAGGAGGACCCCTCCGGTGATCTGGAGGACGCAGCCGAGCGTCACCTTCTCATCCCCGTCGTCGAACTCGAGGGCGAGGTGGGTGATGATGTCCCCTTCGGGGCGGAGGAACTCGCGCCCGACGGCGCCGATCCTGGCCCTCATGTATGTCTCGACCGTCCTCCTCGTCCCGGAAAGCCCGTTCCGCGAGGCCATGTTGAACTTCCTCTGGGCGAGCCCGCCGGAAAGGACGTAGTGGATCGCGTCCACGAGGGTCGACTTCCCGGAGCCGTTGTCCCCCGAGATCAGGAGGTTCCCCTTGATCTCGATCGTCTCGTTCTGGAACAGGTGCCAGTTAATCAGCTTGACGCGCGACAGCTTCTTCATCTTCGCTACCTCCGATGTACTTCTTGAGGCGCTCCTCGAGCTCCAGGAGCGAGCTGGAATCGACGAGCACGAGGATCGTGTTGAAGATCACGACCTGCGTCTCGCCCTTGCTCACGTCGTCCTGGAAGTCGATGACCTTGTAGCGGCGGAGCGTCCCCATCGCGAGGCGGAACTCCGTCATCGACACCCCGTCGGGATAGATCTCGGTCTCCTGGAGGCGGCGGAGCACCTCGTCGACGGTCACGACGACCGCGTTATAGCTGGCGATCGTCCTCTCCCCCTTGTAGGCGAGGGAGCGGAACAGGAGGAGGAGCACCGTCTCGAGCTTCCTGAGGCGGAGGCGGTTTCTTTCGTTATCCCCGCGGATGTAGCAGATCCTCTTCTCCCGGTCCACGAGGAAGGAGATGTCGAGGAAGCGGAAGAAGTCCTCGATGACCGCCTTGTAGCTCCCGGTCGCGACATAGTAGTCGTCCTGGTCGCCGCGCTTGTCCTGCACGAGGAAGTTCTCGTTCAGGAGGCGGAGCACGATCTTGGCGAAGCGGTCGCACTTGGACTCGCTTCCGGCGATGAGGCCGTATTTCTCCTGGAAGTCGGAGAGAACGTTCGTCTTGGCCATCTAGTCTCCTTTCCTTTCAATAAGGTAGTCGTCGAGGAGGAACTCCCCGAGCGGGAAGCGCTCGCCCGTCGGCGCGCCGATTCGGTAGCCCTCCGGCGCGTAGGAGGGGGTGAGCGAAAGCTTGATGAAGCCGTCGAGCCCCTCCTGGCGGAGGTCGGAGGCAAGCTCGCTGTCCTGGTCCATCGCCGCCTCGAGGAAGGCGAGGATCGCGCTTTTCCCGTAGCGCTTCTCCTCCCGGAGGAAGCGCTCGGCCCGGAGCACGGCCTCCTCGTCGATCTCCCCTTCCTCGAAGGGGACCTCGCCCGGGGCCCTCCGCTGGAGGTTCCTTGGCTTATAAATGCTCTCGGGGGCGATGGTCGCCATCTGGTAGGGGGCGAAGGGAGTCTCGATCTCGTCCTCGCCGACCTTCCTGAGGAGCTTCAGCGAGCGGTTCAGCGCGCCCTCGATGTCGCGGAAGTTGTTGAGGCGGAACTCGAGGATCGCGCGGGTGGCCTGCACGTAGGAGGTATTCCTCATGGAGATCTCGCGGATCTGCGCGGGCATCCCCTCGAAGAGGTCGAGGACGGTCGAAAGCACCCCCTCGGCGAACTCGCGGGCCTCCTTCCGGGCCTCCTCCCCGTCCTCCAGGTGCTTGGTCAGCACATAGTCGGAGACGAGCCCCTCCATGATCTCGGGCTCCTTGAGATGGTCGACGGCGCGGATGATCTCCACGTGCCGGACCTCGGGGTTATGGGCGCCCTGGAGGTTGTTGAGTGCAAGGAGCGCCGGATGGCGCTGGAACTCGACGAGGAGGGTGTCGAGGATCTCCTTCTCGCTCTTCCCTTCCTCCTCGAGGGCCTTGGCGGCGAAGCGGCGGATCTGGCTGTTGATCGAAAGGAGGTGGCGGTACAGCTGGGCGCATTTGCTCTGGATCTGCTCGAGGGCGGCCGTGCTCTTCGCGTAGTCGAAGGCCTTGAGCGAGCGGTAGATGTCCTCGGAAAGTCCGAAGTACTCGTTGCTCCTTTCCTCCTCCTCGGCGATCTCGAGGAGCACGGGAACGACCTTCATGAAGGCGTCGCTTCTCGAAAGGCGCTCGCTGAAGCCGTCGCCGTCCTCCTTGTCGAGCCAGCCGTAGTCGACGAGCCGGCGGAGGAAGGAACGGGCCTTCTCCAGGGGGGTCCTCGCCTCGACCTCGAAGTCGTCGGTTACGTCCTTGGCCATCTCCTGGGCGAGGTGGGCGGCGAGTTCCTCGCGGTCCACGTCGAAGCGGAGAGGCCCGAAGTAATCGTCGATCAGCGCGATCAGGCGGTAGCTTTCCTCGACGTTGCCGAGGGCGAGCACCCGGAAGAACTCCTTGGGGAGGTTCCGGAACAAGGGAGGGAAACGCTTCATTGCTGGGATTATAAAGCAAGAAAGGGGGCATTGCCCCCTTGATAGTCAGAATTTTCTCAGTCCCTGAGGGAGACCGTCATATCCTTCGCGATTTCGATGCGGAGCCTCGTCGCGTTCCCCCTGAGGGCGCGCTCGAGATGCTCGCCCGCCTTCCTCGTCAGGAGCTTGTTCCCGAAGAGGATGGACACCTGCTTGTATAGGTCGCTCGCGGTCATCTTCCCCTGGTCCTCGAGGATGTCCCGCATCGCGTTCCCGAGCTCATGGTAGCTGACGCTGGTCACCTCGCGGGCCTCCCCGGGATCGGGCAGGCGGTAGAAGCGGTAGTAGAAGCTTTCCTCGCGCGAGGGATAGAGGAAGCGGAGGTCGGAGCCGCAGAACTCGACATGGCATTCCGTCTTCTCCAGGGCGCGCTGGAAGAGGCCGCGCTGGGCGGCGCCCATCGAGCGGAGGCCGTACCTCTCGCGGAAGCGTTCCTTCAGGGTTTCCACGGAAATCGGATATTCCGCGACGATTATGCGGCGGAAATAGGAGCTAAGCCGTTCCCTCTCCGCGTCCGTGTCCTGATAGGGGGCATTCTCCGCGGGAAGCCTTACGTAGTGGACGGCGTTCCGGTTCCGCTCCCCCCTCTTGTCGAGGAGCTCGTCGAGGATCGAGGTCTCCTTCTTCTCCTCCTCGCTCCGGGCGGGGGTCTCCTCGAGAAGCGCGTTCACCCGGCTGACGATGAGGGCGACGGCGTCCTTGGGATGGTCGAAGTACTCGACCGACCAAAGGCGCATGAGGTTCCATCCCAGCCCCTCCAGGGTTCCGGGCTGCACGAGGTTACGGTCGCGGCAGGTCGGCGCGTAGAGATAGCTCTCACCGTCCAGGAGCACGCCGAGGATGTAGCCGTCGCTCTTCCGGGGATCGCGGATGGCGACGTCCACCTTGAGGGTGGAGGCGCCGACGTTCACGTCCGCCCCGAAGCCCAGCTTCCTGAGGTCCTCGGCAAGGAAGCTCGCCACGGAAGGACGCTCCGCGCGGAGGCTTTCCCCGAGGACGTGCGGGAGGGAGGGGACCCCTTCCTTGGCGAAGCGCAGGAAGTCTCGGAGGTAGGAGGCGCCGGAGTTCTTCGCCCTTTCGGCCCGGATGTCCTCGGGCTGGAGGGATGAGAAGACGATCATCTCCTCGCGGGCGCGGCTCACGGCGACGTTCAGCCTCCGCTCGCCCTTCGCCCTGCTGAGGGGGCCGAAGTTGATGGAAATCGCCCCGGTCTCCTTGTCCGGCCCGTAGGTGACGGAGAAGAGGATGCAGTCCCTCTCGTCCCCCTGGACGTTCTCGAGATTCTTCACGAAGATCGTCTCCCCGCCCGGGGTGCTGCTGAGGAGCGAGTTCCTTGCGAACTCCCTTTCCAGAAGGTCCTCGATGAGGTTCTGCTGGGCCTCGTTGAAGGTGACCACCCCGATCGAGCGGTTCCTGAGGACGGGGTCCTTGAGGCGCCTGACGATCTCGCGGACCACGGACTCGGCCTCCTCGCGGTTCGTCCTCCTCCCGTGGAGGAAGCGGCCGTTCACCTTGCGGAAGCTGACGGAGCTCCTCTCCTCCCCCGGCGAGGGGAAGGTCAGGAGGTCGTTCTTGTAGAAGCGGCGGTTGCTGAAGGCGATGAGCGACTCATGCCGGCTCCGGTAGTGCCAGATGAGGCGGTGGCGCGGGAAGCCGATGACGAGCGCGTCGTCGAGGAGGGATTCCAGGTCCTCGTCGAGAGTGTAGGGGGCGTCCTCCTCGTCGAGCGCCATGGTGACGGGAGTCTGGAAGTAGTTGCTCGGGGGCATCTGCTGCTGGTCGCCGGCGATGATCGCGCTCTTCCCCCGGGAGATGGCGCCGATGGCCTCCGAGGTCGGGATCTGCGAGGCCTCGTCGAAGACGACGACGTCGAACTTGTGCTTCTCGGGGTTCAAGTACTGGGCCACCGCGACCGGGGACATCAGGAAGCAGGGGCAGTAGGTGTGGATCAGCTCCCCGTAGTCGTCGAAGATGCGCCTGAGCGTGAACTTCCTTCCCTCGGAAGCGCAGATCTTCCTTAGGCTGGCGATCTTCGTGGAGGGGGCGGTGGGCTGGGAGACGTCCGGGAAGGAGGCGCTCACGCGGGCGAAGGTCTCGAGGACGGTAAGCCGGGCGAATTCCTTCGTCAGCCGCCCGTACTCGGCGATCGCGCGCTCCGTGTCGCGGGAGTTGAGGGAGCCAACCTCGGTCCCTTCCGAGGCCAGGACATAGATCTCATAGCCGAGGCTCGCCTCGTAGACATGGACGAGCGCCTCGGGTCCTATCTTCCCCTCCTCGTACAGGTCGAGGAGCTCCGAGGGAACGGCTTCCCGCGCCTCCTCGATGTTCCGGAGGAGGCGGCACCAGGAGGATAGGCTTCCGATCGTCGCGTAGCAAAGGTGGGTCCGCTCGGCGGCCTCGAGGTAGAAGCCTTCCTCATCGGGGTAGCGCTCGTAGTCGAAGGCGTTCTCCTTGAGGAGGCTCGCGCCGTACTCCGAAAGAGCGGACAGGGCGGCCCCCAGCCGCTCCACCGTCTGGTCGAAGGCGAGCTCCGGCTTCTCGCCGAACTGGCGGAAGAAGCGGGCGATCTCCTCCTCGTCGTGCTCCTTGGCCGGGACAAGGCTCGCCATGAGGTCGGAAAGGGCGAAGGTGCGGGCGAGCTTCGTGAGCACGCGCTCGGCGTCCGCCGCCTTCTTCATGTCCGGGAAGCTCTTGGCGAGGAAGAAGAGGGCCTCGCCCCCTCCTTCGGACGTGCTCTCGTAGTACTCCTTGGCCCTCCTGTAGGCGACGAGCTGGTCGGAAAGCTCGGAGATCCCGCGGTCGGTGAGGGACTCCTTCCCACGCGCGTAAGGGGCAAGGCTCTTCCTTAGCTTCCGCATCGCCCCGAGGCGCTGGAAAAGAGGAAGGTTCTGCGCGATAAGGTAGTCCCCCTTCAGATCCCCGCCGGAGAGGGAGAGGGTCTCCTCCTTCCATTTGGACAAGATCGCCTCCATGGCGGTGAGATAGGCCTTCTTCTCATCCAGTTTTCTGGTTATTGCGGCGCGATTTGCAAGGATTACCTTGTTTCCGACGAACTCCGCGCAGTATTCGGCGCCGGAACGGAACTCCTTGAAGAGGCCGACGATGAGCTCGGCGTTCGCCCTTAGGTTCGCGACGAAGGGATGCGCCCGGCAGACGTTCTCCATGGCAAGGGCGGCTTCCCTGAGGAGCCTCTCGAGCCCGGGCAGGCGTTCCTTGAGGGCCTCGCGGGCGCCTAGGGAGTACTCCTTCCGGAGATAGGGGCGGAACGGCGAGCGGCGGTAGCCGCCCACCTCATGGTCGTAGGTGACGACTTCCATCAGGCGGCGGAGCGCCTCCTTGTGGGTTTCCTCGCTCAGGGAGCGCACGTATTCCTCGCCGATCTCGATGCGCTTCCCTTCCGCGCCGTCCTTGTGGTAAAGGTTCAGGAGGATGGCCTCGTAGATCGAAAGGAAGAAGTCCTTCCTTTCATGGATCGTGCGGAGGGTCTCGTTCAGGGAGTTCCGCTCCGCGAGAATCTCGTCGGCGACTTCCTGGAACTTCCTCCCGTCGGCGGCCTTCGGGCCTAGCTCGAGGAGACGCCCGATCTGCTGGAGGATCTGGGACTTCGGCGTGTTCGGGTTGGCCACCTCCAGGCAGAAGTCCCCCAGACCCAGTTCCTTGAGGCGGTCCTTGACGACGTTGAGCGCGACCTCCTTCTCCGCGACGAAGAGGACTTTCTTCCCGTGGTAGATGAGGTCGACGATGAGGTTGGCGATCGTCTGGCTCTTCCCGGTCCCGGGAGGGCCGTCGAGGATGAAGCTTTCCCCTTCCTCCGCCTCGTGGATCGCCTTGATCTGGGAGCTGTCCGCGGGCAGGGGGATCGCCATCTCCGTCGGGCGGATCCTCTCGTCTAGCTCCGCCTCCCCGATTTCCTCGCCTTGGCGGGAAAGGAGGCTCCCGCCGTTCACGAAGGAGCCGATGATGGGGTGCTCCATCAGCTGCTTCCTGCGGGAATGGATGTCGCTCCACATGACGAAGTGTGCGAAGGAGAAGAGCCCGAGGACGGAGCGGTTCTCGACGACCGCCCAGTTCTTCATGTTGAGGATGATCTTGCGGATCGTGCTCACCACCGCGCGGAAGTCCACCTTCCCGTCGAAATCGACGAGCTTCCTCGCCGAGGAAAGGGCCCCGAAGTCGAGGCCGAAGGCCTGGCGGAAGTATTCGAAGGCGGTCGTGTTCAGCTGGATGTCGTCGATCGAGTAGTCGAAGTAGTAGAAGGGCCCGCTTTTCTGGCGCGGCATCCTGACCGGAAGGAGGAAGATCGGCGAGTATACGGCGCCCGTGGAGTGGGCGGCGGCCTCCTCGCTCGGGAACCAGCGGATGAGGCCGAGGGTGAGGAAAAGAGGGTTGCATCCCGTCTCGGCGATCGTCGTGTTCGCCTTCCTCGCCAGGGATTTGAGAAGGGAGTCCCCCTTTTCGTGCGAATCGTCGAAGTAGAGCGTGCCTCTCCTATAGCCATCCTCGGCCAGCTCGACGTGCTCGCGGGTCAGCCTGCCCTCGCCCGGCCCGATCGTCTTGGGGGAGGCGGCCATGAGGAGGCGCTCCCTCCCCTGCTCCGCCAGGAAGGAAAGGAGGCGCTCCCCGTCCGGGACGAGGAACTCGACGGTGCTCTTGTTGAAGGGAAGGTTGATCAGCCGGTTCCCGAGATCGAGGTCGAGGAGCTTCTTCTCCCAGTGGTCGAAGCGGTTCTCCGGACGGCGCTCCTTCCCTTCGATGAAGCGTCTCTCAGAGGGATCGACGTGAGGCAGGAGATAGTCGAGGTCGTCGGTCGCGAGCGCCTGGAAGTCGACCTCTCCGGTCTCCTTGTCGGGAGAAGGAAGGGGCAGGACCCTCCCCAGCCGGCAGCCGTGGATGTCGAGGGCGTAGTGGAACACCTTGTACTCCCTCATGCAGCGGAGCCCGCTGTCGACGGCGTCGGAGAAGTTGCTGGCGCGCCCGTTGGCAAGGCAGACGGCGTTCACGAACACGAGGCGGTTGAACCCCTTCTCGCCCTCGGTCCTGAGCCATTGGCCGCGTTCTTCCTTGGCCTCGCCGAATATTCCGTCCTCGAGCCATACCCCCACGAGCATGTGGTTGTCGATGTTGACGAGGAGGGCGTTCAGCCCCGCGGCCTCGCAAAGGCTCGCGTAGAGGAAGGAGAGGTCGATGCAGCAGCCGACCTTGTCCTCGATGACCTGGCGCGGGGTGCGGAGCCGCCATAGGCATTCCCCGGAGAAGGAGTTGACGAGATAGTCGATCCCAAGGCCCTGGGCGGCAAGGTAAAGGGCGTCCAGCTGCTGGAGGACATAGTTCGCGTCCCTCCTCTGGTAGGCGGAAAGGCCCGAGAGCTCCCCGCGTTCCGCGAGGATCTGGGAAGCCCGCTTGGTGATCTCGATGACCAGCGGGTCGTTCGGGGTCACGTAGCTGGCGAGGATCTCGTCGACGTAGCCCGGCCGGAAGCACTTGGTGAGAGGGAGGACGGCGAGGTCCCTCACCTCAGTCAGGACGACCTCCCCCTTCGAGAGGAGGCGGAAGGTGAGCTGGCCCGGGACCGACTCCCGGATCTTGTAAAGGGAGGGAGCGTCCATCCTTATGCCGAAGCAGTCGATGAGGAGCGAGGAATGGGCCGGCACCGCCTGGATCTTGGTGTCCTCGATCGCCATGAGGGGCTCCTCGAGCCCGCTGAAGGAGATGGAAAGGACCACGTCCTCGAGGTCCACGTCCCCGTCGTTCCGGATCGTCACGGAGCGAAGGAAGCTGAAGCTGTTCTGATGGCCTGGGTTGATCTTCTTCTCGAAGGATTCCGACTGATAGTAGAGATAGCTGACGTCAGGGCCGCAGTCGATCTCGAACCGAAGAAGTTCCTGTTCCATTCCCCAAACCTCCGTTTGGGAAATTGTAGCGCAGACGGCCTTCCCCATCTTCCCTAAGGGAAGAAGTATTTTCCAAAGTACGGAAAAACCGCCAATTTCCCTTTCAAGGGGCCAGAGGGAAACCGGCGGCGTGCAAATAGTAGTAAGGGGGATATTGCCGGTCAAGGGGGACTTTCCCCATGAAAGCGGTT
The DNA here is from genome assembly GCA_949293555.1 of uncultured Bacillota bacterium. Lineage (GTDB taxonomy): Bacteria > Bacillota_I > Bacilli_A > RFN20 > CAG-826 > UBA4951. The sequence continues at coordinate 127,929 of CASFDV010000001.1, forward strand.
ACCCGCCGAAGGACGGCGTCAATAGGCTTTCGCGAAGTAGCAGACGATGGTAGCGGGCTCCCCGCAGACGGGGCAGAGGGTCCCTTCGGCCGGGACCACCTCCGCGATGCAGCGCGCGGTCCCGCCGTTGGTGATCTCCTTGATGCGAAGCTCGCACTCCTCCTTGCCGCAGAAGGCCATCTTGCAGAAGCCTCCTTGGGAAAGCGCCTCGTCCAGCTCCTCGATGCTCCTGGCCTCCCTGGTCCTGCTGAGGCGGGACTCGAGGGCCAGCGAGAGCATCTTTTCATGGATTTCGGAAAGAACACCTTTGATTTGCGAGGTTACCTCTCCAATCGGCATAGTCTTCTTTTCCCCATCGACCCTGCGGGCGAGCGTGCACTCCCCCTTCTCCAGGTCGCGCGGGCCGACCTCGATGCGGACGGGGACGCCTTTCATCTCGTACTCGCTGAACTTCCAGCCGGGCGTCTTCGAGTCGTCCTCGTCGAGCTTCGCGCGGATGCCGGCGGCGAGGAGGTCGTCCTTGAGTTTCCTCGCGGCCTCCAGGACGCCGGGCGTCTTCTGCCGGATAGGGATGATCGCCACCTGGATCGGCGCGACATAGGGAGGGAGCACGAGGCCGTTGTCGTCCCCGTGGACCATGATGATGGCGCCGATGAGGCGGGTGGATACGCCCCAGGTGGTGTAGTGCGGGGCCTCGAGCCGGTTCGCCCTTCCCTGGAAGGAGATGCCGTAGGCCTCGGAGAAGCCGGTCCCGAAGTAATGGCTCGTCCCGCATTGGAGGGCCTTGCCGTCGTGCATGAGGGCCTCGACGGTGTAGGTGGCCTCCGCCCCGGCGAACTTCTCCCTCTCCGTCTTCCTTCCCTTGAGGAAGGGGATCGCGAGGACGTCCCTCCCGAGCTCATAGTAGATGTCGAGCACGTCCTGGACGTTCTTCCGCGCCTCCTCCCCGGTCTCGAAGAGGCAGTGGCCTTCCTGCCAGAGGAATTCCGCGCCCCTCAGGAAAGGGCGGGTGGTCTTCTCCCAGCGGACGACGGAGCACCACTGGTTGTATATCTTGGGAAGGTCGCGATAGGAGCCGACGATCCTGCGGTACATGTCGCTGAAGAGCACTTCGGAGGTCGGGCGGACGATGAGAGGGTCATCAAGCTCCTTGCCTCCTCCGATCGTGCAGACGAGCGTCTCTGGGGCGAAGCCTTCCACGTGCTCCTTCTCCTTGTTGAAGAGGGAGCTCGGGATGAGGGTGGGGAGATAGACGTTCTCTGTCCCGATCGCCTTGAAGCGGCGGTTCAGGTAGGACTGGATCTCCTCCCAGATCGCGTAGCCGTAGGGAAGGTAGTCGATGAACCCCTTCACAGAGCCATAGTCCATCAGCTCCGCCTTCCGGCAGACGTCCGTGTACCACTGGGCGAAATCGACGTCCCGGCCGGTGATCGCATCGTTCTTCATCGCGCTCATCAAGCATCCTCCCTAAGCGACTTCAGCCGCTTCTTCGTCTTCTCCTGCAAGGGCTTCACCATCGTGCCCCAGGGCCCGATCGGCTCGCCGGAGACATAGTCTATCCCGCTGCGGACCAGAAGTTCCATCGAGCTCCAGCTTCCGATGCCGGAGGCGACGATCGGCTTCTTGTAGCGGAGCAGCTTCTCCACAAGCCCATGAAGGCGGCTCCGGATCTTCGTGTCCACCCGCTGGGCTCCCCCGTCGCTGATCGAGAAGTCTGCGAAGAAGTAGTCCGCGAGGGAATGGAAGGAATCGTCGAGGAGAAGGGACTGCCCTTCGGCGAGAAGGGCGATCTGGCAGCCCAGCCCCCTGAGGACGCGGAGGCCCTCGCGAATCGTCTCGGGGTCCCCCTTCAGGCACTCCGCGGATACGTCCCCTTCCCGGAAAAGAAGGACGATCCCGAGGTTCCTCGCGTTCTTATGGCGCTTGAAGTAGGCGATGGCAGGGTCGATCTCGACCGCCATGACGGGGAAGAAAAGCCGCTGGTACAAATACGCGCGCTGGTTCTCGAAGGCAGAGAAGGTTTCCTTCGCGACATAGGAGAAAAGCGTCTTCCCCGCACGCACCCTCGCCGCGTAGGACTTGAGCTCCTCCATCCCCTGGTAGGCCGTCCCGTCGGGGTGGCTGGCGGACAAATAGCCGAGAAGGCGTTCCTCGAGGACGTTGTAGATCGGGCGGAAGAGGATCTGGATGCGACGCTCGCTGATGATCCGCTCGACGTCGCCTTTCCTCGACCCGCTCTCCCCTTCCTCGAAGATCTCCCTGCTCCTGTCGTAGAAGAGGACGGGAGAATGCTCCTCGTAGGCAAGCTCGGCGAGATGGCGCCCGACCGGAAGGATCCCGCTCCCCTCGCCGAGAAGGTCGGAGAAAAGGACGACCCCGCAGGTCACGGAGTAGGAGGTCTCGCTCGAACCGCGCCTCCTTGGCATCGCCTTGGCCACCCCGTCGATCGCATGGAGGGCGAAGTCCAGCGCCTGGTCCTTGTCGAAGATGTCGAAGTGGGCGATGCCGACCTCCCCGTAGTCGCTCTGGACAAGGAGCTGGTTCCCGCGGGCGTAAGGATAAAGAAGGTCGCAGAAGCGCGTCCCGACCCCTGGCGAGATCGAGTTGACGAAGCGCCCTGCGCTGTCGCGCTCGCTCCTCCTCGAATTCAGGCGGAAGAGGAAGAGGGCGCCCCTCTCGTAGCCGTTGTTCTTGATCGCCTCCGCGAGCTCGTCCCTCGAGGAAAGGCGGCGCCTCCTCGAGTCGGAGCGCCCCTTCTCATGGATGAACACCTTCTCGCAGTGGATGATCCCGGCCTCGGGGTCGTGCTTCACAAGGCGGAAGAAGCACGGGACGGCACGCGACTCCCCTTCGAAGTAGGAGGCGCTCTGGAGGTAGGGGTTCACCTCCTTCCCGTCCCGGATGGCCCCAAGCCACTTCTTGAAGGACATCTGCTGGGGCAGGGGAAGGCCGACGTAGGCGGAGGTAAGCGGGCCTTCGTGAAGGGACGAGGGATTGGTGAGGACCATCGTCAGGGCCTTTTCCGCGCGGTAGTCGTAGCGGATCACGGTGACCGCGGAGCGCGCGAGGCGCACCACCCGCTCGGCTTCCTTCCTCCGGACAAGGGCGTGGATGCTCCACCCGACGGAAGCGAAGAGTCCGAGCGCGAGGAAGGCCATCATCAGGACGAAAAGGACCATCCCCCAGTCAAGGGACAGGAAGAAATCCTCGAAGGCGCCCAAGAGAAGCATTCCGGTCAATTTCCCGCGCATCCGCGCGTCTATCTACTATATAGCAACGGGGCGCTATTGGCTTGATGGTCCCTTCCCTTTGCTATATCATCCGACGGCAGCCGGAGAAGTACCCAAGCGGCTGAAGGGGTCGGTCTCGAAAACCGATAGTGGGTGCAAGCCCAGCAAGGGTTCAAATCCCTTCTTCTCCGCCAGCAGCGCAGAAGGTCGCGGAAGCGGCCTTTTTTCGATGAAGCATGGAGGCTTTCCTCACCGAGAGGTGCTAGCATCCCTAGCCATGAAGAAGAAGCCGGGAAAGGCGGCGAGGCTCCTCCATGAGGCGAAGGAGTGCCAGGATCCCGAGGAAAGGGAAAGGCTTGGGAAGGAAGCGCGCTCCTACATCATGTCCCGCATCCGCGGGCGGGACACCTCGCCGGAACTCTTGGTCCGATCCTGGGTGAAGGAGGCGGGATACCGCTACCGCCTGAACGACAGGCGCTTCCCGGGGAGCCCGGACATCTACGTCCCGCGCCTCCGGCTCGCCATCTTCGTCAACGGCTGCTTCTGGCATCTGCATGAATGCGAAGGCACCAAGGTTCCGACGGGAGCCTCCCCCTACTGGCTCCTGAAGCTCGAGCGAAACAAGGAGAGGGACCGCTGGAACTACCGGAGGCTCGAGGAAATGGGGATCCGCGTCCTTGTCGTCTGGGAGTGCGAGATCAGGACGAAGGCGCTGAAAGAACGGACGAGAGAAACCTTTCTCGGCACTCTCAAGGAACTGGATGCGCTTGCGGAAGGGAAGCGAAACGAGGTTATATAGACAAGGAGGAAATCGGAAAACATGAAGAAACGGTTCAATATCCTGTCGTTCCTCGCCGCGGCGATCGTCCTCGTCCTCGCCTTGGGAGGCATCATCGCCCTTTGCACCGGCCAGGGCTTCGGCATGGTCGAGGAATGGGAAAGCATCCCTGGCGCCGAGGACTACGAGTGGCTCCAGGAAGGCGCGCTCCAGATGATCTTCGGGACGGAAGGGAGCATCGGCGATGCCCAGATCAACGGAATCCCCGTCCTTTCGATCGCCTTCTACGCCCTTGTTGGAGGCGGAGTCCTCGCCCTGCTCCTGCTCATCCTCGAGCTCGTCCGCTTCCGCGGCATCATCACGAGGCTTGTCTCGCTCGTCATGATCGTCGCCTTCGCCATGAGCGCGATCACCTTCTTCCTCGCCAAGACCACGATCCCGAGCGACATGCAGAGCGAGGTGGACTTCATCAACCAGGCCGTGACCCTTGGAGGAGGCTTCATGACCGCGGCCGTCTGCTCGGCGGGAGCCGGGGTCCTCACGCTTGTCCCCTTGGCGCTAAGTTAATCGCCTTTATAAGAAAATCGGCGGCAGAAGCCGCCTTTTTTCTTCGCTTTCCCTATTCGATAGGCTTCATGTAGAAGCGGCCGTACACCTGGTTCAGCGATTCCGTCTGGATGAACGCCTGGTCGTCAAGGAGCTTGATCGCGCGGATAGTGCTCTTCACCTCGTAGGCTGAGACCACCATCGAAACGATATAGCGCACCTGGCCGGTGTAGGCGCCCTTGGCCTCGATCACTGTGACCCCGTGGCGGTTATGCTTCACCAGGTCGGAGCCGAGGTTCCTCAGCGAAGTGACTGCCTCGATGCGGATCTTGCGGTTCCTCACGTTGATCGCGTCCACGACCATCGCCGAGGCGAAGAGGTAGAGGATGGAGAAGAACAGCCTTGCGATCGGGTCGGCGATCGCGCTCGCCGCTTCGCCCCCTGCCGCCGGGACCCCCCAGAGGATGATGTCAAGGGCCTCGAGAAGGGTGAAGAGCGTCACGCTCACCCCGTTGCAAAGGGCGCTGTATTTCCCGACGTTCGTCCGTTTCCTGAGCGAGATGTAGTAGGCGATGATGTCGATCCCGCCGGTCGATATCTCCACCTTGAAGCAAAGGGCGCTCGAAAGCCCGGTGCACACGCCTCCGAAAAGGGCGCGGGAAAGAAGCCCGCCTTCCTGGGAGATGATCTCGGCGATGTCCTCGAGAAGAGGGATGTAGCTGGGCGAGATGAAGCGCATGAAGAGGGAAGTCTCGATGACATTCACGAGGGTGAAGATGGCGAAGCGCTTCCCGATGCCGAAGAAGGCGAGGAGCATCAGCGGGACGTTCAGCAGGAAATAGAGGATCGAATGGGCGGCGTTCTCGTCGATGTCGCGCCACCCGAGGATCTTGCAGAAGGCGGTGATGACCTGGCTGACGCCCGACATCCCTCCGGAAGCGATCTGGGCGGAGTTCCCCATTACTCCCTCCCCTCCGGAAAGCATGGGGGCCATGAAGGTGTTGAATCCGAAAGCGAACACTAGCGCGGAAACGGTCGAAACGAGGAAGATGAACGTATAGGAAAGCGCCTGGTGCAGCCCTTTGCGCCGGGAGATGGCATCTTTCGCCCGCTCGATCAACCCGCTCATGCTATCCCCGTGAGTCGCCATAGGATTATAGCGGCGGCAGGTCGCCGCGCAACGCCCGGGAAGGCCTTCCCGCGCCGTTGCCACCTATGGTGGCCGGTGCTACAATACGCCCGCTGTCTTTCTGACGGCCTCCAATCGGAGGAACAAACGACATGGTAATTCTCAAGGCAATCGGCGCATTCTTCGTGAGGATCTGGCGGTGGATCAAGGAAACCGCCTGGGTCCAGCCCCTCCTCATCGTGGGCGCCATCTTCGCCGTCATCTTCTCGATCCCCTACATCACGAGCTGGGCCAGCGAGTGGAGCGGGAACGCCGAGGGCGCCTTCTTCGCCGATTCCCGCCAGTCCCTCGAGGGCGAGACGGACAGCCTCGACACCTCCAACTCCGCCGCCGACCGCATCACGAGGGTCATCGAGAAGAACATGTTCGCAGCGACGAACTACGAGGAAGTCGACACCGCCTCCTATGGCGAGAAGTTCTACCTCGTCTATAACGCGGAAAACAGCGCCGCCTCGACGACCGCCGAGGAAGCCTTCCGCGAGCTGAGCGACAACTGGGGCACCACCTCCTTCTCCCCGAGCGACGAGGGCTCCTTCCGCATCTACACGATCTACGCCTCCGAGGAGTCGAGCAACGACGAGGACTACAAGATCACGACCAACGGGTCGACCGCCTTCAGCCGCTACCTCGGAATCCACACCGAGCTCTTCAACCAGGTAGGACCCGAGCTTGCCGAGGCTCCCTACCGCGAGAGGGCGGGCCTGGACGAGACCAACTACGTGAACTTCGCCCTGAATAACGCCGACACCCCCATCGAGAGCTTCCCCACCCCCTCCATCCTCCTCGTGGACTTCAGCGAGGAAGCGTGGGAGGCGGGCCGCTTCGGGATGAGCGAGGTTCTCTTCAGCCTCTCCGGCTCGACCGCCCGCGAGAACGCCTCCACCCTCATGGACATGTGGAACCACCTCGACCCCTTCAGCGAGGACAACCTCTTCACCCTGAGGGACTAGGCGGAAGTTAAAGGAAACCAAGGGAGACCGCCAAGGTCTCCTTTTTCCTCTTGAGGGCATTCGCTACAATAGGGCCATGGACATCAAGTTGGATTTCGAGGACGGAAGGGTCCGCTACGGCGTCATCGGGAAGAACAGCATCCGGCTGAAGGGCGAGGACGTCGGCAGGAACGGCGCGACCGCCAGGCGCGGCCACGTCCTGACCATGGAGGCGGCCGACGAGGTCCCTCTCATCCTCTATGAGCCGGATGGACGCTGCGCCGCGCTTCTTTCCTATACAAAGGAACAGCTTCTCGAGGAACTGCCCAAGAAGGAGATTCGGGCACTCGCGATCAAGTACGGGATCGACTTGACCCAGCTCAAGGCTTACATCGGGCCTGCCTTGACCTTCAGCCACGTCCCCGTCCAGCGCGAGGAGCTGCTGCGCGTGATCGAGATGGGATATCGCGCAGCGGCGAAGAGAACCTCCGGGATCGACTTCCTGGACTTGCCGGTCCTCGCCATACTCGAGATGCGGGCGATCGGCATCCCCTTCGAGAACATCCTTCCCTCAGGGCTTGACACTTTCGAAGGAGAAGCCGTCTTCTATAGCGAGCTTCGCGGGGACGAAAGAAAGAACCAGATCCACGTCGAGATCCTAGGCTAGGCGATGGAGGAGGGAGGAGCGAGTCCTCCCTTTTCCTATTCCCTGCGCATCCTCCTGAGGACGGCAGGCGGGACGAGGGAGGAGACGTCCACCCCATTCCTGAAAAGCTCGTCCACGGTGGAGGAAGAGATGAAGGTCTCCTCCTTCCTCGCCATGAAGAAGACCATGTCCACGGACGGATTGGCGAACTCGTTGGCCGCGGCGAGCTGGAACTCGTACTCGTAGTCGGTCACCGCGCGAAGCCCGCGGATCAGATGATGGGCCCCGCTGGCCTCGCAGTAGTCCACAGTGAGCCCGGAGGTGAAGTCGACGCGCACGTTCGGGAGGAAGGAGGCGCTCTCCTTCATCATCTCAAGCCTTTCCTCCACGCTATAGCGGGACTTTTTCTCAGGGTTCACCGCAAGAAGGAACACCACCTCGTCGAAGAGTCCGGCTGCCCTCTGGAGGACGCTCAGATGCCCGTTCGTCGGCGGGTCGAAGGAACCAGGATAGACGGCGATGCGCTTCATACCTTCCCTATTATGGCGAAAGAAGTCCTTCCGTGCCTCTTTTCCCGAAGAGGACGGATGCCGGACACAGGGAAATCTCCTTCATACTCAAGGAGGATCCTCCCCCCTTCCTCGATCAGCCCGCCTGCTAGGAGAAGGCGGCAGGCCTCCCTGTATAGCCCTCTCTCCTTATAAGGGGGATCCACGAAGGCGATCCGGAAGCTGCCGGATAGGGAAGCGAGGGATCGCAGCGCATCCCCTTGGATCACTTTCCCTTCTTTGATGCCAAGTCTGCGGAGGTTTTCTTCTATCGTCCTGACTCCTTCCGCCTCCTTCTCAAGGAAGGTCGCTCCTTCCGCCCCGCGGGAGATCGCCTCGATCCCCAAGGCTCCCGAGCCAGCGAAGACGTCGAGGACGGACGCTCCCGGAAGAAGGAACTGGACCGCGTTCATCATCGCCATGCGGACGACTTCCTTCGTGGGCACTTCAAGATAGGATGGGACGGCGAGCTCCCTTCCCCGGTACCTTCCTCCCCCGACCCGTATCATCTGCGAAAAGGCTCCAGAAGGATCTCGTCGAGATCGTGATAGAGGGCACGTGCCTTGCGGTAGCTCTCCTCATATAAGGAGACGGAGGGAAGGGAGGCGAGCTTCTCGCGGGCCTCTATCAGGCGAAGGGATGCCTCCTTCACTCCCGAATTAAGACGGAGCGACTCCGCGTAGGCTTCCCCTGCCTCGTCCTTCTCTTTCGAAAGATCGTCGAAGAGGGGATCCTCCATCATCGCCTTATCCCGTTCCTCCAGTTCCAAAAGGGCAGGATGACCGAGGAGCGCCTCCCTCAGGAGGGAAAGAACGCGGAGCGCTTTTTCTTGCATGGAGGGAATTCTAGCAAAACCCTGTTATGATTTTCGCATGCTAAGAATAACCAAGGACGGCGTGCCTTCCTTGCGCGCGCCTTCGAAGGAAGTCCCCCTTCCCCTCGAGGAGAAGGACAGGAAGCTCCTCATGGACATGCTGGAGCACCTTAAGGAAAGCCAGGACGACTCCTTCCGCGAGAAACACCCTTCCGTAAGGGAAGGAATCGGGCTTGCCGCCCCACAGGCCGGGGTGAACCGGCGGCTTCTCGTCATCCATTACCCGAAGGACGGGGAAGGAAACTACCAGACTTATTGCCTCGCCAACCCGCGGATCGTTTCCCAAAGCGTGAAGGAATGCTACCTCGAAAGCGGGGAGGGCTGCCTTTCCGTCGACAAGGAGCATCCCGGCTATAGCTACAGGAGCTACCGCATCCGGGTGGAGGCATATGACGCCCTCCTCGGCCAGAAGGTGCTGATCAAGGCGATTGGCTTCGACGCCATCGTCCTCCAGCACGAGATCGACCATCTTGACGGCATCCTTTTCTACGACCGCATCGACAAGAAGGATCCTTTCCTCAAGAAGCCCGGAGCGATCGCCTTATGAAAAAGAAGCTCTCCATCCCCTCCCTCCTGTTCCTCCCCCTCCTCCTCGCCTCCTGCACGGGGGCGGGGCCCGAGGACTACATCCAGACGCTCGCCATGGAACGGGATGACTTCCGGATCCTCCAGCTCACGGACATCCACTGGTCGCTTTCGACCAACATCCCTCGCCAGAAGGAATACATGGACATCCTCGTCGAGCATTCCGATCCCGACCTCATCGTCATCACCGGGGACGCCCTCTTCACCGCCACGAAGAACATCGCCGCGATGCTATACGACTACATCGACTCCCTCGGGATCCCCTACGGCGTCGTCTACGGGAACCATGACATGCAGGGCATGTGGTCTTCCTCCTGGATGGACCGGAACATCGTGCGGGAGAACGCCGCTTTCCGGATCGTCCAGGACGACATGCAGGGAAGGACGAACTGGGCCATCAACATCGAGAAGAACGACGAAATCGTCTGGCAGGTCATCGGCATCGACTCAAACTCCTACATGGCCGACGGCCTTCTCTACCAGTACGACTATATCCACGACGACCAGGTGAGCTGGTTCCAGTCGGTCGCCGAGGAAGGCGTCCCATCGATCGGCTTCCTCCATATCCCCCTCTGGGAGTACGCCTACGCCTATGAGGAGAACCCGGAAGGTATCATCGGGGAGCTGAGGGAGCCCGACTCCGCGACCCCGGACCTTGTGGAAGAGTGCGGAGAAGTCCCCTTCTATCCCTCAAGCGTCCATAGCGCCTTCTTCGAGGCCGCCAAGGATGCAGGGATGCGGGGAATCTTCGGCGGCCATGACCATAGCAACGACTGGGTCGGGATGTACGAAGGGGTCGCCCTTGGCTACGGAGTGAAGTGCGGGAGGGAGCTCTACTACGGGGTGAGCGAGCACGGCTACGACCTCACAGGCGCCGCGCTCTATACGCTAGGGACGGACGAATCCCTGCAGATCACGCATATGTATCTAGATAACACGACAATGGAGTTCACGAACGAAATCACCGTGGAGGTAGCCCGATGAGTTCTTTCTGGAACAAAGACGGCCAGCGGGCCCTTTCCTATGCCCTCATCATCTTCTACGTCCTTGTCTCTCCTCTCGTGTTCGTGGGTTCCTATCACTTCATCGGCGACCTTCTCGACTTCTCCCACTTCGGGTTCCTCCTTCCGCCCTACCTCGGGTACGTGGTCATTCCCCTATATCTCCTCGCCCTCATATACCTCCTGGCATTCCCAGGGGAGAAAAGCGACCTGAAGAGGCTCCATCTCGTCCACGGGGGCGTCCTCGCCGGCCTTGGCCTCCTGCTCGTCATCCTGGTCTCCTCCTACATCGCCTCCGGCTTCTACTGGTCCCCCGTGATGGGCACGGTGAACTACATCTTCCCCATCGACCTGATCGTCTATGGTTGCATCGCCGTGCTCATCGGCGCCTTCCTCTTCATCCAGCCCCTCCTCCCGGGGAGCGACTTCTCCTCATGGAAAAGGAAGGAAAGGGGCAAGTGGTTCTGGCCGCTCTTCTCCGGAAGCTTGCTTTACGCGCTTATCGCCTTGTACCTCCTCGGGGCGCTTCTCTCGGGCGTCGACTTCGGGGACTGGTTCTCCGGTACCTTCGCCCTCATGTTCCCCAGCTACTTCATGATGGCCCTGACCTCCCTCCTCCTCCTCCCGATCGTCTATCGCGAGAACCTCCTATCCGCCCATCCTGAAAAGAAGAGGGCCATGCTCATGACGCTCGTGCCAGGGATCCTCGTCGGAATCGGGCTCATCTTCCTCATCGCGACGAACCTCTACGAGCCCAATCTGTACGTCAAGGGCGGCAAGGCCTACTTCCCGATCGACTTCGAAGGTTCCCTGAACGTCGCGCCGGTCGTGCTCTCCCTCTTTCCCCTCATAGGATTCCTCGCGATCCTCGTCCCGAACATCCGCTCTTCCTCGAAGAAAGAGGGAGAAGACGAGAAAGAATAGGTAACCGCTTACCCGCGCCCCTTCCTTGCTAGGCCTTTTCGGCTTTGCGATAATTCAGGCAACAAGTCCGAGAAGGATGCTCATTCGCTGAGAAGGGAGGCCTTAGGCATGGCCGCGACCGACAATTCCATCAATATATTCGCCTTGGGGGGCCTGGGCGAGGTAGGCAAGAACACCTACTGCTTCGAGTCCTCCCGCTCCATCATCCTCGTCGATGCCGGGGTCCGCTTCCCGGAGGCGAACCTCCCGGGCGTGGACTACGTCATCCCCGACTACAGCTTCCTGAGGAACAACAGGGCCAAGTTCAAGGCCCTCTTCATCACGCACGGGCACGAGGACCATATCGGCGGCATCCCCTTCCTCGCCAGGACCATCCATATCCCCGTCATCTACGCCCCGCGCCTGGCGGCCGCGCTCATCCGCCATAAGCTCGAGGAGCACCGCATCAAGGACAACATCGTCATCCGCGAGGTCAAGGACGGAGAGACGATCGACGTCGGAGGAGACTTCAAGGTGACCTTCTTCCAGGTCACCCATTCGATCCCGGATTCCTTCGGCCTTTGCATCAACACCTCCGAGGGAAGGATCATTGAGACCGGCGACTTCAAGGTCGACCTCACCCCGGTCGGGCCCAACTTCAACATCGCCGCCCTCTCCCGCTTCGGGACGGAAGGGGTCGACCTCCTCATGGCGGATTCCACGAACGCCGAGATCGAAGGCTACACCCCTTCGGAGACCGCGGTCCGCTCGGGACTCCGCGAGGTGTTCGAGAAAGCCCCGGGGCGCATCATCGTCAGCACGTTCTCGAGCAACATCAACCGCATCCAGCAGGTCGTCCAGGAAGCCGTCGATAACGGCAGGAAAATCTGCATCCTCGGCCGCTCGATGGAAAACGTCGTCGGCATCGCCCGCGAGTACGGGATCATCAAGATTCCCGATGAATCGATCATCGAGGACAAGGAGCTCAGGAACTACCGGGGGAACGAGATCTGCATCCTCTGCACCGGGAGCCAGGGAGAGGAAATGGCCGCCCTGTCCCGCATCGCCCGTGGCGAGCACAAGCACGTCCATATCCAGCCGATGGACACGGTCGTCTTCTCCTCCAACCCGATCCCCGGGAACGGGGCTCTCGTCGACAGGCTCGTGAACTCCATCGTCAAGCAGGGGGCGGACGTCCGCCAGAACGGGCTTGCCTTCTCCCTTCACTCCAGCGGCCACCCGAGCAAGCAGGAGCTCCGTCTCATCCAGAGGCTCGCCAACCCCCGTTACTTCATGCCGGTCCACGGCGAATACCGGATGCTCCGCCTCCACGGGGAGATCGCCGAGCAATGCGGCCTGCCCAAGGACAGGATCTTCCTTTGCGAGAACGGGGACATCCTCACCCTCCGCGACCACAAGGTCACCAGGGGCGGCCGCATCCCGGAGGAAGACGTCTATATCGACGGGAACGATCTCGAAGGTCTCTCGGGCGCCGTGATGAGAGAAAGGGGCGAACTGAAGAACGACGGCCTTGTGGCGATCATCGTCGGTCTCGGGAAGGACCGCTCCGTCATGGTCCCGCCCCTCGTCTACGCCCGGGGGTTCGCCCTCGGCCAGGACAGCCACGTCATGCGCCATGCCCAGATCCACGCCAGGGAGGCGCTTGACCGAATCATCAAGAAAAGGCCCTCGAACGAGGAGGTCAAGGCCGCCCTCCGCCAGGAGGTGGAGCGCTACATATACCGCAAGACCGCGAGGACCCCGATGGTCGTCCCGCTCCTGATGAACGAGGGCCGCTAGATGCTCATCCTCGCCAGCGGCTCGCCCCGGAGGAAGGAGCTCCTTTCCCTTCTGAAGGAAGATTTCGCGATCGTCGTCCCGATGGACGAAGAGAGGCTCTATCTAGGCGCAAGGCCGATCGAGACCCTCCCGCAGGAGGAAAGCAAGGTCAAGGCCTACCGCGTGTTCTCCTTGTACCCGAGGGACGAAGTCCTTGCCGCCGACACGGTCGTCGTCCACGAGGGGAAGGGGCTCGGGAAGCCAAAAGACAGGGAGGATGCCTGCCGGATGCTCCGTTCCCTAAGCGGGAAGCGCCATGTCGTGCTGACCGGATACACCTACCTCTCCCCCGCGAAAGAAATATCCAGGACGGTGCGCTCGGAAGTCTACTTCAAGGATTTATCCGATAAAGAGATTGAGTTTTACGTAGATAACGCGAAACCATTCGATAAGGCAGGCTCTTATGGCATCCAGGACGAGGGCACCCCTGTCCTAAGGGTCGCGGGGAGCTTCGCCAATGTGATGGGCCTTCCCGTGGAGGATATCGCCCTCCATGTGTTCGGAAGGAAGATCGAGCCCTATTCCCCGAAAAGCGCGCGGTAGACCTCGGGAGCCTTCTCGGGAAGCACGAGGACAAGCCTATCGCTCATGCGGATGAAGCCGGTCACCCCGGCTTCCCTCAGCCTCGCTTCCTCCACCTTCGCATCGTCCTTGAGGCGCAACGTGATCCTGCTTCCCGCGAGGGAATGGTCGATGACGTTCTCCATCCCTCCGACCGCCCCGATGAGCGCCCCCGAGGCCACTTTGGCGGGAACGCCCTTCCCTTTCCTCGAGCGAAGGAGGAAATAGGCCAGGGCTCCTCCGCCGGCAAGGACGGCGATCCCAAGAAGCACGATCCACCAGAGGTTCGTGATGAGGAAATCATTCAGCGTTGGCATGCGTCTATAATATCAAACAGCCGCATAGGAGGATTCCCATGTCCAACGCGATCGAAATCGAGGCCAAGGCCCTTCTCGACCAGGAGGGCTACAAGAAGCTGAGGAGGATCTACCAGCTCTACCCCAGCTACTGCCAGACCAACTATTACATCGACACGGAGGACGGCCTTCTCCGCAGGGAGGGCTTCGGACTCCGGATCCGCGAGAAGGGCGGCAACTACGAGATGACCCTCAAGGCCCCGCTTTCCCAGGGCTTCCTCGAGAAGAACTGCACATGGGACGCGGGGATGTTCCACGACTTCGAGGAAGGCGGCCCCTTCCCCGAGGGCGACATCAAGCGTTTCCTCACCATGTGCGACATCCCCGTGGACGCCCTCAGGATCCGCACCTCGCTCCGGACGACCCGCGTCGACGTCCCCTACCAGGGCGGGAAGCTCTCCATCGACGAGAACCACTATTCCGGGATCGTCGACTACGAGATCGAGCTTGAGTACTCGAACGAGAAGGACGCTGAGCGGCTCCTTCACGAGCTTCTTGAGACGACCGGGGTTGCCTACACGCCGGGAAACAAGACGAAGGTGACGCGCGCCTTGAACGCCTACGAGGCCTCGAAGAAGTAAGGAAGGCACAGAAAAAGGCCGGGACGAGACGGGTCCCGGCCTTTTCCAATGACTAGGAAGACTTCTTGATCTCGTTCCGGATCGCTTCCAGGATCCGGTCCTTGCTTGGCGCACACCTCCCCCACTCGGGGCAGGAGTCGTCGCACCAAAGCTCCGCCATCCTCCTCGCCCGCGGGATGAAGGTGCGGATCTCCTCCGGGTCGTAGCCGACCTGCACCCTCCTGTCGTCGACGATGATCGGCCTCCTGAGGACGGAAGGATTCTCGAGAATGAAGGCGATGAGCTCGGAGACCTTCATGGAGTCGAAGTCGATGTGCTTCTCCATGACGATCTTGCTTCTCGGGGAAATGATGTCCTCGGTGCCGTTCTCGCACTTCGCGATGATCTCGCGGAGGTCTTCCTTCTTGAGGGCGCTTGAGAAAATATCGACGCCTTTGTAGGGAATGCCCTGCTCGTCGAACCATTTCCGCACCTTCCGGCAGGAAGAGCAGCTTGGCGAATAGTAAATCTTAATCACGCGTAGATTATAGCGCCCTCCGAGGGAAGAGCGGGGCGCGCCCCCTAGGGGCGAAGAGTATAATCCAGGCGTTATGGACCGTATTCTTTCCGGCATCAAGCCCACGGGCTCGCTGACCCTCGGGAACTACATCGGGGCGCTCCGGCACTTCCGCGACTTCCAGGACAAGGGCGAGGTGTTCATCTTCATCGCCGACCTACACGCGCTGACCCTTCCGATCGACCCCGCGACATTGAGGGAGAACTCCCGCGACATCGCCGCCTTCTACCTTGCCTCCGGGCTGGATCCCGAAAGGACCACAATCTTCCTCCAGAGCGCAGTGCCCCAGCACGCGGAACTGAACGCGATCCTCCAGAACTTCCTCTACATGGGCGAGCTCCGTAGGATGACCCAGTTCAAGGATAAGTCCCAGAAAATGAAGGACTCGGCGATCGGGCTCGGCCTTTTCGCCTATCCGAGCCTGATGGCCTCCGACATCGTTCTCTACGACGCGACGATCGTTCCCGTCGGGGAGGACCAGACGCAGCACGTCGAGCTCGCCAGGGATCTCGTAGGGCGCTTCAACTCCCGCTACGGGGAGATTCTCACGATACCCCGCGCGGAAGTCACCCGGGTCGGCAAGCGCATCATGTCGCTCAGCGACCCGACGAAGAAGATGTCCAAGTCCGATCCGAAGGGCGACATCTTCCTCAAGGACGACCCAGCGGCCATCCGGAAGAAAATCATGTCCGCCAAGACCGACTCCGGAAGCGAGGTCAGGTTCGACCCTGTCGAAAAGCCTGGGATCAGCAATCTGCTGACCATCTACTCCGCGCTTTCCGACATCACGGTCGAAGAGGCGGAGAAGCGTTTCGCGGGATACCGCTACGGAGATTTCAAGAAAGCGGTCGCCGACATCGTCCTCGAGACCCTGGTCCCTTTCCAGGAACGCTACCGGCAGATCCTTTCCTCCGGCGAATACCTCGAAGTCCTCCACAAAGGAGCGGCCAGGGCTACGCTTGAGGCCGAAAAGGTCCTTTCCCGCGTGCAGCATGCCGTCGGGCTCCTTGATGAATGAGACGTGGCTCGTCCTCGACGTGGACGGCACGCTTCTCGACCCGAAAGGAATATTGGAAGAAAACCTCGCAAGATACCTGAGGGAGCTGAGGCAGAGGGTGGAAATCGTCCTCATGACAGGACGGCCTCCCAGGAACCTCGCCCCGATCGTGGAGACGATCGGCCTTAGATCCCCGCACGTCGCCTATAACGGCCAGCTGATCCTGGACGCGAACGATCGCCCTCTCGTGGAAAAGCGTTTTCCCATGGCTTTGATGAAAGAACTCCTTTCCCGTCTGAGCGGCCGTGTTCCACTCATCCATTTGGAGGGGTCCGGCTGGGTTTACAGGGAAGGGTCGGACGCTCCCTTGGAACGCTACTTCCCGAAGGAGGGCATGAAGTCCCCCGATAAGGGAGGATCGCTCCCTGGGGAAGATCCATGGGTATTCCTCTTTGCCACGAGTGATACTTCTATTCCTGCAGAAATCGCATCTTTTCTTGAATATTCATCAAATTTAATCCTCGGACTCCGTTCCTGGAACGGGCTGCCCTACCACGAGGTCTATCGGAAGGACGCGGACAAGGGAACCGCGCTTTGCGCTCTGATGGAGGCGCTGCCCCATAGGCCTTCCAGGATCATCGGGGTCGGCGACTCGACGAACGACGAGGCTTTCCTGCGCCTCGTTGACGAACCCTACCTCATGAGGAACGCCAGGAACGGGGAACTTAGGAAAAAGTTCCCCCTCACTCGGAGGGGGAACGACGAAGGCGGGCTTCTGGACCTTCTTTCGGAACTTTGCCTTTAGGCCTTGACCCCGAGGATGCCCTTGATGGAGGAGACGAGGGCCTTCGCCTCTTCGTCCAGTCCTTCTTCCTTCGTCCCGGCGGCTTCGACGTAGAACTTGCACTTCGGCTCGGTCCCCGAGGGACGGACGGCGATCCAGGAAGTGTCCTCGAGGAGGAGGCGGACGACGTCGCTCCTGTCCATGCCAGTGGGCTTCTTCTCGCCAGTAGCCAGGTCTAGGATCTCTCCCTTGAGGTAGTCCTCGACGCGGACGACCTTCCTCCCGAGGACCTCGGAGGGCGCGTTCTCGTGCAGCTTTTCCATGATGGCCTTCATCGCGGAGGCGCCTTCCGAACCCTCGAAGTAGACGCTTTCGGTCGTGGAGGAGACGAAACCCACGCGTTTCTCCAGCTCGCGGTAGGCGATGTCAAGTGGCGTGCCCGCGCGGTAGTGGTAGAGCGCCATCTCGACGTAGAGGAGAATCGCCTGAAGGCCGTCCTTGTCGCGGACGAAGGGCTTCACGAGGCAGCCGTAGCTTTCCTCGTAGCCGAAGAGGAAAGTCGGCCCGCCCAGCCTCTCGTAATGATGGATCCTGTCGCCGATGTACTTGAAGCCGGTGAGGAAGCTCTCAACGCTGACCCCGTGGCTTTCGGCGACCTTCCTCGCAAGCGAGGAGGATACAATCGTGTCGTAGACGACCCCGTCCTTGGGGAGCGCCCCCTTCTCCTCGTAGCCCCTCAGGATGTAGTCGAGAAGGAGCGCGGCGGACTGGTTCCCCGTGAAGCGCTGGTAGGTGCCGTCGGAGGCGAGGTAGGCGACCCCGCAGCGGTCCCCGTCTGGATCGGTCATCACGATGAGCGGGGCCTTATGTTCCTTAGCGAGCTTCAAAGGCTCGACATAGGCTTCCTCTAGCTCAGGGTTCGGGCTCAAGGTCGCGCCGAAGTCCGGGTCATGGACGCACTGGGCCACGACAGGAAGGATCTCGTAGCCGAGGTCCTGGAAGACGCGCATCGCGTTCTCGTAAGAGGCCCCGTGCTGGGGGGTGTAGACGACGGGGAAGCCTTTCTTGTCGAGTTCCGGGTGGATCTGAATGGCTTCGACAAGGGCGACGTACTTGTCGTCCATCTCGGGGCCGAAGGTGACCGTCTTCCCGGCATGGGCGTCCTTCTTCACGTCGCAGGCGAGCTCGTCGGGAAGTTCGGAGATGATCTCCAGAAGGCGCTTGATCTTCCGCGGGACGAGCTGGCATCCCGTCTCGTCGTAGACCTTATAGCCGTTGTACTGGCGGGGATTATGCGAGGCGGTGATCATGATGCCGCCGACGCAGCCTTGCTCGCGGACCGCGTAAGAAAGCTCAGGGGTAGGGCGGAGCCCATCGAAGATGAAGGCGTTGATGCCCATGTCATTGAGGATCGAGGCGCTTTCCAGCGTGAACTCCCGCGATAGATGACGGTTGTCATGACTGATCGCCACTCCCCTCTCCCTTGCGTCAGGGAACTTCTCGAGGAGGTAAAGCGCAAAGGCCACCGTGGCCTTCCGCACGGTGTGCTCATTCATGCGGTTGGTGCCTGGCCCGAGGACGCCCCTCATGCCGGCGGTTCCGAACTCGATGTCCTGGAAGAAGGCGTCGTCCCTCTCCTTGGCATCCATCGCCCGGAGCACGTCCTTGTCCTTCGCGCTCACCTTGTCGGATGCGAGCCAGCGCTCGTAGTTCTTCTGGACCTTGTCCATAGCACCTCCTGTCCCCTTTCCGGGTCCTTTGCCCATATCTTACTTCAGGCGGCCACCCTCTCGAAGGGCGGAAAGAAGCCTTTCTTCCTTAATGGAAACCTTAGAAAGGAACGTCTTGCCCCTGAGAGGGGCGAGCACGCCATCGACGTTCCCGAAGGACAGGGAACGCGCCCGCAGGAACTGATGCTCCCACCCATAGCGCTCCTTGAACTCCTTGTTAAGCGCGAAATCCCCGTACTTCGCGTCTCCTACGATCGGATTTCCAATGTAGGCCATATGCACGCGGATTTGATGTGTGCGTCCTGTGATAATCCTGCATTCTACGAGCGAAACTTCGGAAAATGGCTCGATTACCCGATAAATGGTCTTCGCGCTCTTCGCACCCTCGGAAAGGGAGGCAACCTTCACGAAACCATGCTTCTCATCCTTAAGAAGAGGAACCTCCACCGTCCCTTCCCTAGGAGAAGGAGTTCCTTTCACTAGCGCGAGATATACCTTCTCCACCTCTTCCTTCTCCTGGAACAAGGCGGTCAGCGCCTTGAGCCCGCGATCGGTCTTCCCGAAACAAACGAGTCCTCCGGTGTTCCTGTCGAGGCGATGGGCAGGGGAAGGGGTGAAGCCCTCCTCGCCCTTATATGAGCCCTCATGCATCAGGTGCGCGAGGACGGCCCTTGCGAGCGTGTTCGCGCTGCCCTTGCTATCCCCCATGACAAGAAGCCCGCTCGGCTTGTCCACGATCAGGAGGTCGTCGTCCTCATAGACGATCGGATAGGGAAGCTCACGCGGCAGGACGGCGTCCCTCTTCCTTTTGAAGTCCGCAAGCTGCTCCTCGGTCACGTAGAGCCTGACCTTGTCCCCCGACGACAGGACATAGTCCTCCTTCTCCCAATGGCCGTTCACCTTCACGTCCTTCTTGCGGAACAGCCTGTATATGAAAGACAGGGGGGCCTCGCGAAGGTATGCCTTCACGAACTTCAGGAGACGCTGCCCTTCGGAGGAAGGGCGGACCTCGACTTCCAGCATGGGGAAAGTATAGACGTTCGCGGTTGAAGAGAGCACGGGCGCGCCCTATAATCCGCGTGCCCCACGGAGGAATACCCAAGAGGCCGAAGGGGCGGGCTTGGAAAGCTCGTAGGCTCTTAACCGGGCGCAAGGGTTCGAATCCCTTTTCCTCCGCCAGGACGATTGCCCAGCCGGAAGGCTGGGTTTTCTCTACCTTTACATATGGAAAAGGCAGGGACGAGCCCTGCCTGAGCGGCTTTCGGAACCCTATTCCGCGTTAGGGGAAGGAACCTTTTCCGCGTCTGGGGCGGCCTCTCCCTCCTCCTCAAGGATGCGCTTCCTCTGCTCGCGGCGGATGACGCGCTCCTTCTCGCGGTCAGCCTTGCTGGCGAAGTAGGAGAGGAAGATCGCGGCGATGAGCGCGGCCGCGATCACGAGGATCGCCCCGGCCCACGTGAAGGAAAGGCGGAAGATTCCCTCGAAGTAGCTCTCGCTACCGGAGAGGAAGTTCTCGGAAGCCTTGACCGGGAGATAGTCGGCGACGATGCCGAGGATCGCGAGGACGATGCCGGTCAGCCCGACGATCGAGCTGAGGACGATCCAGACGATCTCCCACTTTGAGACGGTCTTCTTCATAAATGCCCCTTACGCTTTCGGAAGGCCGGTCGCGGGGTCGATCTCGCTGGGCTCCTCGCCCTCGGTCTCGACAGGCTCCGCGGCAGGCTTCCCCGCGGCCTCCCGCTGGCGCCTCGCCTCCTCGACGTACTC
Source organism: uncultured Bacillota bacterium (assembly GCA_949293555.1). Lineage (GTDB taxonomy): Bacteria > Bacillota_I > Bacilli_A > RFN20 > CAG-826 > UBA4951. The sequence continues at coordinate 148,332 of CASFDV010000001.1, forward strand.
CTTCCAGACGGGCTGGAAGGCCGCCCCGAAGGCGTCCTGGCTCTCGCGAAGCAGGGCGTTCAGGGAGTCGGTGAGCTGCTGCATGACGGTCCGCCAGTTGGACCCGGCGGGCATGTCGCGCTTCCCGGTCATGTAGTCCAGGACGCGGAAGACGTGGTCCTCGACGTCCTTGTAGCGGACGTCGGTCACGCGCCCCATGTCGCGGATGGTGCGGAGAGAGCGGGCGACGTGCCCGATGTCGGCGCTGATGAAGTTGGCGGAAGGGTTCGGCTGCCCCTTGGCCTCGTTCATGGCGGCGTTGTAGTCGTTGAAGAGGGCCATGAGGCGATCGGAAAGGGTGAGGAGGGCGACGGAACGGTAGAAGCGTTCCTCGGCCTTGTCGAGGGCGACGCCTTCGGAGACGTCGATGTTCTTCGCGCGGCAGTCGCGGATGAGGCTCTGGACCATCATCTCGACGTTCTCGTGGACGGGGATGACGGCCTCGAAGATGGCGATCGCCTGGGCGACATCGACGCGAAGCCCGTCATCGGCGGCGCGCACGATCGTGGAATCCTCCCCATAGATCTCGTCGATGAGCTTCTGGATCATCTCCTTCAGCTTCTCCCCGGCCTCGCCGGAGTTCTCGATGGTGTTGTGGAGGACGGTCCTGGCGTTGAACTCGTTGAGGATGATCTTCTTCTTGTTCTCGTAGGCCTGGACGCTATGGGAGTCGCGCTTCAGCGCGTACTCGAGCGTGTCGCGGACGGCGCTCTTGAAGTTGACGAGGTTGACGATTGCTGCGGTCTGAGGATTCATTCGGGATTCCCTTCTTTTTCTCCGGCTTGGTGGCCTGGGCCTTGCTCCGCCGGCGGGTAGACATAGGCCTCGAGGTCAGATACGCGCGCGATGATGTGCCGGGCGTGCTTCTTCACAGGCTCGCGCGCGTGCGCCATGCAGAAGCTTTGTTCTTTATACGCTTCGAACATCGAGATGTCATTCCCGGAATCGCCCACGACGATAAGGCATTCGGGCGGAAGGCCGATGTGATCGAGGTAGAGGGCGATGCCCTCGCGCTTGCTCGCGCCCTTGGCGGTGATCTCGATCGCCTGGTCGCTCCAGCTGAACTCAAAGTCAGGATAGCGCTCCCGGAGGATCTTGTTCACCTCCTTGGCGACCTCGGCGGCCTTTCCGAAGGCGCCGAAGATGAACATCGCCTTGTAGACGTCCCCGGTGTCGATCTCCTCGTCAAATACCTCGTCGCTCCAGACGACGGGCTCGCGATAGGTGCCGTTCGTGTACGTATAGACGTTGTAGATGGCGCGGTTGAAGGCGCTCACGGAGCTGCGCGGGATGACCATGTTCCGGTGCTTGCAGAAAAGCATCGGGATCTTCACCGGGAACTCCTTCCGGACCTCCTCGTACATCCTCCGGAAGGCCGCGGGAGGGAGGGTGAGGTCCTGGAGGAGGCGGCCCCCCGCTACGACGAAGGCGCCGTTGCAGCCGACGCAGTCGAGCTCTTTCCCGAGCTTCCTCCCGAGCTTCTCCGCGTATAGCCTCGTCCGCCCGGTGACAAGGAGGAAATGCCCGCCGTCCCCCAGGAAGCGTTCGACGAAGCGCTCGTTCTCGCGCGGAATCATGGCGAGACGTTTCTTCGGGTAGAAGAGCGTCCCGTCCAAATCGCAGGCAATGACGCGTCGGCTCTGGTCCATCGCCTCATTCTACCAAATCAAGAGAAAAGGGAAGGGGGCCTAGCCCTTCCGCCTCCCTCTTGAGCGAGACGATCGCTTCCAGCATGTCCTCTTCCTTTGTCTCCCCTGGCTCGAGGACCGCGCGGATGCGGGTCGTCTTGAAGTTGGTGACGAGGAAGACCAGGGAAAGGCAAGGGAGGGCGAGGGCGAGGCCCTTGTACGTATGGCGGTAGCTTTCCTCGATGGCATCTGGATCGAATGGCTTTTTCTCCACGACGGAACGGCCATGCCCCCGAAGGAGTGCGAGCGAGGATCCCGCGAAGAGGTAATACATCGTGATCCGATAGCCAAGGCCTTTGGCCTTCCGGAGAAGCTCCCTCGTCCTATCGTCCCTCTCATCCAGTTCGATGATCGAAGAAAAGGAGGAACGCGAGGCTATCCCTTCCCCAAGCTTCCGGAAAGGGAGGTCCAGCAGGAAGGACCGCCGATAGGCACGGGCGAAGCTCTTGCGTCCAGAGCACTCCCCTCCGGCGACGAGGATGATGCGGGGCGCGCTCATATGCCCTTCCTTTCCACTTTCTCGCGATGGCCGTTCCGGTACTCGCGGACGATGGAGTTCCCCTCGGCGAAGGCTACGGACGTCCCGGCATCGAAGCATTCCCTCCTTGCCCTCTGGAACATCTCGTCCCGTTCCTCCCCGGCCATCCCTAGCAAATGGCTGCGAAACTTGGGGGAATCCTCCCCGCCAAGGTATTCCGTCCTTAGCCTTCCTCCCTCCCTCCAGACGAGGTAATAGTAGTCGTGGCCGTTGATGACCTTCCGCGACAATGTCTTCCCCATAGAGGCATTATAACAACATTTCTCGTTTGTTGTTATTCGATGAATACAGGAAAAGGCACCTTCCGGTGCCTCTCCAAAGCCTAGTCTCTAGGCAAGCCTGTTCTGAACCTGGATGACGCCGTAGCCGCCGTCGAGCCGCTTGTAGGCGATCGAGATCTGCTCGTCGTCGGAGTCGAGGTAGACGAAGAAGGTATGGCCGAGCGCGTCCATGCGGGTGATGGCGTCGTCGAGCGTCATCGGCTCGAGGTAGATGCTCTTGGTGCGGACGACTTCCTCCGCATCCTCGCTTTCCGCCTCTTCCTCGATGCTCTGGAGGGCGAGGAGCTTGCCGAGGCCGATCGCCCCGTTATGCCCCCTCTCCATCCTGGTCTTGAGACGTCTCATCTGGTCCTCGAGCTTGTCGACGGCGAGGTCGACGGCGGCGTAGAGGTCGTTGTTCCTCACTTCCGTCCGGAAGTCCATCTCCTTGGTGAAGATGGTGATCTCGACCTTCGCACCGACCTTGTAGGACTGGACGACCGCGCGGCAAAGGACGTCGTCCTTGATCACGAAGTATTTTTCCATCCTGCCCAGCTTGTCCTGGATGTAGGCCGAAATGGAATCGGTCACCTCGATGTTCTTGCCGATGATCGTGTACTTCATGCGTGTTCTCCCCGGGGGAAATCCCCCTTTCTGTGCCTATATTTTAGGGCAAGTCGGCAGGAATGGAAGGGCATGGGGTAAGCGCTTACAATTCCTTGCCTCAATTAAGCCTTCCGAAAGAAATCCTTAAGGGCCTCCGCCTTGTCCAGCCGTTCCCACGGAAGGTCGAGGTCCGGCCTCCCGAAGGCGCCGTAGACGCTCGTCGGGCGATAGTGCACTCCCTTTCTGAGTCCGAGGGAGTCGATGATCATCCCTGGCCTGCAATCGAAGAAGCGGGAGATGGCGGCAAGGATCTTCTCGTCGGAAACGTGCGCTGTCCCGAATGTCGAGATGCCGATCCCCATGGGCTCGCTCATGCCGATCGCATAGCTGAGCTGCACCTCGAGCCGCTCGGCGGCGCCTGCCGCGACGAGGTTCTTGGCAATGTAGCGCGCGTAGTAGGAGGCGCTCCGGTCGACCTTGCTCGGATCCTTCCCAGAGAAGGCGCCCCCGCCGTGCCGGGAGGCACCTCCGTAGGTATCGACGATGAGCTTCCTGCCGGTAAGGCCGGTGTCCCCGGCAGGCCCGCCCGTGACAAAGCGGCCCGTAGGGTTCACAAACCACTGGAAATCGCCTTCTTCGCCGAAGGAGGCGAGGACCGGGACCATGATCTTCTCATGGACGAAGGCCCGGAACTCGTCGATGTCGGCCTCAGGGTCGTGCTGGCACGACATGAGAACCTTGCCGACCCTGGGATGGGCGGGATCCTGGTAGTCGACGGTCACCTGGCTTTTCATGTCGGGACGGGCATGAGGGAAAAGCCCCTCCTTCCGCATCTCGCTCGCCCGCCTCACGAGCTTCTGGGCGATGGAATGGGGAAGGGGCATGTAGCCTTCCGTCTCGTTCGTCGCGTAGCCGAACATGATGCCCTGGTCCCCGGCGCCCATGTCCTCGGGACGGGCGCGCTCGACCCCGAGGGCGATGTCGGGCGACTGTTCCTTGACCCGGACGTCGATCTTGCAGCTGTCGCAGCCGATCCCGAGCTCCGGCGAGACATACCCGATCCCCCGAAGGACGTCCCTGGCGACTTGCTCGTAGTCTACATGGACGCCCCGGCCGCTCATCTCGCCGCCGATAAGGATGTATTCCGTGGTCGCGAACACCTCGTAGGCGACGTGCGCCTCCTTGTCCTGGCGGAGCGCCTCGTCCAGAAGGGCGTCGGCGATCTGGTCGCAGACCTTGTCCGGATGCCCCTCGCCCACGGCCTCGCTCGTGAGCGTGTTATAGCGAATCGTTCTTTCCATGCTTCCTCCTTCGGGCAAAGACGCCGCCCCGGCGGAGGGAACATTCCCTCGGGCATCGTTCCGGCGGGGGCCGGCTGGGCGGAGCACTTACCTCCTGGAGGAGTTGCTAGGCGGCCATTCGCCCGGGACCGCCTTCTGGATGCCTTTCTTCGTAAGCGGGAGTATAGCGGGATAGCCTTCCGGAAGGAACAAGAAAAGCGATCCCTTGCGGGACCGCTTCCTCACTCGCCGAGGATTTCCTTCCGGATCGCCTGGCTCAGCTGGTCGGGGCAGCTCGTTGCCTTCGTCCTCGAGCCGCGACATTCCACTCCGGAGAGAAGGTCCGCGACCTCGCGTACGTCCCTTCCCTTGAGAAGCCTCCCGATCCCGCGGAGATTCCCCTGGCAGCCGCCCTCGACCTCGAAGGAGAGGATCTTCCCCTCCTCGTCGATCGCCATGCGCATCTTCCTTGAGCAGACGTCCTTGGGCTGGAACTCGTAGGTTCCGGCTTTCACCGGACGATCTCCCCGTAGATCTCCCCGACGGCGTTGCTGGCGTTGCTCTCGTCCGTGTCGATGTGCATGGCCAAGGCGAACTTCGCGCTCACGCGCACCACGACGTCGTCGAAGATCGTCTTCCTTCCCTCGCCGGGGACGAGCACCTTGACGATGTCCCCGTTCTTCACGCCGAACTCCTCGGCGTCCTCCGGGGTCATGTGGATGTGGCGCTTGGCGATGATGAGCCCTTCCTTGAGGTCGAGCCTTCTCCCGTTGAGGGGATTGACGATCGCGATCGGGGCGCTCCCTGCCGTATCCCCGCTCTCGCGGACGGGCGCCTTCGCGCCAAGCGTCCTCGCGTCGGTCGCGCTCACCTCGATCTGATCGCCCTTCCTCACGGGGCCGAGGATCGAGACGCCGGCGATCTTCCTCTCCTTCCCGGTCTTGGGATTGACGGGGCCGACGAGGTCGAGCCTGGTGCTGGTGACGTACTGGCCGGGCTGGCTGAGCGCCTTCCTCTCCTCCAGGACGAAATGCTCGCCTTCCTCCATCCCCATCAGGTAGTCGAGCGACTCCTGCGTAAGGTGGATGTGGCGGGCGCTGGTCTCGACAAGAATCATCTTGGACATATCTAAGCCTATGACATTCCTTTCCTAAAGGAGGATTATACGACCGCCAGGCCGAAAGCGCCCCGGAAGAGACGAGAAAGGAGGGCCTTATGGACGAAAAGGAACGCAAGGACGGGATTCCCTATCTGCCGGAGGCAGGGGAGGAAGGGGTCTACCTGAGGTCCATATCCTCCGAGGATCTTGCTGAGGCGATACGGAAGAAGGACAAGGGCAAGCTGGAGCAGGTCCTGGAGCAGGTGAGCGAGGTCGACGTCGGCGCCGCCCTTTCCGAGCTCGACCCTTCCTTGATCATCCAGCTGTTCCGCCTTCTGCCGAACGAGACGGCCGCCCCGCTTTTCGACGACCTCGATCCCGACGCCCAGGAAAGCCTCCTGAAGGCGATGACCGGCAAGGAGATCTCGTCCCTTCTCGAGGAGCAGTCCGCCGACGACGTGGCCGACGCCATCGACGGGGTCCCCGCCAACCTAGTCAAGAAGGTGCTCGACAGCGCCTCCCCCGACATGCGAAGGGACGTGAACCGCCTCCTTGGCTATAAGGAAGAGACCGCCGGCGCCATCATGACGACGGAATACCTCGAGTTCCGCGACCAGGAGACGGTCAAGGAGGCGATCCGCGTGATTCGCGAGCGCGGGAAGGACGCCGAGACCGTCTACACCCTCTTCCTCCGCGACCAGAAGAGGAAGTTCGTGGGAACCGTCGACCTCGACGACCTCATCTTCGCCAATCCCGAGGACAGCCTTCTTTCCATCATGAACGGCGACGCGCCCTGCTGCGGGGTGGACACCGACCAAGAGGACGTGGCCAACCTGTTCCGTCGCTACAAGCTGAACGCGATGGCGGTGGTGAACGGCGACGGCTGCCTCGTCGGGATCGTGACGGGAGATGACGCCGTCGACGTCATGACCGAGGAGACGAGCGAGGACATCGAGCACATGAACCAGGTCGGCCACCTCGAGGACAGCTACCTAGAGACCCACCCGTTCAAGATGGCGAGGAAATGCGTCCCCTGGATCATCGTGCTCATCATCCTCGGGACCTTCAGCTCCATGGTCCTTTCGAGCTTCCAGGCCTCGATCGCCGTCCTGCCCGTCCTCGCGGCGTTCGTGCCCGTCGTGACGGACACCGGCGGAAACGCGGGCGGCCAGACCATCGCCCTCATGATCCGCGGGCTCGCCCTCAAGGAATTCCGGCCCCGGGACTACCTCAAGCTTCTGTGGCAGGAACTGAGGAGCGCCCTGCTCATCGGGCTTGCCGTCTCCCTCTTCGGGTTCCTTTGGTTCACCTTCGAGCAGTACATGGGCATCGTCGCCCTGGACGCCGAGGAAAGCGCCAGCGTATGGAACGGGCTATGCTGGACGTGGGAGTTCGCCGAGAACGCCTTCCGCGTTTCCGGGGTGCTGGCGCTGACCCTCTTCGCGGTGATCGTCCTGAGCAAGCTTATCGCGGTCACCCTGACGATGCTCCCGGCCGCCCTGAAGAAAGACCCCGCCATCGTGGGGCAGCCGCTACTGACCACGATCGTCGACATCATCGGCCTTCTCGTCTACTTCGGCGTAGCGGAGGCCTTGATCCTCGCCTTCCTCTGATATGCCCGCAAAAGGCCGTTGAAAATTAAATTAATGGCATTCAACCGCCTTCCCCCGACGCGCTACGGACGAAAAACTCAAAGTCGAATTCGCCATATCAGCCCAAAAAGAGTTTGCAAGCGAGTGGCTAGGGTCCTATAGTAGCGCTCGCCGCGGGAATGGCGGAATTGGTAGACGCGTACGTTTGAGGGGCGTATGGAGCAATCCATGCCAGTTCGATTCTGGTTTCCCGCACCAGGCAACAAGAGGCTCCGGAGCAATCCGGAGCCTTTTTCAACGCTTGTCCAGGAAGCGCTCCATGTGGGTCTTGATCGCCTGGAAGCTTTCCTCGGAAAGGTCGTGCTCGATGAGGCAGGCGTCCCTTCTCGCGTTCTCCTCGTCCACTCCTAAGGAAAGAAGGGCCTTCTCGAGGACCTGGTGGCGCTCGTAGACGCGCCCGGCGATTGCCATCCCCTGCTCCGTCAGGTAGATGAGCCCGTGCTCGTCGAGACGGATGAGGCCCTTGTCCTCCATCTTCCTGACCGCGACGGAGACGCTGGCCTTTGAATAGGAGAAGCTCCGGGCGAGATCGACGGAGCGGACGCCTTCCTTCCCCTGCCCTAGCATGAGGATCCTCTCGACGTAGTCTTCCTGCGACTCGTGGAAGCTCGTGATTCCTCTTTCGTTCATACCTTGATTTTAATGGTCTTCCCAACTTCTAGTTAGTTCCAACTAACTTTTGTGTTGACGGGACTTAGGAGGAGCACTATATTCCGCATGGTTAGTCATAACTAACTTGGAGGAAACATGCCAATCCTAGTAGCGCCGGAACAAACGCCGCTCAAAGTCGCGCGGCTCTCGATGGACGAGAAAAGCAAGAAGCGGCTCGCCTCTCTCGGCCTCGTGGTCGATAGCGAGCTTTCAGTCATTTCAAGCGGGAAGGAAGGGATCGTCCTTCTTCTCAAAGGGACGAGGCTCGCGCTCGACCGGGACATCGCCTCCCGCATCTTCGTAAGGGTCCTATAAGGAGGAAGGAACATGGACCAGCAAAGACTCAGTTCGCTACGCCCCGGGGAATCCTGCCGAGTCCTTCTCGTGGAAGGGAAGGACAGACAGATCCGCCGAAGGCTCTTCGACATGGGGGTAACCCCCGGAGCCGAAATCTACGTCCGGAAGACGGCACCCCTCGGGGACCCCGTCGAAATCACAATCCGAAACTACGAGCTCACCTTAAGAAAGAACGAGGCGGAGGCCGTCCTCGTGGAGGTAACGTCCCATGGAAGCGAAAAATAGGAAGATAGCCCTCGCAGGCAACCCCAACTCCGGGAAGACGACCCTTTTCAACAACCTGACAGGCTCCACCGCGCATGTCGGCAACTGGCCTGGGGTCACCGTCGAGAAGCGTTCGGGAACCTACAAGAACAGGAAGACCGGCGAGAGGATCGAGATAATCGACCTCCCGGGCATCTACTCCCTGAGTCCCTACACCTCGGAAGAGGTCATCTCCAGGAACTACATCCTCGAGGAGGCTCCCGACTGCCTCATCAACGTCGTCGATGCGACGAACCTCGAAAGAAACCTTTACCTGACCACCCAGCTTCTCGAGATGAACGTCCCCGTCGTCATCGCCCTCAACATGAGCGACCTCGTCCGAAAGCAAGGGGACGCGATCGATGCGAAGGCCCTCCAGGAAAAGATTGGAATCCCTGTCGTAGAGATCAGCGCCCTCCGCGGGGAAAACCTCGCCCACCTCATGGAAGTCGTGGCCTCCGAATGCAAAAAACCTCGCAAAGGCACCTCCGTTCTTAAGGAATCGAAGATCGACAAGCTGATTGCGAGCCTTGAGATCACCCTCCGCGAGAAAGGGGTCGAGCACTCCCTCTTCCATGCGATCAAGCTCGTCGAAGGGGATGAGATCGAATGCGAGATGCATAAGGACCTACTCCCCATGGTCGAGGAGTTCCGCGAGACCTTCCGCGACCCCACCTTCGGGGATGACTTCGAAGCCTATGTCGCGGATTGCCGCTACAAGGCTATCGCAAGGGACTTCAGCCCTGCCTACCGGAGAAAGGAGGGCAGTAAGGAGGGCGCCAAGAAGCTCTCCCTGAGCGACCGCATCGACAAGGTGCTCACCAACCGCTGGGCGGGAATCCCTATCTTCATCGCCATCCTTTTCGTCCTCTTCCACCTCATCTTCGGGACCGACCTCCTCTACCTCGGCGCGATGGGCGCCTTCGGAGCGGAAGGGCTCGCCGACCCCCTGGCCGGCACAATCTGGGAAGGCCTCTTCGTCGACTTCGGCATCAACTCCCCCGGAGTCATCCTCCATAACTTCGTCGACATCATCCTCAACAACCTGATACTCGGGAACATCAGCGAGGCGATGTCCGCCGCGCAGGTCGACCCGTGGGCGCAGAGCCTCATATGCGACGGGATCCTCGGAGGCATATTCGCCGTCCTTGGCTTCCTCCCCGAAATCCTCTGCCTCTTCCTTGCCTTCTCCATCCTCGAGGACACCGGCTACATGGCCCGCGTCGCCTTCATCCTCGACCGCATCTTCCGGAGGTTCGGCATCACAGGGCGCGCCTTCATGCCCATGATCATGGGCTTCGGCTGCTCCGTGCCGGCGATGATCAACACGAGAACCCTCGCCACCGAACGCGAGAAAACCGCGACAATCCGAGTCATTCCCTTCTTCTCCTGCGGCGCCAAGCTCCCGATCCTAACTGGATGCGCGGGGGCGATCGCCCAGTCCTTCGGCTTCCCCTACGTCGACCTCATCACCGTCTCAATGTACATCATTGGGGTGGTCGCAGCGATCCTCATGCTCCTCCTCATGCGCCACACGACCATGAGAGGGGAGGCCGCCCCCTTCATCATGGAGCTCCCCGCCTACCATCTCCCTCAGTTCAAGTCGCTGATGATCCATCTCTGGGACAAGACGAAGCACTACGTGAAGAAGGCCTTCACCATCATCTTCGCCTCGACCGTGCTCATCTGGTTCCTCCAGAGTTTCTCCTGGAACTGGACCTACATCGGAGTAGAGGAGACCGGAAGTTCCATTCTTGCCTCGCTGGGCCAGCTCATCCAGCCCCTATTCACCCCTCTTGGCTTCGGCTCGCAGATCGGGTCCCTCGGATGGGTGTTCGCCGTCGGGGCCATCACAGGCCTCATCGCCAAGGAGAACGTTCTCGGAACGTTCGCGGTCCTTGCCGCGATGCTCCTTGGGGGCGCCGCCGATGACTACGGCGAGGTCGAGTCGGTCGTCGCGATGGTGCAGTCCACCGAGATCCTCTGGCCCGGAATCATCGCCTACATCACTTTCAACATGCTGACGATCCCCTGTTTCGCGGCCTGCGCGACCGCCAAGGCGGAGCTCCCCAAGGGCAAATTCCGCTGGACGATCCTCTTCTGGCTCGCCAGCAGTTACCTTATCTCCTCGATGGTCTACCTCGTCCTGTCCTGGTGGTGGACTCTCTTCATCTTCCTCTTCCTCATCGCGCTCCTCGTCCTGGGCATCTGGTACATGAACCAGATCAGGGACGGTAAGAGGAGCCTTCCTTGGAGGCGGGCCTGATGGGCATGGCGATCGGCATCGTCCTCGGCCTTGCAGTCGGGCTCTACCTCCTCTTCCTCCTCGGGAACTACCTGAGGAAGAAAGCCAAGGGGCTTCCCACTGGGGAATGCTCCTCATGCCATGGGAGAAAGGAGAGGCTCGTCGAGCAATACCGGCGCAAATATGGGGCGAAAAAGGCGGAATCACACGATTAAGTCCAGATTTGCCTAAGTGAAGGGAGGGTCCTGAGGCCCTCCCCTTTCCTTCAGTTTTGCTACACTAGCGCGGTATGGCGCTCATCGAAGGAATCGACATCGAGTTCAACTACGGGGACAAGGAGCTCTACCGGAAGGCCTCCTTCAAGGTAAATCCCGGCGAGCATGCGGTGCTCGTTGGCGCGAACGGCACCGGCAAGACGACGCTACTCCGCCTCATCATGGGGGACCTTGCCCCGGACAAGGGGAGAATCGTCTGGGAAAAGAACGTCTCCTGGAGCTATCTCGACCAGCAGCTGAAGATCCCGCCGGGCATGACGGTCCTCGACTATCTCTACGGGGTCTACGCCCCTCTTTACGAGAAGGAGAAGAGGATGGAGGAGCTCTACCAGGAAGCCGCCCTCTCCCCTGACTTCGAGGCGATCCTCAACAAGGCGGAGCACATCCGGGAAGAACTGGACGCGGCGAACTTCTACGCCCTTCAGGAGGAGGTCGGGAAGCTTGTCGACGGGCTCCATATCGCCAAGGACATGCTTGGAAAGGACATCTCGATCCTCTCCGGCGGGCAGAAGGAGAAGGCGATGCTCGCGAGGATGCTGCTCGAGAAGAGGGAAGTCCTTCTTTTGGACGAGCCCACGAACTTCCTCGACGCCAGCCAGGTCGAATGGCTGGCAGGCTACCTTCAGGAATACAAGGGCGCCTTCATCGCCATCAGCCACGACGAAGGCTTCCTGGCGAAGGTCGCCGACGTCGTCCTCCTGCTCGAGAACCAGAAGATCGCCCGCTACAAGGGAACGTACGAGCATTTCCTAGAGGCCCATGAGCTGGATAAGGAGCAGTACGAGAAAAACTACAAGGCCCAGCAGCGATATATCAAGAAGGAAGAAGCCTTCATCGCCGCCCATATCGTCCGCGCCACGAGCGCCCGCGCCGCGAAATCCCATCGGGCAAGGCTCGCCCACCTCGACAGGATGGAGGAGCCGGGCAAGGACGCGCCGGCGGTCCGCTTCCGCTTCCCCTTCACCCATGACGTCGGGGAAAAGCCCCTCATCGTCGAGGACCTTGAATTCGGCTACGGAGGAGTCCCCCTCCTTCCGCCTGTGAGCTTCATCCTCAAAAAAGGAGAGAAGATCGCCGTCATCGGGAAAAACGGAGTAGGCAAGACGACGTTTCTTAAAACGATCCTGGGCGCGCTCCGCCCTATCCGCGGCGAGTACCATTGGCTGGACGGGACGATCGTCTCTTCCTACGAGCAGGAGGACGGCCTTCCGGAGAGCATGTCCCCCTTCGAGTACCTCCGTTCCCTCCATCCTGAGAAGACGAACACAGAGCTAAGGACGATCCTTGGTTCCGTCGGAGTCCGGAGCGAGCTCGCGATGCGCCCCTTCAAGGAACTTTCCGGAGGAGAGAAGACGAAGGCCCGCTTTGCGGCGATGACCCTCGAGGAGAGCAATTTCCTAGTCCTGGACGAGCCTACGAACCATCTGGACAAAAAGGCCAAGGACGCCTTGTTCGAGGCGATAGAGGATTACCCGGGGGCCTTGATCCTCGTCTCCCACGAGCGGGATTTCTACGACGGCCTCGTCGACTACGAGCTCGACTTCTAGCTAGGAAAGCCTTTCCCTCTTGCGGAAGCCCGCGAGGAGGGTGAAGGGACGGAAGGGGATGGACTTCCTCCAGTACTCGTAGCCGTTCTGGTCGCCGTTATAAAGCGCGACGACCCTCCGATGGGAGGCATCGAGGTCGCCGAAGGTATCGGAGTAGGCGAGGTAGTCCTCGTCCTTCAGGACCGCAGGGAAGCCGCGGCTCAGCCGCTTCAGTTCCTTTTCATATCCGGAGAGGAGCTCATAGGCAGAAAGCGACTCATGCTCGCTTTTGAGTTCCGTCCGGAGGGAGGCGATCTGGGCGCCGGCGTTCGTCATCTTCTCGTCCCAGCGGCAACCCTCCCGCTCGAGGAGCTCCTTCCAGGAAAGAAGGACGTCCCGCATCTCGCTATAGACGACGCTCATGGCGACCAGCCTCTTCTCCAGGCGCGCCCGGAAGGTGAAAAGACAGGCGAAGCATACGCAAAGCATCACGACATAGACGAACGCCAGGCAGAGGAGACAAAGAAGGAAGATCGTGAGGCCGTCCATACCGATGGCACTATAGACGAGTTCGCCCCGACTTCCATGCCCAAGAGCCATTTTCTTGAGGCGAAATGGATATTGCCTTGAAAGCCCCTCCTAAGGAAAGAAATCGGAAACTCCGCAGTTCCTCTCCTAAATGGGGAAAAACCAAGGAAGGCAGGAGTTTCTGCAATGCGCGAACGTATTTCCTTCCTTATAATCGGACCATGAAGAAACCGATTGTCGCGCTGCTCTACGACTTCGACAGCACCCTTGCCCGAAGCGACATGCAGAACTTCGGGTTCATACCTGCCCTCGGGATGACCCCGGCGGAGTTCTGGAAAGAGACGACCGACTTCTCCCAGAAGCACGGGATCGAACGCACCCTTTCCTACCTCTTCATGATGAAGAGGAAATGCGAGGAGAAAGGCATCCCCATGACCCGCGAATGGCTGGGCGAGATGGGCAAGGAGGTGGAGTTCTTCCCTGGCGTGCTCACATGGTTCGACCGCATCAACGCCTTCGGCACGGAAAACGGGATCAAGGTGGAGCACTACCTCGTTTCCTCCGGGAACGCGGAGATCGTCGCCGGCACGAAGATCGCCTGCCAGTTCAAGGAGATCTACGCCTGCGAGTTCCTCTTCGACACCAGGACGGGGCTCCCCCTCTGGCCGAAGCAGGTCGTCAACTTCACCCAGAAGACGCAGTACTTCTTCCGCATCTCCAAGGGCGTCTATGACGCCAACGACGACGTCGGGGTGAACGAAAAGACGCTCGAGAGAAGGATTCCCTATTCAAACATCATCTATATCGGCGACGGGATGACGGATATACCGGCGATGATCCTCGCCAAGAACAACGGGGGAAAGTCGATCGCCGTCTACCCGCAGGGACGGGAGGACAAGGTCGCCTCCCTTGTCCACGACGGAAGGGTGAACTACGCCTTCCTCGCGGACTACACGAAAGGAAGCCGGATGGAGAAGGCGGTCCAGCTCATCATCCAGGGCGTCGCGATCGCCGAACGGCTTGGGACAGGCGAAGGCCGCATATAGGTCTATAATCCCGTCGATGGAAGAGCGGGTGACTTTCGCCCTCCTCATGGGCGGGGGAGGCCGTCGTTTCGGCGGGAAGAAGCAGTTCGCCCCTTTCAAGGGGGAGCCTCTATATTTCCATTCGCTCAAGGCCGCCATCCGCTGGGGAAAGTGCGCTTCCTTCCTTCTCGTCGTCCCTCCGGAAGACAAGGGGCGGGTAAAAGAGGAAACTTCCTCCATCCCCGTCCCCCTCGCAATTCTGGACGGGGGCCCCGTCCGCGCGGAAAGCGCCTGGCGCGCCGTCCAGGAGGCCTACCGGGAAGATCCGGACGGCATGGTCCTCCTCCATGACGCGGCAAGGCCCTTGGAAGACTTGTCCGTCCTCGACTCCCTTCTGGAGGAAGCAAGGAAGGAGGGAGGGGCCGTCCCCGTCCTCCCCCTGGAGGAAAGCGCCCTCCTCATCGGGGAGGAAGGAGAAGACCCCATAGACTACCTCGACCGCGGGAAGGTCCGCCTCGTGCAGACCCCCCAGTGCTTCCGGACGCATCTTCTCTTCGAGGCGGAACGCGAGGCCGGGCAAGCGCGATGCCGCTTCACGGACGAGGGCTCCCTGTTCCTCAAGTCCCAAGGGCGCCTGGGGATATGCGAGGGAAGCCCCCTCCATCGCAAGATCACGCGGAAGGAGGACATCCGATGAGCTTCTCGGAAATCAAGGTCGGCGACATCCTCGTCGGCACGGCGATCAAGAAGAAAGAGACCTACGCGCTCCTTCTTTTCGAGGACGGCGTCACCGGTCTTCTCCACCGGAAGGAGATGCCAAGGCATGAGCGACGCCCTTTCCACGACTTCATCCAGATCGGAGCCCTATATAAGGCGAAGGTCATCGAGAAGGACGAGGAGAGGGGAGGGCTCCGCGTCTCCATGCGGGCGCTGACCCCGGAAGAACGGAGGACGCCCCTCCCGCGCTCCCTGCCGAAGGAGGCAGACGTCTCCTTCCAAGGGCTCGAGAACGCTCTTCGCCGTTGGTGCGGAGAAGACCGATAAGGGATAATCTTTCAAGGGAATGATTTGAGGAGGCCCGCGCATGATGATCCGCACGAACGTCGCGCATATGGGGGAGGCGATCGACTTCGCCTCCTACAAGGAGGAGGTCGAGAGGATCGACCGCTCCATCAAGGAAAGGACCGGGAAAGGATCCGATTTCCTCGGCTGGGTCGACCAGGCGGAGGAATATCTCAAAAGCGAGGAACTCCCGCGCCTCATAAGGACCGGCGAGCGCCTCCGGGAGAACTACGACGTCCTCGTCGTCTGCGGGATCGGCGGCTCCTATCTCGGGGCCCGCGCGGCGATCGAGGCGCTGGCAGGAACCTTCCCGAAGAAGGGGATCGACGTCCTCTGGCTGGGGGAAACCTTCGATCCCGCCTACATCAGCCGGGCCCTCGCCTACCTCAAGGACAAGAAGTTCTGCGTGAACGTCATCTCCAAGTCGGGCACCACCACGGAGACCGCGCTTTCCTTCCGCCTCCTTCGGAACCTCCTCGAGGAACGGGACGGGAAGGAGGCGGCCAGGAAGGCGATCGTCGCGACCACCGACGGGAAGAAAGGCGCTCTCCTCACCCTAAGCAGGCAGGAAGGCTACGAGACCTTCGTCCTTCCCGGGGACATCGGCGGGCGCTATTCCGTCCAGACCGCCGTCGGGCTTCTCCCGATGGCGGTCATGGGGATCGACGTGATGGCCCTTCTCAACGGAAGCAAGGACGCCGCGAAGGAATATCGCGAGCCTGACGTCACGAAGAACGAGGCGTACAAGTACGCCGTCTGCCGCCATCATCTCTACGAGAAGGGCAAGAAGGTGGAACTCTTCTGCACCTACCTCCCCACCCTCGTCCAGCTCACCGAGTGGTGGAAGCAGCTCTTCGGCGAAAGCGAGGGCAAGGAAGGGAAGTCCCTCTTCCCCGCTTCCGCCTGCTTCTCCACCGACCTCCACTCCCTCGGCCAGTTCATCCAGCAAGGTTCCCAGATCTTCTTCGAGACCATCCTCCATCTCGAAAGGCCGGAGGAAGACCTCCCGATCCCCGGGGACAAAGATGACCTCGACGGGCTGAACTACCTTGCGGGCAAGCCCCTCTCCTTCGTCCAGGAGCGCGCCTTCCAAGGCGTCCTCGAGGCGCATTCGGAAGAGGCGGGCATCCCCAACATCGTCCTCGAGATGGAAAGGATGGACGCCTATTCGCTCGGCTACCTCTTCTACTTCTTCGAGAAGGCCTGCGCGATGAGCGCCTACCTGAACGGGGTCAATCCGTTCGACCAGCCCGGGGTCGAGGTGTACAAGAGGAACATGTTCCGCCTCCTCGGGAAGCCGGGGTTCTAGGAAGCGGGCCGCCCGGCCCGCTTTCCATATGGAAATCCGCGTTGACCCTTCCTTGGTCCGGTGCTATATTCACGCCGCACGTCTGGCGGGGCACTCTCGACGGATGCTTAGCTCAGCGGGAGAGCATCGCCCTTACAAGGCGGGGGTCGTGGGTTCGAAACCCACAGCATCCACCACCTAGCGGACGACGTGCGGCACAAGTGGGCGAATAGCGAAGTGGCCAAACGCGGCTGACTGTAAATCAGCTCCTTCGGGTTCGGTGGTTCAAATCCATCTTCGCCCACCACCCCCTTGGGGTGTAGCCAAGAGGTAAGGCAAGGGACTTTGACTCCCTGATGCGCTGGTCCGATTCCAGCCACCCCAGCCAATCCTCCGTTAGCTCAGCGGTAGAGCACTTGACTTTTAATCAAGGGGTCGACGGTTCGAAACCGTCACGGGGGACCATCTTGAATCGAAGCCGGCCACGAGGCCGGCGTTTTCTTTCGCCAGGAAGGGCGGGGCGCGCTATCATTCCCCCGCTCGCCCGGGTGGCGGAACAGGTAGACGCAGGGGACTTAAAATCCCCCGGGCGACCATGCCGGTTCGAGCCCGGCCCCGGGCACCAGGGACCAGGAGGGCCGTTGCCGCGGCCCTTTTATTTCGCCCTCCCCCCAAGGGCGGCAGCGATCAGAGGCAACACCTTCCTGTCCGCGGGAAGGAAGTCGACTTCGCCAAGCTCCTCGACAGCCAGGAAGCGGTGGTCCTCAGCCTCCCGGTAGGCGGGCTTCCCGAGCGGGCGGGCAAGGAAGCAGTCCATCGAAAGGTGAAAGGAGGGATAGTCGTGCTCGACCCTCCCGAGCATCGCCTCAATCTCGATCACGATGCCGAGCTCCTCGTCGATCTCCCTTTTGACAGCAGCCTCGGGAGTCTCCCCTGGCTCGACCTTCCCGCCCGGGAACTCCCAGCCTCCCTTGAATTCCCCGTAGCCCCGTTCCACGGCGAGCACCTTGTCCCCCAGACGCAGGACCGCGCAGACGACATGAATCGTTTTCATCGCGGGAATTATAGGGATCCAAAAGGGGTGAAGGGATCGCGGGTGAGTGATACAAAATACATTTTCATGAAAGTGCATGTATGTTTTTCGTTATTTTCACATGAAAGTTTTAGGAAAACATTGAAACTTCCGGGTTTCATCGAAGTCCGCTTATCTCTTGCCGCTTCGAGTTTGTTAAACGACATTATTGAAAAATAGCGATGTATCCCCTTTCAGCGAAAGCATTCTGAAAGAGAAAGGGAACTAATCCAGACATGCTGGAAAAATCCCGTCATGAAAACTTCATACACAGAGCTTGGCGGGCTTCTCCGCCGTCTCATGCTCGAGTACCCAAGCCGCCGGAACCATGCGATCGACAGGAACGGCGACGCCTTCCCGGGCGAGATGGAAAGCGCCCTCCCGCCCGCGTTCAAGGGAGTCCTGGGAGACCGGTTCACCGCAAGGCTCTATCTCGGGAGGACCACATTCCTCTCATCGCCCCTTCTCTTGGCCAAGGACAAGAACCTCTTCCCCTTGCCTGGGCACGGCCTTGCCCTCGCCGCCTCGTTCGCGCCGGAGAAGGACCGCATCCACCTCTCCTTCATCCAGGAAGGATGCATGATTGCCAGGCGCATCGGCAAGGCGTGCGGAACCCTCTTCATGGAAATCGCCTCCGAATCCATAAGGAGAATCCTCCGGGAAGAGACCGGGGAGCGGATTCCCGGCGTCCGCGGCGAAGGCGACTATCTCGGGGAGCAGGCGGCCATCTCCCCGGTCGTCGCGATCCGCTACAGCTATCTCTCCCTTCAGGACGACCTCCTCGCCCTGGGCTCCAGGATCCTCTTCCGGGCCTACCGCGCCTTCCTTGCGGCGATCGGAGGCGATTACGATGGCTTCCTCATCTCCCTAGGGGAGGAAATCATGAGGAGCGAGGCGGAAATCCTCCGCCCCCTGCAAGAAGCCTTCCGGAAGACAGGCGTCGCGGAGGCGCTGAAGGGAAGTCGATGCAAGAAGGGAGAGATCGAAGGGCCGGCCCCTTGCCCCTTGTTCATCTAACCCATCTTATTCCTCGGCCAGCTCGTAGACAGGGATGGAGGAAAGGGGCGCGTCCGCCTCGATCCTGCGTCCGCCTTCGTATACCGACCCGTCCCTGATGTCCTTCCAGCGCCCGGAGGGAAGGTACACCTCCCTCTTCCTCGCCCCGGCCCCGAGGATCGGCGCGACCAGGAACTTCCTGCCGAAGAGGTACTCGTCCTCCCTTTCCCAGCATTCAGGATCCTCCGGGTAATGGAGGAACAAGGGCCTCATCAACGGGATTCCGGTCCTTTCGCTTTCTTCGAAAAGGGTGGAAACATAGGGCCTGATCTTTTCCCTCAAGAAGATGAGGTTTTTCAAAATCCCATATGTTTCCTCGCCGAAACTCCAGATTTCGTTGGGGAGCCCTGTCCTGCAGAAACCGCCTCCCCACTCTCTTTCGTCCAAGGGAGGGATGGAAGAGGGCTGGCGGTCCCCGTGAAGGCGAAGCACCGGCGAGAACACGGCCCACTCGAACCAACGGACCAGCAGCTCCCGCCACAAGGGATCCTCCGGATAGCCTGAGAAACCACCTATGTCGGCGGTCCACCAAGGAATCCCGGCGATCCCCATCGAAAGTCCTCCGGCAAGCTGGTCCCTCATGGAGGCGAACGTCCCCGCCGTATCTCCGCTCCAGACAAGGCCTCCATACTTCTGGCTCCCCAGCCACGCCGAACGGATGAGGGACACCGGCTTATCCAGCCCATTGCGCCTTGACCCTTCGTAGAAGGCTTTGAGGTAGCCGACAGGATAGATGTTCCCGCATTCCAGCCATGAGCCAAGGCTCCCGCGATAGATGTCGAAGTCGTAGCAAGTGAACTCCGGCTCCGCCTGGTCAAGCCAGAACAGTCGGATCCCTTTGTCCCAATAGCCTTCCTTGGCCCTCGAGAAGACGAAATCCTGAGTCCGTTCGCTGGTGAAGTCCGCGATCATGCAGTCGCCCTGGTAGTCATAGGCCTGGGATCCTCGGTCGAGCGAGATGAGCATCCCTTGTTCCGCCATGAGGGCGAAGTTCTCGCTCTTCTTGTCGACCGTCGGCCAGATCGACACCATGGCACGCGTTCCGAGGGAGTCCAGTTCCTCCGCCATTCCCTCAGGATCCGGCCAGTAGGCAGAATCGAACTTCCATTCCCCCTGCCGGGGCCAATGGAAGAAGTCTATGACGATGCAGGAAAGAGGGATGTTCCTTCGATGGTATTCCCTGGCGACCTCAAGCACTTCCTCTTCCGTGCGGTAGCGGAGCTTGCTCTGCCAGAAGCCTGTCAGGTCGTCAGGGAAGGCGGAGGGCTTCCCGGCGATGTCCATGAAGTTCCGATGGATTTCGAGCGGGGTGTCGCCCACGGTGACCCAATAGTCCAGCTTCCTCGTCCCTTCCATCCTCCAGGTAGTCCCGTTCTTCGCGAACGTAACCTCCCCGATTCCAGGATTGTTCCAGAGGAACCCATAGCCGAGGCTCGAAAGATAGAAGGGGACGCTGATCTGGGAATTCCTCTGCGCAAGCTCCAAGGTCGCTCCTTTCAGGTTTAGGAAGTCCGCCTGCGGCTGTCCCATGCCGTAGATGCGCTCTCCCTTCCTTGCCTCGAACCTCGCGACAAGGCGGAAGAGCCCTCCCCTTTCCCCCTTCCATTCCCGAGCGAGCTTCCTTAGGGCATACGCCCTAGGCTGATCGAAGTCGAAGGACCGATACATCTCCTCGAGAACGACCTTCTCTCCCTTGTAAAAGCGAATCTGACCGAGCTCCGTGATGCTTGCCCGGATCCGCCCGTTCTCAATCCAGCGCCGGCCTTCCTCATCCTTCCAGATATGAGCAGTGGATGGAGATATTCCTTCGAAAAGCCAATCGTTTTCCAAATATTGGCTTCCATTCGTAGCCTCAATCCGGATGCCGTCCTTCCCGTACGCGCTGAGGACGACCCTTTCGCTCCCGCGCTCATAGACGAGCCTGCTTCCTTCTTCGCGAATCATGCTTCTCCCTCCCTGTAGAGCGTCTCGGCAAGTTCCGGCAGATCCACGAACGGATTCCGGTTCCCTTGGTATTCATAGATCCTTCCGTTCCTCCGCATCTCGAACTCGTCGACCGGATCTTCTTCGTTCCAGCGGAGAAGGGAGTCGAGGTTCCCCATCTCGTATCCGACGAGCGAAGCCCCTCCGACAAGGGAAAGCTCCGGGTAGCGGAGCGCCATGTAGAAGAGAATTCTGGCCGCATCTCCCCTGTGGTCGCCTACATAACGATGCGCCGGGCTTCCGTCGGAATCAACGTTCGGGTACCACATCCCTGTGATGCCCTGCTCGTCATAAGCGTCGTTCCCATGCCTATTGTTCATCACCGCGCAGGAGACCCGGAGGTTATGGAGGTCGCTGCCTTTTCCCTTGGAGGAAGAGGTGACGTCAGTCCCCATCCTCGACTGGGGCCAGACGTGCTCTTTGTTCCAGCTTCCCGTCGCGGTTCCTGCAATAAGGTCACCGTCCCAAATGCCATACATGTAGCCGTCCTCTTCCACGCTTTCGTCCACGTAAGGAAGGATGGACGTCGCCTCCCCATAGGAATGGCTCTCCATATCCGAAACGAGCGAACGCAACGAGGAGCGAATCTCTTCCTTTGGCGCGCCAAAGTCGATTCCCGAATAGTATTTCTCGCTTTCGGCAGGGACGAACGAGGTCGGCGGAACCCCTCCTTCCCCGGGGACGATGGGGTCCAGCTCCCGTTCGTCCTCCCTCAGGTCCAGCTCCGTTCCTGAAGGGGCCTCGACGGAAAAGGCGAGAGAATGCATGTACATTGCCTTGTCCACATGGCTTTGGAGGGTGAAGGAGAGGCCGTTTGTTGGAACATCGAGGCCGTCCTCGCCATATCCGCGGAAGGTCGTGCCTGAGAAGGAAGAGGAAAAGTCATAGCCGCCCGCGGACATAAGAAGGCCGGCGTTTCCGCCGCTAGCAGTCCTCAGCACAATCTCCCATGAGATAAGTGTAACCTCGCAAGGGAAGGCCGCGGAAAAGGTCCAGGGATCCTTCTGGGGGTTGTTCCCGCTTCCGATATGGGCCCCGTCGTCAAAGGAAATGTACGAAAGAGGGCCGTAGTCCCAAGCAAGCCCGTTGATGTCCTTCGTCATGCCTCCCTCTTTGGAAAAGTCCCCGCTTATGAACTCGTGGTAGTAGTAGTCGACCACGGTCTCCTCCGCCTCGTCTTGGGAAGAGGAGCTGGAGGAAGAATTACTGGAGGAGGAATCACTGGAGGAGGAACTCGACGAAGAAGCGCTGGATAAGGAATCCGATGGGAGGGGAACAGAGGATTCCGTCGTTGAACCAGATGGAGAGGAAACGCTGGAAGGGGAATCGCCGATTCCGCAAGAAACGAGAAGGAATGGCAGGAAGACAAGGAGAACGCCTTTCCTCATGAACGAACCTCCACCGCCGAGAACGCAACCGACAATATAGTTTGCCAACTGCTTATTATTCTATACATCAGGAAACACCGGCTTATGGCACTTAAGTTATTCGGCCCTAGGTACAGGAACGACAACGAGATATTTCTCGCGATCGAAGGAAGGGCGAACTCGCTCCGCGCCTTGCTCAAAGAGCATAGGTTCATCGCGCTCCACGAATATGTCCCCCTCGTGGAGGCGACGAGGAAGGAACGCGAGGAAATCCGGACGATGGAGAGGAACGGAGTCTTCCTCGCCTGGTGCAAGAACACAAGGAGCGATCCGGACCTGCTTCAGGAAAACGTCGGCCTTCTCGAACGGGCGAAGGAAGAAGTGGGACGCCATAACGAGGACTTCGTGAGAGTTTCCTTGGCCGAGGAAAAAGACTACTTGGACCAGGTGCTCCGGGCAGACGATCCGAACATCCTCTTGGACGAGGACCAAAGGAAGGCGGTCCTGAGGGAGGAGGACCAGACGCTCGTCATCGCGGGGGCAGGCGCCGGCAAGACGACGATGCTCGAGGCCAAGTGTCGCTATCTCATCGACAAAAGGGGCGTTGACCCGAGCCGCATCCTCGTCCTTTCGTTCACGAGGAAGGCGACGGAGGAGCTGCGGGCCCGCTTCAGGAAGATGGGGATCCAGTCCAAGATCACCACGTTCCACTCCCTCGGCATAAACCTCATCCACTCGGCGGACAAACGCCCGATGAAAGTGGTCACAAGGGGATACTTGACCGACTCCATCATGAAGTTCATGCGGGACGACCTCCATGACGAGTCCTTGATCAGCAAGGTCGCCATCTTCTTCGCCTCCTACCTGGACGTCCCCTTCGATCCCGGGAAGGAGAGGGAGCACTACGAGAAAATGCTCGCCGAAGGCGGTCAGATCACGATGAAGTCTTCCCTTGAGCGATATTTGGAAAAATACTCGAGTTCTCTGGAGAAAAAGAGAATAACCATGCAGGCCGAGCGAGTCCGTTCCCGCCAGGAATGCGCAATCGCGAACTTTCTATTCATCAATGGGGTCGACTACGAATACGAGACAGTCTACCCGTTTCGCTTCATCGGCTCGAACAAGCCGTATTGCCCCGACTTCCGGATCGAGCAGGATGGGAAGGAATTCTGGCTCGAGCACTTCGGAATATGCGAGGACGGGACGAGCGACATATTTACGCCGGAGGAGCTCGAGGCCTATCAGCGAAACGTGATCGACAAGATCCGCCTTCACCGCCAGCACGGGACCAGGCTCATCCACACATGGAGCTCCTACAAGGACGGACGAAGCCTCATCAGCCACCTGAAGGAAGAACTTCAAAAGGCAGGCATACGCCTCGAGCCGAGGAATGCCGTGGAAATCTACCGCCAGATCGCCTCGACCGCCGAGGACCGCTACTTCATCCGCCTGGCTGTGCTTCTCGCCGACTTCATCCTCCACTTCAAGAGAAACGGATGGCCGATGGAAAGGTACGGGGATCTGAAGGCGAGCGCCAGGCAGAACAAAGACGAACGGACCCTCCTGTTCCTTGACATCGCCCAGCAGTGCCACTTCGCCTACGAATCACGCCTTCGCCAAGAAGGGGCGATCGACTTCGAGGACATGATCAACCTCGCCACGGAAAGGCTCCGGACGATGGAAAGAAACGGGGAGGACATCCCCTATGACTGGGTCCTTGTGGACGAATACCAGGACATCTCGCTCCAGCGCTTCAACCTGATCGAGGGGCTCCGGAAGGTGAGCCACGCGAAGTTCCTCGCGGTCGGGGACGACTGGCAGTCGATCTTCCGCTTCGCAGGGAGCAACCTTTCCTTGTTCGTGGATTTCAAGAAGAGGGTGGGGGAAGGCGACGTAATCTACCTGAGGAACACCCACAGGAACTCCCAGGAACTCATCGACATCGCCGGCGACTTCGTCATGAGGAACCCGGTCCAGTACCAGAAGAGCCTCGTCTCGAAGAAACGAGTCGTCGACCCTGTCATCCTTCTTTCCTACGACGACAGCTATTCGAAGGAAGAAACCCCGTACCACCGCCTCGGCCTTGCCGTGGAACGGGCCCTTACGGAAATCCACGAAAGAAGAGGGGACGCCGGGAAGACGCTCTTGATCGGGCGCTACAACTTCGACGGGGCGAAGCTCGGGCGGCTGAGCGACCTTTTCTCCTTCCAGGACGGC
This sequence comes from uncultured Bacillota bacterium, assembly GCA_949293555.1. Taxonomy (GTDB): domain Bacteria; phylum Bacillota_I; class Bacilli_A; order RFN20; family CAG-826; genus UBA4951. Next base: position 172,389 of record CASFDV010000001.1, read on the forward strand.
AAGATCACCTCGGTCCGCTACCCGGACATGGAGATCGACTTCATGACCGCCCACGCGAGCAAGGGGCTCGGCTACGACGACGTGATCCTGATCAACGGGAAGGACGACACGCTCGGCTTCCCTTCGAAGATCGAGGACGACCCGCTCATCAAGCTCGTCCAGAAGGAGACTCCCGAGATCGAGTACGGCGAGGAGCGGCGCCTCTTCTACGTGGCCCTCACCAGGACGAAGAACCGGGTATACATCGTCGTGCCCACCCACCATCCTTCCGCCTTCGTCCTGGAACTGAAGGAGCACTGCACGAACATCGTCCTCAAGGGCGAGCGCCTCTCTCCCGAGGGAGCGCCGACCCTCGCGCTCAAGTGCCCGAGATGCGGCTTCCCCCTCCAAAGAAGAAGGCCGAGGAAAGGGATGGAAGGGACGAGGCTCCGCTCGATCTACGTCTGTTCCAACGACCCGGAGGCGTGCGGCTTCGTCACGAACGACCCCATGGGCGGCCTGCTCGAGATCCAGAAGTGCCCGGCCTGCGAGTCCGGCTATCTTCTCGTCAAGAAGTCCCGGACGAGCGATCAGCGCGTCCTCGGCTGCTCGAACCACAAGGACGACAGGACAGGCTGCAACTTCATGATCATCGACCCGAGGCTCGACACCCTCGAGAAGATATCCCGGGACAAGCGCACCTATGAAGGCACGGACCTCCCTCTTGAAAGCCTTACGCTCCTCGGGCTCCCGGTCAGGAAGCTCATCGGGCTCCTTCGCTATACGGCAAGAACGATGGGGAAGGCCGGCGCCCAGGCGACACTCAAGGAAACCGCAGGATTCCTGAAAGGGCATGCGCGGGCTTCCTGGAAGAGGAACGGCCTTACGAGAAGCAAGGCGTACGGATACCTTCGGGACGAAAATCTCGAGGACATCCAGCGCGTCCTCCAGATGGCGGTCAACAGCGGCTTCCTCGCCCAAAAGGAAGGCCTTGGGAAGGAAAAGCGCCTTGTCATGGGAGCGACCGAGCCTACGGAAAAGGAATGCCGCCGATATTTCTCGCGCTTCCTCGTCCGGGACAGGGACTACTGGAAGAGGAGGGAGCGACCTTCTATTCCTCGTCCTCGCCCTTCTTCACAGGACGAATGAGGACGCGCCGGATGGCCTTCCTCGCCCCAAGGGCGACGATGCGGAACTGGTAGCCTTCGTAAGTGACTTCCGCCCCGATGCGGACGTTCTTCAGCGTCAGGAGCTCGATGAGGAAGCCGCCGAGGGTGTCCGACTCGGATCCGCTTTCCTCGATGTCGAGGCCGAGGGCCTCGAAGAGCTCCTCGAGGGTAAGCGCCCCGTCCGCGACGAAATCCCCGTTCTCCTGTTCCACGAGAGGCTCCTCCGCGTGGTCGGTCTCGTCCCAGATCTCCCCGACGACCTCCTCGACGATGTCCTCTTTCGTGAGCACGCCCTCGAATCCTCCGTACTCATCGAGGATCGCGGCAAGCTCGCCCTCGCCCTTGCGGAAGGAGTCGTAGATGACGCTCGCCTCCTCGCTCCGGGGGAAGAAGAGGAGAGGGCGGATGATCGAGGAAATGTCCTCGGAATTCCCTTCCAGATGAAGCCGGACCACGTCCTTCAGTGCGAGGTATCCGAGCAAATCGTCGATCGTCTTCCCGTAGACGGGGATCCTCGTATGGGCGAAGGCGGACTCGTCCGCGAGGATGGCGGAGGCCTTCGTCCCGGAGGGGACCGCGTACACCTTGACCCTCGGGGTCATGATCTCGTACGCCTTCGCGGTGGCGAAGTCGAACGTCCCGCGCAGGAACTCGGCCTCCTCCTCCCGGAGGGTGCCCTTCTCCTCGCTTTCCTCGATCATCGCCTCGAGCCCTTCCTCGGAAGGCTTCGACTCGGGCAAAAGCTTCAGGAACGGCCAGGAGACGAGGTTCCCGAGCCCCCCGACGAGATAGGTGATGGGGAAGGTCAGGAAGTAGCAGGCGGTGAGAGGGTAGCTATAGGCCTTCGCGAGCTGCAGGTTCCGGAGCTTCCCCATGCTCTTGGCGATGATCTCGCCGAAGATGATCTTCAATACGAGGAAGGACATCGAGAAGATGAGGCCGTAGTTCTCCAAAACGTCCGGGTCGGTGATGGAGAAGCAATAGCCGGCGACCGCGATCCCAAGGAGGGTGGAGACGCTGTCGAGGCCGGCGTTGATCGCGTCGTTCCAAAGCAGGATCGTCGAGATCGTCCTGTCGTAGCCCTTGGCAAGGGCAAGGGCGCGCCTTCCAATCTTGTCCGGGCGGGAGCCGACCTCGCGCTCGATCTTCCCGAGGGAAAGGGAGCCGTAGGCCATGTCCGCGCTCGAGAAGAAGAGCGACCCGCATAGCAGGAAGAAGAGAGCGATGGCGTAGCCGACGATGAGTTCCATCACTCGCCCCTCCCGGCCGGGATGAGCTCGTCGAGCACATCGTCCAGCGTGATGATGCCCTTCAGGGCGCCTTGCTCGTCCTTCACGAGGGCGAGATGGATCTTCTCCTCCGTGAGGACGTTGAACGCGGTGAGCAAATCGTCCCCGTCCTTCACCTCTACGACGTCGAGGAGGACGCTCCGGGGATCGAGGTGCTCGTCCTGGAAATACTCGCGGAAGAACACCTTGGTGGAAAGGATGCCGAGGCAGTTCCCCCTCTCCCCGAAGACAGGGAGCCTCGTGTAGGGCAGGGAAAGGAGGGTGTGCGGCAGGGTCTTGGGCGACATGTCCTCCTCATGGAGAAGGACGGCCTTCTCCACCGGGGTCATCACGTCCCCCGCCTTCTTGTGGGAAAGGGCGAGAGCCTGGCGGAGCATGCCCACTTCCTCGGGCTCGAGAAGCTCCTCTTCTTCCTTCGTGAGCTCGTTTTCGAGAACCGCCTCGTCCGCCTTCTCGAGGATGTCTTCCTTGGAAAGGAGGTTCTCCTCCCCGATGTGGAAGATCTTGTGCACGAGGCGGAGCAGCTGGCGGAACACCCATGAGATCGGGTAAAGGATGACGTAGACGATGAAGTCGGGCCAGGCCAGGAACCTCGCCATCCTGTTCGGGAGGGACTTGGAAAGGATCTTCGGGACCGTGTCGCTCACGACGTATACGAGGAAGGCCATGACGACAGTGGACAAGATCGCCTCCACCGCGTCCCCGAGCCCATAGGCCTGGCAAATGTTGTAGAAGATGATCGCCGAGATAGAGGACATCAGGGTCTGGACGATGTTGTTGGCGACCAGGACGGAGACGAGCGTCCCTTCGAACTTCTCCGCGAGGTAGGTCACGATCCAGGCGGTCCTGCTCCCCTTCTCCGACTCCGCCTTGAAGGCGAAGCGATCGCAGTTGCTGAAAGCGTTCTCGCTCGCCGAAAAGATCGCGCTCACGAGAAGGAGCACGGCGATAAGGACCCATGCCCCCCACATGGGCATGCCAAGGACACGGACGGAATCCAAGGTCTGTTCCGGTAGAGCGTCTAGGACGGGGAGTAGCAATCGACAAGGACCAGCAGGATCTGACATATCGGCAAGAAGATACAAAAAAGCAAGGAGAGGCGCAAGTATCGCCTAGCGGATATGGAAAAGCCCCCGGAAGGGGGGCTAATCAAGGAACTATGGAGTTTTAGAAGGAAATCGGAACTTTAACCTCGGAATAGAAGAAATATTGACTTTCTAGGAAACCAGGAAGCGTTCCCGGAAAGTATCGAAGTCCTCCGTCCTCCCGTCGGCGACCCGCAGGAGCTCCTCCATCTCGGTGTCGGACCAGAGGGAGACGCGGACCACCGTGTCGAAGGCGATCTGCTTCCAGTCCTCCCCCTCGAAGAAGGGGAGGCATTCGATGCGGACGATCCTTTCATCCAGGTCGAGGAGGTAGCGCCCGCAGGGATCGGAGACGCTGTTGGCGAACCCGATGGCTTCCATCAGGAGCGCCCGGTCCACGGGCTTCACGGCTATCGCCGAGTAGACGTTCGCCCACGTAAGCTCGCCTTGCTTCGCCTCGCCTTCCGGGAGCTCGACGAAAACCTCGAAGGAGGATTTGCCGGGCACCTTGGAGACATAGGGCACCTTGATGCGGCCGCCCTCTTCCTCGAACTTCAGGTTATGCTCCCGGAGCCCCGCCCGGACGGCGGCCTTCCTGGCGTCGCTCTTCGACGCGAAGGAATCGAAATTCATCTTCCCGAACATACGCTAGCCTCCGAATGCATCGTCGCGGAATTCCTCGAGGTTCTTGTAGCCCCCCGAGAGGGCCTTCCTCAAGTACGGGAAGTAGTCGAACCCGGCGGTCGCGCTCATGTCGACATAGGCGCGCATCAGGTCGTCGGAGATCTCGCCGCCCCTGTAGTAGAAGCTGATGTCGAAGATCAGCATGTCCCCCTCGTCCTCGTCCTCCTCGACCCTGACCGAGCCCATGACGAGGGAAAGGTTCACGAGGTTCAGCGCCTCGAGGAAAAGGGGGAGGTCGTTCTGCTCTCCAAGGGGGAGGTCCTTGACGGTGAAATGGAGGCGAATGAAGTCCTGGGTATCGCTCCGGTGGGAAGTCTCCCCCGAAAGGATGATGTCGACGACCTTCCCGCCCCCGCTCTTCATGGGGATGCAGATGCCTTCCTGCTGCTGGCGGAACTCGAATCCGCAGCGCCCAGCGCATTTGGCGAAGGCCGCGATGCCTTCGTTCTTCAGTTCCTGGAACTTGCTCACTGCCGCTCCTCCTTTTTCAAGGAAATTAAACCACCGCAGGGAAATCGCACCAAGCGTCAGGGAAGGACAAGTTCCTTCCCCTCGAGGGCCAAGGAACGGAAGGAGAAGCGCTCCTCCTCCCCCTCCTCCCTCCGGATGGCGTACACCCCGTCGTCCAGATCCATCAGGGACTGGTAGAGGGTCACCTCGTCCCGTCCCTCCTCGTCCTTCACCACGCCTCTGGGGAAGCTGACGGAATCAAGGATCTTCCAGAAGGCCCTCTCGTCCTTCCCCTCAAGGAAGCGGTTCAAGTAGGCGGCCTTCTGGAAACGGGAAGGGGCCGTCCAGTCGCCCGGAAGGCCATAGGTCCCCCCTCCCACCCCGAGGGCGGGCAGACCGAGCCCCATCCGGTCCTCCATGCCAAGGGGGCCGATCCCCCTGAGGCGGCGGAGCATCTCCAGCTGCACGGGGAAGGAAGGGCTGTTCGTCAGCACTCCGACGGGGTTCTCGTATATGTGGAGCCCGTCCATGTCGCTTTCGATCACGTAGGAGCGCTCCTTGTCCGCAAGGATGTGGTGGAGGGGCGCCAGAGGAAGCTTCTCGGAGAAAGGCTCGTTCACGAGGGAGCACTCCTTTAGGAAGGAGACCGCCTCATCCGCATCGGAAAACTTCCCAAGGACATAGGTGAAAAGCTCATAAGGGGCAAGCGCCTTCTTTCCCTCCGAGGCCTTCTGGGGATAGAAGGCGAGCCCGGGGTAGTTCAGCCCCGCCAGGGCGAGCCCCTTCTCGTTCATCGCGTCGAAATACAGGGGATAGCCTCCCATGGGAAGGGCCGCCCCGAGGATTGCCAGATGATGCTCCAGAACCCCCAGGTGATGAGAAAGGAGGGGATGATTCCTTGGAGAAAGGACTACCACTTCCCCGAACCTCGTCGAGACATCGAGGTTCCTGCCGAAAAGGACATGGTCGCCTTTCCTATGGACTGCCGTGCACATGCCTAGATTATAAGGCAAAGGGAGGCCTCTCGTTTCTCTTCCTAAAATACGCCCGGTGCATGGAGAAGATAGTTTTCGAATAACCCTGCAATTCGCATGGATAATGAAAGAAAAGGCCCCTTTCGGAGCCTTTTGAGAAGAATTCCGGACTAGTCGTCCTGCCGCTCGTGGGGGGCGTCGTGGGCCTCGTAGTACTGGGCCTTGACCTCCCTCATCTTGCCGAGGACGCTGAAGCCGGCGAGACGCTCTTCCTCCTCCTCCTCGCTCAGGAGCCCGGTCCCGGCGGGGATGAGCCTGCCGGTGATCGCGTTCTCCTTGAGGCCGTGGAGAGGATCGAGCTTGGCCTTGATCGCCGCGTCCGTGAGCACCCTCGTCGTCTCCTGGAAGGAGGCGGCGGAGAGGAAGCTCTCGGTCCGCAAGGCGGCCTTGGTGATGCCGAGGATATCGTTCCGCCCGACCGCGGGACGCTTCCCTTCCATGAGGGCGCGGCCGTTCACCTCGCTGAAGCGCTCGAGGTCGACCTCGGTCCCCGGGAGGAGCTCGGTGTCTCCGGCGTCGATGACGAGGATCTTGCGGAGCATCTGGCGGATGATGACCTCCAGGTGCTTGTCGCTGATGGCGATGCTCTGGAAGGCGTACACCTTCTGGATCTCCTTGATCATGTACACCTCGACCTTCTCGGCGCCCCCGTACTCGAGGAGGTCGGAAGGATTGATCGCGCCTTCGGTGATCTTGCCGCCGGCCTCGACCTTGTCCCCCGCCTTGACGCGGAGGCGCGCCCCGTAGGGGGTGACGTATTCCTTCACTTCCTGCTCGTCGCTATCGACGGTGGAGAGGACGTCGCTCCTGACGAGCACCTTGAAGCGCCCGTCCTGGAGGTCGGTCACGGAGTCGACGGTGCCGTCGATCTCGCTGATGATGGCCTCGCCCTTCGGCTTCCTGGCCTCGACCAGCTCCTGCACCCTCGGGAGACCCTGGGTGATGTCGGTGCCGGCGGTGCCGCCGGTGTGGAAGATCCGCATGGTGAGCTGGGTGCCCGGCTCGCCGATGGACTGGGCGGCCATGATGCCCACCGCGTCCCCGAGCTGGACGAGGCGGCCGGTCGCCATGTTCCTGCCGTAGCAGTGCTGGCAGACCCCGTCCTTCGTCTCGCAGGTGAAGAGCGAGCGGATCTCGACCTCCTTGATGCCGGCATCGACGATGCGCCTCGCGCACTCCTCGTCCATCATCTCGTTCCCGTGGACGAGGATCTCCCCGGTCCTGGGATCGACGACGTCATGCATCGCGAAACGCCCGGCGAGGCGGTCCTCGAGCTTGACGATGACGGTGTCGCGGGAAGTGTCGCGGATCTCGCGCACCTTGAAGCCGTGGTCGCAGTGGCAGTCCTCCTCGCGGACGATGACGTCCTGGGCGACGTCGACGAGACGGCGGGTGAGGTAGCCGGAGTCGGCGGTCTTCAGGGCGGTGTCGGCGCCGCCCTTCCTCGCGCCGTGGGTGTTGATGAAGAACTCCGCGACCTGGAGGCCCTCCCTATAGGAGGAGGTGATCGGCAGCTCAATCGTCTCGTTCTTCGGGTTGGCGACGCAGCCCTTGATGCCGATGAGCTGGGCGAAGTTGTCGAGGGAGCCGCGGGCCCCGGAATCGGACATGACGACCATCGGGTTCCGCTTGTCCTCGGCGAGGTACTTGGCGACCTTCTTCTTGACGTCGTCGGTCACCTCGCGCCACACCTCGGTGACGGCCTTGTGGCGCTCCGGCTCGGAGAGGAAGCCCTTCTCGAAGAGGCTCTCGATCTTCTGGACGCGCGCCTGGCCGCGGGCGATGTCCTCCTTCTTGGATTCGATCGTGCGGATGTCGCTGATGGCGACGGTGACGGAGCTGACCGTGCTGTACTTGAAGCCCTGGTCCTTGATCTTGTCGAGGATCGCGCTCGTCTTGCTCGGGCGGACGTCCGTCCCGACGGGCGAGGCCATGTCGTACTTGCGGAAGATGAGGTCGATGATGACGCCCAGCTGCTTCTTCTTGATCGGCTGGCGGAGCGGGCGTTCCTTCAGGGCGGCCTTGATGTCGGTGCCCATCGGGACGAACCAGCTCTCGATCGCCTTCTTGTCCGCGCGCGGGTCGTCCCCGTTCACGAACACGAAGTCGTCCGGGAAGATCTCGTTGAAGATGACCTTGCCGACGGTGGTGAGGAGGTACTGGTTCTCCACGGAGCTCGGGAGCGAGCACTTCTCGAGGTCGTCCCCGAAGGTCTTGTGCAGGCTCTTCGCGCGGATGGCGATGCGGCTGTGGAGGCTGATGCTCTTCGTCTCGTAGGCCTCGATGACCTCCTGGACGCTGGCGAACACCTTGCCCTCGAGCGCGGCGAAGCGCTCGAACTTCCGGGCCTCCTCCTCGTTGGCCGCCCTTTCCTCGGGATCCTGGACGTGGATCGCGCGGAGGGCGCGGGCGCGGTCGAGGAAGTCCTCGGCGCTTTCCTCCTGGGTCAGGTAGTAGTTCCCGAGGACCATGTCCTGGGAGGGGACGACGATCGGCTTCCCGTCCTTGGGGCCGAGGATGTTGTTGGAGGCGAGCATGAGGTCGAGCGCCTCCTCCTGGGCCGCGCGGCCAAGGGGCAGGTGGACCGCCATCTGGTCGCCGTCGAAGTCGGCGTTGAACGCCGTGCAGACGAGCGGGTGGAGGCGGATCGCGTGCCCGTCGACGAGCTTGGGCTGGAAGGCCTGGATGCCGAGCCTATGGAGGGTCGGCGCGCGGTTGAGGAGGACGGGGTGCTTCTCGATCTCCTGCTCGACGATGTCGTAGACGACGGGGTCGAGCCGGTCGATGACCTTGTCCGCCTGCTTGTGGGCCTGGACGACGCCGTCGGCGATGAGGCGCGAGGCGATGAAGGGCCGGAGGAGCTGGATGGCCATCTCCCTCGGGAGCCCGCACTGGTACATCTTGAGGTCGGGGCCGACGGCGATGACCGAGCGGCCGGAGTAGTCCACCCTCTTCCCGAGGAGGTTCTGGCGGAAGCGCCCCTGCTTGCCCTTGAGGCCGCTGGAAAGCGACTTGAGGGGGCGCCCGGAAGGCCCGGTGACGGGCTTGTTGCGGCGCCCGTTGTCGATGAGGGCGTCCACCGACTCCTGGAGCATCCTCTTCTCGTTCATGAGGATGACGTAGGGGGCGTGCATGTCCACGAGCTTCTTGAGGCGGGTGTTCCTCGAGATGACGCGGCGGTAGAGGTCGTTCAGGTCGCTTGCGGCGAAGCGCCCGCCGTCCAGCTGGAGCATCGGGCGGAGGTCGGGCGGGATCACGGGGATCACGTCGAGGACCATCCACTCGGGCTTCTGGCCGCTCTTGAGGAAGGCTTCGACCGCCTCGAGCCTCTTGGCGAGCTTCGCCCGGCGCTGGGCGTCGTTGCACTCCTTGAGGGCGGCGCGGATCCTCTCGCTTTCGGCGGGAAGGTCGACCTCCTGGAGGAGGGTCTTCACGGCGCCGGCGCCCTCGCCGAACTCCGCGCCCGTGTGGGCGTGGATGAAGGCGGAGGTGGTGAAGAAGTCGAAGGTCTCGCGCTCGTTCTCCAGGCGCTCGAGGATCTCCTCCCCGTGCTCCCTCTCCCCCTCCTCAAGGTCGGGAAGGAAGGCGCGGATCGCCTCGCCGAAGGCCTTCCTGGCGGCCTTCTCGTCGAGGATGTCCTTCTTGTGGAGGGTGCTCGTACCCGGGTCGAGGACGATGTGGGCGGCGTAGTAGACGACCTCCTCGAGGGCCTTGGGGGGCACCTCGAGGATGAGGGCCATCCGGGAAGGGATGCCCTTGAGGTACCAGATGTGGGTGCAGGGGGCGGTCAGCTCGATGTGGCCGAAGCGCTCCCTCCGCCACTCCTTGCTGATGACCTCGACGCCGCACTTCTCGCAGGTGATGCCCTGGTAGCGCTGCTTCTTGTAGCGCCCGCAGTGGCACTCGTAGTCCTTGGCGGGGCCGAAGATCTTCTCGCAGAAGAGGCCGCCCATCTCGGGCTTCTGGCTCCGGTAGTTGATCGTCTCGGGGCGGGTGACCTCCCCGTGGGACCAGCTGCGGATCGTCTCCGGGGAGGCGAGGCCCACCTGCATCGAGGCGAGCTCGCCGATGTCGAAGATCTTGCTGTCGCTCATACGCTCTCCCTTCATCATTCCTCATCCCCCTCGTGGGTCGAAAGGCCCTCCTCGGCGATCTGCTCGGCGATCACTTCCTCTTCCTCCTGGGGCTGGGGGGCGGGATGCTCCTCGCCCTCTTCCGTCCCGGATGGGCGGCCGAGGCTCCGGATCGCGCTGTTGACGCGCCGCTCCTCGATCTGCGCCTCCTTGGCGAGGACGTCGAGGTCGATGTCCTCCCCTTCCTGGTCATGGAGGTGGACGTCGATGCCGAGGCCCTTCAGCTCCTTGGTGAACACCTTGAAGGCCTCGGGCATGCCGGAGTGGGGGATCTCGTTCCCCTTGATGATCGCCTCGTAGGCGCGGCGGCGGCCGATGCGGTCGTCGCTCTTGATGGTGAGCATCTCCTGGAGGGTGTGCGCGGCCCCGTAGGCCTCCAGCGCCCACACCTCCATCTCGCCGAAGCGCTGGCCGCCGTTCTGGGCCTTGCCGCCCAGGGGCTGCTGGGTCACGAGGCTGTAGGGCCCCGTGGCGCGGGCGTGGAGCTTGTCGTCGACCATGTGCACGAGCTTGATCATGTACATGATGCCGACGGAGATGCGCTCGTCGTAGCGGTCGCCGGTGCGGCCGTCGTAGAGGACCGCCTTCCCGTCCGCGGAAAGGCCGGCCTTCTCCATGATGTCGAAGATCTCCTCGTTGCTGACGCCGTCGAAGACGGGGGTGGCGACCCTCATCCCGAGCCTCTTGCAGGCGAGCCCGAGGTGGACCTCGAGGATCTGCCCGATGTTCATGCGGCTCGGGACGCCCATCGGCGAGAGCATGACGTCGATCGGGGTGCCGTCGGAAAGGTAGGGCATGTCCTCGACCGGGAGGATCCGGGAGATGACGCCCTTGTTCCCGTGGCGGCCCGACATCTTGTCGCCCTCGCTGATCTTGCGCTTCTGGACGATGTAGACGCGGACCTTCATGGTCACGCCCGGCGGGAGCGGGTCCTTCCGCTCGCGGGTGTACACCTTGACCTTGAGGACGATGCCGGCGCCCCCGTGGGGGACGCGGAGGCTCGAGTCCTTCATGTCGCGGGTCTTCTCGGCGAAGATGGCCATGAGGAGCTTCTCCTCGGGCGAGGGGTCGCTCTGGCCCTTCGGGGTGACCTTGCCGACGAGGATGTCGCCTTCCTTCACCTCGGCGCCCGGGATGATGATGCCCGACTCGTCGAGGTAGCTCTTCGCCTCCTCGCCGACGTTAGGGATGTCGCGGGTGATCTCCTCCGTGCCGAGCTTCGTCTCGCGGCACTCGATGTCGTAGGCCTCGATGTGGATGGAGGTGTAGATGTCCTCCTTCACCATCCGCTCGCTCATGATGACGGCGTCCTCGTAGTTGTAGCCGTTCCAGGTCATGTAGGCGACGAGGACGTTCTGCCCGAGGGCGAGCTCGCCGTTTCTCATGGCGGGGCCGTCGGCGATGATGGCGCCTTCCCTGACCATGTCCCCCACCTTGACGATCGGGTTCTGGTTGATGCAGGTGCCGTTGTTGGAGCGATCGAACTTCTGGAGGCGGTAGGTGCGCTCGTTGCCGTCCTCCTCCTCGACCTTGATGGTGGCGCTGTCGGTGTAGGTGACCTTCCCGTCCTTCACCGCGCAGACGGCAAGGCCGGAGTCCTTGGCGATGATGCCCTCGAGCCCGGTGCCGACGTAGCTGAGGGCGGGCTTCAGGAGCGGGAGGGCCTGGCGTTGCATGTTCGCGCCCATGAGCGCGCGGTGGCTGTCGTCGTTCTCGAGGAACGGGATGCAGGCCGCGGCGATCGAGACGATCTGCTTGGGCGAGACGTCGACGTACTCGACGAGCTCGACGGGAACGACGACGTTGTCCTCGTCGTGGCGGGCGACGAGCTCCTTGGAAAGGATCTCCTTCACCTGGAGCTTCCCGTAGGGGGCGCCGAAGTCGACCTCGGCCTTCTCCCCGAGGCGCATGTTCGCCTCGGCGATGTAGTGGCCCCGCTCGTCGTCGGCGGTCAGGTAGACGGCCTCGTCCCCGACGTAGAAACGGACCTTCCCCTCATCGTCCTCCTTCCGGAACACAAGGCGGTAGGGGGTCTTGATGAAGCCGCGGTCGTCGACCTTCGCGTAGGTGGCGAGGTTCGAGATGAGGCCGATGTTCTGGCCTTCCGGCGTCTCGATCGGGCAGATGCGGCCGTAGTGGGTGTAGTGGACGTCGCGGACTTCCATGCTCGCGCGGTCGCGGGTAAGCCCGCCAGGGCCGAGGGCGCTGATCCTGCGCTTGTTGGCAAGCTCGGCGAGCGGGTTCGTCTGGTCCATGAACTGCGAGAGCTGGCTGGAGCTGAAGAACTCGCGGATCGAGCTCGTGAGCGGGCGGATGTTGATGATCGCGTTGGGCTTGCTCGACTGGAGGTCGGGCATGATCGACATCTTCTGCTGGACGGTCTTCGCCATCTTGGTGAGGCCGATGCGGAACTGGGTCTGGAGGAGCTCGCCGACGGAGCGGACCCGGCGGTTCCCGAGGTGGTCGATGTCGTCGGTGGCCCCGATGCCGCTCTGGATGTTCAGGAAGTAGCTGAAGCAAGCGATCATGTCGCTGACGCTCACGCGGGCGAGGGGCTTCCCCCCGTTGATGCCGGTGAGGGAAAGGTCGGTCCCGACGATGGGGACGATCGCCCCGTCCTCCTTGTCGAAGGCGCGGACGCGCACGATCGTGACGTCGCTATGGCCGTCGAGGTCGGGGTCGGCGTTCACGTGGAAGCGGTGCGCGCCCTTCTCGAAGAACTCGGCGTCCCTGAGCTCCTCGACCTCTTCCTTGGTGAGGCGGTGTCCCTGGGCGAGAGGGATCCCTTCCTTCGTGACGAAAGGAGTGCCGTCCTGGTCCACGAGGTCGTCGACGAGGATCCTCCCCGGGAGGCGGTCGTAGACGCCGAGCTTCTGGGCATACTTGAAGCGGCCGGCGCGCCCGAGGTCGTAGCGCTTGTCGTCGAAGAACTTCTGGATGAGGAAGTTCCGGATCCCGTCCGGGGTGACCGGCTCGCCCGGCTTCAGCTTGCGGAAGATGTCCGCGAGGGCGTCGTCCTGCGACTTGATGTCCTCGTCCTTCTGGAGGGTGAGGCTGAGGGGCGACTCCTTCCCGAGGTCCCCGAAAAGTTCCTTGATGTCGTCGGGGTTCTTGATGCCGAGCGCCTTGAAGAGGGTGGTCGCGGGCATCTTCCTCTGGCGGTCGATCCTGACCCAGAGGATGTGGCGGGAGTCGCTCTCGAACTGGAGCCAGGTCCCGCGGGAGGGGATGATCTCGCCGTTATAGATGTGGACTCCGCTCTTCTCGGGGGTGTCCTGGAAGTAGGCGCCCGGGGAACGGACGATCTGGCTGACGATGACGCGCTCGGCGCCGTTCACGATGAAGGTCCCGGAGTCGGTCATCATCGGGACGTCGCCCATGAAGACCTCGCTCTCCACCTTCTCGCCCGTGGCCTTGAAGTTCAGGAGAAGGCGGCACTTCAGCTTCGCGCTGTAGGTCAGATCCCCTTCCTTGCACTCCAGGGGCGTGTACTCCGGCTTCTCGAAACGGAAGCCGGCGTAGGCGATCTCCGCCGTGTTGGAATAGTTGGCGATCGGGAAGCACTCGCGGAACACCTCGTCCAGGCCGTGGTCGAGGAACTCCTGGAAGCTGGAGGTCTGGATCTCGACGAGGTTCGGGAGAGGGGTGGTGCCGCTGATCTTGCTGAAGTTCACGCGGCCGTTCTGGAGAGTGCCGTAGTTCTTGTAGCCGGCGGGAGTCTTGTTGCTCATTGCTGCTCCTTCGTTCTGGTTGCTTCGATCACCCAGTAGCCCTTCTCGCGGGCGATCCTTTCCGCCTTCCCGAAGAGTCCCTCGAGATGGCGGAGGGCGCTCGGGGCGCCCTGTTCCTTGCGGATCACGACGAGAAGCCTTCCTCCGGGAAGAAGATGCGCCAGGGCCCCTTGGTAGATGGCCTGGCAGGTCTTCTTCCCCGCGCGGATCGGCGGGTTCGTCAGGATGGTGTCGAAGTGGTCGGAGATGGCGGAGAACGCGTCGCTTTCGACGAACGTCGCCTGCGAGGAGACGCCGATCCTCTCGGCGTTCCTCTTCGCGAGGGCGAGGGCCCGCGGGTTCACGTCGGAGAGCGTGACGCGCCGCGACGGGTCCAGGGCGGCAAGGAGCAGTCCGATCGCTCCCGCGCCGCACCCGACGTCGAGGATGCTCTTCCCCAGGGGCAGGGGGGCGGCGGTCTCTAGAAGAAGCCGCGTGCCCTTGTCGAGCCCATGCTTGGAGAACACCCCGTTGTCGCCCAGGAAGGGCCATTCCCTCCCGAAGAGAGTGAAACCCGCGTCGATCTCTCGATGCGGGAGGCTCTCGTCGTTCACGAAGTAATGGCTCATCGGGAGGAACCCCCCTAAGGCGGCAAAATCCCTGTCCCGGGAGGACGGTATCCCGGGGCAGGGCGGTCGATGAAAGGTTGCGAGACTACTTGATCTCGACTTCGGCGCCCGTGTCGGCGAGCGTCTTCTTGTGGGCCTCGGCCTCGACCGGAGAGAGCTTCTCCTTGATCGCGACCGGCGCGCCGTCGACGAGCTTCTTGGCATCCATGAGGCCAAGGCCGGTGATGGCCTGGACGGCCTTGATGACGGCGACCTTGCTGCCGGTGCCGATGCCCTTGAGGATGAGGCTGACCTCGGTCGGCCCCTTCTGGGCGGGGCCCTCCTCCTCGGCCGGGGCCGCGGCGGCGGCCACGGGGGCGGCGGCGGTGACGCCGAACTTCTCGCAGACGGCGTCCACGAGCGCCTTGAGCTCGAGGGCGGTCATCTGGGAGAGGGTGTCGAGAATCTGTTCGTTGGTAAGCTTTTCAGCCATGGGAATCTTCCTCCTTCATTAGGCGGCCTCGCCCGGCTGGGCGATGGCATCGACGGCGCGGGCGAAGCCGGCCATCGGTTCGTTGAGAACCATGCAGAACATGGAGAGCAGCGCTTCCTTCGTGGGAAGCTTGGCGACGGCCTTCAGCCCGTCCCCGTCCAGCGGCTGGCCCTCGACGATCCCGCCCTTGAGGACGAGATGCTCGTGGTAGCGGCTGAACTTATAGAGGACGCTCGCGCCCGCGGGCGCGTCCTTGGCGAAGACGAAGGCGTTGGGGCCCTCGAGGATGTCCCCGAGGGAGCTGGCCTTCTCCTCCCCGAGAGCGCGGCGCACCATCGTGTTCTTGTACACCTTGATGCGGGCGTCCTTCTCGGCGAGCTTCTTCCTGAGCTCGGAGAGCTCGGCCACGGTGAGGCCGTGGTAGCTGACGATGGCGAAGCCGGCGTTCTCGTCGAGGCCCTTGCGGATTTCCTCGACGGCGACCTTCTTCGCCTCGAGCGCTTCTTGGTTCATGCTCCTTTCCTCCTTTCCTTGTTGTGCCTTGCGGCTATGTTCGCGACGCTGGGAAGCCGGACGGAGCCACGTGTTGGATCCCTCGGCAAGGTTGCTTCTTTTGAGGCGCTTTCGCCCCTTGCTTTCTCAGGCACCCGGCGGTTCGCTCTAGTGGTTCTCCCGATCAGTTCCGGGAGGGGAAGGTGACCTTGAGCCCGGGGCCCATGGTCGTGTGGATGACGACGTTCTGGATGAAGGAGCCCTTCACGCTGGAGGGACGGGAGCGGCTGATCGCCTCCGCCACGGCGTTGAGGTTGTCGAGGATGTCCTGGTCGCTGAACCCGCAGCGGGCGACGGAGATGTTGAGGTTCCCGTTCCGGTCGACCCGGTAGGCGATCTTGCCCTTCTTGATCTCGTCGACGGCCTTGGCGATCTCCATCGTCACGGTGCCGGTCCTCGGGTTCGGCATGAGGCCCTTCGGGCCGAGGAGGCGGCCCATCTTCCCGAGCTCGCCCATCATGTCGGGGGTGGCGACGATGACATCGAAGTCGAACCAGTTCTCGCGCTGGATCTTCTCGAGCATCTCCTTGCCGCCCACGTAGTCGGCGCCGGCCTTCCTGGCCTCTTCCTCCTTCGTGCCGGTCACGACGAGGACCTTCTTGGTCTTGCCGTTCCCGTGGGGAAGGACGAGGGTGCCGCGCACGAGCTGGTCGGCGAGGGTCGGGTTGACGTTCAGCCGGAAGCTGATGTCGATGGTGCTGTCGAACTTGGTGACGCTCGTCTTCTTGAGGAGGGGGATCGCCTCCTCGAAGGTGTAGACGCGGCCCGGCTCGATGAGCTTCAGGGCCTCGCGATACTTCTTTCCGCGCTTCATCCTAGCGATCCACGGCGATGCCCATCTGGCGCGCCGAGCCCTCCACGATTCTCTTCGCGGCCTCGATGTCCGCGCAGTTGAGGTCCGGAAGCTTGTAGGCGGCGATCTCCTCGAGCTGCTTCTCGGTGATGTGCCCGACGATCTGCTTGGGATTGCCGGAGCCTTTCTTGATGCCGGCGGCGCGGAGCAGTCTCTCCGCGACCGGGCTGGTCTTGATGACGAAGTCGAACGACTTGTCCTCGTAGGCGGTGATGATGACGGGCACCGTCTCCCCCTTGCGGTCGGCCGTCTTCGCGTTGAAGTCCGTGCAGAACTTGTTCATCACGACGCCGGCGCTGGCGAGCTTCGGTCCGGGACGGGCCTCCCCTCCGGGGAGCTCGAGCCGCAGGACCTTGGTGATCTTTTTGGCCATGTGGTTCCTCCTTGTGGAATGTATGGCGGTGGTTGTCGGGGCATATCGCCTTGCCCCATCCACCGGGTGCACTCACGTGCGAGCGGGATTATGCGCACGCGGGAAGCGGGAAGCAAGGAAAAGTTGGTCAAAGTCCCCATCCTCGTTCCTGTGGGGAAAAGGCTGGTTTTCGCGTCAAGCCCATGAACCTCAGAAAGCGGGCCGGTATCCAATCGAGACGACGGCAAGGGGATTAGAGGGAAGCAAGGCGTCCATGGTGGCGGAGTGGACCGAAAGGCTCGCCGCGGAAAGAAGGAAGCCGAGGAGGGGGTCGGGAATGAGGAAAGGGACCACGAGCGAGGCGAGATAAAGGACGACGAACCCCCCGCGGAGGAGGAAGAGCCGCTCGTTCCAGGCGAGGACTGCCTGGCCCAAGGCATAGCCAAGCCCGCAAAGCGAGGCCATCGCGATGCGAAGGGCCTGGTTTCCGCCGGGGTAGGAATTTTCGAAGAAGACAAAGTTGCAATATAGTGCGAACAACCCAAGGAAAATGGCAATGCTAGGGGATTTCGATCCCCCGGATTCGACCCTCACTTTTAGGTCGATGAAATCAACCAACCAAATCAGCGCGAGGAACTCGAGGAAGAAAACGGCGAAGACAAAGGGCGTGGCGAGATCCCTCATCGGCTCCCATCCCTCCTCGACGGCAAGGGCGTAGAGGAATGCCACGAAGAGATAGGACATGGCGAAAAGCGCGAAGAGCGAGGCGAGCATCGTGGGCCGCAGGGGATTTCCTTTGCGGATGCCCGGGTAGAGGAGGGCAAGAGGCCACGAATGGAGGAAGAAAAGGCCGGCAAAGACATAAAGGAAGGCGATGAAATATGGCTCCGGGAGCGACATTTGGTAAAACACAATGGTTCCTGCTGCGCCAAAGACCAGGAACAAGGACCCGATCGCCCTGACGAGGAGGCGCCACGCCCATCCGCAGGGGTCCTTCTTTTCAAGGCGGAAAGGGACCCTGAACCGTTCGATAAGCCCATAGGCACGGATCAGGTCCAGGAAGAGGAATGACAAGGACAAGGGGATCCCGAAAGCAGGAAATAGGAAATAGCGAAAGCCTGCAGGCATTTTTGTAGAAAAACAGGAGAGGATTGCAGGGATAACCAGGATGAGCACGCAAAAGGAATAGCTGATGAGCCGCGCCCGGGAGAAAGCGGCCGACCTTTTGCGAGCAAAAAGGAGCAAAAGCCCGAGCAACGCGGCGGCAATGAGGACGAACGAGAAGGAAAGGGCGACACGGAGTATCCCTCCGGCAAGAGCGACCGTCAGGATCTCCGCCCCCTGCAGGGCAAGGAGAAGCGCGTCCATCCACCAAGGGGATGCTTGGTGCCTTTGCCCTTCCTCCTCGCTCCCGCCCTCCTTCCCCTTGACCAGGTAGACAAAGGCAAAGGCCCCGAAGGACAGGAAGGTCGCCATGAGCGCCATGCTGGATATCGCCGTGGACAAGATGTCAGCCCCGAAGAAAAAAGCCATCAGAAGAAGGCGGTTCAAGGAACACCCCTCGAAGTGGTTCGCGAGAAACCCCCAGCATGCTTGAAGCAAGAAGGTTGCGAAAAAGACCGCGACCATCGCGTAGATGGGCCAAGTCAAAGGGTGGTCGACGAAATTCGAGGCGAGGAGAGGAAAAAGAAAAGCGAAAAGAAGCAGGAGGACTTTAAGAAATCCGTTCGACAACGCTGTCCCAAGCCCTCCATCGCGCTTTCGAATCTTTTCATGCGGTCCATGCCCTCATGGTCATCGAACAAGGAGCCAAGTCAAGGAATATCTCGAGACGAGAGGGCAGGCTAGGGTTTAGTTAAGAAAATCCCGCCCCTAGGAAGGAAGCGGGATTGCATCGGAAGGCAAGAAGAGGCCTAGCCCCTCTTCCCCGACGTTCCAAAGGAAAGGGGGATCAAGGAAAGCCCAGCGGTCAGGATGGTCAATCCCGTGTCCCCGAACACCGCCGCCCAGAGAGGAAAGCCTGTCCCGAGGGCAAGGGAGGCGCACATGATGGCAAGCTTAAGGAGAAGCGTCAGGGCAAGGAGGAAGTAGGCCATCCCCCGCGTCTTCCGAGAGATCCGAAGGGCCGAGGCAAGGGAAGATGGATCGTCTTCCATGAGAAGGACGTCGGCGGATTCCATGGCAAGCCCGGACCCGAGACCTCCCATGGCGATGCCGCAGTCGGCGAGTGCGAGGGAGGCCGCGTCGTTGATCCCGTCCCCCAGGTATCCGAGGGTTTTCCCTTTGGGAAGGGATAGCTTCGCCTCGCGGAGGGCCTCCGCCTTTTCCTCGGGAAGGAGTCCGCCCATGACCTTCCCGATCCCGAGGTCATGCCCGGCCTTCTCGGCCATCTCGGGACGATCCCCCGTGAGAAGGAGGCTT
Source organism: uncultured Bacillota bacterium (assembly GCA_949293555.1). Classification (GTDB taxonomy): domain Bacteria; phylum Bacillota_I; class Bacilli_A; order RFN20; family CAG-826; genus UBA4951. The sequence continues at coordinate 191,201 of CASFDV010000001.1, forward strand.
CCGATGTTCCGGGAAGAAAGCTCCTTGAAGAGCGGCTTGCTCCCGGCCTTATAGGCGTCCTGGAGGACCACGCATCCCCTGTATTGCCCGTCGACCGCAAGGTGGACGTTCGTCCCGGAGGAAATGTTCTCTGCGGAAATCACCTTCTTTTCGAGGAAAGAGGCTGTTCCTGCGTAGATATCCTTGCCGTCCATGGCCAGATGGATGCCATTTCCAGGAATTTCCTCGTAGTTCCGGATTCTTTCAACGGAATTCGCGGGAAGGTACTCATGGAATGCCTTCGCGATCGGGTGCGAGGAACGGGACTCGGCGATCGCAATCGTCCCCAGGAGCTCCTCCTCCGATATCCCGAGGGGCCTCGCTTCCGCGATGGAGAAGCGCCCCTCGGTGAGGGTCCCCGTCTTGTCCGTGGCAAGAAGCCCAAGCGAAGCGAGCGCGTCCACGTACTCCGTGCCTTTAAGGAGGACGCCGCCCTTCCCCATAGCCCCCACTCCGGAGAAGTAGCAAAGGGGCACCGCGAGGACGATCGCGCAGGGGCAGGAGATGACGAGGAGGGAGAGGGCGACCTGCCCCCAGCGGGCCCACACCATCGGGTCCCCCGCCCCAAGGGCGAGGGAGGGAACCACCGCGATCAGGATGGCGATCGCCATGACTAGGGGCGTGTACCACCTCGAGAAGCGGTCCACGAGCTTCTCGGTCCTCCCCTTCTCGCGCGTCGCCCCCTCGACAAGCTCAAGGATTCGGGCGCTCGTGGAGTCCCGGTAGTCCTTCCTCGCCTCGACCTCAAGAGTTCCAGTCTTCAGGATCGCCGAGCTGACGACCTCGTCCCCCTCCTTCGCAAGGCGGGGGGCGAACTCCCCGGTGAGGCTCGAGAGGTCGATCTCTCCCTCGCCCTTGAGGACGATCCCGTCCGCGGGGATGCTGTCGCCGAGCTTAACGAGGAAGCGGTCGCCCGAGCGAACCTCCTCCAAGGGGATGTCCCTCGTGCCGCTTTCCGTGATGAGATGGGCTACCGCCTTCCTCATGCCGAGGGCCTTGAGGACCGCGTCATGGGACTTCCTCGTGGCAAGGTCGCCGAGGATCTCCCCCACCTGGTAGAGGATGACGACGAGGACCGCGTCGAAGGCGGGATCGTAGTCCCCCGAGAGGAGGGGCAGGAGGAAGGCCCCGAGGGAGGCGGTGGACATAAGGAGGGCTTCCCCGAATATGTCCTTGCCGCGGAGGATGCCCCGGATGGCCTTGTAGAGAAGGTCCGCCCCGGAGATGAGCCAGGCTCCCGCCATCATGGCCATGAAGGGCCAGGCCCCGTAGTTCTCCGCAGGGAGAAGGAAGAGGCCCAGGAGGGCGATGAGGAGCGAGAGGAGAGCCCTTGCTCCCGCGACAAGGAGCGGCATGTACTTTTCCCACGGCCTCGCCTTCTCCTCCATCTCATGGAGGCGGCAATCCGGCTCGGCCTCCCTCATGAAGGACTCCGCCTCCTCGCGGGTGAGCCCGGAGGAAATGAGGAGGGTGCCGCCAAGATAGTCGAGTCTCGCCTCCTCCACCCCGGGCGCGGAACGAAGGGCCTCCTCCGCCTTGAGGGCGCACTCCGCGCAGTCGAGCCCGCTCACGCGGTACGTCTTCTTCATAGGCCCTCCTCCAGGACGTGCTCGTGGACGATGGAAAGAAGGGCGGTCACATGCTGGTCTGCCAGGAGGTAGTAGACGTTCCTGCCCTCGCGCCTCGTCGTCACCAGGCGCGCCTTCTTCAGCACCATCAGCTGGTGGGACACGAGGGACTGGCTCGCCCCGACCTCGCGGACGATCTCGGATACGTTCTTCTCCTCCCCCGAGATCGCATACAGGATCTTGAGCCTCGTGGAGTCGCTGGCGATGTTCAGGAGGTGCTCCATCCGGTCGATGATCTTGTCTTCAGGCACTCTAGACATATGAATTCTCCTTCATGCTTCGCCCATATCATATGAGCGTATGTTCATGTGTCAAGCATGAATATATATTCATAAGACACGCGATGAAAAAAAAGCGGCCCGGAGGCCGCCTGGGGTTCGCTTCCCTCTAGAGGATGTCGATCTCGGAGAAGTCGAGGTCGACGGGAGTGACGCGCCCGAAGAAGAGCGTCTCGACGCGCACGATCCCGTTCTCGCGGTCGAGCTTCGTGATGGTGCCCTCGGTTCCCTCGAGGGCGCCCCCGATGATCTTGACCCGGAGCCCGACCTGGTAGCGGTCGTACATGCTCGCGTCGACGATGCCCATCCTCTTGAGGACGGGCTCGATCTGCTCCCTGGGGACGGGGGTGGGCTTCTGCCCGCCGCCGGAGGAGCCGGCGATGCCGGTGACCCCGGGGGTGTTCCGGACGATGAACCAGCTCTCGTCGGTCATGACCATCTCGATGAAGAGATAGCCGGGGTAAAGGTTCACCTTCTTGGTCTTCCCGGTCGGGATCCCGTCCTTGAGGACAGGGACCTCCTGCTCGCAGATGAGGATCCTCTGGATGAGGTCCTCCATCTTCATGGAGACGCGCCTCTTCTCGAGGTTCTCCTTCGTCTTCGCCTCGTGCTGGGCGTAGGTGGTGACGACGTACCACTGCTTGTCGGCTAGCTGCTCAGGCATCCTACATTCCTCCGAACGCGTCCTTCAGCTGCTGGATGATCGATCCGGCGGCGAGGTCCTCGAGGGCAAGGCAGATGGCGACGAAAAGGGCGACGCAGACGACGACGAGGATCGTCGCCCAGAGCTTCTCCCTGCTCGGCCAGCGGATGCGGCGCGCCTCGCGCGCCACCTCCTTCATGTACTTGATGGGTGGGGTCATACGGACGAACTATACTCCTTCCCTTTCCTATTTGCTCTCCTTATGGAGAGTGTGGCGGTTGCACTTAGGGCAGAACTTCCGGATCTCGAGGCGGGACTCGCTGTCCTTCCTCCTCGTCACCTGGTAGTTCCGGGAGAGGCACTCCTCGCAAATCAAAAACCTCTTCTCTCGCATCCTTTTCCTCCCCTAGGCGAGCGGATTATCCACGATAGGGTTCCCCTAGGCAAGGCTTTCCTACAAGACAGGCTCGTAGACCGCGTAAAGGTCGAGGTCGTCCATCACCGGGGTGAGGGAGGTGAAGTGTCCGGTGCTGGGGCCGATCTCCTCCTCGGTGTACCAGCCGAGGAACTCATGGCCGTCGAGGACGCATTCCGGGATCTCGCCCGGGAAATAGCTCCCGTGCACCACCTCGAAGGAGGTGGGGCGGGCGGGATCGACGAACGTCCCCTCCCCCGGATGGAAGGTGACCACGTGGCGCCGTCCCTCTATATCCCCCGCGGAAGTGCCCTCGAGCACCATCTGGAGCACCCATCCGGCCTCGGTCTTCAGGTAGATCGCGCCGCTGGAGGTGTTGAGGTGGAAGTCCCCGACCCTGCCGGAGGAGGGAAGGGGGTCGCCGTTGGAGACGTGCCACTCCGTCGCGTGGGGCACGGGGAAGGTGAGGCGCTGGCTGAAGCCGGAGTCGAAGGTGATGAGGAGGACGTAGTTCTCCCCGTCCTCGTCGACGCCGAGCTCGATGTTCTGGATGCCCTCGCCGCGGATGCTTTCCATCGAGAGGGAGACGCGCTGCTCGCTGCCGTCAGACATCGCGAACACGAGGACGAGGTTCCCCTCCTCCATGAGGGAGGTCACGCTTTCGATCCCGACGCCGGACTCCCCCTTGGGAATCCCGAAGCTCGTCGTCGGCATGTCCGGGTCGGTGTAGAAGATCTCGACCGTGGTGAGCCCCGTCTCGGGGTCCCTGGCCACGTCCACGTGGTCGATCCCGACCCCGTCCTTCCCCTGGACGATGGGGACGTCGATCGTCACCGGGAGGCGCGAGGGATCGTCATAGGTGATGGTCACCCGGAGGAGGTTGCTCTCCGCGTTCAGGGCGGTCTCGATGTTGGCGATCCCGACCCCGTCCTCGCCCTTGGGGAGGGTGATCGAAAGGGGCGGGACGTTCTTGTCGTCGAAGGTCACCTCGAGGACGGTCTCCCCGTTCTCGTTCACGGAGGTCCCCATGCTCTGGATGAGATAGCCCTCGCTTCCGAGGTTCAGGAAGCCGCAGGAGCTGAGGGGCAAGGCCCCGAGGAGGGCGAGGAGCGCCCCCAGCACGATGTTCTTCTTCATAACTTACCTCCGCGATTCATGATGAGGGAGACGTCGGGCGACTTCCCGAAGGTCTCGGGGACGCCCTCGTAGGTTCCGCTCGTGAGGAAGCGGAAGGGATGGAAGCCCGCGGCCATGGGCACGCAGCGGGCGATGACGGGGGCGAGTAGGTCCCCGATGTCGCTCCCGGCGGGGGCGAGGCCCTCCCCGGTGATGGAGCTCCTGGCGAAGTCGATCGAGATCTCTTCCCCGATCCCGTCGTCCTCATGGACGAGGAGCGAGTCGTTCCTCCCGCCCCCGTAGTAGCCGGCGACAGGGCAGAGGTAGATGTCCTCCTCGCCTTCCTCCCCGCCTTCGGACGGCACATGATAGCTGTAGCCGAGCCGCTCGGCCTCCGCCAGGAGGAGCGCCTTGATCGGGAAGTAGCTGTCGATGGGGATGCGGGGGACGGTCTCGCCGCTCGCGGTGCCCAGGATCAGCCCGAGGAAGTCCCCGATCCTTTCCTCGATGAGGCAGCTCGCGTCGATCGTCTCCACGTCCTTCCAGTCGTAGAAGCGGCAGTCCCCCTTGAGGGCGACCTCGCTCGCGCGGGAGGTCCCGCCCACCTGGTCGGGGACGATCGAGGGGAAGGGGATATCGAACTCCGTGAAGATGGAGAACACGTCCTGGATGAGGGAGGGGAGGCCGTTATAGAGGAAGGGGCCGTTGAAGAGGGAGTCGAAGGCGATCGGGAAGAGGCCGGACCTCCCGAAGAGGGTGTCCTCCACGACGATCCTGGCGGGCTCGAGCCCGGGATTCCCGTCGAGCGCCTCCTGGATGAGCATCGCCGGCTCCAAGGTCCCTTCGGGATCATCCCCCTCCTGGAGCCCGAGGGCCTCGTTGAAGAGGCGGTCGGCCGCCCCGTAGGAGCGGTCCATGAGGCCGGAGATCGCCCCGCTGTAGTAGTCGCCCTTGTGCTGGTAGGTGACCCTCTTCTCCGGATCGGTCGGGGCGAACTCGTCGGAACCGACCTTCATGAGGAACTCGCGGGAGTTCTCCATCAGGCAGTTCCTCACGAGGAGCCCGTCCGCGTCCATCGCCCTGAGGCACGTCCTCCCGTAGCGGAGGAAGGAGTTCTGGATGGTGATGTCCTCGCCCTTGAGGTCGACGACGCTGCCGGCGTAGCTGAGGTCATATAGGTTCGCGAGATTGTCCGTGTTCTGGAGGCGGACGTCGTCGATGAGGATCCCGTCCCCTTCCACGTAGAAGCCGGAGTTGTCCTGGCCGAACGCCTTGATGATGGGCGTGTCGATGAGGCCGATCGAGACGAGGGTTAGGGGCCCTTGGAAGAGGTCCTCCTCCCCCGGCTCGATGAGGCCGGAATAGTCGTCGTACTTCCCATGGTTCGGGTAGCAGAGCTCCTGCATCGAGATGGCGAAGCCGTTCCCGAAGAAGTCGTCCCGGACATGGACGGCGGCGATGACCTCGAGCCTCTTCCGGAGGATCTCGGGGTCGTTCCCTTCCTCCTCCTCCACGTACTGGCGGATATATCGGTCGTTGTAGGTCGTGGGGAAGCGGTAGACGTCCTCGGCGAAGGAAAGCATCTCCTGCCTGGCGAAGTCATAGCGGCCGAAGAGGCGCGTGTTCTCCGCGAGGAGCTCCTCCACGTAGCGCCCGTTCTCCTGGCGGTAGGTGTTCTTGAGGGAAAGGAGGTTCCGCTGGAGGCAGACGGGGTCCCCGTCCTCGCTCTTGTTGGTCGCCAACATCAAATCGTCGTAGTCGTAGACGTTGACCGCGTCCTCCTCGACAAGGAAGCGGTACTCCTCCTCGACGAAGGGCATTTCCTTGAGGCGGAAGCGGACGTAGCTCTCCCCCGCCCCGTGGATTTCGATGATTCCGTCTTGGAACTGCAGGTTTTCGCTAAGGTAGACGAGCTGGGCGCTGTCGCCCATGATGGTGCTGAGGGCCTCGGTCTCGAGCTCGATCCTCGCATAGGTCTTACGCCCTTCCTCGTCGAAGTCGTACTCCCCGTAGCGGCGTAGCTCCCCGACCATCTGCCCCGAGGAAGGGGCGGAGGCGTCGTTGATGAGGATCGCCCCGTCCTCGTAGATGAGGGCGCGGAGCGAGCGCGAGACGGTGTTCTTCTCGTTCCGGCAGGTGAGGCGGACGTTCCCCTCCTCAAGGGCCTGGAGGTAGAAGGAATCCCCGGCATGGGAGATCGCCGCGCATTCCGTCTCCTCCCCTTCAAGAGAAGAGACCTCCCAGACGAGGTCGTTCCCCTCGCCTAGCTCCACGGCGGGGTCGTAGATGGGCTCCGCCTCGAGGAGGTAGCCTTCCTCCCTCACCTGGAAGCCTTCGTTCTCGCGGTAGTCCCAGCGGATGCCGGAAATGTCCACGGGAACGGTGTTCTCGAGGATGATGATCGCCCCGAAGGCGAGGATGGCCACCGCGAAGGGGGCGACGAGGAGCACGCCGAGCGTCTTCTTCATACGTAGTCCACCCTCATGCGCAGGAACAAGGAGGGGAGCCTCCAGCGAAGGAGCAGGAGGAGCGCCCCCATGAGGAAGAGGGGGATGAGGAACTCGACGAGGTAGAGGAGGGGGACCGCCACCCCGAGGAACGTCATGAGGAAGTGCAGGAGTGCGAGGAGGACGGGGAGGAGGATGCTATAGAGGGCGAGGAGCGAGACCCCTCCCCTGCCTCCTTCCCCGAGGCGCCGGAAGTCGTCGAGGGCGCCCAGCAGGTTCAGCGAGACGATGAAGAGCGAGCCCGTCCCGAGGATCGAGAAGAAAACGTGCACGGGAAGGAGGGAGAAGCCGAGGAGGACGAGGGAAGTCACGAGGAGCGAGACCAGGGACACCGAGGTGGAGACCAGGAGCTTCGCGAGGAGCTGCTCTCCCGGCGGCACGGGGATTTCCTTCATGAGAATGCGCCCGCTTCCTTCGCGGGAGACCCCGTCCGCGCTCGCCCCGGAGATCAAGGACGCGAAAAGGAGCACGAGGAAGATGAGCACGCCGTTGATGAGCTCCGGGAAATAGGCGAGGAACATCCCCATCCCGTCCTGGAGGATCCCCGAAAGGCTCTCGATGACGACGAAAGCGAGGAAGGGCTGCATGATGAGAAGCGAGGTATAGCTGAAGAGATAGGAGCTGTCGCGGAAGAGAAGGACCCATTCCTTCTTCAGGAGCGAGAGCATCCTGCTCCTGGGAAGGCGGGCCGGGCGCGCTCCCCGCGCCCCTTTCTCCTTCCGTCCCTTCTCGAGCCTCCCCATCAGGAAGGAGAGGATGTAGAAGCCGAGGACGAGAAGCAGGAGGGAGGCCCCGAGGAAGAGGCTCACCTGGCCGGCGGCGTTCCCGTCCCCCGTAAGAAGGGCGAGGTAGCTCCCCGCGGGGAAAAGGTAGGGGGAAGCCCCGTTGAGGGACTGGAGGAAAGGCTCGCTGAAGTAGCTGTCGAGCTCCGATCCCGCGAGAAGGTCGAGGAAGAGGTTCAGCACTTCGCGATAGACGAAGCAGAGGCCGACCACGAGGACCGAGGCAAGGGCGAACTGGAGGACCTTGTGTCTCCTCATCACCTCCATCAGAAGACCATATGGGCCAAGGAGCATCGTCAGGAGGCCGAGGCTCGAGAAAGAGGCCAGGGCCGGGTAAAGGGCCGAGAAGACGTAGTAGATGGCCGTCTGGCCCCTGGCGATCCCGTAGGCGACGAGGGCCGGGAAGCTGAGAAGGAAGAGCGAGACCACCAATTTCGTGTAAAAGAAGGCGGCTTTCGCAAGGATTCTCTCATCCCTTGAGATAGGAAGGGGCGAAAGGATGAGCCGGTCCTCGGGCCGCTCGAGCGCCCGGTAGGAGGCGGGGAGCGAGGCCAAGGAGGAGGCGAGGGTCGCAAGGAACAGGTAGAGGACCAGGAAGTCGTAGGTCCCGTAGTCGCTGAAGGAACGGAGCTTCGCGTCAAGGCCCCAGAAGAGGTAGCCGACGAGCAGCATGAAAAGCCCGGCGGCCAGGAGCTTCAGGGCCAGGGAAAACGCCAGGCGCCAGCCGCGCTGGGTCCAGCCGGAACGGATCTCCTCGAGGAGGAGGGAGAGGGTCATAGGTCCCCCCTTCCCTGGATATGGAGGAAGATCCGGCGGAGCTCCTTCCTCTTGAAGGGCTCGAGGGCGAAGTCGATGAGGGAGGCGATCCTCCCCTCCTTCAGGATGGCGACCCTGTCGCAGGCCTCAGCGACGAGCTCGATGTTATGGGAAGTGAGGAAGATCGTCTTCCCGGACTTCACGTACTGCCGCATCATCGCCATGAGGGTCTCGTAGGCCATGATGTCGAGGCCGACCGTCGGCTCGTCCATGACCCAGAGGAGCGGGTTATGGATGAGGGAGCTCATGAGGCGGAGCTTCTGCTTCATGCCGTGGGAATAGCCGCCCACGGGGCGGGCGAGCTCTTCCTCGGTGAGGTCGAACTTGGTCTTGAGGAAGGCGAAGTTCCTCTCGAACCCTTCCACGTCCATGTCGTAGCTGGAGGCGATGAACTCGATGAACTCGTTCCCGGTCATCAGGTCGTAGACGAGGGGCTCGCTCGGGACGTAGCCGAGCTGGCCCTTGATCTCGAGGGGGTATTCCTTCTCGTCGAGCCCGAACACCTTGATGGAGCCGGCATCGTATTCCTTTAGCCCGACGAGGCAGTCAATGAAGGTGGACTTGCCGGCGCCGTTCTTCCCGAGGAAGCCGAAGCACTCCCCCCTCCTGACGGAGAAGGAAAGCCCCTTCAGCACCTCGTGGTCCCCGTAGGACTTATGGACGTCCTCGACGAGGACGGCTTCCTTCGGGAGCTCGTTCTTCAGCACAAGCTCGTCGAAATCGATGCGGGGAGCCGCGATTTTCTTGGTTTTCTTGAATCTATCCAGGAATCCCATGCTCTATCTCCCCCAGAAGGAAAGGATGAGGATGTCCCCGCCCGTGCCGATCGAGGCGGGAATCCGCGCGAAGCGGGAGGCGCAGTGCGGGCACTCCCTCTCCTCCCCGGGCCTCGTCCCGGGAATCCGCCCCCCGCAGACGGGGCAGTTCCTGAGCGAGCCCTTGTAAGGGATGAAGGTGGCGAGGCTTGCCAGGAAGCTCCTGCACTGCCCTTCCATCTCTTCCTCGGGAAGGAGGAGGAAGGCGTTCCCTTCCCCAAGGGACCCGCTCGTCATCAGGCGGTAGGAATCGTCCCTATCCGTCCCATCGAGGAGGATCTTCCTCGTGGCCTCGTGCCCCTTGTAGGAGCAGAAGAAGCGAAGCTCCTCCCCGGAAAGCGACACTTCGACCTTCACTCCCCTCCTGGTGAAGGAGAAGGGCACGAGGCCAAGCTTCCCGTCCTTGAGGTAGAGCGAGACGTCGGCCTTCATCCTCATCTTCCCCTTGAGGACCCTTTCCATGGCGAGGATGAAGCGGACGTCCCTTTCCACGGGACTCATCTTCGAGGCGTCCCTCCGGTTCAGGAGGTAGCGGTAAACCTTCTTGTAGAGCGGATGATGCAGAAGGACGTTCGTCGGAAGGAGCGTCTCCGGCTGCCGTTCGCCCCGGAGGGAACGGTAGAAGCGGCTCCCGCGGATCCCGTCGATCCGGCGGAGGAGCTTCCTGGAGGCTTCCTCCTTCTTCGCGGATTCCCCGCGTTCCTTGAGGGCGCGCCCCACCCTTGCGGAGTGCTCGTCCATGTCGATGAGGAAGGATTTCTCGCCGAAGACGGCCTTTTCGCGGAGATAAAGGGACTCGATGGACTCAGGTCCCCTCGTGCTTTCCTGCACGGAGGAGAGGACCTCGGAGCGAAGTAGGCGGATCGCCCGGATGGTCAGGAGGTTCTCGTAGAGCCTCATGTCATCCTCGTAGCGGATCGCGTGGACGTACTCCGGGAGCATGCCCGCGCCAGGCTTCCTCCTCCAGAGGGAAGGATCCCTCATGGTCCTGAGGAAGCTCTCGGGCGGGAGGGCGCCGGATAGCTCGCTTCTCACGAGCGCGTCCTCCTCCTTGGCGCGGTAGAGGGGCTTCCTCGCAATGCCCTCGAGGGCGTCCAGGAGCAACGACCATTCCCTCTCCTCCCGGGACGAGGAAAGGCGCTCCTCCTTCCTGACGCCCAGGAGGCGGTTCCGGAGGACCCTCGCCCCGAGCGTTTCCCCCTCCAGGAGAGGGGAGGACGTCTTCTTCGAAGGAAGCGCCATCTTCCCTTAGTTGAATCTCCTCAGGTAGTGGGCGATGAGGGCGCGGGACTCCGGGAAGCTGTTCTTCCCGTACTCGGAGGCGATGAGCTTCTCAAGCCCGCGGAGGCCTTCCCCGACGTACTCCTCGAAGCGGCCCTCGAGCTTGGCGAGCACCTTGCGGGCGAACATGAAGTCGATCGCCTCCTCCTTCGTTCCGCCGGCGGATACGTAGGTGGGGACGAAGAGCTCGATCTGGTTCATGATGCGGTTCCCGAAGGCGAGCTCGAACTTCTCGTAGCAGTAGGAGGCGAGGCGCTGGATCCTCTTCCTGTCCTGGCTGTCGAGGAGGTCCTCCTCCTTCTTCCAGGCGTTCTCGAAGAGGGACAGGAGCCCCTGGTAGGAAAGGGAGACCGGCGAGGATTCGCCCGCTTCCTCGAAGGGGACGTTCTGGTCGCTGAAGGAGATGACGATCGCGCGGTCGTACACCTTGTCGGTGATCGTGTAGGTGCTGTCGTCCTTGTTCGCGGTCCCGATGAACCAGGTGGTCGCGGGGATATGGAGCCTTCCCTCGTCCAGGTGCATCGGCGGCTCGAAGCCATAGGGAAGCTGCATGATGTCGAGCGTCCAGTCCTCCATCGGGTACTCCATGATGGAGAGGAAGTCGGCGAAGTAGTACTCGACGCGGGCGATGTTCATCTCGTCGAGGACCATGATGTTGACCGCCCTCTCGCGGAAGCTAGCCCGGTAGAGGCGCTTCAGGAAGGGGGTCTCGCTGTAGGAGCGGCTGAAGTCGTTATAGAAGCCGAGGAGCGAGGTCCTGTCCCGCCAGGTGGCCTGGACGGGGGCGAAGAAGCTCTTCTCCCCGATGAAGGAGCTGAAGTAGCGTGCGAGCGAGCTCTTGCCGGTGCCGGAAAGGCCCTCGAGGATGATGAGGCGGGAGGCGCTGAGCCCGGCGAGGAAGGCGCGGATGGAGTGGATGTCGTAGTAGAGCTTCTCTTCCTTGGCGAGGTAGCGGCGGAACCTCTCCGCGAGCTCGCGGAGGGAAATCTTCCCGTCGTCCTGGTACTCCTTCCCTTCCTCGTTGAGCTCCTGCACCTCGATCTGGCTGAGGCCCGGGAACACCTGGGTCTTGGTGCCGAGGGCGGGCTGGCTGACTCCGGAAGAACCTTCCGCGGAGGGGGCGCCGGCAACGCCCTGGGCGTTCGCCCCGAAGGTCGCGGCAAGGGATCCCTGGAGGCGGGCCTTTTCCTCCTGGACGAGGTTCTCGTGCTCCTCCTCCGTGAGGGAGGGAGTTTCTTCAGGAACGTCCTCCCCGAAAGGAATCCGGTAGCGGCGGACGCTGGTCACGAGGGTGACGAGGAAAAGGACGGCGAGGAAAAGGACGAGATAGGCGAGGAGGGCGATGAAGAAGCTCTCGGCGACGTAAAGGAAGGAGTTCCCCACGAGCGTCCAGTCCTCGACCGGCGCGTGGGCGCTGATGCCGATCCCGGCGGCAAGGCCGTAGCAAACGAAGAAAGTGATCGCGTAGTAGGCCCAGTTCCGGACCGAGAGGGCGCGCCTCCCCTTCCCCTGCGCGAAGCGGATCTCGACGATCACGAGCCCCGCGAAGATGAGGGAATAGACCGCGAACATGGTCAGGAGGATCGCGCTCGGGAGGGAGGCGTCCACCAGGGGGAAGGCGAAGGCCTCCGCCAAGGACTGAATCGGGTTCCCCTGGACCACGAGGCTGCTCCCCGCGTCGAGGAAGAGTCCCGTCATGAGGACGGCCAGAAGGTAGAAGAACACCGCCGAGATGGCGATGCCGTCGATTCTCTTGAACTTTGCTTTCATGGTGAGCCTCCTATTCGCTCCCTTCGTCCTTATGTTCATCCCCGGAAGACTCCTTCTTCCAAGGTACCAGGGCCCTTAGCCGTTCGAGGAAGGAGGGCTTCCCCTCTTCCTCTTCCCCTTCTTCCTCGAGGAAGCTCGCCTTCTCCTCCTCGGAGGCAGGGTGGCTTCCTTCGAGCCTCCCTTCGCGGAAGAGGTACACCTCCCCCTTGTAGAGGATGGCCTCCCTTTCCTCGAGGTAGGCCGGCTCCCCGTCCTCCGGAGAGAAGGGGATGACGGAGAGAAGGTACTCCGTCCGTTCGTCGACGGCCTTCCCGAGCCTGTTCCGGAAGTAGCCGTACATGAGGTAGCAGTAGATGAGCGAGAGGATCGTCGCGATCCCGGCGCCCGACTGCAGGAAGATCACGAACACCCCGACCAGAGGAATCCGGAACCCCGAGTAGCGTCCGAGGATCCCGTCGAAGGCGAGGTAGTCGCCGTAGAGGGCGTTCGAGTCGTCCTCCTCGTTCGCGTCCCCCTTGGTGAGGAAGAAGGTCCCCTCCTCGAAGCGCTCGATCTCGACGACGCGGTGGACGATGGTCCGCCCGTCCTCCGCGCGGAAGGCGACGATGTCGTAGAGGGCGATGTCCTCCGGGGAGGAGACCCTCTCCACCCCGATTAGGTCGTAGGTGCCGAGCTGGTCCTCGATATTGTTCTCGAAGAGGTAGCGGTTCGCCGGGTTCTTCTCGCTCATCGACCCGGAGGAGATGACGAGCGTCCCGTAGTCACCGAGGACGAGAGGCGAGCCCGTGATCCTCGAGGCGAGGGAGAAGCCGAAGAAGAGGAGCGCGGCCGCCCCGAGAATCCCCCATAGGGAACCCTTGAGGATGCGGATCGCCTTCCTTCTCGGGGAACGCTTCTCCTCCTCGCGGAGGGCGCATTCCTGGAGAAGCACGAGGTCCTCCTTCCCTTCCACCACGCCTTCCTGGGCGTTCTGGAAGTAGTTCCGGAAGAGGATCGTGAACACCCCGCTGAAGGCGACGAGGCAGACGATCGTCACGATGAGCGAGAGCGTCTCGAGCCCCGTCATCGGCAGCATCCCCCTTTGGATGGAAGGACAAGAGGGAAGCGCCCAGGACGCCTTCGCCCAGAAGAAACCAAGGCTAGAGGCATCGGCGACGCTTCCCAAGGTGACATGAGAGGTATGGCCCGCCTACCTGACAAGCGGGGTGAGGGTGATGCTGAGGCCCGCACCACTGGCGGCGTGGAGCGAAGAGAGCGCGGACATGATGCTCTGGAGCGAGCTCTCGTCCATGCCCTCGTCAGCGTACTCGCCAGGGTTCACGGTGCCAAAGGCAGAGCCCCAGGTAAAGGTGACGGTCAGGGTGACCTTAACGTCGGTCTCAGTGGAATAGGGAGACTCAGCAGCCGAATAGACCGCGCTCAGAGTGGCCCCGTTTTCACCAGTGACCGGGGTGCTATCGATAGTAGAGCCGCTGATGGTAGGAAGAGTGCTGGTAGTGACATTGACAGTAGTGCTGTTGTCGATCGCAACGGGAGGGACGATCCAGCTCGCGCTGATCGCCTGGGACATCCCCGCGTCGGCCGAATCCAGGCTGCTCTCGCTCATGTAGCCGAGCTTGACGCTGAACCCATTGAAGTAAGGGGCCCATTGCCCATTAACAAGCGCGCCTTCGATGTAGAAGGTGACCGTGAAGTTCATCTTCTCGCCCCCGAGGTTGTCGGAGGAGTCGTAGATGATGGGGCCGCTGGTGTCCGAGGCGTTGCAGTCGAAGACGAGGTTGTCGTTTGGCGCGACGGTCGCTCCGCTGATCTTGAGGCGGTGGTCCTCGACGGTCCCGACGGAGACGGAGATGTTATCGGCGGTGTCGGGAGTCTGCCCGGAAAGAATCCAGGCGGAGAAGGCGACGCCGCTGAGGGCGACCGCCCCGAGGGCGATCGCGACGATGGCGCCCTTGCCGTTCTTGCGGCTGATCTTGGACTTGGCCATGGTGGTCTGATCCTTTCCTAGATTAAGCGCCGGCCGCTTCGCCAGTGACCGTGGCAGTCAGGACGATGGTCTTTCCATCGAGTGCGGTTTTCATCGCGTCGAGTTCCTTCTCGATGTTCGCCGCATCGGTGGTGCCGGGGGTGCTGCTCTCGTAGTTGCTGTTGTAGTAGTTGGCCGGGGACATTCCGCCGAAGAAACTGCCCCAGGTGAAGTTGAAGGTGATGTCGGTGCCGGTCGCGGTGATGAGGCCGGTGTCCTCGCTCGTCTGCGTATTCCAGGTTTCGTCGTTGGTTCCGGGGACAGTGATGCTCTCACTCCCGGAAGCGATGTCGATGTAGGTCCAGGAATCGACGTTGCTGCCGCCGGTGGAATCGACTGTCTTGGCCTCATCGTGAAGGTTCGTGATATTGCCAACATCCTTCACGAGATTCTGGGCGTTCTCGGTGTGATCCGCCCCGTACTTGAGCTCGAAGGAGATCTTGAGGCTCCCCCCATCGGGAATAAAGCTCTTGCCGTACTCGACCTCGATCTTGCTGAAGGTGATGGAAAGGTCTCCGTTCCCATTCTCGAAGCCGACGATGCCGCTGTGGGAAAGCGAAGAGCCTTTAATCTCCCCGAGAGTGATGCTGCTATCGCTGAGCGAGGCGGTGAGCTTGACGGACTTGTTCTGGACGGTGTCCACGGCGACGTCGACGTTGTTGTCAGTCGAACCAGCGTTCGCGCCGATGATCCAGGTCGCCCCGGCGGTGGTGATGAGCCCGATGCCGAGGAGAAGCCCGACGCCCCCGAGGGCCCACTTCCGGCGGCTCTGTAGTCTCGTAGATTTGGCCATAGTTTTACTCCTTGCCTTTCTTGAGCGGAGTATAGGGGCAGGGGGCGCGCCTGCAAGCGTGCTCATCCCCTCCTATAAAAGGGGGGGGTGAAATCCTCCAAGATTGCATCCTAACTTAAATGTAAATATTTCGAATAATGAACCATCTACTCCCCGGAGAGGACCTTCCGGACCTCCTGGAGGCGGTAGCGCACCTTCTTCACGGTGAAGCCCAGCAGGTCCGCGCACTTCTGGAAGGAATACCCTAGTCCCCGATAATGAAGCAATAGGCGATCCTTTTCCGAAATATCGCGATATTTCGCCAGGAGGGACTCCGCTTTCTCGTTGCCAAGGGACCGCTCCCTCGGGTCCTCCCCGGGGGCAGGAACCACGTCCCCGAGGGTGATCGCCGACCCTTCCTTCCCGACCGGATCGGAGAGCGATATCGCCGTATAAGCCCCTTGCTTCGACTCCCTTGCGAGGAACTTGGGCATTTCATGGGAGAGGACGTTCACGAAGTAGGTCTCGAAGCGGACTCCCTCGAACCGGTAGGTCCTCGACACGGTGGATAGGACGGCGAGATAGGAAGAAAGGAACGCCGCATCGTCCATCCCTTTCGGAAGGATGGGGACGGAAATCTTCGCCAAGGGCCTCGCCTTGCGGATATATCTTTCGAAAAGCGCCTTTCCCGCGCGGGCGACTCCCATCCTGGAGAGAAGCAAAAGCTCCTCGTCGGCCAAATGTTCCATAAAGGACCTCCTCTAGCTGCGGGAGCGGAGGATGTTCGCGAGCAGAA
This sequence comes from uncultured Bacillota bacterium, assembly GCA_949293555.1. Lineage (GTDB taxonomy): Bacteria > Bacillota_I > Bacilli_A > RFN20 > CAG-826 > UBA4951. The sequence goes on from CASFDV010000001.1 coordinate 206,885, forward strand.
TCCCGGCGCTGACGGAGGCGTTGAGCGAGTTGACGTGGCCAAGCATCGGGATCCTGACGCGGAAATCAGCCGCGTCCATGAGGATCCGCGAGATGCCGAACCCCTCGCTCCCGACGATGAGGAGCGTGGGATAGCCGTAGTCCACTTCGTCATAAGGGGTCTCCGACCCGCCCTCGGCGGCGACAACCCAGTAGCCAAGCCCCTTCAGCTCGTCGACGGCCCGCCGGAGGTTCGTCGCCTCGTGGACCATCACGTGCTCGATCGCCCCGGTCGAGACCTTGGCGACCGTTCCCCCGAGAGGCGCGGAGCCCCTCTTGGGGACGATGACCCCGTCGACCCCGAAGGCGTCCGCCGAGCGAAGGATGGCCCCGAGGTTCTGCGGGTCCTCGATGCCGTCGAGCATGAGGATGAGAGGCTTTCTCCCTGTCTCCTGCCCCCTCCTCACGAGCTCCTTCAGGGAATGGGAGCCATAGGGTTCCACCATCGCCACGAGCCCTTGGTGGGAAGGGTTCCTGGCCATGCGCGTCAGCTCGCGCTCCTCGACGAGCCTGACGTCCGCCTTGATTCCGCGGGCCTCCTTCACGAGAGGGTCGTTCACGAGCCTCCCGTTCGCGAAGAGGACATGGACGTGCCCTGCCCTCAAGGCCTCCCGCACGGCATTTCTGCCGTAGATGATTGTAGCCTCGCCTTCGGAAGACGGGCGCCCCAGTTTCTTTCTCACTACTGCGGCTCCGCGCTCACGCTAAGGGCGAAAGGACGGACCGAGAAGCGGAGGTCGTCCATGAAGGAAGTGATCTGGCTCTGGCCGGTGAAGAGGCAGCGCATCGTGATGCGGAGGGCGCTCTTCCCCTCGTAATCGATGATCTCGGTCCTGGTGTCGAGGATCGTGATCCCGTAGCGCGCGGCGATGCTATGGACGTCCTTGAGCACGGGCTTCTCGCTCGGGACGACGAGATGGACGGTCGGGTTCCTCCTGGCGAGATAGCGCTCGATCCCGCGGAAGAGGACGAGGCAGACGAGCGCGAGGATCGTCGCCAGGGTCGCGATGAGGAAGTTCCCCGACCCGGCGGCAAGGCCGATCGCCATGACCACCCAGATCGTCGTCGCGGTGGTGAGCCCCCTGACGTCGAGGCCCGTCTGGACGATCGTCCCCGCGCCCAGGAAGCCGATTCCGGCGACCACCTGGGCGGCAAGCCTCGCGGGGTCGCGGTTCGGGAAGGCGCTTCCGAAGCCGTAGATGGACACGAGCATGACGAGGCAGCTCCCGACGGCGACGAGAAGGTGCGTCCGGAGTCCCGCGGCATGCCCGTGGAACTCGCGCTCGAAGCCGATGAGGAAGCTGAGGAGGATCGCCATGAGGATCGAAAGGAGGACAAGGAGGAAATTCCCGGCCTCGGGATAGGTCGCTCCCCCGAAGCCGCTGTTGAACCAATCGATGATGATCTGGTCGACCGTGGTCATTCCCGCTCCTTCTTAGAAAAGGCCCTTTGCCATGAGAAGCGCCCGGAGGCGGTCGCTCTCGGCGTAGTCCTTCCTTTCCCTGGCCCCATCATACGCGAGGAAGAGTCCCTTGTCCTCCTCCTGGAGGACGGGGTCCTCGATCCCGAGGCCCAGGACGTCCATCCCGCCGCGGAGGGCGCGATAGGAAGAAAGGATCCCTTCCCTGTCGCCCTTCGAAATGGCGCCGTTCAGTTCCTTGAGCCCGAGGTAGAGCGCGCTCAACGCGTTCGGGCTCCCGAGGTCGTCGAGAAGGGGCGAGAGCACCCTCTCCTCGAGTACCGGGGACATCTCCTCCGGGGAGACGCCCAGCCTCTGGAGGAGGATCGAGGCGCGCTTCCTCGCGTTCCGGAGCTGCTCCATCTTCTTCCTCGCCTCCCCGATGGTCTCGGGGGAGAAGGAGACGGGGGCGCGGTAGTGGCTCCCGAGCACCATGAGGCGGAAGGGAAGCCCTCCGTAGTCATTGACCACGTCCTTCATGAGGACGACGTTCCCGAGGGACTTCGACATCTTCTCCCCGCGGATGTCGATGAAGCCGTTATGCATCCAGTAGCGCGCCAGGGCGTTCCCGTTATGGGCCCTCGCCTGGGCGATCTCGTTCTCATGATGCGGGAACTTCAGGTCGAAGCCGCCCCCATGGATGTCGATGAGGCCCCCTTGGCCGCGGAAGATCGTGTCGATCATCACGCAGCACTCGGTGTGCCATCCGGGCCGCCCCATCCCCCAGGGGGATTCCCAGCGGATCCCTTCCTCGGTCCTTTTCCAGAGGGCGAAGTCAAGCGGGTCCTCCTTCTTCTCCCCCGGGGCGATGCGGGCCCCGCTTTCGAGATCCTCGACGGAGTTTCCGGAAAGCTCGCCGTAATGGGGGATGTCCCTGACCCTCAGGTAGACGTCCCCATCCCTCACGTAGGCGGCGCCCTTCTCCACCAGATCCTCGACGTAGCGGATGATCTCTCCCATCATCTCCGTGGGACGGGGGGTCAAGGAAGGCTGCATCGACCCGACTTCCTCGACGAGGCGGCGGTACTCCTTGATGACGGAATCGGAAAGCTCGCGCTCCGTGACGCCGAGCTCCTTGGCCCGGCGGATGATCTTGTCGTCGACGTCGGTGTAGTTGCTGACCGCGGTCACCTTGTAGCCGATCGCCTCCAGCACCCTCCGGAGGAGGTCGAAGACGACGACGGGGCGGAAGTTCCCGACGTGGGGGTCGGCGTAGACGGTGGGACCGCAGAAATAAAGAGAGGCCTCCCCTTCCTTGAGAGGGACGAACTCCTCCTTCTTCCCCGTGAGCGAGTTATGGAGATATAGCTTCCTATCCATTCGCCTTCTCCTCCTTCCTGCCCTCCGCGGGCGATATGTCCTCGCCGAAAAGGATTCCTTCGGAAAGGAAGTAGAAGGCGATGGCCCCGGCGATGGTGCCGCCGAAGCCCGCCCCGATGGACCAGAGGAACAGATGGAGGGCGCTCATGCCGCCCCCGAGGTCGAAGCGGGCCGCCCCGAAAAGAAGCGCGGCGAAGCTGATCCCGAGGATCGCCCCGGCCACCCCGAGGGCGTGCTTCTCCATTCCCTCCCCTTTCCGGAAGAAGGCAAGATAGGCGGAGTAGCCCCCTCCAAGAAGCGCGAGGAACGCCCCAGAGAGATAGATCCAGAAATCAAGCCCAGAAAAACCCTGGAGGGCGAGGGCGACGCTCCCTGCGCATAGGAAGAGGAACAGGGACAGGAGCGAAAGCCCGAGGGCGATGGAGGGGCGCTCCCCTCCTGGCACCGCCTTCCCCTCCTTCCCTGCCGCCCGAAGCGCAAGGAAAAGGATAGAAAGCGAGGGAAGGAGGAGGGCCGCAAGCGCGGCGAAAAGCCTAAGGAGCGAGACGAGCCCGGCTCCCCCCTCCCCGGTCGGGAACCCGTAGCCGGCGAAATAGAAATTCACCGCGATCGCGGCGACCGCCGCCTCCCCTAGCCGGGGAATCCCTTGGAAAATCCTTGCAAGAAGCCCTTCCTTTCCCTTGAACCGCCAGTCGGCGAAGAAAGAGAGGAGGACGAACGGGGCAAGGGCGAGCGGAACCCACCACGAAATGGAGAAATGGCTCGCCGTCCCCTCCCCGGCCTCCCGGTTGGGCTGAGTGCAGACGATCGCGTAGAAGATCGAGGCGAGAAGCAGGAAGAAGGAAAAGAAGCTCTCCTTCGGGATCGGGAGGGAACGAGGGGAAAGGGCCGCTTCCCCGCCCTTTTCCTCAGGGAGGTTAGGTGCGCCTTCTTTCTTCCGGATGCTCATATGGGATCAAGAAGCCCTTCGGGGCTTCGAATTATTCTACTAGCCCCCCGGAGAAGCGAGGAATCGTAATTTCCGTAGCCCCAGAGGCAAAGGACCAAGGGGAGGCCGTAGATATCCGCGGTCTCCTTGTCGGGGAGCGAGTCCCCGACGAAGAGGGCGCCTTCCTTCTTGATCCCGTTCCTCTCGAACAGGGCGTCCAGAAGCCACGGGTCAGGCTTGGGAGGGCGTCCTTCCACATGGCCCTGGACGTCATCGAAGAGGCCTCCCGGAAATATCTTTTTGAGGATGGAGACGGCGAGCTCATGCGGCTTGTTCGTGCAGACGAAGAGCCTCGCTCCCCTTCCCTTGAGGGAAAGGAGGGCTTCCTCCATCCCGGGGAACGGCTTCGTCGTCCTCCCCTGGAAGTCCCGGTAGCGGGGCATGTATTCCCTCATGAAGGAGGAGAGCTCCTCCTCGCCAGGACTTCCTCCGAGGGCGAGCCGGGCGAGGTTCCTCGCGCCCCTCCCGATCATCTTCCGGACGTCCTCGAGGGAAAGCGTCCCTTCCCGCCCCACGGCAACAAGGGCCCCGTTCACCGCGTCCCTGATGTCGGGGAGGGTGTCCGCGAGCGTCCCGTCCAGGTCGAAGATGTAGTCCTTCTTCATGAGGCTAGAGTAGGAATTAGCGTTCAAAAAATCAAGTTATCGAAGAAAACGCATGGGAACTGCAACTTTTCTAAGGAAAACCCGGCCGAAGCCGGGCGGTTTCCTAATGGGGGTAGCGCTCCCTGTCCTTCCGGTAGGAGGTGTGGAGGAGATGCTCCGCCTTCTCGCTTCCCGGCTCCCCCAGGAACTCCTTGTAGAGCGCCTGGACCTCCGGGTTGTTGTGGCTCTGGCGGACTTTCTTCCGCTCGTCGATGCCGTAGAGGATCGCCGCCCGCTTCGCGAGGTACGTCTCGAGGATGTCCTTCCCTTCCCGCGGGAGGAGGGTGGGCTTCACGAAGGGCTGGCCGCCGCCGTTGAGGCAGCCGCCGGGGCAGCCCATGATCTCGACGAAGGCGTACTCGCTCTTCCCGGCGCGGATGCTCTCGAGGATGGGACGGGCGTTGGCCGCCCCGGAGCAGACCGCGACCTTGACGGTGTTCCCGCCGATCTCGATCGCCGCCTCCTTGACGCCCTCGAAGCCGCGGACCTCCTCGAAGGCGACCTTCTCGTATTCCTTCCCGGTCAAGGTGAAGTAGGCGGTCCGGAGGGCAGCCTCCATCACTCCCCCGGTGACGCCGAAGATGACGCCGGCCCCGGAGCTTTCCCCGAGGATCGGGTCGAATTCCTCTTCCGGAAGCTCGTCGTAGAGGATGCCCGAGCGCTTGATGAGGAGCGCGAGCTCCCTCGTGGTGAGCACCGCATCCACGTCAGGAAGCCCGTCGACGCTGTTCGCCGGGCGCTCCTTCTCGTACTTCTTCGCCGTGCAGGGCATCACGGACACCACGAAGATGTCCTCGGGATTGAGGCCTTCCTTCTCCGCGAAGTAGCTCTTGGTGATCGCCCCCTGCATCTCGTGCGGGGACTTGCAGGTGCTCACGTTCGGAATGAGGTCCGGATAAAAGTACTCGAGGTAGTTGATCCAGCCGGGCGAGCAGCTGGTGATCTGCGGGAGGGGGCCCGTCTTATGGAGCATCCTCTCCAGGAGCTCGTGGCTTTCCTCCATGATGGTGAGGTCCGCGCCGAAGTCGACGTCGAACACCTTCCGGAAGCCGAGCCTCCTTATGGCGGCGACCATCTTCCCCTCGCCGTTCTCCTCGCCGATCCGGTGCCCGAACTCCTCGCTGATCGCGGCCCGGACGGCCGGGGCGATCTGGCAGACGACGTACTTCCCTTCGCGGAAGGCCTCGTCGACTCTCTCGATCTCGCGCTTCTCGCTGAGGGCGCCGGTGGGGCAGACGTTCACGCACTGGCCGCACTGGAGGCAGGGGACGCTATCGAAGGAACGGTTCGCGATCGGGGCGACGATCGTCTGGAAGCCCCGGTTCTCGAAGCCGAGGATGCCGATCCCTGTCGCCTCCTTGCAACGCTCGATGCAGCGCCCGCAAAGGATGCACTTGCTCGTGTCGCGGACGATGCCGGGGGCGAGGTCATCCTTCGTCGTCGGGGTCTTCTCTCCGAGGTAGCTTCCCGTCTTGGCGCCCGTGATGTTGGCGACCTCGAGGAGCTCGCACTCCCCGTTCCTCGAGCAGGTCTGGCACTCCTTGCTGTGGTTGGAGAGGAGGAGCTCGACCGCGGTCCTTCTCGCGCTCACCGCCATCGGGGAGCTGACGAGGATCTCGAAGCCCTTCGAGGCGGGGCATTCCTTGACGGGATAGACGCAGGAGGCGGTGAGGCGGGAGCCCCTCGTCCCCTTGATCTCGACGAGGCACACCCGGCAGGAGGCCAGGGAGTTATGCCCCTTGTTCCAGTAGCAGAGGGTGGGGATCCGGTAGCCGCAAGCCCTCGCCGCCTCGAGGACGGTGAGGGAATCGTCCACCTGGTATAGGCGCCCCTCGATCTTGATTTCGACAGTTGCCATGGTTCCCTCCTACTTCCTCGCGATGGCCTTGAAGCGGCAGCTGCTCACGCAGGCGCCGCACTTGATGCACTTCTTCTGGTCGATGTGGTAGGGCTCCTTCCCGGGAACGCCGGTGATGGCCCCGACCGGGCAGTTCCTCGCGCAAAGGGAGCACTTCCGGCAAAGCTCGGGGTTGATCTCGATGCGGATGAGCCTCTTGCACACGTGCGCCGGGCATTCCTTCCTCTCCACGTGGGCGAGGTATTCCTCCGGGAACTTCTCCATCGTGGAAAGGATGGGGTTGGCCGCGGTCTGGCCGAGCGCGCATAAAGAGCCCTGGTGGATGACGGAGGCGAGCGCCTTCATCTCCTCGAGGGTCTCCTTCGTGCCCTTCCCCTCGACGATCTCGGAGAGCATCTCGTAGAGCCTCTTCGTCCCGATGCGGCAGGGGGTGCACTTCCCGCAGCTCTCGCTGCAGATGAAGTCCATGTAGAAGCGGGCGACGTCGACCATGCAGTTGTCCTCGTCCATGACGATCGCGCCCCCCGAGCCCATCATCGAACCCTTGGCGAGGAGGGTGTCGTAGTCGATGGGGGTGTCGAGGTCCTCCTCGGTGAGGCAGCCGCCCGAAGGACCGCCGGTCTGGATGGCCTTGAACTTCTTGCCGCCGGGAATGCCGCCGCCGATCTCGTAGATGAGCTCGCGGAGGGTCGTCCCCATCGGGACCTCGACGAGGCCGACGTTGTTGACCTTGCCGCCGAGGGCGAACACCTTCGTGCCCTTGCTCCCGTCGGTCCCGACCTCGCGGTACTTCTCGGCCCCCACGCGGATGATGTAGGGAACCTGGGCGAGGGTCTCGACGTTGTTCACGCAGGTCGGCTTCCCCCAGAGCCCCTTGATCGCGGGGAACGGGGGCCGGGGGCGGGGCATGCCCCGCTTCCCTTCGATGGAATTGAGGAGCGCCGTCTCCTCGCCGCAGACGAAGGCGCCCGCGCCCTCGCGGATATGCGCGCGGAAGGAGAAGCCCGTCCCGAGGATGTTGTCCCCCAGGAGCCCGACCTTCTCCATGTCCTCGATCGCCCGGCGAAGGCGCTCGACGGCGACCGGGTACTCGGCGCGCACGTAGAAGTAGCCCTCGTGGGCCCCGAACGCGTAGCCGGCGATCATCATGCCCTCGATGACCTCGAAGGGGTTCCCCTCGAGGATCGAGCGGTCCATGAAGGCGCCGGGGTCGCCCTCGTCGCCGTTGCAGACGATGTACTTCTCCTCGCTCTTCTGGTCGGCGGCGAACTGCCACTTCCTCCCGGTGGGGAAGCCGGCGCCCCCTCTCCCCCGGAGCCCGGAGGCAAGCACCTCGTCGATGACCTCCTGGGGGGTCATGGAGGTGAGGGCCTTCTTCAGGGCCTTGAAGCCGTCGTAGCCGAGCGCTTCCTCGAGGAAGTCCGGGTTCACGAGGGAGCAGCCGTGGAGGCTGATCCGCATCTGGCGCTTGTAGAAGGTGATGTCGTCCTGGCGCTGGACCCTCTCGTGGGTCACGGGGTCCACGTAAAGGAGGCGCTCGACGATGCGCCCGTTCACGAGATCCTCCTCGACGATGTCCGCGACGTCCTTCGCCTTGACCTTGCAGTAGAGGGTGTCCTCCGGGTAGATCTTCACGAAGGGGCCCTGCGAGCAGAAGCCGAAGCATCCGACGTGGTTCACCGTGACGCTCCGGGAAAGCCCGCGCTCCTCGACGAGGCGCTCGAATTCCTTGAGGATCGCCTCCGAGTCGTTGGAAAGGCAGCCGGTCCCTCCGCAGACGAGGACGGCGCGCTTGCCGCCCTTGCCGGAGATCTTCTTCTCGAAGGCCTCCGTGCAGCTTTCGATCGCGGAATCCAGTTCCGCGGGGTTCTTGATCTCTTCGATCATCAGGCGACCTCCTCCATCTTGCGGTATTCGGCGACGATCGCCGGGACCTTGTCCGGGGTGACCATCGGGTAGACCTTCCCGTTGACGCTGACGGCGGGGGCGAGGGCGCAGGCACCGATGCAGCGGAGCGCCTCGATCGTGAAGAGGCCGTCCGCGCTCGTCTCGCCCGTCTTGATCGCGAGGACCTCCTCGAACTTGTCGATGACGGCCTGGCTGTTCTTCACGTAGCAGGCGGTCCCGAGGCACACCCCGATCACGTACTTCCCCTTCGGGTTGAGGGAGAAGAAGTTATAGAAGGTGACGACCCCGTACACCTCGCTCACGGGAAGGGAAAGCTTCTCCGCGACGATCTCCTGCACCTCGAAGGGAATGTAGCCGAACTCCCTCTGGATCTCTTCGAGAACGATCATGAGGGGCGAGGGCTCCCCCTTGTGGGAGTCGCAGATCCTCTCGATCTTCTCCCTGCTGTCGGCGCGTATGGCCATCGACGGTACCTCCTGGCGGCTCGCCGCGATGAAAAGGACGGCGATACAGAGTTGATTTTAAGCGCGTGGGCGCGCATGGCAACGAAAGGATGGAAAGGAAGGGGATTTCCGGAGTGAATTACCGGCTTACCGATTTATAAGGAGGACAAGCGCGTTTGAATTGACTTTACAAAGAGGAATATGCTACCTCCGATAATCTCCCCCCTTCAGTTGCCCTAGATAAAATAGGATTTGCAAAAAGCCCATCTGAGAGCACGTTGCGGCCGAGGCTTCTATCGCCAGCAGTGAATCGCAGGTTATGAAGCTGCCATACGAGGACAGAGTCCGCTGCCCTCTACTCCTGCTGGAACCTGTGTCGGGAGGAAACGACAATGAAGAAAGTCAACCATCTGCTCGCCTGCTACACAGGCGTCGTTACTCTGCTTTTCTTCCTCGACACAGGGACGTTCCTTCATTTCAGCGGATATTGGTATCCGTCAGCCTACCTAGTCATCTACACCGTCCTCTTCGGCCTCATTCCACTTTACACGGTTCTCTATCGCCCCATATCCCGGAAGATCCGCGAAAGCAAGAAGGGAGCGAAATGGGGAATGGACGAGTTCGCCAGGGACCCTTTCTTCGCAAGATGCTTCCTATCCATGTCGATTGTCCTGGCGCTCGTGTCCCTCGTCGCGTTCTTCGCCATGGATATCTACGCGAGGGTGTCAGCATCGGGAATCACAGAATGTCTGTACCGCATGACGGATGAGCATTGGCAGATGGGCCTCATCATCCTGTTCGGCACCGCGCTCCCAAACTTCATCGTCTACGTCCTTTGCAAGATCTGGGCCTACTTCCGTCCTGAGGTTAAGGACGAATAGAACTTCTTGCCCTGTAACTCGCCCCGGATGAGCTACTTCCTCAGGAAAAGCGTCCGCAAAAGGGGGCTATATCTCCAGATATACGAATCCCATTACTGCAAAGAACGAAAGAAAACCGTTACCCGTTTCGTCATGACCATCGGGTACCACGAGGACCTGAAGAAGATTCATCGCGACCCTGTTGACCATGGGCTTTCGCTGGTTCGGGCGATGAACTGCGACGTCCCTAGGAAAATCCGGGGAAAAACAAGACGGGCGGACATCGACAATGCCCGCTTTGTCGACATCGTCAGGCCGCTGGAGCTTCTGCGCGCGGCAATGGACGGCAAGGAGGCCCTTCCCCAGCTCCAGGAACGTCTTTCCCTTATCGGGGATATCGCCGCGCAGAACGATGCGGAAGGCCGGAATATGCGTCATGTCTTGTCCCGCCTCTGGGAAAGCCACGATCCCCTCCTGGGAGGCCTCATGCGCATGTCCCATGAAGCCGGGTTCCTTGACGAATTCGCCGAAGCAGCGCTCTTCCCCCTCATCCCCCACGGAGAAAGTTCCTCATCATGACAGACCACCGCTTCTTCCCTGTCGCGATCCTGGACGCTGGAAAGCTATCGCAATCCAAGTCCTATGTGAAAAACATCAAAGCTGAGCTTCCTAGCGTTTGTTCCTGCCTCTACTACGGCTCGCCCCACCAATACGAAGCGATTCACAGAGAAGCCAGGGAATGCTTGCCTTGCCTTTTGAGGAACCAAACCGAAACCGATGGGGCAAGGCGCCTTTTCTCTATCATTGAAATGGGAAACAATATGGTGGAAGTTGCCTTCCCTCCGGAAAGCCAGACCCCTCCGGACGCGAAGGCTTGGTTCGTCTTCTTCGCCGTTCTCCTGAGGTCGTACCAAGATAAGCGCGCGATCAATCCGGATGCTTCCTTCTGAAATGGATTTCCCCGAAGCAAGGGAAACCCTGGCTAAGAGGCCAAGCCAGGACTCCCTTTCTTTCCCGCTGGCCAAAGACGCCTTCCCCAAATCTGTTTCACGGGGGAAGAACTACTTTGGCTAACGAAAAAAGGAGGCAGAACCCGCCTCCTTTCGCCGTTTTCCTTATTCCGGGCTCTCGAAGTAGGTGTTCTCCGCGATCCAGCAGAGGATCGGGCACTTGATGATCGCGTAGAGCCCGCAGGTGATGAGGGAGAGCAGGACGCTCTTGAGCCATGTGAGGAAGTAGTCCCCGCCGCTGCCCTCGAAGGCGACGCGCATCCCCGCGTACTTGGTGTGCTCCATCTGGTAGCGCGTGATCCTCGCGTACGCCCAGGGGCTATAGATCCCGCAGGTGATGAGCGTCAGGAGGCCGGAGGCCAGGCGGACCAGGAAGAGTCCGAGGACGCTGCCGTCGTAGTCCCCGTCCTCCTCGGTTCCGACCGGGCAGCCTTCGTAAGAGGTGTTCCTCGCCTTCCACTGGAGGAGCCTCTTCTCCACCCAGAGGCCATAGATTCCGCAGGTGACGATAGTGAGCAGGAGCCACTTGATCCAGTTTCCGAAGAGACCGGCGGCGGTCCCGTGCCAGACGAGCTTCCTTCCGGAGACGAGCATGTGCTCCGTCTTGTAGCGGTAGATCCAGTTCACCGCGATGGGGAGGCAGATGCCGCAGGTGCAGATGGTAAGGAGCGAGCCGAGGAGCGACCATCCCCAGAGCTCAAGCCCGTTCCCGACGAACTTGCTCTCCCCTTCGGGGACCGTCCCCTTGGCCAGGCGCTCGGCGCGCTCGATGCGCTCCTTCCTCTCCTCATCGTGGCGGGCTCTCCTTTCCTCCGCCTCGATGTCCTTCTCCTCGCCCGGGGCGATCCTCCCCGCGTAGCGGATCCCCATGATCGACCCGATGAGGAGAGGGATCGCGAAGATAAGGCCGATGATCGTCGGGAAAAGGATGAGAACGATGTTCCCTCCCTGGAAGGCCCCGTCGTCCATCAGCCCGAGGGAGAAGCCGAGGCCGAGGCTAAGCCCGATGAGGGCGATCGAGGAAGCGAGGGAAACCCAGTTCGCAGCCTTCCCTTTCTTCGCAAGCCCCGCGAAGAGGAGGTGGAAGAGGGCGGCTGCCCCCGTGATGATCGCGATATCCCCCGGAAGCGCGACGAGGTAGGGCGGGATCATCACGTAGTTCGGGTCATCCTTGGGAAGCGACGCCTGGGCGGACATCACGAAGTAGGACACGAGCGAGACGAGAAAAACAATCGCAGCGATGATGCCGAAGACAAGCCGCAAGGTCTTTCCGGAAAATGGCTTCTTTTTCATGAAGACTCCTTTCCGGAAGAGTCTAAGGTTTCCTCGGGAATTTGTGAATGGTTCGGAGGGAAAACTACTCCAGCCAAGAGAAAAGCGCCCTCCCCGGAAGGAAGGCGCCTGTTCCCAGGGCGCTTAGTCCTGGACGAAGCGGACGAGCACGATCTCGGCGTTGTCGCCGCGACGGGGCCCGAGCTTGAAGGCCTGGGTGTAGCCGCCCTGGCGCTCCTTGTAGCGGGGCGCGATGTCGTCGAAGAGCACCTTGAGAGCGCTCCTCCCGTCCTTGGCGAGGATGTTCTCGCGGACGATGCGGGCCGCCTGGCGGCGGGAGGCGAGGTCGCCCTTCTTCGCGAAGGTGACGCAGCGCTCCGTCTCCGAGACGAGCTCCCTGACGACGCCGGAAGGAACCTTGATCTCCCCGTGGACGATGAGCTCGCTCACGTGGTTGCGGATCATGCTCCATTCCTTGCTGGCGGTCCAGCCGGCCTTGAAGCGGACGCCGGCCTTGCCGTGGACGTTCTTCCTACCTTGTCTTGCCATGGTCAATCTCCTACGTAGTCGCGGAAGTGGAGCCCGAGCCCAGCGAGCCTGTCCTTCACTTCCTTCAGCGATTTCTTGCCGAGGTTGCGCACCTTCATCATGTCTTCCTCGCTCTTCTGGGTGAGCTCGAGGACGGTGCAGATGCCGGCGCGCTTGAGGCAGTTCTGCGAACGGACGCTCAGGTCGAGCTCCTCGATCATCATGTCCTGGTAGCGGTTCTCCTCGACGTGGCGCTCCTCGATCTCGGTGCGGACCGACTTCGCCTTCTCGTCCAGGTCGAGGCACTTCTGGAAGTGCGTGATGAGGATCTGGGCGGCCATGGCGACGGCCTCGCTCGGCTCGAGAGAGCCATCGGTGGTCACCTCGAGCTCGAGGGAGTCGTAGCGCGAGTCGTGCCCGACGCGGGTCGGCTCGACCTTGTAGCCGACCTTCTCGATCGGCGAGAAGCTGCTGTCGGTGGTGATGACGCCGATGTGGTCGACCTTGCGCTCGACCTTGTTCTCCTCGCTCGTGAAGTAGCCTCTCCCGGCCCCGACGTAGACGAGCATCTTGAGCTCGGCCCCCTCGCGGAGGTGGGCGATCTCAAGTTCCGGGTTCACGACGGAGGTCATCGCGGGAAGGCGGAGGTCCCCCGCGCGGAGGGTGCAGGGCCCCTTGGCGTCGACCTCGAGGCGGCGAGAGTCGGTCCCCCCGTCGTCGTAGCGGAGCACGAGGTCCTTGAGGTTGAGGATGATGCTCGTGACGTCCTCCTCGATGCCCTCGATGGCGCTGAACTCGTGGCGCACGCCCTCGATCTCGACCGCGTAGACGGCCACGCCCGGGAGGGCGCTCAGGAGCACCCGGCGGAGGGCGTTCCCGATCGTCTGGCCGAAGCCGCGCTCGAGCGGCTCCATGACGAAGCGGGCGTAGTGCTCCTCCTCGCTCATGGACTCGATGCGGATGTCGAAGCCCTGGAAGGGGCGGGCGATGAGCGTCTCCTTGCTTTCGATAGCCATTTCTTCCTCCTCGCTATCTCTAGCCCCTCCGCCTCTTGGGCGGACGGCAGCCGTTATGGGGGATCGGGGTGACGTCCTCGATCGAGAGGATGTTGAGCTTGGCGTTCACGAGCCCGCGCATCGCGCCCTCGCGGCCGGGGCCGACGCCGCGGACGCGGACGTCCACGTTGCGGATCCCCTGCTCGTAGGCCTTCTGCCCGGCGCTTTCGGCGACCTGGCTCGCGGCGTAGGGAGTGCTCTTCTTGGCGCCCCGGTAGCCGAGGGCCCCGGCGGCCGACCACGTGAGGACGTTCCCCTGGCGGTCGGTGACGGTGACGATGGTGTTGTTGCTGCTGCTGGTGATGAAGGCGAGGGCGTCCGTGAAGCTCCGCCTGACCTTCTTCTTCCGCTGGGGGCCCTTGCCCCGGGCGGCGGTCTTCTTCTTCTCTGCCATAGGTTACCTCGTGGCCTCCTTCTTGTTGGCAATCGTCTTCCTCTTGCCCTTGCGGGTGCGGGCGTTGGTCTTCGTCCTCTGCCCGCGGACGGGGAGGCCGCGGCGGTGGCGGATGCCGCGGTAGCAGCCGATGTCGGTCAGCCGCTTGATGTTGAAGGCCACCTCGCGCCGGAGGTCGCCCTCGGTGCGGTACTTGGCCACCTCGGCGCGGATGCGGACCATCTCCTCGTCGGTGAGGTCCTTCACGCGCTTGGTCTCCTCGACCTTGGCGTCCTTGCAGATCTTCCTGGCGGTCGTCCTGCCGATGCCGTAGATGTAGGTCAGGGAAACCCAGACCTGCTTTTCCGCGGGGATGTCGACGCCCGCGATGCGTGCCATTGCCATGCTTCTTTTGTCCTTTCCCTTCCCTTAACCCTGGCGCTGCTTGTGCTTGGGGTTGCTGCAGATGACCATCACGACGCCATGGCGCCGGATGACCTTGCACTTGTCGCAGATCGGCTTGACCGACGGTCTTACTTTCATGTGCTTTCTCCTTCGCTTCCTAGCTTCTCTGCCGGAAGCTGATCCGCCCGTGTTCTAGATCGTAGGGGGAGAACTGGACCGTGACCTTATCACCGGGGAGAATGCGGATGTAGTGCATCCGGATTTTTCCCGAGACGCAGGCGGTGATCACGACTCCGTTGGCAAGCTTCACGCGGAAGTAGGCGTTGGGCAGGCTCTCCAGGACGGTGGCGTCCATCTCGATGCAGTCCTTCTTGCTCACTTTGTCCTCTCCTTCTCCTGAAGCGTGATGACCAGGGGGCCATCCTCGGCGACGACGACGGTGTTCTCGTAATGGGCGGTGGGCTTCCCGTCCCTGCTCACCGCCGTCCATCCGTCCTTCAGGACACGGACGCGGGGCGAGCCCATGAGCACCATCGGCTCGATGGCAAGCGCCATCCCCGGCCTCAGGAGCGGACCCGACCCGGGGCTTCCCCAGTTCGGCACCGCCGGATCCTCGTGCATCTCGCGCCCGATCCCATGGCCGGTGTAGTCGCGCGAGACGGAGTAGCCGCGACTCTCGACGTAGCTCTGGATGGCGTGGCTCACGTCACCCAGATGACGTCCGGGGCGGCATTCCTCGAGCCCCTTGAAGAAGCTGGACCTCGTCGCCTCGATCAGGTCCTTCTTCTCCTCGGAGACGACCCCGACCCCGTAGGTGCGGCAGGCGTCGGCGTGGTAGCCGGCCTTCCTCACCACGATGTCGAGGGAGACGATGTCCCCTTCCCGGAGGATGGTCCGGGAAGAGGGGATGCCGTGGACGAGGACCTCGTTCACGGAGGCGCAGATGGCCTCGGGGAAGCCGCCGTAGCCCTTGCTCGCGGCCACGCCCCCGCCCTCTTGGATCAGGCGGTCGGCGAGCTCGGAGAGGGCCAGGGTGGAGACCCCGGGCCGGATCTCGCCCTCGAGACGGTCGAAGACCGAGGCGAGGAGGCGCCCGGCCTCCTCCATGAGGGCGATCTCGCGGGCGCTCTTCCTCTCGATCAGAGGAGCGACCTCAGGAAGGCGGAGAGCTCCACCTTCAGGTTCCCCATCGGGAGGGTGCCGTCGAACTCGTGGAGGAGCCCGGCTTCCCGGTAGTAGCCCAGGAGCGGCTCGGTGCTCTTCCTGTAGTTCTCAAGCCTCGTGCGGAAGGCTTCCTCGTTGTCGTCCTTCCGCTGGATGAGCGGGCTCCCGCACAGGTCGCAGATCCCTTCCGCCTTCGGCTTCAGGGTCTTGACGTTGTAGGAGGCCCCGCACTTGGGGCAGACGCGGCGGGTGGTCACCCGCTCGACGAGGATCTCGGCAGGGCAGGCGAGGTTGATCGCCGCGACGAGGGGGCGCTTGATCTCCTCCCCCATCTTCTTCAGGGCCTCCGCCTGGGCGATGGTCCTGGGGAAGCCGTCGAGGAGGTAGCCCTCCTGGCAGTCGGGGCGCGAGAGGCGCTCCTTCACGAGCTCGCAGGTGAGCTCGTCGCTGACGAGCCCGCCGCTTTCGACGATCTTGCGGATCTTCTCCCCGAGCGGGGAGCCGGAGGCCATCGCCTCGCGGAACATGTCGCCCGTGGAGATGTGGGGAAGATGGAAGTCCTCCCGGATCCAGGTCGCCGCGGTGCCCTTGCCGGCCCCCGGCGGACCCATGAGGATGATGTTCAGCATGCTATCCCTCCCTGGCCCTTTCGTGGCTCTTCCCGGCGATGAGGCCGTCGATCTGGTTGTTCAGCTCGATGGCCACGCCGACGATGATGATGAGGCCCGTGCCGCCCATCGCCAGGGACACGTCGTCCCCGAAGAGGTCGGCCCAGACGAGGACGATCGGGAGCGCGGCGATGAGGGCGAGGGCGAGCGACCCCATGAAGGTCACCCGGTTGAGCACCTTGCCCACGTAGCGCTCCGTCTCCTTCCCCGGGCGGACGCCCGGGATGTAGGAGCCGTTCTTCTGGAAGTTGTCGGCGAGCTTCTCCGGATCGATCGACATCTGCGCGTAGAAGAAGCTGAAGGCGATGATGAGCGCCAGGTAGATGAAGAGCCCCCAGTTCATCTCCCAGTGGCTCCCGTCGAACCAGGGCATCGTGAACGTCTGGTTGTAGTTAAAGATCTGGAGCCACTCGGCCTCCGCCGCCTCCTGGCTGATGAAGCCGGCGACGATCGCCGGGGCCGACATCAATGAGGCCGCGAAGATGACCGGGATGACGCCGGCGCTGTTCAGCTTGATGGGAAGGTAACTGGCCCTCGCCATCGAGCTCGTCGCCCGCCCCTTGCCGGCGTTCTGCACCGGGATCTTCCTGCGGGAAGTCTCGATGAAGACCACGAAGCCGATGATGAGGAGGAAGGCGAGGATGTAGATCGCGAACTGGAAGGCGCCCGTCACCATCTCGCCGGAGCCATGGGCCACGTTCCCCGTGATCCACTTGTCCCAGGCGGTGGTGATCTGGGTCGGGAGCGAGCGGACGCAGCCGG
The DNA here is from genome assembly GCA_949293555.1 of uncultured Bacillota bacterium. GTDB lineage: Bacteria > Bacillota_I > Bacilli_A > RFN20 > CAG-826 > UBA4951. The sequence goes on from CASFDV010000001.1 coordinate 223,640, forward strand.
CGAAGATGATCATCGAGATTCCGTTCCCGAGACCCTTCTCCGTGATCTGGTCGCCGAGCCACATCGTGAGCATCGCGCCTCCGAGGAGGACGGCGATGATGTAGACGTAGGTCCCGAAGTTGTCGTCCAGGTTGAGGGAGATGTAGGAGCTGTTGATCATCGTCCGGATGATACCGTAGGCCTGGACCGCGCCCAGGAGGAGCGTCAGGTAGCGGGTCGCCATCTCGATCTTCTTCCGCCCCTGCTCGCCTTGCTTGGATAGCTCGGTGAGCGCGGGCAGGACGTTCTTCGAGAGCAGCTGGATGATGATCTGCGAGGTGATGTAGGGGCTCACCCCCAGGGCGAAGATCGAGAAGTTGGAGAGCGCCCCGCCGCCCAGGAGATCCATGAGGGCGAGGGAGTTCCCCGAGTTCATCAGGTCGTTCAGCTCCTGGGAGACGGCGACTCCCGGCACGGTGATGGCCGCTCCGATCCGGATGACGAAGAGAACCATTATCGTGAAGAAGATCCGATTGACGATTTCCTTGTTCTTGAAGATCGAAGCGAGCTTTTTCATTACTGGATGACCTCGGCGGTGCCGCCCTTCCCCTCGATCGCGGCTTTCGCCGAGGAGGAGAAGGCGTGGGCGCTCACCTTGAGCTTCCGCTCAAGCGTCCCACGGCCGAGGATTTTAATCCCATCGCGGGCGTCTTTCACCATCCCCGTCTCCATGAGGAGGGCCGGGGTGACCTCGGTCCCGTCCTCGAAGCGGTTCAGGTCCTCGAGGTTGACGGGGGCGAAGGAGCGGCGGTTCACGTTCTTGAAGCCGAACTTCGGGATGCGGCGGATGAGCGGCATCTGCCCGCCCTCGAAGCCGCGCTTCTTGGTGTGGCTGTGGGCGCCCTGGCCCTTCTGGCCGCGCCCGGCGGTCTTGCCGTTCCCGGTGCCGCGGCCCTGGCCCTTGCGGAAGTGCTCGGTCTTCGAGCCGGGCATCGCCACGAGGGAGTGGAGGTTCTTAGCCATTCTGCTTCTCTCCTTCCGAGGCCTTCGGGGCCTCCTCCTCCTTCCGGAGCCCGCGGAGGACCATCACGGTCTTGTAGTCCTTGAGCTGGAGGAGGGCGTCGTGGGTGGCGCGGACGACGTTGATGGGCGTCCGGCTCCCCAGGACCTTGCAGACGACGTTGCGGACCCCGGCGAGCTCGAGGATCGCGCGGGTGGCGCCGCCGCCGACGATGCCCGTGCCCTCGGGCGCGGGACGGAGGACGACGGTCGTCTTCTCAAAGCGGCCGACGACGCGGTGGGCGATGGTGCCCTTGCGGATGCGGATGAGGTAGAGCTTCTTCTTGGCCTGGACGATCGCCTTCTTGATGGCGTCGGGCACTTCCCCGGACTTCCGGAGGGCGAAGCCGTAGTGGCCCTTCTGGTCGCCCACGACGACGAGCGTGTCGAAGCGGATGTGGCGTCCGCCGCTCTCCGTGCGGGAGATGCGGTTGATGTCGACGACCCTGTCCTTGAACTCGTCGTCCTCGCGGCGGAAGCCTCCGCGGCCTCCGCGCCTCTCGCCGGGGCGTCCCTTGCGGTCCCCGTACTTCCGGTCGCCCGGGCGGGCGGCGGCGCGAGATCCGCGCGGCTCGTAGTTGGGGTTCCCGGTCGGACGGCGGTCCTGGGAGGGCTGGGCCCCGTTCTCGACGGGGGCGGAAATCTTCGTGTCTTCCATGGTTTCTCTCCTTAGAGCCGGAGCCCGGCCTCGCGGGCCGCCTCGCAGAGGGCGGCGACCCTGCCGTGGTACTGGTAGCCGCCGCGGTCGAACACGGCGCACTCGATCTTGAGGGCGAGGGCCTTCCTGGCGATGTCCTCGCCGACCTTCCTCGCGGCCTCGACGTTGCCCCCGTTCGCGAGCTTGAGCTCGACGGATCCGGAGGAGCAGAGGGTGATTCCCTTGGTGTCGTCGATCAGCTGGCAGCTGATGTGCTTGTTCGAGCGGAAGACGCTGAGCCGCGGGCGGAGGGGGGTCCCGTGGACCTTCTCCCTGACCCGGAGATGGCGGCGCTCGCGCATCGCGTTCCTGGATTCTTTGCGGATCATGCGTTCTCCTTACTTCTTGCCGGAGGCGGCGGCGCGCTTGCCGACCTTCTTGATGAGGTGCTGGCCCTTGTAGTGGACGCCCTTCTGGCCGTAGGGGTCGGGCCTCCTCAGGTCGTAGATGCGGGCGGCGGTCTCGCCGACCTCGAACTTGTCGACGCCCTCGACGACGACGTGGGTCTCGTCGGGGCAGCTGATCTTGGTGTACTTCCCGATCGGGCGGGCATGCACCTCGTGGCTGTAGCCGAGGAACATGGTGAGCGTCCCGTCCTTGACGGAGGCGCGGTAGCCGGTGCCGTTGATCTCCAGCTCCTTCTTCCAGCCCTCGGTGACGCCCTTGACGGCGTTATGGAGGAGGGCAGCGGCGGTGCCGTGGTTGGCGGCGCTCTCCTTGTTCTCCTCCCAGTCCGCGGCAGGGCGGACATGGAGGGCCCCGTCGGCCTCTTCGACGCTGACGCCCGCGGGAACGTGGACGCTTACTTCGCCTTTGGGGCCCTTGACGAGGAGCGTGCTTCCCTCGAGGGAGAAGGTCACGCCTTCCGGGAGAGGTATGGGTTTGAATCCAATGCGAGACATTGCTCTTTTCCTTTCCTTAGTAGACGTAGCAGAGGACCTCGCCGCCCACGCCGGCCTTGCGGCACTCGGCGTCGGTGAGGATCCCCTTGGAGGTGCTGACGATGGCGATGCCGTAGCCGGGGACGCGCGGAAGCTCGTCCACGCCCATCGTCACGCGGAGTCCGGGCTTGGAGATGCGGCGGAGGTTGGTGATGACCCTCTCGCCGTTCTTCCCGTACTTGAGGACGAGGGTGAGGGTCTTCTTGGCCCCGTCCCTCTCCTCGTGGCAGTCGAGCAAGTAGCCCTCGCGCTTCATGATGCGCGCGATGGCCAGGAGCGTCTTCCCGGAAGGAAGGGAGACGGTGTCGCGCCGGAGCGCGTTCGCGTTCCGGATGCGGGTCAGCATGTCGCTGATGGGATCTGCGATCATCTTGTCTTTCCTCCTTCTTTACCAGCTGGCCTTCCTCATGCCCGGGATCTCGCCCTTGTAGGCGAGCTCGCGGAGGCAGATGCGGCAGAGGCCGAACTTGCGGATGACGCCGTGGACGCGCCCGCAGCGGGCGCAGCGGGTGTAGGCCCTCGTGCTGAACTTGGGCTTCCTGGCCTGCTTGTTGATGAGACTCTTCTTGGCCATTGCGATTACCTCCTGAAGGGCAGCCCCAGCCCCTCGAGGAGGTGCAGCGCCTCCTCGTCCGTCCGGGCGGTGGTCACCATGACGATGTCCATGCCGCGGAGCTTGCCGGTCTTGTCGTACTCGATCTCGGGGAAGATGAGCTGCTCCTTGACCCCGAGGGTGTAGTTCCCGTGCCCGTCGAACCCGTTCCGGCTGATGCCGCGGAAGTCGCGGACGCGCGGGAGGGAGATGCTGACGAGCTTGTCGAGGAACTCGTACATCCGGAGGCCGCGGAGGGTCACCTTGCAGCCGATCGCCTGCCCTTCCCTGAGGTGGAAGGAGGCGATGGACTTCTTCGCCCTGGTCACCACCGGCTTCTGGCCGCTGATGCGGGTGAGGTCCTGGACGCTGTCATCGAGGGCCTTGCTGTTCCCCGTGGCGTCGCCCACGCCGATGTTGACGACGATCTTCTCAAGGCGCGGGGCCTCCATCGGCGACTTGTAGCCGTGCTCCTTCATGAGGGAGGGCACGACCTCCTCGCGCCACTTGCGGGCGAGGCGGTTCTGGCTGAGGGCGCTCGGCGTCCTCTCCTTCTTGGGGGCGCTCTTCTTCGCGGGGGCCTTCTTCTCCTCCGCGGGAGCCTCCTCCTTGGGGGCGGCGGCCTTCTTGGCCGGGGCCTTCCTGGCGGCCGTCTTCTTGGGAGCGGCCTTCTTCGGAGCGGCCTTCTTGGCGGGGCTCTCCTCGAGGGTGCCCTCGGTTTCGATCTTCTTCTCTGCCATTGGGTTGCTCCTTACTTCTTCTCGTCGAGCGAGGCGCCGGAGTCCGCGACGCGGATCTTCCTGCCGCCGACGACCTTGTGGTGGACCCTCGTTGGACGGCCCGTCTTCGGGTCGATGAGGGCGAGGTTGCTCACGTGCACGGGCATGTAGATGTCCTTGACGGACCCCTCGGGCACGGCCTGGGTCGGCTTGACGTGCCTCTTGTGGACGTTCACGCCTTCGACGACCGCGGTCTCCTGCTCGGGGTGGACGAGCTGGACGACGCCGGTCTTGCCTCTGTCGGAGCCGGCGATGACGATGACGGTGTCACCTTTCCTGATGTTCATCGTTTCCTCCTTAGAGAACCTCGAGGGCGAGCGAGATGATCTTCATGTAGCCCTTCTCGCGGAGCTCCCTGGCGACCGGTCCGAAGACGCGGGTGCCGAGGGGGTTCCCGTCGTTGTCGATGAGGACGACGGCGTTGTCGTCGAAGCAGATCGAGCTGCCGTCCTTCCTCTGGATGGCCTTCTTCGTACGGACGATGACGGCGCGCACGACCTGGCCCTTCTTGATCTTGCCGTTGGGGGTGGCGTCCTTGACGGCGCACTGGATGACGTCGCCGATGGTGCTCCTCTTGCGGCGGCCTCCGCCGTAGAGCTGGAAGGCGCGCACGGAGCGGGCGCCGGAGTTATCGGCGACGACGAGGTTCGTTTCCTTCTGGATCATTGCCTACTCCTCCTTCTCCCCGTGGGCGGCCTCCTCGACCCCTTCCTTCGCCTCGAGGGCGGCCTCGGTGGCCTCGAGCGAGGTCCCGCCGATCGCCTTCTTGTCGATGGAGACGAGGCGGAAGCGCTTGGTGGCGCTCATCGGGCGGCAGGCCATGATGGTCACGGTGTCGCCGAGCTCGGCCTCGCACTTCTCGTCGTGGGCGCGGTACTTCTTCGAGTAGCTGACGCGCTTCTTGTAGAGGGGGTCGTTCCTCTTGGTCGAGACGAGGACGGTGATCGTCTTGCTGTTCTTGACCGAGGTGACGACGCCCTGGAAGGTCGTCCTTCTGTTCCGTTCCATGTTACTTCGCCTCCTTCTTCGAGAGCTCTCTCTCGCGCCGGACGGTCTCGCCGCGGGCGATGTCCTTGCGGAGGGAGCGGATCTCCTCGGGATGCTCGAGGTTGCCCACGGCCTTCTGCCGGGTCAGCTCGAACTTCCGGAGACGGAGCTCGGCAAGGCGAGATTTCAGCTCCTCGTCGGTGAGCTCGCGGAATTCCTTGATGCTCATTTCTACTCCCCCTTATTCTCCGTGCTCGCCTCGGGCTCGTTCCCGGTGTCGCTCACGGTCTCGATGTGATCCTCGCGCTCGATGGCCTCGAGAGAGGAGTCGTGCGTCTCCTCCATCTTCTCGAGCTCCGCCTCGCTGAGGGCCTTGGTGCGCTTCACGATCTTGGTGGCGATCGGAAGCTTGTAGCCGGCCTGGTGGAGCGCCCGGCGCGCGAGCGCCTCGCTGACTCCGCCGATCTCGAAGAGGATCTTCCCCGCCTTGACGGGGGCGGCCCACCCTTCGGGCGAGCCCTTGCCGGAGCCCATGCGGACCTCGGCCGGCTTCTTGGTCCTTCCCAGGTGCGGGAAGATGCGGATCCAGATCTTGCCGGTGCGGTCGGTCGCGCGGGCGAGCACGATGCGGGCGGACTCGATCTGGTGGTCGGTGATGTAGGCGCCCTCGAGCGCCTGGAGGCCCCACTCGCCGAACTCGACGGTGTTGCCCTTCGTCGCGACGCCCTCGTAGGAGAGGCGGTGCGGGCGACGGTACTTAACGCGCTTTGGCTGAAGCATTCGTGCTTCCTCCTTCCTGCGGCCTCTCCTCCTGGGCCTTGCGGCCGTCGGTGGAGCGGCAGATCCACACCTTCACGCCGATGCGTCCGGACGTGGTGTGGGCGGGGATGGCCGCGAAGTCGATGTCGGCGCGGAGGGTCTCGAGAGGGACGACGCCCTCCTTGTAGCCCTCGCGGCGCGCGATCTCGGCGCCCCCGAGACGGCCCTGGCACTGGGTGCGGCAGCCGGCGGCGCCGGCCTTCCTCATCCGCTGGATGGCCTTCTTCTGGGTCGAGCGGAAGCTCTGGCGGTTCTCCAGCTCCCCGGCGATCCACTTGGCGACGAGGGTGGCGTCCAGGTCGGGGTTCTTCACCTCGACGACCTCAACGCGGAGGTTATCTTCCTTCACGATCTTGCGGAGGGCGGCCTGGAGCTTCTTGATCGTCTCGCCGTTCGTCCCCAGGACGACGCCGGGGCGCGAGGTGTGGATGCGGACGAGGAGGAGCGAGCCCTTGTCGGTCTTGCTCCGGCTGATCTCGATGTGGGAGAGGGCGCTGTCCTGGCGGGACTTGTCGGGAGACCCGTCCCTCCTGGTGCGGTCGCTCGGGAGGTTCCTCAGCCACTTCTCGATGTGGGAGCGGACGAGCATGTCCTCCTTGAGATAGCGGGCGAAGTCGCGCTTGCCCGCGAACCAGCTGGAGTTCCAGCTGCGGTTGACCCCGATGCGGAGCCCGACGGCGTTCACTTTCTGACCCATTACTTCCTCTCCTTCACGGTGACGCGGATGTTGGCGGTGCGGCGGACCATGCCGCTGCTGGAGCCCTTGGCCCTGGGCAGGTAGCGGCGCATCTTGATGCCGTCGCTCGCCTGGATCTCGCTGATGTAGAGGAGATCCCCGTCAAGGTCGAAGTTGTTGGTGGCGTTGGCCGCGGCGGAGGCGATGAGCTTCATCACCGGCTGGGCGGCCGCCTTGTTGAGGTGCGGGAGCATCGCCAGGGCGTCGTTGACGCTCTTGCCGCGGACGAGGTCGAGGACGAGCCGGACCTTGCGGGGGGTGACCCGCACGTTCCTGGCGTAGGCGTGGGCCTCGTGGACGGCCGGCTTGGCGGCCTCCTTGGCGGCCTTGTGCGCCTTCTTCCACTCCTCGTGGATCTCGGCGTGGGTCTTCTTCCCGCCCTTCTTCGCCCCCTTCTTGGCGGGGGCCTTCTTCGCGGGAGCCTCTTCCGCGGGGGCGCTTTCCTTCTTGGGGGCGCTCTTCTTCCGCGGGCTCTTCTTCGGCGCTTCCTCCGCGGGCGCGGAGGCTACCTTCTTCTCGCTTTCTGCCATAGGGTCCTCACTTCCTGGCGGCCTGGTCGCCGGCGTTGTTCCCGTGGTGGCCCGGGAAGTTCCGGGTCGGCGCGAACTCGCCGAGCTTGTGGCCGACCATGTCCTCGGTGACGAAGACGGTGACGTGCTCCTTGCCGTTATGGACGGCGAAGGTGTGCTCGACGAAGGCGGGGTAGATGGTGGAGCGCCTGCTCCAGGTCTTGATGACCTCGCGGCGGCCGCTCTTGTCCATCGCCTCGACCTTCTTCAGGAGGTACTCGTCGACGAACGGCCCCTTCTTGCTGGAACGTGACATTTCCTTTCTCCTCCTTACTTCCTCCGCCTGACGATGAGGCGGCTGGATTCCTTCTTCACGCGGCGGGTCTTGACGCCCATCGCGCGCTTGCCCCACGGGGTGCGGGGGGCGTCGCGGCCGACGGGGCACTTGCCCTCGCCGCCGCCGTGCGGGTGATCGTTCGGGTTCATCGCGGAGCCGCGGACGGTCGGGCGCCAGCCCATGTGGCGCATCTTGCCGGCGGTGCCGACGTTCACGAGGCTGTAGTCCTCGTTGCCGACGGTGCCGATGGTGGCCCGGCAGGTCCCGAGCACCTTGCGGACCTCGCCCGAGGCGAGGCGGAGCATGACGTACTTCCCTTCGGAGCCGAGCACCTGGGCGCTGGTCCCGGCCGCCCGGCACATCTGGCCGCCCTTGCCGGGCTTCAGCTCGATGTTGTGGACGAAGGTTCCGTCGGGGATGTTCCTGAGGTCGCAGCAGTTCCCCGTCTTGATGTCGGTGCTCTCGCCGGAGAGGATCTCGTCCCCGACCTTGAGCCCCTTGGGAAGGATGATGTAGCGCTTCTCGCCGTCGACGTAGTTGACGAGGGCGATGAAGGCGGAGCGGTTCGGGTCGTACTCGATGGTCGCGATCTTCCCGGGGATCCCGTCCTTCCTTCTCTTGAAGTCGATGATGCGGTAGCGGTTCTTGTTGCCCCCGCCGCGGTGGCGGCAGGTGATCTTCCCCTGATTGTTCCGGCCCGCCTTGTGCTTCTTCGGGGCCAGGAGCGATTTCTCAGGAGTGGCGGTGGTGACGTCCTGGTAGCTGAGGGTCGTCATCTGACGGCGACTCGGCGTGTAGGGACGATAGCTCTTGATTGCCATTTTCTTTCTCCTATACGGTCTCTTCCCCGTCCAGCCCCCCTATATATAAGGGAGGATGGGCGGGCGGGGGTTCCCTCCCTATTCCTTGAAGAGGTCGACCGCATTCCCTGCCTTGAGGGTGACGATCGCCTTCTTGTACCCGGCGACGTGCCCCTGGTAGCGGCCGCCGCGGGACTTGCTCTTCCCAGGCTGGTTGATGACGTGGACCGCCTCGACCTCGACCTGGTAGAGGCGCTGGAAGCTCTCCTTGATCTCGATCTTGTTGGCCGAGGGGAGCACCTTCACGGTCACCTTGTTCCCGTTCTGGAGGAGGGCCATCGACTTCTCGGTGACGACGGGGGCGAGGATGACCTGGTAGTCATGCTCGACGGGGGAGCCGAAGCTCCGCGCCTTCTTCTCTTCCGCCATTAGAGGAGTCCTCCTTCCAGGGCCTCGATCGCCTTCTTGCTGATCACGAGGTGATCGGCGGCGAGAAGGTCGTAGACCCCGATGTTGTCCTCGCTCACGCACTTGACTCCGGCGAGGTTGGAGCTGCTGAGGACGAGCTTGGGGTCCTCGGTGTCGTCGACCAGGAGCGTCCTGCCCTCGGCGCCGATCGCCTTGAGGGCGAGGGCGAGGGCCTTCGTGGATACCGCCTCGAGGGCGAGCTCGTCGACGACGATGATGCCTTTGCCGGCAGCCTTCCCCGAGAGGACGGAGCGGAGCGCGAGGGCGTGGGCCTTCTTGTTCTGGCTCCTCTTGTAGGACTGGTTGCCGTCGGGTCCGAAGACGGTGCCGCCTCCGACCCAGAGCGGGCTCCGGATGGAGCCGGCGCGGGCCCGGCCGGTGCCCTTCTGGCGCCAGGGCTTCTTGCCCCCGCCGGACACCTCGTGCCTCTTCTTCGTCTTGGCCGTCGCCTGGCGCCGGTTCGCCTGCTCGGTGCAGACGGCGTCGTGGACGACCTGCTCGTTCGGCCCTTCGAGGCCGAACACCTCGGCGGAGAGCTTCACCTCCCCGACCTTCTCCCCGGCGAGAGTCACGACGGGGAGCGCAATCTTCTTCGCGGCCATTGGTTACTCTCCTTTCGCCTCGGGCTCCGCCTTGGGAGTCCTGTCGATGAGGCTCTTGACCACGGGCTTCTTCCGCGGGGCCTTGACGGCGCTCCGGATGCGGACGATGGAGCGCTTGGGGCCGGGAAGCCCGCCCTTGAGGAGGAGATAGCCTTCCTCAGGGTTGCTGGCGACGACGGTCACGTTGAGGAGCGTCGACTGCTCGGGGCCCCAGTGGCCGGACATCGTCTTGCCCGGGATGACGCGGTTGTTGCAGCGCCCGTTGTTGGCGAGCGACCCAATCTGGCGGTGGTAGCCGGAACCGTGGCCCTTGGGGCCGATGTGGTTCCCGTACTTCTTGATGGTGCCGCTGTAGCCGTGGCCCTTCGTCATGCCGATGACGTCGACGACGTCCCCGGCCTGGAAGAGGGCGGCGGTGAGGGTCTCGCCCACGTTCTTGCCGTAGATCTCGTCGCCCTTGAGCTCCATGACCACGGCCTTGGGGGTCGCGCCGGCCTTCTTGAACTGGCCGGCCTCGCAACGGTTCACGCGCGATTCCTTCTTATCCTCATAGCCGACCTGGAGGGCCTCGTAGCCGTCCTTCTCGATCGTCCTCTTGGCAAGGATGAGGTTAGGCAGGACCTCGACGACGGTGACCGGGTACATGGTGCCGTCCTCGGCGAACACCTCGGTCATTCCGATTTTTCTTCCGATGAGGGATTTCATTTGCCTGCCTCCTCTACTTCGCGGTGATCTCGATCTCGACCCCGCTCGGGACGTCGAGGCGCTTGATCTCGTCGACCGTCTCCTTCTTGGGGTCCACCAGGTCGATGATCCGCTTGTGGGTGCGGATCTCGAACTGCTCCCGGCTGTCCTTGTACTTGAAGGTAGCCCGGAGGATCGTGTAGACCTGCCTCTCGGTGGGGAGAGGGACGGGTCCGATGACGCCCGCGCCGGTCTTCCTGGCGACAGCCAGGATCTTCTCGACGGCGGTCTCGAGCGTCGCGTGCTCGTAGGCCTGGAGCCTGATGCGGAGCACATGCTTCTTCGCCATAGATTTTCCTCCTATGTCTCTTGGCTTGCCCTTGCCCGCTCCCCCCGAGTTCCCTGGCTAAGCCCGGCCGTCTTCCTAGACAACGGCGTCGGGCGTGTCAGCAACATCGGAGCTCCTTGCGAGCGCCGGCATCGCGGACTATACGCTCACGCGTGGGTGCAAGCAACACAAAAACGCGGGATGGAATCTAACGTTTCTGGTTTTCGGAAAAAGGGCCGAATCCTTCGGGGTTTCCTAGGCTCACATTCCTAAAACCTTTACTTTATTTGTGCACCTGCACTAAGGAAATGAGGTAAGAGGGGCCCTATTTCCTCTTGGGGAGGCTGTATTCGCAGCCGCAGTAATGCTGGCGGTAGAGCATGAGGAAGCTGGCGATCCTCTCACCTTCCTCGAGGCCCCCTCCCCTTTTCCAGTCGCTCAGGAGGAACGCCGGGCCCTCGGGATCTTCCTGGTCCAGCTCCCGGGCGATCCGGAGGATGGCCTCGCTGTCCTTCTGCCTGGAGGAGGTGAGGGTCGTGCACCAGAGGGGGATCCCCTCCTGCCGGGCGATGAGGCGGGCTTCCTCCATCCTTTTGCGATAGCAAAGGAGGCAGCGGGCGCTCCCTTCGGGAAGGTCCGCCATCGGGCGGAGCTCCTCCATGAAGGAATCGTGCCCGTAGCCAGGCTCGAGAAGCCTTATCTTGATTCCGTAGTGGCGGGAGAAGCCGCGGATCGCCCTCCTGAGGGCGCGGAGCCTCCGCTCCCATTCCTCCCGGGGATATATGTTCGAGTTGGAAAAGGAGACGGTGACGTCGTAATGCGTCCCCAGCACGAGGAAGGGGTAGCAGGAGCAAGGGCCGCAGCAGGAATGGAGGAGGAGCCTCCTCCTTCCTTCCTCCTTGCGGAGAAAGCGCGCCAGTTCCTTGGGGCGGTCGCTCACAAGGCGCCCTCCTCGGGAAGCTTCCCGTGGATGAACATCGCGTCCCCGAAGGAGAAGAAGCGGTAGCGCTCCTTCACCGCGTGGCGGTAGCACTCCAGCGTGAGCTCCCTCCCCATGAACGCGCTGACGAGCATCACGAGGGTGCTCTTCGGGAGGTGGAAGTTCGTGATGAGGGCGTCCACCGCCTGGAAGCGGTAGCCGGGCTCGATGAAGATCGAGGTGGAGGAACTCTCGGGGCGGAACTCCCCGTATTTCCCGTGGATGGACTCGAGGGTGCGGACCGAGGTCGTCCCCACGGCGATGATCCTCCGGCCTTCCTTCCGCGCGAGGTTGAGCCTTCTCGCGGTATCCTCCCCCATGGTGTAGGTCTCCTCGTGCATATGGTGGTCCTTGGTGTCCTGGACCTTCACGGGCCGGAATGTCCCGAGCCCGATGTCGAGGGTGAGGTCGAGGATCTCCACCCCCATGGCGGAGATTTCCTCAAGAAGCTCCGGGGTGAAGTGGAAGCCCGCGGTCGGCGCGGCGGCGCTTCCTGGGACTTTCGCGTAGACGGTCTGGTAGTCCTCCTTCCGCGACGTCCTTTCCCGGATGTAGGGAGGAAGGGGCATCTCCCCCAGCTCCTCGAGCCTTTCCAGGAAGATGCCTTCGTAAAGGAACTTCATTCGACGGATCCCTTCCGGGAGGACCGCCACGCAGCGGGCGTTGATCTTCCCGTTCCCGAAGGAAGAAAGGGAGCCTTCCTTCACCGAACGGGCGTTCCCGACGAGGCACTCCCAGACATCGTCCCCGAGATCCTTCAGAAGGAGGAGCTCGATCCTTCCCCCGGTGTCCTTCTCCCCGATGAGGCGGGCGGGGATGACACGGGTGTTGTTCCTCACCAGGACATCCCCGGGGCGAAGGTAGGAGAGGATGTCGCGGAAGGTCCTGTCCTCGTAGGTCCTCTGGAAGCGATCGACGGCAAGAAGCCGGCATCCGTCCCGTTCCTGGGAGGGCGCCTGGGCGATCAGTTCCTCAGGGAGTTCAAAGTCAAATAGAGAAATATCCATGTCAGAACCCCCGCGAATCTCCGTATTTCCGTATTGCCTCCTCCTCGTATTCCAGGAAGCGGTCCTCGCGGATCGCTTCTCTTGCCCCTTCCACGAGGCGAATGAGGAAGCGGAGGTTATGGATGGAGTTCAGCCTCTTCCCGAGCTCTTCCCCGGTCACATGGAGGTGATGGAGGTAGGCCTTCGTGAAGTGGGTGCAGGCGTAGCAGTCGCACTCCGGGTCGAGGGGCGAGAAATCCTCGCGGTACTCCGCCTTGCGGATGTTGACCCGACCTCTGGAGGTCATGAGGGTCCCGTGCCGGGCAAGCCTCGTGGGGAGGACGCAGTCGAACATGTCGACCCCTCTCCTTATGCCCCCGAGGATATAGTCGATCGAGCCGACCCCCATGAGGTAGCGGGGCTTCTCCTCCGGAAGGAAGCGGACCGCGTCCTCCACCATCCGGAAGCACACTTCCTTCGGCTCGCCGATCGAGGTTCCCCCGATCGAGTAGCCCGGAAAGTCCATCGCCGCAAGCTCTTTGGCGGCATGCTCCCGGAGGTCAGTGAACGCCCCGCCCTGAACGATGCCGAAGAGGGCCTGGTCCTTCCTTTCGTGGGCGATGAGACCCCTCTTCGCCCAGCGTAACGTCCTTTCCGTCGAGCGTTCCACGTATTCCCTTTCGGCCGGGTAGGGGATGCACTCGTCGAAGGACATGATGATGTCCGCGCCGAGCCTTTCCTCGATCCTGATGACGGATTCCGGGGTGAAAAGCTCCTCGTTTCCGTTGAAGTCGTTCCGGAAAAGCACCCCTTCCTCGGTGAGCTTCCTCTGGGCGCTCAGGGAGAACACTTGGAAGCCTCCCGAGTCCGTGAGGATCGGCCCGTCGTAGTTCATGAAGGAATGAAGGCCGCCCGCCTTCTCCACGATCTCCTCCCCAGGGCGAAGATGGAGGTGGTAGGTGTTCGCGAGGATTACCCCAGAACCGATGGAACGGATTTCCTCCGGGGAAAGGCACTTCACCGTCGCCAGAGTCCCAACGGGCATGAACATCGGGAGAGGGACGTCCCCGTGCCATGTATGGAGGGTGCCGGTCCTCGCCTTGCACCTGGAGTCGACGTGGTCGATCTCGATTCCGAATCCGTTCATCGTGTAGATTATCTCACCAACGGAGGGCTCTACGCGAAGGCTGCGCCCGCAGGACGTCCATGAACCCTTTGTTCCTTGATAGAAGGAGGAAGAGGACGTAGCCGCACATAAGGACGACGATCTCTCCGAGGGCGACGTAGCCGACGTTGATCCAGAAGGGGAGCTCGAGGATGTAGTAGAGCTCGGCCCCGACGATGAAGGCGTTGAAAAGCGCGGGATAAACCGCGGCGATGATGAGCCGCGGGCTAAGGAAGGCGATGGCAAGGCCGGTAAGAAGCGTGGCGAGCGTCCCGAAGATCAAGTCCCACGGAAGGAGGGTGCTCCCCAGGTTGGCAAGGAAGCAGCCGACGGTCAATCCGATGACGAAATCCTTCCGATAGAAGCAAAGGAGCATGAGCGCCTCCGCGATCCGGAACTGGATCTGACCATAGGCAATGGGGGCGGACACGATGGTGAGGACGAAGTAGAGAGCGGCGACAATCGCGTTCTCGGCGATTTTCCTGGTAGTCAGCATATGGTTGCTGCGACCTCCTTGTTTTTTAGACGTGGTTCAGAGGATAGAACACGTTTTCGAGAGTTTTATATGGGAATTGAGAGGTTTCTCAATAAAAGGCCATCCAATCGTCCGGCACGGGAAGCCCGGTTTCGGAAGCTTTGATAACTCCGCCGATCATCGGGGCGATCGAAATCCTGCTCACCCAGGGGATGTCCCTTTCGATGGAGTTCGTGAGGCAGAGGTCCTGGATGAAGGATGCCGTGCGAAGGCGTTCCTCGGACTCTCCGGAAAGGATCCCATGGGTGCCACCGACGAGAAGCCCCTTGGCCCCGTGCGCCCGCAAGGTGTCCGCGGAGGCAAGGACCGTGCCGGCCGTGTCGATGATGTCGTCGATGATGATGCAGGTCTTCCCGCCTACTTCGCCGACGACGTTGATGACCTCGGCCTCGTTCGGCGCAGGACGCCTCTTGTCGATGATGGAAAGGCTGCTGTCGGGAAGCTCGCTCGCAAGATCCCTCGCCCGATGGATCGACCCGTGGTCCGGCGAGACGACGGTGACCTCGGAAGTCGGGATCCCCATTTCCCGGAGCTTCGCCCGGTAGTACTCACCAAAGAGGGAGATGGGCGAAAGGTCGTCCACAGGGCAGGAGAAGAAACCTTGGGTCTGGGGGGTGTGGAGGTCCATGGTGATGACCCTGTTCACTCCCACGGTCTCGAGAAGGTCCGCGACGAGCTTCGCGGTGATGGGCTCCCCGCTCCGGGCGATGCGGTCCTGGCGGCAGAACCCATAGTAGGGGATGACGAGGTTCACTTCCTTCGCCTTCGCGTTCCTGAGGCCGTCGATGAAGATGAGAAGCTCCATGAGCCGTTCCGCGACAGGGGTGGAGGTGCTCTGGATCACGTACACCTTCTTCCCGCGGACGTTCGTGATGGGACGCGCCATGACCTCGCCGTCGGCGAAGTGCCGGACCTCGCACTCCCCGAGGGGCAGGGAAAGAATGTCCGCGACTTCCTTCGCCAGGAGGGGCGAGGAGGTGAGGCGGAAGAGAACGATGTCCTTGAGAAGCGCTTCCTCTTGCATGGCTGCATTATGGGCGTTGGAAAACTCATTACCAACACATTGGGCGATATGCAATCGCTTTCATCAACGGAGGGAGGAATTCGCCTTTCCGCTTCTATAAAATCACAGGTGTATGAGAACAATGATTCTCCTCAGCGCGCTCCCCGGGAGCGGGAAGAGCACCTGGGCGGCCAAATACCAGAGGGCGAATCCAAGAACCAAGATCGTCTCTTCCGACTCCATCCGGGAAGAGCTTTTCGGGAAAGCGCAGGACTTCCGGGACGAGGGGCTCGTCTGGAAGACGTTCCTTGAGAGGCTGAACCGCTACGGGGCGGAGGACGAGAACGCGACGGTCATCGCCGACGCCACGAACCTCCAGAACAAGTACCGGGAGATGTACGCGAAGGAGACCCCGGTCTTCGACCGCCATGTGCTTGTCTTTTTCGACATGCCCTTCGAGACCTGCTGCCGGCAAAACCGCATGCGCGAGGAGGGCCGGATCGTCCCTGAGAACGTCATGGAGAGGTTCAGGGAGGAGTTCGAGCCGATCTCGGATGAAGTGAGGGCGCTTTACGACGAAGTGGTCGTCGTCCGCGACTTCTCCCCCATCTACTAATTACGATCGAACGAAAAACGGGAGGCTTGGACCTCCCGTTTTCAATAGCCTTCCCTAGGCCTTATGGCGGACGGAAGGCCTCTTCTCGCCCTTTCCGGAGAGGAGGATCGCGGCAAGGCCCCCACCGATGAGGCAGGCGGCGGCGATCACCGACATGACGCCATAGCCGAGCCCAGGGTACTGGAAGCCGTTCTCGACGTTGAGAAGCCCGATGAGGTGGTAGCGGTAGTCGGCCTGCCAGATGAACTCAAGGGAGGCGTGCGTGAGGAACGTGACGGAAACGACGATCATCGCGGCGCCGAGGAAAATCGTCCCGAGCTGCATCTTCTTCGGGGAAGCCTCCTTCTTCGGGAGAAGGAGTCCGCCGGCAAGGAGGAGTCCGCCCGCGATGGCGGCAGGGATGACAATCGCGATGAGCTGGTAGAGGAAGGGCATCGTCTTGGCGTCCCAGCTCCTGGCGGTGAGGCCGATCAGCGAGAAAAGGGAGTCGAGGGCAAGGGTGATCATCACGACCGCGCCTCCCAGCAGCAGGGATTTCAGGAGGGGCGAGTAGTCGCGCCCGTCGTACATCCTGACCATCGGGATGTTCGTCGCGATGAGAAGGACGATGGAGACGAGGACACACATGACGATCGGGAAGGCGATGTCGGCGTTATTGGACCCCTTCATGGCATCGAAGAGGACGGAGCCGTCGAGGAAGAGGGTGATCGCCCCGATCCACCCTTCTGTGATGAAGCAGGTGAGGGAAGAACGGACTGCCTCGTCGGAATCCTTCCCGCCGGAAATGGACATCAAGGCCTTGTAGGTTCCAAACCCGGAGATAAGGAAGAAGGAGATGCCGATGACGGCTAGCTCCAGATAAAGGTAGTAGCTAGCCTGGAAAAGCCCGCTGGAGAACTGGTAGGGGTTGGTAGTGAAGGCGAAGGGAACGACGAAGAAGGCGAAATAGATCCCCATGGCGCCGAACCCCAGGGTCATCAGACCATGGAAGACTAGGCTAAGAACCTTGGAAGTGTTTGTGTACTTCATGCAAAGACCTCGATGATGTAGTCGCCCTCAGTCGAGTGGCGCACGCGTATTTAAGGACATCGCACCCTGCTAGTCAACGAAGAGATAAGGGTTGCTCTCTTTAGAGAGCAGCTCAGTGGATCTCGGATAGGAGCGATTCAGCAAGCTTCAGCGCGGACATAAGGGCAAAGGACAAATTGAAACCCCCGCAAATCCCGTCTATATCAAGAAGCTCGCCAATGAATGAAACGTGGTTTTCCCGAATTGACCGGAAATCTGTAGAGATTTCGCTCGTCTTGATCCCTCCGAGAGTAACGGTGCTCTCCTCGTAGCCTCCGTTCCCCGCCCAATGGAACGGGATGGATTCGATCAGGGTCTCAAGGGCGACGCCAGTCCTTCTTGATCGTTCCAGGAGATAGGAAGCGAACGAAGGCACGAAGATGGATTCCAGGTAATGGCCAGGCGAGGATTTCTTCCAGCACGAAAGCATCGCCGCCCTGTCCCCTTTGAGGAACGGGAGAGGGATGATTTCAAGAACTGGGTCGGAAAGGCTCCTCCTCGCGATATAGGAGGACATGTTGAAGATGACGATCCCGGAGAGCCCGTCCTTCCGGAAGAGGACCTCGCCTTCCTCCTCGAAGACCAACTGCTTTTGCTCAAGTAGGCGCACGAGGGCCTTTATCCTCGTTCCCGAAATGGACTTGAGCCCTTCCTTCTCCTCGACGAGGACGGGCGTGAGCCCTGGGCGCATCTCGGCGATCCCATAGCCATGCTCCAGGAACACCTTCAAAAGGGAGCCGTCGCTTCCGAACTTCGGAGCGCTCATGCCCCCGGTGGCGAACACCACCTCGTCGAACCGTTCCCGGATGCCGTCATGGAAGAGGGCGACCCCTTCCTCGTCCGGCCTGTAGCCCCCTATCTTGGAACCAAGGCGGATTTCCGCGTCCAGCGAACCCCGGAGATAATTCCCGAAGGCGATTGCAGAAAGGCTTGCGGGATAGACATATTCCCCTATCTCATAAAGAGGAACGCCCCAGTCCTTCTCGACGACCTCGCGGAGCCGCGAATAAGGAAACTCCTCGATGAGCGGGGCGAGGAAGGAAGGGTTGTTGTAGGCATTCGCGGAAAGCCCCTTGTTCAAGAGGTTGCACCGCCCGTTCCCCGTGGCCATGAGCTTTTTCCCGACGGATTCCTTGTGTTCGAATAGGACGACATCAAGTCCTTTATGGGAGAGCGCCCTTGCCAGGAAAAGTCCCGAGGCCCCCGCGCCGACGATCGCAATCCTCATGGAGGGGATTATAGGGAAGAAGCGATGAAGAAAAAGGGCGGACGAGCCGCCCTGATCCAAGGTCTTGGGGCTAGTTCCCTTCCTTACCCTTCTTGACGAGCTCGGGGTGCTCCTTGTCGAATGCCTCAAGCTCCTCGTAGACAATCCGCCAGCCGGTGCCGACGTCCGCCTTCTTCTTCCCGGGGCCGAAGAGCCGCTCGAGCTCCTCGCGGAAGATCGTGCGGAAGTTTCCGACGGTCACCAAGGGTTCCTTCACAGGGGCGGGAACGCTCGTGGCATCCCCGTCCTTGGAGGAGGCGGGCTCCTCCTTTTGGGAAGCAGGCTGGCTGGACTCCTCCGCCGGAATATCGAGTTCGACGGGATGGAACGTCTCTTCTTCGTTCTTCGGGGCGCGGAAGATGACCAGCTTCCTCGTGACGTAGTTGTAGACCATGGTGACGACGGTCTTGACGCAGAAGATGACGACGAAGGCCCAGAACGCCTCGCCGATGACCCCTCCTGCGAGCACGCCGTCGAAGGCATTCACGATATTGAGCGAGAGATTCTCGATGCCGAGGTAGCTCTGGCAGATCCAGACCCCAAGTTCCTGGAGCCCGACCCCGATGAGCCACCCGCCGGCGCCAAGGGCCAGATAGATCAGGAATGCCTTACCCGACTTCGTGTCGGCCTTCTCGTCCACGTTCTGGAACACGAAGAAGCGGGAGAAGAGGAAGTTGACCGCGTTCGCGACCAGGAATGCCACCGTCACGGCAATCGCGAAGGCAACGTAGCTCCCCCATCCTTCATAGGTCGAAAGATTATTCTCGAAAATCCAGAAGAAGAGCATCTGGACGAGGAAGTCGATGATCGTGCAGATGACTCCTACGATCACGAAACGAAGGATCTCGCGGGAAAGGGATTTCTTCTTGCGTTCCTTTTCCTCCTTGCGGACGTTCTCAGCGCTGCGCGCCTCGTATGAGGCCGTCTGCGCCTGCTCCTCGACGGTCATGCCCTCCCGTTCCTTGTCGGAAAGGACGATAGGATTCTTGCTTTTCCTGCCCATGTCGCGATTGTAGCACGGGCGCGGGAAAGACACACCAAAACGTCAAAGCGCTTCCACTACCTTGAGGAGGAAGGAAGCGTTCATGTCGCTCGGGAAGCGATAGCCGGACCCACCTAGGAAGAATCGGACGAGCTTCGGTCCGTCGCAAAGGCAGTTCCGCTTGAAGGACTGGTTCACGAACCTTCCTATGAAAAGCTTAAGCCACCGCTTCAATTCCTTCGAATCGTATGCGTTCGCGAAGGTTTTGCAGGCTTTCTCGTAGATTGTCGCAATTGGAACGCACGAAAGGAAGCCATAGAGGAAATAGTCCATCACCTCGTAGGGGCCAAGGGCTTCCTCGGTCTTCTGGGCGATGGAGCCTTCCTTGTCCGTCGGAAGAAGCTCCGGCGAAACTGGGGTGCCGATGATGGAACGAACCGCCTCCTCGAACTCTGGGTGGAGCTTCGCATAGCCGAGGCAAAGGTAGCGGACCATGGTCTTCGGAACGCCCGCGTTCGTGTCGTACATGGAAAGATGGTCGCCTCCGAAGGTCGTCCACCCGAGGGCAAGCTCCGACATGTCCCCTGTCCCGACCATCAGTGCGCCGATGTCGTTTGCGATATCCATGAGCACCTGGGTGCGTTCCCTCGCCTGGGCGTTTTCGAAAGCGCTATTGGTGATGGAGGGATCGTGCCCGATATCCTTGAAATGCTGGAGCACGCTTGCCTTGATGGAAATCTCATTGACAGGGATTCCGGAAGCCTTGGATAAGAGGCTGATGTTCCCAAGCGTAGTCCTCGAAGTCCCGAAGCAAGGGAGGGAATAGAGCAGAACATGATCCTTGAGGTCTCCGTTTTCCAGCCCCATAGATAGTTTCTTTTTGCGGAATGCCTCAAGGGCGACGAAGAGGGTAAGGGCGGAGTCGAGACCTCCGGATAGGCCCAACACCACTTTGTCGGACCCGATCCTTTCCAGCCTCTTGGCAAGTGAGTCCGAGAGGATGGAGAAGGCATCCGCGACGTCCTTCAGGACAATGTTCTCGTAGGTGCCTCCATGGGGGATGAAAGGGAGCGCGGGGGGCGTTTCCTCCGATTCAAAATCCGAATAGGGAGAGGCCACATCCGAAGAATCTTCCTTCCAATGATAAGTGATACGGACGGAGCGAATTCTGCGACTACCCATAGGAACGCTAGGAATATTCGAATAAATCTGCCCGCTATAAGAGCCTTTGCCCGAACTTTCCCCGGCATCTTTCCCAATAACCACGAATGGAAGTTCCGCACGGGAAAGGAAGACCTCTTCCTTGCCGAGGTAGTCGGGCTCCTGGTCGAACGCTACCAAAAGCGCTTGCTCGTTCTTTTCCCCAAAGTTAACGATCATCGCAGGCATTCCGGCTTCGCCTTGGATGGAGGTCTCGCCCACACGCTTGCCGTTCTGATAGACAATCGCGACCCCGTCCTCAAGGTGAGGGAAGATGCTCAATCCATCCTTGCACGGCATGGCCAGGGACAGCGCTCTCTCGGCCCTTTCCCTCGCTTCCTGGAAATCGGGATTCAGCCCGAGGTGCCCGATGTCCCCGAGGATCGCGTCCGCCGGGTAGATTAGGGTCGACCCATCCGGGAAACAAACCTCTTTGAGGAGGGCGGAAAACTCTTCCACGGTCTTCTGAGGCTCCCCAAGGTGAAGCCTCGGCATCGCGACGTAAACAACAAAGTTCTTTCCCATGGCGAAAACGATATACCAGCAGAGATTATGCGATGAAAGTTTTTGTGAAATGGGGCTCTATAATCGCCGCATGAGAAAAGCGGCATGCGTCCTCAATGCGTATAAGGTCCTCCCGGGCTTGGAAAACTTCTACTTCCGGATGAAGGAGGAGCTCCTTGCCTTTGGCTATGAACTCGAAGCCCACAGGAACAAGGAGCTGCTTACTTATCTCGGGAGAGAGGCAAGGATCACGTCCCTCGGGAAGGAGAACGCCTTCGTCCTTTATCTCGACAAGGACCACTATGTATCGCATGGCCTTGAGAAAGCAGGCTTCCGTCTCTTCGACAGCGCATCCTCGATCGAGATCTGCGACGACAAGGCGAAGACTTACCTAGCCATTGAAGGAACGGGAATACGGATCCCGAAGACAATCACGGGGCCTTTGACCTATAGCGAAAACATCCAGGACGACTTCCCCCGCCGGGTCGTCGAGGAACTGGGCCTCCCCTTGGTCGCGAAGCTTTCCTATGGCTCGATGGGCAATTCCGTCTTCCTCCTAAGCACGTCGGAGGAAGTCGCTCGCTTCGAAATGGAAAACCGCTACATGCTCAGGCTCTATCAGGAATGGGTCCGGAAAGAGCCGGGCATCGACTATCGCCTCATCGTGATTGGCGGGAAATGCGTCGCCGCCATGCGCAGGGAAAACCCGGATGACTTCCGGAGCAACCTGGCGCAAGGAGGCCACGGGATCGCGATCGAGCCCGAACCTTCCTTCGTGGAAGTCGCGGAAAAGGCCGCCAAGGCAATCGGCCTCAACTACTGCGGGGTCGACCTTCTGAGAGGAGAGGACGGAGGACCGCTTCTTTGCGAGGTGAACAGCAACGCCTTCCTCCAAGGAATCGAAAAGGCCACGTCCGTGAACGTGGCCGGCATCTACGCCCGACACATCGCGAAAGAGCTTTAGGAACCCTTCTTGCCTAGGAGCGAGTATTCCAGAACGGCCCAGCGGAGCACATGGCGGTCGTTATCGTGGGTGAGGCATCTCCATGCGTCCTCAGGGTCCAGCCAATGGATGGAGGAGACTTCCTCCTTCTGCGGCCGTTCCTCGCCACCTAGGCTCCGCCCGATGAAGAAGGTCACTCTCTTGGCCTTCCCAGGGTATGGCGAGTACTCGATCGAGGTAGTCTTCGGAGACAAAATCTCAAGTTTGAGACCGGTTTCCTCAAGGATTTCGCGTTTCGCGGTCTCTTCCGGAGATTGATCGAAAGATTCCACGTGTCCCTTTGGAAGGGAGAAATGGCCGAGCATCATCCGTTCCACGAGAACCTTCCCTTCCTCATCGAACAGGACCGCGCCATAGGAACGCTCCTGCTTCCCGAGGCAGTTCTTGAGGAGGCGAATATCGTCCTCCCCCATCATCAAGAAGTCCTCAAGATAGGAATCAAGGGAGCCATAAACGTCGATGAACCGCCCCCAAACCTCTTTCATGAAGAGGGCGTCTGGATCCATCACCGCCTTAGGGAAATCGGGATTCCTCTCCAAGGAATGCGCCCTCAGCTTCCCGAGGTAGGCAGGGCTCACGAGGTAATCCGCGTTCGCGTCCTCGAACGAGACGCCGTTCGCCAGCAGGGTCAGAAAAACAAAAACGCCGGTCCTGTCCTTCCCGGCGACGCAGTGCAGGATGAGCGGCTTCTCGACATGGGCGATCGCCATGAGGATCATGCGGGCCTGGCGGGGCTCCTCGAGCATCTCGAGATAGCTCTCGACCATGTCCTCCCTGTCTTTGGCAAGCCTTCCGTTCCCATTGACCGAAAGGGAATAGTGGGCAATGCCCTCGATATCCCTCGTCCGATCCGGATAGTTCGCCTTGACCTCATCGCTCCTGAGGTCGATGACGGAGCGGATGCCGAGTGCCTCGATCGCCCGAAGGTCGGCATCCGTCGCGTCGCTCAAGGAGCCGGAGCGATAAAGCACTCCGCACTCCGTGGGGCCATAGGAGGCCTGGTAGCCTCCTACGTCCCGGAAATTCTCAATGCCTTCGAAGGAGAGTCTCCGGAGCATCAGGCCTTCTTCTCGGCGGAAGGAGCGGCCTCTCCCCCGTTCTGCTTCTGGAGTTCGACGAGGATACCCTTGAGGATGTCCTTCTCAGTGGGCTCGGGCTTCCCGGGCTCGGGCGGGACGGGACGTTCCTCGGGGTGGGCGAGGTAGTAGCGCTCCAGCGCCTCGGCGGCGAGCTTCTCCTTCTGGGCCTTCAGGTAGTTGTAGACCTTGACGATGACGAAGAGGGTCAGTCCGACGAGGACGAAGGTGATGACCGCATTGATGAAGGCGCCCCAGTCGATGATCGCGGCCCCGTTGTAGTAGTAGGAGGTGCCGTGCTGGGTGTAGCTGGAGGTGAAGACGGTGACGTTCGCGCCGGCCTCGGTCAGCTCATTGACCTTGTCGAGGAACTCGGCCCCGGTGTAGCTGGCCTGCCAGGACAGGTCGACGTTGGTGGGATCCTGACCGGCGCTGACCGGCGGAAGGACGGTGACGAGCCCGGCAAGTCCGCCCGGGACGGCCCAGGTGCAGATGGAGAGCAGGATGTTGGTCAGCGCGGTGACGATCGCGTTGAACACCCCGCCGATGACGACGCCGATGGCGAGGTCCATCGCGTTGCCGCGGTTGAGGAACGCCTTGAACTCCTTCCAGAGCTTCCAGCCCCTCTTCTTCCGCTTCGTCTTCTTCTCAGGCTCGGCGGCTTTCACTTCGTTTTCTTTCTCAGCCATTGTGAATTTCCTTTTCCTCTAATAGCCGGCGCGATTATAGCCAAGCGAATCAGCCTTTTGTTTATAAAGTACGAGTAGTTAAACGTTTTCAAATCCCGGGACGAGAAGCCAATGGCCCGGAGGAGACTTATGCACAAAACGAAAAGGCTCGGCATGGTGTGGTTTTCATAAACGAAGAGGATTCGGAATTCGTTATGCACTACTAAAACTAGCGCATTTATAAATTTTCTAGAAACAGTTACTTCAATACCAATTCAAATGTACGAGTCGGGTTTTCCGGTCCTCTAATTTCAGGGATATCGGTAAACCGGTATTCCCGGTGGAAAACTATTTCTATACACCGTAACAAAATCCCTCAAGTCCCTGTTGACTAGGAGTCGGCCTTGGCTTGGTGGTCAAATCCTTCGCATGCGCCTAAAGACTTCCTTTGAAAATTCTCTGAAAAACGGGAAGACAATAACCCCATTGCAAATGTTGAGCGTGGGGCATGACAAACGGCTTCCCTTGTCAGATAGTTGCGCAGCACGGAATGCGAGAAGGGCGCCCTCGGGACCTTGCCGTCCCTAGGGTTTGAAGCCCCTCCCAAAGGAGATTGCCCATGAGAGTCCAGAAGAGAAACGGTTCCATCGTCGAGTTCGACATCAAGAAGATCGAGTGGGCCATCGAAAGGGCCCTCGTCGCGGAGCACATGACGCCCGACAAGAGCGTGATCGAGCTGATTGCCCTGAGGGCGACGAGCCATTTCGGCGACAAGGTGAAGGACGGGATCATCGGCGTGGAGGACATCCAGGACAGCGTCGAGATCGCCCTCATCGAGACCGGCTACGTCGACGTGGCCCGCTCCTACATGGGCTACCGCCGGCAGCACGAGGAGCTCCGCGAGATGCGGAACACCGAGCTCAACTACGCCTCGGTCGTCGACAACTACCTCAAGATCAACGACTGGCGCGTGAAGGAGAACAGCACCGTCACCTACTCCGTCGGCGGCCTCATTCTCTCTAACTCCGGCGCCGTCACCGCGAACTACTGGCTCTCCCAGGTCTACGACAAGGAGATCGCCGAGGCCCACCGCTCCGCGGCCATGCACATCCACGACCTTTCCATGCTCACCGGCTACTGCGCCGGCTGGAGCCTGAAGCAGCTCATCCAGCAAGGCCTCGGAGGCGTCCCGGGCAAGATCACCTCCTCCCCGGCCAACCACCTCATGACCCTCTGCAACCAGATGGTCAACTTCCTCGGCATCATGCAGAACGAATGGGCCGGGGCCCAGGCCTTCTCGAGCTTCGACACCTACCTCGCCCCTTTCGTCAAGGTCGATAACCTCACCTACAAGGAAGTGAAGCAGTGCATCCAGAGCTTCATCTACGGGGTCAACACCCCGTCCCGCTGGGGCACCCAGGCCCCCTTCACGAACGTCACCCTCGACTGGACCGTCCCCGACGACATGGCGGAGCTCAACTGCATCGTCGGCGGGAAGGAGATGCCCTTCAAGTACAAGGACTGCGTCCAGGAGATGGCGATGGTGAACAAGGCGTTCATCGAGGTCATGATCGAGGGCGACGCGAACGGGAGGGGCTTCCAGTACCCGATCCCGACCTACTCCATCACCAAGGACTTCGACTGGTCGGAGAACGAGAACAACCGGCTTCTCTTCACCATGACCGCCAAGTACGGGACGCCCTACTTCAGCAACTACATCAACAGCGACATGAAGCCGAGCGACGTCCGTTCGATGTGCTGCCGCCTGAGGCTCGACCTCCGCGAGCTCCGCAAGAAGTCAGGCGGCTACTTCGGATCGGGAGAGTCCACCGGCTCCATCGGCGTGGTCACCCTCAACATGCCGCGCCTGGCCTACCTCGCGGAGAACCGCGAGGACTTCTACCAACGCCTCGACCACCTCATGGATGTCGCCGCCCGCTCGCTCCACGCCAAGCGCGAGTTCGTCACCGCCCTTCTCGACGCCGGCCTCTACCCCTACACGAAGCACTACCTCGGCACCTTCGCGAACCACTTCTCGACGATCGGGCTCGTGGGCATGAACGAGGCCTGCCTCAACGCCCGCTGGCTGAGGAAGGATCTCACCGACAAGGAGGCCCAGGAATTCACCGTCGAGGTGCTGAACCACATGAGGGACCGTCTCTCCGGATACCAGGAGAGGTATGCCGGCGAGCTTTTCAACCTCGAGGCCACCCCTGCGGAGAGCACCGCCTACCGCCTCGCCAAGCACGACAAGGAGCGCTATCCCGACATCGTCACCGCCAACGAAGGCGGGACCCCCTACTACACGAACAGCTCCCACCTCCCCGTCGGCTTCACCTCGGACATCTTCCAGGCGCTCGACATCGAGGACCGCTTCCAGACGCTCTACACCTCCGGGACCGTCTTCCACGCCTTCCTCGGGCAGAGGCTCCCGGACTGGGAGAGCTGCATGAAGCTCGTCCGCACGATCGCGGAAAACTACAAGCTTCCCTACTACACCATGTCCCCCACCTACTCCGTCTGCCAGGACCACGGCTACCTCCAGGGCGAGCAGTGGAAGTGCCCCTACTGCGGCAAGGAGGCGGAGGTCTATAGCCGCATCACCGGCTACTACCGGCCGGTCAAGAACTGGAACGCCGGGAAGGCCCAGGAATTCCGCGACCGCCAGACCTACGCCGTCCGCAAGGGCTGCACGGACGACAAGAACATGGAGGGACACGGCATCCATGCCTGCGAACTCCATGGGGCGAAGGAGACCGGGGCCGAGCTGACGGGCATGCCGGAGGGACCGATCCTCTTCACCTCCCCCACCTGCCCGAACTGCCAGATGGCCAAGATGATCCTCGACCGCGGGGGCATCCGCTACACGGCGCTGGACGCCGCCTCCCACAAGGACCTTGTGGAAATGGCGCACGTCAAGAACGCGCCCACCCTCCTCGTCCCGACCGAAGACGGCTACGAGATGTTCGACAACGCCAGCAAGATCCGCGGCTACGTCGACTCCGTCAAGCATGCGGCCTAGGAAGATCGTCGTCATCGGGGGCGGCCCAGCCGCCCTTTCTTCGGCTATATACGGCCTAAGGGCAGGCCATAAGGTCACCATCGTGGAGAGGGAGTCCATCGGAGGCCAGATCGCCACCTCCCCGCTTGTAGAAAACTACCCTGCATTCCCAAAAGGAAGCGGACTTGAGCTCAGCAACGCGATGTTCGAGCAAGCCATGTCCCTCGGCGCCGAGATGGAGCCTGACGAGGCACTGTCCGTCGAAAAGAGGGAAAGCGGGTTCCTCGTCCATTGCCAATATAGCGACGTCAAAGCCGACGCGATCATCCTGGCGACAGGAGCGAAACATCGCGAGCTAGGAATCCCCGGGGAAAAAGAAAACGTCGGCAAAGGCGTCTACTACTGCGCCGTCTGCGACTCCTTCCAGGTAGAGGATAAGAGAGCGCTCGTCATCGGCGACGGCAACTCCGCCGTCCAATACGCGATCTATCTTGCAAAAACAGCAAAAGAGGTCGGGATTTGCACACTTTTTGATAAGTTCTTCGCAGAAAAAGGGCTTGTCGACACCCTCCAGGGCCTTCCGAACGTGCGCATCCGTCACGGAATCGCGTCGAAATCTATCGAAAACCTTGGAAATTCCCTGCGCGTCCTCTTCGAAGGAACGGATTCCCGCGACATGCTAGCGCTGGAATGCGAAGGCGTCTTCGTCGCGATCGGCCAGCTCCCGGATAACGAGAGGTTCCAGAACCTTGTCGATCTCGATGAGAAAGGCTACGTCATCGCCGACGAGGGAATGGGCACCAGGACGCCCGGGGTCTTCGCGGCCGGGGACTGCAGGAGGAAAGCGGTCCGTCAGGTCGTGACCGCGGTCAACGACGGGGCGATCGCCGCCCTTTCCGCAGACCGCTACCTATCCTCGCTCCCTCAATCGTAGCCGCGGAGCGAAGCGGAGCCTACGGAACCGGAAAACAAGGCCAGCCACACGCTGGCCTTTTCCTTCTCCACCATATGGAAGCCGGAGCGGATGCAGTTCGGGCCGTCGATGTACCTTTGGAGGAAGTAGCGGGGCGCTCCCTTGATCCATCCCGCGATTTCCTTCATTGCCTCCTCGTCGTGGAACTCCTCGACGATGGTCGTGCGGAACTCGAAGTCCACTTCCCTGGAAAGAAGAAGGGAGACGGACTCCTGGATTGGCGCGATATCAAGGGATGCGAGCCCTGCCGTCCTCGCGTAGCGGGTAGGAGCGTTCTTGATGTCCATCGCCACGTAGTCAATAAGGCCTGAGGCAAGGACCTTTCTCAGGACAGCCGGCCTCGAGCCGTTCGTATCGAGCTTCACGAGGTAGCCAAGGGACTTCAGTTCTGCGATCTTCTCCATGAGGTCGGGCATCAAGGTGGGCTCTCCGCCCGTGATGCAGACCCCTTCGATCATCCCTTTCCTCTTCCGGAAGAAGGAAACGATTTCCTCCCATGGGATGCTGGGGGCGGATGCGGGGTCGAGGACCAGGGAGGAGTTATGGCACCACGGGCAGCGGAAGTCGCACCCCGCGACAAAAAGGGAGCTGGCGATGTGCTTGTCGTAGTCGAGGAGCGAGAGCTTTTCGAAACCGGAGAAGTCCATGCGCCGATTCTAATCCCCTGGGCAAGAAAAGGCGTCCCGGATGGGACGCCTGCCAATGCGATGGTGGAGCTGACGGGACTCGAACCCGCGACCTCATCGATGCGAACGACGTGCTCTACCAGCTGAGCCACAGCCCCGCAAGGCAACGCGGATTATAGGAGCGGCGCCCAAGCGATGCAAGGCTATTCCGCGCCTCCCTCGATGACCTCGGAGGCCGCCTCTTCCTTGGCCCTGTCCCCGCCCTCGATCTCGACGAAGCGGCGGTTGATCTTCCTTACGGTGATGGAAAGGTCGTCAGTGTCCTTGTCGAGTCCCTTGACCCGTCTCACAAGCGCTTCCCAGCGGCCTCCCAGCCTCTCGAACTCCTTCCCGAGGAGAACGAGGTTCTTCCTGATTTCCTCGCTTTCCTTGCTCCTCCTCATCTCGCGCTCGTTCCCGTGGATGATGACGATGAGGGCGAGGAGGATGGTGGGGGAGGCGAAGAGGACGCCCCGGGAGCGGAACTCGTCCACGAGATCGGGGAACTCGTTCTCGATCGTCGCGAATATCCCTTCCGAGGGTATGAAGAGGATCGCCTGCTCCATCGTCCCGGGGAGCCCGACGTACTTGAGGACCTGGCGCGCCTTCTCCCGGACGGCGGACTTGAAGGACTTGAGCGCCTCTTCCTTCCTTGCCTCATCCTTTTCCGAAAGGTAGCGCTCGTAGGAATCGAAAGGGAACTTGCTGTCGATGGGAAGGCGGACTTCCTCCTCCCCGCGCATAAGGATGATCGAGGCGTCCGGACGGAGGGGTTCCCCATTGGCGCCCGGGAGCTCCCTCTGGAGCTCGTAATGGCCCGTCGCCCTTCCTTCGGGGAACGCCTTCTCAAGGAGCATCTCCAGCTGCAGCTCCCCGTAGCGTCCTCTCGTCTGGTTCCCTTGGAGGACGGCGTTCAGGCTAACCACGTCCTTCTGGAGAGCGTCGAGATGGCGCTGGGCCTCGTCGATCTTCGCGAGGCGCTCCTGGATGCCTGCCAGGGATTCCTGGTTCCCGCGGAAGCCGTCCCTGAGGGCGAGGTCGACCTTCTCCGAAATCGCGAGGAGCTTCTTCTCCACCTCTTCCCGCATCTTGTCGCCCGCCTCCTGGACCGCCTTGAGGGAAAGGGAGCCCATCTCGACGCTCTTGGCAAAAAGCGCCTCCCTTGCCTTGCCCGACTCCTCTTTCTGCTCCCCTTGGAAGCGAAGGAAGGATTCCTGGAGGGAACGGACCTCTTCCCCGAGCCTCTTTTCCTCGCGGGACAGGGCCTCGCTCATGCGGATCGTCTCCTCCTTGAGCCGGTTTTCCACAAGGAGGGGGATTTCCTCTTTGAGCCGCAGGAGTTCCGGGTTCAGGGAATCCGTCCCCTTCTTCCCGGAACGGAAGCGGTCGAAGACGAGGTAGAGAGTCGCAAGAAGCGTCGCTCCCAGGAGAATGAGAATCGCTATGTCCGTCATATAGGCGCCTCCTCTAGGGTTTCCCTGAGGGAGCGAAAGTCAAGACTCCTCTCACAGGACGCCCCCCAATAGGATATAGGGGCATGGAACGGACAATTGCCGTAATCGATTTGAAAAGCTTCTATGCATCGGTGGAGTGCGCCTCCCGACATCTCGATATGTTCCGCACCCCGTTGGTGTGCTGCGATCCCAACCGCAGCGAGAGCTCGGTCGTCATGTCCGTCACCCCCTACCTGAAGAAGCGATACGGCGTCCCCAACGTCTGCCGGAAGCGCGACCTTCCCGACATCCCGGGCCTCATCTTCGCCCGCCCCAGGATGGAGTACTACCTGAAGGTCGCCGCCGACGTCGTGCGCATCTTCCGGGAGTTCGTCTCCGCGGAGGACATCCATGTCTATTCCGTCGACGAAAGCTTCCTGAACCTCGGCCCCTACCTCACCCTCTATGGCGTAAGCGCGGAGGAAATCGCCGAGAGGATAAAGAAGCGGATCAAGGAAAGGCTCGGCCTCACGGCGACCGCCGGCATCGGCGATTCCATGTTCATGGCCAAGTGCGCCCTCGACCAGGAGGGAAAGAAGGCCCCTCCCTACGTGGCGAGGTGGACGAAGGAGGACGCGGAAAGGAAGCTTTGGAACATCCCCTCCCTGGAAAGGATCTGGGGCATCGCGGGAGGCACGAAGGCCCGCCTGGCTCGCCTCGGGATCCGCACCCCGAGGGAGCTCGGGGAGGCGGACCGCGATTTCCTCGAGGAAGAGCTCGGGGTCATGGGCGCCCAGCTGAGCGACCTCATGCAAGGCATCGACGAGAGCGACATGCGCTCCCCCTACGTCCCCCGCGAGCACAGCCTCCACATCGGCCAGACGCTCATCAGGGACTACCGGAAGGAGGAGTGCCGCCTCCTCTTCCTCGAGATGGGGGACGACCTCAGGCGGAGGCTCCGGAAGGAAGGGATGCTCGCCGGGAAGGTCCAGCTAGGCGTCTCCTTCGGAGCGATGGGAGGAGGCTATGCGAAGGAGGCGGCCTTCAGCTACCCGACCGGCGACCGCTGCCTCATCGAGGAACTCACGCTCTCCCTTTTCTCCGGAATCCCGGAAGGATTGCCCATACGGCAGCTCCACCTTGCCTACGGGTCCCTGTCTCCTGACGAGGGAGAGCAGGGCCTCCTTTCCTTCAGCCTGGAGGAAGTCGAGAAACGAAGGAGTCTCGACCGCTCGATGGACAGAATCGCGGACCGCTTCGGCGAAAGCGCGCTGCTCCGCTGCTCCTCGCTCCTTCGCCACTCCACCGCGAGGACGCGCCATGGCCAGGTCGGAGGCCACAGGCGATGAAGGACAGAGGGATGATGAAGTGGCTCCCCTACAAGTCGCTCGTCGAGCAGGCCGAGATAAACCGCGCGATGAACGAAAGGCTCGAGCGAGAGGAAAAGCCTCTCATCTCGAAAGAAAAGGCTGAAGAAATTAACGAATATCTCCTGCAATACTCAGGTCAAATTTCGAAAATCACCTATTTCCGCCTGGATCATAGAAGAACTCTGGTCGGCCATATAGAGAAGATAAGCCCCGAAGAAGGGCTACTCGTAGCCGAAGGCATTCGTATCCCCTTCCCTAACCTCCTGGACATAGAGGACGCATAGGAAAAGAAGCCCGCGAGGGGCTTCCAAGTGATCGCTGAGCGGGATTTTAGATCGCGAAGACGCCGTTCTCGAAGAGGACGACTTCCTTCCCATCCTGGTCGATGCCGACGATCTTGAGGTCCGGGGTGCCGATCATAAAGTCCACGTGGCTGAGGGACTTGTTGATCCCGAACCGATGGATGTCCTCCGCGGTATAGCGCTCGAAGTCGGGATAGAGATTGGTGAACCCGCGCCCAAGGGCGAGGTGGCAGCAGGCGTTCTCATCGAATAGGGTGTTATAGAAGAGAATGCCGGTCTGGTTGATGGGAGAATCCCAGGGCACGAGAGCGCATTCCCCAAGGTAGGCGCTGCCTTCGTCGAGCCCAAGGATCGACTGGAGGACCTCCTCCCCGACCTCGGCATGGGCTTCGACGGCCTTGCCTCCCGCGAAGCGGATCCAGAACTTATCGACAAGCTGCCCGTTGTAGTTGAGGGGCTTGGAAGCGTAGACGACGCCTTCCGCCTCGCCTTTCATCGGGGAGGTGAAGCATTCCTCGCTCGGGATGTTGGGCTGAAAGAAGGAGCCGGACATCGTCTCCTCCCCGCCGGCGAGCCAGCGGACCCCGGGGATGAGCCCGACGGTGAGGTCGGTTCCGTTCCCGGCGACGTAATGGAGCTTCCGGAGATGGAGGCCGTTCAGCACCTCGCACTTCGCCTTGAGGGTCGCCTCGTGCTTCTCCCAGTTCTCAACGGGATCGCCATGGTCGGCCCTGGCACAATGGAGGATGGCTTCCCAAAGGGCATCCACCGCCTGGCACTTCGTCTTGTGGGGAAACACCTTCTTCGCCCAGGGAATCGTCGGGGCGCCGGCGATCGTCCACTGGTAGCGGTTCTCGCGGGCGTCGATGAAGTGGCGGACGGCCTCGTGCCGCCGCGCCTTGATCTCGGCGATCTTGTGGGCGTCCAGGCCCTTGAGCCCGTCAGGGTCGTCCCCGTCGAGCCAGATGGTCACGGGAAGCTCGTCGGTGAGGAACTGCTGCCAGCCGTATTCCTGAGGAAGGGTCTCGGACAGGCTCTTCACCTTGCCTAGGCGGTAGTCGGCCCTGTCGGTCCTGGCGCTCTCCCAGCGGTAGAGCACCCTCTTGGCCCCGAGCTTGTAGCATTCCCGCCCGACAAGCTCGGCGAAGCGTTCGAGGGCGACGTTCGCCCGGATGACGACGTATTGTCCCCTCTGGACGTTTCCTCCGACCCTCGCGATGAGCTCGGCGTAGGACTTCAGCTGCGCGATTCTCATGGCTTTACCTCCAAGTAATTTTTGCGGGCATATGGTATCAAAGCGATTTTTGCTTTCAAGGTTGTGTTTCTTGCCTCCCCGCAAAACACGAACGTTTATGAATGCGCTACTCAGAGTAGAGTTCCAAGGAGATAATTAGGAAAACGTTGGAGGAACAAGGATGGCAAAGCTGACGAGCAAGCTGGAAGCGACGAGCTTCTCCCGCGGATCCGGGAAATGGATCGCCCTGACATTGGTGGAGGCCGCGCTGTTCATCGTCGCGGGAATCCTCACGATCTGCTTCTACCAGAAGACGTTCGACGTGATGTTCCCCGCGATCGGATCGCTCCTCATCGTGATCGGCCTCGTCCGCGTGCTTCTCGGATTCCTTCCCGTCCTCCTTGCGAGGGACAAGGACGCCGAGGGCAGAAAGAAGGTCCGCGAGAAGATTCGCTACGGGATGCTTGTCGCGGCCGGGGTGTTCCTCGCCCTTGGGATCGGGCTGATCATCCTCTACTGCACGGGAAACAAGCTCGGGATCACCCAGTTCCTCGAGACCGCGATCACGCTCATCGCCACCATCTTCATCACCATCGGCGCCCTCGCGCTCCTCTTCGGGATCGCGCTTCTCATTGGCAAGGTGGAACGGACGATGATGTCCGTGGCCATCATGGTGGTCGGGCTTGCCGCGATCGCAGGAGGTATCGTCCTGTTCATCTATAACGACCAGTCCGGGGTCATTCTCCAGGCGCTCACGATCATCATCGGCATCCTCGTCGCGGGAGTGGGGGTCTATCTCGCCTACGACGCCTTCGCCGCCCTTTATTCCAGGAACAAGAGGAAGTAGGGAAGCCACCTTAAGAAAAACGCCCGGCCGGGCGTTTTTATTTCGCGAGTTCCTTCGCTCCCGTCAGTTCCAGGAAGCGGGGCAGTCGCTCGCACCAGTCGCAGAACTCGTGCCATTCCTTCAGCTTGTGGTGCCGTCGCTGAATGTACATCGTCTTCAACTGCTGGTAGTTGGTGACCATCGTCGCGGCGAGCATGAACCCGGAGGGAAGGGAGGCCACGATGGTCCTCCACTTGGCTTTCTGCTCGTCCCGATGCTCCTCGTCGTCGGGGATGGCGCGGTACTCCCGGACCATTTCCTCGATCCTCGCAAGGACAACGGGATCGGTCTCCTCGACGCACTGCTCGCGGACATCGAACTTCAGGAGGCAGTGCATCGTCGACTGGCTGGAGACGAAGTCGAACCAGTGGTAGCGCTGCGCCTCCTTCCACCAGTAAAGGGGGGCCCTGACGTCGACCTGCAGGGTGATGCCTTTCAGGAAGTTGTCATGCCCGAGGCCGTTCTGGGCCGATCCGAGCCGGGAGGCCCGGAGGAAGTCCTTCTCCCCTGGGTCCGTGAGATCGAGCTTCGTCCTCATTGGGTTCCCGGATGCCTTTACTGCCCTTTCAAGGCCATAGACATATTCATTTCCAATCGAAAATCCCATCTTCATCTCCTTTTCGCGGCTTCAAACAGGTTCTCCATGAGCGCGAGCCTGGTGAGAAGCCCGACTCCGCCGGGCACCGGCGTCTGCAAGGCGACCTCCCTTCCGGGAAGGATGTCGCCATGGAGGCGCCCGTCCTCGCCGCGGTTGATGCCGACGTCGACGAGCCACGCATCCTTCTTGAACTGGAAGCGGTCGTCGAGGAAACCCGCCTTCCCGATGGAAGCGACGACGAGATCGGCATGGGCGATATAGAACTTCTCGTCATCGAGGGAAGTCTTGCTATGGAGCAAGGTCACGTTCATATTCCTTGCGGTCAGAAGCCTGGCCATCGGCTTCCCCACGATGTCCGAGCGACCCAGCACGACGACGTTCTTTCCCTCAAACAGGAAGCCGTTGCCTTCCAAGTACATGAGGATCCCCTTCGGAGTGCACGCGTCGTACGGAGATAAGGGCCCGAAGCCATCGATATCCTTCTGCGGGGCGATCGCCTCCTGGATTCTTCTAGGAAAGATCCCTTTGGGAAGGGGCAGCTGGACAATGATGCCGTCAATGGAAGAATCGTTGGAAAGGGCAAGGACAGCCTCCGCGAGCTCGTTCTCAGAAACATCTTCCCCGAAAGGGACAAGGCGGGAAGAGAAACCGATCTCCTCCGCGTCCTTCCTCTTTCCGCGGATATAGGAGTCGCTTGCAGGGACGTGCCCGACCTGGACGATCGCGATCAAGGGCGGACGGCCAAAGGCAGAGGCTTCTTTCTTGAGCGCTTCCTTCCTGGCTCGTACGAACTCGCGGACTTCCATCGCCACAGATTATAGCCGAGGACTGAAAAACGGGCCGAAGCCCGTTTGCCATAACGCGTCCCTTTTGCTTAGAGAAGGAAGGGGACCAGGGCGGCCGCCACTGCCGCGCTCTCGGACGTGCCGGTCGTGTCGGAAGTGCCGGTCGCGCTGTTCAGGACCATGATCAGAAGGGCGAGGAAGAGCCAGACGATGGCGAATCCGAACGTGAGCCATGTGACGATCTTCTGGCTGCCGCGCTCCTTGGTCTTCGCGAAAACGTTGAGCCCGCCCCCGGTGATCGCGCCGGAAGCGCCCTCGCTCTTACCGCCCTGGAGAAGGGCAAGCACGATGATGATGAGCGAGACAACGATGAATATGTAGTCGTACCACTGCAGCATGATTAATAGGCGCCTTGGCGCGACAAATACTATAGGGATTCCCTTTCTTCTTGTCTACGTTGGAATTAATCGCTCGTTTCCGCCGAATATTGGCGCGAAGAACAGTCACGATTTTTAGCCACGAACAAATGAAATACCAAATTTTGATTAGGATTTTGCAGAGATTCCGATCAGAGAAAACGCATCTATCAGATTAGAAGCCTTAAGCCCTAGGTAGCCCTCGTATTCCCCCGGGGTCCGCTCGATGAGGACGGATGGGAGGGAAGCCCGCGCGGCGCATTCCATGTCCTGGAGGCTATCGCCGATGTAGCAGGCATTGCCCCTAAGTTCCTCAGGCCAGGCTTCAAGGCATCTGAGCAGAGGCTCAGGGTCGGGCTTATGCGCCTCGCAGACATCGGAGCCCACGTAGGACAGGAAATGTCCTTCCAGCCCGTTCGCGGAGAGGATGCCCTTCACGTGTGGCACCGTGTTGCCGGTGACGATCCCCATCGCGATGCCCAGGCGCTCCAGAAGCGCCAGGGCTTCCCTCGTCTCCGGGAAGGGCTTCGTGACCGCGTTCGCCTCGGGGCAATCCAGAAATTTGAGTATCGCTTCCACAAAGGGGGCAATGCTTTCCTTAGGAACGCGGCTTTCCGCGATCGTTTCCTGGAGGGACTGGTGCATGTAGTGGCGCGCCTCTTCCGCCGTGCAGTCCATGCCCACTTCCTGGAAGCTCTTCCTGAAGATGACGACCATCGCCTCCGCCGTATCAAAGAGCGTCCCGTCGAAATCGAAGATTACTATCCGTTCCATGTCTACCCAAGCATTGCCTTCAGCTCAAAGAGGATGTCCCTGAGCTCGGCCGCCCTCTCGAACTCATATGCCTTCGCCGCCTCCCGCATCTCCCTCTCGACGGACTTGATTTCCTTTTCAATGTGGGAACGAGGCGAGGAAGAGGTGACCCTGGCCTTCTTCGGTCCTTCCTCCATATTGGAGAGGGGCGGCCGGATTTCCTTGATGATGGTCATCGGGACGATGCCGTTCTCCTCGTTATAGGCCATCTGGATGGAGCGCCTGCGATTCGTCTCCTCGATCGCCTCTTTCATGGAACGCGTCACCCCGTCCGCATACATGATGACCTTCCCGTTCGCGTTCCTTGCGGCCCGCCCGATGATCTGGATGA
Source organism: uncultured Bacillota bacterium (assembly GCA_949293555.1). Classification (GTDB taxonomy): domain Bacteria; phylum Bacillota_I; class Bacilli_A; order RFN20; family CAG-826; genus UBA4951. The sequence continues at coordinate 259,816 of CASFDV010000001.1, forward strand.
GGGAGGTCGTGCTTCTTAAGAAACCTTCCTTGTCCGCGTCGAGGATCGCGATAAGGCTCACCTCAGGAATATCGAGGCCTTCTCGGAGAAGGTTGATGCCAACGAGGACGTCGTACTTCCCTTTCCGAAGTTCGTAGATGATCTGGGTTCTTTCCAGCGTCTTCGTCTCGTTATGGAGATAGGCGACCTTGATTCCGCGGGCCTTCATGAACTCGGTTAGGTCTTCCGCCATGCGGATCGTCAAGGTGACCACCATCGTCCTTTCGTTCTTCTCGACACGCTTCCGGATCTCGTTCATGAGGTCGTCGACCTGCCCTTGGCTCCTCCTTACGGAAATCTCCGGATCGAGGAGCCCCGTGGGACGGATGATCTGCTCGGCGACCACGCCCCCCGACTTCTCCATCTCGAAAGGCCCGGGGGTCGCGGAAGTGCAGATGATGCTCTGGGGGGCCAGGGCAAGGAGCTCATCGAACTTAAGCGGCCTGTTGTCCAAGGCGGAAGGAAGGCGAAAGCCATATTCGACGAGGGTCTCCTTCCGCGACCGGTCCCCGTTATACATCCCGTTCAGCTGCGGGATGGTGACGTGGGACTCGTCGATCATGAGCAGGAAGTCCTTCGGGAAATAGTCGATGAGGCACCAAGGGCGCTGCCCGGGCTGCCGCTTGTCGATGTGGCGCGAGTAGTTTTCGATGCCTCGGCAAATCCCGAACTCCATCATGGAATCCATATCCTGCCTCGTCCTCATTTCGAGTCTCTCGGCCTCGAGCAGTTTTCCGTTATTCCTGAAGAACTGAAGTCTTTCTTCCAATTCTTCGCTGATTGTCCTGCAGGCTTCCTGAATCCTCTTCCTAGTGGAGGCATGGTCGTAGGCAGGATAGACAGGATGCGTCTTGAAGTAGTTCCTCGCCTTTCCGGTGATCGCGTCGACCTCCGAGATGCTTTCCACCTCATCCCCGAAAAGGGAGATGCGAAGGTAGGTGTCCCCTTCCGCCATCGGGGCGATGTCGATGATGTCCCCGTGGACCCGGAACGTCCCTGGCTCAAGGTCGTAGTTGGTGCGCCGATACTGGCATTCAACGAGCCGAGCGAGGAATTCCCCTCGGTCGAGCTCCATCCCTTCCCGGATCTCGAAGGCGAGACCCCGGTATTCCTCCGGGTCGCCTAGCCCGTAGATGGCGGCGACGGAGGCGACGCAGATGGTGTCGCTCCGATGGACGATCGAGTTCACCGCCGCGCAGCGAAGCATCTCGATCTCGTCGTTCATCACCGCCTCTTTCTCGATGTAGGTATCCGTCTTCGGCACGTATGCCTCAGGCTGGTAGAAGTCGAAGTTCGAAACGAAGTACTCCACCCGGTTGTTCGGGAAAAGTTCCTTGAACTCGCCGTATAGCTGCGAGGCAAGGGTCTTGTTATGGACAAGCACGAGGGTCGGCTTCCCGAGCCTTGCGATGATGTTCGCCGCTGTGAAGGTCTTCCCCGTGCCGGTCGCCCCGAGGATGACGTTCCATTGATGCCCGCCTTGGATGGAGAGGACGGCCTTCTCGATGGCCTCGGGCTGGTCCCCCGTCGGCTTATAAGGGCTGACCAGTTCAAAAGGGCGCCTCTCGTATTCCATGCCTAGCGCCTCTTCCGCCTGTTCTTCGCCTCGTTATGGATGAGCCCGGTCTCGCGGGTTAGCCCTCCGTGGTAGCGGCGCTGCCCCTGCCGTTCCTCGTTGACCACGTCCTCCTCGACCTGCCCCCCGCGGAACTTGCTCCGCTTGGCGGTATTCACCAGCGGCCGGAAGCCGAGCCCATGGATCGTCTGGGCCTGGATCATGGAGACGAAGGCCTTCGGGTCGATGTCCGCGATCTTGTTCCGGAAGACGTTGAGCTCGTTACGGTTCACGATGACGCGGAGAATGTCGCGCCGAACGCCGGAATACCCGCCTCTGGCGCGGATGATCGTCGTGCCATGCTCCAGTTCCGTCTCCGCCCAGCGCTGGATTTCCTCGCGCTTGTCGCTGATGACCTCCACGATGATCGCGGAGTTCCCGCGGATGTAGATGAACTGGATTGCCATCGCCGAGCAAAAGGCGGTGAGGATGCCGATGAGGGCGACGAGGATGTCCTGGTAGACGGCCGCGCCTATGAGCACGAGGCTCGCGTCGATCGCGAACGTCCAGATGTCCTCGCGGATAGGAGTGACCTTCCCAAGGAGGAGGGCGATGATATCGACCCCGCCGGTGGAGCCGTCTCCCAGGAAGCTAATCGCAACGCCCGCGCCCGTGAGGAATCCCCCGAAGAGCCCCCCGATCAGGTGGCACACGGTCTCGTCCCCACCCGATTGGACAAGCGCGGAAAGCCCCACCACGTCGATGAAGCCCGTCCGGAGGAAAAGGGAGAAGAAGGCGGGATATAGGAGAGTCGAGAGGAGGGTCCTCGCCGAGAACTTCCAGCCGATGAAGATAAGGCCGATGAGCCAGAAGAGGATCGATGCGGCGGCGACCACGATGTCGCTCACGTTGATGCCGGCCAGCGGCTCGATCACCCCGTTCAGGATGATGCCGATCGAAAGAAGCCCTCCGGAGACGATCTCGAGTGGCTCGAGGAAGCAGGCGGACGCGAAGGCGAGGACGAGGGACCCAAGCACCACGTAAAGGATGTTCCTCCCCTCGCGGATCAGCTCCTTCCGCGGAATTTCCCTAAGCCTTCGAAGAAGCATCCTTCGACTCCTTCTCCAGGTAGGAATAGACGAACCCGTCGAGATCCCCGTCCATCACGCCGCTGACGTCGGATGTCTCATGGCCGGTGCGGTTGTCCTTCACGAGGGTGTAGGGGCAAAACACGTAGCTGCGGATCTGGGACCCCCATTCGATGTTCTTCTGCTCGCCGATGATGGAACGGAGCTTCTGGTCCCGTTCTTCGATTTTCCTTTGCATGAGGCGATCGGAAAGCATCTCCATGCAGGTCGCCTTGTTCATGAGCTGGCTCCGCTCGATCTCGCACTGGACGACGATGCCGGTGGGGATATGGGTGATGCGGACCGCCGAGCTCACCTTGTTGACGTTCTGGCCGCCGGCTCCTCCGGAACGGAAGGTGTCGACCCTTAGGTCCTTGGGATCGATCACGACGTCGCTCACCTTCCCGAACTCGGGGACGACGTTCACGGAAGCGAAGGACGTATGGCGCCTCGCCGAGCTATCGAAAGGGGAAATCCTGACCAGCCGGTGCACCCCCTTCTCGCCCCGGAGCATGCCGTAGGCGTTATACCCAGAAATTTTCACGGAGACGCTTTTCAATCCCGCCTCCTCGCCAGGCTCATAGGAAAGGACCTGCCAGGCGAAGCCGTGCTTCTCGGCCCAGCGTGAATACATCCGAAGAAGCATGTCCGCCCAGTCCTGGGCCTCGGTGCCGCCGGCGCCAGGATGAATCTCGAGGGTGCAGTTCAAGGAGTCGTACTCGCCGCGGAAAAGGAGGGCGGTCCTCAGCCTCTCCACTTTCTCGGAAAGCTCCTTCTCCTCGCTCTCGACGAGCTCGAGCATGTCGGCATCATCAGGATCCAAAGTAGCAAGAATCTCAGAAAGCTCCGCAGAACCTCTCTTAACGTCCAAATAATCCTCAAGAGTACCTTTCGCGGCCTTGTAGCGGTTCACGACTTCCAAAGCAGCCTTCTGGTCGTCCCAGAAGGAAGGGTCGCTCTGGGCTTCCTCGGCCTCCCTTACGATGGTCTCCAGGCGGTCCTGGTCAAAGGGAGTCACCGAGCTGCGATACCAGGCGGGCGATCTCTTGTCCGGCCTGGCGGAGTTCGACTAGCTCTTTCATTATTCCTTTCCTTCGTCCCTTCCGGAGGATTTCTCTTCCTCCGCAGGGTTCTCCTTCTTCGCCTCGCCTTCGGCAGGCTTCTCCCCTTCCGCGGGAGCCACTTCCTTTGGACGGGCCTCGAACTTCAGGGCGAGCAGGTTGAGGGCGGTGTCGACGGCGGAACGCTCCTCCATCTCGTTGAAGAGCTCCCAACCTTCGTTGACGTATTCCTGGAGAGGATTGGTCTGGGCGTAGCTCCTGAGGCTGATGCCGTCCCTCAGATGCGACATCGTGTCGATGTGCGCGGTCCAGGAACGGTCGATGAGCCTGAGGGCGATCCGCCTTTCATAGCGATCGGCGAGCGTCGGGTCCCAGTCCTTCCTCTTGCGGAGGTAGACCCCGTAGAGAAGCTCCCCGAGGTCAGAGCCGGCTTCCCGGGGATCCGCCCCGTCGTAAGCCGCGGCGTTCACCGTTCCTTCCGGGACGAAGCGCGGCTCCACGAACTTCTTGAGGAGGGATCCGCTGACGACATCCTGCCCTCCGGAAGCATCGATCGCCTTCCGGCAGCAGAAGAGGCCGGTTGCCATGAAGAAGGAACGGATGAGGTCCGTGATGTCCTCGGCAAGGAGGATCTTGTCGCGCTTCGCGTAGACGCTTTCCCTCATCTGGGCGAGGACGTCGTCATAGTCCTTGAGGTTCTTGCGGATGTCGAAGTTCCGCCCTTCGATCTGGGTCTGCGCGTTGGTGACGAGGCGCTGGATGGAGCGGTTCTCCATGGAATCGTCCTCGAGGCTCTTGATCGCGAACTCCCTCATCTTGTCGGGTACGAAGCGGCGGAGCAGGTCGTCCTCGAAGGAGACGAAGAAGCGGCTGTAGCCCGGGTCCCCCTGGCGGCCCGAGCGGCCGCGGAGCTGGTTGTCGATGCGGCGGGATTCGTGGCGCTCCGTGCCAAGGACGCAGAGCCCGCCGAGCTCCTTCACCCCTTCGCCGAGCTTGATGTCCGTTCCGCGGCCCGCCATGTTGGTGGCGAGGGTCACGGCGCCCTTCTCCCCGGCGTGACTGATGATTTCCGCCTCCCTTGCCTGGTTGCGGGCGTTCAGGGTCTCGTGGGGAATGCCGGCCTGGTCGAGGAGGGCCGAAATCTCAAGGTTGCTCTCGACGCTGACCGTCCCGATGAGGATCGGCTGCCCGAGCTCATGGCGGCGCTTGACCTCCTGGACGAGCGCGGCAAGCTTCGCCTTCTTCGTCCCGAAGAGGAGGTCGTCGTCATCGACGCGGGCGATCGGGCGGTTGGTAGGAATCGTCACGACCTTCATGTTGTAGATCGTCCGGAACTCCTCTTCCTCGGTCTTCGCAGTGCCCGTCATCCCGCTCACCTTGCGGAACAGGCGGAAGAAGTTCTGGTAGGTGATCGTCGCGACGACGACCGTCTCCTGCTTGATCTCGACGCCTTCCTTGGCCTGGATCGCCTGCTGGAGGCCGTCGTTATACTCGCGGCCAGGCATGATGCGACCGGTGAACTGGTCGATCAGCTGGATCTTCCTTTCCTTGTCCACCATGTATTCGACGTCCCTGGCCATGATGTAGTTGGCCTTGAGCGCCTGGTGGATGCGGTGGACGAGGTCCTGGTACTCGGGGGCGTAGAGGTTCTTCACCCCGAACATCCTCTGGGCCTTTTGGATGCCCTCCTCCGTTAGGGAGCAGGCCTTGTCCTGGACGTCGATCGTGAAGTCCTTCTCCTTCCGGAGCATCTTCACGAACCGGTCGGCGACCGCGTACTGGGAGGCTGGGATGTGGGTGCCGCCGGAGATGATGAGAGGCGTCCTCGACTCGTCGATGAGAATGGAGTCGGCCTCGTCGACGACGGCGAAATTCAGCCCCCGGAGGACCCGGCCCTCGAGGGTCGGGGACATATTGTCGCGAAGATAGTCGAAGCCAAGCTCGGAATTGGTCGTGTAGGTGATGTCGCAGGCATAGGCTTCCTTCTTCTCGGCAGGAGTCTTGCTAGCGAGGTTGATCCCTACGGTGAGGCCCAGGAAGCGGTAGATCTGGCCCATCCAGTCGGCGTCGCGCGAAGCTAGGTACTCGTTGACGGTGACGACATGGACCCCTTTCCCGGAAAGGGCGTTCAAGTAGACGGCCATCGTCGCGGTGAGGGTCTTGCCTTCGCCCGTCCTCATCTCGGCGACATCGCCGTTATGAAGGACGAGGGAGCCGATGATCTGCACTTTGAATGGCTTCTGGCGGAGCGTCCTCCAGGCGGCCTCGCGCGCGACCGCGAAAGCCTCGTACTTGATGTCCTCGAGCGTCTCCCCCTCCGCGAGCCTCTTGCGGAACTCTTCCGTCTTGGCCTTCAGCTCGTCGTCGGAAAGCGCGGTCATCCTTTCGTCGTAGGCAAGGACTTCGTCCGCCTCCCTGGCGAAGCGATTCAGCTGACGCTGCTCCACCCTGAAAATCCGTTCGATGAAGTTGGCCATTCGAAAGTTCCTCCCAAAGGCTCAGTGATATTATCACTGCCCCTCCCCCGGGGCAAAACCAATAGCGCTCCCACCCTTTTTCTCGACGTGGGCGAGGACAAGGGCGGAAACGGAACGCGCCCCCTTTTCCAGGAGCATTTCCCTCATCGCTAGAAGGGTCGATCCCGTCGTCGAGACATCGTCCACGAGAAGGAAGTTCCTCCCCCTGGGATGCTCTTCCTTCCCTTCTATGAAAGCAAGGCGGTCCCGGATCTTCCTCCGCTCGGATTCGGATAGGTCGCTTTGCTTGATGGGTGTGGTTTTCTGAAAAAGAGGCTCCATCCGCAGGGATAATTGGCTAAAGATCTCGACGACATGGTTATAGCCCCTCTTCTCGTCCCCTTCCTTGGAAGAAGCGGCGGGCACCATGGTCCTCCCGAAGAACCTGACGTTTAGGTACGGGGCGATCGGGCGGAGGAACAAGGGCGCGAGGACATAGTCCCCGCATCCTTTGAAGAGATACAAGAGGTTTCGGAAATCCTCTCCATAGTCATAAAGGTAGAGGACTTTCCAGCCATCAAGGGAAAAGGACCTGAGGGAAGGCGAAAGCCTTGCATGGCACCTTTGGCAGATGCCCCGCTCCCCTTCCAGGAAGGAATGCCATCCCGGGGAGAAGGAGTCAGCCCCGCAAATGAGACAGCGCCTCGTTGGACTTCCTGATTTCATTGGCAGCCTCCCTCATCGCCTCCGTGTTCCGCTCCGCAAGAAAGAGGACCTCCCCTTCCGGATCCTCCTTCTTCCGCCCGACACGCCCCGAGATCTGGACTAGCGTGGCGCGGTCGTAGATGGCCTCATGGTCCGCATGGAGGATGATCGCCTGCAAGCCTTTGACGGTCACCCCCCGTTCCAGGACGGAGGTCGTCACCAGATAAGAAAGCCTTCCTTCCCGGAAATCGTGGATGACCCTTGCCCGTTCTGGGCGCTCGCTATGGACGTACGCCCCTCCAGGAAGAAAAGGCGAAATCAAACGGTAGCACCTCTCGCATTCTCCGATAGTAGGGGCGAAGATGAACGCCCGCTTCCCCCTCTTCATGAAACGGCGCGCCAGGAAGGCGGCGTGGAAGGGCTGGACGATGGCCAAGGACTCCAGGAAGCGCGGGACTGGGACCGGATGGCCATGGAACCTCGTGTCCAGACGAAGGATTTCCCTCCCCTTCCTCGAAAACTCCTGGACGACTTCAGGCGGCGGAGTGGCGCTCATGAAGACGACCCTCCCCCTGACCGACCGGCGGAGGAACGACTCAAGCACGAAGTCCCCTCTATAAGGGAAAGCATCGATCTCGTCGGCGACCAAGAGATCGAAATAACGTTCGTATCGGTATAGCTGATGCGTCGTCAGCACGACGAGGTCGCCAGTCAGTTCCTTCGTCCTGCCTCCATGGACGAGCGTGCAACGGATGCCCGGGAATGCGGAGGCCAGACGACCATGAAGCTCGATGGCGACGTCCCTCCTTGGCACAGCGAACCCGCACTGGAGGCCTCGCCTAAGCGCAAGTTCGAAAACGCCGAGGACAATCTCCGTCTTCCCCGCCCCGCACACGGCGTGCACCAAGGTGTCCCTCCCGGCGAGGAAGTTTTCCGCTAGGCGCCTAGACAGGCGCTTCTGGTCTTCCGAAAGCTCATAGGAAAGGGAAAGCCTTACGTCCAGGGAGCGATGAATGTTCGGAAGCGCTGAGGAACCGTTAAAAGACAGGCATCGCCTGCAATAAGCCCTCCCCTCTTTGTCTTTCCCGAGAAAGGATTCGTCTTTGTTCCCGCACCGGGGGCAAACATAGGGAGCCACGCCCTCCTTATAGGGAGGAAACGGCTCCTTTTGCCCTACTTTCTTTCTTCTAGCGCGGAAATCTCGTCGACCCGCTTCTTGTGGCGCCCGCCCTCGAAGGGCGTGCCGAGGAAGGCATCGAGGCGAAGGAGGACGTCCCTTTCGTCCATGAACCGCGTCCCGAAGGAAATCATGTTCGCGTCGTTGTGGCGGCGAATGAGCCGGCTGACCTCAAGGTCGTAGCCGATCCCGCAGCGGATGCCCTTCACCTTGTTCGCGGCGATCATGATCCCCTCGCCGGTCCCGCAGCAAAGGACGCCGAACTCGCATTCACCGGAGGAAACAGCCCTCGCGGCTCTTTCTGAATATATAGGGTAATCCACAGAAACCTCCGCAGAATCTGTTCCAAAGTCAGAAATTTCATATCCTTTGGATAGAAGGTGCTTGCGGATCGTCTCCTTAAGCGCGTATCCGGCGTGATCGGAAGCGAGGGCGATTCTCATAGGTTCTCCTCCTTGATGAAACGAAGTATATCCGCGAAAGGCAGGGCGCCTTCCCGCACGAGCCGCGGCTCCCCGGCTCCCGAAAGATCAACGATCGTGGAAGGGGTGCCGCTTGTCACGTTCCCGTCCATGACCCCATCCGCGGAATCGGAGAAATAGGACAAGGCCTCTCGCGTCGTCCTCGCAGGAGGCTCGCCAGAAATATTCGCGGAAGTGACCAGGCAAGGGACCCCGGCAAGCGCAAGGAGCGCCCTTGTCTCGGAAGAGGCGGGGACGCGGATCCCGATGACCCCGGTCCTAAGGTCGTTCCACCAAGGAAGGCCCGCCTTCCCTTTCGCGAGGACGGTCAGCTCCCCGGGGAGGAACTTCTCCATGACCGAACGGACCAAAGGGGTAGCCTCAACAAGCGAAAGGGCCTCCTCCAGTGAGGAGCACATGAGGGAGATGGGCTTCTCCGGGCTCCTTCTCTTTGCCTCTATGAGTCGACGATAGGCATCCTCCGAATCGTGCCTTGCCCCGATGCCAAACACCGTCTCCGTTGGAAAGACGAGGATTCCCCCTTCGCGAAGGACCTTGGCCGCCCCTTCCTTGTCGTTTCGCCCGAAATGTTCCATCCCGGCTACCTCATATAGATGAACAGGAATCGAAGGAAGCCGTTGAGGTCTTCCTTGTACTCGCTCTCGTAGTCGCTCAAATAGCGCGACATGAGCCCGTCCAAGTAATCCTTGAGCCCAGGATCGATCTCGAAGGCGAGGAGAAGCGGCCCCTTCTTCACCTTGCATACGTCCCGCATGATCTTCTCATAGACGTTGTCCTCTGGATCGAAGTAAAGCGCTGAGGAGGGCTCGTAGTCGCGTACGCTCGGCTGGGCTTCTCCCGGAGAAAGGACGTAGGGAGGGTTCGACACGATGATGTCCGCGGCCATGTTCTCGCGGATGAGCGGCTCAAGGGCGTCCCCCTGGAACAGGCGGATCGAAAGGCCTTCTCTCCCGATGTTTTCCTTCGCGACTTCCAAGGCAGGGGCGCTGATGTCCGTCCCGGAGACGACCCAGTTCGGGAACTGCGACTTCAAGGCGATCGCGATCGCCCCGGTCCCGGTCCCGATGTCGCAGCAGACGAGGAAGTTCCGCGCGTCCCAATAGCGGGGCGCGATCTGGCTGAGGAGGGCGACCAGCTCCTCCGTCTCCCCCCTGGGGATGAGGGTGTCCCTCGTCACCTTCAGGCGATGGCCGAGGAACTCCGCCTCCCCGAGGATGAGTTCCACGGGTTCCCCCGCAAGGAGGCGCTCCACCTGGGAGCGGAAAATCGCCACGTTCTTCATCTCCTCGTCACGGTGGAGGAAAACGTCCATCTGGTCCTTGAAGCCTTCGTTGGAGCGAATCAGGAGGCGAAGGTCGACGGCGAGGACGCCTTTCCCTTTGCCGAGGAGGAGGGCGCGAGAAATTTCCTCACCGATGGTCGGCATCGGCGGCCTCCGCCTCGAGGATCTTCTGCTCCTGGTCGAAGTGGACGAGCGCCTCGATCACGGGGTCGAGCTCGCCCTCCATCACGCGGTCAAGCTGGTTTATGGTGAATCCGATGCGGTGGTCCGTCACGCGGTTCTGCGGGTAGTTGTAAGTGCGGATCTTCTCGCTCCGCTCGCCGGTGCCGACCTTGAGCTTCCTCTCGGTCGCCCGCGCCTCGTCCTGCTGGGACTGGTAGAAGTCATGGACCTTAGCCCGGATCATGCGCATGCAGATTTCCTTGTTCTGCAACTGGGCCTTCTCCGTCTGGCAGGAGACGACGAGGCCCGTGGGAACATGGGTGATCCGGACCGCGGACTCCGTCTTGTTCACGTTCTGGCCACCGGCGCCCTGGCTCCGGTAGGTGTCGATCTTGAGGTCGCTCGGATTGATCTCGACATCGACCTCCTCCGCCTCCGGCATCACGAGGACGGTTGCCGTGGAGGTGTGGATCCGTCCCTGGGCCTCGGTCTTGGGGACCCTCTGGACGCGGTGGGCGCCGCTTTCGAACTTGAGTTTCGAATATACGTTTTCCCCTTTAACCATGAAGGAAATGCGGGAATATCCGCCTGCGGCTCCCTCCTCGACGTCGAGGATCTGAATCTTCCAGCCCTGGCGCTCCGCATAGCGGGAGTACATCCGGAAGAGGTCGCCCGCGAAAAGGTTGGCCTCGTCTCCTCCGACCGCGCCGCGTATCTCAACGATGATGTTCTTGGAGTCATTCGGGTCGACGGGCAAAAGGTCGGTCCTCAGCTCCGCCTCCAGGGCGGACATCTCTTCTTCCAGGCGCTTCCGCTCGGCCTTCATGAGCTCGGCGAGCTCCTCTTCCCCGGAAAGGATCGCCTCCATCGCCTCCTGGTGCTCCTCCTCCATCTTCCGGTAGCGGGCGTACTTCTCATAGGCGTTCCTAAGGCCGCTCTGCTCCTTGGAAAGGGAGGTGAGGCGATGGATGTCTTCCGAAAGAGCCGGATCCTCCAGCTCCCTTTCGATTTCCTCGTAACGAAGTGTCACGGCTTCCAGCCGCTTGCGCATGCTCTCTTCCATAGCCACGCGAGTATACCATCGCCGACAAGGCTTCCTCACTAGTGAGGAGCGCCTTCGGAATCTATAATTCAGGCAATGTCCTATCGCGCTCTCTATCTAAAGTACCGGCCCCAGACCTTCGGCGAGGTCGCCGGGCAAAAGGCCGTCGTCAAGACGCTCGAGAAGTCGCTTTCCAGCGGCAAGATCGGCCACGCCTATCTCTTCAGCGGACCCCGCGGGACCGGGAAGACCTCGATGGCGAGGCTCTTCGCCAAGGCCCTGGACTGCGAGAAAGGGATCGGCTGCCAGTGCGGCGAATGCGAGAACTGCCGCCTCATCGCCGAGGGAGGGCACCCCGACGTCATCGAGATCGACGCCGCCTCCAACAACGGGGTCGACCAGGTGAGGGAGCTCATCGACCACGTCGGCTACGCCCCCATCAAGTCGCGCTACAAGGTGTACATCATCGACGAGGTGCACATGATGTCCGCCGCCGCGTTCAACGCCCTCCTCAAGACGCTCGAGGAGCCTCCGGAGAACGTCATCTTCATTCTTTGCACCACCGAGCCCCACAAGGTCCTGCCGACGATCCTTTCCCGCTGCCAGCGCTACGAGTTCCACAAGCTGAGCGACGAGGAGATGAGGGGGAAGCTCGAGGAAGTGCTCGTCAAGGAAGGCGCGGGCTACGAGGGAGAGGCGATCGACGCCCTCATCGACCTCGCCGAGGGAGGGATGCGGGACTGCCTCTCCATCGCCGACCAGATGCTCGCCTACTCCGGGAACTCGCTCAACATCCACGACCTCCTCTCCGTCTACGGCCTCACGAGCAAGGAAGAGAAGCTCGCCCTCCTCATGGCGGTGGCCGGCGGCAACGCCTCCGAGGTCATCGGAAGGTGCGAGAGCTATCTCGCCGGAGGCATCGACCTGCGGCGCCTCAGCAAGGACCTCGTCCAGATCCTCAAGGACGCGCTCATCTACGAGAAGACGAAGGACGCCTCGCTCCTCAGCAGGCTCGAGGAGGAGGAATGCAAAAGGCTCCTGCTGACCTTCGGGCCTCGCAAGGCGGAGGAAGCCATCCTCGCCCTCGTCGAGGCGGAATCCCTCTACTCGCGCGTCGACGACGTCCGGAACCTCTTCGAGCTCACCCTCCTGAGGATGACGGACGGGGAAGCGCTCGCGCCCAAGGAACCGGCCCCCAGGGAAGAGGAACGGAAGGAAGAGCCTGTAAGGACAAGGCCTCTCCCCAAGGAGGAGGCCCGTGCGATCGAACCCGCCCCGGAGGCGGAAGTCCCTCCCCTCCCCAAGCCAAGCCCGATCGACCTCGAGGGCTTCGGCTCCGCGCCTCTCCTCACGGAAGGCGAGGAATACCAGCTTGCGGAGGATGACCTCATAAAGGTCATGAACCGGGCGATGGCGAACAAAAGGGAGAAGGCGGAGCTCTCGCGGAAATGGGAACTGCTTGCGGAAATCCAGGACGACCCGAACGCGGGGCTCTTCGCGACCCTTCTCCTCAACGGGAAGCCCTACGCCTTGAGCGACGAGTGCCTCCTCGTGCAGTTCGACCATCCGACGGACGCGCGCAAGGCCAACATCAAGGGCAACCAGCCGCAGCTCAGGAAGCTCGTCGGGAAGCTGCTGGGTCACGAGGTTTTCCTCTACGCCCTCCGCCCGGAGGTCCGGGGCGGCATTTACATGAAGTTCAACTCCCTGAAGGTGGCGGGGATCCTCCCCTCGATCGAAGAGGCGCCCTCGCTCCCCAAGGACTAGGAAGGAGACTATATGAACCAGATGCAGAGGATGCTCCAGGAAGCGCAGAGGATGCAGCGGAAGCTGAACGAGATGCGCGCGGAGCTCATGAAGAAGGAGTTCCCCGTCGACAAGAACGGCCTCGTGAAAGTCGTCCTGACCGGGAACAAGGAGGTCAAGGAAATCCATATCGACCCCGAGGCCCTCGCCGAGGACCGGGAAATGGTCGAGGACTCCATCAAGGCCGCGATCAACGAGGCGCTCCGCCTCATCGAGAAGGAAGAGCAGGAAATCGAGGAGCAGGTCGCCGGCAAGTCCGGGCTCCCCTTCTAGATGGAACGGAAGGACCTCCCTGCGCTCGAAAGGCTCAAGTCGGCGCTTTCCCTCCTCCCCGGGATCGGCGCGAGGTCGGCGGAACGCCTTGCTTTCGCGATACTCAGGATGGACAAGGAGAAAGCCCGCGAGATATCCGAAAGCATCCTGAAGGCGAAGGAGTCCGTCCATCCCTGCCCCAGGTGCGGCCTCATGACGGAAAGGGAAGGGGCGTGCGCCATATGCGAGGAAGAGGGGCGGGACAAAGGCTCCCTATGCGTCATCAGCGACCCCAGGGACTTCTACCCGATCGAAGGAAGCGGCTCCTTCCATGGCCTCTACCACGTCCTCGGCGGCTCGATCGCCCTCTCGAAGGGGGTGGATCCGGACGACCTGAAGATCGACGAGCTCGTCCGGAGGGTTGGGAAGGAAGGCTTCCGGGAGGTCATCCTCGCCACGGAGCCCACCCTCGACGGGGAGACAACCGCGATGTACATCGCCAATCTCCTCAAGGGAAAGGGAGTCGAGGTGACCCGCCTTGGCTACGGGCTTTCCCTAGGCTCGAGCCTTGAATACGTCGACACCCTCACCATGGAACGGGCGTTCGAGGGAAGGAGAAGGCTCTGATGTTCATCACGTTCGAAGGGGGCGAGGGGTCCGGGAAAAGCACCGCGATAAAGCGCCTTGGGGAAAAGCTCCGTTCCCTTGGGAAGAAGGTCGTCATCACGAGGGAGCCGGGCGGCACCCCCATCAGCGAGGAAATCCGCTCCGTCATCCTCGACAAGGCGAACACGGGGATGGATCCCTGGACGGAGGCGCTCCTCTACGCCGCGTCCCGCCGCCAGCACGTGAAGGAGAAGATCGAGCCGGCCCTCCAGGAAGGGGCGATCGTCATCTCCGACCGCTACGTCGACAGCTCGCTCGCCTACCAGGGCGGAGCAAGGGGCCTTGGGGTCGACAAGGTCCTCGCGCTCAACCAGTTCGCCTTGGACGGGGTGATGCCGGACCTCACCATCTACTTCGACCTGGCCCCGGAGACAGGACTCGGGCGCATCCGTAAGAACGAGCACAGGGAGGTGAACCGCCTCGACCTCGAGCGCCTCTCCTTCCACGAGAAGGTGAGGGCGTCCTTCCTTGCCCTCAAGGACATGTTCCCCGACCGGATCAAGATCATCGACGCCAACCTCGATCCGGACCAAGTATTTCAAGAAATCTGGAATTTGGTGTCGGTTTTGCTCTGATATGAACGTACGCGAGTATCTGGAAAGACGTCAGAGGATGGCCCTGAGGCTCATCAAGGCTTCCTTTGAGAACGACAGGATCCCGCACGCCTTCCTTCTATCCGGCGAACCAGGGATCCCGCTCAAGGACGTCGCCGTGTTCATTGCCAAATCCCTGCTTTGCGACCATCCCGACCCCCTTGCGGACGAGACATGCCTAACGTGCCGGAGGGTGGCCAATAGCGTCCCCCTTTCCTCCCCTTCCAAAGGCAAGAAGGAGGAGGCGCTCGGCTATGCAGATTTTGTCCTCATCGACGGATCTCTCGGCTCCATCAAGAAGGAGCAGGCCCAGGACCTGGCCTCTTCCTTCTCGAAGACCGCCCTCGAGAAAAAGGGCATCCTCGTCTATGTGATCCATCTCGTGGAGAACATGGGCACGAACGCGGTGAACTCGATCCTTAAGTTCCTTGAGGAACCCGGCCCGAACGTTTATGGAATCCTTACCACCGAGAATGCCTCCAAACTGCTCCCGACGATCCGCTCCCGGTGCGAGGAAATCCGTTTCCTCCTCTCCCCAAGGAACGAGATCATCGAGGAGGCCCTCTCCCTGGGCCTGAACGAGGAGGACGCCTCTCTTCTCGCCACTGTGGAGAACTCCGCCGAAGGGATCAAGAAGAAGGCCGGGACAAAGTCCTTCCGCACGGTCAAAGGCGCCTACGACGCGGCGCTCCGGGCATTCCGTGGTAGGAAGGCCGACATCGTCTATAATCTTGAGCGAGAAGTCGTTCCTGCCCTCAAGGACAAGGAGGATGCGCGCCTCTTCCTGCGCTTCCTCGGCAGCGCGCTTAGGTCGTGCCTCATGCCTGGCGAAGGCGGGGAGGCGGAACGCGCGGCCTTCCGAAGGCTCAAGAATCCCGGGAGGGACCTCAAGACAGTGCTCACGAGCGAGGGAGAGATCAAGGTCGGCCTCCAGCCGGCCCTCGTCCTCGAGCACGTGCTCCGGCTTCTCGCGGAGGACATCCAATGAACGATCAGGAAACGATTCTGGACACGATCAAGTACGTCGCCGTCCGCGCTCCCCATACGATGAAAGCGCGCTACTACGCGACCATCATCGAGGACCTTCGGAAAGGGGAGGCGGTCGTCATAGAAGGCGATAACGGCCTCACCGTCGGAATCGTCGAGTCCCTACCTTTCGAAAGAAAGATGTACGACGGGGAGGAAGCCGACCGCATCCGCCCGTTGGTAAGGCGCGCGGACGAGGACGACATCAAGAACCTCGAGCTCGGCAGGAAGGAAGCCGCCCTCGCTCTCGAGGTCGCGAAGGAGGAAAGCGATCGGCTCGGCCTTGGGATGCGCTTCCTCGACGGGGCCTATGACCTCGAAGGCAGGAACCTGACCCTTTACTTCACGAGCGACGCCCGCGTCGACTTCCGGGAGCTTCTCCCGATTCTCCGGGAGCGCCTCGAATGCGCGAAGCTCACCCTTCTTTCCGTAGCCCCCCGCGACAAGGCGCAGATGATCGGAGGAGTCGGCATTTGCGGACTCCCCCTCTGCTGCACCCGCTTCCTCAGGCGCTTCGAGGGCATCTCCATCAGCCGCGCGAAGAACCAGGGTCTCAGCCTCAACACGGCCAAGATCTCCGGCCAATGCGGGAAGCTTATGTGCTGCCTCCTCTTCGAAGACCAGCTCTACACTGACGCGCGGAAAGAGTTCCCTGGCGTCGGAAGCGTCCATCGCTTCGAGGGGAAGGAATGGAGGGTCGACTCCTATAACGTCATCAGCAGGAACGTGAAGGTGACCTCCAAGGAGGAAAGCCGCGTCATTTCCCTCGAAGAACTTCTCTACCTCACCGGAAAGGGCCCGAAGCCCATCGAGAAAAAGCCGAAGGAGCGTCCCATGGACCTTCTTCCCGACCCAGTCCTCCCCGTTTCCCTGGGAGAGGAAAAGGCGCAGCGGAGCGAGCGCGCCCCCAGAAAGGAAGGGAAGCCTTCCCAGGACGGGAAGAAGCCCCGTCCGGAGAAAGCCCAAGAGCAGCAAGATCGGAAAGGGGGCCAAGGGAACGCGTCCCAAGGACAGAAGGGGCAAGGGAACGGCAGGAGGCGCCACCGGCACCGCCACCATGGCCACGGAGGCCAGAACGGAGGAGGCAATGGCCCTAAGGAGGGACGCTAGCTTCTCGGGAGGGCCTCTCCTCTACCTCCTCGCCACCCCCATAGGGAACATGGGGGAAATAAGCGAGCGTTTTCGCGAAGTCGTCCAGGAAATGGACGTCATCGCGGCAGAAGATACCCGCAATTCCTTGCTCCTTCTTCAGAAAATCGGGATCAAGAAGCCTTTCATCTCGTGTCACGAGCATAACGAGGAAGAGGCTTCAGAGAAGATCATCGGCCTTCTCCTCGAAGGGAAGAAGGTCGCCTATATGTCGGACGCTGGCTATCCGCTTTTGAGCGATCCTGGGGCAAGGCTCGTCCGGAACCTCGTCCAGAACGGCATCAAGGTTTCCGTCGTCAACGGCCCTTCCGCCCTCCTTCCCGCTCTCGTCGGCTCCGGGCTCATGAGCGATCGCTTCTTCTTCTACGGCTTCCTTCCCCCCAGGCCAAGGGAAAGGGAAAAGGAGCTCCGTTCCCTCAAGCTCCTGCGCACGACGATCGTCTTCTACGAGGCGCCCCATAGGATCCAGGAGACCATCCCCGCGATGGCGAGGATCCTCGGGAAGCGGGACGCCTGCATCGCCAGGGAGCTGACGAAAGTGCATGAGGAATACATCCGGGGCACGCTCCAGGAGCTGAGCGACCTCGTCCAGCAGGAAACCCTCAAGGGAGAAATGGTCGTCGTCGTCGAAGGGGCGAAGGAAGAGGCCCTGCCCGTCCCTGAGGAGCCCGAGATCCTCGAGGCGCTCCGCGAGGAGCTCCTCCATCAGTCCCCCGGCCAGGCGACGAAGGCGGTCGCCGAGCGCTTCGGCATGAAGAAAGGGGACGTCTACGATATCTACCTGAGAAGCAAGGGGAAGGGCGGAGCCTAGCTAAGCCTTCCCGGAGTCCCTTGCTTCATCGGGCGGCTCTTCCCTGAGCCGCTCGCTTTCTTTCTGGCGGTAGAGGAAGAGGCCGAGGAAATAGACCCCCAAGGCGGCGACGCCTCCCATCGCAAGCCCCACCCCGAGGTCGAGGCCAGGAGTACGGTAGCGAAGCGTCCATTCCCACTCCCCGGAAGGAAGGACGAACCCGACGAGCCCTCCGTCGAGCTTATATACGCGGGGAGAGACAGCCTTCTCGCCGTTCGTCCCGGACAAGGACCAGCCGGCGTCGTAGCCAAGGACGGTGACGACGAGCTCGGGGGCGTCGTAGTCGCTCCGGAAGGTGAAGCAGTCGGTCTTGAATCCGACGTCCTTCAAGGCATTGTCCCCCGTCATGTTGCTTTCGATGTTCTCTTCGAAAAGCGATCGCTCCTGCACGTAGAGGGTCGGCGTAGTCATGGTCGCATAGCCGCTTCCTTTGAAGCAGAAGACGGCGTAGCGGGCCTTCCCGGGCACATAGAACCCGAACACGTCCCCTGAATAGCGGACGTAGTGCCCGGCCCAGTTGCTGATCATGTTGTATTCGTAGGAAAGGACGACGTTATGTTCCTCGACCCCGTCCCCGTCGACGTCCTTGTCTCCGATGAAGTAGACGCGGGGGGTGTCCGATCCGGAGCTGAGCGTCATGTCCATCACGAAATAGGCTCCCTCGGGATCCTCGTTCAGGTATTCCCTCCCCCCTGTGGGCTCGATGACGACTTTCCCGAAGTCGCGGACGACGGCTTGCTGGGTCGTGTGGGCCCTCTCGAGGAGGATCGGGCTATCCGAGGAGGAGTAGTCGGGGCCATGCTCTTCCCGGTAGGTCAGGAAATAGCCGGGGTCCCAGTCGATCCCCTGCTCCTCGTCGTAGGCGTAGTAGCCGTAGTCCACACCGTTCCCGTGGATCGTCTCGATGTAGGTCGCCTTCGTCACGGAGGATAGGGAAGTCAGGAGGGCCGAGCCCGCGCTTGCAAGGGGCGGGGGCTCGAGGCTTCTGTTCCCGCCTTCGGCATTCAGCTCCCCCAGGACGCTTTCCACGTCCTCGTCCTGGAGGATCGCCCCCGAAATGTAGGCCTGCTCGTTCCGGAGGATCTCGCGGGCGGCGTTCACTCCCGAGGCGTCGCTGAAGAAATCGCTCCTGTTCCTCGTGGAGGATTCCTCTTCGATCCCCTCGGCATAAAGATGCTCCACGCGGTGCCCCAGCCCTATCTCGTCCGCGTAGGGGCTCTCGTAGAGCCGGAAGCCATTTTCCTCGGCGACGAGCGTGCTTCCGAAGGGAACGTTCGGCTGGAAGTCGTCATAGCCGTGGGGGTAGCCCTCGTCCATGACGAGGTAGTACTTCGTGCCCAGGGCGAGATCGAAGCCGGCCCGCTTGTTCCCGTAGTAGGCCGACCAGGACTTGGTGACGATGTCCTCCCCGAAGGCGGAGCCGGTCCCCTCGTTGTTCGTGATGTAGCTGTAGCGGGCGAGGTCGGCGAGATCGTAGTTGAAAAGGGAATGGAAATGGCTCGTCCCGTTATATCCATAGGCCATGTTCGTGTTGCGGTCGGGATTGATGTCGCTATAGGCGCGGAAGTAGCCGTCCTCCTCGTCCTCGTACGCCTTGCTGAAAAGGGAATTGGCGGTCTCGAGCGCGGCCGTCCCCCCCAGCCACGAGGAATAGGAATGCATCGAGCCGTAGAAGAAGGAAAGGTTCCCTGAGACGGTGATCTCCAGGACGAGGAAGCCGAAAAGCGCCTTCCAGAGGAACTTCCGGTCCTTCATGTAGAAGATGGCCCCGGACTCAAGGACGAGAAGCCCGATCTGGTAGTAGACGATCCACGTAAGGCGGGTGGAGATCCCGCGGAAGGAAGCGATGCCCGGGACGTCGTAGTCCTGGTGGGCGTAGCCGTCCTGGAGCCAGTTCGGGATCGTCTTGTCCTGGAGGGCGAGATAAGGAATCACGAAGGCAAGGATCGTCCCGAGAAGGGCGAGGAGGCTCCCGCCGATGAGGGTGGAGGGCCTTTCCTCAGGAAGGCGGTCCAGCTCTTCCGCCGCGTAAAGGATGATCAAGGGGACGAGGACGATGTACCAGCGGCCGTATCCATCGCCAGCGAATGCGTAGAACAAGTAGTAGGCGAGGTTCGTGAATAGGAAATAGAAGCAGATAGAGAAAGCCAACAGATGCGACCACTTCCCCTTCCTGAAGTTATGGACTAAGGAAGTGAAGAACAGGATGAGCATCGGGGTGTAGCAGAAAAGAGAAGCCGTCCAGGAATCATAGGAATAGCTGTCCGTCGTCTTCGCCAGAGGCAGCCATAGGTAGTTGCAGGTCGGATAGAAGAACCCGATGAGCCCTTGGTACTCGCGGGCAGCGTTTCCTCCGACCGGCATGAAGAGGAGGGCGATAAGGTCGGGGGCGTTCATGCCCGAGAGCGCCTTCTTTATCGCGCCCAGGTAGGCCGCCCCGACGGAGGTCGTCCGCCCGGAAAGGGAGGTCTCGCGGACGGAGGGAAGGAGCACCCAGGCGCAAAGGGCGACGCCGATGAGGACGCCTCCCGCCCCGGCCAGGAGAGCCAGGGCGTTCTCCTTCAGGCTTCTCTTCCGCATCGTCTGGAAGAACCGCCATGCGGCGTACATCGCGCCGAAGATCAGGAAGACGACCAGGAAGAAGAAGGAAATCATCCCCAGGAACATGAGGGTGATGGCGATGGTGGTCGGCTTCCTCTCGCGAAGGGCCTTCTCGATCCCAAGGAGAAGGAGCGGCAGGGTGAAGGCCATCGAGAGGTAGCTCGGGAAGCCCACCATGAAGTTCAAGTAGCCGGAGAAGGCGTAGGCTAGGCCGCCGACCCGGGAAGAGCCCTCCTTCACACCCATGTAGCGGAGGTATGCCCGCATGGCCAAGGCGGAAACGACGCCTTTCAGCATCGCCGCGAGGACGAACATCTGGGGCGCCCACGACCGCGGGAACACCAGAAGGGGGATCAGGAAGGGGTCGAAGAGCCCGTAGTAGGAATTGCTCCCGATGTTGTCTGTCCCAAGGAACGTCTCGAAGGAATAAAGCGGGAACGATCCGGTCCTGAAGAAATCCCACCACATGTCGCGGAAGGAGTAGGACATCGTCACGTACTGGGAGCTGTAGTCCCACCCATAGAGGACGGAGAACTGGTTGACGAAGATCGCATAGGCCATCCAGAGGAAAGCGACGGCAAGAATAAGGAGGGCATAGTAGAAAAGCGAACCCCTGTCAAAGAGAAAAGGCGCCTTGAGTCTAAGAAAATCTATGCAGTTCCCGACTTCAAAAGAGAATTTTCTCCTTTGCGCGGCATTATCCCCCGCCTTGCGAATCACTTGCCGCGCCTCCTGAACGGGGTCCGCTTCCCTTCCTGGCGGGCAGTCCTGGCCTTCTCTTGTTCCCTTTGCTCTTCCCGTTCCTCCTGATGAGTCTTGAAGAACATTGACTTGAACGCCTTCGGCAATGGGGTGCGGAGCTGGTACTCCTTCCCGTTCAAAGGGTTCCGGAAGCTAAGCTCATAGGCATGGAGGCCAAGCCTCCCGAGAGGGTTGGAGGGTTCCCCGTACTTGTCGTCCCCGATCACATAGTGGCCGATGTTCCCGAGCTGGACGCGGATCTGGTTCTTGCGGCCGCTTTCGATATCGACGTCAAGGAGGGAGTAGCCTCCTTTCCTGGCGACGACCCTGTAGTTGGTGATGGCGAGCTTCCCCTTTTCCTTCCAGCGGGTGACGAACACCTTCTGGGTCCTATCCTGGGCAAGGTAGTCCTTGAGCCTCCCCTCGTCCGGGATGTCCTCCCCTTCCACGACCGCGTAGTAGCCGCGCTTCCGGACGATCTTCTGCCAGTCTTTCTGAAGGGCTTCCCGGACCTCGATTTTCTTCGCGAAGATAAGGACGCCGGAGGTGTCCTCGTCCAGGCGGTGCACGACGAAGATGCGGGAGCCCCGTTTCTTTCCCTCGACATATTCCGAGACCATGCGGTAGGCGGTCCGCCCCTTCTCCCGGTCGCTGGCTACGGAAAGAAGGCCGCTCGGCTTATCGATGGCGATGATGTCCTCGTCCTCGAAGAGAATAGGAATGGGTCTGGGCGCCCTCTTGCGGATCGGCGTCCAGGAAAGGGTCACCTCGTCCTCCGGATAAAGCGGGAAGCGGAAGAGATCGGTGGGCACGCCTCCGACCGCGACCTGATGGTTCATGATGATGCGCTTGACGTTCTTCTCCGACTGCTGGGGAAGCTTCCCTTTCAGGAACTCGAGGAGCGTGGTCTCGTGGTGGACCGGGAAGGTCTTCGTGTAATCGGGGTTCACGAGCCCCCGATCGCCCCGCCCTTTCTTCCGGTCGTTCTTGTTCATGCGGGCTATCCTAACCCATGAAGGTGCTCTTATGAAGCAAGGAAGGCGCGTAGCGCCTCCATCCTCGAGGACATGTCGGAAGCCCCGAGCTCCACGAGAGGGAGGAGCTTCCTCCCGTCCCGTTCCGCGACGGAAACGCGGGGCGGCTTCGAAGGATAAAGAAGGAAGGCCCTCCCCTCCTTCTCGAGCCGGTCGAGCTCTTCCATCGACTCGTTATAGACTTTCGAGGAGTTCATAAGGAGATCCTCTGCCATCGGATAATCCCCGTAGAAGCGCTTGGCGAGGACCCTCTTCCTCTTCCCAACGGGAGCCTTCCGATAGCCCTTTTCCCGGGTGAGGATGCACACCAGCCGGCTTGCGCCAAGCGAGAAAGCCTCGCGGAAAGGGACGGAGGCGATGATTCCTCCATCGAGGCAGACGTCATCTCCGACGGTCACGGGCTTAGAAAGGAAAGGAAGGGAGCACGAGGCCGCCAGCCCGGCCCAAAACTCCCTGTCCCCTTTCTCAGAAAGATGAGCCTTCCCCGTAAGAAGGGAAGTCGAAACCGCGTAGAAATTCGTCTCGTTCTCCCGAAAACGCGAATAGTTGAACGGCAGTCCCCTATTGGGCAGGACATAGAAGAGGTAATGGAAGTCGTAGATGGAGCCCTTCCTCAGGAGGTTCAACGGGGAAAGGAGCTTCCTGTCCTCCATCCCGTAGGTCAAAAGCGCCGCGCTCCTCCCCCGGTCGCCCGAGATGTAGTTGACCCCGAGGAGCGCCCCCGCGGATGTCCCGACTACGAGGGGAAATGAGATGGCTTCTTTCATCAGGACGTCCAGCGCGCCGGCCGCATAGGCCGCCCTGGTTCCGCCCCCTTGGATGACGAGGGCTATCCTCTCAGTAGTCCCCACTCCGGATCGCCTCCGCGAAGATATCCCTCTGGCGGTTCTGGCTGTCGCGCTCAAGCTCGTCCATCAGGCTCGCATAGTTGCTCTTCTCGGAGACATAGGAAAGGACGATCGCGTGGTAGTCGGCTTTGTCGAGATCGACCTCCCAGCGAGATATCTCGCTTGCGGCGGCCAGATACCCATCCCCAAGAAGGTAGGAGAGGGACTGCCCGGAAAGCTCGACGAGGACGTTGTCGTTATCGAAAGGAAGGGCCTGGTAGAGGTTCCCGTAGGTGAGGGGCCCGCTTGGTAGGTTGGTCCGCGCGCAGCCGGTGTTGCTGAAGGCGGCGACGATCTCGTAGCGCCCCTGGTACTTCTCTTGGTAGAAACGGAGCATCGCCTCCGTGCTATAGACGGCGATCTCTGATTCCGACATCCCTTGGAAAGAGGGATCGAGCACTTCGTTCTTGATGGGGTCGATGAGGGAGGAATACTGCTCGATCAGCTCTTCGACGTCCTTGTCGGGAGTGCCTCCGTAGGTCATCTCGTAGCCGCTGTACTGGGTGTTCCCGTCATAACGGAACGAGCCCGTCGTTTCTTCGTAGACGAAGTCAAGCCTGTTCAGATGACCGCCGTTCGCCCAACCCTGGGCGTGGGGAATCCCGTGCTCGTCGACGTCCACGTACCCGCGGTGGGTATGGCCCTCGAAGACGAGGTCGATGTACTCGGCCCCTTCCTGACTGACCGGAAATGAACCGTTATGTATGAGAATTGCGACGAAATCGCAGTCTTCCTCCTCCTTAAGCCTCTTGGCTTCCTCTTCCGAAAGCTTCCGGAAGTCATCGCCCAGCTCGTAGCCGCCAAGCGAGCTCACCGCGATGCTGCTTTCAAGGTCGCCGATTGCGCCGACAACGCCGATCCGCCATCCGCCCCTCTGGATGATGGTGGAGGGAGCGGCCCAGTAGGGCGCGTTCCCTTCAGGGTCGCGGATGTTGATGCCGAGGAAGGGGAAGTTCGCCTTCCCGAGATTCTCCTCGATGTAGGAGACGCCCCAGTCGAACTCGTGGTTCCCGATGCTCATCGCATCGAACCCCACGAGATTCATCCAGTCCACCATGATGCCCCCGTGGGTGAGGTTGCTGTCAGCCGAGCCTTGCCACATGTCCCCTGCGGAGAGGATGAAAGTCCCTTCCGGGTTGGCCATCGCGCCTTGCCTGAGGTAGTTGCCAAGCACCGCGATCCCCGGCTCGCCGTTCTCCTCGTTCAGGGAAACGGCCCCATGCGTGTCGTTCAGGGAATAGAAGGAAAGGTTCCCCGCCTTCCCGTTCGGCTCCGCGAAGGAATCTTCCTTTGTCCTGATGGAGAACCCTTCCAGTTCCAGCGTTCCGATCGACGGGCCGATCGAGAAGAAAAGCCCGTCCGTGCTTTCCGGAAGGACGTTCTCCCCTTCCGTCACGTAGGCTCCGAGAAATGGGTCGACGATGGTCATGCCCGACACCCTTGCCATCGGGAAAGATCCTTCGGAAGCATCGCCTTCCCATGCCACGTCGAAGATGCCCTGGATGGGCGTCACGTTCGTCAGATACCCGCCTTGGCCAAGATGAATCCCGCCGCCTTCGAGGACCGTTCCTCCTTCCGCCCGGAACAGGATTTCCTCCTCCCCGGCCTGGACGGGGAAATAAAGGCGTCCGCCTTCCTCGGTCTCAACGTCAACCTCGCTCAAGGAAACGGACAGTGGCTCGCTCAGGACGACAGGCTCCCCTACGTCCTCGGGGACCTGGTATTCCTCCTCGGGGACATAGACCGGCGAATAGCTGGATGAGGCGCCTGAGGAAGAATCGCTTTCATCCCCGTACTCGCACCCGGCGAGAAGGAAAGCGGCGGCGGCAAATAAGATAATGGCCTTCTTCATGCGCCCATCCTATCAAAAATCCGCCCTTCCGGAGCGACCATGGGATAATCCCGCCATGAAGAAGAACGGGAAAGGCTGGCTCCTTTATCTCCTGCCCGGGCTATTGGGAGGAATCGCCGTGACGATCCTCCTGCTTCTGATCCTCTGGCCCTAGTCCTCTTCCCTGCCGTTGGTTAGAAGTCCCTTGTAGAGGTCGGTCCGCCGATCGCGGAACACCCCCCAGTTCCTCCGCTCCTCGAAGATTTCGTCTAGATCGAACTCATGGACGAGGGCCGTCTCTTCCTCGCGCCCCGCCTCCTGGACGATCTTGCCCGTCCAGTCCGCGATGAAGGAGGAGCCATAGAAGGTCATCTCTCCCCTTCTGCCCTTCTCTGTGCCGACGCGGTTTGCCGCCATGACGGGCATCATGTTCGCCGCCGCATGGCCGATCATCACGTTCCGCCAATGATCCCTGCTGTCGCGGGGAAGGACGGGCTCGCTTCCGATGGCGGTCGGGAAAAGCATCATCTCGGCGCCGGCAAGGGCGAGGGACCTCGCCGTCTCGGGGAACCATTGGTCCCAGCAGATCGCGGTCCCGATGCGCCCGTACTGCGTCTTCGGCGCCACGAACCCGGTGTTTCCAGGAGTGAAGTAAAACTTCTCCTCGTAGCATTCCCCGGTCGGGATGTGGCTTTTCCGATATAGACCGACGATCTTGCCATTGGCGTCGATCGTGGCCACGGAGTTGTAGTAGCAGTTCCCCGCCTTTTCGAAGAAGGAAACAGGGATGACGATGCCGTACTGCTTGGCGATTTCCTTAAAATGATCCAAGGTTTCCGAGGTTTTTATATCTTCAGCGCGGTCGAAGTTCTTATAGTCCTCGTCCTGGCAGAAGTAATGGCCCTCGAATAGCTCCGGAAGGAGGAGGACCTTGGCGTCGAGCCTCCATGCGATCTTGCAGAAGATGTCCGCCTTCCCTATCGCCTCCTCATAATCCTCGGGAACGCTGTACTGAGCGACGCAGACACGAACCTTTCTCATCCTTGACTCCTTCCTCTCCCCTTCGGGAGCTGCATGGTGATGCAGTGGATGTTGCCTCCGCCCAAGAGTATCTCCCGGGAGTAGACCTGATGCACCTCTTTCTCCGGGAAGAGGCCCTGGACGATCCGCAGCGCGACCTCGTCCTCCTTCACATGGAAAGCGGGGAGGATCACGAACTCCTTCCCCTGGTAGAAGTTCACGTAGCTTGCGGCGAGCCTCCTCCCAGCCAGCCTCTTGTCCCTCGTCGTCCTCGTCGCGCTGACGCCCCTGGCCTCGCGCTCGCTGATATAAAGCGCCGGATCCGGGACAGGGATTTTATGGATTTCAAACGCCCTTCCCTTCGCGTCCCTCGCTTCAAGAAGGGCCTCGTATGTCGCCCGGCAATAGGCGTACTGGGGATCGTCCTTGTTCTCGGTCCAGGCCATCGCCAGGACCCCGGGCCGGACGAAGGCGACCATGTTGTCGATGTGCTCGTCCGTCTCGTCCTCATATATCCCGTGGGGGACCCACACGACCTTCTCCACGCCAAGGTACTCGCGAAGGACCTCCTCGATCTCGACGCGCCGGAGGGTCGGGTTCCTCCCTTTCGAAAGGAGGCATGCCTCGGTCGCGATGAGGGTGCCCTCCCCGTCGACCGCGATCGACCCGCCTTCCAGGACGAAGGTCGGGTGCTCGTAGGAAAGCATGCGCATCCTCCGGGCAAGGATCCTCGAGATCCGGTCGTCGTCCTTGTAGTTGGAATATAGCCCGTCGTAGTCCCCGCCCCAGGCATTGAAGCGAAAGTCGACGGCCCGCACCGCGCCTTTCCCGTTGGCGACGAAGAGGGGCAGGGAGTCCCTGGCCCACGCGTCGTTATAGCGGATCGAGAAGGTCTCGATGTTCTCGTGCCCCTCGAAAATCGCGCCGGCCTTCTTCCTGATCGAGGGATGGATCCCCACCATGACCTTCTCATGCCTGGCGATCGCCTTCGCGACCTCGAGATAGTTCTCCTGCGCGGGAAGGCCGTGCTCGCGCCAGGTGTCCGCGCGATAGGGAACGAGGAGGAAGGTGCACTCATGCTCGTCCCCTTCGAAGGGAAGGGAGTAGCCGTCCTGCAAAGGGATCGTGAGGCGGTTCTCTTGATAGTCCTCGAGCCTCCGCTGGACCGTGGGGTACCTTTTCCACGACTCGCGGTCGATGATCTCGAACCCATCGGGGTAGCTCTTGAGAAGAGTGACCCCTCCCTCCATCAGGCGCTTCACCTTCCGGATCAATTCCTCGCTCCAGACCTCCCCCGGGGAGATGATGGGGATTCCCGGCGGGTACATCATGACCTGCTCCTTGCTGATCTCCCCATCGAGTTCTTCGATGGGGACGACCTTGCCCGGCGCGTGGAAGGCGCTCCTGGGACGGACGAGCATGAAGGGGTTCCCGGAGATAAAGTGGTGGATCGGGTAGCTGACCTCTCCCTTGAAATGTTCCTTCGAGATCGCCCGGAGGCCTTCGAGGAGGCGCTCGACGTGCTCCTTTTCGCTCCCGATGGCGAATATCCCGAGGAGCGCGTATGTTTCCGCGAGCTCCATCTGCACCCCGTGCTTCTCACGAAGAAGGCGGAATGCCTCGAAGCCGTTGATGTCGAGGCCTTCAAGCCCGATCAGAAGCTTCGTCTCGTCGTAGTCGAAGGCGCCCCGCGCAAGGTAGCGTTCCTTCGTCTCCGGCACGAAGCCCGGGATCTTGGCGATCTCCTCCCTCGCGTAGCGGGCGAGCGCCATTATCTCCTCCTGCCGCCTCTTCCCTTCCTCGCTCGCCATATAGGCGCGGGCCCCGTCAAGAGAGGCCAGGAGCAGGGTGGAAGGCGAGGTCGAGGTAAGGATGTTCAGCGCTTTCCTGACGTCGGAAGGCTGGTAGATGCCGCGCCTCAGGAGGAGGACCGAGCTCTGGGTGAGGGAGCCCCCGGTCTTATGGACGGAAAGGGAGGACATGTCCGCGCCCGCTTCCATCGCGCTCATGGGGCTTCCTTCCGAATGGAAGTAGTAATGCGCCCCATGGGCCTCGTCTACAAGGACGGCCATCTTGTGCGAATGCGCCAGTTCGACGATCTCCTTCAAGGGAGGGACGTCCCCGAAGTAGGTAGGGTTGATGACGAAGACCGCCTTCGCGGACGGATGGCGGAGGATCGCCTTCCTATAGCTTGCCAGCGTGGGCTGGTTCGCGATCTCGAGGTTCGGATCCACCTCCGGCATCACGTAGACAGGAACGGCGCCCGAAAGGATGAGCGCGTTCACGACCGACTTATGGACGTTCCGCGGGAGGATCACCTTCTCTCCCGCCTTCAAGGAGGCAAGGAACATCGTCAGGATGCCGCCCGTCGTCCCGTTCACGAGGAAGAAGGCGTCGTCCGCCCCGCAATGGGCGGCCATGAGCTCCTGCGCCTCCTTGATCGCCCCCGTAGGACGGGAGAGGTTGTCCATCCCCATCGGGGCGTTCTCGTCGTTCCGGAAGCATTCCTCTCCAATGATGCGGGAAGCCGGGTTCCTTGCTCCCGAAAGATGGTGGCCGGGCACGTCGAAAGGCGCGACCGCTTCCGAGCGGTACTCTTCCATCGCCTCGAGGAAGGGCGCGCGACGCTGATCAAGTTCTTTCACAAGTTGAGATTGTAGCGGACTCCGCGTTCTAAAGAAGACCAAGGAGCCCAAACTTCTCAAGGCCGTCGAGCACTCCTTCCTCATCGACGGGCTTCGCGACATAGGCGGCGGCCTTCTTGAGTTCCTCCTTCGCGTTCCCCATGGCGACGAACGTCCCGACCGAGGCCGCCATTCCTAAGTCCGTCACGTCGTCTCCGAAGCCCATGGCTTCTTCTTTATCAAGGCCAAGCTCCGCAAGGAGGAGGGAGACCGCGGGCCCTTTGTCGTGAGGGCGGGAGATGACGTCCACGGAAAAAGGCGTATAGCGGTCGAAAGTGAGCCTCGGGTTCATCCTCTCCATCATCTTGTCCGTGGAGGGGTCGCTGAACAAGTTGATGGTCGTAACCATCTCCCCGCCGTAGGCGCGGAAAGGCGGGCGTCCTTCCTCGAAATGGCTGTAGAACTCGATTGCCTCCGGAGAATCCCCGCCGATTCGAATCCGTTTCTTCGACATGACGATTTCGAAAGAAAGACCAAGGGTTCGCGCGGTTTTTATGAATAGCCGGACATCAAGAGGATGGATTTCGTCCATATGGACGATTCTCCCGCCCAGGACGACGAGTGAGCCGGAGGAGGCAATGTAGCCGTCCCAAGGAATCCCAAGGTCAAGCGTACCGATGCGGCGGAACGAGTCGTAGGGCCTTGCGGTGGAAAGGAAGAGAAGGGTTTCGGGCCTTCTCTCCTTCAGCTTCCTCAAGGCCTCCGCGGAGGAAGGCGAAAAGCGCCTTGCCCTGTTGTCGAACAGGGTGCCGTCGATGTCGAAGAATATCGCTCGGATCATTCCTCATCCTCTTTTGAGAACCGCTTACGGTAGGCGTCCTTCAGGGATTGGTTGAACTTCCTGAGGTCCTCCAGGGGGAACCTGCATTCGGACCGGCCTTCGTCCGCGATCCCGTTCGTCTCGTCCTCCACGTCCGCGAGCTGGGTGTAGACGCTGAGCGCGGCCCCCGCGCGCTCGATGTCCCTCCGGATATGCCCGAAGACGCGCCCTATCGCGCGGACGAGCCCCTTCCTTGAGAAAACAGGCCGCCAGACGGCAAGGTGCATCGGACGGAAATAGCCCACTCCCCCGAACTCGGAGATCGCGATGAGCCTCTCGCCCTTCTTGGGGACCGGGTAGCCGAAGTAATGGTGGTATCCGCGGATGTCCCCGGAGCCCTTGTCGAACCAGCCGGAGGCGGATTCGATGAGAAAGCCAGGCGAGCGCTGGGCCATATGGCTCGTGAGCCTCTTGGTATCGAACTGTCCCCAACCTTCGTTGAAAAGGACGTGGACCAGGATGGCCCCGTAGCGTCTCGTGAGCGCGAGATACAGATCAAGGTCCTGCTCGAAGGCGGCCCTCCCCGAGGCGGACCTCCTCCCGAGGCGCGGGTTCGCGACGTCGTCCCTGTCCCCTCCCAGAAGCCCGAGGAGGCTGTTCCGGACGAACGGGATCGCCTCCCCTCCGGCCGGGACGTCCTGCATGACCGCGAGGCCCAGCCTCGCCGCCATGTGATAGAAGACGGGCGGCTCGATCTTCATGTGCTTCCTAACGCCCTGGAAGCCGGCGCGCTTGGCAAGGAGAAGGTCGTCTGCCATCTCCTCCATGGTAGCGGTCATCCCGCCTTCCCCGTGGTAGCCCTGGTCGAGGACGAGGGAAAGGTACTGGGGGCTGCCGTTCAATAGAAGGACAGGGCCCTCCTTCCCCCTGGACCGCTCGACCTTCCGGAACAGGAAGCTGCTCTGGACGAGGTCCTCCCCGTAATGGATGAGAAGCTCGTAGACGGCAGGGTTTTCCGAGGACCAGGGGTAGAATTCGTAGCGAAGGTCGATCCTTGCCCCGAGGTTCTCGTCGAAGGAGGCTTCCCCGACCTTCCTCCCGTCGAGGAAGCATTCCGCCCAGGCATCCTCGAGCGGCGCTTCCGCGGCATCCAGGAAGATGTTCACGGAACGCTGGTCGTAGACAGGCTCCACCTGGATGGCCTTCACGAACGGGCCTTCCGGGAGAAGCTCCAGGATCACGCTTTGCCAAATTCCCGATGTCTCGCGATAGTAGATTCCGCCGGGGCGCACCCATTGCTTCCCGCGGTAGAAGCGAGGGTCCTGCACATCGTCCCTCGCGACTACCTCCAGCACATTCCTCCTGGAAAGGAAGGGCACCTGGGCGCTGAAAGGGAAGTACCCGCCTTCGTGGTGACGCACCTTCGCCCCGTTCCAGTAGACGTCGGCGATCTGGTCGACCGCCATGAACTTCAGGAGGCCCCTTCTTCCGACCCACTCCTTCGGGACGATGACCTCCTTCCGGTAATGGAGGTAGGAGCCCTTCCGGATGATGATCCCGAGCCCCGACCTCTTGCACTCAGGGGCGTAGGGAATCCTTATCTCCTTCGGATAGGCAAGGGGCATCTTCTCCTCAGGGGTGATGGAAAACTCCCACTGCCCGTCCAAAAGAAGGTACGGCTTTCTTACGAAATATGGGTCCGGATGACCGCCGTAGGCCCGCACGAGCCTTTCGCTGTCGTCAGGAAAGAACATGGGCTAATCTTACCAAAGACGACACGTTCCACGGGAAGAAGGCCAATGAAAGACATGCGCGCGGAAATGAAGGAAGGGATCGCTTCGCTCGAGGCGGGCGCCTACCTTCTCGTAGACTACGAGGGGAGGCATCCTCTCCTCCCACGCCTCCAGAAGCATATCAACCTGACGAGGAAGTCCTTCTTCCTCTTCGGGAAGGACGGAAGCCTCCAGATACTCGCCCAGGCCCTGGACGCGGCGCTCCTTTCATCCTCCGGGATCGAAGGGGAAATCGTTTCCTACCGGACGTGGAAGGAACAGCAGGACCTTCTTCTTAAGATGACCGGGAAGGTCGAGGGCCCCATCCTCATGGACATAAGCGAGAAAGGCTCCCTAATGCCGGTCGCCCTGGCCGACTACGGGACCGTCCGTTTCCTCATCGACGAGGGGAGGGACATCAGAAGCGCCTCCTCCCTTGTCTCAACGCTTCTCTCCCATATCGACGAGGAAGGATTCCGGAGCCAGAGGGAAGCCGCAGCATTCCTTCTGGAAGCGAAAGACAGTGCCTTCTCCCTGATCGGAGAAGAGATCCGCAGAAACGGGCAAAGCGACGAGCTCCGCATCCAGCGCTTCCTCATGGACCTCTTCGAGCAAAGAGGGTACGTCACCGACGAGCCGCCGATCGTCGCAATCGGGAAAAACGCGAGAAGCCCCCACTACTCCCCCAGCGAGGAATCTCATTCGCCTATCCGAAAGGGAGATCTTATCCTCATCGATCTCTGGGCGAAATCTAAGAAAGAAGACTCAATCTACGCGGATATCACTTGGATGGCGTACGCAGGCAAGGATCCCGCCGACGCCTATCGGAAACGTTTCGCGGTCCTTCGCGAGGCCGCCGATCTCTGTTTCGGCTTCATCAAGGAGCACTACCCGAAGCGGCCCATCCATGGCCATGAGGCGGACATCGCCGCCCGCTCCTATATCGAGATCGCAGGCTACGGGGAGTATTTCACCCACCGGACCGGGCACTCCATCGCCGGGGACGAAGGCCCTCATGGGAAAGGCACGAACCTCGACGACTACGAGACGCATGACGACAGGCTCCTGATGGACGGAACATCCTTTTCCATCGAGCCCGGCATATACGCCCCGGACTTCGGGATGCGCCTTGAGACGGACGTCGCCATCGAAGGCGGAGTCCCGCGGATCGTCGCCGGAAGGCAGGAAGAGATCGTCCGGATCCCCGTCGAATAGAAAAAGGAGGCCGCGAGCCTCCTTTCCCTTGGTCCCTCCTAGCCGAGAAGCGATGCCAGCCAGCGGGAGAACTCTTCCTCCTGGGCCTCGTCCATCTTAAAGTTCGCGCGGAAGCCGGTCAGCACCTTGCACTTCAGCTGCTTCATGCGCTCGGTGAGGTTCGGAACCGCTTCGCCGCTCCAACCGTAGTCGCCGAACGCGGAGGCCGTCTTCCCCTGCGCCTTGGTCCAGGGAAGGCCGTTCAGAATGTCGTAGAAGAGGACGATCGCGTCGCCCGCGAGGGTCGGCGAGCCAAGGAGGAAGGTCCCGGAACGGAGGATGTCCTTCAGGACGAGGGGCTTCTCCTCCTTGTAGTTCAGCGCGTCGATGATATGGAGGCGAACCTCCTTCCCGTGTTCCTTGAGGAACGCGGCAGTCCTTTCCGCGATCTCCTTCGTATACCCATAGGCCGAGGCCGCGCAGATGGTGACGACATTCGGGTCGTTCACGGGAAGGCCTTCTTCGGCAAGGCAACGGTAAAGCCTCACCTGCTCCATGGGATTCTCGTCGATGATGCAGCCGTGGCCCGGAAGGATGAGGGATATGTCGAGCTTCTCGACGAGGTCGCACGCCTTAATGACGAAGGAGGGGAAGGGTCCCATGATGTTCTCGAAGTAGTAGCGGAGCGCCTTGTAATACCCCTCCTTGTCCGGCTCCTTCGAAAGGAAGATCGCGTCGCTTGCGAAGTGAGCGCCGAAGGCATCGCAGGAGACGAGGGCCTTCAGCTCATGGATGTAGGTGAACATCACGTCCGGCCAATGGAGGTTCGTCCCGGGGACGAAGGAGAAGGTGTAGCCGCCGATCTCCATGTCCTTCCCCGGGGTCATCTGGACCTTCTCGAAGGGCTTCCGGAGAATCTTCTGGAGGTTCATGAGGGCAGGCCCGCTCGCGACGACGGTGAGGGCGGGGTTCCTTTCAAGGAGCATGTGGATCGCTCCTGAGTGGTCGGGCTCCGTGTGGGTGACGAAGAGATAGCGGATCTCCTCCAGGGGGCAAACTTCCTCGATATGGGCGATCTGTTCCCCGCCGAAGGCTTCCTTGCTTCCTTCGAAGAGGACGAAGCCTTCCTTCGTCCTGAGGAGATAGGAGTTATAGGAGGTCCCGCACTCCGTGAGGATGGCGACGTCGAACACCTTGAGGGAATGGTCCACCACCCCGACGTAGTAGAGGTCCTTCGTGATTTCCTGGATATGCATGTCTTCCTGTCCCTTTCCTAGCGGGCGGATTATACCCTGCGGAAGGGCGGATATCCTTGGGGACGCTATATGAAAAAGGGCGCCCCTGCGGGCGCCCCCGGAAGGGCTCCTTACTCGATCGCGATGAGGTGGTCCTTCGGCTCTTCCTTCCTTCCGCTCGGGAAGGAGAGGGTCAGGATCCCGTCCTGGTAGGAGGCCTTGATCTTGGTTTCGTCGATGTCGCCGACGTAGAAGCTCCTGCTGACAGCGCCGTAGAAGCGCTCGCGCCGGACGACGTTCTTGTTCCCGTCCCCCTTCGCAGGGCCCTCCCTCGTGGCCTTGATGGTGAGATAGCCGTCCTTGAAGCTGACGCGGATGTCTTCCTTCCGGAAGCCAGGGAGCTCCATCTCCATGACGTAGTTCCCGTCCTCGAGATGGACGTCGGTGCTCATCGCCAAGCCCCCGTCGTTGGAGGGGGCGTCCTCGAAGAAGTCCGGGGCGAAGAAGTCGAGGAGCGGATCGAGAAGGCTGTTCATGTGGGCGTTGGCAAGCTGGAATTTCATAAGGCAATTTCCTCCTTTGCTTTACTTTTTAGCACCTTGTTCTTTCCGGTGCTAGCCATAGTGTACCCCACCCTTTAGCAGTGTCAACACCTTACTGCTAATTTCTTGGAAAAGCCGTTCAAACGCTCGGTCCCGGCAGCCTTTTCAGCACCTCTCCGCGTATATGCTCGAAGGAGAAGAAGGGAGTGTTCCTTATGTCCTCCGTCTCCATCACCGCGCGCCTGACCTCGCTTTCCATGGTGGATAGGATGTAGTCCGCGGCCTCCTCCCGATGGCCGTTCTCCGCCATGTCCCAGCCTTCCTTGGCCGCCGTGCCGATCATGGGAAGATGGACCTTCGCCCGCCCGCTGATGAGGAGGCGGAGGGAATCCCCCGTCACTCCCGAGAGGAAGATGAGCAGGTCGCTGAGGCCCGCCCGGTCGCCATGCCATTCGTATCTCATGCCCTCTTATAGGGGGCCAAAGGAAAAGCGCGCCCTATCCAGGCGCGCTTTCCTGAAGGAAGGAGCTACTTCCCCTTCTTTCCCCTGAAGGGCAGGAGGCCCGCGACAAAGGAGAGAAGGAAGCCCAGGGCAAGGACCCCGCCCACGACGAAGGGGCCATAGGAAAGGGAGACCGGGACTTCCCCCAGGAAAGACCCGGCAAGAGGGGCCCACAGGAAGGATAGGGCCGTGGGGACGAGAAGCAGGGCGCCCGAGAAGAGGTAGAGGAACCCGGCGAAGCGCTTCCCTCCGTTCCCGAAGCTCATCGCCAGGGAAAGGGCGAGGAAGAGGGTCCCGACGAGCAGGAGGACGAAGAGAACGACGAAGGGAGTCTGGCTCGCCAGGTGGCTCGCGCCGTTCCCGAACACGAAGTCATAGCCGAAGAACGTCTCCCCGAGAGGTCCTTCCATCGCGGGCATCAGGAGGAAGAAGTAGGCCAGGACCGCCATGAGGAGGGCGAGCGATCCAAGAAGCGGCAATGCGATGCTTTTCTTTTTCATAGGAATGTCTCCTTATCTGAACCTAGGGACGGATGGAAAGGGTGGCGCCTTCCTCAGTGATGGAAAGGATCTCGACCTCCGGGATCCGGGCGAGCCTGGAGCCGTCGTTCATCGCTCCCTGGAGCCCTCTCGGGAACTGGTCGGAAAGGCCGAGGTCGTTCGCGACGTCGATCAGATCGCCCTCGAGGAAGAGGGAACGATTGTCCTGGACGAGGCTCGACGTCCCGAAGGAACGCCCCGCCTTGTCGATCAAGGTGAGCTGGAGGAAGTCGGTGGCTTCCCCGCTGAAGTTCTCGTAGTCGCTTCCGCCGGGGGTGTTCGAGAAGGCGACGGACTGGATGATGGCCTCGCTATAGCCATCCACCCGCTGGAGGTCGTCAACGAAGGTGACGACGTTCTCCTGTGCATAAGGGTTCGGGGAAGGCTCAGCCCTCATGAGGCGCGCGTCCACGTGCCAGACACGGATCCCGCTCCCTTGCATCGCCGGGACGTAGCTCGCGCTCCCGTCGAGCGCATCCTTTTCGTTGAGCCCCTCGGGCGCGTAGTACTCGAGCATGAGGAACTCGTCGAAGGCCGACCCGTTCCACCCGTCCCCCGTCGGGAGGATGAGCGCGTCCCCGCTCGAGGAAAAGGGACGGAGGGTAAGCGTGTGCTCACCGCCCTCGTAGACGTAAGGCTCCGTCCACCCGAGGGCGAACTTGCTCCAGGAGTTATGGTCGATGACGTTGTTGTCCATCATGTCCACGCCTCCGACGGGGGAGACCGTGAAGCGGCTGTTGTAGTCGTAGTAGTCGGGAAGCCCGAGAAGATGCCCCGTCTCGTGGATGAAGGTGTGGCCGTCGACCCCGTTCTCCCCATACCCTTCGTACATGAAGTCGTAGGAAGCCCAGGAATAGGCATAGGGCAAGGGATCGGAAGGATTGCCCGGCTCGTTCTCATAGGCCCAGTAGGTGAAGGCCCAGTTGTTGGAGGTGACCCAGGGGTCGTTCGTGTAGTTCGGGCCCGAGTAGACGGCCCAGATCGCGTCGATGTAGCCGTCCCCGTCCCCGTCGAAGTCCTTCGTGTCGAGGATGCCTTCCTTCTCCCAATGGGCGATCGCGCTTTCGATGACCAAGGTCACGCCTTCCGCGGTGCCATCGCTCTGGTTGAGCCTGGCGATCTCGCTCGAGCTAAGGCCGCAGTCGTACCAGGGCATGACCTCGCCGGAAAAGGAAAGCTTCCCGTAGGAGGACTTCTCGTAGAAGCTTCTCACCGACTCCCAGGAGGTGTCCTCGGAATCCCCGAAGAAAACCTTCTCCATGTCGGACGTGTACTTGCTTTCCTCCGCGGCGGAGAGACGGTAGTCGGATTGGATGATCGGAAGGACGAGAAGGCGGACGTTCCCGACGGAGGGCGTGTCAACGACATAGCCATAGCCTGCGTTCCGGTGCACGTCCCCGTATGTGTAGCGCGTTCCCTTTCTCTCGATCCCGTCCCCGGAAGAGCCTCCCCCGAGGGAGCTGCTCCCTGGGTTCACGATCTCGTGGCTGGAGGAAGACTCGTCCTGGGAAATTTCGAAAAACCGATTGAAGAAGTCGCAGGAAGAGAGGGGGATGGCGATTCCCGCTATCCCAAGAATCAAAATAAAGCGTCTCATTTTGCAGGGTTATTCTCGATAACGTTCCCTAGTTCGTCGATTTCCGCGGGGTGCGGGTCGTAGTCGCTCGAGCTAGAAATAGCCAGCACGACCCCAGAGAAGATGAGAATCGTCATGCCGCCGTAGAGGGAGAGCCAGAACACCCAGTCGTCGAAGTGGGAGAACATCTCGAGGACCGGGTAGGTGAAACAGACGGCGAAGAAGAGGAAAAGGAGGTTCAGCCCGTTCGCGAGGCGGTAGCGCCAGTCCACGTCCCCTTCAATCGCCTTGCGGATGTCGAAGAGGAAGGCCGCGAGGGAAGTGATGGAAGAGATGAGGTAGAGGACCGCTCCCGTGGGATCCCCGCCCTTCAGGAAGAGGGCGATCGTCAAGGTGAGGGAGAAGAGGAAGACGGAAAGCGCGGAAAGGGCGACCAGGAGGATGTGCGAGGTCTTCGGGCGGTAGCAAAGGTCGACGAAGAGGAGGATCCCGAGGACGCCGACGATCGCCATGAAGGCTTCCATGACATGGAGCTCCATGGGGAATGCAACGGCGAACTCCCCGATCCCGCCCTCGAAGGCGAAGAAGACGAAGGCGATCAAGGAAGCGAGGAGGGGAAGGAGCGAAGAGGGCCGGAAGCCCGGCTCCATCTTCCTGCCGTCAGGCAGGGTGATGGTCAGGAGGCTTTTCGCCTTCTGGAGGAACGAGCGGAGGAACGCTTTCATCTTCACTCTCCCTTCTTCGCGGAGTCGATCGCCGCGATCTCGGCGCGGTAGCGCGCCAGCTCCTCGGAGTTGGCCAGGATGAAGTGGCCGGGACGGATTTCCGTGAGGACGGGCTTCTCGTGCGAGTAGTCATGCGCCTCGGCGGGGTTATAGACGGTCCTCTTGCGGTTCTTCTCGCTCCGGGGGTCGGGCTTGGGGATCGCGGAGAGGAGGGCCTTCGTGTAGGGGTGGAGAGGATGGAGGAAGAGCTCGTCGCTCGTCGCGAGCTCGACGATCGAGCCGAAGTACATGACCGCGATCCTGTCGCAGAAGTACTTCACCACGGAAAGGTCGTGGGCGATGAAAAGCATCGTCAGCCCCATCTCCTCCTTCACGTCGTTGAGGAGGTTCAGGATCTGGGCGCGGATGGAGACGTCGAGGGCGGAGATCGGCTCGTCGCAGATGAGGAGCTTCGGATTCATGATGAGGGCGCGGGCGATGCCGATCCTCTGGCGCTGGCCGCCGGAGAACTCGTGGGGGTAGCGCGAGGCGTACTCCGGGATGAGCCCGACCTTCTCGAGCATCTCGATGCAACGCTGGTGGTTCTTCGCCCGGTCGCGGAGATGCTGGATCTTGAGTCCTTCCTGGATGATGTCCTCCACCGTCATGCGGGGGTCGAGGGAATCGACCGGGTCCTGGAAGATCATCTGGATCTCGTTCATGAGCTTCCGGTCGCGGTGGGCGTTGTCGTAGCGGATCTGGCGGATCTGCGCCTTCTGCTCCTCGAGGGTCTTCCGCAGGATCGCGCGCTGCACCTCGATGCGGCGCTCGTAATCCGCCCTGATCTCGGCCTCGTCCTTCTCGCGACTTTCCTCGAGCAGGGCGATGCGGCGCTCCAGCTCCTCAATGCGGGCGGTATGCTCCCGCTCGCTCTGGCGGATGGCGGCCGCGTTCCTGTCGTCGGTGTGGTCGAACTCGGAGAGCTCGGTCTCCATGTCCTTCCGCTCGCGCTCAAGCTCGGCCTCGAGGGAGGCGATGTCGGTCCCGCCCTTCCTCTGGGCGAGGGCGAGGGCCATCTCCTTCTTCAGGGCGGCGATCCTCTCGCGGACGCGGATCCTCGTCCACTTGATCTCCTTCTCGTTCCAGCGGGACCCGGCGGAAATGCGGACGCCCTTGTAGTAGATGGAGCCGGAGGTGATCTCGTACAGGTTGATGATGGAACGGCCCGTGGTCGTCTTCCCGCAGCCGCTCTCGCCGACGAGCCCGAAGCACTCCCCTTCCTTCACGTCGAAGGAGATGTCGTGGACGGCCTTCGTCTTGAAGCCGCCCCCCATGTCGAAGAACTGCTTCAGGTGGCGGACGGAAAGGATCGTCCTGCTCTCGACGAGCTCGGGACGGTAGCTGACCTTCGGGTCCCTCGGCGGGGCCCACTCGGAGGAAGGCGCAGATTTCTCCTCCTCTGGAAGGACGGGAGCCTTTTCTTCGAGGATTTCCCCGGGACGCTTCTCACTCATGGCGGTTCCCTCCCTTCAAAGAGTTCTGGATCCTCGTGCGGACGATCGCGGGCATCTCAGCCTCGGGCGCCCTTTCGTCGAGGAGCCAGGTGGCGGCGTAGTGGGTCTTGCTGATCTCGAACATCGGCGGCTCTTCCTTGAAGTCGATGCCGAGCGCGTACTTGCTCCGGAGGGCGAAGGCGTCGCCCTTGGGCGGGTAGAGCATGTTCGGCGGGGTGCCGGGGATGGCCTCGAGCCTCTCCTTGCTGTCCACGTCCGGGATGGAGGAGAGGAGGGCCCAGGTGTAGGGATGCGCGGGATGGTAGAAGACATCCTCCGCGGTCCCGTACTCGACGATCTTCCCCGCGTACATCACCGCGACGCGGTCGGCCATGTTGGCAACGACGCCGAGGTCATGGGTGATGAAGATGACGGACATGTTCCTCGCCTTCTTGAGGCGGTTGATGAGCTCGAGGATCTGCGCCTGGATGGTGACGTCGAGGGCGGTCGTCGGCTCGTCGCAGATGAGGACGTCGGGGTCGGCGGTCAAGGCGATCGCGATGACGATCCTCTGCCTCATGCCGCCGGAGAACTCGAAGGGGTACTGGTTGAAGCGCTTCTCGGGGTAGGCGATGCCGACCTCCTCCATGATCTTGAGGGCGCGCCTCTTGGCGTCCCCGTGGGTGACCCGGAGGTCGCTCAAATATCTCCGCCGTTCGGAGACGAAATCTCCGTAAAGCGTGCCAAGGGTCTCCTTCCCGGCGTATTTCCTCCGGATTTCGAGCTCCTTGATCCTTCTTTCGCGCAAAAGCGAGCGCTTGAGGGAGGGATTCGCGGAGATTTTCTCCCTGTACTCCTTGCGAAGGGCAGCGATCTCCGCCTTCCTCAGGGGGTTATGGAAGAAGCCCTTGAGCCCGCCCTCGCCCTTGAGGAGGACGTCTTCCTCGCTTTCGTCTTCCGCAGGCTTCCTTCCGAGGAGCCAGGCGCGGAAGCGGGCGAGGAGCGCCTTTTCCTTCTCGAGGTGCTTGGCGCGCTGCTCGGCGCGGAACTTCCTCGCCGCAATGGCAGCCTCCTTCCTCTTCTCGCGAAGGATCTTCTTGTCCTCGGCGATCTTGTCGAGGAGCGCCTTCTTCTTCGAAGGGAACTCCGAGTCGAGGGCAAGGACCTTCTCCTCGGTCCAGCCCTTGGAGGCAAGGTATTCCGCCTCGCTCCCGGGCTTCTCCTCGAGGGCCCTGTATTCCTTGCAGAGGGAAAGGACCTCCTTCCTCCCGCTCCTCCTCTCCTCCTTCAGGAGGCGGAGGAGGCGCTCGTCGTTCTTCCAGCGGATCAAGGACTCGTTGGTGATGGAATCCTTGAGCCGGCGGACCTTGTCGCCGTTGATGATCATGACCTCGGTGATCTGCTTCCCGATCTTCATGATGGGGTTGAGAGAGGAGAGAGGGTCCTGGAAGACCATGCCGATCTTCGTCCCGCGGATGTTATGGAACTCCTCCTCGCTGATCTTGGTGAGGTCCTCGCCCTCGTAGACGATGGAGCCGGAGTCGATGTGGGCGCTCGCGCCGAGGATGCCCATGATGGTCTTGCTCGTGACGGACTTCCCGGAGCCGGACTCCCCGACGATGCAGAGGGTCTCGCCCTGGTAGAGGTCGAAGGAGACGCCCCGGACGGCGCGGACCTTCCCCTCGTCCGTCCGGAAGCTCACCGCGAGGTTCCGCACGGAAAGGACGGGGCTCTGCCCATCGGGGACTTCCCCGACGGTGTTGGGATAGTCGATGGTGCCGAGAGCCTTTCTCTTCTTATCCATGGCTAGTCCTGCGCTCCTTTCATCGAGGGATTGAACGCGTCGCGGAGGCCGTTCCCGAACAAGTTGAAGCAGATCATGATGACCGCCATCACGATGGAGGCCGAGATGATCATGTAGGGGTAGGTGTTGATTGACTGCTGGGCGGTCGACATGGTGACGCCGAAGCTCTGGCTCCCCTGGAAGGCGAGGACGCCCGGGAGGAGGTAGCTGATCGTCGCCTCGCTGAAGATGACGGAAGGAATCATCAATACGCCGGAGGTGATGATGATGCCGATGCCGTTCGGGAGGATGTGGCGGAAGATGAGCCTGGCGTCGCTCGCGCCCAATGTTCGCGAGGCCAGGACATACTCCCTCCCTTTAAATCGGTAGAACTGGCTTCTGGTCGTCGCGGCCATCCCCATCCATCCTGTCAGGCAAAGGCCCAGGAGGAAGGTCCAGAAGTTCGATCCGAGGAGAAGGACGATCAAGGTCATCATGACGATGAATGGCACCCCTCCCAGGATTTCGGCGACACGTTCCATGAGAAGGTCGACCCAGCCGCCGAAGTAGCCGGAGATCGAGCCCCAGACGACGCCGACGGTGATGTTGATGATCGCGCAGAGGAAGCCCAGCTCAAGGGAGGTGAGGAGCCCGGAGAAGACGACCTTGAAGAAGTCCTGCCCCTGGGCGTTCGTCCCGAAGAGGTAGTAGATCTGGTCGGTGCACTCGGCGATGTAGCCTTGGTAATAGAGGTAGCGGTAGCGGCTCCTCGTGCCGGTGAGGCTCCGGGAGCTGACGTCGCCCCAGCTGCTCGTGCTTTCCTTGTCGACCGTGCGGATCGGGCAGTACTTCTCCCCCGCCTCGGTGAGGGCGAAGGAAGAGACGTCGCCCCAGGTGTAGGTCATCCAGCCCCGCTTGACGAAGGTGTCGACCTCCGTGCTCGTGAAGGTCGCGGTGTCCTCCCCGAAGGCAGCCTCGTACTTGTCGTAGCGGAAGCTCCCGAGGAGCATCTTGCTCCGGTAGATGCCGGTCTGGGCGCCCTGCGAGACAAGGGTCCAGTTCGAGGAACGTCCTCCGAGGAGGGCGGTCGCGTCGGTGAAGGAAACGTTTTCGTTCACGGCCCCGTTGTTCTTCAGGACTGCGCTCTTGAGGTAGAGGGAGGTCTGCTTCCCCTCCTCGCCTTCGACGTGGACGCCGAAACGGAAATCGGTAGCCTCCGTCACAACGTCAGCAAGAATCTCCCCAAGGTCGAAGGAGCAATCCTCATAGGACCTCCCCGCCTCCTGGAGCTCATGGCCGACGACCCACTGCCCGGCATCGTCCTGGACATAGAGGACCGGGGTCCAGAGAGGATTCCCCCCAAGGGTCTCGGTCGCCTCCTTTTCAAAGGAGTAGGCAACTTCCGTCTCGTTGATGGGGAGGTATGTGAAGACATCTGACATGTAGTCCACGTCAAAGCCTTCCTTCGTCGGGAAGAAGGTAACTGCGCCGCCCTGGCCGTACTTGAGGACGCCCTCGGACTTCTGGCTGAGGTAGTCCTCGGTCACTTCGATGTCGGAGACTATCGCCTCGTCGCGATAGACGGATCCGTCCGTCTGGACCGGCCGCATCGTCGCCGGGTCGAGGGTGACGCCGCTCACCCACTCCGTCCCGTCCATCCATCCGGTCCCGGAAGGGAACCATTTCGGCGGGAGGTAGTGGCTCTCGGTGATGTTGTTCGAGCGCGTGATGTCGTTTCCGTCCGCGATCGGCACGATGATCGCCATGAGGATGAGAACGCCGAGGATGATGGCGGCGGTCACGCTACTCTTGCTCTTGCAGAAGCGCTTGAAGGCGTCCTTGA
This sequence comes from uncultured Bacillota bacterium, assembly GCA_949293555.1. Taxonomy (GTDB): domain Bacteria; phylum Bacillota_I; class Bacilli_A; order RFN20; family CAG-826; genus UBA4951. The sequence goes on from CASFDV010000001.1 coordinate 301,987, forward strand.
AGAAGGTCGTGGGCTTCGTCTCGAACTTGACGTCGTGGATCGACTTGTCGAGCTGGACGAAGGAAAAGTCCTGCTCGGCGGAGAAGGCGAGCCTATCCTCGACGGGGGCCGCCTTGGCTTTCTTTCTCTTGAACCAGTCCATACTCACTTCTTCGCCCCCATGCGGATCCTAGGATCGACGATGCCGTAGCTCAGATCGACGAGGAGCGTCGCCCCGAGCCCGATCAAGGTGTAGATGGCCATGTCGACCATGACCACGGAGTAGTCGCTTCCCTCCAGCGCCTTCACGAAGAGGGAGCCGATGCCCGGGATCCCGTATAGCTGCTCGAGGATCATCGAGCCGGAGAGGATCGAGATGAACTGCCCGATGATCATCGGGACGATCGGCACCATCGAGTTCCGCATCGCGTGGCGGATGACGGACTGGGGCTTGGTGAGGCCCTTGGTCCTCGCAAGGAGCAGGAACTCGCTCGACATCACCTCGCAAAGCTCCGCCCTCGTGTAGCGGGCGAAGCCGGCGATGGAGCCGAAGGAAAGGGCGCCGACCGGGATGATGTAGGCGAGCGCCGCCATCCCGGGATCCGCCTGCGCCTGGCTGTTGCTTGGCCAGACGCCCGGAAGCCAGCCGAGGTTATAGGAGAAGATGATGAGCAGGAAGGAGATGATGACGAAGGAAGGCACCGAGATGAAGATCATCACGACCGTCGAGATGACGTCGTCCACCCAGGTGTTCTTCTTGAGGGCGGCGAGGATCCCGAGGCCAAGGCCGAGAGGGATCGAGACGACGATGGAGATGATGTTCAGCTCGATGGAGACGGGGAGGCGCTGCATGATGATCTCGATGGCGCTGCGCCCGACGGAAAGGTTCGTCGAGACGCCCCAGTTCCACTTGGTGAAGATGTTGACGATCCAGGCGACGTAGCGGTCCCAGACGGGCCGGGCCGCATAGAAGTACCAGTTCGTCCCGTCGTTGAAGGAGACGTCGTAGGCGTCGAGCCCCGCCTGCGCCCGGATCGGGTCGACGACCGTGTAGTAGCCGAGGCTCACCTGGTCGTTCCAGAAGGCGATGCGCGCGGAAGCGCTCCCCATCGGCTCCACCAGGGGAAGGTACTGGATGAGGATGTAGGTGAGCGAAAGGACGATGAATGCCGTCAGGCATATGAGCAATATGCGTTTCGCAACGTACTTGGCCATCTTCGGTTATCTATCCTCCCGCAAGGTTTCCACCGGGATTTTACCCGGGATAAGTTTGAAAGGGCAGGGAAGCCATGAGCTGGCTCCCCCGCCCGTTAGGACGCTGAAGGGCTAGTTGCCCCCGGAGACGAGGCCGATGTTCTCGTAAGGGATGGTCTTGAGGATGCTCTGGCCCTTGTTGATCCCCGAGTAGCTCGCCTCGATGTAGATCATGATCTGGATCCCGTCGAACACTTCGCCGGCCTGCTGGAGCCCGTCCATCTGGGTCTGGAGCCAGGCGGTCTCGCAGGTGATGGTCAGCCAGCGGTCGCTGATGGTCGCGGTGAAGGCGGCCTGGCCCTCGTTCGGCGCGAGGTCCGGGTTCGAGGAGCCCTCCAGGTAGAGGAGGGAGGTGGCGTCGGCGTAGTACATGCTCATGCCTCCGCCGATGCTCCCGAGGAGCCAGAAGTAGTTGATGTCGTAGTGGATGAGCGGCGCGCCCTCATCGTCGACGAGGCCCGGCAGGCTGAAGCGGAACCGGGTGTTCTCGTCCCTGGTCTCGCCGTAGCTTTCCTCGACGTTGACCGGGTCGATGTTGACGCCCCTCCGGACGATGGCGGCGCCGTTGGCGGCCACGTAGAGGGCGTCGAAGGACCAGATCTTCCCGTCGAAGAGGATCGGGTTCTCCTGGCTCACGACGTCGGTCCTCTCGCCCCAGTTGGTGTTGAAGCCCTGGGCGCGGCTGTTGGTGCAGACGACGCTCATGAACTCGATCGGGTTGAGGACGTTGCCGGTGATGGCGCCCTCGGCGAAGTCGTACTCGCCGTTGTTCATCGCGGTGTAGCAGTCGTTGTAGGAGGAGCCGGCGACGACGTTGTCGATGATGAGGTCGATGTCGTAGCCGGTGATCTCGCAGGCCTCGTCCCAGGCGGTCTCGATGTAGTTCTTGAGGTAGGAGCCGATGTCGTCGATCGTCCGCTGGTAGCGCCACTTGGCGGTCAGGCGGATGACATCGCCGTTCTCGTAGTTCCCGGCGGCGACCTCCTCTTCGATCGCAAGAGCGAAGAGCTGGGCGGCGAGGCCCTGGTCGTAGGCGTAGTCGTTGTCCGGAGTCGCGTTGACGTAGGGATCGAGGACCGCCTCGGCCTGCGGGGTGTCGCGATAGGAAAGGTCAGTCTCCGGATCAATCTTGTAGGCTTCGGAGAGATAGCCGAGGGCCGGCTGCCTACCGAGCTCGTCGGCCATCGTCTTCCGGTCGATCGCGAAGAAGACGCCATCAAGGAAGTTGTCGTTGCTCATGATGGGCTTGACCTGCCAGGTGCGATTCTGGACCATCGAGCCGTTCGGGCCGAAGTAGTAGTTCCACTCTTCCTGGGTGCAGGAGTTGACGTTGAGTTTGATCGTGGTCGTCCCCTCGGTCGGGTAGGCCATGCTGTTGTAGGTTCCGCCCGGCTTCGCTTCGTTGATGTAGGTGCTAGGGACGGTCATGTCGTCGAGCTTGCCCGCGACCCAAGCCTTCCAGGCGTTCTCCTCATTGTCCTGGAAGACGGTCTCGACGTAGCCCTCGTAGTGGTAGTCGGAAGCGCGGAAGTAGGTGTCGTTCTTGGAATAGACGCACAGTTTGTTCTGCTCCCAGCTGTCGACCACGTAGGGGCCGGTGGAGATGATGTTGGCGACCGCCTGCTCCGGGGTGCCGCTCTGGATGCGGCCGAAGTTGCTGCCGCCGGAGGTGATGATGGAATTCCACCTCGGGTCGAGCGAGGCGGCCTCCTCCTGGGTCACGTCGAGAGAGGTGTCGTCAGGGAGGTCGTTGGTGCCGCCGCCGACGCGATAGATGAACTCCGCAGGGACCGGGGCGTAGAGAGAGCTCGCGAGATTGTACATCGCGTAGAACTGGGTCTGCGGGGTGACGAACTCGAAGTCGAGCGAGCCCTCCGCCTCGTTGATCTGGATCCCGACCTGGGACCAGTCGCGCTTGTCGGCGGTCGAGTAGAAGTAGTCGTAGGCCCCGGCAAAGCCGGAGCTATCCTGGACGAGGTTGGCCGCGCGGGTGAGCCCGGCGTCCAGCATGACCTTGAAGGGGGTCAGGTAGTCCTCGAGGCGGATCGGCCTCCCGTTGAACTCGGCGTAGTAAGGACTCTTTTCGCTGAGGGCATAGCAGTACTGGACGCCGTTCCCGTCGTCCTCGCCCGTGGAAAGGTGCACCCTCCAGAAACGGCTCGTGGCGCCCTCGGTGTAAGCGACCTCGTTCCCGTTCTCGTCGAGCATGATCGGGCGCTCGTCCTTGGAAAGGTCGTTCCTCCAGTAGAAGTTGTCCTTCGTCTCGTTCATCGCAACGCCGAAGTAGGAGGCGCTCACCATCCCGCTCTTCCCGGTGACGTCCTCGCCCTGGGAGTCCCAGGCGTTGAAGGTGCCGGAATCGTCGAGCGCGTACCCCTGGTAATAGGTCGGGTAGAGAACACCGTTCTCGGCCGCGGTCTTCCCGTTGGCCATCGGTCCGTTCGCATCGATCGTCCCTTCCCCGGAGCCATACCCGTAGTTCGGGATGTACTTGTCCGTGGGGAGGGTGATGCGGGGGCTATAGAGGGTGTAGCCCGCGTCGTCGTAGATGGGGATGCCGGCCAGGTGGCTGTCCATGGCGTACTTCTCCATCGCGGCAAGGATCTCCGACTTCGTCTCGACGTCGGCGCCCTGGTAGTCGAGGATGCCGTCGGCGTACTCGTAGTCGCCGATGTCGATCGAAGCGCTTCCGCCGGTGCTGCCCGAGCCGGAATCGCTGGTTCCCGGCTGGTCGCAGCCTGCCAGAAGCATGGCCGCGCCTGCTAGGAGCACCAGTCCAATCGTCTTTTTCATGGCGATTTCTCCTTTCTTACTAAATGAGCGCGGAAAAAATCCGCACGGCTAATATCCGGAGAACATCGCGCATGTCAACGATTATTTTCCTTTTCTAGCCAACGCCGGAAGGAAGTCATAAAGGAGGTAACGCGCGCTTACGCGAGGGAGGAGAAGACGATCGCGAGGACAAGGGCGATGGCCCCGAGGGCGAAGTAGGGCCAGAGGACCGGCTTGTTCCGCGAGCGCCTCTCCATCTTCTCAAGATGGTAGTCCGCGGCCGTCGCGTACCTCTTCTCCCCGCTCTTCCGGAAGCTTTCCGCGAGGCGGTAGAAACTATAGGAAAAGACGTCGAAGGTCCCCGTCCTCCCGACCCAGAGGAGCGCGGGAAAGCCAAGGAGCACCGCTCCCCCGGCGAAGCAGCCGTTCGAAAGGATGTCGTAGGCGTGCCACCAGCCCTCGTAGGCGGGGCCTTCCCCCGCCCCCGCCCGCGCCAGCCCCTGGCCGAGGTAGACGGCGAGGAAGACGAGGAGGAAAAGTCCGAGGGCGATCCCCCCGCTGATCAGGGCCTTCCTCCAGTCGAACCGCATGGGGGGATGATACCCCTCCTTTCCTCAGGCGGGAAATAAGCCTTGAAAGGGAAAGCCTTTCGGGTATATTGCCGGCGCGAAAGGAGATTTTTCTTTCTGATATGAAAAAACCCGCACTGATCATGGCCTCAGCGCTCGCGGTCCTCGCGCTGGCCTCCTGCGTCACCGACCCCGACTCGAGCAGCCCTTCCGTAAGCGAGGGCTCCGGGGAGGAAAGCTCTTCCGTCGCGACGCCCAGCCGCTACGTCACCTTCACCCTCGAGAGGGACTCGATCCCCGAGGGGGCGACGTTCTTCGACGGCTGCCGCCCGACCGTGAAGTACACCGACCGGGGCGTCACCACCGACTACACCTACGTCCCGAACTACATCACCTTCACCATCACCGACCAGGACGGGAAGACGTACGGGGCCGGGGACGCCCTCCCCGCGGGCACCTACAACTGCAACGCCTTCGTCATCCAGCGTGACGCCGACGTCACCTTCACCGTCTACGAGACGACCCCGGAGACCGCCTCCGAGGGGAAGGGCTACAAGTCCTACTGGCACGAGGACCTCGCCGGGACCGAGGTGAGCAAGCACGCCGCCATCGGCTCCCTGGGCGTGGGCAAGTTCCCCGCCTACGGCACCCCGAAGATGCTCGTCATCCCCGTCATCTTCAGGGACATGGTGGAGGGCAACAGCTTCACCGAGAGCGAGCTCGCGGACATCGAGGCCGCCTTCTTCGGCGATAGCGAGGAGACCGGCTGGGAGTCCCTCAAGAGCTACTACTACAAGAGCTCCTACGGCCTTCTCGACATCCAGGGCCACGTCGGCGAGCCCTATGTCTCCACCTACACGGTGGACGAGGCCGACAGGATCGGCGTCAAGGCGTCCGCGGAGATCTGCTACCAGGCCGCCCTGGACTACTTCCGCCGGACCGGCGAGAGCCCGACCGACTACGACTACGACAAGGACGGCTGGATCGACGGGGTGAACCTCATCTACAAGACCACCAAGGCCAACACCAGCGAGAACCAGAACGCCTCCGACATCTGGTGGAACTACACGACCACCATCGACCAGCATCGGAACGTGTCCGCGGACGTCAACGACCCCGACCCCAACCGCTTCTTCTGGAGCGAGTACGACATGATGAAGAAGAGCTACTACAACCCTCCCATCGACGCGCACACGATCATCCATGAGAACGGCCACCAGATGGGCCTCAACGACTACTACTCCTACGACGAGAGCTCGACGGGCGGGAACTCCGAGGGCGTGGCCGGCTGCGTCGACATGATGGACATGAACGTCGGCGACCATAACGGCTACTCGAAGATGCTCTTCAACTGGCTCGCCGAGGACGAGGAAGCCAACGGCGTCCACCTGAAGGTCGTCGACGGCTCCAGCGACGACTTCACCATCACGCTCGAGTCCTTCACCGACACCGGCGACCTCCTCCTCGTGAGGAACACCACCGAGGACCCCTGGAACGAGACCCCCTACGACGAGTACCTCATCCTCCAGTACTACACCCCGACCGGCGTGAACGAGAAGGACAGCACCGGCTACCCGGAGTGGAGCCAGCAGGAGAACTTCAACGCCCACGGCGGCACCTACAAGTACCCCGGGCTCCAGGTGTTCCATGTCGACGCGAGGCTCGGGACCCAGGTCACCGAGAACGGCGTCGCCCGCTGGGAGTACACCGACGAGATCCGCGACCAGGCCGAGACCATCGAGGGCGTCACCTATAGCGCCAGCGAGTTCCTGACCGACAACACCGGGAGCCGGAGCGAGCGCATCACCCTCGACGGCAAGAAGGTGGCGGGCGCCCCCTACCGCGAGATCTCCGCGATCCTCGCCGGCGGCACCGACAGCCTCTACGGGAACGCCCAGTACTACAACCTCTTCGGCGAGATGACCAACCTCTTCGGGAGCGAGGAGTTCGCCGACGAGATGAGCATGCCCGAGCGGGAGCGCTACGGCGGCAGCACCTATTCCACCTACAAGATGAGGGACTTCTTCAAGAACCCGGACACCATCGACCCGGAGACCGGACTCGAGAGGAAGGGCATGTTCTTCAACGACGGGACGAGCCTCAACTGGACCTTCTCCGTCGTCGACCAGACCGAGAGCACGATCACCCTCCACTTCGTCAACAACGACGCCTACGGAGCCTAAGATGAAGAAAGGAACGATCCTTCCCGTCGTTCTTTCGCTTGTCCTCCTCGCCTCCTGCGGGGATAAGGGCGACGTCTCCTCGACCACCCCCGACTCCGGAAGCGCGAGCGAAAGCATCTCCTCCGCGGTCGGGGCGGACGAGATCTGGCGCGTCGACGACTGCCCGACGGAATTCGCGATCGGCGTCCCCTTCCATATCGCCGACTACCTGGAGACCGATCCCCCGGGCGCGCCCCTTTCCTTCCAGCCCCTGACCCCGAACGTCACGATCGACGCGGACGGGAACTGCACCCTCATCTCCGCCGGGGACTTCGCGATCCGCGTCACCTCCGGCTCGGCGGTCCGCCGCTTCGAGGGGAAGGCGGTCTCCCAGGAACTCCTGGAAGCCAAGGCCATCCTCTCCTCCATCAAGAACCAGTACCAGTGCGCCGGGCTGATGATCGACATGGACACCGGCCAGTACGGCTACCTCGACCTCACCGTCCATGACAAGGACTACTACTGGTCGCTCGCGATCGGAGGAGGGCTCCTCCGCTCCAAGGCGGGCCACACCTACCAGTACGAGATCGAGGCGGTCGAAAGCGGAGCCGCCGGAGAGATCGGCTTCCAGAACCTCAAGGTCCTGCCCGGCCGCTACAGCGACCTCTCGATCCTTACCTACGGGAGCGACCTCCCCGACCTGAGCAACGCCCTCACGGACGTCGTCGACAAGAACGGGATGCCCACGAGGGTCGCCATCTCCTCCCTCGCCGTCGACGATTACCTCTACTACGGCTTGAGCGGCTTTAGCCTCGCATCCGTGGAAGGCTACTTCGGCGTCAGCGACGCCAGCTACTACGCCGAGGTCATCAAGGACGAGGAAGGGAACACCTACGGGGTCGACATCGTCGGCTCCTCCGCCCGCCTCCAGGGCGACTTCCTCTACCTCGAGTTCACCGCGATCGGGGAGACCGGCCTCGTCGAGCCCGTGGTCAACTACATCGAAAGCGGATCCGAGCCCGCCCGCCTTGAAAATCCGACGATCGACGGGGTTCTTGCGGGAATCGCTTCCGGAAAGACCCCCTACACGATGGATAGCGAGGTCAGCGTCGGCACCTGGGCGGCGGAGGACACGGACTACTCCCTCTGGGAGAAGACCGAGGACCCCTACATCGTCAGCCAGGTCCAGAGCCTCCTCCCCGGGGAGCTCGGAAGCTACCGCACCTACGTGAACGCGACCACCCACCTCTCGAAGAACCTCGGGACCGGCGAGGAGGTGCTCTACCTCCCCTACGGCGGGAAGCTTTCCGGGACGAGCCGGACGAGCGAGGAGGCCAAGTGGTCCGCCCCGACGGAAATCGGCCTCGAGAGCATCTGGGAGGAAGGGATCGGCTCGGAAGTCGGCCCGATGGAGCCCCTCACCCCCTCGCCCCTGACCCTCGCCGACTGGACGAAGGAGACGCTCGGCAAGACGGATCCCCTCAATGTCGTCGAGGAGGAAGGGAAGGCGGTCGCCCTCCTCGGGAGCCAAGGGGACGACGAGGGCGCCCTCCAGCGCCTCCTCATCGGCCTCATCCCCTTCCGCGGGGTGCTCGACGCCTACAACATCACCACCCTCGCCGCGGGCAGCCTCTGGTGGGACGACCTCGTCGACCCCCTCCGCATCGCCTATGACGAGGCGGCCGGGACGATCGAGATGAGCGTCTCGCTCCTCTACCTCGCAAGCGACGCGGCCGGGACCGCCAGCTACGGCATCCGCTGGAAGGTCGTCCTCTCCGACATCGGCGTGGACAACGTCCCTGCCGGACTCGAGGACGAGGTCCGGGCGGACCAGGCGGCCTAGCAGTCCCCCAAGCACCCTGGAGAGGGTGCTTTTTTCAATTTCCCATGAAAGCGCTTTCCTAATGGAACTTTTCGTTTACTTCCATAACTTCCCCCATATGCTCCACTCCATCGGAGGAATAACCACATGAGAAAGAGAATTCCCGTGCTGGCCCTGATCGCGGCGACGAGCGCCGCCGTCCTTCTGCCTGGCTGCGACACGTCCACTGTCACGAGCAGCCAGCCCGACGAGGGATCCAGCAGCATCTTCGTCCCCGATGTCGAGATCGACGACATCGAGGTCGACGAGGACTACCAGAACATCGTCCTCGCGGTGGGCGACACGCTCAACATCCGCGACCACATCACCGTCTACGACGTGGATGGCGAGGTGGTCGAGGAATACGCCCTCACCGTCACCACGACCACTCCTGACATCGTGAGCATTCAGGACGACGTCCTCACCGTCACGGGCATCGGCGACTGGCTCATCACCCTCAACGTCGGCGGCACTCCCCGCCAGTGGAGGGGCTCCGCGATCAGCCAGGAGAACAAGGAGATCCGCGAGTTCGCCGCCACGATCGGGCTGAACTACACCGCGAGCCTCTACTCCCGGAAGAACGACGAACTCATGTCCTCGATGCTCCACCACGAGGACTACGTCTACACCGACGAGTGGAAGGTCAACACCGAGGCCGGCGAGACCTTCGGGGGAGGCTACCTCCGTCTCTCGAACGGCACCTACAGCTACGACTACGACTACGACATGGCCGCGGGCACGGGCGAGAACCTCGTCATCAACCCGGGCATCATGGCCGACCTCTCCCTCTATACGATCGGCGTCGAGCCCTCGCTACCAGCCGCCTCCTTCAAGGACGTGACCGTCACCGACTACCAGGGGAACCCCTACGACATGGTGGCCATCGGCTATGAGGAGGCCGACGCGCTCCTCATCGCCGCAACCGGCGTCTACGGCGTCGCCGACATCCTCGAGGAACGCGGGGGCGACGCCGCCTCGGCCAGCACCTACAACTTCTACGTCGAGCATCTGACCGCCGAGGAGAACAGCGCCCGCGGCGGCAAGGCCGTCGAGGCCCTCGCGATGTCCTTCTACATGCGGAACATCCCGAAGGAGAACAACGCGATCGCCACCCTCTACATCGAGGACATCAACGCCACCAGCATCGCCGAGGTCGACGAGGCCATCGAGGAGGACAGGATCCCCGCGAAGCTTTCCTTCGACCCGCTCACCGAGTTCTTCGCCGACATCATCGGCGCCAAAAAGAGCTACAAGATGACCTCCTGGGCCTTCGTGGGCGTCGGAGTCAGCTACACGGACGGCTCCACCGGCTACATCACCGTCGATGACGCCGTCGAGCTCTACCCCAACGACCCGAACGTCCTCGCCTACGCGAACGAGATCTACGAGACCGCGGCGTTGTTCAACTTCCAGACGGACGACTACTGGACCACCTACGTCGATAGCGACGAGACTCTCAGCGTCCGCGAGGACGGGGCCTACCTCGGCTACAAGAACGCCTCGGACGGCAACATCTACGGCTATAGCGGGCTCGACTTCGACCAGGAAACCGGCACCGTCGGCGAGGCGCCGGCGAACGTGAGCCTCGTCATGGAGGAGGCCAGCATCTGGGACGCGGGCATCAGCACCGACCTCGTGGACACCACGGGCCAGGTCGTCGGGACGATCCCCGCCCCCTTCACTGTCGCCGACCAGACCGCCGAGCTCCACGCGGGCATCGACTACTCCTTGGCCGAGACCGATATCGACCTTGGGGACGGCACCCTTGCGCACGTCGCCCTCCCGACCGCCTATGGCGAGAGCGAGGACTGGATCCGCGACATGATCGCCCTCCACCCCCTCACCGGCCCGGACATGGCCTATAACCTCACCTATAACCTCGTCGGTTCCAACGGGCTGACCTGGAAGGACTTCATCAACAGCATCACCATCGAGATCGTCGATGGCTCCATCTACATCGACATCATGATGTACGGCATGGGCGGCATCTACATCCCTGACCTCGCCTCCTACGCGGTGAACGCCGAGCTCCACTGGATCACCATGATCGACGGCGTCGGCGAGACCGTGGTACCCGACGTGGGCGCCATCGTCCCACCCGTGGCCGGAGGCGGCGAGACCGGCGGCACGGAGACGAGCGAGCCGAGCGCCAACTAAGGCGAAATCACCTGCAAGAGGCCCTTCCTTCGGGGAGGGCCTTTTCTCTTGGCAAAGGAAACCTCTGCAATACGGGCAGATTGAATTTGAAAAGGGAAACCCTGCAAATCCCTGATAAGGGATACGAAAAGCCGCCCTCCCGAAGGAAGGCGGCCGGACTCGCTACTTCTTGAGCTTCGCGCGTTCCTGCTGGATGGCGCGGAGCCCGAGCTTGAGCTTGGTCCTCTCGCTCGGCTTCAAGGCGCGGAGCCTTTCCTCCTGCTCGTCGAGGTCCTTGAGCTTCCTCTCGATGGTGACCGAGGGATTCCCGAGGTTGGCGAGAACGATCTGCTCGTGCTTGAGGGCGAGGACGAGGTTGTCGCTCTTGGGAGCAGGCTTCCTCGCGATCGCGACCTTCTTCTCAGGCGCAGGCTTCGCCTCGGGTTTCGGAACAGGCTTGGCCTGGGGTTTCGCCTCGGGCTTGGGCGCTGCCTCCTTCTTTTCCGGGGCGGGAGCCTTCTTGGGCCCGGGCTTCTGGTAGCCGGCCTTGTAGTCCCCCTTGTTCCCCTTCTCGAGGATGAATGTGGCGCCCTTGATGGTGACGGACTTCCTCTCGCCAGGGCCGAAGGAGATGTCCTTCACCGCGGCGAGGACCACGTCCTCCGTGAGGTCGAAGGGCCCGTGGACGGCGGGGAGATAGGGCACCCCGGTCCCGCGGACCATCCCGCCCTCGTGGGCGACGCTCTTGGCGATCGCCGCCTCAAGGGTCGGCCCGAACTCGAAGAACGGCTTGGGGAGCGATTCCTGGGGAGGAAGTTCCTTCCTGGCAGGGAGAGGCTTCTCCCGTCCCTCCATCGCGGTGAAGACGGGGATTTCCTCGTCTCCGCGGGGACGGCCGCCTTTCCGCTCGGGATAGCTCTTTTCGAAGTTCTCGTTGGGAGCGGGTTTCGTTTCCTGAGGCTTCTCCGAAGGCTTGGGGGCTTCCTTCTTGCCTGGTGTCTCGATCTCGGCGAGAAGCATCTTCTCCGCCTCGACTAGCTTGGGCATGTCGTAGGTGAGGGAGAGGGCCTCCAGCTCCGCCTTGGGAGCGTTCTTCATCCTCTCCATCTGCTCGCGGACGGCCTTGAGGGCCTTGTCGCGCGGGCAGCCGGGGTTCTTGACCATCGCCCCGACGACGGCGTTCTTGGCGATCAGCTCCGACTGGACGTCGGTGAGGGTCTTCGGGTTCCTGACCTTCCTGGCCGGCATGGGAGCGGCCTTCGTCTCCTGGGGCTTCGCTTCCTTCCGTTCGGGAAGGCGCGGCTCCTTCCTCTCCCTCCGGACCTCGGTCCTGGGAGCGGCCCTCGTTCCCTGTCCCTTCGCGCGGGCGATCGCGTCCTTGATGGGCCCGATCTCTCCCCCGGGAAGGAGGGTGAACACCTTGAGGGCGCGCCCGTGCTGGGACTCCATCTCGTTCAGATGGAGGAGGTCCCGCGCGAGCTTCCTGTCCTGGGTGATCACCATCACCTTGCTGTTGAGGCGGAGGGTGTTCGCGCGGTTCGTGATGACGTTATCCGCGAACTCCTGTTCTTCCTTTGGGTCCGCCTTCCAGTGTTCCAGTATCTTCTTCCCGAAGAGCCCCGAGTCCTTGGCGATGATCTTGAGAGCGCGGATCGCGCCGATCCGCGGCTCGGGATCGGTCGAGAGCTTGTTCTTCTCAAGCTCGTTCATCACCTGCTCGAGCAGCACGATGTGGACATTCTTGTCGAGATAGTCCTTGGAATCCTTGAGCACTTCCATGAATTCCGGGAACTCGTCGTCCATCAGGGAACAAGTATCCAGGAACACGTAGTTGAAGCCGCTGAGGGCCATCGCCAGTGCCGAGGATCTTTTTTCCTCTATGTACATAGTCTTTTTCTTTCTACGTACCTCCTTTCTCCAAGTATTTTAAGACTCTCCCCTCCCCTTGGGAAATCCAATTGCAACGATGGAGAAAAAGCCGCCCTTTCGAGCGGCTTTGACGGAGATTTCGGGATTTTCCTTATTCGAGGTTCTCCGTGGAGGAACGCCAATGCCACATGGACTCGTTCCAGATCCGGAGGCTGAACATAGAGGACTCGCTATAGAGAATCTCGATGTGGATCCCGTAGCCAGCCTTCCCCCAGGACTTGGAGATGTCCCCGTAGACGAACCCTTCCTCCACGAGAAGGGCCTTGTATGCTTCCGCGTACTCCTGGCTCTTCTCGCTCCCAACGAGGTCGCGATCATTGAAGATCTCAAAGGAGACGAGGGGATCCGTGTTGCTCAAATCCCACCAGCCGGAAAGATAGGGGTCGTAGAGGTAAGGGATCTTGTCCGCCCATTCCTCGCCGACCCACTCGATGCCCACGAGCTTCTCATAGACATCCGGCTCTCCCTTCGACCATGTCGTCGGCCTCTCAAAGGACCCACGGATCGCGCTGAAGTCGATGTCCGAGGGAAGGGTCGCCCCGTAGGTGATCTCGACCTTCTCCTCCCCGAAGCCGTCCGTGCCGTAGGTGTAGCCCTGCACCTTCCCGTCCCTGTAGTCGAAGGACAGGGTGGAGTCAACGATGTACTGGCCGTTGGGGCCGAGGAATAGGTGGTCCTTGAAGCCCTTGATGCCGGCCTTCGGGACGATGTGCTCGCCCGTGCCGTCGAAGGCGAGGGCGCGCGGGTCGATCCCCTTTACCGGGAGGTAGTCGGCCAGGGAAAGCGCCCCTACCCCCTCGTCGGTGAGGCGGGCGACGAGCCCGTCCTCCGTCTCATCGACGACGAAGGGAGAGACCTTGTCGTTGGCGAACACATAGCCGCTGTAGGTGTGGATGATCCCGTAGTCGCCTCCCGGCGCGGTGTCCGTGGAGGCGGTGTCGTAGAGGATGATGTCGTCGGCGACGGTCACGGCCTTGGGAAAGGTCTCGTCCCCCGCCCTGGTCGCGACGAGCTTATAGCCGCCGGTCTCGTCGAGGTCCTCGAAGGCGAGGCCGATGCTCTCGTCGTCGCTCCCGTCCTTGTAGGGAGCAACCTCCGCGAGGGGCTCGCCCTCAAGGAAGTCGATGCTCATCTCATAGTGGAAGATGCCGTCCCCGATCTGGACGTCGCGCGAGATGGCCTCGATATGGGCAAGCTTGCCTTCCTCGTCCAGGGAGGCGGTCATCTCGATGACGACCCCCATCCCGATCTCGGAGCCGCCGATCTTCGTGGCGATCTCGTCGTAGCGATAGCCGAAGTAGCGGTACTCGTTGGTCCCGGTCTTGCGGAAGGCCTTCCCTTCCAGAAGCGAGAGGAAGTCCGGGACGGAGGAGGCGTAGCTCTCCGTGGAAGAGACGTGATGCAGGAGGTTGTCCGGCCCGAGATAAACCTCCTCGAGCATTCCTTCCCCGTCGGCCTGGTAGCGGCTTTCCACGGGGACCTCTCCCCTCCGGTCGGTGATGGAGCGCTCCTCCCCCGCGATGTCGTAGGTAGCGAGGATGTCGCTCGGGACGTCATAGATGACGTCGTCGAGATAGACGCTGACGTTCGCCTCGTAGGAGACGAGGTTCCCCGCGACCGGGGAAAGCATCTGCTCGGTCAGATACTCCTCAGGAAGCGACCAGGAGAGGAGGAAGTCTTCCACCTTGCTCTCGGAGGAGGTCCCGACCTCCTCGATGATCCCGACCGTCCCGTCGATCAGCTCGATGTCGCTCCCCTCGGTGAAGGAGGGGGCGAAGCTCACCTTCACGGAATCCCCGTCCACGAGCGACAGGGCGACGCGGAAGATGCCGGGGACCTGGGTGCTCAGCCCGAACATGTTCGCGAAGATGGCGATGATGTCCTCGTCCTCGCTTAGGTAGGAGCCGCTCTGGTAGAAGAAGGCGTCCTCGCTCCAGTCGACCCCCTCCACCTCGAGGAGCTTGAGGTAGTCGAGCTCGCTCGTCGCGGCGTATGGCCGGGCCTTCCCGGTGGAGTCCTCATAGGTGAGGGCGTTCCTCACCTCGTAGCCGGCGCTCCCGCGGACGAGGGAGTAAAGGAGCCTCCCCTCGCCCTCGTAGGAGTCGAGGGCGATCGAGGCGCTGTCGCTCGTCGTGTCGTAGATGTAGTCCTTGGTGAGGACGATCTTCCCGCTCACCGTCTCCCCGTCGTAAAGCCCGTAGGAGTAGTTGCTCCCCGCCTTGGCCTCGTCGATGAGGGCCATGATCGCGCCAAGGTCTTCCTTGTCATCGGTCTCGCCCCCGCCCTGGGACTCGCTTCCCGAGCCCTGGGAAATGCTTCCGGAGGATGAGCTATCCCCGCTCTCAGAGCCGCTCGAGGAGACGTCCCCGTTCCCGCAGGAGGCGAGGACCGCGGCCGCAAGAAACAGGGGCAATATGACTTTTTTCTTCATTTTTGGTCGGATATGGGTTCCTTTCCCGTGCAAGTTTCGCGAGATGAAGGGCAATGTCAACGGAAATCGCGCCGAAAAGGCATGCATACCTCCGATAAATGAGGCTCCCCATAGCGTTTTTCCGTTGACATCGTCCCGCCCCGGTGTAGATTGCCGACGGTTTCCGGATATTCCGGATACAGGAGGTTACGCGCAAAGAATGCCAATGAAAACGAAAGTAATGCTTCTGGCGGCCTTGCCGCTTCTTCTCGCCGGTTGCGCGGGAGGCGGCCCCACCTCGGCCTCCGGCAGCGCTTCCTCGGAAGAAGGCGGCTCCAGCGGCCAGGGCTCCGCTTCCTCGAGCCACAACCCCGCCCTCGACATCAGCGACTACTCCTATGGGTTCAGCTCCCAGGACGCCCTCATCGAGATCGCCGTCGGACGCGCCCTTGCGATCGGGCACGAGTATCTGATCCGCTTCTCCTACACCGACAACACCCCGCTCGCGGGCACGACCATCGAGGTCGTCAACGGCCACATGCTCGAGGCGGAGGGGTCCGAGGGACGCTGGACCCTCATTCCCAAGGAAGAGGGCATCTGCGCCATCATCATCAAGGACGGGGAGGGAATCATCCGCTACCGCCACAAGGTCCGCGTCCTCGCGCCCAAGGATGAGACGACGATGGAGGACTACCTCGTCTCCGTCGACTACTTCCAGAGCTGGCGGCTCGGAGGCCAGGACATGCAGCTGACCTTCATCCCCGGGAAGACCGCGATCGTCACGGGCGATGACGACGGGGGCGCTTCCATCGGGAGCATCACCTTCCAGTACGAGTACAGCTCGAGCTCGGGCGACGAGTTCGTCTACGACATCCTCGGCTGGCAGAACCAATCCACCACCCTCAACCCCCACACGATGACGATCACCATGGCCGGCGACATGATCCACTTCATCGGCGGTCTGGAGAGCGACCCCTACACGGTCGCCGTCTTCCAGCTTCCCGAAATCGCCTACTAGCACTTCACTTTCTAAGGATTAAGGAAACAAGGAGACACCTATGAATTCCAAGAAGCTACTTCTCCTTCTGGTTCCCGCGGCGCTCGCCCTCGCGGCGTGCAACACGGACGTCCCCTCCACCTCGAGCGGCGAAGACCAGAGCAGCCAGAGCGCCCAAGGCAGCCAGGGCTCCCAGGGCGAGACCTCGGGGAGCGAGAGCGTCCCGCCCGTCGAGTTCACCTACAAGGTCGACGTCGAGGAGCGTCCCGGCATCACCATCGTCCCGGACAAGACCGAGGCCAAGGAAGGGGAGACCGTCACCCTCACCATCACCCTCGAGGAAGGCTGGACCCTTCAGAAGCTGACCGTCAACGGGGTCGAGATCGAGGTCGTCGACGGGAAGGCGACCTTCGTCATGCCCGACGTCGACGCGCACGTCCGCGTCACCCTCGGGACCGACGCCCCCGTCTCGATCGCCGGGGACATCGCCGCGGCCATGGCCAAGGAAGGCGACATCTACGTCGCCCGGAACGTCGAGTGCCAGTCCGCCTCTTCCTTCTACATCGCCATCCAGGGCGAGGAGAAGGACACCTACGTCGCCTACGACAAGCTGAACCGCTACAAGTGCTTCGGAAACATCACCTATAGCGACGAGGACCTCCGCGACATCCTCGGCGACAAGGTTCCCGAGAGCCAGCGCCTCACCTCCCTCGTCGAGCTCGGCGGGAACGCCGCCTACGACATCTTCTACGACGTCGCCAGGGACGAGCTCTACATCCAGCGCGTCAAGGTGCTCACCCTCCCCGACTCCCCCGAGGACTACGAGGAGCTCTTCGCCGGGAGGATCCTGAGCGAGAGCAGCAGCTACCCCGAGGGCGTCAACCACGTCGAGTTCAGCGACTCCATGCGCGACCAGGACTACTCCTGGGATCTCTACGAGGGGAACGCTTCCCTCGCGACGGTCACCGACGAGAACGACAGGACCTACTACGAGTACCACTCCCTCGAGGACGGGGTGCTGACCACCGTCGACACCTACGTCGAGTACTACAGGATCCCCAACCCCTACTCCACCGGCGCGACGACCGAGATCGTCGATGACACGAAGAGCGAGGACACCACCCGCTACAGCGGGCGCTACAACATCGTCGAGGAAGTCGCCTCCGGCATGAGCCAGCGCGAGATGACCGAGGAACAGGCCCTCTTCGAGGTGGAGAACTACTCCCACGACATGGAGGCGATCGACCGCATGCAGTGGCGCGCCTACCGCAGCTCCTTCGACCTTGAGGAAGACCTCGTCAAGGCCGAGCGCGACGTGACGAGCGTCCAGAACGAGGACGGCTCCTTCACCGTCACCATCAAGAGCGAGAAGACCTACGACCCGAGCAAGGGCAACGCCTCCTACAACTACATGACGGAGAAGACCCACATCGAGTACGAGATCGTCGCCTCCTTCACCGCGGCGGGCGCCCCCCTGACCGGCTCCTACGAGGAGTTCAAGTACGGCGAGCTCGACTATGACTTCGACCGCCTGGAGTTCGTCTCCGGCGGCGAGCTCGGCGGCACCAACGTCAAGAGCTTCGAGTGGTCCTACTCCTACGGCGACCCCAAGGCCGGGACTCCCGACTTCGATCCCTCCCCCTACTTCGCGACCGCGGTCGAGGCGCACCTTGAGGACGATCAGGGCAATCCTCTCGAGAACACCGTCACCAGGGGCTGGGCGACCGACGACGAGGACGTCGTCCTCGTGATCGAGGCCACCGGCGAGAACGCCGGGACCGCCCTCGACGCCTGGCAGTACACCGTCACCGGCACCTCCGTCCCCGGGCTCTTCGTCCAGGACACCTGGAGCCCGAACGTCTGGATCGCCGATCCGGCGTATGACGGCTCCGCCACTTCCGCGACCCTCGACCTCGGGAACAACGTGGACGGCGTCGTACGCGGGACCTTCGACATCAACGTCGTCGACGCGAAGGTGAACAGCTTCTACCTCACCGCGGTCAACCAGTGGTCGAGCGACCCGCACCTCAGCTCCTCCGACACGTTCGCCATGTATAGCGACACCACCTGGACGAGCGGCATCCACAGCTCGCCGGATGACAACGCGAACCTCAACAACGTCACCATCGAGACCAGCAACCCCGACCTTCTGCAGGCGGAAGTCGACCCCGTGACCCGCACGATCAAGTGGACCGCCGGCCATGTCGATAGCGACACCGTCGTCCAGGCCGTCGTCCTCACCGACGACTACAACGAGGGCTGGGACGAGTCCATCTTCATCTGCACCATCGTCGCCACCGACGTCGCCCCGATCACGGAGGAGGACGTCGTCGGCACCTGGAAGCTGGAGCAAAGCGAGGACAGCGACCTCCCCGACCTCACCGCGCCCGACACGCTCGTCTTCAACGAGGACCACACCGGGACCCTCTACACCGTCATGACCGACGGGACGGAGTACAACTTCACCTTCGCCTGGGAGCTTGATACGAACTCCGGCCTCCTCTACATGACCGACATCGTCGACGTCGACGGGAAGCTCAGCTGGCTCACCGCGAGCGTCGCGGTCGAGGTCAGGGATCCCTACCGCATCGGGATCGAGCTCCACGCGGAGTCGATCGCCGTAGGCGAGGACGGCTGGGTCTCCAACATCACCCAGATCCTCGGCGCCGCCGATTCCCTTGATGACGAAGGCCTCCCTGTCGGGGACGCCCAGTACGTCTTCTGGCTGAAGGTCAGCGAGTAAAGGCACATCCGACCATAAGGACGTCCGGGAGGGCGTCCTTTTTCGGTTCAACGGGATTGAGTGTGGTGTCTGTGGCTCCTTGGGCCACACCAGAATCCGCGGCTTCCGAATTCGGCGAGGGTAAGCAAAAGGTTTTTCCTACAATAGCGCTGGTGCAAAGCCAAGGAGGAAAAACCACATGCATTTTAGCATCCAGGCTAGGAGGGCCGGCCCCGGAAGGGAGGTCGTAGAGGAGGAGTCAGGCACCGGGACAGGGCGGCTCTGCTACCGGAAGATGTCTTCGATGAGCCCGGGATGAAAAGAGGCGCCAGCCACAGAGTAATGAGGGGGCTAAGATGCCAAGGCTCCTCGTTTTGAGTGTCATTGGATGGACGTCATAGGACTCGGAAAGAAAATCCTGCAAAACACCGTTATTAGCTCCATAAAGTCCTGATAACCCATCAAAAACCGCTTGGATAATCTGATTCCTAAATTTGGGTTTTCGCGGCAAAAGATAGGGTTTGCAATAGAAAAGGGAGGGACATGCCCTCCCGTTCCCTCTGAGGAGCAGGGCTCCTAGATGAGGTTGTTCTCCTCCATGAAGTCGTCCACCACGGGGATGTTCGCGTTCCCGAAGGAGGTGAAGGGATAGACGCAGGACCCCTCCCCGTAGTTGCTGTTGTAGTCGAGGGAGAAGGTGACGATGGTGTTGGGCCCCGCGACAGGATCAGTGATGGACATCGAGAGGGACACGGCCTCCCCGCCGATTTCCGAGAGGAAGCTCCCCGTCTGGTTGTTGCTTACGAAATCCGCGAGAAGCCCGGAATCGTAGGTGACGTAAACGCCTTCCTCTTCCTCGGCGAAGAGCTCGAGCCTGTTCCAGAGCTCCATGTTCCCCGGGTAGTTGAAGACATGGGGGCTCGTGATGTCAGGATCGTTGTTGTAAGAGCCCTGGAAGAATGGGATGACGGTCAGCCCGTCCACGAGGAACATGTATGTGCCGTTGAGGATCTTCCCCTGGTACTCCTTGTTCCTGATGCCCATGTAGCCGCCGGTATAGAGGGCGGCATCCCCGGTGTAGGAACCATAGAAGTAGTGGGGCGTGTACCGTTCCGTCCCGTCGCTTTCGCCGGTGGAGTAGTTGATGACGTCGCGGATGAAGTTCTCGCCCAGGAAGCCTTCCTTGGCGAAGGAAAGCCTCTCGTCGAGGACGAGGGAGGAGCCACCTCCGCCGATATAGCTTTCCACAGGCTCGTAGGCAGTGCTCCCGAACTCGTCGAAGGACATCTCGTACCGCGTGAGGCCAAGGGTGATCTCGATGGAAAGGTCGAGCAGGGAATCCCCTCCTCCCAGGAGGCTCACGGTGGCGCTATCGATGTCGAGAAGCCGGTCGGGCTCGAAGCCGAAGAGCTCGAGAAGGGCGATCTTCGCGAGCTTGTCCCCTCCGAGGTCGATTTCCGCGAGCCCCTCCTCCCAGGAGGAGGTGTCGAGGTCGGCGACGGTCGGGAAAAGGCCGGAGGAATAAAGGTCCCCCTCCTTGCCGGTGAGCTCGCCTCCGACGATGGTGCCCGATCCTTCATCGTCCATCCTCATGGCGAGCGGGAAGATCCCCTCGGAAGAAAGGGCGTAGCCATGCTCGTCCTCGTACTCGTCGCTGAAGAAGTAGTCCTCGGTGTAGTAGTCGCAGTAGTACATCCCGATTCCCCCGGTGGTGGAGGAAAGCTGGACGAAGGCGGTGTAGTTCCGGGCTTTCGAAAGAAGGGCGAACGCTTCCTTGACGCCTTCGACAGGCTGGGAGAAGTCGATCTCGGCTTCCCCGCTGGAGGAAGAGGCGCTCACTTCGCCATCCCCGCAAGAAGCAAGGAGCAGGACGGGAAGGGCCAGAAGCAATGCTGGACGGATGTTTTTCATATTCGTTTGGGAACCTCCTAGTTCGGAGCGAGGGGAAGTTACCACCCTTTCGCGATTAAGTCATGCCTTATCCGCGCGCACGCGAATGAAAAACAATGAAAACGGCAGGACGCAACCTCAGATTCTCATGGTTTCGAAATGAAAACGATTACATGAAATCAAGCGTTTTCTTCGATGCTGTCTTTATTTCCTAAAAAGAGATATTCCTGTAATCGCTTACTGAAAAGCCTTTCCAAGAAACACCCGTTGATTCGCTATATGGAAGCCCTATATTGATGGCGCTCCGGGAGAGAAAAACCGGGGCCAGCAGAGTACAGAAAGGGAGGACAGCGTATGGACAAGGCTATCGAGACCGTTGCGATGGGCGCCCTCTTCAGCATGAGGCTCGAGGAAATCGCCGAGGAGGGACCCCTCTTCTCCGACGACGAGGAGTACATCCCCGATCCTGAGCTCCAGTAAGAACAGGGCATGACATCACGCCGGGCCTGGTCCCGGCTTTTTCGTCCTTGGGGCAGGGAGGGTATACTAGCCACCATGAAAAGCCTCGAGGAAATCGTCGCCAGGAACCTCGCCGAGCTGAGGAAGGCCCGCGGGCTCACCCAGCTCGAGGTCGCGGAGCGCTTCAACTACACGGACAAGTCCGTCTCGAAATGGGAGCACGGGGACGGCCTCCCCGACGTGAGGACCCTCCAGGCGTTCGCGGACTTCTACGGGGTCACCCTCGACTACCTAACCCATGACCAGAGCGACCTCTCCCTCCACGAGAAGGGGCGCATCTCCCCCAAGGACCTCAGGATGAACAAGATCATCCTCACGGCCCTGGCGATCGTCCTCGTCTTCTCCATCGCGACGGTCATATTCGCCGCGACGGTCGTCATGGACAACGTCTGGTGGAACGGCTGGCTCGCCTTCGTATGGGCGGTGCCCGTCTCCTTCCTTTGCCTGATCTCCTTCAACAGGAGGTGGGGGAGGCGCGAATGGGGGCTTCCCCTTGCGATCGCCTTCGTCTGGACCTTCCTCTTCGCCGTCTACATCGAGCTCGCCGTCGACCTCGACTACGACTCCGGCTACAACCTCTGGTTCGTCCTCCTCCTCGGGATCCCCCTCACCCTCGGGATCTTCCTGTTCTGGAGGTTCCGCGAGCTTCACCGGCGTTCCAGGTCCCAGGAAGAAAACGCGAACAAATAGCCTTGTTCCTCTATCGGTTTTCTAAAGAAACGATGGCGGGCTGCTTGCTTCAAATATCGTTCACCTATCCAGAGTGCTGCGGAAAAGGTCTCTCAGTTCATTAATGTCTTCAGAAACAATTTCATAGACGGTCATCAAATTTACCTTGCCATAGGCGTGAACGATTCCATTGCGAAACCCAATGATTTCACCCCAAGGTATGTCAGGGAACTGCCGTTTGAACGTGTCTGAGAGCGACTTGATTTTCTCTATCAGCTGCTGCAGACGGAACATCGTTGCGTCAACTGTCTTTCCGTCCCTTGCAAATTCTTCATAAGAAAGATCAAGCGTGTAACTGAGGATAACGTCCATGTCCCCAATTGCTTGGCGAATGTAATAAAGATCGCCCTTGCTACCCATAAATCCTTATCCCGTCCCTCAGTATTTCGTAGACCAACTTCCAGTTGTCCTCGAGCTCGCTGTCGCGAATGACGTCGACCTTCTTGCGAAGCCTCTCGCGGACGCGCTCCATCAACCCAAGAAACGCAATGCCCCCCAATGAAGAAGAGACATAAATATCGACGTCGCTCTCCGGTTTCGGGTTTCCTCTCGCATAGCTGCCGAAGAGATAGCAAAAACGCACCTTGCCTTTATATTGGTTCGCGAAAAGGTCTCGTAGCTGACCCCGGATCCACTCAATCGTCAGGAGGCCTTTCTCCTCGGTTATCTCGCATTCCTCATTCAGCCGAGAAATAAGGGCAGACCTTTTCAACGAGTCGCCGTAGTCATCGTCGCTTTCGTAGCGACGATAGGTCCTAAGCGGAATGCCGACGATGCGAGCGGCCTCCGCCTGCGCTAGCCCGTAATGTTTCCTTGTTTCGTACAAGTTCATGCCTTTCCCCCATGAGCACTATACCAACAATGGCCTCTTGCTTCTATGTTTAAGGGCCATTTTGGCCTATCAAGTATAAACATATATGCCATTCTGGCCGTTCGCAGGGAAACGACAGTCAAGTAAGTATTGCCTTTGCTTCAGCAAAGCTTTTTCATCCATTCCGTTTCCTCATCAAGGACACGGAACGCGATCTTCGTCCGGAAGTCGAGATGGAAGACATGGCCGAGCCGGTTCCCTTCCTTCGACCAGCAGTAACGGTATTCATGGGGAATTCCCCTGGACAGGAGATAGCCGTGGAGCCACTCGGTCTCCCAGAGGAGGAAGTCCTTCTCCGCGCTCAGGAGGAAGATGGGAGGAATGGACTTCTTGATGAAACGTAGGGGATTCAGCCGCGGGTCGTCCCTGTCGTAGTCCTTCCAAAGGAGGTTCTTCGCGACGAACCTCGTCATGAAGTCTTCCTTCCTGTCCCCGAAGCCCATGTAGGTTCCGCAGTTGAGGACAAGCCCTCTTATAGGGAGAGGGAAGCGGAGGGGATAGAGCATCCCGTGCTCCGGGACGGACTCGGCGATCCCGTACTGGAGTGCCATCGAGGCCCCCGCGGAATCCCCGACGAGAAAGATCCTCCCAAGGTCGGCTCCCCATTCCTCGTGCCTTTCCTTCAGGAGGGAAAGGGTTTCGTCCAGGGCGACGAGCTGGGCGGGGAAGCGCACCCCGGGGGCAAGGGGATACTCATAGATGATCGCAAGGAAGCCCTTGGACGCGAGCATGTTCCCATAAAGCGCGTACGTCTCGATCCCTCCGTACACCCAGCCTCCCCCGTGGGTGATGAGGGCGACGGGAAGAGGATTCCCCTCCGGTCCTTCCTTCCGGTAAAGGCCGATCCTCATCTTCCCGAAGGAAAAGGCCTCCTCGAGGATTCTCTCCTCCACTCCCTCGGGCGCAGGGACGGAATCCCTTTTCCTGTCCCCGCGGGCGGAAATGGAAGCGAAGCAACGCGCAAGGAACGACATAACGGATATATAGCACTCCTTGCGGGAAAGCGCGAGAAAAGGGGGGCGTTCCCGCCCCCTCGAGGTTATTTCTCCCGGATGAAGATGCCCTCCTTTGAGGCATCCAGCACGTAGGGCTTCTCGGCCCGCATCTCGCCGCGGACGATCCGGTCGGCGAGAAGGGTCTCCACCTTGTCCTGGATGTAGCGCTTGATGGGCCTCGCCCCGAAGTCGGGCGAATAGCTCTCCTCGAGGACCTTGTCCACGAGCGCGGGCGTCCATTCGACGAGGTAGTACTGCTCCTCGAGCCTCGCCTTCATCTCCCGGAGCATCTTCTCGACGATCTTCCGCTGGACTTCCTTCCCAAGGGGATTGAAGTAGCAGATCTCGTCGATCCTGTTCAGGAACTCGGGCTTGAATGTCTGGCGGAGGAGGCGCTCCACGCCGTCCTTGTCCCCGTGGAGGAGAAGGTCGCTCCCGAGGTTGCTCGTCATGATGATGACGGTGTTCCGGAAGTCGACGAGACGCCCCTGGGAATCCGTTAGCCTGCCTTCGTCCAGCACCTGGAGGAGGAGGTTGAACACCTCGGGGTTCGCCTTCTCGATCTCGTCGAAGAGGACGATGGAGTAAGGGGCCCGCCTGACCTTCTCGGTCAGCTGGCCGCCTTCCTCGTAGCCGACGTATCCGGGAGGCGCCCCGATGAGGCGGGAGACGCTGAAGCGTTCCATGTACTCGGACATGTCGATGCGGATGATGCTGTTCTCGTTGTCGAAGAGGGCCTCGGCGAGGGACTTGGCGACTTCCGTCTTGCCGACGCCGGTAGGCCCGAGGAAGAGGAAGCTTCCGATCGGCCGGTTGGGGTTCTTGATGCCCGCCCTCTGGCGGAGGATGGCGTTCCCCACGAGCTCGATGGCCTCGTCCTGCCCGATGACCCTCTTCCTGAGGGTGTCCTTCAAATCGAGGACCTTCTCGCGGTCGCCCTTCTCGATCCTAGAGACGGGGATGCCGGTCATCCTGCTGACGATGCGGGCGATCTCCTCCTCGTCGACGACCTCGGATAGGATGCGTCCCGCCTTGGAGGAGGACTGGATCTCGCGGAGCCTTTTCTCCAGCTCCGGGATTTCCTGGTACTGGATGCGAGAGGCCTTCTCGTAGTCCCCCGCGGTGAAGCTGTTCTGAAGGGCGAGGCGCTTCCTCTCGAGCTCCTCCTTGATGGACTTGGACTCGGAAAGCTCGGACTTCTCCTTCTCCCACTCCGCCTTCAGCGCGTCGAACCTGGCGTTCAGGGAGGAAAGCTCGGCCTTGAGGGCCTCGAGCCTCTTCCTGCTCCCCTCGTCCGACTCCTTCTCGAGGGCGTAGCGCTCGATCTCGAGCTGGCGGATCTTGCGGTTGACCTCGTCGAGCTCCGTGGGCATCGACTCGATCTCCACCTTGATCCCGGCGCACGCCTCGTCCACGAGGTCGATGGCCTTGTCCGGGAGGAAGCGGCTGGTGACGTAGCGGTTGCTCAGGGTCGCCGCGGCGACGAGCGCCCCGTCGGTTATGGTGACCCCATGGAAGGTCTCGAAGCGCTCCTTGAGGCCGCGGAGGATCGAAATCGTGTCCGCGACCGTCGGCTCCCCCACCATCACGGGCTGGAAGCGGCGCTCGAGCGCACGGTCCTTCTCGATGTACTGGCGGTATTCGTTGAGGGTGGTAGCCCCGATGCAGTCGATCTCCCCTCTGGCGAGAAGGGGCTTCAGCATGTTCGAGGCGTCCAGCGCCCCGTCGGACTTCCCCGCCCCGACGATGAGATGGATCTCGTCGATGAAAAGGATGATCTTCCCGTCGCTCTCCTTGATCTTGTTGAGGACGGCCTTGAGGCGCTCCTCGAACTCGCCGCGGTACTTCGCCCCGGCCACGAGCGCGCCCATGTCGAGCTCGTAGATCCGCTTCCCCTTTAGGGTCGCGGGCACGTCGTCTTTCACGATGCGCTCCGCAAGCCCCTCCACGATCGCGGTCTTGCCGACGCCAGGTTCGCCCAAAAGGACGACGTTGTTCTTCGTTTTCCTTGCTAGAACCTGGATTACTTTTCGGATTTCCTCGTCTCTCCCGATGACGGGGTCGACCTTCCCGGACTCGACGGCGGTGTTGATGTCGCGGCCGAACTTCTCAAGGATGTTCTCGTCCGCGGCGTAGTTCTCCATTCCCTGTTCCATTGGAAAGCCCTCCTTTCTCCCTGTCGGGCAGAAGGTACTATATCCATGGTTTTAGCAGTGTCAATATGTTGGTGCTAGATTGTAAACGGAATTATTTCCTCAGCTTGGCGAAGAGAATCTCCCCGACGTAGAGGCTCTCCTCCCTGGGGATCATCACCCCGAGGGGATGCCCCTTGTCGTCCTCGAGGGCGAGGGCCATCCTGCCTTCGTCCCTGAGGTCCTCGATCGCGATGATCTTGTAGTGCTTCCTTCTGGACAGCTCCTTGTCAGGAAGGAACAGGAAGGGCGACTTCCCGATCAGGCGGAAGGAGGCTTCCACGAGGGGATGGGGCAGGGGGACGCTTCCGGTGATGGTCTTCCCTTCGACGATCAGGGAGCCCTTCCCTGCGTCGAGGTAGACCGTCCTTTCCTCCCCTTTCTTGAGAAGGGGGCCGCCTTCGGGAGCGCGCATCGTGAGCCTCGTCCCGTCCTCCAGGAGCAAGTAGGCGGCCTGGTAGCCGCTGTACTGGTCGATGGCCTCGACCCTGGCCTTGCGGACGAGCCTCCCTTCCCCCTCCTCCAGATGGATCGCGTCCATCGGAAGGGAAAGGGTCGCCCCGAAGCTTCCCTCCGGGGCCTCGAAAAGAAGCCGTTCCTCGAAATGAGGGTAAAGCGACCCATCCACGAAGGCCTCGCCCTTTCCTCTCTCCACGCGGACAGGCACCAAGGCATGGTCGCGAAGGCGGCTTAGGGAGACCCCGTCCTTCGGGGAGAACAGGTGGATGTGGCTCCGTTCGATCTTGAGGGAGGGATGCTCCTCGAGCCGATCGCTCATCTGGAGGCGGAGCGAGGCCAGGGTGGCCTCCTTCCGGCCGGGAAGCTGGAAGTAAAGGAGGGTCTCGTTCCCGAGCTTCTCCACGAGGTCGAGTTTCTCCACGAGGACGTCCCTCTCCTTCTCGTTCCCGAGGGAGAAGTCGGAAGGACGGATGCCGACGATGGCCTTCTGCCCTTCCTCGTGATGCTCCATCTTGAGGAAGGTCTCCGGAAGAAGGTCGAGGGCGAGCGGCTCTTCCCCTTCGCCCCCAAGGAGCGCCTTCCCGCCCTCGAGCCTCGCTTCGAAGAGGTTCATCTGGGGGCTCCCGAGGAAGGTCGCGACGAAGGTGTTCGCCGGATGCTCGTAAAGGTTCTCCGGAGTGTCCACCTGCTGGATGAGGCCGTCCTTCATGACGACGATCCTGTCGCCCATCGTCATCGCCTCGGTCTGGTCGTGGGTGACGTAGACGAAGGTCCCCCCGATCCTCTGGTGGAGGCGGCTGATCTCGCTTCGCATCTGGACGCGAAGCTTCGCGTCGAGGTTCGAGAGCGGCTCGTCGAAGAGGAACACCTCCGGGTCGCGGATGAGGCAGCGCCCGAGGGCGACCCTCTGCCTCTGCCCGCCGGAGAGCTCCTTGGGCTTCCTTTCGAGGAACTCCTCGATGTCGAGCATCTTCGCGACCTCATGGACCTTCTTCTCGATGACGTCCTTCTTCTCCCCGAAGCAGCGGAGCGAGTACCCGAGGTTGTCGTAGACGGACATGTGCGGGTAAAGGGCGTAGTTCTGGAACACCATCGCGATGTTCCTGTCCTTCGGCTCGAGGTCGTTGACCAGGCGGTCGCCGATGTAGATCTTCCCCGAGGTGATTTCCTCAAGCCCCGCGATCATGCGGAGGGTCGTCGACTTCCCGCATCCGGAGGGGCCGACGAGGACGACGAACTCCCCGTCCTTGATCTCAAGGCTGAACTCCTTGACCGCCTTGACCTTGCCTCCGTACACCTTGCAGACGTCGGAAAGAACCACCTTTGCCATATCGCTATCCTTTCACCGAGCCTGCGGTCAGGCCCGTCACCATGTTCTTCGCCAGGACGAAGTAGAGGACGATGATGGGCACGGCGATGAACACCGAGCCCGCGGCGAAGCGGGAGAATTCCTCCTCCCCGAGGCCCATGAGGCCGACGGCGACCGTGTAGTTGCTCTCGTCGGAAAGAAGGAGCTTCGGGAGGATGTAGTCGCTCCAGGGTCAGGTGAAGCTCGTGAGGGCGGTGTAGACGATCATCGGCTTGGCCAGGGGGAGGGTGATCGTGCGGAAGATGCGGGCGTTCGTCGCCCCGTCGATCCGGGCCGCCTCGTAGATCGAGTGGGGGATCGTGTCGAAGAAGCCCTTCTGCACCAGGTAGCCAAGAGGCGCGGTGCAGGAATAGATGAAGACGAGGCCGAGGAGGTTGTTCAGGAGGTTGAACTGCGTCATCAGGAGATAGACCGCGGTCATCCCCATGAAGGAAGGGAACATCGAAAGGACGAGCGTCAGCTTCATGAGGGGCTTCCGCGCCCGGAACTCGAAGTAGCTCATCACGTAGGCCGTCCCGATGAGGAGGACGGTGGAGAGGATGCAGGAGAGCGAGGCGACGATGAAGGTGTTCAGGAGCCAGTTCGGGTAGTCGTAGATCGCCGTGTCGGTGAATAGCTTCACGAAGGCGTCCACCGAAAGCCTCGTGTCGAAGAAGCCGTCGATGTTATAGAGGTTTCCCGTCGCGGAGAAGCTCCCCATCACGAGCCAGAGGCAGGGGAAGACGAAGATGAAGGCGACGATGATGAGGAGGCAGTAGGTCCAGAGGGCGGTCAGGACTTTCTTCGCTTTCGCGTTCATCGGAAGGTGCCCTCCTTGCGATAGGCCGGCGAGCGGACGTAGACGATGAGGGAGATGAGGGAGGTGATGAGGAAGATGAGGAGGGAGACCGCCGCGCCGATGGAGTAGTAGTTGTTGTCGATGGAGAGGCGGTAGAGCCAGTTGATGAGGAGGTCGGTGTCGTTGGCGGCCGTGTACCCTTCCGAGGGGACGATGTCGCCCCGGAGGAAGTAGAACACCCCGAAGTTGTTGAAATTGTTGATGAAGGAAGTGATGAGGGTCGGGGTGGTCGCGAAGACGACGAAGGGGAGCGTCAGGTCCTTGAACTGGCGGAAGGAGGAGGCCCCGTCGATCCTGGCGGCCTCGTACATGTCCGCGGGGGCGTTGGATAAGATCCCCGTGGCGAGGAGCATCGTCGAGGGGACGGTCAGCCAGGCGTTCACCATGAGGCCGATGAGGCGGGCGCCCCAGGTGTTGTCGAGCCCGAGGAAATGGATGGGCGTCCCTCCGAGGTCGGAGATGATGTCGTTGATGGGGCCGCCCATGGAGAACATGAACTTGAAAGCGGTCAGCGTGATGAAGCCGGGGATCGCGTAGGCGAGGATCGGGAAGAGGCGCCAGAAGGCCTTCCCCTTCACCACCTTCTTGGAAAGGAGGAGGGCGAGGAGAAGCCCGAGGAGATAGTTCACGAGGGTGGAGGCGACCGCCCAGAGTAGGTTCCAGCCTAGGATCTTCACGAACGTCGAGCCGATGTTCGTCGCGGAGAAGATCGTCTCGAAGCTCTCGAAGCCGGTCCAGTCCACCAGGTTCGGCGGGATATGGTCCGGGCCGTAGTTGGTGAAGGCGATGAGGATCATGAAGACGATCGGGAGGACGGAGAAGACGGAAACCCCGAGAATCGGAATAAAGAGGACGGATTTGTAGAACTTTTTGTCCAGGAGGTCCTTCAGCTCGTCCCGGAAGGAGGGGAGCTTCTTCCCTTCGAGGATCATCAGCTGGCTCTTCCTCGCGTCCTTGACGTTGCTGACGTAGAGGACGAGGAAGAGGATGAGGATCACGAAGGCGAAGAGCCCGAGGAGCATCATGATGACGGAGTTATCGCCTTCCTGTCCCGTCCACGGGTCCGCGGCGATCGTCCCGAGGGTGAAGAAGCCCGAGATCCAGGTGAAGCCTACGAGGGATAAGAAGAGGACGGCGCCGATCTCAATCGCGAGGTAGACGATCCCCTTCCCGTACTGGCGGTACATGAGCTGGCCGAGCCCCATGAGGCAGAGGGAGGCGCGGACGTTCTGGTTGCTGCTCTTGAAGAAATTCAGGAAGGAGGAGAAGAGGTCCCCCGCCTTCCCCCATAGTTCCCGGAAGAAGCGGGCGGTCCTTCCCGGGAGGGCCTTGAAGAAGGCGACCGTCCTCCCGGGAAGTTCCTTCAGGCGCTTAAGGAAGGCTTTCATCCCTAGACTCCGAGGATGTGGATGGCGTCGTAGATGTTCTGGCTCGTCTTCTCAAGCCCGGCCTGGATCTTCTCCAGGGTGTCGTACTTCCTCTCCGCGACCGGGCGGATGAGGTTGTCCTCCGCGAGGTCCCCGAAGAAGGAGCCGGCGGGAGACCACACCTGGCTGAGGCTGGAGAGGGAGGGCATGAGGTAGATGGCCCCTTCGTCCACCTTTTCGAAGAGCTGCTTGGAAAGTTCGCCGGCGATTTCGGCTGCGTCCTCGCGGCAGGGGGCGATCCCCAGCATCTCGGAGCGCCGGCACACCATCTCGTAGGAGGCGGCGAAGTTGATGAAGGCGAGGGAAGCCTTCGGATACTTGGTGTAGCTGCTGATGGCGAAGCCGTTGATGCCGCCCATCGTGAGGGCGGAAGCGAACCCTTCCGAATCGTCCTCCAGATCGCCGGACAGCGGGAGGTCGGGGAAGGGGACGGAGAGGAGGTTCTTCCTGGCGAGGGCGTCGCATTCCTCGGCGCTGCCCTTTCCGTCGGCCTCGTACTGGTCGGCGAGCGCGCTGATGATGACCTCGTAGTTATCCGGCGTGGTGACGGAGGCGAAGTACTTGCCCGAGGCCATGTTCCCCGAGATCGCAAGCTTTGCCGAGTCGTCGATGCATTCCTCGCTCATGACGCCGGCGAAGGTGCGGGCGATGTTCGCCCCGACCGCGGCATCGCCCTTGTGGAGGCCGATGTCCGTGTCGTCGGTGTCCCCGTTCCCGAAGACGTATCCTCCGTAGGTGAAAAGGAAGGAGCCCGAGAAGTAGAAGTCGTTCAGGGAGAAGACGAGGCCATACTCGTCCTTGTTCGCCTCGTGGCGGATCTTGGGAGAGTGTCCGGAATCTTGTGTAAACGGCCCTCGTAGGTCATCTGGATTCTAATCACCTCGCGTCGTAGTAATCAACTATCTCCCTCCAGCACCTGACCCTCCGCCTGCCGATCGCCTCGTTGTAGTGCAGGAACATCGAGACGATCCGCTTCTCCAGGGCCTCCTCCGTAACGAACTGGATCTGCTTCTTCAGCATCCTCTTGAGCTGCTTGTTGAAGGACTCGACCCTGTTGTTCGTGTAGACGAGCCTCCTGAGCCCTGCGGGGAACTCGTAGAAGGTCAGGACGTGCTCGGCCCTCTCGGACCAGACCGCTAGCCTCGGGTACTTCGGCCTCCACTTGGCGACGAAGGCCTCGAGGGCCGCGCGGCCCTCCTCCGGCCCGTCCTGCCTGGCGATCGCCATGAAGTCGTCCGCGACCTGGGCGCGGTCCCCGGCCCGCACCTTCGAGCAGACGTTCCGGAGGAGGTGGACGAAGCAGCGCTGCCTCCTGGCCCCGGGGAAGGACCTGGAGACGGCCTCGTCGACGCCCGGGAGGCCGTCCGTGACCGCGACCTCGACCCGCTCGAGCCCCCGCGCCCGGAAGCCCTCGAGGAGCTCCGCGTAGGCCTCGGCCGACTCGGACGGGGTGATCGAGTAGCCGACGACGAGGGGAATCCCCTCGTCCGTCACCCCCGGAATCCCCTCGTCCGTCACCCCCATCGCGATGTTCACGGCCTCTTTCTCCACCGCGCCCCTGCGGAGGGGGACGTAGGTGGAGTCGAGGAAGAGGGCGAAGAGCCTCCCAGGGAGCGGCCTCGAGGAGAAGCGCCTGACGTCCTCGGCGACCGCGTCCGTGATGGCTGATATCGTCGATCGGGAGCAGCTCGCCTCGTAGATCGAGGAGATCGCCAGGCGCATCTCCTCGTCCGTCATCCCGGATGAGTAGAGCTTGAGGACGGTGGACGCGACGAGGTCCGTCCTCCGGCTGTAGCGCGGGATCGCCATGGGAGTGTACTCCCCGTTCCTGTCGCGTGGCACGTCGATTGTGATGGGGCCGAGGGACGTCTGTAGGGTCCTCTGGTAGGTCCCGTTCCTCGAGTCGCCGGAGTTCCTCCCGGCGGGGTCGTGCTTCCCGTAGCCTAGGAGGGCGGACACCTCGCTCCTCAGGAGGGACTCGATCGCCTCCTTCGCCGCCCGGGCGGCGGCCTTACGCATCGCCTCCTCGAGGCCGTCCCCTCCCTCTATCGCCTCCTTGAGCAGTTCGCTAAAATCCTCCATGCAGGGCTCCTTTCAGATTTTGTTAGCAGACAAATCCTACTAGGGCCCTGCTTTTTATGCAGTCCTTGGAGCGGGGTCGCCGCTCCGGCGTTTACACAAGGTTCTGGTTACTCCCGATCTTGGAGAACCGGTAGAGATCGTTCATGTTCTCCACCATGTCGGGGATGCCGTTCTTGTCATCGTCCCATTCCGCCTCCCAGTTCTCCGGGAGGAGGTCGGCCCGGTAGTAGAGGAGCCCGGTCTGGACGTTGATGGGGATGCCGAAGGTGTACTTCTCCCCCGTGGCGGAGGACTCGTAGGCCTTCCAGGCGGTCGCCGGGATCTCCTTGTAGTCAGGCATGTAGTAGGTCGGCAGAGGCGTGACGAGCTTGTCGTCCACGTAGCCCATGATGATGTCGTTTGCCTGGTAGAGGACGTCCGGCCCCGTCCCGTAGGGGCCCATCTGGGCGAGGTCGTTGTACTCGCCGATGTTCGCGTCCACCGCGGTGATCCCGTATTCCTCGTAGGCCTCGTTGAACGCGTCGAAGAGCTCGTCGCTATAGCCGACCTTGTCCGCGTTCCCGTTCTCGAGGACCTTGATCTCGACGTTCCTCTCGAGCTCCCCTTCGAACTTCTCGAACACCGCGGGGACGACGTCGGGCTTCACGGTCGGGTCGTCGGGGTCGTAGCCGCTTCCGCCGCTCCCGAGCGAGGAGCCCGTGTCGCGGGTCCCGCACCCGGTGAGCAGGATCGCCAGGACGGCGAGGGGAAGGATGATGCGCTTGTCTTTCATTGGAAATCCTCCTGGAGCGCGATTAGGAGCCCGTCCGGGAAAAGGGTGTTCCCCTTGAGGCTATGGGAGTAGAGAAGGCGGACGCCTTCGTGGATCGGGCGAGGGAGGGGCGAGGCGGAAAGGATGAGAAGCACCTTGCCCCTCCTGAGGAGGATGAGCCCGTCCCTTTCCTCGATCGTCTCGGGGGAAAGGACGTCGAGATATTCCTTGCGGATGGAGAGAATCTTTCTCATTCCCTCTCGTATCTCCGGATTTTGGTCTTCTTCCCTCCACGGGAAGCAGCGCCTGCTGTCGGGATCGTAGCCGCCTTCCAGCCCCATCTCGTCCCCGTAGTAGAGGCAAGGGAGCCCCTCGAGGAAGAGGAGGAGGGCGTAGCTCCCGAGGAAGCGCCCCGCGTTTCCCTTCACCTCGGTGAGGAAGCGGTAGGTGTCGTGGCTCCCCAGGAGGTTGAGGAGGTTCCGGTTCGTCCCGTCCTTGTAGCGCATCCTGAGGTCCACGAGCCTTTTGACGAAGCTGGATGCGCTGATGTCGCGGTCTCTTTCCAGGTCGAGGAACGCCTTCGTCAGGGGGTAGTTCATCACCCCGTCCAGCTCATCGCCCTTGTCGAGGTAGGAGCTGGCCTCGTGCCAGTTCTCCCCGATGAGGAGGAAGTCCTCCTTCTTCTCTTCCAGGGCGAGGCGGAGCTCCCGGTAGAAGCGGTGGGGGATCTCATCGGCGACGTCGAGGCGGAGCCCGTCGATGTCGAAGCGGTCCACGAGGGAGCAGGCGTAGCGGACGAACCAGTCCCTCGTCTTCTTCGAATCAAGGTTCGTCCGCGGCATGTACTCGCAGAAGGAGAAAGTCTCGTAATGGCCTTTCCTTGGCAAATCCCCCTCGTAACGGAAGAAATCCGAATATTGGGATTCCCTTCCCCGGAGGAGCACGTCCTGGAAGAGGGGGTTCTGGTCGGACATGTGGTTATAGACCGCGTCGAGGACGAGGAGGATGCCCGCCTCGTGGCATTTCTCCGAAAGCCTCCGGAGGTCCTCGTCCGTGCCGAAGTCCTTGGCGACGTGGAGGTAGTCCGTCGTGTCGTACTTGTGGTTGCTGGGCGACTCGAAGACCGGGGTGAGGTAGAGGGCGCCCACGCCCAGGGACTTCAGGTAGGGGATCTTCTCCTCGATCCCCCTGAGGCTTCCCCCGGCGATGGACTTCGGGGTGACCGGGTCCCCCCATTCCATGTTCGTCCGCGGATTGAGGAAGGCCTCGCTCGTGGCGAAGCGGTCCACGAAGACCTGGTAGAAGAGCCGCCCCCGGAAGCGGGGGTTCGCCTTCACCATGTCGCTCTCGCTCACCGCGGGCATCTGGAAGAAGGAATAGAAGCTTTCCTTCAAAGGGTAGCGTTCCGTCTGGCCGAGCTCGGAGAAGTAGGAGACGTTACCTTCCTTGTCATAGAGGCGGAAGGCGTAGGCGAAGCGCGGGTCCTCCTGGTGGATCGTGGTCTGGAAGTAGAGGCAATCCTCCCCTTCTTCGATTTCCTCCATCTCCTGGGGGAAGGCTTCCTCGTGGAAGCGGTACTTGCAGTTATGGAGCACCTCTACGCGGGAGGGGGCGAACCCTTTCCACGCCTTGAGGCGCACCCGGAGGGAGTGGCCGTCCAAGGGGAAAGAGAAGGGGGAATCGCTATGGTGCTCGAGGATGAATCGCTCCATCTCTTTCTCCTTTTCTCGTGGTGTAAGATTCTCTCATGCCGCTTAAGCGCGTCACCATGAAGGACATCGCCCGGGAGGCGGGCTGCAGCACCGCGTCCGTTTCCTATGTCCTCAACGACGTGAAGGGGCAGAAGATCAGCGAGGAGCTCCGGCGGAAGATCCTCCAGGTCGCCAACCTCTACCACTACACCCAGAACCTCGCCGGCAAGGCGCTCGCCAGGGGGGAGTCCGGCCTCATCGGCTTCCTCTACCGAACGCCCAGGGGCGACTTCGAGGCAAGCGACATGATGGGGGTCTCCGACACCCTCTCCTCCCTCCTCCAGCGGAAGGGGAAGAGGCTCGTCCTCGTCCCCCACAGGGAGAGGGAGGCGCTCAAGGGGATGGACGCGATCATCGCCTTCCGGCTGAGCGAGAAGCGCTTCCTGGAATCAGCCAACCTCACCTTCTCCCCGATCGTCAGCTACGGGACGGACATCCCGAACTCGATCTTCTTCTCCCTCATCACCGACCCGGACAAGATCGACGAGGCGGGGAAGGGCAGGAGGATCCTTTCCGGAGGAAGGATCGGCGGGGAGGCCGCGGGCGTGGATATCGAGGAGGTCTCGACCTACCAGGAGGCGGAGGCCGTCCTTCGGGAAGGGGGCTCGTACCTATCCTTGTCCCCGAGCCTCCACGAATATCTTCTCGCAAGGGGCGGGGACTCGGTCCTCTTCCCTCTGGACGGGGAGGAGAAGCTCTCGCTCCTCCTGGAGACGATCGGCAGGTCCCTGGACGAGGACCCGGAACGGTGGGAGCACCACCTCCGGGCGTAAGGGGGAGGTCGCCCTCCCCCTTTTCCCTAGGCTAGACGGCGGGCGCGATCTTCACGATCTCGCTGTAGAGGTCGATGGTGACGTCGTAGTCGCCCGCGACGTCGCAGACGATGTTGCCGGTGTAGCCGTTCTTGCCGTGGAAGTAGTCGTTCTCGACGGCAGGGACCGCGAAGTGGACGAGCCTGTCATAGGACCAGAAGGGGCCGTAATCCTCCCCGTCCATGAGCTGGATGCCGAGCTCCTCCCCTTCCTTGAGGGTGATGGGGGAGGAAAGCTCGAGGATGTCGGGATCCTCCGCGGTCGGCACGAACTTGTACTCGTCGTTCCCGACCTTGTTCTGCCAGCTCGGGTCGTCCTCGAAGTTCCCGTTCACGTAGATGTCATAGGTCGGGCGGACGTAGTCCTTGTCGACCTCGACCTCGAGGGCCTTGGTCTCGACGGTGTAGGTGAAGCTATAGAGCCCGGCGGTGTTGATCTGCATGTTGCTCCCGCTGAGGGAGGTGATGTCCTCCGCGAGGATCGGGTCGTCCGCGGCGATGTTCTCGGCCTTGATGTACTCGTTCCCCATCGAGTACTCGAGGGTGGCCGTGTCCTGGAGGCGGGAGGCGAACATGACCTGGTCCCCGGCCTCGAGGTAG
Source organism: uncultured Bacillota bacterium (assembly GCA_949293555.1). Taxonomy (GTDB): domain Bacteria; phylum Bacillota_I; class Bacilli_A; order RFN20; family CAG-826; genus UBA4951. The sequence continues at coordinate 338,062 of CASFDV010000001.1, forward strand.
ATGTCCTTGGTGTAGACGGTCCTGTCCTCGTTCGCGGTCATGAGAGTGTGATCGTTGATGTAGTTCTGCCACTCCGAGATGTTCGCGCCCTTGATGAAGAAGTCGGTGATGGTCTCGGCTTGCTCCTCGATGGGATCCCCGTTCCTCGTCCACTCGATGTAGTCGTAGTCGTTGTAGTTGTCCTGGATCTGCTCGAGGGTGCCGTCCGTGACCGCCTCTCCGCCTTCCTCGGTCCGGTCGTACTGCGGGAAGGTGTGGAGACGGAAGGTGTAGTTCCCCGCGACGAGGGTGGTGAGGTTCGTCTTGTAGTTGGAGCCGCCGAGGCCGCCGCCCGCGGAGAAAGTCTCGGTCCCGTCCTCGTCGACGAGGGTCTGAACGTAGGCGCCGCCCCTCTGGACGCCCCAGGAGATGGAGTCGTCCTCGTTATAGACGGGCATCATGAACTGGAACTGGTCGCCGACGAAGGCGTCGAAGGTGATCGCGTAGACGTTCTCGCCCGCGACCTCTTCCTTGACGAGCTTGTGCTCCTCGTTCACGACGACGCCCCAGTTGCTGCTCTTGAGGATCGATGAGGAGCCGCTGCCGGCGAGAGCCCACGTGCGGGTGTCCTCGACGTAGCTGGTGAACTTCCCGTAGATGTTCGTGTCCTTGGTGATGGCGACCGTGAAGTCGAACTCGTGGGCGAGGGAGGGCTCGATGTACCAGCCGCCGAAGGTCTTGTCCGTGACCTCCGAGGTCGGGTCCCACTCCTCGACGGTCTTGCCGGATTCCACCTCGACGGTGTGAAGGGCGGTGTCCTGGTCGTAGAAGGTGACGGTGAATGTCTCCTCTTCCTGGACGGAGCTGGAGACGGGCTCGGGAGTCGTGCTGGACGAATCGACGTCATTTTGTTCGCACCCGGCCAGGAGCAAAAGTCCCGCCGAGGCGAGCATAACCGTTGTTAGAGCAAGTTTGTTCATGGTTCCTCCTCTCTACTTAAGCGGTTAAGTTGACATCATGAAAGCACCAAACCCCAACCTTGACAATAGGGAATCGAAAGCGCTTTCAACAAAATGGGAGGCCAAAGGGTGTAACCGCTTTCCATAAATACCTTACCTTCCCCCTCTCACTCCTTGGGAGTGGCCGGCGTATCTTTATCCGGTTTTCGGGCAAGGGGGTTCTCTATGGCGCAGATCGGTGTCAAGGCAACGAAGACGATCGACATGACGAAAGGCTCGATCATCAAGGGGATGCTGATCTTCCTCGTCCCCCTTCTGATCGGCAATCTGTTCCAGCAGGCCTATAACGTCGTCGACTCCGTCATCGTCGGCCAGATCGTCGGGGACGCGGCCTTCTCCGCGGTCGGGGCGACCGGCTCCTCGAGCTTCATGATCCTCGGCTTCGCCTCCGGCCTCACGAGCGGGCTCGCGGTGCTGGCCGCTCAGTACTTCGGGGCGAAGGACGCGGAAGGGCTCCGGAAGTCCCTGGCAACCTCGATCCTCATCTCGGCGATCGCCTCGGTCATCCTCACCGTCGTCGGCGTGGCCTGCATCGACCCCCTCCTCACCCTCACGGAACTCGGCCCCGACTTCTATGGCTACGCGAAGGAGTACCTCTTCCCCATTTTCCTTGGGCTTGGGGCGACGATCTTCTATAACCTCTTCTCCAACATCCTGCGCTCCCTCGGGGACACGAGGACTCCTCTATACGCGCTCATCCTCGCCTCCCTCGTCAACATCGGCGCCGACTACCTCTTCGTCGGCCCCTTCGGGATGGGCACCGCCGGGGCGGCGTGGGCGACGATCCTCTCGCAGTTCCTGAGCGCGGGCTTCTGCGCCTTCTGGCTCTTCTGGCGCTACGACTACGCGCGCATCAGGAAGAGCGAATGGAAGCCGGACTGGAAGATGTGGAAGGACCACGCGAGGGTCTCCATCCCGATGGCCATCCAGTTCTCGATCGTCGGCATCGGGCTCCTCATGCAGCAAAGGGGCGCGAACATGATCAACGCGATGTACGAGGAGTCCTTCCAAGGGACTGCCGACTACTACGGCGGGCTCTACACGACCGCCTATAGCGTCGCCGGCAGGATCGACGGCTTCAGCAACTGCGTCATCCTAGCGATCGGCACGATGATGGCGACCTACTGCGGGCAGAACTACGGGTCGGCGGACCTCCCGCGCATCAAGAAGGGCCTCATCCGGGGAACCCTCATGGGCATCTCCGTCTGCCTCCTCATGGCGGCTCTCGTCATCCCCCTCATCCCCTACCTCGTAATGCTCTTCCTCACCAACGTCACCCCGGTCATCCAGGACGCCGTCCTCCTTTATCTCGGGATACAGCTGGGCTGCTACGCCCTCCTCTCGACCCTCTACGTCTTCCGGAGCTCGATCCAGGGCCTAGGAAGAAGCGAGATCACCATCATCGTCTCCTTCGTCGAGCTTACCCTCCGCATCATCTTCTCCCTCGTCCTCGCCCAGTACGCCGGGTGGATGGGGCTCGCCTTCTCCAACCCGATCGCGTGGCTCGGCGCGGACCTCGTCCTCGTCCCCGCGATGATCCTCATCATCCGGAAGTTCAACCGCCAGGAAAAGGAAGGCACCTTCGGGCTCAAGAAAGGCGCGGATAAGAAAGAGCCTGCCCCAGAGCCCGCGGAAAACGCCTAGGGAAGAAACGTCCCTTCGCCCGGGACGACCTTGTCTCCTTTGAACAGCACGCCCTCCCGGAGAAGGAGGGCTTTCTTTATGTCCGTCCCGAAGGCGTAGCCCCCGAGCGAGAGATCGCTTGCGACGACCCTGTGGCATGGGTAAAGGATCGCCAGGGAGTTCTTACCAAGGGCCTGACCGACCGACCGCGCATACTTCCTCGAGCCGAACGCCATCTCAGCAAAGGAGGCGTAGGTCATGAGATGCCCGCGGGGGATCTTCAGGAGGGAACGCCATACGTCAAGCTCGAAAGTAGTTCCCGTGAGCCCGGCCTTCGGAAAGGGCGTCTCTTCCTCGCCATGGAAATACGCCTCGAGAAAATCCCGCGAAAGGCCGTCGGGGAGACGCGGAAGGCCCTTTCCCATGCCAAAAGAAATGCGAGTCAGCGAATCCCCCTCAAAATCCAAAAGCAGAGAAAATCCCTCTGTTTCGTAGAAATATCTCTTATCCATCCCTTCTAACCAAAAGGGCCAGGGTCTCCACGTGCGGGGTCATCGGGAACATGTCGAAGGGCTCCGCGGACTGGAGGCGGTACTCCGGTAGAAGGAAGGCAATATCCCTGGCGAGCGTCGCCGGATTGCAGGAGACATAGACGATCTTCCTGGGGGCAAGCTCCTTTGCCGCGGAGAGGAAGCGCTCGGTCGAGCCTTTCCTTGGGGGATCCATGAAGAGGACGTCGCATCTCCTGCCTTCCCTGGCGAACCCGGAGAGAACGTCCGGACAGTCGCCCAAGATCATGCGGAAGTTCTCCCTGCCGTTAATCTCCCTGTTCCGTTCCGCGTCCCTCACGGCCTCTTCCACTTCCTCGATTCCAATGACTTCCTTCGCGTAGGAGGAAGCGACGAGCCCGATCGTCCCGATCCCAGAGTAGGCATCGATCACGACGTCCTCTTCCCCGAGGCCGGCAGCCTCCATCGCGCGGAGATAAAGCCGCTCGGTCATCCACGGGTTCGTCTGGTAGAAGCTCTTCGAGGAAATCCGGAAGCGAAGACCGAGAAGCTCGTCTTCGATGAACCCCGGGCCAAGGAGAATCTCCTCCTTTCCCCCGAGAACGACGTTCGTCCTCCCCTTCTGGATGTTGAGGACGAGGGAAGAAACCTCGGGAATTTCCCTCTTGATCCTCGCGACAAGCTCTTTCTTTCCCGGGAAGGAACGCCTCCTCGAAATGAGGACGAGAAGCGCCTTCCCGTCCTTCCGAGAAATGCGGGCGAGCATCCCGCGGACGGCCCCGCTATCTTCCTTCTCATCGTAGGGAGGAACCTTTAGCTCGTTCAAGAGGGCGCCGGCCTTCTTGATGATCGAGGAAAGGGCGGGATCCTCGATGTCGCAGGAGGAACACGGAACGATCTCGTGCGTGCCCTTCCGGAAGAAGCCCCATGAAGCACGGCCCTTCCTGTCCTTCCGGACGGGGACGCTTGCCTTGTTCCGGTAGCCATGGGGATTCTCCATCCCCACCGCAGGAAGCACTTCCGGCTCTTCCCCGAGCTTCCTCCGGAGTTCCCGGAGGACGAACTCCCTCTTGACCCGGAGCTGTTCGTCGTAGGCGAGGGCCTGGAAGGAACAGCCCCCGCAGGCGGTGGGCACTGGACAGGAAGGCTTGACGCGGGAAGGCGAGGCCTTGAGGAGCTTTCTCAATCTCCCATGGAGCGCCCCGTTCCGGGAGTAGAGGACCTCGAACTCCCCTTCTTCCCCCAGGAAAACGCCGGGGACGAAGACGATCCGCCCGTCCTCAAGCTGCACGACCCCTTCGCCGGAAAGAAGATAATCCCTGCAATGCCCTGTCGAAATAAAGGGAAATTGGTTTTCCATCAGGCGGCGGCCTTCTCCTTGGGCGCCGCCATGACGGCCTTGAGCCATTCGGTCTCCTGCTGGACGTCAAGACGCGGGAAGAGAGGGGCTCCTTTCTCCACGCGGAGGGCAGGAAGATAAATGTCCTCGAGGGAGGCGAAGGTCTGGAGGCCGGAAGGAAGTCCTAGTTGCTCGAAAAGGGAACCGGCCTTCGTGATGAGGATCGGGGAGAGGAGGACGCCCGCCATGCGGAGGGCCATCGCGAGGTGACCCATCGTCGAGGCAAGCTCATCGCGCTTCCCCGGATCCTTCGCAAGCGCCCAGGGAGCCTTCGTGTCGATGTACTTGTTCGCCATGGAAAGGACGTCCATGATGCCCCGGTAGGCCTCCGTCACCTTGAGGGAGTCGACGTTCTCCCCGTAGGAACGGACGCACTCCCGGATGGCCTCGCTCAGCTTCCGGTCCTCCTCGTCGAGGTCGGCTTTTGTTTCGGGGAGGTCCCCGCCGAAGTACTTCCCGATCATCGAGACGGTCCGGTTCAGGAGGTTCCCGAGGTTGTTCGCGAGGTCGGCGTTCAGCCGGTCAACGAAGAGCTCCGGGGTGAACTGGCCGTCCGTCCCGAAGACGATCTCGCTCGCCAGGTAGTAGCGCACCGCGTCCACGCCGTAGCGTTCCACGAGGGGCTCGGCGTACACGACGTTCCCCTTGGATTTGCTCATCTTCCCGTCCTTCATCATCATGAGCCCGTGGACGAAGATGCGGTCGGGCGCCCTTAGGCCGAGCGACTCGAGGAACATCGGCCAGTAGATGGTATGGAACCTCGTGATGTCCGCGCCCACGAGATGGACGATCTCGGAATCAGGATCCTGCCAGAACTTCTGGAAGAGGGAGTCATCCTCCTGGAGGTAGCCGAGGGCGCTCACGTAGTTTAGGAGGGCGTCGAGCCAGACGTAGACGACGTGCTTCTGGTCCTCCTTCACCGGGATCCCCCAGCGGAACGTGGTCCTCGTGACGCAAAGGTCATTGAGGCCCGGGGCGATGAAGTTGTTGATCATCTCCGTCTTCCTGCCCGTCGGGGTGATGAAGAGGGGGTTCTCCTCGAAGAGCTTCAGAAGTGCAGGAAGATGCTTCCCGCAGGAGAAGAAGTAGGCTTCCTCCTCCTTCTCCTCCACGGGGCGCCCGCATTCAGGGCAGACATGCTCCTTCCCTACCTGGGTCTCGGTCCAGAAGGTCTCTTCGTGGACGCAGTACCAGCCCTTGTACTTGGAAAGATAGACGTCGCCCTCCTTCAGGAAGCGGGAGAACACCTTCTGCACCGTGGAGACGTGGCGAGGCTGGGTCGTGCGAATGAAGTCGTCGTTGGTGATCCCGAGGAGCTTCCAGAGAGCGAGGAACTTCTCCGCGACCCCGTCGACGAACTCCTGGGGCGTCATCCCCTTGCTCTCGGCGTTCTTCTCGATCTTCTCCCCGTGCTCGTCGAGGCCGGTGAGGAAATACGTCTCGTAGCCCATGAGGGCCTTGCTCCTGCGGATGATATCCGCCATGACGGAACAGTAGGCATGCCCGAGGTGCGGGGAGGCGCTCGGATAGTAGATCGGCGTGGTGATGTAGAACTTCTTGCTCATGGGATGCTTCCTTCGGGCTGAATTCTACCCCATCCAATGGATGGGAAGGGACTAGCGCCGGCTCCCGAGGTCCAGTCCTTCGCGGCAATCCTCGCTCAGGTCTGTGGGAAGCCCGGAGGGAGTGGGGGGGCCTTCCATGATCTCCCTCAGCCGCCGATCCCCTTGGTCGTAGGACCAAAGGAGAAGGTACCCGCCGATATAAGGGAAGAACGCGAGGTCAAAGTTATAGGCGGAAAGCCAGACCCCGAGGCCCCACCCGAGGAAGACGAAGAAGGCGAGAAGTAGGTAGACCCAAAGGAAGGAGGAGAGGAAATACCCACGCCTTTCTTTCGGGTAGCGGATCCTGATAAGAAGGGCAAGGTATCCCAGCGGGACGAGGACGAGACAGGGAATTTTCGCAAACCTTTCGTCGTAGTAAATCAACGTAATTAATATGGCGAACCCAACAATCCAAAGCAGCCGCTCGGGATTGTTTCGGAAAACAAACCATCCCTTCAAATAATCGGACAGACGTTGAAGCAATCTTCTTTTCGGGGTGGGGTGCCCCATCAAAAAGGCGACAAGAGGAGGCAGATCCCTGGCAATGAATGTCATGACGCTGGCGCCTGGGATGAGGCTGATGATCACGGAAAGGTAGCCCATTACCCGGAGCAATTTGACGTCCGCCGACTGTCCCGAGAAACATAACACATAGGTGAGGAAGGGAGCGACACAGGAGAAGAAGAGCGGTAAAAACGAATAGAGTGCAGGCGAGGTTTCCTGGCTCAGGGAAAGGAGCCCGCCATATACGGCGAGGAGCAAGACGAGAATCCCCGACACCCCGAAGACGAGGGCAGGCGACCACCAGGGTGACGTCCCGAGGGACGCGTAGACGCCAAGGGGAATCACCGCGACCGCAAAGCACCAGATGCCGATGAACCAGTTCACAAAGGGGAACAACGCCAACAATGCATTGTTCCTTCTGTCTTCGCTATTCATGTGGACAAATGGTATTCGGCAGATGTAATTGGTTCAAAAACAAATCCGCATGGCACAAATAGCGCCATTTGAACTCCGGCAGCTAAACCCATTTTTCTTTGTCCGCAACTAACCATCATCATGTAAGTGACCAATGCCCCCAAAGCGAAGAGGGCTAGAACAACACCCAAAACGAAGCTAATTACGTTTGAGCTAAACATCATCCAAAAGGATTGACCGAGGCCGTACGCTAGAGTCGTAACCCGACCCACAATTGAACCAGCAAAACTAAAGAGCTTACTGACCAGAACTTCCAATCCTATGTTTCCTAAAAGAACCAGGAACGAAAGTATTTCGTAAATGGTACCAATTAAACTCGCAAAAGTATTATCAATATCCAAATTGACGCTCAGAACCCATTCCAAACCAGCAATTAAACTATTGTACGTTTCAGCACAAGTCCTGGGGCTAATCTCGACGCCCAAAAACCACATTCCCCATTCGTCCGAACCGTGATGCCCTGTGTTAAAGCTAACGCCCCCCTGTCCAAGTGAATTTAATTCCAGATCTGTTATCTTCGGAGGGATCTTAGAACGGAGATAGTTGCGGAGATTGGACGAATTACCTGCAGGCATGGTTTCTTCGAACCAAACGTCAAAGTCGATGGAAGGAGCCGGTTCAGTAATGTCAGTAACCCGGAGGATTGTCTCATTGCCCGAAAACACGACACGCTCTTCGGGGTTAATGAGAGCGGCGATTTTTGTATACTCTTCATATGGTTTAATTATTTCCGGGAGAGAAGTGATCCCTTCTCCAAGATCAAGGGACAGGGTTGAAATTCCCCCATCCCCGCCACCTCCCAAAATTGGAGGCGTTGGTTCTCCTGTATTTGGATCTTCAATATCGTATCCAGGCCAAAAAGGCCGATCAGGGTTTTGGTCGTCATCAAGATAGAAACCATCAATACCTGATGTATCCAAGTCTATAAGGCCAGAAGATTGATCCCGAATCTTAGTCGCAACTTCGGGTGTAATTAGACCAAGGGTGCTCTCGGCAGTTAATAATCTGTCCAACGAATCCTGATTGAAGGAGGCGGAGTAACCATCCATAGGAATTTCGTTATTAAAGAACAAGTAATCAACTACATCGTCACTGAGAGAGGGCTGACTCTCAGAAAAATCAATAACACCCGTTTTGCAGTAACCAGAATCCGAGATCGTTGTTGTACAAAGGGACGAGATAATGGCCAATGTCAGTGTGGTGTACATACCCTTCTCCTTGATTCACTAAAACCACAGCTTCGAGCGCAAATCAATAAGAAAATAAGAGGGATTATAAAAAGGCCTAAAGTAAACAAAATAAAATGGAACAATTTCTCGTTGTCGTGTTATAAGAACAAGATTGGCTACACCCTCACGAAGACGAAGAGGTACTCCCCGTAGTACTCGTCCCTAAGAAGGATGTTCGCCTTCCCGGAATCCTGCCGGAAGTGAAGGCTGACGGGACGAGGCTCCTCGGAATCGAAGAGCACGTCGGAGACGAGGGTGCCGTTATAGGAGCTCGTAACCTCGCTATAGGCAAGGTCGTGGAACGTCCCCTGGGAGGAGGACTCGTCCTCGATGTCCGTAAGGGTCAGTTTCAGGAGATAGGCCCTCTCCCCAGAAGCGGAGAGAAGGGTGTTCTCCCCTCCCCGAGCCTCGTACTGCTCGAGGGTGATGGGCGAGAAGGTCAGCCTCCCCTCGTAGCGCACCATCCAGTCGTTGGCCGAGGACATCTCCGCGGGTGTCAAATAGACGCCCGCGTCGACCGCGCTCTTCCCGCATGAGGAAAGAAGGGCGCCCAAGCAAAGCGCCAGAGGAACGATCTTCTTCCTGATCATGCTGTGGACCTACGAAAAAAGGCTTACCGAAGCGAGCCTTTTGAAAAACTACTACTTCTTCGCCCTAGCGAGCTTCCTGTTGAACTTGTCGATGACGCCGTCGGCCTGGACCGCGCGCTGCTTCCCAGTGTAGAAGGGGTGGCAGTTCGAGCAGGTGTCGACCTTGATCTCGTCGAGCACCGAGCCCGTCTCGAAGGTGGCTCCGCAGGTGACGCAGGTCACCGTGCACTTGTGGTAGGCCGGGTGGATTCCTTTTTTCATCTTGATAACTCCTTCCGCCTTGCGGACCATCGCCGCAAAGAGAGCGGGGCTACTCTACTCATCCGGGGAAGGAAACGCAACGATGAGTTCAGGGCAGAGATCTTCTTGTTTTAGCGCTCCGCCTTCAAGGCGACATGCCCTTGGGGCATGGATTATGTTCCTTAACCGCAAACCAATATCTAGTTTCACCTTACAAAAAGGAAGGGCAAATCCAAAACCACGACCACTATAAAAAGTTTGTCTTCACCTAATGAATAACATCCTTTGCCGCTCAATCACCAGTAATCCATTTTGTTGGGCACTAATCCTAACTCTCTAAACGACGTCCTTCTCCAAGGCAATACAGAAGAAAGGAGGGCTACCCATTGTTCTACGCGAAAGAAAAACGGCATTTCCGGGACACAAAACAAAAATCAAAGGGAAGCGGCTTATTCATCCCTCTTACATCGTGGGAGAGGACAAGGCCCGCTATGCCTACTTCGGGCTCACACACTCTCCCAAAAAGGGGAAGGGGCACGGAAACCATCGACTAAAAACGAACCCGAAAACCACAGATTCAGCCCCTTCCTACATGAGAAAGAAGCTTGAGTGGCAGCCTAAGCGGTCATTTACAAGCTGGAAACTCGATGGATATCGGATGAGCCCAGAGGACGACGAATATGTCGACCTGCTTATTCACAAGGCCATCGGACAGGAGCCTCGGCCGAAGATGGAAGAACAAAAGGCGTCATTAATATCGCCAAGTAATGGAGGAAAACGCAAACAGGCAGCTGCAAAAGGGAAGAAGAGGCGCAATCTGAAAAAGCGAAGGTAAAAAATGGCCCCTGCGCGCGATCACTCCGTTCCCGGCGACACACATATCCAAAAGGGACCGCGCATATTTAAGGCTGATAATGATGGATACGCAATCAGTATCTTCCTGATTGTGGTTATGAGGTGACTTGTTTCCAGGAATCCAGAACGAAATCCGTTCCCCGCCTCAAGAGCCCAAAAGCGTCAGTCCTGGACGAAAAGACGGCTCCCGTTCTGGTCCTTCCGAACACTGATCTTCTTCTCAATCGAGCCTTTCAAGGCCTCCACGTGGGAGATGATCCCGACCATCCTGTCTCCTTGGGACGAAAGGGACATGAGGGTGTTCACCACGGAGTCGAGGGATGCCGGGTCAAGGGTCCCGAACCCTTCGTCCACGAAGAGGCAGTCCATCTCCCTCGCTCCCGCCTCGCTGGCGATCTTCTCGGCGAAGGAAAGCGCCAACGCCAGGGCGGCCTTGAAGGACTCCCCGCCTGAGAGGGTGCGGATCGGCCGGATCTTCCCCGTCGCCACGTCATAGACGTCGATGTCCAGCGCATGGGACTCCGACTCGTCGTCCTTGGAGAAATCGTGGGCCAGCAGCTGGTAGGAGCCGCCGCTCATGCGGGAAAGCCTGTCGGACGCAAGCGCACAGATCTCCTGGAACACCTGGGCTTGGAAATAGGTCTCGAAGTCGGTCCGGGGGCGGCCCACCAGCTTTCCGCGGGCGAGGTCCGACAGTTCCCTCCGGCGGAGCAGTTCCTCCGCCTTCCCATCAGAGGAGGAGAAGCTGGCCTTCAGCCGCCGTTCCGATTCCTGCGCTTGCTGGAAGATCGCCTTCCTTGTTGCCAACGCATCCCTCAAGAGGCGGCACTGTTCCTGGAGGGCGGCCAGTTCCTCTTCCAAGGGAGCCAGTTCCCTTGGGACCAGCCTGTCGTAGCCAAGCACCTTGAAGTTGGAGACGATCGCTTCTTTGTTTCCAAGGTCTCTGAAGTATTTCTCCACGGCCGTCTTCCTGCCCGCGAGGTCTTCGCATTCGTGCTCCTTCGCCTCCTCCAAGGAAGAGAAGTTCCCTTTCTCAAGCAAGGCCTGGAGAGCGGCCTTCAGCCTCTCAAGGCTTCCTTTCAGCCCGGGGAGAGTGTCCTTGGCGCTCTTCCGTTCACCCTCAAGCGCGGCCTTCCTCTTCTGAAGCTCCGCGCGTTCGTTCGCCAAGGAAGCGATCCTGTCCTCGAGCTCCTTCTTCCTTTTCTCCGCCTCTTCCTTTTCCGTTTGGAGAGCGTCCTTGTCCTTGCCACCTACCCTTTTCTCAAGTTCCGACGCTTTCTCTTCAAGCCTTGCCGCTTCGGCCTGGAGGGAGGCGCTTTCCTTTTTGAGTTCCTCAAGGTCGCTCTCTTCTCCCGGGAGGGAGTCTTCGAGACGCCTGGCCTCCGCAAGCTCCGCTTCTTCCGTTACCTTTTGCTTCTTAAGGACAGCGATCCGCTGCTTCTTCCCATCGATCTCCAGGAGAAGGGAGGACAGGGCTTCCTTCAGTTCCTCCTCGAGACCGCAGGACAAGGAGGGCTTGCCGGAAAGGGACAGGAGCTTACCCTCAAGTGCCTTCCGTCCTGCTTCTGCCTTCGCCTGGAAGGAGGCGAGGGAGGAGAGGGCCTCCTTGAGAGATTCGTCGGCCTCCTCCATCGCTTTCTTCGCTTCCTCGAGGGTTTCCTCGGAGATGGCTTCCCCCTTCCCCTTCGCAGGGCATGGGTGGTCGAGAGATCCACAGACGGGGCAGGGAGACCCATCCTTCAGCCCAAGGGCGAGGGCGGAGGAAAGCTGGGCGAAATGACTCCGATAAAGCCTTTCATACTCATCATGACGCGCCTGGGCCTTTTGCTTGAGGGAAGCGCAGGAGGCGCGCTCCTTGTCCAGAGAGGATTCCATCTTTCGGAGCGAATGGAGCGATTCCTCCAGGCCATCTAGCTCCCTCTTCTTCTCCAAGAGAGAGGAAAGGGCCTGCTCCTCCTTTTGGAGAGCCAAGGCGAGGGAAAAGCCTTCATGCTTCTTCCTAAGCGAAAGAACGCGTTCCTTGATATTGGAGATTTGCTTGGCTTTCTGCAGGATTTCCTCTTCCTTGGCCGCGAGGCTTTCCTTTGCCTTAGCCAAGGACGAAGCCGCTTTCCCGAGTTCCTCCAGATCCTTGAGCAAGAGGTCCGCCTGAGTGACTTGGACGGCAAGCTCCTCCTTTTGCTTCTGCCAGAGAGGGACGTTCTCCGCCTCCTCGTCTTTCTCCCTGATCGCCTTTTCAATGGAGGGGAGTTCTTCGGATTCGATCTCCTGGATCCTTTCCTCGGCCTTGCGGAGGGACTCCCTGAGGGAAGAGACCTCCTTATCGCGCGCGAGGATGTCCGCGACGAGGGAAAGCTTCTCAAGGAGGGCCCGCTCCTCCTTCATCTCCCCTTCCCTCTCCTTCAGGATGGCGAGAGCGTGCGCCGCCTCTTCGTATAGTCGCCGATTCTTCTTCTCTTCCCGGAAGGCATTGAGGGCCTTCTCCTTCTTGCAATTTCCCTCCTCCATCTCGGAAAGCGACCTCTCTTCTTCCTTGATGCCCTTTTCTTCTTCCTCCAGGCACGAGGAAAGAAGCGCAAGCGCGTTCTTCATGTCGAGCTCCGGAGGAAGGGATCCTTCCTTCCCGTAGGCCTCCGCAAGAGGGGCGAAGGACCCTTCGTTAGCAAGAAGACGGCCAAACTCCCTCCCGAAGTCGTCGCGGATCGCGCGGAGCTCTTCCCCGAGGGCGTCCGCCTTCTCCTTCAGAAGGTCCTGGAACTTCACGAGAGGAAGGGTCCCGAGAAGGCTCCGGAGGATCTTCCTTCTCTCCTCCGTGTTCGCCTGCACGAGCTTCCCGAAGAGGTTCTGGGCGATGAGCGTGGTCTTCGAGAACTCGTCCTTCGTGAGGCCGAGGATCTCGACCACCTTCGCGTTCGCCTCGCGGAGCCTCTCCCAGGACTTCCCTTCCGAAGAGGAGACAAGGAGGACCTTCTCCCCCTCGACCTTTGTCGTTTTCGCGCCGTCCCTGGACTTCCTCTTGAGAAGCGCCTCCTGGGGAGGGCTCCTCCGGATGACGTATTCCTTCCCGTTCGCGAGGAAGGTCAGCGACACGTAGCACTCCGCGTAGTCCTCGCGGAAGTCGCTCACGAGGTTTTCCTTCGGACGGTCGCCGCTCGCGCTTTCCCCGTACAGGGCATAGGAAATCGCGTCGAAGATCGTCGTCTTCCCCGCCCCGGTGGGTCCTTCGATGAGGAAAAGTGAGCCCTCGAACTTCCTGAAGTCGATCATCACCTTCCCCGCGTAGGACTCGAAGGCCTGGAATTCCAGAATAAGCGGCTTCATTCCCTGTCCCCCTCCCCGGTCGCCTCATGGAACGCTGCCTTCGCGTACTCCCTCTCCTCCTCGCCCATCTCCTTCCCGAGCATCGCCTTGTGGAACTCCTCGAAAAGAAGGAGGGGCTCCTTCCTTTCCCCGGTCTTCGGGGAAGAAAGGAGGGCACGCCCTTCCATCCTCCGGTAGCCCACCCAGGCTGCCAGAGGAAACCGAGCCTTCAGCCTCCGCATCGGCTCCTCGACCCTTTCCCTGTCCTCGAGAAGGGCGAACACGTAGTCCCCCTCATGGCCTTCCGTAGAAAGGATTTCCTCAAGGGTGCCCTGAAGGAGTACGACGTCGTGGAGCGGCTTCCAGGGAAAAAATCGGGGCGAGGCCTTTCCCTCCCCGTCGATCTCCACGACGAGAAAGTCCCTCTCCTGCCCCGCCTCGTCCCTCTCGAACTTCAAGGGAGCGCCTGGGTAATAGCCATGGGAGCACACCTTCGTCCTCTTGTGGATGTGCCCGAGGGCGAGGTAGTCGAACCCATCGAAAAGGGAAAGGGGAAGGTTCCCCGTCCCCCCGACCTCGTAGCCATCCTCCCCCGCGACAAGGGGAAGGGCCGTCTCCGACCCCCCGGGGACCAAGGGCTTCCCGGAGGAAGGAAGGACGAGCTGGTGGGCGAGGAGGACCCGAGGTCCATTCTTTTCCGGAAGAAGAGAGAAGAGGGAAGAGATCCCTTCCCCGAGGGAGGAGAACTCCTTCCCTAGGGCAAGGGAGAGGGACGCCCTGCTTTGGTAGGGAAGGAGATGGAAGTCCACCCCTTTGATCGAAACTGGAGCGAGGACGTCCTTCGCCTCCGTGGCGATATGGACCCCTCCCCTCCGGGCGAACTCCGAAAGGTAGGAAAGCCGGTCCGCGGAATCATGGTTCCCCGCGATCATAAGGACGGGAATCCTGGCCTCCGCGCAGTCGGCGAGAAAGGTCCCCAGGACCTTCTGGGCCGCCCCGGATGGCGCGCCCGTGTCGTAGACGTCCCCCGCGACAAGGATCGCGTCGAGCGCCTCCCTCTTCGCAAGCGAAAGCGCCTTCTCTAGCATGAAGGAGGCATCCTCGAGAAGGTCGTACTCCCGGAGCCTCTTCCCGAGGTGGAGGTCGCTTAGCTGGAGGAACTTCACGGGGACACTATAAGGCAGAGGAAGCATCTTCCCCACCCTTTACAAGGAAGAACGGCGACATGAGAATTTTCCTGGACAAAGAAGGAGGCTTCCGATGAGCGAGAAGATCATTCCCGGGACGGGCGGGGACCATTACGTCCCTTATGAGGAAAGGACCGGCTCCGAGTCGATCGTCTACTTCACCCGCGACCTATCCGCCGAAGGGCTGAGGAAAGCCTTCCTCAAGGTAAGGGATCCTCTCGTCGGGAAGATCGCGGTCAAGCTCCACACCGGCGAGCCCCACGGGCCGAACATCATCCCGCGGCCCTGGGTGAAGGAGCTCCTGGAGAAGGAGCTGCCAGAAGCCACGATCGTCGAGACGAACTCCTACTACGACGGCCCGCGCTACACGACGGAACGCCATAGGGAAACCCTGAAGGTAAACGGCTGGACCGACTTCGCCGAGGTGGACATCCTCGACGAGGACGGGGCGAAGGAATACCCCGTCCACGGAGGCAAATGGTTCGACCATATGTGCCTCGGGGCGCACGTGGACCGCTACGACTCCCTCCTCGCCCTCACCCACTTCAAGGGCCATAGCAAGGGCGGCTTCGGCGGCTCCAACAAGAACCTCGGCATCGGCATGGCCGACGGCAGGCTCGGCAAAGCCATGATCCACACCACCCCGGGGCAAAGCGACCAGTGGGACATCGGCGACGAGGAGTTCATGGAAAGGATGACGGAGTCCACGAAGGCCACCCTCGACCATTTCGCCCCGCGCATCTCCTACGTCAACGTGATGAGGAACATGTCGGTGAGCTGCGACTGCGAGGGAGTGAACGCCGAGCCCGTCGTCACCCCTGACGTCGGGATCCTAGCCTCCCTCGACATCCTCGCGATCGACCAGGCATGCGTCGACATCGTCTACGCGATGAAGGAAGAGGAGCACCACGACCTCGTGGAAAGGATCGAGTCCCGTCACGGGCACCGCCAGCTCAGCTACATGAAGGAGCTCGGCATGGGGAACGACCGCTACGTGCTGATCGACCTCGACAACGGAGAGAAGCGCATCTACGCCAAGGACTGCGTAGTCAACCTGAAGCCCTTTGGCAAGTAAGGGCAATCCGGCGCGAAGGAGGGCTGCAACGGCCCTCTTTTTCTAAGAAATGGATTGGGATTTGCGTAATTAAGGAACACCCTTGATCGATAGCGAAGGACGATCGGCAGGTGTTCCCTGACAGGAGAGACCCAAGGGGAAAATCTTGATTCATCATGGGTTTTCGCAAGAAAAAGGCGCCCTCGACGGGCGCCTTGGTGAAGTCGGGGGCTCAAGCTACCGTTACGTCCCCGTCGGAGCAGTGGACGACAGAGCCTTCGATGAGGGTGTCTTCGTGCCACTCCCCGGCGGAGCCGTGGAGGTTGACGGAGGCCCACTCCGCCACCGTGCCCAGGTAGTTGACCCGGAGGGCGTTGCCCGCCGCGCCTCCCGCGGCCTCGAGGTACATGGAACGGAACGCCCCGTGGATCGAAGTGACGCTCGCGGGGATGGTCACCTCCTTCAGCACGCTCTGGTAGCAGAACGAGTCCTGCGCAAGGGAAGCAACGCCCTCAGGCACGGAGAAGGAAGTCGCCGGAAGGGCGTACGGATAGACGAGAAGCGAAGGCTCCTCGCCCTTCGTATAAAGCACCCCGTCCTTGATTTCGAGATAGAGGTTCCCTTCCTCGATGGTGAAGGTCCCCTCCCTCCCGAGGGTGGTCACCCCTTGGAAAGGGTTGATGCCGACTTCCCTGAGGGTGCTGGGAAGATGGACGGAGGCGATGTAGTTCGCCCTCCCGAAGGCGACGTCCCCGATGCTGAGGAGCCCTTCGTTCAGGGAGAGCGATATGAGGGATGAGCAAAGCTCGAAGGCGGACTTCTCGATCCTCCGGAGGCTCGCCGGGCAGGAGAGGAAGCTCACCGCGGTGGAGATGAACGCCTCCTCCCCGATGGTCTCGAGTCCCTCCGCAAGATAGATCTCGCGAAGGCTCCTGGCGAAGTAGAAGGAACGGGATCCGATCTCCTTGAGAGTGGAAGGGAAGCTCGCCTTCCTCGCGCCCGTCGAGTAGAAGGACCCCTCCCCCAGGGAAAGGAGGCCTTCGGGAAGGATGGCTTCCTCAAGGGAAGAGGTGTAGGAGAAGGCCATCTCCCCGATGCTCTCCAGCCCGTCGGGGAAGGAAACCTCCCTGAGATTCCTCGCGGAAGCGAAGGACTCCTCCCCGACGGAAAGGACGCCGGCAGGAATGGCGACACTCTCGAGGGCCCCCGCGTCCTCGAAGGCGTGCGCGAGGATGTTTTTCGTCCCGGAAGGCACCAAGTACTCCTTCCCGGGCTTCGCGATCGGGTAGCGGGCCAGGTCGTCCCCTTGGAATAGGACGCCGTCGACGGAAGAGAAGGCCTCGTTCTCCTCGTCCACCAGAATCTCCTCAAGATCCCAGGCATCGAGGAAGGGGTCGCCGGAGAAGGAGGACACGCTCTTCCCGATCCTCACGGAATCCACCGCAAGATTCCGGAAGACGCCTTCGCCAAGGCTCGTCACGGGGATGCTCTCCCCAGAGGAGACGACTTCGTCGGGAATCACAACGGGAGAGGGAACCTCGACAGGGGCTTCATAAGAGAGAATCTCCGCAGTCCCGTCCTCTTTCACTCGGAAACCGAAGTCCGAGGGATCCGTCTCGATAAGGACGAACCTCGCCTCAAGAAGGTTCTCTCCCTCCTGCGCGACGAAGGTGTGGTAGCGCCCGCTCAGGGGAAGGGGCTCTCCCCCCATGGTCAGCGAGAGGAGGGTCTCCCCCTTCCCGGGACGAGCTTCGACAGTGACGGTGTCCCCGGGCTCGACGAGTTCCGCGAAATTGTCCTGGTTGATCTCCTTCCCGTCCTTGAAGAGGCGGACGATGCCCGAACCCTCCACGACGATCGACAAGGAAAAGGATTCTTCCTGGAACGAGGAGGAAACACCCGAGGAAAGAGAGGAGGAGGGACTCCCCTCCTCCCCGTTCCCGCAGGATCCCAGGACCACGGCGGACCCCAAAAGGACCGCCGCGAGAAGAACGGACTTCCTCACCCGATCAGGCCCTCGAGAGTGGTCGACCCGACGCCGGAGAATGTGATCGTCGCCTCGCCCGAGACATAGGTCCCCATGATGCCGTCAAGGAGCCCGTAGGAGAGGACGATCTTCCCGATGCCGCCATCCTCGCCGAGGGTAACCCGGACTTCATCGAGCCCGTCCATCCCGTCGATCGCGAAGGGCCTCCTGTCGATATGGAAGCAATCGGTGAGAAGGGAGGCGTAACCCTCCTTGGACACATATTCCTCCCCGACCTTCTCGAAGAAGGCGCCGGAGACCCCGGCGATCGTGGGGAGGAGGTCCTCGTAGACATAGGCCCCGCAGTAGCCGGCGGGGAAGGGGGAGCTCCCGTCGTCATTGTAGATGCCTTCCTCGTGGATGACCCACTCGCCCGACTCGGAATCGTAGGCGTAGGGATATAGGCTCGGATCCATCTCTGAACGAGGCGCGAGGTAGTAGTCCTCCTCGAACACCGGGCCGGGGAGTCCGGTCTTGGTGACGTCATGGACATAGAGCTCCTTCCCGGTGAAGGAATACTCCATCGTCTCCTCGACTTGCTCGGTGGTGCTGTCCGCGAGGTTCTCCTCCGTCCTCTTGTCCTCCACCTTCATCAGGAAGCTCTGGCCCTCGAGGGTGGAGAAGGCGTCTCCCACCCTCTTCGCGTCCGCATCCTCCTCAAGAGGGGAAAGATGCTCGATCGTCCTCTCCCCGAGGCTCTCGATATAGAAGGTGGCCTTGTTGGAGATGAGGCTCCTCGCCCCGGTGAGGGAGTCGATGCTCGTGATGGGGGAAAGGACGAGCGAGAAGGAGGTGAACTTCCCTCCGTCCACCCGGAAGTAGGCTTCCTGGGGAAGGGAGAAGGCGCCCGAGTTCAGGGAGTAGAGAAGATTGTTGGCAATGATGCCGGCCTTCCCGGGATCAACGTCGTAGCGCACGTACGCCTCGAAGTCCTCGTCGAGGACGAGGTCCTCCTCGAGGAGGATCGTCGCGAAGTTATAGAAGCCGTTGTCCCCGAAAGTGAGGTTTGCGTAATCCTGGACGACCTCGTTCTTCTCATTGAGGCGTTCCTGGTAGGCGCGGCCGTTTTCGTCGGAGAAGTAGGCGTAGGGTCCTTCCGCGTCGATGGTGACGCCGCCCTCGACCCGGTAGGAGTAGCGGGACATCGCCTCCTCGGCCCCGTTGAAGGCGATCTCGTTGTAGTAGGTGTTCGTCTCCTGAGGCTCCCCGGAGATCACCGGGAATCCCTCTGCGTCATAGGCGGCGGGATAGCGTTCCTGGACGATGGTCCCGCTCAAGGCGAAGCCCTCCCGCATGAGGCGGATGTTCTCCCCGAGGGTGACGTCGGAGAAAGGCTCGATCTCGCTTACGGCGGGGCTGCCGTTGGCAAGGAGGAAAGTCCCGCCCCCGAGAAGGGGAAGGGCAAGGAGCCCGGGAAGGAGGATGAGGATCGTTTTCTTGCTGTTCATAGGGCACCTCAGATGATCTCGACGGGGAAGGGAGGCTTGGAGTCGCCAAGCCCGGAGAAGGAGATGGTCATCGTCCCGGAGTTTCCGAGGAAGTCGCTATAGGAGGACTCCACGTGGGAGATGCAGTTCTCCGCCTCGTCGACGTACACCTTGACGTCCGTCACGTAGCCGTTATCCACGGGGGTGAAGGTGTCGAAGGTGGACATGAAGACGTCGCGGACGATGAAGGGGATGTTGTCGAGGTTCGGCGTGTAGGAGCCGTCCTCGTTCCGATCGAAGATGTTCGCGGAGAGGCCGGAAAGCGAGTAGGCGACCTGCGCGTAGGTGAAGACGTTGTCGATCCCCGTGAAGTTCGAAGAGTTCATCTGGAAGGCGTTCTGGGAGGCGTTCCACTGATGGACCCGGAGCTTCCCGCCCGGGAGGACGCTCTTGAGAAGGAAGTCCGAGGCGCTAGGCGCGGTCGGGGCCTCTTCCCCTTCCTCGAGGGAATAGGCCTGGCTGTAGATGCCCTCGTCCTCGCCCATGTTGTAGATGGTGAGGCAGGAGTCCTCCCCGACATAGACGCCGTCCATGTAGGGCGAGATCCTCCGGGAGAGGGTGACTTCCTTCCCCTCCATGTTCTGGAGAGCGTTCCGGAGCGGCTCGTTCTCAGCCTTCATCGGCTGGGCCTGGATGACGTCCTTCGCGTTCGCCGTCCCGATCTGGTCGATCGCGAGCGACACCTCGTAGTTCCTCCTGACCCAGGTCTGGTGATAGGGATCCTCCTCGGTCCCCACCGTGGAGGCCGAGGTCCCGTCCATCGCCTCGGAGACGAAATGCGCGGAGGCGGAGCCATCCCCAAAGGTCACCCGCCTCGTCGCGAAGGCGACGTTCTGCCGGAAGCCTTCCGTCTGGGAGAAGAGGGTGCTGAAGAAGATGCTTGCCTTGGAGGGCGCGAGGGAGAAGGTCCAGCCCTCGACAGGGGAAAGATCCTCCCTCTGGATCATCTTGAAGGGGTTGATGAGGCCGTTCGCCCCATAGGGGATGAGCTCCCCGTCGGCATCCGCGGCAAGCCCGCGGACGACCTGGTTCCCGTAGTCGAGGTACACCAGCGCGGCGTATCCCCCCTCGTCATAGGCGTTCTCCCCGCCCGAGTAGACGAGGCTCCCGTCCTCGAGGACTTCGTAGGCCCGCCGGTCGATCCCGACGTAGTCCGAGTGGTCCTGGAAGAGGAAGACGACGCGGTAGCGCTCCTCCTTCGCCTCCAGCGCCTCGTCGGGCACCTGGAAGGAAGAGTCCGCGAAGTAGCTTTCCTCGACGACGAGGTCCCCCTCCACCCGGAAGCCGGTCCGGAGGGCAGCGATCTTGTCGTTGATGAAGTTCTCCGCGACCGGAACGGAGGAAGAGACTCCCTCGCTTCCCGAGGAAGAGCTCGCGGAGGTGACCGTATCGTCCCCGCACGCGGCAAGGACGAGAAGCGGCACTCCCAGTAGCAATAGGCATGCTTTCTTCATATTTCTCCTTTCATGGGAAACGGGCGGCCTCGCGGTCGCCCGGATCGTCTTGCTGGACTACCTTCTAATAGATGAACCAATTGATGGTGACCGTGGCGCTGCCTTCCGCGGGCATTTCGAAGTAGTAGTAGCCCGTCATTTCGACCACAATGACATCTCCGCCGTTCACCTGGACTCCGTTGGTGCGGACGTTCCCGCCCGTCACCCCGATGTAGACGAGGTCACCAGGATTCGCGGAGGTAATCTCCGTCTCGCCGAAGTCGCTGTAGAACTTCACCTCGGCGCCTTCCGGAGCGTTCTCCTCCGGCACCCAGATGAGGTTGCCCTGAGCGGGATCGTCTTCCTCCTCCCAGAGAACGGTGATCGTCACGTTCTCCTCGGGCATTTCGAACTCCCAGGTCCCTGCGCCGTAATCAGCGCTCGGGGTGGCAGGCTCTCCGTTCACGAGGACGCCGGTCGGAGTCGCGGTCTCACACCAGACGTTCACCAGCACGGTGTCACCGGCAGAAGCGGTGGTAATCTGCCCGGCATCCGATCCGGAGCTAGGGAAGAACATCACATCGGCGTCGGGATCGCCCTCGCCAGGAACGTACGTGAGGCTGTAGGAATCACCAGTGACAGGCGGCTCCCCTGACTCGCCCCAGGTAAGGACAAGGTGAGCATTCTCTTCCGGCATAGTGATGACGTAGTAAGTGATATACCCATCGGAATAGGTTTCCGTGACAGGGTCGCCATTCATGGTGATTGAGGTCGGCGCGGCGTAAGTCCCATCCTCATAGGCGTCGATGTAAATCATTTCGCCAGCGGGAACTGCGTCGAGACCGGAAAGCGTAAGCTGTTCCATCCATCCGCCCGGGTTCAGGGTGTAGAAGTCGGCGTTCCCGCTTTCGGTGCCAGCGGTTTCATAAGTAAGCGCGTAGGTGTCCGCGGGCGGATCCTGCTCTTCCCAGGAAAGGACCAGGTGGGCATCGCCCTCGGGCATGGTGATGACGTAATAGGTGACGAAGCTGGTTTCGTAGGTGTCGGTTACCGGCTCGCCGTTCAGGGTGACGGAGGTCGGGATGGGCCAGCCGCTCACATCGAGATAGGCGTCAATGTAAATGACCGTTCCGGGTTCCACGGACTGAAGTTCTGCGGTTGTAAACTGCTGGTAGCCAGGCGCGCCGGACCCGTTGTCTTTGTAGAAGTAGGCAACGCCACTGCCGTTGTCATTCTGGAGCTCGTATGTAAGCGCGCCTCCAGCGGGCTTCGTCAGGTGGACAACGATCTCGACATCCTCCGCGCCCATGTCGAAGGTGTAGTAGGTCTTGCCAAGGTACTGGGAAGTCAGAAGAGCGGAGCCGTCCTTCGTGACGGACTCAAGCTCATAGCCGCTCTCGGGATCGACCTGGACAAGGACATTGACCCAGACGCCTTCCTCTACGGAAGAGGGATCGATCGGGTTGGTGAGGCCCTTGTACCCGTCGTAGTAGGTCAGGGTGACGGCGCCCGCGGCCTCGGCGGGATCGACCACATGGGTGACCGCGTGCCCCGTCTCGGCAGAGGAGGCCCACTCGATTGTGATCACGACGTCCTCGGCCGGCATGATGAAGGACCATGTGGCCCCGTACTCGTGGGTCGCTTCCGTTCCGTTGACGAGAACCCTGGAGACTTCGGAGCCGCTGATGATGCCGCCGGTGATGCCGAACATGATCTCATCGCCTTCCTCGGCCTGGGTGGTCGAAACCCAGTTGACGTAAATGTAGTAGGAAAGGTCAGCGGGATCGTTTTCGCTCGGCTGGTAGGTGATGGTGTAGGTGTCGGCTGCCTGCGGCCACTCGACAGTGATGGCCACGTTTTCCGAAGGAACGGTCAGCTTGTACTTGCCGGTGTTGTCGTCAAGAGGGACTTCCACGCCGTTGGCGAACACCTTGTCCGGCCAGATGTTGTCCGCGTAGATGTCAAGGTAATAAGTCTCTCCAGGAACGGCCTGGAAGGAAGTGCCCTCGATGGTCTGCCAGCTGGAGTTCTGGACAACGCATGCGGCCCCTTCGGGAGCATCGGCCCCAAGGTTGATGGTGACGGTGACGGCCTGCGCGTAGACGATGCGAATCTGAACGTCTTCGTCCGGCATCTCCTCGATGACGTACCTGGTCCAGCCATCGACAAGGGTGGTCCCAAGCGCCGTATCTCCGAGATAGACCCCGACGAGCTTGTGGTTGAGGGGCGCGTTGCTCACCTTGATGTAGACGGTCTCTCCCGCCTTGGCGGTGGTGATCTCTTCCTGGCTCTCGTTATAGAAGGTCGCGGAGAGGGTGGGGTCGGTCGTTCCTTCGATCTTGTAGGAGAGGGCGTGCCCGGTGGTCGGGACGGTGGCCTCGACGCTGATCGCGATGTCCTGATAGGGCATCGTGAAGGTGTAGACGTAGGGCTCTTCCTCGCTCTCGGTCCACCCGATGTACTTGTCCTCGGCAGGAGTGCCGTTCACAAGCACCTGGTCGACGGTGACGCCCTCGGGAACGTCGAGAGTGACGGTGATGGTCTCGCCCTGGTGGGCGACCGCGGTCGTCCCTTCCTCGTTCGCGAAAGTCGCGGTGATCCCGGTGTCCCCGCCGTCGAAGGAGAGGTTGTAGTAGATCCACTCCGCCTCCGCGGTCAGGACGACGCCTTCCTCGGGCATCACGAAGGAGCCGAACCCGTCCTCGTCGAGGGCGATCTCGTTCCCGTTCCAGGTCACCTTCTCAAGGGTGAGGATCTTCGTGTAGGAGCCCATGACCTTGGCCTGCACGTAGATGGTCTCCCCGGCCTCCCAGGTCGTCTGGTCGAAGGGATAGGGGACGAGCTCGCGCTGGGTGCCGAAGTAGGTCTCGTTCTCGACGATCTCCGAGCCGATGGAGATGCTGATCCCGTCCGGCTCCTGGATCTCGATCGCGTGGCCGGCAGGAGCCTGTCCCTCGGTCTCGATGGTGATGGTGACGTCCTTCGCGGGCATCGTGAAGAAGGCGCTGGTGCCCTCTAGCTCAAGAGCCTCTCCATCAAGAAGGATTCCCGTGACAGCGTAGCCCGGGTTCGCGGACGGAGAGACGTAGACGTTCGTCCCCTCGATGATCGAGGAGGCGTTGAGCTCCGTCATCGCGTCGGAATCCATGAGGTAGACCTCGCTGATCGCATCCGCGTCGTAGTCGAGGGTCACCTTGTAGGAGGGGATGGTCTCGATGGTGATGGTGGCGTCGGAGGCAGGCATCGTGAAGGAATAGGAGCCTTCGTTCGCCTGGATGACCGTGTCCCCGATCCGCACCCGGTAGGCGCCAGTGCCGCTCCCCGGTTTGATAAGAAGCGTGTACGTCTCGTTGGGCTTGAGGTCGTAGGTGCCGTCCGCGTTCGCGGGGATCGTGTTCCACCCCTTGTCCATGAGATCGACGATCTCGACGCCCGCCTTGTTATCGATGGTCAGGACGTAGGAGGAGAGCACCTCGTCCTTGAGGGTCACCGTGACGGTGACGTCCCCCGCGGGCATGAGGAAGGAGTAGGTGCCGTCAGGGTTCTCGGTGACCTCGACCTCGGCAACGCTCAGGCTGACCGTGTCGACTTCCTTCCCTTCGGGGCAATCGATGGTGAGGGTGATCCGCTCGCCAGAGGAGGCGGTCTCCTTGCTCGGGGTGACGGTCGCGCCCCCAGTCTCGCCGATGAGGATGGAGTGGGTCTCGACAACCGGCGTGCTCGAGGAACCCGAATCTCCGGCGCTGGAGCTCGTCCCTGTGGAGGACTCGCTGGAAGAACCGGCGGAAGTGACTCCCTGCTGGTCGCATCCTGCGAGCGTCACAAGGGCCAGGAGCAGCGCAAGGCCGATGTTCGCTTTCTTCATGTCTTTACCTCCGACTAATTCGAAAAGACGGCTTACTATGTATCCGAGGACTCATTTCTCAAGACTTTTCTTGTTTCTTCGACAAACTTTTTCCTCATAAGGAAAACGGATGCCCTGAGTTTCGGCGCATCCGTCGTTTTTATTCCTTATGCAGGAGGTCGATGTCGAAGGGCTTGGCGCGCACGAGGCTGTTTGGGGGCACGCTTTCGAGGATGAAGGCGTTCGACCCGATGATGGAATCGTGCCCGATCACCGTCCCGCCCCCGAGGATCGAGGCGCCCGCGTAGACGGTGACCCTGGCTTCCAGGGTCGGGTGGCGCTTCTCCCCGGCGAGGAGCCTTCCCTTTCGGAGGGAAAGCGCGCCGATCGTCACCCCCTGGTAGATCCGGCATCCCTCGCCAATCTCGGAAGTCTCCCCGATGACGATCCCGGTCCCGTGGTCGATGCAGAGCCCGGGGGCGATCCTCGCGCCTGGATGAATGTCGATCCCCGTCCTGCTGTGGGCGTACTCGCTGATGACCCTCGCCGCGAAGGGGAAGCCCAGGCCCAGGAGATGATGGGCGATCCGGTAGGCGCTGATCGCGATGAAGCCGGGATAGGCCAGGACAATCTCCGCCTTCCCGTGCGAGGCGGGGTCCCCCTCGTAGATGGCCTCCACATCCTTCTCAAGGCTTTCCCGGATAGAAGGGATTCCCTCGAGGAACTTCCGGAAGGGAGGCTTCCCTCCCTCTTCTTCCGAAAGGGACTCGTAGCGGGACTCCGCCCTTTGGAGGATCCTCTCGACGAGGGATTCGTCCCTGTCCTTATGGTAGTAGTCGAAGAACATGAGCTCCCTCATGTCCTCGTAAAGCTCGCGCGCCCCTTCGCGCGAAAGGCGGGGGCCCTCCTCCCTTTCGGGTCCAAGGATCCCTTTCAAGAGCTCCATCGTTTCCTTATTCATATAGTCCCTCGACAGACAGATACCTCTCTCCCCCGTCCGGGAGAAGGATGACCGCGTTCTCCCCCTTCTTCACGCGGTCCCTCGCCTTCAGGATGCCCATAAGCGCCGCCCCGGAGGAGATGCCGGCGAGAATCCCTTCCTCCCGGGCAAGCCTCCTCGCGCCCTCGTAGGCTTCCTCGTCCCCCACGGGAACGATCTCGTCCACGAGGGAGAGGTCCAGCACCTCGGGGACGAAGTTCGCCCCGAGCCCCTGGATCCTGTGGGGACCCGCATGTCCTTCCCTCAGGAGGGGCGAGGAGGAAGGCTCCACCCCGAGGATCTTCACCGCAGGGTCCTTGCTTCTCAAGTAGGAGGCGGTCCCGGTGATCGTGCCTCCCGTCCCGATCCCGGCGAGGAAGACCCCGACCTTCCCTTCCAGGTCCTCCCATATTTCCTCCCCCGTCCTCTCGTGAGCCCTGGGGTTCTCCGGATTCTCGAACTGGCGGGCCCTCACCGCGTCGGGATGGGAGAGGAGGTATTCCTCCTCCATCCTAAGGGAGCCCTTCATTCCTTCGGAAGCAGGGCTGAGGATGACTTCCGCGCCGAAGGCCCTCATCGCGAGGATCCGCTCGCGCGAGGCGTTCTCCGGCATGAAGGAGACGAAATGGACCTTCTTGACCGCGCAGGCCATCGCAAGGGAAATCCCCATGTTCCCGCTAGTGGCCTCGACGAGGGTCCCTCCTTCCCGGAGGCCCCCTTTCCTCAGCGCATCCTCGACGATCATGGCGGCAGGGCGATCCTTCACGGACCCGGAGGGATTCGACCTTTCCAGCTTCGCATACAAGGAGAAAGCGAGGCCCTCCTTCTCCATGATGTTCCCGAGAAGGATGAGGGGGGTTCCCCCGATTGCCTCGAGGACGTTCTTCCTGACTGCCATGAGGAAAGGATACTCCAAAGGGCGAGATCCCTCCCCAAACTCTCCTCCTTTCCCGGCCTTCTTTCCCCAAGGAGGTGGTTCTCCTATGAAAAATCCCACAATCAATAAGGGAATTGCGAGGTTCCATGATTCACCTAGAAAGGATCGCCCAGGAAGGCGGGACGTCCTTCCTGGATTCCCCCGCTGGTTGAGGGAATTCAGCCAGCAGGAGAGAAACGCGCCCAGGCGGTTATTGAGGAAATCCGGGGAAGGGGAAGAATAAAGGCAGGAGGACATGACATGGAAAACATCGGCGAAAGGCTCTTGCGGCTCCGGAAAGAGAAAGGACTGACGCAGGAGGAGGTGGGGGCGAGGCTCTCCCTCTCCCCGCAAAGCGTCTCCAAGTGGGAGAACGGCACGAGCCTCCCGGAGATCGACACTCTCGGGAAGCTCGCGGACCTATACGGGGTCAGCACGGACTACTTGCTCGGGAGGGACGATGCCAAGGAACGGAGAAGCAGCTCCCCGACCATCGTCATCCACGTCGAGGAAGGCGGGAAGGAAGAGGTGAACATCACCCTTCCCTATCTCCTCGCGAAAATGTTCCTGAGGAAGGGGATGCATCTCGGCACAGAGAAGACCGACGGCATTCTTTCAGCAGAGCAGCTGGATGAGGCGGTGGCATCTGGAGCGAGGGGCAAGATCATTGAGGTGAAGGACGAGGATGCCTACGTCACGATCGCGATCGAGTAGCGAACCCGGCAGAAGAGCGCCTGATTGCCGGAAGGAAGGCCTCCTTCCTCTCAAGACAAAGGCCTGATAACGAAAAAGGACCCACAGGGGCCCTTCCAAGAGCAATCGCCTTTCCTTAGTGTCGCCGCACGGACCCATCCGTCCCCGAAATGACGATCTTCTCCCTTCCAAGGCGATCATGCCGCGTTTCCATAAATCCGCGAACGGCTTTTCCAAAATACCCCTTGCCCATGCCCAGGCAGCCTCGCATAAGGAAAACGCAAGCCGAAAGCAATGCCGCCGGAAATAGGAATTTGGTAATTCCGAATGTTTAATATCTCCGAAACATTGGGCGGCCCGCCCAAATGATTCATGCCTAATAACGTATGTCTATGCTGTATGGCGGCTTCAGCAGGTTTTGGTGTTTCGAGAATTGCGCCCGAACGTTCCTATAGGCATCGTTCATCAAATCGCTGTCCTCGCTCCTATTGGGAAGGCTGCGGTCTTCCGGACTGCTATATATTTCGTAACTGACGCGGATGACGAACTTACTGCCGTAAACCCCTTCAAGATGGGCCCGGGCATAAGCAAAGAACTGATGACTGTAGGAACCGCAGAAAAGACAGCTGTCGTTTATATCGCTGCAGATGGCTTCGACGGCATCGCGGTTCGTATAATTAGGAAGGAGGTCGAAGGCAGAAGACGAATAAGAGGTGCTCTTCACGTAATTTTCGTTTTCGCGGAAAAGCGCATATTTGACGATCAAATACACGACTAGCACGGACACGCCCATGGAAACATAGACGGCCCAGGAAGCCGCTAGGGAAACGAATCCGAGTCCGATTCCGACGACGATTATTGCGATCGGGAATCCAAAACACATCCAGAATTCATTATTCGCGATGTCTTTTTCCTCCCTTTCCTTCATGCCGACGACCTTGAACATCGAAAATACATAGCCTATCGATAAGCCAGCAAAGGAGATGAACGCGGCCGAAACAAGGGGAACGATGGAGTTCGCGTACATAACGATTCCGACGATGATCGAGACGATGGAGAGCAAAATTGCGAGATAGTGACCGAGAATCGTCAGGGAATTCCCGTTGGGAAGGGAATAGAGGACGTCGAACACGACGAAGAAAAATCCGATGACTACCACCGAAGCGAAATCGAGGTATTGGGAAAAGGCAATCATAAGCGGAACGACGGCGGCCGAAGAAACAAAAAGCAATATCCACCGGAAGTTCTGGAAATACATCTCCCTTTTGCTTGCCCCGTTGATTCCCAGCAGCAGGGTATTAGTCAGATAGACGAATCCAAAATATCCGGCTTCCTTGGCCAGGTTGACGGCATATTCCGGTCCGCTCGGCTCGGGCGTACCGTCAAAAACGGTGATAAACCGCATAATCAAGACCAGCCCGATGACCAAGTAGAAGATTATGTAAAACAGGATCCTGGTAAAACGGCTAATGAAGCTGATGTTCGTCATTGCACCGAAACAGTGCAATACGGAAAGGCAGCTAAGGAGGAGCAAAAGGGGCCAGTTGAAACCATTGGCAGACGAAAGATCGAAGGAATTAACGAAAAGTTCTATTACAAGCGGGGAAACGACCATCAGGCAATAAAGGATGCATGCGATTACCTTTCCCCAACGGCTGTCGAGAAAACGTCCTTCCATATGCCGTCACCGCCTCGTCATTTCGTCAAGCGCCACAAGGTCTTCGGTAAACAAATCGACATAGAACTGAACGTTCTTGTCCTTGTATTTTGAATTCACGATAACGTTCTTCTGATTCTTGAAAAACAGCATATGTTATCCCTTTTTTTGTTTTTCACTTCGAAATATTATAATAAACCCATAAGGCGCACAACCAAGCCAAATAGGGAAAATTAGCTTCGGCTTGGCCCACTATGTCGCCGCACGGACCCCTCCGTCCCCGAAACTACGATCTTCTCCCTTCTGGGGCGATCATGCCGCGATTCCCTCCTTCCGCGAATGGTCTTTTCAAAAGATCCCTTGCCCATGCCCCGGCAGCCTCGCATAAGGAAAACGCAGGCGCCGTCTGGCTTGTCCGGGCTTGCCTGGGAAGCGTTTCTCGCAGGCTAAGGAATTCGCCAAGGCATAGGAAAAAGGCCTCGCCGAGGAGGCCCATGGAGGACGGTTCTTTTTGTGATTTCCGGGACAAGCGAGCCCGGGAAACTACATTAGCAATGAATAATCCAAGCAAGCTAATTCTCATTCCTGTGTCTGTTATCCTGTGACCGCCGGACAGTCTGCTGCCGTCAGCCAACGAAGATTATATTAAAGAAACAGGGGTCAAGTATTTTTTCTTGACATCGCAATTTTTTGTAATGTTTTTTACCCATTCGCCTGGGGCGTTCACTTCATAATCATCTCTTTGTCAGACGGCAGCGGTTTCAGTGGTGCGGATGGCAGCGTCTGATACCAGTATGCGCAGGAAGTATAGTCATCGTATCG
>CASFDV010000002.1 GCA_949293555.1 uncultured Bacillota bacterium
AGGGAGTAACCAGAATCTTGTGTAAACGCTGGAGCGGAGTCCCCGCTCCAAGGACTGCATGAAAAGCAGGGCCCTAGTAGGATTTGCTTGCTAAAGAAAACCGAAAGGAGCCCTGCATGGAGGATTTTAGCGAACTGCTCAAGGAGGCGATAGAGGGAGGGGACGGCCTCGAGGAGGCGATGCGGAAGGCCGCCGCCCGGGCGGCGAAGGAGGCGGTCGAGTCCCTCCTGAGAGCCGAGCTCTCCGCGCTTCTCGGCTACGGGAAGCACGACCCGGCCGGGAGGAACTCGGGGGACTCGAGGAACGGCACATACCAGAGGACCATCCAGACGTCCCTCGGGCCGATCACCATCGACGTGCCCCGCGACAGGAACGGCGAGTACACACCGATGGCGATCCCCCGATACACCCGGAGGACGGACCTCGTCGCGTCGACCGTCCTCAAGCTCTACTCCTCCGGCATGACGGACGAGGAGATGCGCCTGGCGATCTCCTCGATCTACGAGGCGAGCTGCTCCAGGTCGACCATCTCGGCGATCACGGACGCGGTCGCCGAGGACGTGAGGAGGTTCTCCTCGAGGCCCCTCCCTAGGAGGCTCTTCGCCCTCTTCCTCGACTCCACCTACGTCCCCCTGAGGCGCGGGACGGTGCAGAAGGAGGCCGTCAACATCGCGATGGGGGTGACGGACGAGGGGATTCCCCTCGTCGTCGGCTACTCGATCACCCCGTCCGAGTCGGCCGAGGCCTACGCGGAGCTCCTCGAGCGCGGTCACGGACGGACTCCCGGGCGTCGACGAGGCCGTCTCGCGGACCTTCCCCGGGGCCAGGAGGCAGCGCTGCTTCGTCCACCTGATGAGGAACGTCTGCTCGAAGGTGCGGGCCGGGGACCGCGCCCAGGTCGCGGGCGATTTCATGGCGATCGCCAGGCAGAACGGGCCGGAGGAGGGCCTGGCGGCCTTCGAGGCCTTCGTGGCTAAGTGGAGGCCGAAATACCCGAGGCTCGCGGTCTGGTCCGAGAGGGCCGAGCACGTCCTGACCTTCTACGAGTTCCCTCCCGGCCTCCGGCGCCTCGTCTACACGAACAACAGGGTCGAGTCCTTCAACAAGCAGCTCAAGAGGATGCTGAAGAAGCAGATCCAGTTCGTGACGGAGGAGGCCCTGGAGAAGCGGATCGTCTCGATGTTCCTGCACTACAACGAGGCCCTGGGCAGGCGGAGGGTGAGGTGCTGGAGGGAGATAGTTGATTACTACGAGGCGAGGTGACTAGAATTCCAATGACCTACGAGGGCCATTTACACAAGATTCCGGACACTCTCATTCCAATGACCTACGAGGGCCATTTACACAAGATTCCGGACACTCTCAAACCACATGGATAGTTCTATTTCCTTTACGAACAACCAAAGGAAGCCTTTGGAAAATCCTGGTGTTTCACAGTTATGCCTCAGGTGTTCCTAGCGGTTTTCCTCTTCTAGAAGGGGGACGATGTCCCCGGCGTTCTCTCCCTCGTAGTCCTTGAGAGGGCACTTCCTCGCGTCCTTGATCGCGAAGGCGAGGCATCCGGCGGAGCGGGCGCTTTCGATGCCTGCGACGGCGTCCTCGACGACCAGGCATTCCCCATGGGGGAGCCCCAGGCGGTCCGCGGCAAGCGCGAACACCTCGGGATCGGGCTTGCTCCTCTTGATGTCGTTCCCGTCGACGATGACATCGAACTCATCGGCGATCCCCAGCCTTCCGAGAATCCTTTTCGTGTTCTTGCTGGAGCTCCCGATCGCCTTCTTGAGCCCATGCTCCCCGAGATAGTCGAGGGCCTTCCTCGCCCCGGGATCGATGTCGGAGGGCCCGATTGAGGAAAGTCCCTCGACATAGATCTGGTTCTTCTTTTCCGCGAGGGCCTCCTTCTCCTCTGGGGAGTAGGGCCTTTTCGCCTTCTCGAGGATGATTTCGAGGGACGCCATCCGGGAGACGCCCCGGAGGCGCTCGTTGTCCTTTCTGGAGAAGGGGATCCCTTCCTCATCGGCGATTGCCCTCCACGCCCTGTAGTGGATCTCGTCGGTGGAGCAGATGACCCCGTCGAGATCGAAGATGACTGCCTTGATGCCCATCGCTAGAACTTCCTTTCCTTGGGGATGCCCCCTTCCTTGTAGCGGTATCTCAGCCCCTTCATCTCCTTCGGGAGATTGGGGGAGAAGCGAACCTTGTTCTCCTCGATCCGGGCGCCCAGGAGCCCCCTGGCGAGGTCGAGGTAGGCCCCGCCCATCGCCGCAGGGTGGCTTCCGCCGATGTAGATGCCCCCGGCGAACATCTTCTTGCTCCCCCTGATGTCGGTGAGGGTGCTTTCCCTCATGTAGCGGACCGCCTTCCCGAGGTTCCCGCACCAGGCGGAAAGAAGGCCGTACATGGAGTTGGAAAGGGAGCTCCCTCCCTCCGTGTAGGGCTCGTAGAAGCGGAGGTTCTTCCTTAGCGCCTCCCGGGAATACCGCTCCGGGTGGAGGGCGAGCAGGGCGACGACGTCCGCCTGCTTGATGACCCTCGTCGGGGTGGCCTTCCCCTCCTTTCCCCCAAGGTACTCCTTCGGGTCCTCGATCCTCTTCCTGAACTCCTCGTACCTGACGTCCTCGAGGCCGAGGTAGCCCGCGAACTGCTCGATGACCCCGTCCTTCCCTGGCTTCTGGAGGTAGATGGCCCTTGCGAAACGAAGCCATTCCCCGAGCTCCTCCCCCGGGATGCCCCCGTAGCCCTTCTTCCTCAGATAGGAGACGGCGTCCTCGATCTCGAAGCGGACCATCGCGTTCGTGTAGGCGTTGTCGTCCACGAGCTCGTGGTACTCGTCCGGGCCGATGACTCCCTTGAAGTGGTAGAGCCCGTCCTCCCCGAGGGATGCCCTGCTCCTGTAGAAGCGGACGACCTCGCGGAGGACGTCCTTCCCGCCTTCCTCGAGGATTCGGAGGTCGCCGCTCGCCCTCACGTACTCCATGAGGCCGTGGAAGACGTCGATCGAGATATGGATCTGGCAGTCGGCGAAGTAGGTCCTTATGGGCTCCCCTGTCCTCGGGTCGGTGACGTTATATAGGGAGCACCTCTCCCTTCCGTCCTCCTGGGACTCCCACGCGTAGAAAGCCCCCTCGAAGCCGAACTCCCGCGCCTTGAGGAGCGCGCCCGGAAGGGTGTTGATCCGGTATTGGACGAGGAGGCGCGCCACCTCCTGGTCGGTGAGGAGGAAGAAGGGGAGGAGGAACATCTCCGTGTCCCAGAAGATAGCCCCCTTGTAGACCTGGCCGGAAAGGCCCCTCGCGGGGATGGACGTCGCCTTCCTGTGGTTCCCGAGGATGAGGAGGGAATAGACCGCGTGGTCCATCCCTTTCTGGAGCTCGCCGTCCCTAGGGAGGATCGCCCGCGCCTCCTCGAAGGCCCGTTCGAAGGAGAGGAAGTGCCTTCTTCTCGCCTCCTCGTAGGAAAGAGGGGCCTCCTCCTCGATCTCCCCGTCGATCCTTGCTTCGCCGATCTTCCGGAGGAGGATCCTCTCCCCTTGCCGGAGGTCGGCCTCGTAGAGATATCCCACCCGTTCCTTTTCCAGGAAGGGCCTTCTCCCGTGGCTTCCCTCCTCGCGGAGGATCACCTCGACCTTCCTCCCCTCGTTGGTGACTCCCGAGGCCAGGACGGATCCATCCTCCAGGAAAGAGAGGGACTTCTCGGGGAAGTGGGGCCCGTTGATCTCGTGGATGTCGGTGGTGAGGAAGGAGGAAAGGAGGACCTTCGCGTCCTTTCTCGCCCTGACCTCGATCTTCTGGAGGAGATGGAGCCCGCCCCCATAGGGGCAGAAGCGCTCCGTCCTGACCTCCACGTCCTCGTAGACGTCCTTCCGATAGAGGATCCCGTGCCTCATGTCGAGGCGGAACTCCCTCCGGAGGGGCTCCCTTCCCGGGATCGTCCCCAAGGAAGTCTCGATCCGGAAGCCCAGGGGATCGAAAAGGTTGATGGGCTCCCTCCATTTGTCCTCCCGCTGATCATAGGTGCCGATGAGGGAGAAGGTCGCCCTCTCCTCCTTCCCGAATTCCTCCCGCGTCCCCTTGTAGCCGACCCTGCCGTTCCCGACGAGGAAGGCGTTGGCGATCCGCTCGAGGTCCTCGGGGGAGTAGTTACGCGCGAGGAGGGATCGGGGCCTCATAGGAGCCTTCCACGTGCCTCTTCTCGCCATATAGGACGATGTCCACGGGCCCGTCGAGGGCGAGAAGGGTCACCTTCCCTTCCTCCACCCTCGTCTCGAGCCTCTTCCCGTCGAGAAGGAGGCGGAAGCCATAGGACTTCCATTTTCTCGGGAGATAGGGGGCGAGGGAAAGCTCGGGCCCGTCGCTCCGGAAGCCCCCGAAGCCATAGACGATCGTGTTCCACGCGGCGGCGATGGAGGTGAGGTGGAGCCCTTCCCCCGTGTTGCCGTTCCAGTCGTCGAGGTCGAGCCTGGAGGCGAAGCCGTAGAGGCGGAGCGCCTCCTCCTCCCTTCCCAGGGCGGAGGCGAGGATCGAATGGACGCTCGGGGAGAGGGAGCTCTCGTGGATGCAGCGGGGCTCGTAGTAGTCGTAGTTCCTCTCAAGCACTTCCTTCCTCGTCGTGCTGAGGAAGAGGAAGAGGTGCATGAGGACCGCCGGCTGCTTGATCATGTCCCCGCGGTAGATGCGGTCGTAGGACCAGTGGGAGTAGAGGGGGAAGTCCGTCTCGGGGATGCTCTTGACGTCGATGTGCGGGAGGCCGAAGAAGCCCTCGTTCTGCTCGAAGAGGAGCGATTCCGGGTCGAAGGGGACCACCATGCGGTCGGCCGCCTCGCGGAGTTCGTCGAGGAACTCCGGCCCGAAGCCTTCCC
Source organism: uncultured Bacillota bacterium (assembly GCA_949293555.1). Lineage (GTDB taxonomy): Bacteria > Bacillota_I > Bacilli_A > RFN20 > CAG-826 > UBA4951. The sequence continues at coordinate 4,859 of CASFDV010000002.1, forward strand.
GTTCGACGAGCCTCTTGAGCGAGCGGTGCCTCTTCCGCATCATCTCGAAGAGGTCGAGGGTGAGCTCGAAGGTGAACTTCGCCATGAGGTTCGTGTAGGAGTCGTGGTTCACCATCATCTTGAACTCGTCCGGGCCCATGACCGCGTAATAGCCGAACCTCTTCCTTTCCTGGTCCCACTGGCCGCGGTCGAGGAGGAAGCGCGAGATTTCCAGCAGCACTTCCATCCCGCCCTTGAGGAGGAGGGAGTCGTCGTGGGTGACGTTGTAGTGGTGGAAGAGGGCGTAGGCCGTCCCGGTGGATGCCTGGAACTGGAGGGAGGCGTGCTGCCAGAGGGCGCACCCCTCCTCACCGTTCAGGGTGGCGACGGGATAGCAGGCCCCGCGGCAGTCGAGCATCCGCGCCCGCTTCCTCGCCTCCTCGAGGGTGTGGATGCGGAAGAGGATGAGGGATTCCGCGGCCTTGGGGTTGGTGAAGAGGAAGTAGGGGAGGCAGAAGGTCTCCGAGTCCCAGAAGGTATGGCCGCTATAGGCCTCGCCGGTGAGCCCCTTTGCCGGGACGTTGTCGCGCTCGCTATAGCCGCTATAGGTCGTGTTCAGCATGAACATGCAGTAGCGGATTCCCTGCAAATCCTCCTCGTCCCCTTCGATATCGATCCTGCCCCGTTCCTCGAGGCGGGCGAGGAAGAGGCGGTTTCCTTCCCGGACTTCCTCGAAAGTCCTGCCCTTCCTCGAGAGAAGCTCCGCGAAGGCCTTGGCGAGAAGGTCCCTTTTCCCGGACTCCCTGCTATGGAGGCAGCATGTCCTTCTTTCGAAGGAGGCTTTTCCCTCCAGGCGGAAGCGGAAGCGGGCGCCGACCTCCTTCTTCCCCTCCTCCCGCGCCCCTTCGAGGGGGAGGGAGGGGACGACGTCCATCGCCCCGGCGACGGATAGGTCGGTGAAGAGGGTCTTCGCCCGGATGCCAGGATGCCCGGGGTCCTTCTTCCAGCCGTGGAACTGGCTTTCCTTCCCCCACTGGGGGAGGTCGAAGTCGAGAAGGAAGGAAAGGTCGATTTCGACGGGGGAGTCGCTTTCCAGCCCCACCCTCTGCCTCGCCTCGTGGGGGTTCTCGTAGTCGAGGATCCTCTCGATATGGACATGGACCTTCTTCCCGTTCCCGAGCAGCCAGAGGAAGGAGCGGGAATAGAGGCCGTCCTCGAAGGAAAGGGAGCGCTCGAACCCTTCGAAGCGGACTTTCCCGAGGTCGAGCGTTTCCCCGTCTGCCAGGAGGCGGATCTTCCAGTAGTCGAGGGCGTTCACCATGTAGTGGGTCCTCTCGACGATGCCCTTGTAGGCATTGGGGGTCTTCTCCCGCGCGTAGTCGTAGATCCCGTTGAAGTAGGAGCCGCGGAGGCTCTTCCCGGAGTAGCCCTCATCGAAGTAGCCGCGGGAGCCCATGAACTCGTCGCTCAGGCTGAAGAGGCTTTCGGCGGCGAGCGCCCTTTCCTCATGGAACCCTTTCTCGCGGATGGCGTTCCTCTCCACCTCGAGGAACCGATGCGCTTCCTTGCCCATTTCTAACTATCCTTTCACGCCTCCGTCGAGGCTTCCCCCGGTGATCTTCCTCTGGAAGATGAGGAGGATTGCGATCTGCGGGATGACGCTGATGAGGAGCGCCATCAGGAGCATGTCCGGGGTGATGCCCTGGACGGTGCCCATCGTCGAGTTGATGGAGAAGATCTTCACCATCAGGGTGAACATCGAGTCGTCCTTGAGGACGAGGTTGGGGAGGAGGAAGTCGCTCCAGGCGGCGGTGACGGAGAAGATGGCGACCACCCCGACGATCGCCGAGCTGAGGGGCAGGGCGAGGCGGAAGAAGATCATGAGGTCGCCGGCCCCGTCCACCCGCATCGCCTCGACGAGCTCCGCGGGGATCTTGTCGAAGAAGTTCTTGAAGAGGATGAAGTAGTAGGCGTTCGCCCCGAAGGAGAACCAGAGGGGGATGTAGGTGTTCACCAGCCCGATGTCGCTGATCATCTTGAAGAGGGGCACGATCGAGAGGATGGTCGGGATCATGTAGCTGCCCATGATGAGGCCGTGGATGATCTTCGCCCCCCGGGGGCGGAGGATCGACACCCCGTAGGCCAGGAGCCCGTTGAAGACGATCGCGCAGACGGCGCACCCGATGATCACGAGGACCGTGTTCGTCAGGTAGGTCCCCATCCCGATCTTGGTCCAGACGTCGACGATCTTCCCGAGGTCGAAGGCTTCCGGCCAGAAGGAGAAGTGGCTCGAGGTCAGCTCGGCGTTCGACTTGAACGCCTGGACGAAGAGGAAGAAGAGGGGGAAGAGGGCGCATAGGAGCATGAGGGCGAGGATGCCCACCATGACGCCGTAGAGGACCTTGAAGCGGGTCCGGCGGTAGTCGCTCTGGACGATGATCCCGTCCTGCTTGTAGCGAAGGCGCGGCATATGGAAGGAGCGGAACGGATTCCTCATACGCGGTATCCCCTTTTCTTCAGGAGGCGGACCGCCAGGTAATAGACGGCGGACAGCGCCAGGATGATGAGGAAGAGGACGACCGTGCAGGCGCTGGAAAGGTCGACCCTCCCGTCCCGGAAGCCGAAGTTATAGGCAAGGAGCAGGAGCGAGAGCGAGGAGCGGTCCCCGCCTCCCCCGTTGGTCATGACGAAAGGCTCGTAGAACACCTGCATGACGGAGATGATCTGGAGGACGAAGAGCGTGGTCATGCTCGGGACGATCTGGGGGAGGGTGATGTGGACGATCCTGCTCCAGACGCCCGCCCCGTCGATCTGGGCCGCCTCGTAGTAGCTGCGGTCGATGCCGGCGAAGGCGGAAAGGTAGATGAGGGCGGTCGATCCCGCGCCCCTCCACGTCATGGTGACGACGATGAGGGGAATCACGAGGTTCGGGTCGTCCAGCCAGAGGATCGGCTCCATCCCGAGACCCTCGAGGATGGTGTTGAGGAAGCCGGCGCTCGAGGGGTCGAAGAGGTAGGTGAAGAGGATCGAGGCCGTGAGCCCGGCGATCGCCGCGGGGAGGTAGATGCCGATGCGGAAGAGGGCGCGGCAGTGGATGACCTCCGAAAGGAGAAGCCCGATGATGATCGGGAGGACGAATCCGATCAGGAGCGACCACCCGAGGTAGGTGAAGGTGTTCCCGAAGGCGGTGAGGAAGTCAGGGTGCTCGAAGAGCTCCTGGTAGGTGCCGAGGCCCACGAACTCCTCCGCGCTGAACCCCTTCGTGCTGAAGAAGCTCAGGTAGATGTTCATCAGGAGAGGCACCCACACGAAGAAGGAGAAGAGGAGCACGCCCGGGGCCATGACCCCCCAGCCGGCGAACTGGCGGAGGATCGCTCCGCGCCTTCTTCTCTTTTCCTCGCTGGTGAGGAAGGCTTCCCCTCTCCTAGGCATATTTCGCGAGGTCCCGCTCGAACTGCTGGTTGAGGGTGGTCAGCTGGTTCTTGATCTCCTCCCTCCCCATGTTCGGGTTGGTGAGGACGGCGGAGACGGCCTGGTCGAGGTAGTCGTACATCTTCTGGGCCTCGTAGGGGACCTCTTCCTTCCTCATGGACCCGATCGTGTCGAAGAAGTCGTCGAAGTATTCCTGGTTGACGTTGACGTATTGCTCGTCGAGCTCGTCGGCGTAGCTGTTGTACTCCTCGTTCGTCCACGGGCGGATGGAGGGGAGGATCGGCTCGTTCTTGGCGAGGGAGGTCTGCTTTCCTTCCACCATCGCGGTCTTCTGGGCCTCGCTCATGACGGGGCTCCTTCCCATGTACTCGAGGAAGAGGAGGGCGCCCCTCACTTCCTCGTCCGTCGCGTTCGCGGCGAAGACGAAGGGGGTCCCGCCGTAGAGGCTGTAGCGATCCCCGCCAGGACCGGCGGGCATCGGGACGAAGGCGATGTCGTTCCGGTCCACGGACCCCTGGGTCACCGCGTTCTGGATGACGTCAGAGCCGCAGAAGGCGATCGCCATCCTCTCGTTGATGCTGGAGTACCAGTCGTTGTAGACGAAGCTCGTCCCCTCGACGAGGTAGCCGTCGCTCCGGAGCCCGGCGATGTACTGGAGGGCCTCGACCACGGCATCTTCGTTAAGCGAGGCGTGGGGCGCGCCCCCGGTGTCGATGGTCATGAGCTCGGCCCCGAAGTTCCAGGCGATGTTGGAGAAGAGCCAGCCTCCCTGGCGGTTCGCGCTGTAGAACATGGTCCCGCGGCAGTCGCCCCCGGAGTTCGTGGTGATGAGCTCGGCCCAGTCGGCGAGCTCGGCGAAGGTCGTCGGGTAGAGGGGGTCGCCCGCTTCGTCGTAGAGGACGTACTCATGCTCGTCGATGTCGCCCTCGATGAGGCCGTAGTAGGTCAGGGAGCGGAGGTTGAGGAGCATCCCGAAGCCGTACCCGTCCCGCGGGACCCCATAGAGGCTTCCTTCCTCGTCCTCGAGGGTCTCCCGCATGAAGGGGTCCATGTCGTCGTAGTAGCCGACCTCCTTCACGAGGTCGGTGACGTCGCGGATGTAGCCTTGCTCGATCAGCATGCTCGGCTCGGTGAACCAGGTCTGGAAGACGGTGGGGAGGGTCCCCGACATCGCTCCGACGGCGACGGTGTCCTGGGCGTACTCGTAGTTGGCGGGCTCGATGACGTACTCGGGATGGTCCGCCTCGAAGCGCTGCTTCCAGATGTTGAACATGGCGACGTCCGATGTCTGCTGGGCCGCCGGCCACATGCCGAGCTCGACGTGGATCTTCCCGTCCTCCTTCTGGCATCCGTTGAGCGAGAGAAGGGCGACGGCCGCCCCGGCGAGGAGCGTGGCTTTCTTAAGGAATCCAGGCATGAATTGGCCTCCTGTTCTGACGGAATGCTAAAGCGTGCCTTCTTGCGCATGTAGCGGGGGGATTTGCAAGATAGGCCCCCTTTCCTGCTCGTATAATCCGGCTATGTTCGAGAAGACGAGGCGACGCTTCTTCCTGGCGGCGTTCCTGCCGACGCTCCTTGGCGTGCTCCTTTCGCTTTCCTCGATCCTCGGGGCGGTCTTCTATTTGAACGAGCGCGACTTCCTGATGAGCGCCCAGGAGTCCTTGGAAAGGCTTGCCAGCGACTTCCGCTTCTCGGTGTCCCTGGTAAGGAGCTCCGTGTCTTCCTTGGAAAGAAACTCCGACATTCTCGGCTATCTTTCCGGAAATTTGAATTTCCTGTCTGGTGCCCAGAACGCGCTCAGCCAGAAGCAGGGGAGCGCCCGCTACCTGATGGGGGTGGCGTTATACCCCGCCAAGGAGGGGCTCTCGCCCATCAGCAGCTATTCCTTGAGCGGCATCGCCTCCCAGGAGGAGATGCTTTCCCTTCCCGAGGTCTCTTCCCTCGCCCCCGGGGAAAGCGCCCTCTTCATCCGGACGGAGGCTGGGCATGCCTCCTACTACTTCAGCTCCTACAGGGAGGAGGACGGGATCCTCACCCTCGCCGAGAGGATGGACCGGGGCGACGCCTATCTCGTCTCCGACTTCAAGACGGAAAGCGTCTACGAGGACTTCCTTTCCCTTTCCGGACTCTCGGACATGGGGGAGTGCGAGCTTTACCTCCACGACGGGGACCGTCTCCTCCAGTTCCTCGGGGGGAAGGAAAGGATCGAGGAGAAAGGGCTTGGGGCGGAACTTTCCTCGCGGGATGGGGCGCTCGCCCTCTCGATGCCCCTCATGGACGGGGTGGACATGGTTTCTCGCGTCGGGAAGGGGCCTCTTGTCGGGGAGAACCTCTGGATGCTCGCCGCCTATGTCCCGATCGCCCTTTTGTTCCTTCTCTTCGGGTTCTTGCTCGCGCGCGGGCTTTCCCGGAGGATCAGCGTCCCTCTGGGGGAGCTGAGCCGCCGGATGGCGGGGTTCGGGGAATAAGGATCCTGACCTTGGTGCCCTTGCCGGGCTCGCTTTCCACGGCGAGCTCGACCTCTTCCTTGTATTCGAGGTGGAGCCGTTCCTCGACGTTCTTGATTCCGAAGCCCCGGCGGGAGGAGCCTTCGTTCCTTTTCCTTGCCTCCGCGGGGGAGAAGCCGGCCCCGTTGTCCTCGACCTCGAAGAGGATCCTCCCTTCGCCATAGGGAAGCGCCCGCACCTCGATCCGCCCTGCCGCCTCCTCGTTGGGGAAGGCGTACTTGACCGCGTTCTCGACGAAGGGCTGGAGGATGAGCTTGAGGGTGCGGCAGTCCTCGACCGAAGGATCCAGGCGCATCCCGTAGGTGAAGAGCCCTGGGTAGCGGCGGAGCTGGATCTCGAGGAAGTAGTGGACGATCTCCATCTCCTCCTTCACCGAGACGTACTTCGCCCCCTTGTGGAGGGAGAGGCGGTAGAAGTTGGCGAGGGCGATCGCGAACTCCTCGATGTTCTTGTTGCCCCCGAGCTTGGCCATCCACGTGATGGTGTCGAGGACGTTATATAGGAAGTGCGGGTTGATCTGCATCTGGAGGGCGTCCAGCTCCAGCTGCCTCTGGCGGCTATAGTCCTGCTCCTGCTTCTCCATGAGCATCTGGATGCGCCCGATCATGTCGTAGTAGGAGTCGCTGAGGATGTCGATCTCATCCTTCGGGCCCTTCCTTCTTTTCTTCGAAAGGTCGACCTTGCGGAGGTCGTCCTCCTTCAGTTCCTCGGCGATTTCCGCGGAAAGGTCGCGGATTGGCTTGGATATCTTGCGGAAGAGGTAGATGAGGACCCCGCCCATGGCGAGGGTGGCCAGAAGAAGCGCGGAGAGGACGCTCGCCTCGATCGGAAGGAAGACGCCGTAGAGATACCCCCACGGGACGTAGCGCACGAGCTCCAGCGCCTTGCCGTAACGGCTGACGAGGTCGAGCTCCGTCCGGACGAGGAAGAAGGCGCCCTCCTCCTCGCTCATCCTTTCGCCGCTTTCCGCGTCGGGGATGACCATGGGGGCGCCATCCTCCGCCCCGGCTTCCGCAAGGACGATCCCGTTCCGGTCGACGAGGTAGTTCCTCGCGCCCTCCACCTCGTCCATCAGGAAGGAGGAGACGACCTCGTCCTTCACGAAGTAGAAGCCGGAGATGCCTCCGCTATGGATTCCGAGCACGAGGGACGCCCCGCCCGGGGTTTTGTAGTTTCCAAGGACGATGAGCTTCCTCGCGTTCTCCTCAAGGAGGGAGATTTCCTCGCTCCCGAAGGAGAAGGCGCTCCCGTCGGGGGAGAGGAACTCGTCGTCGAGGGCGAGGGACATCCCTTGGTAGAGTTCCTCGCTTGGCCCGGCGGCGTTCCATAAAGAAAGAAGACCCGCGTCCTTGTCCTCGCATCTCCTGAGGTATTCGGCGTTTTCCTCCGACTGGATGTTCTGCGAGAGGGAGGCGACGTCGAAGAAGACGTTCGAGAGGGAGCGGTCGATCGCCGAGGCCCTTTCCTCGCTCCTCGCGATGGTCTCCCGGGGAATGGTCAGGTTCCGGTATATCTCGAAGAAGCCGAGGGAAATGAGGAAGGATGCGCCGAAGAGGGCCAGGAGCGCCCACGAGGCGCTTCTGGCCAGGGTGGTGGTTTCCTTGCCCCTCTTAGTTCCCGTCCTTCCTTTCATTTTCCCACTTCATGTACTGGCTCGGAGTCTTCCCTGTCTGCTTCTTGAACACTTCCGTGAAGTACTTCTCGTCCCCATATCCTACCTTGTAGGCGACCTCGTTCACCCGGTATTTGCCTGAGCGGAGAAGGGTCTCCGCCTCGCGGATCCTCGTCTTCGTGAGCAGGGAGTTGAACGTCGTCCTGAGCTCCCTCTGGATCAGGTGCATGAGATAGCTCGGGGAGACGTTCAGCCTTTCCGCGACGAGGGAGACGGAAAGGGGCTTCATGTATTCCTTGTCGATGATCTCGACCGCGCGGATGAGGTTCGGGGTGTAGCGCGAGCTGGCCTCGTTATGGATCTGGACGCTGTTGACGAACTTCATGAGGCCGTTGGTGGCGACGCTTTTCGCCTCCTCGTACGCCTCATGGACGCGAAGGGCGCCTTCGAAGGGGGCGCTGATGCCGATGGAGCAGGTGAGCTTCGTCCTTTTCTCGTACCTTTCCAGCGCGCGCTGGATCGCCTTCTCGAGGCGCTCGATGTCCTTGGCTCCCGCGATGAGCGCGAGTTTCTGATGATAGATGCCGGATGTGCAGGGGATTTCCGAAAAACGGAAGGCTTCCTCGATCTCTTCCTCGAGATAGCTGAGCTCTTCCTGGTCCTCCTTTGTAGGCTCGTCGAGGATGCCGATGAGGAAGCGCCCTTCCTGGACGGCGGGAAGGCCGAGGGCCTGGGCCTGGCGCTCGATCTCGGGGAGAGCGTCCAGGGACTCGAGCCGGATGAGCGAGCGGACGAGCTTCCTCTTCATCTCCTCCCTCGAGGTCTGGAGGACGCCCCTGGCTAGGAGGGACCTTTCCTTCTCCTCGAGGCGGGAGCAGGACTTCAGCACCGCGTCGATGAGCTGTTCGTTGGAGACGGGCTTGAGGAGGTAGGAGGCGACGTTCGCCTCGATCGCCGTGCGAGCGTACTCGAACTCCCCGTAGCCGGAAAGGATGATGATCTCGCTCTGGTTGCCCCTTTCGCGAAGCGCCTTGATCATCTCCGCCCCGTCCATCCGGGGCATCTTGAGGTCGCTCAGGATGATGTCGGGCTTAAGCTCGAGGGCCTTCTGGAAGCCTTCCTCGCCGTTCCTGGCCTCGCCGACGATGCGGATCCCGTGCTTTTCCCACGGGATCGTCGTCTTCAGGCCAAGGCGGGCGAGCGGCTCGTCCTCGACGATGAGCATGGTCCTTTTCATCTCTTCCATGATAGCCTCCCTCAACGGAGAAAGCCGGCCCCGCGAGGGGGCCGGCAGGTAGTCGCGATCCGTCTACTTCTTCTTGCGGAGCAGGAAGAACCAGACGAGGAAGCCGATGACGGCGACGCCGGCGATGGCGCCGATGACGATGCCGGCGATGGCGCCAGGCTCAAGGCCGGCAGGCTCGTCGACCGGGTCGCTGGGCCCGGGCTCGCTCGCGCTGGCGCCGGGCTCGCTGGTGCTCGGGGTGGAGGCGGACCCGCTATCGTCGGGGTCCACGGGCGAGGGAGCCTCGCTGACGGTGATGGTGATGGACTCGATGGTCTCGTTCCCGAATTCGTCCGTCGCAGTGACGGTGACCGTGTAGTCGCCCGCCTTCTCCGCGAGGAAGGAGTTGTTCTCCGCCTCGATCACCTCGAAGGTGTCGCCGGAGCCGTAGGTCACCTCGATATCGAGTGCGATCTCCTCGGAGGCGGTCGTCTCGTCCTCGGCGACGATGGTGAAGGAGACGGTGTCCCCGACCTCGTAGTTGCTGGCCTCAGGAGCGATCGTGACGGTCGGGCCCGTGAAGTCGGTCACCATGCCGGAGAGCTCGCCGACATAGCGCCCGCTGAGCCCGTCGGTGCGGACGAGGGCCATCTCCTCGATCGAGAAGGAGCAGGGGGAGGAGGCGTAGGCGGCATCCCCGCCGTGGAAGTGGATGTTGGTGAGCTTGCCGTAGGCGATCCCGCTCTTGGCGAGGTCGATCTCGAGGACGTTCTCGCCTTCCTCAAGGCCCATGCCGATCGCGGAGCCGTCCGTGCCCTTGAGATGGCCGGCGTTGAAGTAGAGGGTCTGGGCGGCCTCGCCCTTTGCCTGGAACTCGATCCGGAAGCCGACGAGCGCGTCCTCGCGGGCGGTGTCGCTATTGATCTTCAGGCGGAGGATGTCGCCCTGGTTCCTCACGTCGTAGCCGGAGATATAGGCGTAATCGCCGCCCATGCTGACCGAGAGGGGCTCGCTGAGGAGCGACTGGGTCTCCGTGGAGGCAAGGCGCGTCTCATAGGCGGCGAGAGAGATGTTCCCGGTGGTCGGCAGACCCTCGATATCGTTGAAATGACCGTGGTAATGCGCGGCTTTCGTGATATCGAAGCCGGACTTTTCGAGGTCGATCTCCAGGGTGATGGTCTCGCCCTCCGCGATGGCCTGGGGCTCTAGCGCGGTCCCGTCCTTCCCGATGAGGGCGCCGTCCTTGAGGTACTTGCTCGCAAGGCCTTCCTGCTCGATGGCGACGTTGGAGGTATTGCCGCCCCCGGCGCCGCCGGTGATCTCGAGGGTGAGGACCCTGGCCTTTTCGGAGACGTAGCCGATGTAGAGGTAGCCTCCGGCAGGGGAGCCGGGCGCTCCGATCGAGGACTTCTCGCCAAGCTCAGGGGCGGCCGCGTCGGCGAAGAAGATGGAGTCGATGAGGATCTGGCCTTTGGTGTGGCTCCAGTAGAGGTTGATCTCGCCGTTGACGTTCTCTTTCTTGAGGCTGTCGTTCTCGTTGGTGGAGAACACCATCCACGTGTAGTCGTTCTCATCGACCGTGCTGAAGTCCGCGGTCGGATAGCCGTAGTCGGCGATGCCGCTCTTGTAGTAGGTTTCGCCGGAGTTGCCGCCGACCCTGAAGCGGAAGTTATTGAAGTCCGCCCCGTCCTCGGCCTTCGCGACCACGACCATGTAGTCCTTGGGTTCGGGGTTCTTGGCGCCGATGAAGAAGTTGGAATAGGAGCCGTTCGTCGCAGGAAGGACCATGTTGTGGCCGTCGAAGCTCACCCCTTCCGCGTCGTTCCAGTTGACGACGTAGTCGATGCCGTGGGCGGCGAGTTCCTCGGGGGCGTTGCTATAGGCGGTCGGCCATCCGCCCTTCGTGTAGGTGAACTCGAAGTCGTTCAGGTAGCTCGCGGTGGAGAGGTCGATCGAAGGGGCGTAGGGGTAGGCGACCCTGCTTTGGAGGTTGGAGGCGTACCAGGTCCGGATGTCCATCTCGGTCGTGCTCGCGAGGAGGATGCCCGCGTACTCGCCCGTGATGCCGGAGAGCGCGTGGTCGATCGCGACATCCACGTAGTCGGTGGAGGAGGTGGGGACGGGCTCGCCGTTTTGGTCCTTGAGGCTCGCCCAGGGGACTGCGGTCCCGGCGGTTCCGTCCGCGGCGACGAGCGCAAGGGAAGCCCCGCTGAAGTCCCCGCGGATCCTAAGGACCGTGGAGTCGAAGCCGAGGGCCTCGCCATAGGCGTACTTGTAGCTGGCCCCGTCCTTGAGGGCGACGTAGCGCTGGACGGCCTCCGTCCCGTCGCCAGGACCGCCCCAGTAGGCGCCCGCGGGAGTGCCGGCCTCGTGCTTGAAGTCGTCGAGGAGAGTGCTGGATCCGCCCGCGTCCACGTACTCGACCTTGCGGATGCGGAGGGTTCCCGTCGTGGACTCGGTCGTCCAGAGGGCGAAGCCGCCGGCGCCGCTCCTGACAAGCATCTCGGGGTGGCCGGCGTAGGCCATCTCGCCGAAGGAGTTCGCGTAGTTGATGGTCACGCTCGTCCAGGTCTCGCGCTCGATGGCGGCATTGGCGGTTCCGAAGTCGTCCTGGGTCTCGTCCAGGGGGACGCCGGACTCGCTCCAGGCGTCGACGCTCGTGGCGGCCGCGAACCCACGGGCGCTGAAGGCCACCTTCGAGAGGTCGACGTCCTCGCTCAGCCAGATCTCGAAGCGGATCGCCCCGTTTTGCTTCTCGGGCTGCGAGCTGTAGCGGTAGATGGCTCCGTCCGGGCTATGCGAGGTGAGCGCGAGGCTGGCCTCGATGTAGCTGAACTCGCTGTCGATGGCGCCTCCTTCGAGCGTGCGCCTCTCGTCGTCATCGTAGAGCTCGTCGACCATCTGGTCCTGGTCCTCGTCGTAGGTCCAGGACGGGGCGGGGTCGCCGGTTGCGGCCTTGGCCGCCAGAGGGGTTTCGGCGGCGCTTCCGACAAGGCCTATGAAGGCCATGGCGGTCACGAGGCCGAAGATGAACTTCTTCTCCATGGGTTCCTCCTTTCCAGAATCAATTGGAGCCGAACACGTAGATCTCGCTCAGCTGGGCGCCATACCCGCCGGCGATGTCGTTGGCGGAGATGTCCAGGCGCAAGTAGCGCATCCGGACGGGCTCCGCGAGCTCGATGGTGACTTTGTTCCCCTGCTGGGGGTCGAAGAGGTAGTCCCGTTCCTCGAGGAAGGTGTCGAACTTTACGTCGTTCCCGTAGGGGATGTCCTGGGCGGAGCCGCTGAAGGCGATCTTCTGGGTCCTTGCGTTCCACATGAGGGAGTTGGGGAGGTTGAGGGCGATGACATGGACCTCGTACACCGCCCCGAGGTCAAGGACGATGTGCGCGGGGAAGCCGTCCGACTCGTAGTAGGAGGTGCCGTTGGGATCCCCGTCGGTGAGGCGGTTCGGGGTGTAGACGTCGGAGTAGGGGGTGCTGTCGACGATCGACTTGTTGTAGGAGAGGGAGGGCCCGTAGAGCTCGAGGGATCCGAAGGAGAGGCGGTCGATCTGGAAGTACTCGTCCTCGACCATGTAGATGCGGAACTGGAGGGCCTCCACGGTCATCGCGGAGATGGCGATCTCGATGGCGTTCCCTTGCTTGGGGGAGAGGGCGTAGGTGGTGAGGTTCTGGGCGTTCCGGAAGCCGGGGTCGCCTTCCCTCCTCGCCCTCGTGTTGATCTGGTACTGGTAGCTGTAGTCGTTGTCCGCGGAGCCCATGAGGCGGATGTTCCCGACGTAGACGGGCTCGGCGAACTCGATGGTGAGGGCGAGGAACTCGTCCTCCTCGTCCTGGTCGTAGGCAAGGGAGGTGAAGACGGTGGCCTGGTCCTTGTCGAAGAGGTTGTTGATCGGGGCGGCCGGGTCCTCGTAGGAGCCGGAGCCATCGTCCGCAGGATCGTTGAAGAGCTTCCCGGTCCCGTGGGTGAGGGCGGCGGAGCTGACTTCGTAGTCGATCGGCGTCCCGAGGTACTGGAGGTCGCCCTTGAGGACGGCGAAGTCCGGGACGAGGACCGCTTCCTGGTCGATGCCTTCGACATGGGTCTTCTCGACCTCGTCCCCGAGCTCGCTCAGGTCGTAGGGATAGGGGAGGTTCGCCCCGGTGGCCGTTCCTCCCTTGATGGAGACGTTCTCGANGTTCTCGAACGTGACGTTCCTCATGACGGCCCCGGTGGCGAGGTCGCCCCTCACGCGCGTGATCGCGGTGTCCGGGACATCCTCGAAGAGGACGTTCCTGACGGCGACCCCGTCCACGTCCCCGAGGTCCTCGTTCACCGACCAGTCGGCGTTGTACTCGATCGAAAGGTCGATGAGGTAGTCGTTCATCCCGTCGTTCCGGTTGTCCCCGAGCATCTCGCCGTGCTCGACGGTGATGTTCTCGTAGAGGATGTCAGAGACTTCCGCCCTGTCGGCGTTATGGAGGGAGACGACGGCCTTGTGGTAGTTGTGGACCACTGTGATGTCGCGGAACGAGATGTCCCTCATGACGTCGCCGTTGGCCTCGTAGCCGACTTCCATCGACTGGGCGAGGTCGGTCCAGACGTTCACCTGGGAGAAAGAGACCCTTTCGGAGCTATGGCCGTCGTTGTCCTTGACGACGAGGGAGTCGTCCCAGGTGCGGACGTAGCCGCCCGTCACCTCGACGTCGCGGGAGCCTTGGACGGAAATGCCGTCCCCGTTGGGCCGCGCGGTGATGATCTTGACGTTCTCCATCGTCACGTGGTCGCAGTTATAGAGGGTGACCGCCCAGCCGGCCGGGTCGGCGAGGATGATGCCCTCGATCCGGAGGTTCTTCCCTGCGCGGAACTCGATGGGGCAGGTGTTGTCGCCCTCCCCGTCCCTGCTGTAGGTCTCGCCGGAAAGGACGCCCCGCCCGCGGATGGTGATGTCGTCGAGAAGCTCGGTCCGGATGTTCCCGAAGACGTAGGCGCCGCCGGAAAGATAGAGGGTGTCCCCTTCCTCGAGGGGGATGGCGCCCGCGTCATAGACGCCGGGGCCGATGTAGACGACTCCTTCGTCCCCTTCCTCAGGGACATCTTCCTCGAGAGGGTTGGCGAAGAGCTGGACGGCGGTCTTGGGATCGCCGTTGATCTCGATGACGTAGTTGTTGGGCTGCTCGAGGTCGAAGGAGACGACGTTCCCTTCGATCGTGGGCTCGATCCCGTAGGCGAGAGGGGAGACGCTCGCCGACTCGACTGCCTCGGGGAAGGTCATCGACACGTGCGCCCGCCCCTCGAAGTCGAAGTAGCTATAGGGGGACATCCGGTAGTCGTTGGACCAGCTGAACGTCCGCCCGTCGTTGACCCTCGTCTCGTAGACGAAGAGCTCCTGGCCCTCCACCTCGATCGCCACCTGCTCGGAGGTGTGCATGATGGAGGGGCCTTCGTAGGTGACGACCCTCGTCTTCTGGATCTTCTCGGACACAGGCGGTTCCGAGGAGCTGGAAGAAGTGGTGACGGCCTCCTCCGGCCCGCAGGAGGCGAGGAGGAGTGCGCCGGCAAGAAGCCCGGCGGCTAATATGCGCTTCATCATGCTTCCGATTATGGAAGGGCCCCCTTCCTGGCCTAGAAGGGGGCACTGCAAGATGAGGGGGTGAACCTGCTTATTCGATGAGAAGGGGCCCTTCGAGGGCGTCCAGCTCCTCCGAGGCCATGCTCCGGCGGAGGGTCGCCCCTGTCACTTTCTCCCCCGTTTCCGCGAAGGAGATGTTCTCCGTGTACTCGTTCTTGCGGATGCGGGAATCTCCTTCCAGCACCATCTCGCCCTCGAGCTCGATGTCCTCCATGAGGACGTCGGACACCATGGCGATCTGTCCCTTGAACTGAGGATCGAGCCGCTGGTCCTTGCTGCCGGCGAAGTTGAAGGTGGGGCTGAGCCCGGAGCGGACGGATCGTACGAGGAGGTTCCTTACCTCGATGCCATGGACGTCGCCGATCTCGGTGCCCCCGGACGCGGGGTTCTCGCTCCATGTGGCGGAGTATTCGGCGGTCATCTCCACAAGGTGGCTCTTGCCCGCGTCCCCGAGCCCCACGGAGCAGTCGTCGACGGTGATGTTCTCCCAGGAGATGTCGTGGATGTCGGCGTAGTTGCCGTTATGGATGCTCACCACCGGCTTGTGGTAGGCGTGGACCACGGTGAGGTCCTTGAAGGTGATGTTCTCCATTTCCTCCCCGACGGTCTCGAAGCCGATCTCCGTGGACTGGGCGAGGTCGGTCCAGATGACGATGTCGTGGAAATGGATGTTCCTCGAGGAGCCGTGGCTGTCGCGGTCGGGGTTCCCGTAGGGGAGCGCGTAGTTCTTGCAGACGAGGGAGTCGTCGTAGGAGCGGACGAAGCAGTCCTTCACCTCGACGTTCTCGCAGGACTGGAGGGTGATGCCGTCCCCGTTGCTGCGGCTGCTGACGATCGCGACCCCGTCCACGAGCGCGTCCTTCGTGAAGTAGAGGTTCACCACCCAGGCGGAGGGATCGAGGAAGGTGACGTCCTTGATGGCGACTCCTTCGCAGGAAGAGAAATCGAGAGGGACGAGAGCGTCCTTCTGGCGGTCGAAGGTTGACCCGTCGATGATGCCCGGGCCGACGACGGCGATGTTCTTCGCCCCGTTCGCGGAAAGGGCGCCCCGGAGGACCGCGCCTTCCTCGAGCTTGAGGAGGGTGTTGCTCCCGAGGACGATTTTGTTGTTGTCCCCGATGAGGTCGTTGTTGTCCTTCGTGTGGATCCCCGGCCCGAGGGTGACGACGTTCTCGTACTTGCTTTCGTCGATGGGCTCCTCGCCGTATTCGTCCGCGACGATCATGATGGCCTTGAGCGGGTCGCGGCCCGGCTCGAGGGAATAGGCTCCCGCGGAATAGAGGGTGAAGTCGATGACTTTCCCGCCATCCCGCACCGAGGGGATGATGTTCCATCCGGACGGGAGGACGCGGGCGCTATCGCCCGAGGCCTCGTCGAAGCGGAGGCGGAAGGTGATCCGCCCGCGGATCTTGACCCTGGCGAAGGCGGAGGGGACGCGCGAGGACTGGGGCATCGCCCAGGAATGGCTGTCGTTCACCATGACCTTGAGGAGAGGGACTTCCGTTTCCTCCTCCCCGTCGAGGACATAGAGCCTCGCGCCTTCGTAGCGTTCCATTTCGGCGGGCACGTCCAGGATGTCCACCGCGGGAGGAACGGCTTGCTCCTCCTGGGGGGAGGAAGAGCTCCCGGCTTCTTCCGCCGAAGAACTGCCGGACTCTTCCGCCGGAGAGGTTGAAGTAGGCATGGACGAAACGTCTCCTGCGCAGGAAATCAGGAGAAAGGGGGCGATTAGAAGCAGTTTTCCAAAGAATCCTTTTTTCATATGGATCTAGGCAAGCCCGTTGCCGTCCTCCTTATCAAAGAAATGCAAGGCATCCGTGTCGAAGAGGACGGGGATCTTGTCGCCCTCCTTGACCTCGCCCTTGGTGTCGTATTCGAAGACGAACGGGGTGTCGCCTACGGTCCCGTGGATGTAGTAACGGTTCCCAAGAAGCTCGGGGATGTGGCTTT
This sequence comes from uncultured Bacillota bacterium, assembly GCA_949293555.1. Taxonomy (GTDB): domain Bacteria; phylum Bacillota_I; class Bacilli_A; order RFN20; family CAG-826; genus UBA4951. The sequence goes on from CASFDV010000002.1 coordinate 21,178, forward strand.
CCACAGTCATCATCGGCGTTTTCTCGCACGCGACATGGATGTCCTCGGGACGAATGCCGAGCTTCACGCGGCGGTCCTTCCCGTCGAGGTAGTCCTTGGCGCGCCCTAGGGCGCGGAGGGCCTCTTCCTTCCTTTCGGAGAGTTCCTTGAGACGGGACTCCAGCTTCCTCTTGCGCGACCTTCTCGTCTTTTCGTCGGCCAGTTCTTCCTGATAACCCTTGAATTCCCGGTCCAATTCTTGGATTTCCCGTTCAAGACGCTCGACCTTGTCCTTGTAGGAGAGGAGGATTTCCTCCGTCTTCCCCTCGGGGAGGGGGAGCGAAAGGGAGCCGTCGACGAGGACGGTCCCGTCTTCCTTGATCTCCGCGGGGAATATGTTCATCGCTGGGGACCCCACGAAGGTGGCCACGAAGAGGTTCGCGGGGTGGTTGTAGATTTCCTTCGGGGTGCCGATCTGCTGGATGAGGCCGTCCTTCATCACGACGATGCGGTCGGCCATCGTCATTGCCTCGGTCTGGTCGTGCGTGACGTAGATGGTGGTGGTCCCGATCTTCCTGTGGAGGTCGACGATCTCGCTTCTCATCTGGATGCGGAGCTTCGCGTCGAGGTTCGAGAGCGGCTCGTCCATGAGGAAGATTCCTACGCTTCTTACGAGCGCGCGGCCAAGCGCGACCCTCTGCCTCTGGCCGCCGGACATTTCCCGGGGCTTGGCGTTCAAATAGGGCTCGATCTCGAGGACCTTGGCCGCGGAGGCGACCCTTTCCCTGATCTCCTCCTTGCTATAGCGGACATGCTTCATGAGGGGGACGGGGTGCTCGAGGAGTTCCTCGCGCTTCCTTTCCTTGGCGAGCCGTTCCTCCCGGAGGCGGCTTTCCGTGGCGAGTAGATCGTCCACGAACTCCCTTTCTTCGGGATCGCGGATTCCTTCCTCGGGGTGTTTCGCCAGGAGGGATTCGATTTTCCTCAGGTCCTTGGCGATGTCCCTGAGGTCGCGGTCGAGGAGGCGGATGGCCTTATGGTCGATCGCTTCGACCTGCTTCCCTTCCTTGTCCAGGAGAGGGACGTGCTTGCCCCGCATCCTGAGCCCGAAGGCGAGGTTGTTGTAGACAGACATATGGGGATAAAGGGCGTAGCTTTGGAACACCATCGCGATGTCCCTGTCCTTCGGGGTGAGGTTGTTGGCGAACCTGCCGTTCATGTAAAGCTCGCCCGCGGTGATTTCCTCAAGTCCCGCGATCATGCGGAGGGTGGTCGACTTCCCGCATCCGGAGGGACCGACGAGGACGATGAACTCATGTTCCTTCACGTCGAGGCTGAAGTCGTGGACGGCGAGAAGGCCGTTCGGATACCTCTTCCTTACCTTGCGAAGGGTGATGACGCTTTTCTCTTCCATGGCAAGGCTATCTTGCCCTTCCGGGGGTTTCTTTTTAACTTTCGCGCACGTTCCCCCGTTAGGAATGCAGTCTTGCCCACCTTATGGCCTTGGAGGGACAAGAAAAGGCCCGCCTCGGAGGCGGGCCCTCCCTGCTCCTTCCGGAACTACTTGTAGAGGTTGTAGAAGGCGCGGATGCCCGGGTACTGGGCCTGGTCGCCGAGCTCCTCCTCGATGCGGAGAAGCTGGTTGTACTTGGCGATGCGGTCGGTCCTGGACATGGATCCGGTCTTGATCTGGCCGGCGTTGAGGGCGACGACGAGGTCGCTGATGGTGGTGTCCTCGGTCTCGCCGGAACGGTGGCTGACCACGCAGGTCCAGCCCGCCCTCATGGCGCGCTCGCAGGTGTCGAGGGTCTCGGTGAGGGTGCCGATCTGGTTGACCTTGATGAGGACGCTGTTGGAGCAGCCCTGCTCGATGCCCTTCTCGACGTAGAGGGCGTTGGTGACGAAGAGGTCGTCGCCGACGAGCTGAACCCTCTTCCCGAGCCTCTCGGTGAGGAGCTTCCAGCCTTCCCAGTCGTTCTCGCTGAGCCCGTCCTCGATGGTGATGAGGGGGTACTTGTCGCAGAACTTCTCGAGGAGGTCGACCATCTGCTCGCTGGTGAGCTCGCCGCCGTGGCTCCTCTTGAGCTCGTACTTCTTGGTCTCGGCGTTATAGAACTCGCTGGAGGCGAGGTCCATGCCGAGGTAGATGTCCTTGCCCGGGACGTAGCCGGCGGCCTTGATGGCCTCGACGAGGACCTCGAGCGGCTCCTCGTTGCTCTTGAGCCCGTTGGGAGCGAAGCCGCCCTCGTCGCCGACGGCGGTGACGTCGCCCCTGTCCTTGAGGATCTTGCGGAGGGCGGCGAAGGTCTCGGCGCCCATGCGGATCGCCTCGCTGAAGCTCTTGGCTCCGACGGGCATGATCATGTACTCCTGGAAGTCGACGGAGCTATCGGCGTGCTTGCCGCCGTTGATGACGTTCATCATCGGGACGGGGAGCTTCTTGGCGTTCGGGCCGCCGATGTAGCGGTAGAGGGGGACGCCGAGGTAGTCGGCCGCGGCCTTCGCGCAGGCAAGGGAGACGCCGAGGATCGCGTTGGCGCCGAGCTTGCTCTTGGTGGGGGTCCCGTCGAGGGCGATCATCGTCTCGTCGATGAGGACCTGCTCCATGACATTCACGCCGAGAAGCTTGGGGGCGATGATCTCGTTGACGTTCTTGACCGCGGTCAGGACGCCCTTCCCGCCGTACACCTTCTTGTCGCCGTCCCGGAGCTCGAGGGCCTCGCGCTCGCCGGTGGAGGCTCCGCTAGGGACCGCGGCCCGCCCGAAGGCGCCGCTTTCGGTGGTGACCTCGACCTCGATGGTCGGGTTGCCGCGCGAGTCGATGATCTGGCGCGCGTGGATCTCTTCGATGAATGGCATGTTGGTCTTTTCTACTCCTTTGCCTTGTCTTTCGCTTACGCCCGCGTAAGCGGTTGCATTATAAGGCGTGGGAAGCGCTTGGGGGCTACCTCTTCCCCGGGGCGGTAAGATTACCGATATGGCGGAATTGCTTTCCTACCTCCTCGCCGAGGCGAAATCCATCCCCGGGGTCCTCCGGGAGAGGGCCTTCCATAAGTGGAAGATGCCGACGAGGCTCGGCGGGGTCCCCGTTCTTAGCGAGAAGGAGACAGGGGACTGGCTCCGGGAGAAGGTCCTTTCCTTAAAGGAAGGGGGAGCGCCTTTCCTGGTCGCACGGTTCGCCGCGAGCGAGTTCGGCGTCCTCAACGGGGCGGAGCAGATCCGGCTCGGGCTCCGCAAGGACTTCAAGCCTTCCGCGCGCTGGGCCATATCCGTGCGGTCGGGGATCCGTCCGACGGACAGGGAGACGCTTTTGGGATGGTCCTCCCTTTACGAGAGGACGCTCAAGGAGGCGGATGCGGTCGCTTCTTTCGGAATCCATATGGAGGGCTACTTCTACCGGAAGCTGTGCCAAGGGGAAACAATCTTGAACGGAGAAGGGACGGAGCCTCTCAAGACCCTATGGACCGGCTCCCTCCGCGGGCTCAAGGTCGCGGTCGTCTCTCCTTTCGCCGACGAGATGAGGTCCCAGTACGCGCGGAGGGAATCCTTGTTCCCGGAGGGGACGGACGCCCTGCCGGAGATGGACCTCCGCTTCGTGAAGCCTCCGCTGACCTTGGGGAGCTCGGACTGCGGGCGTTCTTACTTTGAGATGGCGAGGCCCTCGCTCCAGGAGTTCGGCGGGCTTGACTTCGACGTCGCCCTCGTGAGCGCCGGAGGATACGCGCCCCTTTATCTCCTCAAGGCCAGGGAGATGGGGAAGTCCGCGATCCATGTGGGCGGGGCCCTCCAGACCTTGTTCGGGATCATGGGCAAGAGATGGGAAGAACGGGAGCATGTCGCTCGCTTCCTGAACGAAAGCTGGATTCGCCCTGCCGAAAGACCCGCGGGGTGCGAATATATAGATGGAGGTGCCTATTGGTGATCGAGAAGGCGAAGGCGTTCCTGCTCTCGTATTGGAAGGAAATCCTGTCCTTCCTGAGCTTCTTCCTTCTGGGGCTCGCCTTTTCCTCGCCGACGTTCGGGCCGGTCCTCGTCGCCCTGGAAGGAGCCTTCGCCTTGCTCCTTTATAAGAAAGGCACGCTTTCGAAGAAGGAGGTCGCTAGGCATCTCTATTGGTTTCTCCCCCTCTTGCTCCTTGCGGTCCTTCCGGTCATCTTCCAGGTCAAAATCAGCGGTGTTCTCGCCGTATTTCTTTGGATTTTCAACATCATCGGCATCCTTGGGGCGGTCCTTGTCGGCGTGATGGCCGCGCGGGAGGATCCTCTGAGACGCGAGAGAATGATCGCCGCCGGGGCCCTAGCCCTCGCCCTACTCGTCCTTGTTTCCTTCATCGCGACATTGGGCTTGTACGGACCACTTCACGCTGCGCTATACCCTGACGAGGTGTACTACTGGGAGGGCATGGCCTTCCATGTCGCGGACGAGGCCTCCCTTTTCACAACTTCAGGGATCGTGACGGTTTCCGCGACCGAGTACTCCTTCATCCCCTTCCTCCTCGCCGCATCCGGGATCTCTCTTCTCTTTCTCGACCCAAGGGGGAGGAGACTTCTTTTTGCCATCCTCCTTTCCTGCTCTTTCCTGGGATTCCTTGTCCTGGCGCTTCTTCCGAACGTCCTCGCGCTCATCATCCTCCTTGCCTTTTATCTTGCCGGGATTGCCCTTCGCTTCATCCCATGGGCCGAGAAGACGCCGAGGTGGATGGGCGTGCTCATGTTCGTCCTTCTTTCCCTGGCGCTCGCTTTTTCCCTCCTCATCCTCTTCCTGGCCTTTACCGGGACGGATGTCTATGGGAGCGGGTTCCTCAGGAAGCTTCTCGACAACCAGCGCTTCATGGAGCCGGTCAACCGCTCGATCCAGGCGGTTTCCTCCTCCGGCATCCTAGGGTTCCTGTTCGGCCTTGACCCCTTTACCTCCTCGGGAGGGCTGACCTTCTCGACGTGGAACGGGGGGTATACATACTGGAACGAGGTCCCCCTCACGAACCTCCAGGCATCTTCCTTCCAGGAAGGGGGCATCCTCGCCTTCCTTTCTTCTGCCTGGCTATTCCTTGTCGCGATCGCCCTTTGCTACTGGGCCGCGAGGGACCATCGGTCCGGGAAGGGGGCGTGGGACAGGGCGCTGGTCTCTATCTTCGCGATGGCGTGGGTCCTCTATGCTTCCCTTCAGATGGACGCCTTCCCCTTCGTGAGGCAGCCGACGGCATATCTTTCCCCGACGTTCGGGAACGGAGGGTTCGCCCTCTTCGCCCTTTCGTTTGGCTACGCGGCCCCTCCCTTCGAAAGAGGGCTTCTTGGTTTCGGAAAGGAAAGGGAGGCGCTCTCATGAACAAGCGGAACGGCACGCTCCTCGCCCTTTCTCTTTTGGTTCCCGCCCTGTCCCTCACCTCGTGCATGGACCGGGTGAAGGAGCTTTACGGGGAGGACGATTACCTGCGGGGGACCCTCGTCGACTACTACTTCACGGGAAGGAACGACTTCGCGGACAAGGTCGTCATGGCGAACGACGTGCTTCCTCCTCTCATGGGGGAGGAAGGGTATGCGCTCGGCGACCTGGACAAGGAAGTCGCGGGCAGGCCCTCGCCGAGGGAAATGTTCCCGGAATGGTTTTCCTGGATGCCTGAGGACGGGACCATCAGCGCCTATCACGCGGAGGCCCACCCCATGGAGCAAAGCTACCTCGGGAAGGACTTCGGGAGGACGGCTTCCATGAACGCGAAGGACCCTTCCTTCGCGGACGGGATCGCCTCGCGGATATACGACGGGCAGCTTTCCTGCCACACCTACCATTCGAAGGCGTTCCTGAACCTCGACGAAAGCGGGATGTCCCTCATGTTCCCCCACGCGATCGAAGACCCGGGGGACGGGATCCTGATGTCCCTCAGGGGAGGGTCCGACGTCGGAGGGGCGAGGGACGTGTCGCTGGAGGTGGCAGTGACCCTTTACTTCGACCTGGGGGAGGGAACTTACTTCGCCGACTCGGTCGTGCTCGAGAACGTCCTTCTTCATACGAACGACGGGGGAGAGAACGTGAGCTTCCTCGCCGTTCCCTTGGATCTCTTCGTAAGCACGGGCCCATTGGCGGGCTTTGGCATTTCCTATGAGTACCAGGAGGACCCCGCCTCCTCGGAATTCGTGATCAGCGCGAATGCGGAAGAGAAGACGGAAGGCCACTTCGGGCTTCTTCTCTATGAAGTTACTCTTCCGGGCTGGACGCTTGGGATTTCCTAAGCGAATCCTCGATCTTTTTCCGGTAATCGGAAATATCGAGCCAGCCGGACTGGATGAAGTCGGCGACATCTTTGTCGAAGCGGAGCGTCCCCTTCGCCGGGGTGAAGGTCATTTCGTTGAGATAGATCTTTCCTCTTGCCAGGAAGAAGTCGACGCGCACGAAGGGGAATGGCTTGGCGAGAAGCTCCGCGAGGGCGACCATCTCGTCCATCTCCTTCGGCCGGGGCGGGATTTTGTCGCTTGCCTTCCAGCCGTTGAACTGGCTTTCCGGGAACGGCGTCCAGTCGATGAGGAGCTGGTCGTAGCGGATGTCCTTGCCCCTCCCCGTGACGAGATAAAGGTTCCTCGCCTTCCCGTTGAAGACATGGATCTTGTATTCCGGAGGCAGGTCGTTTCCTTCGCCGAGATATTCCTCCGCGATGATCTCGGGCGCGATGGGGGAGTAATGGGGTTCGAGCGTCAGCTTCCCGTAGTCGGTCGCAAGATACCTCGCGAAGAGCGTCCTTCCTTCCTCGATGGCCATCTTCCTGTCGCTTCCGGGAAAGACGACCTGGTTGAAGCCCGAGGCGTGGGTCGCCTTCAGGACATAGGCATCGGGCATTTCCTCGAACGGGATGGACTCATAGTCGGGGAAGATGCCATAGGAGGGGACGAGGTAGTCGGAGAGGCCCAGCCCCTCGGCGTATTCCCTGAGGCCGCGTCTGCCGGCGAGCCTGACGGCAAGGGGATCGTTCGGATAGCCATGGAGCCGGAGCCATTGGAGCTTCTCCGTATAGCGGATGGGCTTCTTGAGATGAAGGACATGCCCCGTCAGGTAAAGGTATTGCATCTTCAGGAAGAGGGAGGGCGAGAGGCGCTTGAGCGCTCGCGCGAGAGGCTTGTCTGCTCGTGTTCCCAGGGCGTCCATGCGGTTGCCGATTATAGAGGGATTCCCTAAAGTTAGGCGATGCGTCTCCTTTTTCTCTCGCAGTACTACCATCCCGAGAAAGTCCCAGGGTTCCGGATCGCGGAGGAGCTGGCAAGGCGCGGCCATGAGGTCACCGTCCTTTGCGAGGTCCCTCACTACGGGCTTGGGGAAGTCCCGGAGAAGTTCCGGAAGGGAGGTACGTTCCTCGAGAACGGGTTGCGGGTGGTTAGGCTGAGGGCTTCCCTGCGGAAGAAGGGATACCTTTCCCTCGCCTTGAACTACCTTTCCTTCTATTTCGCCGCCCTGAGGTGGGCGAGGAAGCACCGGAGTGAGTTCGACGTCACCTATGCCTGGTCCTTATCCCCGGTCATCTATCTTGCCGCCGGGAGGCTTCTTCGGAAGAAGGGGGGCGCGAAGATGCTCGTCCATGTCCTCGACTGCTGGCCCGCCTCGGTGTTTTCCGTTCTCCATCGGGAGGAGAAAGGGCTCCTTTTCTCAATCCTGAGGAAGTGGTCGGGACGGCTCTACCGCTCCGCGGACGAGATCTTGGTTTCTTCTCCTTCGTTCATCCCCTACCTCCAGGATGTCTGCAGGACAGGGAACATCCCCATCTCCTATTTGCCACAGCCGATGGACGAGGCGGAGCCTGGCCTCTGTCCTTCCTTCCCGAGGAAGAAGCACTCCTTCCTGTACGCGGGGAATGTCGGAAGGCTCCAGCTCGTGCCTCTCCTCATCAAGGCGATGCGGGAAGTCCGCGAGGATGATATTGACCTCCATATCTTCGGGAACGGCTCGTTGCTCGGGGAGTGCAAGTCCCTCGCGGGAGAGCTGGGGCTAGGGGACAAGGTCGTCTTCCATGAGCCCGTTCCGAGGGAGAGCCTCGTCGCGATCGCGCGGACGATGGACGCTTCCTTCGTCTCGCTGAAAGGGGACGGGACAGTCGTCTCCTCGACGATCCCGAACAAGCTGATCAACTCGCTTTCCTATGGCATTCCCGTCATCGGCGTCATCGGGGGAGATGGAGCGAGGATCCTCAGGGAAGCTGGCGGCGCCCGTCTCGTGGAGCCGGATGAGAAGGCGGTCGCGAGGGCGATCGAGGAAATCGCCGCCCTGAGCCGCGAAGAAAAACAGCGCCTGGGCAGGCTGAACGAAAGCTACGCAAAAGTCCATTTCTCCCTTGACGGGTTCGTGGACGAGGTCGAGAGAAAGCTGCTCTACCTGGCGGACTGATTTTCTGGATTGAGTGCCTGCTGCAAAAGACCGGCCGTCTTTTGGATCGAATAGAGGGCGCGGATCCTTTGCCCGGCCTGATTCATGGCTGCCCCGCGGAGCGCGCCCCCCGGAAGCACATGTTCTTCGAGCCAGGAGAAGATCCCTTCCGGCGACATATCTACCAGGAAGTTGATGTCCTCCGGGGCATGTTCCAGGAAGAAAGGATGCTTTCCGGAAAGGACAGCCTTCCCATAGGCAAGATATTCGAACATCTTGCTGGGGATGCTCTCCGCATCGAGCTTTTCACTAGGTGTCCGCGGATTGATGAGGAGCGTCGCCTCCTTCATGAACGCGATGTTTTCCTCTTCCGTAAGCTCGCCAAGGAAGCGGACATGCGGTTCTTCTGCGCCGCGGAAGAGAATGTCCTGCCGGTGTCCTGCGAAAAGAAGGTCCAGCGGGGGGTTCCCGCCATGCCTCTCCGACCAAAGAGAGAAACCTTTCCTTAGGCTAGGGAACCCATAGGCAGGAAGCAGGACTCCGGAGTAGTAGAGGAAAGGACGCTTATGCTGGACTCTGAATGAGGAATGCTTCCTTTCGCGGAAGATGAACGGGACGTTAACGTGATTCTTCAGCGAGAAAATCTCGGCCAGGCGATCGTTCAGGGTGATCGCGAGCTCCCCGGTCTCGGCGAAAAGAGCGACGTTCCGCCGGAATGCCCATAGATAGGGACCGGCGACCCCGGAAATGTTCTCAGGGTTGTCCGTCAGGATGAGTACAGGCCTCGCCCTATTCCTCCTGGCAAGGGTCATCGCGTCCTTGAAGAGCGTCTGCGAAAGACCATCGAAAAAGATGAGGTCCCCTTCCTCGACCGGGAGGCGGGGAGTCTTCCTTGGCAAGTGGCCAGAGGCATCAAGGAATGTCCATCCCGGGACATTCCCAAGCCTTTTCGCATACCTCGTCCTTGAGACGATCGCGAGGTCCAGGAACGTGGACAGGCACTCCATCAGGCGGGCATGGTAGTTCTGGTTGCTTGGGTTGTTGGGGGCCTCCCCTTCGTCAAGAAGCCGCTTCCTTTCTTCTTCAGGAAGGGCGGTGGTGAGATAGAAGGCTTTCATTTACTGTGGTCCTTTTTCCATTCGTCCAGGATCGAAAGGAATGACTCAAGCATCGCCTCATAGGTGTTTTCGCGGGCGACCTTCAGGGCGTTCTCGCGTATTTCTACTGCAAAACCTTCATTAAGTTGGCGAATTATTGCTTCTTCGTTATCGAAGGGGACGACCAACCCGTCGTTCATGCCTTGCACGAGGTGAAGCCCGGCGTTCGTGTTCGGGGAGCAGATCACCGGGGTTCCCTGGGAGAGGGACTCGTTGACCGCGTGGCCGTAGATATCCTCGTTCGTGGGGAAGAAGGAGCATTCCGATGCCCGGAGGAGGGCAAGCGTCTCCCCGTGCGGCCGGAATCCTCCCAGGATGACGTTTCCAAGGCGGTTCTCCTCGATGAAGCGGCGGTACTCCCTTTCTTCCTTCCCGTTTCCGAGGAGGAGGAGGGTTTCTTCCTTTCCCATCCGCCTCCAAAGGCGGAGGAGGGACATGAGGTTCTTCCGCGGGATGTAGTTCCCGATCGAGATGTAGAGCCTTTCTCCCGGGATGGACAAGGAGCGCATGAGGGCTCGCCTTTCCTCCCTTGTCGCGGGCCTCTCGGGAATCTCCCTCGCATGGACGGTGCTATAGACATATTCGCGGATCGGGATGTCCCTGCCCGCGTAATGCCTCAGGTACTCGGAGGAGATGGGATCAGGCGATAGGAAGGTCGCGTAGGGACTGCGGATGAACTTGCGCTTCAAGGACTTCCTCAGGCAGCTTTCCCGTTCCTTGATCCTTCCTCCGTTGATGAGGAAGAAATAGGGAGCCTTCCTGCGATTGAGCTCGAGGATCCCCCTCATCTCCGCCGGCTGGGCCCAGCCGTTCATGACCACGAGGTCATAGGATCCTTCCCTCATTTCCTTGAGAAGCGCCTTTCCTTTCCCATGCCTGGGAAGGAACTTCTCCACGTAGTGCTCGCCCGTGGCCTCGTAGAAGCCCGGGTGCCTTCCGCCTTCCCTCTCGTTTTCGAAAACCGCCGTAAGCTCGACCCGCTCGCCCAGGAGGGAGAAGAACTCCCGCTTATAGGGCGCGGGATGAGAGAAAACCCATAGAAGCCGCATGCAAGGATGGATTATAGGGTTTCCGACTCTTCCGGGGGAGTATAGTCATCGGGTGCTGAAGGATTGGGATGCCCTCTTCTCCGAGGTGAGGGAGAAGGACTACGCGAAGTCTCTCAAGGAGTTCCTGGACAAGGAGTACGACCAGGAGACCGTCTATCCGCCCCGGGACATGATGTTCCAGGCCTTTCGTTTCACGAGCCCCAAGACCCTCAAGGCGGTCGTCATCGGGCAGGATCCCTACCATAACTCCGGGGAGGCGATGGGCCTCGCCTTTTCGGTGCCGCCAGGGATCGATGTCCCGCCTTCCCTCGTGAACATCTACAAGGAGATCGAACGGGACTGCTCCGTGAAGATGGACTTCGGGAAAGGAGACCTTTATTCCTGGGCCAAGCAAGGAGTCCTCCTCCTCAACGTGTACCTGACCGTGAGGGAAGGGCAGCCGCTTTCGCACAAGAGGGAGGAATACCTTCTCTTCGCGAAGGACGCCATTTCCTATATCGAGACCCTCGAGCAGCCGATCGTCTATTTCCTCTGGGGGAGCTTCGCCAGGAAGTTCGCTCCCCTGGTCCGCCAAAAGGATCGGCTGGTGCTGGAGTCCGCCCATCCCTCGCCCTTGAGCGCCAACAGGGGCGGATGGTTCGGGCAGCATCAGTTCAGCCGGGCCAACGACTTTTTCATCGCCCATGGCGTTCCCCCGATTGATTGGCGGAACTCCTGAAACTATAGTCATTCCGTCCGGAGCTCACCCCAGTGGGCTGAGAGGAGCCGACAAAGGCGGCTCGACGGTACCTGATCCGGGTAATGCCGGCGGAGGTAAGCGGCCCCAAGGGCTATTCGCGCGCCTCCGGAAAGGAGGCGCTTTCCATGGAAGGAAAGTTCGAGAAGCTCGGGGCGTGGCTCCGGGAGCACCGCTGGGAGATGACGCTCGTCGTCCTCGCGCTCGCGCTCCTGGGCTGGACGATGCCCCTCTACCAAAGCGTGCCGGTCGCGCTTTCCGTCGTGACGAGCGGCGAGGAGTACCTGGCCGAGGCCTTGAGCGAGGGCCCGCTCCCCGTCTGGCTCTCCACCCTCTTCGACGGGGGCACGAACTGGACGATGGTGCTCCTGCTCATCGTGATGCCCCTCATCTCGATTCTCCTCGCCGTCGGCGGCAAGTTCCGCAAGGGCCTGATGGTGGCCTCCTCCCTCGTTTCCCTGGTACTCGGGGTCCTGCTCCTCATCTCTCCTTCGCTCTATGACATCGGGGAATCGCTCACCCAGCTCGGGGGAGCGGAAGGAGGCCTTGCCTACTGGGCCGCGACGGAGGCGATGGAGACGGAGCTCGACGCCGGGGCGATCGTCATGATGGCCTTTAGCTTCTTCGGGGCGGCGATGTCCCTGGCCTCCGCGAGCGAAAGAGAGACCCTCTCGGTAAGGAACCTTGCCGAGATCGCCGTGATGAGCGCCCTCGCGATCGCCCTCCAGTTCATCCGCATCCCCATTGGGGAGACGGGCGGCTCCATCAACCTCGGGCTCGTGCCCCTCGCCTACCTCGCCCTCCGGCATGGCCCGGCGAAGGGCTTCGTCGCCGGAGCTTTCGTTTATGGGCTCGTCACCTGCCTGACGGACGGGTACGGGCTCTACACCTATCCTTACGACTACCTCGTCGGCTTCGGGTCGATCGCCGTCTTCGGATTCTTCCGCCCCCTCGTCTTCCCCAAGGACAAGGCTTGGACCCCGTGGGGCTTCCTCTGGATCTTGCTGGCGGCCTCCCTCCAAAGCTTCGTCCGTTTCGTCGGAGGCACCGTCTCCTCAATGGTGAACTACGGGTACGGCCTTTATGCCGCCTGCGCCTATAACGTCGTCTATGTCTTCGTCACCGGCGCGGTCACCGCGGGAGTCATCCTCATCCTTTATCCCGCCCTCGGGAGGCTTGAGAAGATCCTTCCCGTCGAGAGAGGGAAAGGCGCGGAAGGGGGGCAGGCTTCCAACTAAATAGGGAAGTGCGCCTCCTTTTGTGCTATCTTCCGCATAGTCGAGGAGTGTTTTCAGATGATCGACGAAGAGAAGAAGGAAATTGCCCCCGCGGAGGAAGGCCCCGAACCCAAGGAAGAGGAATCCCCCATCGTGGAGGAAGTGAAGGAAGCCGCCCCGGTTTCGGAAGAAACAGAAGGGAACGGCGAGGATAAAGAGGAAAGCGAGTACACGGACGAGCATCCCTACCAGCCGACTCCCGCCCCCGCTCCGAAAGAGGAGGAAGGGGAGAAGGTCACTCTCCTGAAGGAAGGGGAGAAGAGCCCCGAGGAACTCCGCAAGGAAATGGAGGAGAGGGAGAAGGCGGCGAGGTCCGCCCCGGCCCCGACCTTCGCCTACGAGGACGAGAGGCTCGCCCACATGGAGGAGGCGCGCGCCCTCTTCCAGAAGGAATACAAGAAGGCCAACCGCTGGAAGACCCCGATCACCATCATCGGGATCGGCATCATCCTCGTGAGCTGGCTCGTGCCCTCCTTCATCGACTCCCTCAAGTCCTACGCCTGGGTGTTCGGCCTTTGCTTCTGCGTCGTCGCGATCGCCGGGATCGCCGTCTACACCATCTTCGCGAACAAGGCTTCGAAGAAGGCGATGGACGCCTACTTCGATTCCTTCTTCAATGATTACAACGACTACACCTTCGGGAGCAGGGTGTCCGACCTCCGCCAGGACATCGACGCGAAGCTGGATCCCGAGGTGTTCAAGGGCGCCAACCTCTACAAGGACGTGAACCGGGTCACCTCAAGGAACTTCCTGACGTTCAACTACAAGGGAAGGTCCGTCTCCTATAGCGAGTGCGCCGCCCAGAGCGTCGACAACAAGATCGCCAAGACGGTGTTCATCGGGAACATCCTCGTCATCAACAACGGCTACACGGGGAAGGACGTCGCCATCTATCGGAAGGGGAACGCCCGCGCCCTTCCTCCTACCAACTTCAAGGCCTTCGGCGACCTTTTCGAGGATACGAGCGACATGGTCGTCTACGGCCCCAAGACCGCGAAGTCCATCCTGACCAAGCGGGTCAGGGACGCCCTCGCGAGCTTCGTCACGAACGCGACCTTCGTCGACTTCTCGATCGCCATCCTTCCCGGGAAGACCTACTTCCTCCTCGGCTACGAGGACGATCTCATGGTGCTCCCGATGAGGGATCCGATGGACCCGAAGCCCTACATGCAGCATCGGGCGGACATCCAGAAGGTGTTCGACTTCATCGACGTCCTCGACGAGACGCTGAAGTAGAAGGAATCAGGGAACGCTCTCCTCCGGGGGAGCGTTTTCATATTCGTCTCCTATGGAGAAGTCCGCCCTCACGTCCCTATAATCAAGCCATGGGTTTCCATTACGCGAGCAAGAGGAAGACCGAGTGGTACCTCCGGGGCTTCCGCGACCTCTTTTCCTTCGCCACGAAGGCGGCCAACGAAGTAGAGCTCTTCTTCAAGAGCTACCGCAAGGCTGAGCTCGGGGAGTTCCGCGCCCGGGTTCACCGCATCGAGCATGAGGCGGACGCCAGGAGGAAGGCCCTCGTCGAGAAGGTCATGGAGGACCGCTTCCTCCCCTTCCGGAGGACGGACATCTACGAGATCGTGAACCTCATAGACGACGTCACCGACGCGATCGAGGAAATCTCGCTCCGGTGCTACCTATATGAGTTCGAGGCGCTTCCCCATGACTCCGTGGAGTACATGGAGCTCAACATCGAGTGCCTGGAGAAATGCCGGGCGGTGCTCCGCCTCTTCGACAGGAAGCCCCGGAAGGAAGGGCTCCTTCCCCTCATCGAGGACGTCGCGAGGCTCGAGGAACAAGGGGACGCGGAGTATCTGAACGACATGACGCTCCTCCACAGGAACTCGAAGGAGCCTCTCTACATCATGGAGGCGAGCGAGTTCTACTCGTGCCTTGAGAAGGTCTCGGACACGGCCAGGGAACTCGTCAGCTACCTTGGCGCCATCATCTATCGGCGCGGCCGCTAGGTTGGTCTATAATCGTGGCGAGGTTCCGGAGGGAACTCGCTCTCAATATGGATGACAGGACCTATCTTTCGTTGCATCGCCCGCCCTGGCGCTGGACCAGGGTCCAGGCCTATAAGCACGATGGCAGCTTCCACCGCCAGTGGTCGCCCGCCTTCCTGACCTATGAGTGCCCGGAGTTCTGGGCGCTTTGCTCGCGGAACTCCCTCGTGACGGAGGGGGACGGTAGGAAGTGGATCACCCGCGAGAACGCGGTGTTCTATTTGTTCCGCCGTCGCTGGTTCAACGTCCTTTCCATGCGGAAGGAGGAAGGGATCGTCCACTACGTGAACATCGCCTCTCCCACCATCAAGGACGGGGGCTTCCTCCGGTACATCGACTATGACCTCGACGTGAAGCTTTATCCGGACGGCGGCATCCGCCTTCTCGACGGGAAGGAGTTCGACGTCCATGTGCGGCAGTTCAACTACCCCTCGTGGGTGGTCGAGAAATGCCAGTCCGCGGTCCAGGAGATCGAGGAGATGATGAAGGCGGGGGAGCCGCCCTTCTCCAAGGAGTTCTGCGACAAGATGTTCGCTGAGTTCGACCGGATGACGAAGGACTCATGAGAGCCGCTTCTTGATCTCGTCCGCGACCACGGCCGCCTCCCGAAAGCCGGGGAGCAGCCGTTTTTCCTCCCTGTCCTTAAGGGAGCAGTCCCCGATGACGAAGAGGTTCCGGGCGGTCTCCTGCACTTCGTCATGGAGATACCCTTGGAAATCGATCGAGCGGGGCGCGGGGAGAGGGAAGTCGGGATTCTCGCTGATGATCCCGTAGAACACCAGGAGGTAGTCGATTCCCTCGATCGCCTCTTCTTTTGTTCCTTCGCCTTCCTTCAGGCGAAGGGTCCTGACCTCTTTGTCCTCCAGGTCGATCCCAACGGGAACGAACGGGGTCAGGATGGATATCCCTTTCCCATCAAGCCTATGAATATCCCCGCGGAACTCCCTTCTTCTATGGGATAAAACGATTTCAGAGCAGATATCGCACAAGTCGTGCGCCCAGTCGATCGCCGCGTTCCCTCCCCCGAGTATGACGACCTTCTTGCCGCGGAAACGCTCGGGGTCCTTGACCTTGTAGAGAATGTTCCTCGCCCAGCCTTCCCCTTCCAAGCCAAGCTTCCGCGGGCGATAGGTCCCCTTCCCGATCGCCATGACAAGGAAGTCGGCAAGTAGGCTCTTCCCGTCGGAAAGGCTGATGGAGTAGCCATTCCCTTCCGGCTCGAAGGAGACGACTCTAGTTTCGTAGAGCACTTCCTGTCCTTCCGCCTCATGGACGAGCCTTTCCACGGCCTCTTTTGCGCTTAAGCCGGAAAACTCCGGAGGATCCTCCATTGCCTTCGCCGGGTAGAGCGAGCTCATCTGGCCGCCGGGAAAGGAGGAGGCCTCGACGATGGTCGCGGGGATGCCGGCCCTCTTCAAGAGGGCGGCAAGCCTGAGGCCCACGGGCCCTGCCCCGACGATGACGACTTTCCTTCCCATGCGCTGCATGGTAGCACGCCCTCCGAAGGAGGAAGACTATAATTGCCTCGCTTTCCTATGGAACTTTTGCTTGAAGGCCATCTCTTGTCCACGCCGGAGGAAACGCGGAGGGCGGGCGCCCTCCTCGCCCCTTTCCTTATTCCGGGCGACGTCATCGCCCTACGCGGGGACCTCGGCGCGGGCAAGACAACGTTCGTCGGCGGGGTGGCTAAGGCCTTGGGAACGAGGGACGAGGTCATTTCCCCGACCTTCAACATCATGAAGTGCTATTTCAACGCGAAGCCCGCGCTCTACCACATCGACGCCTATCGCCTGGAAGGGCAGATGATCGACATCGGGCTCGACGAGGCGATCGAAGGGGACGGGGCCTCCTTCATCGAGTGGCCGGACTTCATCCGCCCCCTCATCCCGGAGGACCATCTTGAGATCGAGTTCCTTCATGACGGGGAGTCGCGGAGGATGAACGTGCGTTCCGGGGGGGAGAGGTCCAGGGAGCTCGGACTTCGCTTCAAGGAGGCGCTCCATGGCTAGCCTTCTTTTGGATACGAGCGACCGCCTGCTCGTCGTCGCTCTCGCGGAAGGGGGGTCCATCCTCGACAAAGTCGTCGAGGAAGCCTGGCAAAGGCAAAGCGAGCTTCTCGTCCCGCGCATCCATGAGCTTCTTGAGAGGAACGGGGTTTCCATGAAGGAGATCGAGTCGGTCGTCTGCTCCAAGGGACCAGGAAGCTACACCGGGGTGCGGGTCGCGCTCACGGTGGCCAAGGTGATGGCCTTCGACCTCTCCATCCCCCTCCACCTCGTCTCCAGCCTCGAGGTGCTGAGGGAGCCAGGGAGGACCTCCCTCTGCCTGATGAACGCGAGGGCGGGGAGAAGCTACCTCGGGGCCTATTCCCCCTCGGGCGAGAACCTGATTCCCGACCGGATCGTCCAGAACGCGGAAATCGAAGGAATCCGCGAAAGCCTTGGGAACCCGTCATTATGCGGCGACCTTTCCTACCTGGGGATCGAAGGACATCGGGCCGACATCCCCACGAACCTTCTCCTCGCCCTCCGCGAGGACACCTTGGAGAAGGAAGTCCTTTCCGCGAAGCCCGTCTACCTCAAGGAGACCTACCTCCGATGATTACCATCCGGAAGGGGGAGAGCAAGGACGCCCCGGCGATCGCCCTCGTCGAGAAAGAGGTGATGAAGGCCCCGTGGCCGCTCGAGGTGTTCGAGTCGGACCTTGGGGAAGATTCCCCGTGGGTCTTCCTTGTCGCGGAGGAGGAAGGCGAGCTCCTCGGCTACCTCGACTACATGGTGACCTTCGATAGCTCGACGATCGCTTCCCTCGCCGTCCGGAAGGACGCCCAGAGGAAGGGGGTCGCCACCCTTCTCCTCGACCGGATGGAGGAGGAACTCCGGAAGGAAGAGGAGGCGGTCCTCACCTCCACCCTCGAGGTCCGGGCCTCCAACGAGCCTGCCAAGGCGCTTTATCGGAAGAGGGGCTACCTCTTCGTCTGCCGGAAGAAGGGCTACTACGAGGACGGGGAGGACGCCGAGTACTACGTGAAGGGGTTGATCTCATGAGCAAGATCCTTGCGATAGAAAGCAGCTGCGACGAGACAGCGGTCGCCATCCTCGCTGATGGGAAGCTTCTGGCCAACGTCGTTTCATCCCAAGTCGACGTCCACCGGAAGTACGGGGGAGTGATGCCTGAGGTCGCCTCGCGCCTACACGCGGAGAACATCGCCGTGTGCCTCAAGGAGGCCTATGAGAAAAGCGGCCTTCGCGCCGAGAACATGGACGCGATCGCAGTGACCAGGGGACCGGGTCTCATCGGGTGCCTCCATGTAGGCCTCCAGGCGGCGAAGGCGCTTGCCCTCGCCCACGATCTTCCCCTCATCCCCGTCCATCATCTTGCGGGGCACATATACGCGAACGAGTACGTCGGGAAGTTGGAATTCCCTCTCCTCGCGGTCGTCGTCTCGGGTGGGAACACGGAGCTCGTCTATATGGACGAACCTATGTCCTTCCGCATCATCGGGGAGACGAAGGACGACGCGGTCGGGGAATGCTACGACAAGGTAGCGAGGATCCTAGGACTTCCTTATCCCGGAGGCCTTCCTATCGACCAGCACGCCCAGAAGGGCAGCCACACATACGACATCAGCGAGCCCCTGAAGGGGCAGAAAGGCTATGACTTCTCCTATTCGGGCCTCAAGACTGCGGTGAACAACCTTGTGAACAACCTCAGGATGAAGGGGGAGGAAGTCCGCTTGGACGACATGTGCCGCTCCTTCCAGGACGTCGCCACGGGAATGATTGTCGACCGGGCGAAGAGGGCCGCGCGGGAATTCGGTGTCCGTCAGGTCGTCCTTGCCGGAGGGGTGAGCGCGAACAGCGACCTTCGGAGAAGGATGGAAGAGGAAATCAAAGGGGAGGGGATCGACCTCATTATCCCGCCTCTCTGGTGCACGACCGATAACGCGGCGATGATCGCTAAGGTCGCGGAGCACCTCTTTGAAGAAAGGCTCTTCGCTCCACTCTCCGTCGCCGTCGATCCGAACTGGCGAATCGACAAATTTAGGGAATTCTAGGAAAAACGCCGCAGGATTGCGGCGCTTTTCACGTGTCGATTACTCCAGGCTGATGTGGAGGGCGTGGAGGTAGATGGCTCTTCCCGCCTCCGGGTCCGGCGTCAGCTCGAAGCGGTATCCGGTCTCTTCCAGAGTCCACGTGCAGATGCGGACCTTCTTGCCGGAGACGCCGTACTCCTCGTTCGTATAGGAAGGGACGAGCTCTATGCTCTCGCTGGCCTCGACGGCTCCCTCCCCTCCCTTTCCGGACGCGCTCAGGAGGAGGTGGCCCATCTCCACCCACTCGCTCGAGTCATCCTCCTGGACGAGGACGACCTTGTTGAACGCGTGGTCCTTTTCCAGACGGATGTAGGAGTCCTCTTTCTTGATCTGGATCGTCCCGGCGTCATCGCCGCCGCCCTGCATGATGTTCCGGTAGGCAAGCGTCGCACCGTCGACCTCGATGGTCCCGGGCTCGGGGTAGGCTCCCGCGTTCGGGGCAGGGCAATCCTCCGGAAGGAACAGGACGTCCTCGCTTTCAATCGGCGCGTCCTCGACCGAGGAGGAGGACGAGGGCTCTTCCGCAGGGGACGAGGACGGCTCGCCGAGGGAAACGGATTCCGAGGAGCTGGAAGGGGCGCTCGTTCCTTCGGTGGTTTCCCCGGGGGCGCAGCCCGCGAGGGCAAGGAGGAGGGCAGGAATGACAAGAAGCTTTCTCATGGAGCGAAGTCTATGACTTTGTGCGCAGGACTTCACCTTCCCTGGGAGCAACTTCCCCGGGTTCCTGCGCCTTCCCTTGTCTTTCCACCGCGCGCGCCTTATAACCACTGGGCAAAGTGAGGGAATCGCCATGGAACGAACGGTCACCGTATGCTCGCTCATCGCCCTTTACCGGGCGGAGGGAATCGAACCCGTCCTGAATTTGGGGGACGTGGTCATCTCCGGGTGGGTTCGCACCAATCGCCCCAGCGGCCAGCTGGCCTTCCTCGAGCTTCATGACGGCACCCACTTCCTTTCCCTCCAGCTCGTCTACACGAAGGAGAACGAAGGCTTCGACATGATGAGCCGCCTCAAGACCGGCGCGGCGATCGTCGCGCACGGGACATTGAGGGCATCTCCGAGCGACAAGCAGCCCTTCGAGCTCGCGGTGAAGTCCATCGAGCTCGTCGGTGACGTCGCCGAGGACTATCCCCTCCAGAAGAAGAGGGCGTCCTTCGAGTTCCTCAGGGAGCAGGCCTACCTCCGTCCGAGGGCGAACACCTTCCAGGCCGTCTACCGGGTGAGAAGCGTGCTTGCCCACGCCATCCATTCCTTCTTCCAGGAAAGAGGCTTCGTCTACGTCCACACCCCCATCATCACCGGGAACGACGCCGAAGGCGCGGGCCAGCTCTTCCGCGTCGCCACGGAAGGGAAGGACCCGTTCACCGACTTCTTCGGGAAGGAGGCCCATCTCACCGTCTCAGGCCAGCTCCACGGGGAGGCCTTCGCCCTCGCCTTCAAGGACATCTACACCTTCGGGCCCACATTCCGCGCCGAGCATAGCAACACGCCCCGCCACGCCTCGGAATTCTGGATGATCGAGCCGGAGATGGCCTTCTGCGACCTCAAGGGGGACATGGAGATCATCGAGGCCTCCCTCAAGCATGCGATCCGGACCGTCCTCGAGAAGTGCCCGGACGAAATCGCCTTCTTCGACAAGTTCATCGCCCAGGGGCTCAAGGAGAAGCTCGAGCACGTGGTGGGCGCCCCGTTCCGCCACATGACTTATACGGAAGCGATCGCAACTCTCGAGAAGGCGGTGAAAGAAGGCGTTTCCTTCGAGAACAAGGACATCTTCTGGGGAATGGACCTCCAGAGCGAGCATGAGCGGTACCTATGCGAGAAGATCGCCCTCGGCCCTCTCTTCCTCACCGACTACCCGAAGGAGATCAAGGCCTTCTACATGAAGGAGAACCCGGACGGGAAGACCGTCGCCGCGGTGGACCTCCTCGTCCCCGGGGAAGGGGAGCTCGTCGGAGGCTCCCAGAGGGAGGACGACCCGGAGAAGCTCAAGGCGAAGATGGGGAGCCTCAAGGACATGGACTGGTACTGGAACCTCCGCCGGTACGGGGGATGCCCGCACGCCGGCTTCGGGATCGGCTTCGACCGGCTCCTCATGTACGTCACCGGGATGCAGAACATCCGTGACGTCCAGCTCTTCCCCCGGACCAGCAACGCCTTAAAATATTAGAGCCATGGAAGAGACGAAGAAGCGCATGCTCACCGACGAGGAGATCGGCGAGCTCAAGAGGAAGACCATCTCCAACAAGAGGATCTACTGGGCCATCTGGGCGCTGAACGTCGTCGTCGCCTGCCTCATCGTCTTCGAAATCGTCGATATGTTCCTATGAGGGGTTCTTCCCATCGCCAGCAGGATCGGCGGCCTTCCCGAGGGAGGCCGCTTTTTCTTCGTCGTAGAAGTTGAAGCCCTCGAGGGACTTCCCGTAGACGCTATGGACCCGGCGGTGGAGGAGCAGGAGCCTTGCGATCCATGCCTGCACGCTGAGGGCAAAGAGGACGATGGAGGCGGTCCAAAGGGGCACGAGGAGATAGGAGGCCCAGTACTCGTTGACCCAGTGGGGGCTGGATTCAAGGGGAGGCCATCCGGAAAGGAGGGTCAGTCCCCAGAAGTTGCTCCAGCAGGAGGGGTCGTCCCAGTCCCAGGTCCAGAAGAGGGTGCTGAAGTGGCCGAGGAAGTCCTCGTGCCAGTTCCCGGTCGCGCCGGCATAGGCGAGATAGAGGACGATGCTGACGAAAAGCACCGCGAGAGCGGGGAGCGCCGACTTGAAGAACACGCGGTCGTTCTTGATCCTGCCGTAGCGGAGCAGCTGCTTCGGGTTGTCGATGACCCGGTGGATGACCGCGTCGTGGAGCTCGTCGTCCATCTTCTTGCCCATCGCGTTCGTCGTCGCGCGGATCGCCATCCCCAGTAGCCCGAGGAGAAGGAAGATGACCACGAGGAAGACGATCGCGACGATCAGGAGGTGACGGTCGCTATCGCCGCCCAGGATCGCGAGGAAAGGAACCTTATTCATCTTCGTCCACTCCAATCTCACCCGATCCGGGGATGCCTTCCTTGCTTTCCTCTATCGGGGCAACAGGCTCCTCGGGGCTAGCCCCTCGCTGCCCCTCAGCGGGGAGAGGAGCAGTCTGGTCTTGCGTAGGGACCTGCGGAATTTCTGGAATTGGAATAGGGTTCTGCGGATTTATCTGTGGCTGCCCTATCGGGGTAAAGCCCGGAGGAGGCATGTATCCCGGGGGCATCTGGTAGAAGTTCTGCTGGACGTAGACGTTCTGCGGCTGGGGGGCCGGGGCAGGCTTTTCCTGGCTTCCCTCTTCGGCCTTCTTGGGCCGGTTCGCCTCCCTCCTCGCCTCGAGGATCTCCCTCACCCTCTTGTCTTCTTCCAGTTCCTCGAACCCAGGGTAGCCCCGGAAGAAGCGCACGAGGAATACGCCGGCCTGGTAGAACCAGTTCCCAAGGAGATAGATGCCGGCCAAGGCAAGGACGAGGAGAAGGACGGGCAGGAGGAAGACGTAGACGAGCCCCATCCCGAAGTTTTTCAAGAACTTGCCCATGGAGGTATTTTAGCCTTCCTTTCCCTTCCTTCGGAGATAGAAGGCGGGAACGAGCGTCCCCAGGGATATCGCGAGGGGCAATAGCCCGGCGGCAAGCCCTCCCGCGACGGGGTCCTTGAGGACGGGGGATAGGAGGGCGACTCCATAGATCGAAAGAAGGAGGAGCCCTCCTTCCAAGGCGAACGCCCATGCCTTATGGATGTCCCGGTACGCCGTGTGGGAGAAGGCCGTCATGAGGAGAGCGGCACCGAGAAAGACGTAGCCTGCCTCTTTCGACGCCCAGGCCATCCCTGTCGCAAGCGCCCCGAATGCCATTCCGAGGAGGGGATATCCCAGGGAGAAGGCGAGAGGATCCCCTTCCGGCCGCTCGATCCGCGGGGCGATGAGCTCGAAGAAGAGAAGCGAAAGCCCCATCGAGGAGGCTCCGAACAGGAAAAGGACAAGGGGGGCGAAGGCGTGCGCCGCCTCGCTTCCCCCAAGCCCAAGGAGGAGAAGGATGTCC
The DNA here is from genome assembly GCA_949293555.1 of uncultured Bacillota bacterium. GTDB lineage: Bacteria > Bacillota_I > Bacilli_A > RFN20 > CAG-826 > UBA4951. The sequence goes on from CASFDV010000002.1 coordinate 43,878, forward strand.
TCCACGGGGGAGCGTCCTGCCAATGCCCATAGCACAAGGACGGAAAGATATATGGAGCCCAGGTAGACGAAGGCGCCAATAAGCAAGGGGAAGCCAGCGGGGACGCCCTTCTTCCTGAGGAAGCCGGAGAGAAGGCCGCCGAGGATGCCGGGGACGCTATAGAAGAAGAAGCCCGCGAGGTCGAAGAAGCTGAATAGAAGGGCGGCCATGCATAGCGAGAGCCCGGCCAGGGGAAGCGCCTTTCCCGGCACCTTCATCCCGAGGATGGCGCATAGGAAAGGGATGGCGAGGAGGGCGAGGATCTGGCAGGGCAGGAAAAGGGCTCCCAGGAGGGAGAAGGCCCCCACGAGGGATGCCCCTATCCCTAGGACGGCGATCGTCCTGGCCTTCCCTTTCTCCTTCATGATGAGGAAGTCTAAGGCAAGAGGCTGCCCGAGAGGGGCGCGCTTCGAAAATTCCTTCTCAAAGAGAAGGGTCCTCGTGGCAGGACTCCCCGCGGGGCACTATCCTTGTCGGGCATGGATATCGCCAAGGACTTGAACGACCGCCAGAAGGAGGCGGTGACCTCCTCCGCCCGTTTCCTCCGGATCATCGCCGGCGCGGGCTCGGGGAAGACGAGGGTGCTCACATATCGCCTCGCCCATCTCGTCGCCGACGAGGGGGTGGATCCTTCCCGCATCCTCGCGATCGCCTTCACCAACAAGGTCGCGCGGGAGATGAAGGAGAGGGCGGGGAACCTCGTCCAGGACACGATCGGCTTCCTTCCGAACCTCCAGATATTCACCTTCCATTCCTTCTGCGCGAGGCTCCTCCGCTTCGAGCACGAGGCGCTCGGGTATCCCTCTTCCTTCACTATCTTCGACGAGGACGACCGTTCCAGGCTCATCAAGAACTGCGCGGTGGAGCTCGGCTACAAGAAGGGCGACGACATCGTCAAGCAGTCGGCCCGCTACATCGACCGCATGAAGGGGAGGGGGAAGTACCCCTGGGAGATCCGGGTCGTCCACGAGGCCTTCAGCGGCGAGAGGACGTGCCACAAGATCTTCGAGCTTTACGAGGAGAGGAAGACCGCGAGCTTCGCCTTCGACTTCGACGACCTTATCCTGCGCGCCGTGAGGCTTCTCGAGGAAGAGCCTGAGATCGAGAAGAAGTGGTCCAGGAGATACCGCCACATCCTCGTCGACGAGTACCAGGACACCGACGACATGCAGGAGCGCCTCCTCTCCCTCCTCACGGGAGACGACACTTCCCTCTACGTCGTCGGGGACCCGGACCAGACCATCTACACCTGGAGGGGGGCGAACCAGTCGATCATCCTCGATTTCGACAAGCGCCACCCGGGGGCGGAGACGATCATCCTCAACCAGAACTACCGCTCGACGGACACGATCCTCGGGGCGGCCAACCGCCTCATCGCGAAGAACAGGAAGCGCGTCCCGAAGGACCTCTTCACCAAGGCGGGCGCGGGGGCGGCGATCGAGACGACCTACCAGCCGACCGCGGAGGACGAGGCGGACTGGGTGTGCAAGAGGATCCAGGACATCGCGAATTCCAAGAAGGATGCGGAAGGGAAGCCCGACTACCGCTCGATCGCGGTGCTCTACCGGAGCTCCTACCTCACCAGGCCCTTCGAACTTAGCTTCAAGGACCGGGGGATCCCCTACCGCCTTTTCGGAGGGGTCCGCTTCTACGAGAGGATGGAGGTGAAGGACGTCCTCGCCTACTGCAACCTCATGGCGAACCCCAGGGACGACATCGCCTTCGAGCGGATCGCCAACCGCCCCCGGAGGGCGGTGGGGGACGTTTCCTTGGACCGCCTCCGGCAGGAAGCCCACGAGGCGAATAAAAGCGAGTACGAGTACCTTCAGGAAGGAAAGCTCGGAGAGAGCGGCGTCCCCCCGCGCGCCCTCGCGGTGCTTTCCAAGCTCATCGGCCAGATGGAACGCGCGAAGGAACGTCTCTTCGGTGACTCCGGGGAGGCCTACTCCTCGATCCTCCGGGAGTTCCTGCAGGAGATCGGCTACATGGAGTTCCTCCGGAACGAGGAGGACGTCGAGGAGGACCGGATCGAGAACGTCGAGGCCCTCTTCTCCGACATCGACTCCTTCCTCACGAGGAACCCGGGCGCGAGCTTCCTCGAGTACCTCCAGAACGTCTCCCTCCTTATCTCGGGCCAGGACGACATGGAGGAAGGGAACTACGTCTCCCTCATGACCGTCCACGTAGCCAAGGGGCTGGAGTTCGACGAGGTGTTCGTCGTCGGGCTGAACGCAGGGGTCTTTCCGAACGATCGAGCGATGGAGGACAGCCGCGACCCTGAGGAGGAAAGGCGCCTCGCCTACGTCGCCCTCACCAGGGCGAGGAAGCGCCTTTTCCTTTCCTGCAACGCCGGCTACTCGTTCCAGAGGAATGACAACAACACGCCCTCCATGTTCTTTAAGGAGGCGGGGATCGCCCTTCCCCCGAGCCCTTATACGGAAGGCTACCGGATGAGGAGGAGGAAGGAGGACCCGACGTGGAGGGGCACCTTCTCCGACGGGGACCACATCGATCCCTTCGCAAGGAAGCCTCGTTCCCAGGATAGGGGCGAGGGCCCTTCACTCAGGGAGCAGAGGGGGACGAAGGAAGTCTGGGCGGTCGGGGACCGCCTCAGCCACGACCGCTTCGGCCCCGGGGTCGTAGAGAAGTTCGTCACCCCCTCCATCATGCTGGTGGACTTTGAGAAGGAGGGCAGGAAGATGATCGTGACCACCGCGACCGTCATCCACAAGATCCCGAGGGAAGGAGGGGACGCATGAGCCGCGAGGAAGCGAAGAGGCGGATGGAGGAGCTGACCGTTCTTCTGGACCGCTACAACCACGAGTACTACGTCCTGAACCAAAGCTCGGTGTCCGACGCGGAGTACGACTCCCTCATGCAGGAGCTCAAGGCCCTCGAGGAGGAGTGGCCCGCGCTCAAGGACCCCCATTCCCCGACCTCGCGCGTCGGAGGGGAAGTCCAGTCCGAATTCCGCAAAATCCCTCACAGAAGGCTGATGCTTTCTCTTGGAAATTGCTTCAACGAGGAAGACATCCGCGCCTTCGACAGGCGCGTGAGGGATCTTCTCGGCGTGGATGTCGTCGATTACGTGGGGGAAGTGAAGATCGACGGCCTCGGGATGTCCCTCGTCTACGAAGGCGGGCGCCTCCAGTACGCTGTGACGCGCGGGGACGGGGTCACCGGGGAGGACGTCACGGAAAACGTCCTCACCATCAGGAGCATCCCTGTCCGCGTGAAGGAGATGCGTTCCTTCGAGGTGAGGGGAGAGGTATATATGCCGAAGCGCTCCCTCCTCGAAGTGAACAAGGAGCAGGAAGCCCAAGGAAAGCCTCTTTTCGCGAACGCCAGGAACTGCGCGGCCGGGTCCATAAGGAACCTCGATCCCAAGGTCGCCGCCTCAAGGAAGCTCGACGCCTTCTGGTACTACCTCGTGAACGCCAGGGAGCTCGGGATCCACGTCCATTCGGAAGCGCTCGATTTCCTTGACGAGCAGGGGTTCCGCATCAACCGCGAGAGAAGGAAACTCCGCGGAGTGGAGGCCCTCCTCGACTACGTGAGGGAATACACGGAGAAGAGGTCGTCCCTTCCTTATGACATCGACGGGCTCGTCTTCAAGGTGGACGACATGGACGCCTATGACGCGCTCGGTTATACGGCGAAGGAGCCGCGTTGGGCGACCGCCTACAAGTTTCCGCCGGAGGAGGTGGTGACCCGTCTCCGGGACATCTTCGTCACCATCGGAAGGACGGGGAGGGTCACCCCGAACGCGGTGCTCGAGCCCGTGAGGGTTGCGGGCTCCATCGTCCAGAGGGCGACCCTCAATAACGAGGACTTCGTCCGGGAGAAAGGGCTACTCATCGGCGACTACGTGACCCTCCGCAAGGCCGCGGACGTGATCCCGGAGGTCGTCGCCCCCCTCAAGGAGAGAAGGGACGGCACGGAGAAGGAATGGAGGATGCCCGAGGAATGCCCGGTCTGCCATAAGCCTCTGACGAGGGTGAAGGGCCTCCATTACTGCCTCAACCAGGAATGCGGCTCGAGGAAAATCGAGTCCATCATCCATTTCGCCTCGAGGAACGCGATGGACATCGACGGGCTCGGCTCCTCGATCGTCGAGGAGTTCTTCGGGGAAGGCTTTTTCACGGATATCCCGAGCATCTACCGCCTGAGCGAGCACGCGCAGGAGATCAAGGAGCTCGACGGCTGGAGCGACAAGTCCATCAACTCCCTCATCGACGCGATCGAGAAGAGCAAGGGGCAGTCTCTCGAGCGCCTTCTCTTCGGGCTTGGCATCAAGGAAGTGGGGGAGAAGACGGCGAGGATGCTTGCGAGGAGGTTCAAGAGCCTGGACGCCCTGACGGAAGCGAAGGAAGAGGACCTCATCGGCATCCCCGACCTTGGCCCTGTGGGCACGAAATCCATCCTTGAGTGGTTCCAGAATCCGGATAACCAAAGAATCATCTCGCTTCTGCGGGAATATCATGTGAATTTCTCTTATCTAGGAAGCGATCAGGTGGATGTGAACTCCTACTTCTACAAGAAGACGATCGTCCTGACGGGAAGCCTCGAGAAGTACTCGCGGGAAGAGATGAGCGAGATCCTCGAGGGGATTGGCGCGAAGGTCTCGGGAAGCGTCTCGAAGAAGACCGACATCGTCATCTACGGCCCTGGCGCGGGAAGCAAGCTAGAGAAGGCGCGCGCCCTTGGGATCGAGCTTATGGACGAAAAGACCGCGCTCGATCACCTGGGGACGATGAGAGGCTAGGATGAAGGAGAAGGCCGCTCTCTTCTTTCGGAGTGCCTTTGGGAAGACCCTGACAGCTATTTTCCTAAGCCTCTTCGTCGCCTTCCTCCTCAACCTTTTCTCAAGCTTCTCTCTTTCCCCTCTTTATCCTTTGCCGGGGATTTCCTCCCAGACTTACGACAACGAGTTCTTCCTCATGGAGGCGACCCTTCTCCTGGAGGGGAGGGTTCCTTACGTGGAATTCTTCGACCACAAGGGGATGTTCCATCTGTACGTGACCGCGCTCGGACTTCTTATAGGGGGGAGAGGAGGTTTGTTCCTTATAGAGGTGATCGCCTCGGCGATTTCTTTCTTCTTTCTCTACCGTAGCGTTTCCCTCCTTTTCCCATGCCGCCCATCTGCCTGGAACTTCCTTCTCGTAGCGGCCTTCTCCTTCGTCGGAAGGCTCCTCGTCCTCAACGGAGGCGGGCATGAGGGGGAGTGGATCCAGCCTTGGGTATCGGTGTCCCTTTATCTCCTTCTCCTGGCGGAGTTGAAGGGAGGAAGATGGCCAGGTTCCCTTTCGATGTTGCTCGCGGGGTTCGCCGCGGGGCTTTCCCTCATGTCCCGTCCTTTGGACGTCCTGGCGCCCTTTTCCCTCTGCTTCCTCCGCTTCCTGTTCTTTCTCAGGAAGAAGGAGAAAGTCGGAAGGCTTCTTATGGACGCCGGGATCGCTGTTCTTGGGCTAGTTCCTCCCCTGGCCCTGTTCATCGGGCTTGTCGCAGGAGGCGGATACCTGACGGAGATGATGGATGCCATCCTGAACGGGAACGCCGGGTATATCGGGAGCATAGGGACGGATAACAACCCGCTTCCGATCTTCCTGTTCGTTTTTCTTGGAATGCTCTGTGCCTCGGCGACTTACTTTACGCTTGGTTTCCTTTACCGGAAGCGTTCCCTGGGCAACGACCAGGCGGTCTCTCTTCTGTCTTTTTCCAGCGCGTTGTTCCTTCTTCTCCTCTCGCCCCTCATGCGCTACACGCACTATCTTTGGGCCGCCCTCCCTCTCTTCATTCCCCCGCTGACGGACCTTCCCATCCGATGGGGCGCAAAAGGCGAGAAGGCCTGGAGGCTTGCGATCGTCTCCCTTGCAGGTCTGGGCTTCTCGCTTTCTTCTGTGCTGAACCCTTCGCTTTACTGGTCGGGCGTCGGGGCGTACGGCCTTTCGGTCCAGAAGTCGGAGGAGTATCTCCATGACATGTCGCTCATTCCGGAAGAGGCGTACCGGGAAGGGAAGGTCTATGCGCTGGACGCCGACTCCTCCCTATACCTCATCAGGGAGGACTTCATCGCCCCGGATTGCCCCTATCTTCATTTCCAAAGCTGGTGGTCCGCTTTCTCGGAAGAGATCCAAGAAGGTGTGGAAACCTATCTCCTTGGTCCCGATCGACCTGAGTACATCCTCCTTGGGCAGAAAGAGGAAACCCTCCGTCGCTTCAGGAAGGCTCTTGAGGATTACCGCCCTTATAAGGTGCAAGAAACGAGGAACGACTGCTTCCTTATCTATTCGCTGGTCGGGGAATAGGCCTGTAAATCAGCGATTGTTGTTCCGATAAATGCGAAGTAAAGGCGGAAGGGCGAGTAGCGCCACCATCAGGATTGCCGCCAGCAAAGAGGCTGGGTAGCCCCAGCTGAAGGAGTGGAGATATCCATGGGGAAGAAGCTGGTGGCTGAACATGGCCCCGTTCCAGTAGGGAAAGAGGATCAGGGAGAGGACGGTTCCCAAAAGATAGGGGGGAAGGACGGAGACGCCTACCTCCCCGACGGAGAAGACAAGCCTTTCCTTCCTTGTGGAGCCGATGAGCGAGAGCTTCCTGTCCGCATTGTCCGTCTTTCTTGCCGAAAGCATCCCGTAGGCGGAATAGACGAGAAGCACGAAGGCCAGGACGATGCCTCCGACCGTGCCGAAGAAGGCAGGAGCATTCGAGGAAAGCTCTTCGATTCTCTCGATCTCGCCCTTGGTGACGCCGAGCCCTTCTAGGGTGATCTTGCCTTCCTGGACCATGTCGATGTGCTCCAGGAGAAAGGAGGTCGAGCCATAAAGCCCTCCGCCTCCTATTAAAGTGGACCCCATGTTAATCTGGACCCCGTAATTCGGAGTCCGAAGCAAAAAGCCCCCAAAGGTTTCTGCCTCCGGTTACCCTATTGTGATCGGAGGCTCTTCTGATGGCGCACGGAGAGATCGGGCCCGAGCTGGCCGAGGCCCTGAGGGCCAACCCGAACTTGGGGAGGGTGACCGCGAGGACGGTGGTCTTCAGGCGGGCCTTCATCGAGACGCCCTCGACCAGTACCTGAACCTCGGCAAGCCGCGCCTGCGGATATTCGAGGTGGCGGGGATCGACGTGGGCGCGCTGGGGAGGGACAGGGTCGCCGCCGCCTTCGGGAACTGGCTCACGAAGGTCAAGAGGGGCCTGCCGGTCGGCTCCCCAGGCCGAGCGCCTCAGGGCCGAGAACGAGTGGCTCCGCATGGCGGTCGATCTCTACGCACACTGTGAAGGCCGGATCGGCGTCACCAGCCTCAAAAACAACCGCCGAAAGGTACGAGGCGGTAAGGGCGACGAGCCTCGCGGCCGGGCCCCGCGCGCCCCTCTCGGTGAGGGAGATGCGCGAGGAGCTCGGCGTCTCCGAGTCCGGCCACCGCTCGTAGAGACGCAGGAAGGAGGAGGGGCCGAGCCCCCGCGAGGCCCGGGACATCCGGGACTTCGCGCTCGTCAAGCGGGTCTACGACTACCGGGGCCGCACCTGCTGACCGACGTCTCCTGCGCCCGCAGGCCGGCCTCGGCGGCATGACGCCGAGGGAGAGGAGGAATTACCTCCTCTCCAGCCCGCCCATGCTGCCGGCGCTGATCCCGTCCGGGCGCGAAAATAGGTCAGGCGCCCGCGCCTGACCTATCTCCTTGGTGTCTAAGCCCTTTTATTTTCCGGCAAACTGACTCCTTGACATGGGGTCCACTTCATCCTGGGGAGGATATTTCTTCAGTCTCCTTCCTCCCGTCCTTTGCGTCTTCCTCATTTTCCTTTCCCTCGTCCATAGGGATAGGAAGCCCCTCGTCCAGGAACTCCGCAGGAGCGAGGACTAGAACCTCGTTTCCAAAACCAACTCATGAGGAAAGAGCACGCGTCTTGAAGTAAAATCAGGACGCTATGAAGGAAGTTACGATCGACGTGCTGAAGGACGCCTCCAGGCGTCTTCTCTTCGAAATGAGCGAGCAAGAGCTGAGCACCCTTCTGGAAGAGTTCCATATCCTCGCCCGCCAGATGGAAGCCCTTGGGAAGGAAGAGGGGCTCGACCAGTACGAGCCCATGACGTTCCCCTTCCCCTGCGAGACGTCCTATCTCCGGAAGGACGAGCCCGCTCCCACGATGGAACGGGACGATGCGCTCAGGAACGCGGGAAGCGTCCTCGACGGGCAGGTGAAGCTGCCGAGGGTGGTGCAGTGATGGGCTACCTCGATCTAGGGATCCGCGCCCTCCACGAAGCCTATCTCAGGGGCGAGACGACGCCGCGCGAGGTCGCGGAGGAGGCGATCCGCCGCGCGAAGGAGAGCAAGGACAACGCCCTCGAGGCGACCTGCTACGAGGAGGCGCTTTCCTTCGCCTCTTCCCTCGAGGAATGCGAAAAGGACAACCTCCTGTGGGGGGTGCCCTACTTCGCGAAGGACAACTTCTCCACGGAAGGCGTCGAGACCACCGCCTCCTCGAACATCCTGAAGGGCTACGTTCCCGTCTTTGACGCGGAAGTCGTCCGGAGGCTCAAGGAGAAGAAGGCCGTCCTCCTTGGGAAGACGACCCTCGACGAGCTCGCGATGGGAGGGACAGGCACAAGCGGCCATCTTGGCAAGACCTACAACCCCTGGGACGAAAGCCACCGCCGGATGGTGGGAGGCTCCTCCTGCGGCTCTGCCGCGCTTGTCGCCGCGGGTGCAGTCCCCTTCGCCCTTGGCTCGGACACCGGGGACTCCGTGAGGAAGCCCGCCGGCTACGCGGGCCTCGTGGGGATCAAGCCCACGTGGGGCAGGATCAGCCGCTTCGGACTCTTTCCCTTCGCCCCCTCCCTTGACGCGGTCGGCTACTTCACGAGGTCGGTGGACGATGCCGCGATCCTGCTCGAGACCCTTGCCGGAAGAGATGAGAAAGATGCCACGTCTTCCGAGAAATCCGTAGATTCCTATGCGAATTTCAAGGATATTTCCCTTGAGGGGATGAAGGTCGCCGTCCTTGACGACCTCATGGATACGATCCGGGAGAGGAAGATCGCCCGCGATATCGAGAGGCTCCTTTCCTGCCTTGAGAAGAGAGGGGTGGAAGTCCGCCGCGTTCGTTTCGGGGAGGAGATGCTTCGCTCCATCTACATCACCTACTTCGTCATCTCCTGCGCCGAAGCGACGAGCAACGACGCGAACCTCGACGGCATCAAGTTCGGGCCATATCCCGGGGGGAACACCTACGAGGAGGTCATGGCGAAGGCGAGGACCCAAGGCTTCGGAGAGCTCATCAAGAGGCGCTTCGTCATCGGGTCCTACTCCCTCATGAGGGAGAACCAGGAGGAGCTTTTCCTCCGCGCCCAGAGGAACCGGAAGAAGATCGTGGGGAGGACGAACGAGATCCTCGAGGAATGCGACTTCATCCTGACGCCTGCGGCCCCGGGGCCCGCCCCCTTCTTCGACGAGCAAAGCGATCGTCTTTCGGACGCCTACCTCATCGCGGACAACCATCTCGCGCTCGGGAACTTCGCGGGGCTACCGTCCATCACCCTGCCCCTTTCCTTCGAGGAAGGGCTTCCCCTTGGGGCCAACCTCACGGGGCGCCCCTTCGACGAGAAGAGGCTCTTCGCGCTGTCCTCCCTCCTTGAGGAGGAGACGGGGCTCAGGAACCTTTCCGTCCGGGAAAGGAAGGAGGGAAGCCTATGAACTTCGAGGCCGTCATCGGGCTTGAGATCCATGTCGAGATGAAGACGCGGAGCAAGATGTTCAGTCCCGCGCCCGTAACCTACGGGAAGGAGCCGAACACCGCGCTTTCCCCTTTCGACCTCGCCTTCCCCGGGACGATGCCCACGGTGAACGAGGAGGCCGTCAGGAACGGGATCCGCCTCGCCCACGCCCTCGGGATGGAGATCGATCCCTTGGTCCGCTTCGACAGGAAGAACTACTTCTATAGTGACCTTCCGAAAGGCTTCCAGATCACCCAGCAGTTCCATCCGATCGGAAGGGACGGCTCCCTTCTCATCCGCACCTCGAGGGGGGAGAGGAGGATCGGGATCGAGAGGATCCACCTCGAGGAGGACACCGCCAAGCAGCTCCATTTCCCGGACTGCTCCCTCCTGGACTATAACCGCGCGGGGGTGCCTCTCGTCGAGATCGTCTCCCTCCCTGAGATCCGCACCGGGGAGGAGGCGAGGCTCTACGTCGAGGGCATCCGCAACATCGTCCTCTACGCGGGGATCTCGGACGGGAAGATGGAAGAAGGTTCCCTCCGCGTCGACGTGAACGTCTCGATCCGGCCCTACGGGACGAAGGAGTTCGGCACGAAGGTCGAGATCAAGAACCTCAACTCCATCAAGAACATCGAGCTCGCCCTCGACTACGAGATCGAGCGGCAGGCCGGGCTTCTCCTCATGGGGAAGGAAGTGCGGCAGGAGACGAGGCGCTACGACGAGGGGAAGGGTGAGACGGTCCTCATGCGCCTGAAGACGGACGCGGTGGACTACAAGTACTTCCCGGAGCCGAACATCACCCCGATCGCCCTTTCCGAGGAGTTCGTGAGGAAGGCCATCGAGACCTGCCCCGAGCTATACGAGCCCAAGCGTTCCCGCTACATCGCCCTCGGGCTCACGGAGAAGGACGCGGAGGTCATCCTCCAGGACAAAGGGATGGCGCTTTACTTCGACAAGGCGCTTGCCTTCACCAAGCACCCCAAGAGCCTGGCGAACTTCCTCCTCGTCGAGGGGAACCAATATCTCAACAAAAAAGGCCTTTCCTGGTCGGAATTCCCCCTTTCCCCGGAATGGATGGGGGAGGCGGTGCTCCTGCAGGAGGAAGGGGGCTTCCAGCACAAGCAGGCCGCGGAAGCCCTCGCCCTTTCCCTTGAGGAGGCGATTTCGCCCAAGGAAGCCGTCGGGAAGCTCGGGCTCAAGCCACAGGTTTCCGACGAGGGCTTCCTCGTCGGCATCGTCGACGAGGTCCTTACCAAGAACCCGCAGTCCATCCAGGACTTCCGGAACGGGAAGGACAGGGCCCTCGGCTTCCTCGTCGGGCAGGGGATGAAACTTTCCCGCGGGAAGGCCAACCCCGCGCGCTTGAGCGAGATGATCCGCGAGAGGATCCTCAAGGAGGAGTAGGGATGGCAGAGGAGAAGAAAGACCTGTCTCTTTCCGGGATCGAAGACCTCCTTTCCTACCTGGAGTCCCTTTCGGGCTTCGAGCTCCCGCCTTATCGGGAGCTCCCGCCCGTCCGCCTATACATGGAGCAGGTCCTCGAGTACGTGAACAACGTCCTCCGTCCTTTGGGCGAGGGCGAGCGCCAGACGATCACCTCCTTCATGGTCAACAACTACGTAAAGGCCCGCATCATCAAGGAGCCGGAAGGGAAGCGCTACGGGAAGGAGCAGCTCGGCTACCTCATGGCGATCGCCATATTGAAGCGCTCCCTCTCGATGACGGAGATCGGGCGGCTCCTCGAGATGGAAGGGTCGCTTGGCAAGGAGAAGGAGGAAGTCTACGGCTTCTACCGCTCCCTTCTTTCCGACCTTGTCTCGGAAAGGACCACGAGCCTCGAGGGGAAGGCGAAGGAAGTGCTCGAGAAAGCATCGCTCGCCCCCGAAGGGGAGGAGAGGGACAAGGCGGTCCGCGACGCCTACGGGAGGATCGCCCTCCTCGCGGTGAGGCTCGCCGTCCGCTCCGCGATCGACCAGACCATCGCCCGGGCGATGATCGCCTCCCTCGGGGAAGGCTCGACCTTCGACGCCGGCTTCGTGAGGAAGAAGGAAGGCGAGGAGGAGAAGGAGGAGGAACGCCTCTCGGAAAGGGAGGCGAAGCGCCTCTCGGAAAGGAAGTAGATGGGAAAGAAAGTCCTCGTCACCGGGGGGCTCGGCTTCATCGGGGCCGAGACCACCCTTGCCCTCGTCAGGGAAGGCTACGACCCCGTCATCGTCGATAGCCTCGTCAACTCCAAGATCCGGAACCTCGGGGCCCTCGAATCCCTTTCCGGGAAGAAAATACCCTTCTACCAGGGGGACGTGAGGGACGAGACCCTCATGGACAAGGTCTTCTCCCAGCACTCTTTCGAGGCCGTCCTTCACTTCGCCGCCCTCAAGGCGGTCGGGGAAAGCGTGACGAAGCCCGTCCTCTACTACCAGAACAACCTCGGGTGCACCCTGTCCGTCCTGAGGGCGATGGAGCGGCACGGAGTCCGCCGGATCCTTTTCTCAAGCTCGGCGACCGTCTACGGGGATTCCGAGGACCTGCCGTTCAGGGAGGACTCCCCGGTGAGGGAGGCGACCAACCCTTACGGGGAGACCAAGGTCATGAACGAGCGGATGCTCCGGGACTACCTCGTCCCTCATCCGGAGACGGAAGTCGTCTGCCTCCGTTACTTCAATCCGGTGGGGGCCGATCCCTCGGGACTCCTTGGGGAAGACCCGAACGGCATCCCGAACAACCTCTTCCCGATCATCAACCAGGTGGCGCTAGGAATCCGCGAGGGCATCACCGTCTACGGGGACGACTACGGGACGGAGGACGGGACCTGCGTGCGGGACTACCTCCACGTGGTCGACCTCGCGGAAGGTCACGTCGCCGCGCTTTCCCATTCCAAGGGGCCGGGCTTCCACGTGTATAACCTGGGCACCGGCCATGGGACGAGCGTCCTGGAGGCCATCCGCGCCTATGAGAAGGCGACGGGGCGGAAGATCCCCTATGCGATCGGGGGAAGGAGGCCCGGGGACATCGCGGTTAGCTACGCGGATCCCGCGAGGGCCGAGCGGGAGCTTCATTGGAAGGCCCGCCTTACGATCGAGGATGCGGCGAGGGACGCCTACGCGTTCGCGACCAAGGTGCTCAAGGAGGGGGACTAGGATGGAAGTCTTCGAGATCAGGCTGAGGGAAGGAATCCTCATCAAGGGGAGGCGCTTCCCCGCGGAGCATCCGCGCTTCAACTTGCTCATCCAGACCGGGATGTGCGAGCACGGGGGGCGCTACGAGGAGTTCGCGAGGTTCCTGAACAAGAAAGGGTTCGACGTGTCCGTGATGGACGCCTTCGGGCAGGGCCTAAACGTCGAGGACCTCTCGCTCCTCCAGCGCTGGCACGAGACCGCCTTCGAGGACAACGTGGACGCCCTCGCCCTGAAGATCAAGGAGATGAAGGAGAACGGCCTCCCGACCTTCCTCATGGGGCACTCGATGGGGTCCTTCATGACCCAGCGCTTCCTCACGAAGCACCCCGGGCTCGCGGACAAGGTCGTCCTCATGGGGTCGAATGGCCCGGACAAGGCCCTCATGAAGATGGGCTACTTCCTCGCCTGCCTATTCGTCGACAAATGGAACTGGGACAAGCCCTCCCGTCTCCTGCAGCGCCTTTCGATCGGCGCTTACGAGAGGTCGATCCCGGACCGGGAGGACCGGAACGACTGGCTGAGCAGGGACAAGGAGAACGTCGCCCGATATAACGCGGACCCCTACTGCGGGGCAAGGAACACGAACGGGTTCTGGAAGGTGTTCCTCAAGGGCATGGCCCACCTTTGGGACGAGAAGGCGCTGAAGAACCTTGACCCAGACACCCCCCTTCTCCTCGTCGCGGGGGACGGGGACCCTGTCGGAAGGTTCGGCAAGGGCGTCCTTCTTCTCGAGAAGATGTACAAGGAGCATGGGGTGAAGGATGTGACGACGATCCTTTATGAAGGGATGCGGCACGAGATCCTCAACGAAGGGGAAGGGCGCCACAAGGTCATGGAGGATATCCGCGCTTTCCTGGAGAAGTGATGGAGAAGAAACTCTCTAGGCTTCGTTTTCTTATCAAAACCCACTCTCTTTTTCGGATTCTTCGTCTAAGAAAGGAGAGGAAGGATGGTTCCTTGGACCGTCTGGACCCTATCGCGAGGGCGAACCGGATCGGAACCCTTGTCTGCGGCTATCCCTTTGACCTCGAGCATCCCCGTTCTTTCAACGAGAAGATCTCGTGGCTGAAGTTCCATTACAGGAACCCCCTATGGGAAAGGGTCGCCGACAAGCTGGAGTGCAAGAAGTACCTGGAGGAGATCGGCCTAGGGAAGTTCGTGGTCCCTGTCTATGGAGCATGGGATTCCGTCGATGAGATCGACCTGGACTCCCTTCCCGACGAGTTCGTCCTCAAGGCCACTCACGACTGCGGGTCCGTCTTCCTCTGCAAGAAGGGGGAGACGGATTTCGGAAAGGTGTTCGCTAGCCTCAGGAAGAGCATGGAACGCCGCTACTCCGAGGAGCAGAGGAACGGGGAGTGGGTGTACGACAATATCGTCCCGAGAGTGTATGCGGAGAAGCTTCTTCACCCTCACCCCATGTATTGCGGCGATATCCCTGACGTGAAGGTGCAGACCGCGGGAGGTCAAGTCGTTTTCGGTTATCAAGTACGGAATCGATACAAGGACATGAGGATTTCCCTTTTGGATTCTCGGCTTAACCACCTTTCTGGCGCTTATACCCATTTGCCTTGCCCGCCAATTAAGATGATTGACCAAGTCATGGCCGGGAAAATTGCCAAAGTCGCTGTTGAAATCGGCTCCCGGTTCCTTGAAGTCCGCGTTGACTTCCTTCTGTCGAAAGAAGGACTCTTCATCAGCGAACTCACCTTTTTCCCAACCTCTGGCGTCGGCGCCTTCTTCCCCGTTTCCTTGGATTTCCGATTCGGGGAGATGCTCGCCCTTCCTCAGGAACAGTAAGTCTTTGGCTTCCGGTGTTGTAGAATCCTCCCGCTGAACAATATGGCAAGCATGAGTTTTCGGAAAAACGGGAAGGGTTTCGCGCCGTATCTCCTTTCCTTCCTTTTGATTGTCTTCCTCCTCGCTAGCCTTGTCCTTTATGGGGAGGAGAACCTCTTCATGGATTTCGGCGATCCGGAGAGGATCTATTCCGACTGGGCGTTGTATCTGACGATCGCCAGCTACGTTCCGGTCCTTGTCGCCGTCCAATGGGTGGGGTCTCGGAAGTTCGGCATCAGGACTTCCTGGAGATGGCTCTCGCTTGCCGTCCTTTTCTTCATCCTTTCGTTGGTGGGCATATGGCTCGTCCCCGGCCCCGTGAAGAACGGGCAGACGGTGTTCTTACCTGAGCTTTCCGGACAGATCCGCTACAGCGTGCTCAGCCTCTACGTCTCCGCTGGGCTCTACTACCTTCTCGCTTTCGCCCCGAAGATGGTGAGAGGGATGGATTTCTACCACTTTGCCTGCTCGCTGGTCTTCGTGTTCACGATGATCACCGTCTGCTATTCCCTCATCGCCGAGATCGACTGCTACAAGAGCTTCTTCGACGGCTCCTATCCGAAGGTGCTGATTCCTTCCTCCTACTTCCGGAACAGGAACGCATACGGGTTCACCATCTTCATCGGCGTCGCCTCGATGATGTTCCTCGAGGCGAAGAGGCCGAGGTGGTGGAGGTGGCCCTTGATGCTCGGGCTGACCTTCCTCCAGCTCTTCATCATGAGCAAGAGCAGCATCATGGCCACCGCGATCGTCTTCATCGGGGGCTTCTTCTGGAACGCCTTCCGCTCCATCCGGGAGCATCCTTTCCGGAACACGGCGTTCCTTCTTCTTGGGCTTTCCATCATGGGTGCGGTCATCCTCTTCCCCTTCCTCGACGAGCTTGGCATCGGGTGGTTCCGGCCTTACCCGGCGATCTTGTTCAACCGCCTTAAGCAGCTCGTCAACTCCATCGACGGGTCGGGGAACGCGCGCCTTGATTGCTTCCAGATCACCTGGGACGCCTTGAAGACGAGCCCTCTTTCCCAGTGGTTCGGCTATGGGTTCGCGAACTGGAAGAACGCCATCTATGCCTATCACGGGGGATTCCTTCCGATCGACAACGCCTATGTCGAGGAACTCGCCAAGGGCGGGATCCTCGGCCTCGCCCTTTGCATCGCCATGTGGGCGTTCTTCTTCGTCCTCATCGTCCGGGCGATGAAGAGGAGGAGCCCCTACGGGCTGCCCCTTCTCCTCATTTATCTCGGCTTCCTTTCCCGTTCCTTCATCGAGGCTTCCTCCTTCCTCAACCCGAACATCACCTTCGCGATGCTCTACGTCCTTCTCGGGCTTCCTCTCCTGAGCCTCGAGCACTTCGAGACGGAGGAGTTCCGGAAGCTCTCGGAAGAGGAGGCGCTCGCCCTGCCGGGCTATCCTTGGAAGCCCAGGGGATTCCTTGGGGCCTACGCGGTCCTGATGCCCGTCATGGTCATCCTTCTTTATTCCCTTTCCGCTTCCTTTGATCTCGCGTCCCTTTTCTTCGGCGACATTCCTTCCGCCCTCGCATCGGGCATGGGCATATTGATCGCACCCTTCCTTCTCGCCCTCGGGTGCTCGCTCGTCAGGAAGCATCCTTGGAGGGGGAGCGGGCTCATCGCCCTTTCGATCCTCGAGATCTTCCTTGGCCTCGGGCTGCCTTTCCTCCTGGAGGGGTATGCGCCCTTCGTGCTGACCTTCGCCCCCTTGGTCATCGCGATCATCCTTGCCTACGGGTGGTCGCCATCCCCGGGAGAGGTCATGAAGGGCCTGCTCCTTTATTTCCTCCCGGGGGCAATCCTCGCCTTCCTCCCGTGGCTTTATTCCCTCACGGGGGAAGCCTTCCCCGGCTACCCCCTCGCGATGGGGATCGTCCTCGTCATTTCCTACTACTTCATGCTCGACGTCCTTTCCGGCGCCTCCTCCCCCTTCTATCCCCTTTGGAACCGGCTGGAATGGCGTCTTCTCCTCTTCCTTAGGAGAAGGGAGGCGAAGACGGAGAGGAAGTACTTCCGCTACAGGGAGAGGAAGAGGAGACTGCCCTCATGAAGGCGGTCGTCCGCTTCGAGAACGTCCGTTTCCCGGAAGGGAGCGGCTCTTTCTCGTTCTCCCTTTCTCCAGGAGTGAACCGCCTCCTTCCTTCTGAGAAGACGGAGAGGGAAACCGCCTCCTTCCTTTTCCCCGCGGGGACGGAAGGAAGGCTCGTCGTTGAAGGGAAGGAGTTCGACCTTTCCCGGCCGGGAGACGCCGGGCTTTTCCTCCTTGAGTGCCGCTTCAAGGAAGGGGGCGTCCTTTCCTCCCTCCTTCCTGTGGACGAAAGGGAAGGGGAGAGGGTCGCGAAGGAATGCCTGGCCTTGGAAGGGAAGCCCCTGCGGGAAAGGGTCATGGGCGTCATGTCGCTCCTTGAGGGGGAAGGCGCCCTTTATTTCATCGTCGAGGAAAGGGACGCGGCCCTTCTTTCCCTTGTCCGGAACATTTATCCCTCGTCCGGAAGCGTCCCCCTCCTGATCCTCGGGGAAGAGGAAGGGAGGAAGCCCATGCCCGAGAGCAGGGTCCGCTTCCGCTCGGGGAACTTCGAGAGGGAGCCCTTCCTGAAGGACATGAAGCTTAACCTTGGGGAGTACCTCTTCCAGGCCCTCTTCATGTTCCTCGCCTCCTCCCTTTCGATATTCGGGGTCCGTTCCCTTCTGAAAGGCGAGGACGGCCTTGTCGCCGGGACATGCCTCGCGGTAGGCTTCCTCGTCCTTCTCGTCTTCCTCAACAGCGTACGTTCCTCCCTTTCCCTTCTCCTCAAGAGAGGGAAAGGCCCCCTGCGCCTCAGGAGGATGTCCCTCGTCTCGGGCCTTGCGGGATCCCTTGGGGCGGCCTTGTCCTTGCTTCTCGCCTATGTATTGGAGGCGACCTCCTTCCTTGGCGGATTCCTTGATGGATTCGGGGACTGGTCGCTTTTCCTTTGCTTCCTCGTGGCGCTCCTTTCCTTCGTCTTGTCCCTCGGGGTTCTCGGAAGTCTCATGGGGAGGAAGAAGAATGGCAACTAGGATGAAAATGATGACGATCGTCGGGACGAGGCCCGAGATCATCCGCCTGTCCGAGACCATCAAGAAGCTCGACAAGGAGTTTGACCACGTCCTCGTCCATACGGGGCAGAACTACGACTACGAGCTGAACGGGATCTTCTTCGAGGAGCTGGGGCTCAGGAAGCCTGACATCTTCCTGTCCGCGGTCGGGAAGGACCTGGGCGAGACGATGGGGAACATCATCGCGAGGTCCTACGAGGTCATCCGTGAGGAAAGGCCGGACGCGGTCCTGATCCTCGGGGACACGAACAGCGCCCTTTCGGCGATTTCGGCGAAGAGGCTCAAGTGCCCCATCTTCCACATGGAGGCGGGGAACCGCTGCTGGGACTGGAACGTCGCGGAGATGACCAACCGCGTGATCGTCGACCACATCGCCGACATCAACATGCCCTACAGCGAGTTCGCGGAGCAGAACCTCCTGAGGGAAGGCCTCCCCCAGAGGAAGATCGTGAGGACGGGATCCCCGATGAAGGAAGTCATCCTCGCCCACGACAAGGAGATCGAGGAGTCGGACGTCTTGGAAAGGCTTGGCCTGGAGAAGGACCGCTACATCGTCTTCTCCGCCCACAGGGAGGAGAACGTCGACAACAGGGAGAAGATGTTTACCCTCTTCGCCTCCTTGAACGAGATCACCGAGGAGCTGGGGATGCCTGTCGTCTTCTCCTGCCACCCAAGGACCAGGAAGAGGCTCGAGGCGGAAGGCTTTCGTCTTTCCCCGAGGATCATTGAGAGCAAGCCCTTCGGCTTCCTGGACTACGGGAAGCTTCAGAGGAACGCCTATGTCGTATTGAGCGATTCCGGCTCCTTGACCGAGGAAAGCGCGATCTCTCATTTCCCCGCGGTGTTGATCCGCACCTCAACGGAGCGTCAGGAAGGGACGATCTATCATGCGATTTCCATCCCTGGGATCCGTAAGGAGAACATCCTCCGGGCAATCCCTATCGCTAGAAAACGCGCGTTTGAAGGCCGGTCTACAGGGGTAATCGCAGTTCCGGATTATGACGTGGATGATGTCTCGGATAAGGTTGTTCAAATGATCGTCGGCATGGCGGATTGGGTTAGAACGAAAGTCTGGGGAGCCTCCTAGCAATCTAAATCTAGACCCAGGAGCCCCGCGACAATCTTGTTTTCGTTGCCCTCAAGCTGGTACTCCTTGGCTAGGGTTTTGACGTTTGCGACCATCCTGGGGTAGTCCGTGTGGTAGAGGGCTTTTTCAATCGCGTCCGCCAGTTGATGGCTGTCACCGACGTTAGTCAGATAGCCTTCCTGCCCGTCTACGATTAGTTCCTCAGCAACCGGGTATCTCGTCATGATCGAAGGCACGCCTGCGATGACCGATTCCACCCAAGAGCCTGGGACACCCTCCCAATAGGTTGGAAGGACAAAGAACTTGTGTTTCGCGAATATGCGGTACTTGTCAGATTGTGATGCTATGCCCCGATAGACGAAATCATCATTAAGGGAAGCATCGAATATTCTCCTTTCTTCTTGGGTCATATCGATGCGACCGTAGATATTCAGTTTGGGGCGAATGCCGCGCTTGTTTAGCAAATGAATGGCATCGATAAGGACAAAGATTCCCTTGGGAGTAGATACCCTCCCGAAGAACAACAGATCGCCGTTCGGAATATATCCGTTCTCTAGGGGTTTTTCATGTACCAAGGGCGCTTCTCTGACATTGACGATTTTTCTACAGTTGGTGAGCCCATAGAGTCGTTCATAGGACGAAATAAGGTATTGGTTCTCTAGAAGAATGCTGTCGTAGCGTGAAAGCCACTTGCCAACTCTGCTGTCGTTAATCTCTTGGTAGCCGCTGGAGGGAAACGCCCGCAATTTTTCCTCGGGCAGATGTTCGATCGCCTTTTGAATAGTGCCTGCCCCAATTGGCACAAAAATGATCTTGTTCTTGCGTTTTTTAGCAAGCCAGGAAACCAAGGGGACGATGGTCCGGGAGCCATTTGGACCAGTCATGACAATGATCGTCCGGCCTTCATCAAGGTTTTTCCTCACGGAATGAAGAATTCTCAGGACGTGAGCCTTCCAATTCGTTAGATCAACGACATTCACGTCCACCCCTGCTTCTTTCAGGAGGCGATAATGCAAACTTGTCCTGACCTGGCCTCCTTCGTTGTACTTGTCTGCCTGACTTGGGTCAAAACTGGAAACGATCGTTGCCTTGATGCCGAAGAATCTCTCGTTTCCCATGTTCTCCTATTCCTTCCTTGAAGTAATCTCGCCCTTGCGATTGAAATACGCCACGCCCGCACTTAGATTACGGGAAGTATGATAACTAAATTCGATGGTAAGGTCTTCCTGATTACCGGCGGGACCGGCTCCTTCGGCCATGCGATGGTCGACCGCCTTCTTACGGTCGGCCCGAAGGAAATTCGCATCCTTTCCCGCGACGAGAAGAAGCAGGACGACATGCGGAAGGCCTACGGGGACGACCGGCTGAAGTTCTACATAGGGGACGTCAGGGACCTTTCCGCGATCGACGGGGCGTTCCGCGGGGTGGACTATGTGTTCTCTGCGGCGGCCCTGAAGCAGGTCCCTTCTTGCGAGTTCTACCCGATGGAGGCGCTCAAGACGAACGTCATCGGTAGTGACAACGTGATCACTGCCTGCGTCCATAACCACGTGAAGAAGGCGGTGTTCCTCTCGACGGACAAGGCGGCCTATCCCATCAATGCGATGGGGATGACAAAGGCTCTCATGGAGAAGAACGTTGTTGCCAGGAGCAGGCAGATGCTGGAGGGCGACACCGTGCTTTGCCTGACCCGCTACGGGAACGTGATGGCTTCCCGAGGGTCCGTGATCCCTCTCTTCGTTGATCAGATCAAGTCAGGCAACCCCATTACGGTGACGAACCCCGAGATGACCCGCTTCATGATGACCCTCGAGGATGCGGTCGAGCTTGTCCTTTATGCCTTCGAGCATGGGGAACAAGGCGATCTCTTCGTCCAGAAGGCTCCTGCGGCGACGATCAGGACGCTCGCCGAAGCGGTCCTGTCCTTCTATCCGGAGAACAAAGGGATCGACTACATCGGGACGAGGCACGGGGAGAAGCTCTTCGAGACCCTCGTCACCCAGGAGGAGATGCTCCGCGCGGCGGATGAAGGAAACTTCTTCCGGATCAAGTCCGACAACAGGGACCTTAACTACGGGAAGTACGTCGAGCACGGGATGGGGCATGTCGAGATTCCGGAAAGCTATACGTCCCACAGCACGACAAGGCTTGACGTCGAGGGCATGAGGAAGCTCCTGCTCAAGCTGGAGATGTTCCGGTGAAGAAAATCCTCATCCTCGGCGGCAAGGGGTTCGTGGGGAGGTTCCTCGCCCTTTGCGTGAAAGAGCAGGGAGGCGAGCCTCTCGTATACGACCTTGGCCAAAGCGAGGACGAGCTTCTTTCTTTCTATGGCCAAGCTGACTTTGTGATCGACGCGCATGGTCTTAATCGCTCGGAGGACTCTTTCGAGTTCTTCCGGGTGAACGTGGACCAGACGATCCGTTATGCTTCGATGGCGAAGGAGCAGAAGATCCCTTACCTCTTCCTTTCCAGCATCCAGGCCGGGAACGGGACGCCCTACGGAGAGTCCAAGCTCCGGGCGGAAGAGGAACTGGAGAAGTTGGGGGACAAGGCTATCCGTTATGTCAGGCTCTCCAATGTCTTCGGCCCTACTTGCCGTCCCGGGTATAACTCGGTGATCGCCACGTGGGCGGACGCCGCTGCCCGGCGGAAGACGGATGAGATTGCCTTAAATCTGTCGTCAAGGGATCGAGTGCTTCCTCTCCTTCACGTTGGTGATCTTGCTGAGATAGTCGTTTCTATGCTGATGGGTTCTGGTCTAGATGGCATTCAGGCAAGCGTCGACAAAGCTGTTTGGAATGTTCCCCTTGAATCGGTTTGGAAACTTTTCATTCATTTGGCCAGCTTGGACCAGGAGACTGACCCTTTGGTTGGCCTCTCTTCCTTAGGGATTGCCGCATCTGTGCTTGAACGTCTCTATGGGACGTTCCTCTTCGCCCTTAAGGAACCTCTCGTTCTTGTCCCTGATAACCACACGGACGCGAGAGGGTCCTTCTCCGAGCTTATGAAGGGAGGCTTTGGTGGAGAATGCCAGGTTTCATGGAATACAGTAAACCCTCGATTTGAAAAAGGGGGGCATTATCACCACCACAAGATTGAGCGGTTCTCCTTCATGGGTCCCAAAATGAGGCTTTCCTTAGAATCCTGCCTCCAAGCCGAATACTGGTCGAGCTCCGTGGTCACGGATCGCCTCTGCTCCTATGACATTCCGCCCTTTGTGTGTCATTCATTTCGGAACGAAGGGGCGGAAACCCAAGGGGTGGTAATCTGGTGCTCTGAGAAGTTTGACCCAAGTGATAGTGATACTTATGGTCGTTAAGGAAAGGATTCGTATCTTCTTCCGGAAGGCCGGCGAATTCGTTTTCGACCGGCGCACCCTGCTTCTTTTTCTAGCTTCCATGATCGCTTTCCTGACCCCGTTCCTCGCTGCCTCAGGGAGCGAGGCGGCTTCTTCCGAATACTTGGCCACCCTAATTGCCCATGAAGCCACGGCAAACACGGAGTCCAAGGTCTTGAACGTGAACTACGCCACAATCCCTTCCGAGACTCCGGTTACTCGAGCGGAAGTATCAAGCCTTTGTTCTGCTGCACATACCGACAGCACTTATAAGTACGTAGAGATGGAATACAACGCGCGTGTCCTGGTCAACGAGAACATAGGGGACTATGTTCGCGTCGATTCATTCCAAGACCCAGAGACATCGCTCGTGCTTTCCAACGCATTCACGAATCACACGAATCCTAAAGGGGAGATTATCTTCGACGTTTTTGAACTGAAGCTAATGTTTCCCAAGACGAATACCGGATTTTCCGGCTTTGACAATTTCTGCTATATCCGCCAGGAAGACGCCGATTACCTGATACAAACAAGCGATGGTCTTTACCAGGATTATGAGGACTTAATTGATGAGCCTCTTCCTGTCAGGTTCCTTGGATCCGAGGCCTCCCTTGAGTGGAAAATCGCAAACATCATGTTTTCCGATAACGAGGTCTATCGTCACTTTAATACTGTCATTGGTCCGTGGGCGCTTTGCTACATCTACCTTCCTTCGTATGAATGCTGCTCGTTCAATTTTGATTACGCGGGTTCTGTTAGGACGAATGAAGGTTACTTGGAGACTTATCGAGATCGTTTCGGAGGCAAGAACTTTACTATCGCTGTCACGACCCGTGACATTCTCGATAAAGATGCTAGTGCGGTTTTGGAAATCGAGGACTTGATCCTTGGGGCGGGAGACAAGGGATATCCCGCCCCTGTTACCTTGGCCATTAGTTTTGTTGCGCTTATTCCCCTTGTTGTCTCGCTTGTTTTGCTGAGAAAGTTTGTATGCCGGCATGCGGGAGGGGTTGCCCTCATAATGATCGCAACCGCTTCCTGCCTTTATGAAGGGTTTTCTTTGTCCTATTTGGCGAGCCCTCTGAATGTCATATATTTCACAAGCCAAGGGATGCTGATCTTCCTTGTTCTTCTTCTTGCTGGCATCGGCACGCTGTTTCTTGTCCGTGTATCCGGAGGCAGGGAACCGTGAAACTCTGGCTGAAAATGTATTGGCGCCGTTGCAATTGTGATAGGCAGGAGTTTGTTCTTCGCCTGTTTTTGCTTGCCATCCTTGGGCTCCTGTTTGTCTCGTTCCCTTGCATGAGCGGCATCCAGCCGTTCAACCTGATTCCAATCGCCATAAGCGTTGTGTTCGCGCTTCTCGCCTTTGCGTTCCTTTATTGGAAACGCCGCCTAGCGCTCACCCCAAGGATGGCTTCCCTTCTGCTTTTTTCCATCTATTCCGTGCTAATGACCTTAATTGGGTCGCGCGACTATTCGATGGTGTTCACTATCATTTCGAACGTTCTCATTTGCTGCGCGGTTGCTGAATATGTTTCCCTTACAGGAGATGGGCCGATAGCGTTGTTCCTGTATGCCGTCTCCATGCTGGTGTTTGGCGCAGTGTTTTGTGCCTTTTATTGGCAGGAGATCCTTTCTTTCAACACGGAGAGGATTGGCGAGCTTTTTGGAAACCTGAATACGGTGGGGCTTCATTTCGTTCTCGGGGCAGCTTCGTTCCTCGGCCTTTCCTTGATGGGGAAGAGAAGGCTCCTTGTCTTCGCAATCCCCGGCATGGTTCTTGGGGCGCTTTCTTTCCTGACTGGATCCAGGGCCAGCCTTCTGATGTTCGCCCTCCTTGTCATCGTTTGGATATTTGTTCTTTTCCAAAAAAAAGTCTGGCTCTCCATCATCACGGTCGCGTGTTTGGCTTTGGTTGGCTTTGCAATCCTCTCGCTGCCCATGTTCGCCAGCATTCGTTCGCGCCTTGATGAGTTGATTACCACTTTTTTCGGCGGAGAAGGCGGGAATTATGATTATTCGGGCGTTCAAAGACTGAACATGATATGGGACGGCCTCTTTCTTTGGACGAAGAATGCAATCTTCGGGTATGGGATGGGGTCCTTCGCTGCTCTTTCAGGCTACGGTACCTATTCCCACTCGACGCTCGTGGAGATTCTCTGCAACTCGGGAATCATTGGGCTCGTGCTATTCGCCTACCCGGTTCTTACTTCATCGTTTTTCTACAAGAACAATAGTTTCAGGCCTTTTGGCTATCTCTTTCTTATTGGGTGTGTCATCCCCTGTCTTTTCATAGGGATGATGATTTACTCAAAAGGTTTTTACTTCCTGTTCGGGGTGTTGCTTGGGGCCTATGAAAATTCCATTTCTGGCTTTGCCGGCTCGTTGGTGATTGAACGAAAGAAAAAAGGCTTCCTTCCATTCATCAAGAAGATTCCCACGAAGAATCGCCTGTTTGCCCGAGTTTCGACGTTTGACAGGGGCATCGTTCGTCTATGATCCGAATGCTGTTTGTTGTAGGTTCCTTGGGAAGAGGCGGGGCAGAAACTTTCGCGATGAAGCTCTTCCGCGCTTCTTTGGAGGAGGACGGCTTGACGATCGATTTTCTTTCGAGCCTTCCTGGAGTGTATGACAAGGAAATACGGGAAAGGGGGAGGTCCGTTTTCTATACAGGGACGAGATCGCATTCGCCGAAAGCGGTTTTTCAGTCGATAAAGAGCGTAGTGCTTTATGGGCGTTATGACTTTGTGCTTAAGTTCGCGGATTCATCTTTGTCCGTCCTGGATCTAATCGCGGCAAATCGGGGCGGGGCTAAGGTCACAGCCGTTCGGTCTATGAATTCGAAGGCAACTGGTTCTCCCTTTCTCCATGCCATACATCTTCTCTTGCGGCCCCTTCTCCGGCATTCGGCGGATATATGGATTGCTCCTTCTCGTGAAGCTGGCGCCTTCATGTTTGGCAAAAGAAACTTGTCATCGAACCATTTCCTTTTCTTGCCGAACGCCTTGCCGTTGGAAGAGTATTCCTTTTCTGAAAAAGCCAGGAAGGAGACGAGAGACAAGCTTCGCTTGGAGGAAGGCAACCTCCTTGTCGGTTTCGTCGGAAGGCTCACTGAGCAAAAAAACCCGTTATTTCTTGTAAGAGCGTTTTCTAAGCTCTGCGAATGGCGCTCAGACGCAAGGCTTGCGGTCGTGGGCGATGGCCCAATGAAAGAACCTGCAGCGAGGCTGGCGAATGAACTTGGCTTGGCGGATCGAGTGCTTTTCCTGGAACCGACCCACAATGTGAGAGCCGTATATTCGGCGATCGACGTCCTATGGCTCCCCTCGTTCTTCGAAGGGATGCCTAACGTCGTCCTCGAAGCCCAGGCCTGCGGGCTTCCATGTTTAGTTTCGGAGAACGTGACAAGGGAAGTTGCCTTGACTGAGCTTGTTTCTCACCTGCCGCTCGAGGAAAACCGCTGGGCGAACGGGACCGACGTTTTCGAGAAAGGGCATCGATCGGAACGGAGTTGTTCCGCATGTTCCGTTCTTGAACGGAAGGGATATGCAATCGGTGATTCGCTGAACGTGTTGGAGACTGCTGCCAGTGACATTTTGGAGAGGCTTGGATAGTCCTCCCTGCAGCGCTACGTGTCTCTTCGTTTATCGGTCGATGCGGAAGGGCAGATTCGTAGAGAGTGTTCGGAATCTTATGTAAATGGATCTTGTGGGGCATGGGGATTCCCGTTGCCTCGCATCGTAGCATCCGGCTGTTTGCCACCATCGCCCTGCCTCCGCCTCTCCGCGGCTTCGTGCTGGCGCAGGGACGCCGGGGCGACCATCTTTTTTGGAGCCTCTTCGGCCGCGATATGGACTCGCTTCTTGGGCGCCATCTCCAACCGCTTGCTGAAGGAACCGACACCGCCGTTCGCGCGGCCGAGCCGCCGGAGGCCAGGACGTGCCTAGCCTTCCCGAAACATACCGGCAGCACCGAGCACTTGTGTCTCCATTTGGCGGCAAAGGCCCGAAGGCCGTCCTTGCCTGCTCCGACCCGCCTTGTGAGTCGGTCGCTGGGCGATTGTGTTCGCTAACCGCTCGCGGGCCATGCCGATCGTGTTGGGTCCAGGGAGCGCTGGAGGGTCCTCTGACAGGCGCGTCCTTCGAGTCGCCCGATTTTCTCCCGTAGGGATCGTTCTTCTTGTAGCCGAGGAAGGTGATTTCCACTCCGGAGTCTACACAAGTGTGTGGTTATTCCCTTAGAGCGGCGGATTGTTTTGGAATTCTGTACTGCAGTGAATCCCCGGGGAGGCCGCAGGGGTTGGCATTGGAACAAGGTGGTTGAATGCTGCGCGCCGAGGCAATTTGGTTCCTATGTCCTATAAGTGGGGTACACATAAGGTTCCGGAGAGTCTTTATAATCAATTGCGTACACAATTAGTTATGAGCAACTTTAGTGTTATTTATATATCTGATTACGCAGCGCCTTACCCGGGGTCGTTCATCAACTCGTTCTTAAGGCTGCGCGAACGCGTGATGTCCGGGGGGGGGTCGTCCTATGGGCTTTTCCGGAGGAAGCGGCATCTCGTGATTGGATAAGGAAGGTCCGGGACACAGGGGACGTTGTATCGTTTTATCCTCGAAAGAGCCTAGCTGGTTTGCGGATAGTTGCCAAAGGTCTTCTTGCCCAGGCAAAGGGTATGAAGACCATCGTTCACATGAACTTTTTAACTTCTAAACAGGCATTTGCTTTGCGTTGTTTAGGCTCCACTGGGTTTGTGTATCACGTCCATTCGAATCCTCCTGCAAGGCCTTTTCTCGCTCGCTTTGGCAAGAAGATGCTTTTTGATCCCGGCACTCGATTTCTTTGTCCCTCCAGGTATACGAAGGAGAGGGCAGAAAAAGAGCTGGCCTTCAGGCGTTCTCGCTGCTTGGTGGTTCCCAACGCAATTGATTTCGAGAGCCTATCCGAGGATTCCATTGCCAAGGACCTGCCTGTTTTGTCCCCTTGCAAAGAGAAGAAGCTTTTGCTCTTTGGGCGGGACCCTCTGCTTAAAGGGTTGGACATTGCGATCAAGTCGGCGTTGGGCCTGAGGCGGTCTGGTATTGCCGTAAAGATCTTCGTTCCCGCTCCCTCCAATAGCGCTTCCCTTACAACTTTTCTGAAGGGCATTGAACCAGATGACGATCCGGTTGTGGAGCTTGTAGCGCCTTCTAAGAATGTGTCGGGTTACATCTTGTCCTCTGACCTGGTTCTGGTGCCTAGCCGGGACGAGACATTCAATTACACAGTGCCGGAGTCTTTGTTCCTGGGCAAGGCGGTTCTCGTATCCGACATTCCCCCTTTCAGGGAGTTTGGGTTACCGGAAGAAATGGTATTCCGAAGCGGGGACGTCCAAGACTTCTCCTTTAAGCTTAGCAATCTTCTGATGAACCCTCTCGATAGCGGAACAATCTCGAAACTTTGCCATATGGTAAGTCAAAGGTTCTCGATTGATGTCTGGTCTTCCAGAATCATTGAGCAATACCGTCTCTTGGCGACCAGGTAATTTTTAAACCCCAGCACGTTTACTGGGTACTTCTGGCAAAGATTTTGCGTGTAAACCCAATGCCCCATCTCCGAGTTGGTTTTGAGCAAAGGCAGAATCCGCCGGATACGGCAGCAGCGATTCCCACTCCGATAAAACCGTTGGCGACGAACTGGGCAGCTGGGGCAAGAGAGAACAGGGATGTTAGGTAGAGTGATAAAGATGCTTCCCCGAGGAATAGGAAGGGCATAAGAATCATAAAGACACAGGTCATGTCAAATTTCGTGGCGAACACCTTCTTGTAGAGGAAGTAGGTCGTTCCCGGGATGCTTACGAGGCAGTAGACGATAACGTTTGCCCATGTCACCCCCAGGATTCCGAAAGCGAATACCAGAGACAACTTGAGAATTAAGTGGGCGATGGCGGTCGCGACGGGGACCGCCATGTCCTCTTTGAAGAGGCCGGATGCGTCGCGGAACGTGGCAGAAACCCAGGCGTATAGGTTCACGAAGCTAGCGGTCGACAGGGAAAGAACAAGGGGCCACCCTTCCGTGAATTCCGATCCGTAGAAGAAGGACACGAACGGGGTGGATGCGGCGGCGAACCCTACGTAAACAACCGAGGACAGGAGGAAACCTCCCATCGACATGATGTCGAAGTAGCGTTTGAAGGCCTCTTTCCCTTGGCTCTTGTAGGCATGCCCGATGACAGAGACCATCGCGGATATCCCTGCCCCAAGGACGTTCACCAAGGCGGTTGAGATCGTCGCGTAGTTCGAGTAATGCCCGAGCACGGTCACCGAGATGACGGAAGAGATGAGAATCGTGTCCAGGCTGTTCGCGAAGATGCCGCTGATGCGGTGGAGGAGGTTCCCGCGGATGAGCTTGAACACCTCTTTCTTCTCTTCGGGGGATATGGTTCCCGACAGCTGGAAGATGTCCTTGTGGTTTCTTGTACCTGCCCAGAGGAGGACGTACTGCAAGGCGAGGTTCACGAGGGAGAACGAGCTGAAGAGAAGGAAGTTCGGATAGACGTAGGCGAAGATGATTTGGAGGACGTGCTGGACGATCGTCGCCAGGGAACTGGCGAGGTCCTTCTTGTAGTTCTCTTTGTATGCGGCCAGGAGCGTGCCCTTGGCGCTGAAGAAATACACGCAGCCTGTCCCTAGGAGATAGGCCGCATAGGAAAGATAAATGTCCCAGGTAACCTCCGCGCCCTTGGAAAGGAAGGGAAGGAGCGCCCCCGCCACCGCTCCAGAAGCAAGGATGATTATCCCAATAACGATGTAGATTCTGCGGAGATAGTGATAGTAGGCCGCGACCTTCTCCTTGTCCTCCTTCAGGATTGGATCATAGAGGCAGAAGGCAATCGCGCCTGCGAATCCGACCTCCACGATCGTCAGGACGCCGAAGATGCTGTTGAAGAGCTGGGTGAACCCTTGGTAGTCGACCCCGAGCATGTGGACAAGCGCCCTTAGGGCGAAGAAGTTGAGGATGACCGAGACGACCCTGAGGCCGATGGAGGTCAGCGAGTTTAGGAGAGCGCGTTTCTTGTCCATGGCTTCGGAAGAGAATGATAGGCGTTTAGGAGCGAAGGTTGTTACTTCTAATGGTCCTTCCACTAATCTGCCGGGGCGCCGCCGAAGCCTCCGCCTTTGTAGATCTTGGCAAGGTTATGCACCTCCCGTATCTCTTTCCCTGTAAGTTCCGAAAGGGCCTCGACTTTTTCGCAGTCCATCAGGAAGATGCAATCCGGCCTGGCGATCAAATTGCTCATAAGGTCTGTGTTGTGGGTCGTCAGCAGGGATTGAAATTTTTTCGACTCATTTATTAGCCCGACGATTTCCCTGGCGACGGCATAGTGGTAGGGGGCATCGAATCCATCGACCAGGAGGAAGGAGAGATCAGGGGAGCGCCTTTTCCAGTAGAAGAGGGCTATCAAGGCTTTCGTTCCTGTGGAAGCGATTTCGGTTAGGTCGATCGAGCGGCCTTTGAATCTTGCCGCGACCGTGCGGAGCTTCCTGCCGCTCAGATCGCGGACAGGGCCCTCTTCCAGAGGAAGGATTATGCCGGCCTTGTCTCTTAGGAATTGCTCGAGCCCTTTGATTCTTCCGTCGCGGGCAATCTCATCTGCCATGTCTTCCAGGCGGGGACGAGATCCTTCTTCATTCGGGAGCGGACGCAATAAGAGCATCCGATCCACGAAATCGACGAGCTGCCCGTAAAGGGAGTCGTGAGGGAACGAGAGGAAGTTGGCGAGGGAGAAGAAGGCGGAGACCTGCGGCGATATGGCTTGGAAGTTGATGTTCTCCGTCCCGGGGATGCTGCACTCCACGCTGGCGCCGCGTTTGTCCAGGACAACCTCCCCGTTCACCTCCATCTTCTCGCAGGAAACTTCGAAAGGCGAAGGCTTCCCGTATTCATAGACGAGCCGCTTCCCCTCTCCGAAAGAGAACTCATAGCGGAACACGGCCTCCTTCGCCCCATCCCCGTTCAGGAAGGACAGGGGATTGCCCGGGGGAAGCGAAATCTTTCCCCTGACTAGGTTCCGGTTGACCTGAATGTCGATGATCGCCTCCGTGAGGGAAGACTTGCCGCATCCGTTGGGTCCGTAAAGGAGGGCATGGTTGACCCTCCCGTTTTTGATAAGCCCTTCGTTGAAGTCGTAGTGCCTCGGCCTGTCGAAGCGAATCTCCGTCCTCTTTGCGAAGCCCCGGAAGCCCTGGACGCTGATGGAATCTAGCATGGCTTTAGTCCTCCGTATATTTTCTACGGACATATTATAAGACTCCTATCCTGCATTCACCCTACCTATAGGGGCCTTGCTTCGTAATCTGCCCCGATAAGATGAGAAAGCCCTCCCCTTCAGGGGGAAAATTCCCCAGCACTTCTTTCCAGCGAACTGGCGCAAGCGTTTTGGGTTTTGCTACTTAGCGGTAGATTTGTCGAGTCCAGGGATTGATACCAAAATTGGGTAGGCTAAAATACGCTGATTTGAAGAAGTGCTACTCCTTCAGATGGGCGGCTTGGGGACATTTAGGAGGGCTGTTATGAAGCCACGTTATGAATATGTTCCCGATCATGAGTGGAGGCCTGTTAAAGAACGCCTTAACTCTCTGCTCCGCCAACTTCAGAGTTTGGTCTTTGAGGAATTGAATGTCCGTATCTCCTATAAGTTTGTTGGAAGCTCCAACCGGGATGGCGGCAATTTCATCACTAGGATTAGGGGAGGGAACAAGGGCTATGACTTTGATGTAGACCTATTTGTTGACCCCCCGTCTTCCGGCGGATATTGGACCGCCGATTCGATACGGCTTGGAATCCTGGACTGCTGCAAGTCGGTCTTCAAGAAAGCTGGGTATCAGTTTCCAGAAGACAGGACATCGGTCGTTCGGGTTAAGTTTTTGGATGAACGGAATCGAAACATCCTCCACTCCTGTGACCTTGCCGCCTTTCAGGATCTGGGTGACGAGAAGGGCCTTCGCTACTGTAGGAAATATGACGACGGCTCTTATGGGTGGGTTTTGCGCGGAGGCCACAGCAAAGAGGCGGAACGGAAGCTGTCTTGGCTAAAAGAGTATGTTCCCAATTGGTATGAGCTTTTACGAGAGGAATACCTCATACTCAAAAATGTAAACCAAGACGAATCGAAGGCGTCCTTCCAACTGTTCAATGAGGCTATTGCAAACGTCTATAACCAGGTGCAGCAAACGCTTCGGCAGTAGGAAGTTTGTTCTAACCTTAGGAAAAAACCGTCTAATCCATTGGGTGGGGTGAGGGACGGTTTCTCCCTACCCCTTCCTTCCCAGCCGGAAGTCCATGTGGGCGACGATCTTCGTCGGAAGGAGGGATTCGTCCGGCATCGCCTCCCAGTCCCGGTTCCGGTAGTCGCCGTAGACGAGCCTGAGATACCCCTCGATGTCCTGGGGGACGGGGAACTCCCTCCCGTGGAAGGAAAGGGTCCTGTCTCCCTCCATCATCTCCCTTGGATAGACGGAATCCGGGAAGACGGAGTCCGAGTAAAGGTCGAGCCAGGCCTCGGGGAGGGAGCCGTCCTTGGGCGCCATCTTCCTTTCGAGGGCCTTTCTCCTTTTCATGAGCGACTTCTCGCTCGTGAGCCTCGAGATAAGGCGGGAGAAGGGGCCCGCCATCTTTTTCTTCAGTTCAGCCGGCGCGAGCTTGAGGGCGATCCTCCTCTCGTTCCTCTCCACCTGGAGGCGGAGCCTGGCGAGCTTCGTCATCTTCCCGGTCCTCGAGGGATCCAGGGGCCGGATCTCCACCGCGACCCCCTTGTCCTCGAGCCCCTGCTCGACTTCAGAGGGGATCTCCACCAGGGTGAAGCGCTCCCTCATGCGGAGGAAGCCCTCCGGATAGCGGCCGTCCGTCGTGTGGTCCTGGAGGGCATATAGCCTCGAGAGCATGTTCCCGGTCGAAAGGAGGATGCGGAACACCTCGTAGTCTTCCCTCGGCATCAGAAGGACCGCCTTGTAGGACCACGGGAGGAAATCCTCCTTGAGATAGGCCCCGAGGAGGGTCTCCCCTCCCAGGAAGAAGCGGATCTTTTCCTCCTGGCACACCCGGAGGATCTCGACGAGCCCCCCGAAGAGGGCTTCCTGGAGCTCCTCGTACGTCTTGTTCCCAGCCATATGGGGAAGTATAGACGAGGAAGCCCCCTTTCGCGCGGGGGCTCTTCCCGAGGTGCTAGAATTCTTTCATGCGCATCACTGTGGTTGGCCTAGGCTACGTGGGGCTCTCCCTCGCCCTCCTCCTTTCGGAGAAGGACGAGGTGAGGGGCCTCGACGTCGACGAAAGGAAGATCGCCCTCCTCAAGGAAGGGAAGTCCCCGATCAAGGATCCCCTCATCGAGGACTGGCTCGGGCATCGGGAGGGGCTCCGCTTCCATCCCACCCTTGACCCCGAGGAGGCTTACAAGGACACCGAGATGGTCGTCCTCGCCGCGCCGACCGACTACGACCCGAGGAAGAACTACTTCGACACCTCGCGCCTGGAGGAGGCGATCGAGACCGGGCTCCGGATGACCGAGGGAAGGAAGGTCCCCTTCATCATCAAGTCCACGATCCCCTTCGGCTACACCGCCTCCCTCAAGGAGAAGTACGGGAAGGACGTCTTCCTCTTCTCCCCGGAGTTCCTCCGCGAGAGCCACGCCCTGGAGGACAACCTCCATCCCTCGCGGATCATCGTGGGCGGGGACTTCTCCGACCCCTTCCTCAAGGAAGGCGCGGCCCTCTTCGCGAGCCTTCTCAAGAGCCAGGCCGGCCAAGGGACGCCCGTCCTCTTCATGGGAAGCGGGGAGGCGGAGTCCGTGAAGCTCTTCGCGAACACCTACCTCGCCCTCCGGGTCGCCTTCTTCAACGAGCTCGACACCTTCTGCGAGGTGAGGGGCCTTTCTTCCTCGGAGGTGATCAAGGGAGTCTCCCTCGATCCCCGGATCGGGGACTTCTACAACAACCCCAGCTTCGGCTACGGGGGCTATTGCCTTCCCAAGGACACCAAGCAGCTCCGGGCGAACTTCGAGAACGTCCCCGAGACCCTCATAAGCGCCCTCGTGGAAAGCAACCGCACGAGGAAGGACTTCATCGCCGAACGGACGCTGGAGAAGGCCGGCTTCTTCGGCGAGGAGCATGAGCGAGGGGAAAACGGCGTCCCCGGGAAGGAAGTCGTCGTCGGGGTGTACCGCCTGACGATGAAGTCGGGCTCGGACAACTTCCGGAGCTCCTCCATTCAAGGAGTCATGAAGCGGATCAAGGCGAAAGGCGCGAAGGTCATCGTCTACGAGCCGATCCTCAAGGAGTCCTCCTTCTTCGGAAGCGAGGTCCTCCGGGACTTCGACCGCTTCGTCCAAGAGTCCGACGTCATCCTCGCCAACCGGGTGGACGAGAAGATCCGCCCCTACATGGGGAAGGTCTACACCAGGGACCTCTACGGGAGGGACTAGGGGTGAGGATCCTTGTCACCGGCGCCTCCGGCTTCATCGGCTTCCATCTCGCCAGGCGCCTGTTGAAGGACGGGCACGAGGTGCTCGGGGTGGACGAGATGAACGCCTACTACGATCCCGCCCTCAAGGAGGGGAGGGAGTCTCTCCTCCGGAAGGAGTTCCCGTCCTATAGGTGCCTCCATTTCGGGGTGGAGGACGAGCGCCGGCTCGAGGAAGCCTTCGGGGAGTTCCGTCCGGAGGTCTGCTACCACCTGGCCGCCCAGGCGGGGGTCCGCCACTCGATCGAGGACCCGGGCTCCTATGTGAGGAGCAACCTCCTCGGGATGTACTCGGTCCTGGAACGGTGCCGCCATCATCCGGTGAAGGCGCTCGTCTACGCCTCCTCCAGCAGCGTCTACGGCCTCAACTCCAAGGTGCCCTACTCCGTCGAGGACAAGACGGACCGCCCCGTCTCCCTTTACGCGGCGACAAAGAAGGCGGGGGAGGAGATGGCCTATAGCTACAGCCGCCTCTACGGGATCCCGATGAGGGGCGTCCGCTTCTTCACCGTCTATGGTTCGTGGGGGAGGCCCGACATGGCCTACTTCTCCTTCACCGAGAAAATCCTTCGGGGGGAGAGGATCGTCCTCTTCAACGACGGGAAGATGGAGAGGGACTTCACCCACGTGGGGGACATCGTCGAGGGGCTCGTCCGGATGGGGGAGAGGGAAGTCCCGAAGGACGAGGACGGCACTCCCCACTGGATCTATAACCTCGGGAACAGCCATCCCGTCCCCCTCCTGGAGTTCGTCAGGACATTGGAAGAAGTTCTTGGGAAGAAGGCCGAGCTTTCCTTCGCTCCCATGCAGAAGGGGGACGTCGCGCGGACATGCGCGGACGTGAAGGAGACCGAGCGGGACTTCGGCTTCGCCCCCCGCACGCCTCTTTCGGAAGGGCTCCGGGAGTTCTATTCGTGGTACCGGGAGTGGAAAGGCCTATGAAGGAATACGACTATCTGGTCGTCGGGGCGGGGCTATACGGGGCGACGGTCGCCCACTTCCTCCGCAAGGCGGGGAAGAGGGTCCTTGTCCTGGAAAAGGAGGATCACTCCGCGGGGATCTGCCACCAGGAGAGGGAGGAGGGGATCTTCGTCCACACCCACGGCGCCCACATCTTCCACACCTCGGACGAGGAGGTATGGTCCCTTGTCACCTCCTTGACCCCGTTCCGCCCCTACGTGAACCAGCCGAAGGCGAACTACCACGGGCGCCTTTACTCGATGCCCTTCAACATGAATACCTTCCACCAGCTTTGGCCGGAGGTCGTCACGGAGGAGGACGCCCATAGGAAGCTGGAGGAGGAATGCGCCCCATACAAGGGGATCGACGATGGGACGGTAGAGGGCTGGTGCCTCTCCCACATCGGGCCGACCCTCTACGAGACCTTGGTGAAGCACTACACGGAGAAGCAGTGGGGCCGTCCCTGCTCCGAGCTGGACAGCTCGATCATCCGGCGGCTGCCCTTGAGGTTCCGCTACGACGACAACTATTTCAATGACATATGCCAGGGGCTGCCGGAGAAGGGCTATGACGCGCTCGCGGACTCCCTTCTTGAGGGCGTCAAGGTTCTCTATGGGGTGGATTTCCTCGAAAAAAAGGAGAAATGGATGGGTCTTGCGGAGAAAACCATCTATTCCGGCCCGATCGACGCGCTTTTCGGGTATTCGGGGGGCACTCTTTCCTGGCGAACCCTGAAATTCGAGAAAGAGACCCTAGACCAAGAGGATTTCCAAGGCATGGCGGTCATGAACTACACGGACGAGACCGTCCCTTGGACGAGGATCGTCGAGCACAAGCACTTCCTCGGGGACGTCTCCCCGAGGACGATCGTCACCCGCGAATATAGCGACGAGTGGACCCCGGGAAGGGAAGCCCTCTATCCCCTGAAGGACGAGAGGAACCTGTCCTTGGCGGCGCGCTACAAGGAGCTGGCCCTCCAGGAAGGGATCCTCCCCGGAGGAAGGCTCGGCACCTACCAGTACCTCGACATGGACGACGTGATCCGGCTCGCCATCGACGATGCCAGGAAGATCCTTTCCTAAGGCCTTCTGCGGATACCATCCGGGGGCTTCCCTCGCCTATAATGCGCATAAGCGCAAAGGAGCATCTAATGGTCAAACTAGTACTGATCCGCCACGGCCAGTCCATGTGGAACCTCGAGAACAAGTTCACGGGCTGGACCGACGTCGACCTCTCGCCGAAGGGAGTGGAGGAGGCCACCGAGGCCGGGCGCACCCTAAAGAAGGACGGCTATACGTTCGACGTCGCCCACACCTCCGTCCTCATGAGGGCGAACAAGACGATGGACCTCGCCCTCAAGGAGCTGGGGCTCGAGGGGATCGAGAAGCACTACAGCTGGCGCCTCAACGAGCGCCACTACGGCGCCCTCCAGGGCCTCAACAAGGCCGAGAGCGCGGTCAAGTGGGGCGACGAGCAGGTGCACATCTGGCGGAGGAGCGCCAATGTCCAGCCGCCGGCCCTTACCAAGGACGACCCCCGCTGGCCCGGGAACCAGGAGCTCTACCGCCACCTCGTCGAGACCGGCGAGATGGAGGAGGAGGACCTCCCCCTCACCGAGTGCCTCGTGGACACCGCCAGGAGGGTGAAGCCCTACTTCGACAAGGAGATCGCCCCCGCGGTCAAGTCCGGGAAGAAGGTCCTCATCGCCGCGCACGGCAACAGCCTCCGCGCCCTCGTCATGGAGCTCGAGCACCTGAGCGCCGAGGAGATCGTCGGGGTGGAGATCCCCACGGGGAAGCCCCTCGTCTACGAGCTCGACGAGAACACCCTCGAGGTGCTGAACAAGTACTACCTCTAGGAAAGGGACTAGCGAGAAGGCCCGGGCGACCGGGCCTTTTCTAGATGATCCCCCGCTCCTTCAGGATCAGGAAGAAGGCGATGAGAGGGGCGACCTCAGGCGAGAGCCTCGTCAGTTCCTCGTAGGAAAGGAGATGCGACCCTTCCTTGGCCTCCTGGTAGAGGCAGGCGAGGAGGTCCATCCGGTGCTTTTCCTGGATTCTCTTGCAGTTCCTGTGGATTTTGAAGAAATTCGAGGTTTTAAGCGTCTTCTTGTGCTCGAGGATCTTCTTCTCGCACTGGCGGAGGAACGGGCGGAACTCGTATTCGCGGAGATAGGGGATCCCGCACCAGGCGCCGACCATCTCAGCGGCCCGGATGATCAGGTCCTCCTCGGTCCGAGGAACGAAGCCACGGTAGGAAAGGACCTCCTGGATCCTGTGGTAGTCGTAGATGTGCCCGCGACGGATGAGCATCTCGGTGAGTTCCTCGGAGTAGGAACGGATGGCCCTTCCCTTGTGGAAGGCGTACTCATGGCCAAGCGAGTCCCCGAGCGCCTTCTTCGCGTCGAGGTAGCCGAGCTCGATGTTCGCGTCCACCGCGTCCCTCTCGAAGTCGAAGAAGGAGCCGGTCTTGTGGGAGGGGGTGATGAGGGTGACGAAGGGAAGGTCCCTGAGCTCGGGGTGCTGGGGGACCTTGGGCCAGCCGTGGAGCTCGATCGCGACGATCTCCTCCGCGCCCAGGCGGAGGGCGTAGTCGATGGGCAGGTTGTTCCGATAGCCCCCGTCGAGATAAGCCTTCCCGCGGATCCATTTGATCGGAAGGACGGGGTAGCAGGCCGCGGAGGCGATGAGGAACTCCTTCATGAGGTCGTCGGACACCTCGTTGAGGAGGATGTCCACTTCCTCGAAGGTGGGGAAGCGGACGGTGACGATCCCGACCTTCACCCCGGAGGAGCGGAGCCTTTCCGGATCGACGTTATCCTCGATCAGCTGGACGAGGGGCGCGACGTCCCCTCCTCCGTACCAGAGATAGTCGGCCGCGTAGTTCACGATCTCCTTCCTCGTCTCGCGGGAGAAGCCCTTGAGGAGGGAGGGGCCGAGGTTCACCCCGTTCCGGATCACCGTCTTGATGGTGATGTTCCTCCAGATCTCGAGGTTCTCCTCGAGCCTTCCCTGGGCGAACATCGTCGCGTTCAAGGCCCCGATCGAGGTCCCGGTCATCACGGAGAAAGACATCCCCTTCTCCACGAGATAGCGGTAGGCCCCGGCCTCGTAGGCGCCAAGGGAACCGCCTCCGCATAGGACCAGGCCTCTTTCCATGGCTAAGGATTACCATAGGGGAAGGGCTTTTTGCAAAGGAAATGGATAAAGTGAACGTCCTTTGTTTGCCGGTGGTTCAATCCAGCCTCACGTACGAGGTGGCCTTGCCTATCCCTTCCCGTCGGAGTTCGCCCATGTCCACAAGCTTCCGGAGCGAGTTCTCGACGGAGCTGAGGCTCAGCCAGGGGCAAAGCTCGAGGACGTCTGCTTTTGAAAAACGTCCGATCCTCATCCTTACGGCCATCCTCACTGTCTCGAGGGCTGAGAGGCTTCCGTCCATGAAGGAAACCCTTTCGTCCAGGTCCTTGTAGGCGGCAAGGATCGTCCCGAGAAGGTACTTGATGAAGGGGAGCGGCCTGTCCTGGCCTTCGTGCCACCCCTTCCCGGAGCGGGCAAGGGCGTTGTAGTAGAAGTCCCTTGTTCTCTCGATCTGGGACTCCAAGGAAACGTATTTCGCGACGGGGAACCCGGCTTTGCATAGGAGAAGGGCCGTGAGGATCCTGCTCATCCTTCCGTTCCCGTCGACGAAAGGGTGGATGCATAGGAAGTCGTGGATGAAGACCGGGATCAGGACAAGGGGATCGGCGAACCTCTTTTGGAGCGCGACCGTGCATTCGAAGCAGATTCTGTCCAAAGCCTCCGGGGTCTCAAGAGGGGAGAGGGGTTTGAACAGGATTTCGCGCGTCCCGTCTGGATAAGCGGCGACTATGTAGTTCTGGACGTCCTTCATCCTTCCGCCCATCGCCTCGCCCGTGCGGGCATAGAGCACTTTGTGGAGCTGCAGGATCGTGCTCCGGGTGATTGGGATTGCCTCGTGGCCTTCCAGAGCCAGGGCCAGAGCGTCCTTGTAGCCGAGTATTTCTCCCTCGTCCTTGTTCCTAGGCTCAGCCCCACCCTCGAGGAGAGGGACGAGCCGGGACTTCTTCGCGTAGATTCCCTCGATGGCGTTGGACGCCCTGGCGCTTTCAAGGAGCGCGCCATCCTCGAGGCTGGAAAGCCTCGTGAGAAGAGAAGGGATCTGCGCCTCCAGCCTTCCCGCATGGCGATAGATGCCCGCGACGAGATTCAGGACCTCGCTATCCCAGGTCCAGTCGCTTAGCTTCGAGTAGCGGAAGTCCCTCATACATTTACCAGTTGCCCCTAAATCTTGATAAATAATAAGGGCTTCTGCAAGGAATTAAGGGCAAAATGCCTTGCTTGAGATTGGTGTTGAAGGATTTATCGATTTTGCCTTCCTTTTTCTTCATCAGGGAGGAGAAGGAACCGCGCCCCTTCCTCTTCCCTGGCCTTCTGGCGGAGCCTCCTCCTCGCCCGCCAGTCGAAGCAGGAGGGGCCATGGGCCACCCAGTCGCGGGCGGTCATCTCTCGCTCCTCCTGAGGCGGTGGAAGAGAGGCTTCCTCCTTTCCTCGAGCATCTCCTGGGGGATGGCCCCGCTCCTGACGAGGGCGAGCTTCGCCAGGGCCGGGCCGGAAAGCTCATAGAGGATCGAGGAGCAAAGGATGATGGAAAGGAAGAGGGTGCCCTGCTCCGCGGGGAGGAGCCTTTCCCCTAGGAAGGCGAGGCCGATCGCCACTCCCGCCTGCGGGGCAAGGGCGAGCCCGAGGTAGTTCCTCACTGGCTTTTCTTCGCGGGAAAGCGCCGCTCCGGCCCAGGCTCCGGCGTATTTCCCGACGAGGCGGACGATGAAGTAGGTCACTCCGACCGCCCCGACGGTGAGGAAGGCGCTGAAGTCCATGCTCATGCCGGAAAGGACGAAGAATAGAAGCATCACCGGCGGGTCGAAGTGGTCGACGTACTTGAAGAGCTTTTCGTCGTGCGAGACGTTCCGGTAGGAAGCCCCGAAGGCCATCGCGGCAAGAAGAGGCGAGACGTCGAGGAGGATCGCCGTCCCCGCGAGGAAGGCGATGAGGGCGACCGCGATCACGAGGCGCGAGTTCGGGGAGCGTCCCTTCACGAGTACGTGGAGGAGGAACCCCGAGAGGAAGCCGGCGATAAGGATGAGGAGGTTATAGAGGAGAGGATAGAGGATCTGCTCGGCGGAAAGGGCGCCCTGGCCCTGGGCCTCGACGAGCGCGGAGGCGAAGGTGAAGGCGAGGAGGCAGACCACGTCGTCGAGGGCGACGACCTGGAGGAGGAGGTTCACGAAGCGCCCCTTGGCCTTGTACTGGGCGATGGTCATGAGGGTGGAGGCCGGGGCCGTGGCGGTCGCCACCGCGCCCAGGAGGAGGGCGAACTGCCACCCGAGATCAGGGAAGATGAGGAAGACGGCGAGGAAGACGAGAGCGCCCGCGAGAAGGGATTCCAGGAGGGTGACGAGCATGACTCCCTTTCCTCCTTCCCTGAGGGAATCCTTCCGAAAGAACTTCCCGACCCCGAAGGCGATGAAGGCGAGGGCGAGGTCGCTCAGGAAGGACATCCCGTCGATCATCCCCGGGGAGATGAGGCCGAGGAGCGATGGCCCGATGAGGACCCCGGCGAGGATGTAGCCGGTG
This sequence comes from uncultured Bacillota bacterium, assembly GCA_949293555.1. Classification (GTDB taxonomy): domain Bacteria; phylum Bacillota_I; class Bacilli_A; order RFN20; family CAG-826; genus UBA4951. Next base: position 84,274 of record CASFDV010000002.1, read on the forward strand.
ACGTTCGGGAGCGAGAGCGCCTTCGTGATCCGGCTCATGAGGAAGCCGGCGAGGAACATGATGGAGAGGGCGAGGAGAGGGCTCGCCGCGCCTAGCCCGTCGTAGTAGCGATATAGCTCGAGACCCATAAGGAAAATACCTCCCCTTCCTTCTTCTTTTCCGGCTTTCCTTTTCGGGAAGCGTGGCTATGATAGGCGCGAAGGAAATAAGCCGCGCAAATGGAAATGCATGGCTATATAAGATGAACTTATAGGAGGCGGTATGGTTGACCCCAAGCTTCTCACCCTGGTGAAGATCGCCGAGCTCGGCAGCTACACGAAGGCCGCCGCGGAACTGAGCCTCACCCAGCCCGCGGTGAGCCAGCACGTGAAGTCCCTTGAGAAGGAGTGCGGGGCGAGGCTCATCCGCAAGGAGGGATCGCTTCTTTCCTTCACGAACGAAGGCGAGCTGGTCCTCAAGTACGCCCGTAGGATCCTTTCCCTATACAAGGACATGGACGCCCGCCTCAAGGACCAGGACACGGGGAAGAGGACCTACACGGTTGGCGTGACCCACACCGCGGAGAGCAACCTGATCGCCGAATCGCTGGGCGTGTATGCGTTTCGCCATCACGGGGTGCGCATAAAGATAAAGGCGGACTCCATAAAGAAGCTTTATCAAAGGCTGTCCGCCTACGAGCTCGACTTCGCGATCATCGACGGGAAGGCACCGGGGAGGAAGTACTCCTCGGTGCTTCTCGACACGGACCGCTTCCTCGCGGTGCTTGCCAAGGATTCCCCCCTTGCGGCGAAGAAGGTGCTCCAGGTGGGGGACCTTTCCTCCTCCCCTTTGATCCTAAGGTCCCGTTCCAGCGAGACGCGGACGCTCCTGGAGGCCGCCCTTGAGTCCTCGGGCTATTCCCTCGAGGAGTTCGACGTCCTCCTCGAGCTCGACAACATCGCGACCATCAAGGAGCTTGTGGCCAGGGGACGGGGCATTTCCGTCCTCCCGCGGAGCGCCTGCTACGGGGAGCTCGACTCCCGGAGCCTCGCCCTCCGCCCGATCGAGAACCTCGACATCTCGCGCGAGATCAACCTTGTCTTCCCTCCCGATTTCTCCGAAAGGGCGGTGCTCGAGGAGATCGTCGACATCTACCACGGGCTCATCGGGCATTAGAAAAGGGAGCGATCGCTCGCTCCCTGGCGTTGCCGTCTTCCTAGAACTCCGCCTTCCAAAGGCCGTGGAGGTTGCAGTAGGCGTAGACGGTTCCGTGGCTCACGTGGCGGAACTCCGCCTCGGGGGAATCCCCGGCCTTGAGGTGGCGGACCTGGACATCGCCCTCGCTTTCGACGGCGATCCATTCGATGAGGTGCTCCTCGGTCATGGGGTGGAGGACGGACCCGACCTTCACGTGGATCCGGTGCTCGCAGACTCTCTCGACGACCGGGACGTGCTTCTCGAGCGCGGCGTCCGTGGAGCCGGGGACGAGCTCCCTCATCTTCTCCCCGCAGCAAAGGGGGGTGACTCCTCCGTCATGGAGGACGAGGAGGACGTTCCCGCAGTGGGCGCACTTATAGACTTTCATGGGCATTGCTCCTTCTTGTTGCTCTTAGTCTAGGTACTGTAGAGGTAAGGCTCAAGGAGGGCGCTTCATAATCCGTCATGGGGTTAGAATCCAACCTGATGGTTCCTATCCCGGAGATACTCCTGAGGGAGGCTGGCTATCGCGAGGACGCCTTCTTCGACCGTTATTCATTGAGGGGAGAGGAGGGGCTTCTCTCCTTGGGAAGGGAGGTAGACGACCTTCTTGACAGGACGAAGGACTTTCCTGGGACCCTCGGGAAGGCGGCGATGACCCACCTCAGGTCCCCAAGGGAGGATTTCCTCGTCGGTAGGGGGCTTTCCCTCGGGGCGAGGGACAAGGACCTCGTCACAAGGCTCGAGATCGCCTGGTGGAGGAACTACGACTCCGTGAAGGTGGTCTCTGATATGAGGAGGCTCCTCGGGAGGGAGGACTGGCCAAGGTCGGTCCGTTACTGCATGAGTTCCTATGTCTCCGTGCATCTGGCCGGCATATGGGTCTCCTCCTGGTTCCTGAATAGCCTCTTCGTAGGCGAGCATTTCTTCGGGCATAGGGCATCCGCGCATCTCTTGTCCGAGGTCGATCTGTCGAGGATACCGGTGCCTCTCGTCTACTACCCGGAGGGGGAGATCGAGCCGTTGGATTCGGAGGTGTATGCCTTCTTGGAGATGATTAGAGAATCCATTTCTCGTGGTTGATGACAAAAAATACGGCGAATAAATTGTCAGTTGCCCAGAAAATACACCAAAAGATTTGTCGGTCATCTCGATGCAAGTATCCTTGGCATATGTTCAGAAGGAAGGTTGAAGGCCTCCTGAGCGCTTGGAAGGAGGCCCCGGGGAAGATCCCTTTGCTCATTAGGGGGCTAAGACGGAGCGGGAAGAAGACCATTGCGAAGGCCTTTGCCCAATCCTCTTATCGGAACTTCTGTGTTTTGGACATGGAGGCGGAGCCTTCTCTCCATCGCGCCTTTGCCGGATCGTTGGATCCTGAGGAAATCCTTTCGCGGTTATCCCTTGTTCACCCAGATGTGAGGGTTACGCCAGGAAACAGCGTCCTGGTCCTTGGGGAGATTCAGGAATGCGCCAGGGCAAGGGCCTCCCTTCGCTACTTCAGGGAGTCTGGCAAGTACGACGTGGTCGCGACGAGCTCGTTCGCGGACATCGGGGACTATAACCGCGACTCAAGGCTTTCCATCCCGGTGGGCAGCGAGCGCTACATCCACATGCTTCCGCTCGATTTCGAGGAGTTTCTCTGGGCCATGGGGCACGAAGCCTTGAGTAACGAAATCCGCAGCTCTCTGCTTTCGCTTTCTCCTTTGCCCGAGCTCGTTCATGAAAAGGCAGAGGGACTCTATCGTTCCTTCCTTGTGGCGGGCGGCATGCCGGAGGCTGTCGAAGGCTTCCTCCGTGGCGGGTATTCGGCCTCGCAGAAAGCGTGTCGCGCATTAATGGATGCATACAAGGGTGACTTCGGCCGTTATATCGGCAAGGACGGCAAGCCGGACATGGACGGCATCCTTTTCGCCAAAATTAGGAAAGCCCTGGCTTCGATCACGGAGCAGATCGCGGATGAGAAAGGGGCGTTCGCATACTCCAGGATAGGGAATGGCGCCCGCAGGCGGTCGTTTGAAAACGCGCTTGATTGGCTCGAGGGGTACGGCCTCGTATATCGCTGTCGCCTGCTCGAGAGAATTTCCACGCCCTTGCTGGTCCATGAGGACGACGAGACTTTCAAGCCCTATGTCGCGGATACGGGTCTCCTGCTCTCTTTGTTCGATGAGGACATACGGAGGGAGGCCATGGGCGAAATCTATCGAGGGGCGCTATATGAGAACGCCGTCGCAGCAGCGCTCCCCTCAAATGGTTTCCCGCTCCGTTACTACAAGCGCCGGAGCGGCTTGGAAATCGATTTTGTCATTTCCCTAGGCGGTCGCCCCGTCCTCCTTGAGGCCAAGGCCCGGGGAGGGAGGAGCAAGTCGCTTTCCACCGTCCTCGCGGACAAGAAGACATATGGGGACGAGAATATCCGCGCGATCAAGTTGACGAGCGCGCCTCTATCGGTGTCCCAGGACGGGGAGACCATTCGCATGCCCCATTACTGCCTGCCCTATCTGACGCCGGACATGGACCTCTTTGGATAAGGGTTGCCCGCTTGAAGATCTTGGGGCTTCGTAATTTGGCTTCTCGTATTTAATCCATCCATGCTTGGGCAACTTCATTATTCAGTGAACGGTCGATCGAACGTCACCTTTAGGTTGTAGGCCTTTTCCCGATTCGCGAAGTGGCTCGTTAACGCGGCTAGGATTTCCTGCTCGCCAAGTTTTCCATCGAACGGGAGGACGACATCGAAGAGGACATTCGCGTGCCCCTTCCCGTCCACCAGGCGGAAGTCATGGATCTTGAGGGCAGGGTCCAGTTCCTTGAGGCAGGCAAGGACCTCTTCCTTGACCGCCTCGGTTTGTTCGTCTCCTACAAGGATGGGGTCCATGTGGATGGAGACGTTGAGCCCATATTTGTTCCTGAGGGATTCCTCGAGGTCGTCGATCATCTCGTGCGCTTCGAGGAAATCCATCCTGGAGTCCACCTCCGCATGGAAGGACACGAACCTCTTCGTGGGGCCGTAGTCATGAAGCAGGAGGTCGTGGACCCCGAGGATTCGCGGGTCCTTCCTCGCTTCCTCGAGGATTTCGTCCACAACCTCCTTCTTCATGGGGTTCCCAATAAGAGGGGAGGCGGTGTCCTTGAGCATCTTCGCCCCGCTGAGGATGACGAAGAGGGAAGCGACGATGCCCATGTAGCCGTCCAGATTGTCCCAGTGGAGGGCGTAGGAGAGGATTCCTGCGATCAGGATGAGGAACGTGGAGACGGAGTCGCTCCAGGAATCAAGGGAGGAAGCCTTCAGGGATTCGGAGGATATGGCCTTCCCGAGGCCTCGGTAGACGAATCCCTGGAACACTTTCAGGAAGACCGACACGGCGAGGATGATCACCGCGATGAGGTCGTAGGAGGCCTCTGTCATCTCGATCACCTTGGTGATGGACTCCTGGAGGAGGGTCGCCCCGATCATGAGGACGATCACGGAGATGACGAGCCCGGAGATGTACTCCACCCTCTCGTGCCCGAAGGGATGGTCCTTGTCCGCGGGCTTTCCCGCGAGACGGAAGCTGAAGAGGGAGACGAGGGAAGTCGCCATGTCGCTGACGTTGTTCACCGCGTCCGCCATGAGGGCCGCGGAAAGGATGCCGGACTCATAGTAGACAAGGACCGCCGCCCCGACCTTCAGGGCGATCAGGACGAGGTTCGTGACGATGCCGAAGATGGAGGCGAGCCTTCCGTGCCTCTCCCGCACCTTTGGATCCCCTATGTTCTTGTAGTCCTTGATGAATAGTTTTCGGAGCAACTCGGTCATGGGGGAAGTGTAGTCCTTTTCCCTCAAAGATGGTTAAGACAACATTAACTAGTAAGAGATACTAGATAGCGTTGCGAACCCAACCATGAATGCTAGAATGATGCCATGTCAGTAGATCAGATCGTCCTTCCTTCCTACTCCAGGGGACAAGAAGCCACCAATAGCATCACCCACGCGCTTGGGATCCTCTTCGCCCTCGTGGGCGGCCCTTTCCTGATCCTCCGCTGCGTGGAGCAGGGCCATTGGTGGAACATCGCGACGGCGATCGTCTTCCTTCTTTCCATCCTTTGCCTCTATGGGGTTTCCGCCCTCTACCACGGCCTCCCCGAGGGAAGGGCGAAGAAGGTGTTCCGGGTCCTCGACCACAACATGGTGTTCCTTCTCATATGGGGGACCTACACGCCCTACTGCCTTTCCGGGATGGCCCCGGAGTTCCCGGGCTGGGGATGGTCCATCTGGGGAGTGGTCACGTTCCTGGGGGTCGCAGGCGCGATCCTCAACACGCTCGACATCCATAAGTTCGCCAAGCTTTGCATGGTGGACTACCTCCTGATGGGGTGGACGGCGATCATCTCCTTCTATCCCCTGATCATCTCCATCGGCTGGTTCCCAGGCACCTTCCTCCTTCTCATGGGCGGGGTCGCCTACACGATCGGAGCCGCCCTATATGGCCTCGGGGGGAAGAGAAGCAAGTGGTGGCATAGCGTATGGCACGTCGCGGTGCTCTTGGGCACCCTCCTCATGTTCCTGAGCCTCTATTTCTCCGTGCTCTAGCCTCTCCTCTATAATCGGCCCATGAGGTCGAAGGGCTTCGCTTTCGCTCTCCTGGGGATCCTTCTTTGCTCGTGTTCCCTCGTCCCGTCCGTGGATTGGGCGAACGGATACCTTGCGGGGGACATTTCCCTTCCCGAGGCGCCTTCCCCTTCCTTCACCATCGCCGAGCTGAACGCCCAGGACGAGGGGGAGGATGCCCCCGGGCTTCCTTCCATAGGGAAGGCCCGCCCTCTCGTCATCCCGGTGGAATTCGAGGAGTTCCCCTTTCCGGAAGAAGCCTCCTCCAAGATCAGGAACGCCTTCGCGGGGGAAGGCTCCCTCGCCTCTTTCTATGAAGAGTCCTCGGGAGGGCTCCTTCGGCTTGATTTCCTCTTTGGCGAAAAGGTCGTCCTGGGAGGGGACGCGCTTTCCCATCTCCAAGGGAACGGGGCGATGGGGAGGAAGACCGTCTCCATCCTGAGGAAGGCGGTGTCGGCGCAAGACCCTAACCTCCTGCAGGAAGGGGATTCCGACGGGGACGGGTTCCTTGACGCGGTGTACTTGGTATATAGCGCCCCCACTTTCGAAGAGCACGACTACGGCGGGGGTGATTCCCGGGCGGAGGAGTTCTGGGCCTACACCTATTACGACTACGAAAGGGATGGGGATCCTGAGAACCCATGCGGGATGGGCTACGTTTGGTGTTCCTATTCCTTCATCGATCGGTCCAAGGAAGGGGACCCTAGGACCCTGATCCACGAGACCGGCCATCTCCTCGGGCTTCCCGACCTATATAGCGACGCGGGCGAGGATGCTTCCTACACCCTCGAAGAAGAGAAATACCGGATGCCCATGGGAGGGCTCGACATGATGGACCTCGGGATCGGGGACCATAACGGCTGGAGCAAGTACGCGCTCGGATGGAAGAAGCCCCTATACGTCCCGGAGGATGCCCCCGATGAGTTCGTGGTCGAGCTCAAAGGGGAGGGGGACTCCCTCTTCCTTCTTCCTCCAGGGGAGGAAATCTCTCCTTATTCGGAAGGGATCTGGATCGAGCTCTATGACCCAGGCGGGCTGAATGAGAAAGATGCCAAGGAGCGATATCTCGGCATTTACCCCTTCAATTATTCGATTCCTGGAATCCGGATGATCCATGTGGACGCCAGGCTATGCGCGGGCAGGAGGAACGGCTCCCTGATCCTGAAGGAGGACTACTTGGGGGAAAAGGAGCCGGAGCTTGGGGAGGGCGGCTTCTATCTCCTTGCCTCCGACAACGACCCAAGGCTCAGCAAGGCGGACAAGAACTCCCTCCTCGCGCTCATTGAAGCGGACGGGGCGGACCGCCTTTCCAACCAAGGCTATCCCGAGACAGGCCTTCTCCATTACGCGGATAACCGCGACTTATTCGTCCCGGAGGAAGGGAAGGATTCCTTCTCGATGGGAAGGCATTCCTCCTTCTTCCAGGAAAGGAACGGCGTGCCCTCCCTGAACTCCGGGGAATCCTTCCCCTATGCGGTGAAGGTGAACGGGATAAGGGCAGGCAAGGACGGAGTGTCCGCCAGCCTTACGATTTCGCGGGTATAATCGCCCGGCATGGCGAAGAAGAAGGAAACCGGACTCCTACTGGAAAACCGCAGGGCTCGCTTCGAGTACTTCCTGTCCGATTTCCTCACGGCAGGAATCGTCCTGACCGGAACGGAGATCAAAAGCCTCAGGAGAAGGGACGCCTCCCTGACCGGGAGCTATGTCTACGTGAAGGACGGGGAGGCCTTCCTCGCGAACATGCATATCGCCCCATATAAGGAAGGGAACATCTTCAACGTCGATCATCTGCGGGACAGGAAGCTCCTCCTCCAGAAGCGGGAGATCCGGAAGCTTGCGAAGTCCCTGGAGGAAGGGGGCTATACCTGCGTCCCTACGAAAGTCTTTCTTTCGCATGGCTTCGCGAAGGTGGAGATCGCCCTTGCGAAGGGCAAGAAGGCATACGACAAGCGCGACACCATCAAGAGGCGCGACATCGAGCGCGAGAACGAGCGCGCCGGCCATAAAGCGGGGGACTACGAATGACCCACGGCGAGATCCTCAAAGAGCTCGCCTCCCGGGACCGGACCATGTTCCGGTACGAACGGAAAAACTACGACAGGTACCTGGCGCGAAGCGGTCTCGCCCCCGCCTTTCCTTACGTCCACGTGGCAGGGTCCAACGGCAAGGGGTCGGTTTCCTCCTACATTGCCGCAGGGCTTTCGGAGCTCGGAAAGAGGACGGGGCTTTATCTATCCCCGTGGTTGGAGGACCCGTGCGAAGGAATCCTTCTGGACGGGGAGCCTATCTCCCATTTTGACTTCGACAGGATCTTCGAGGAGGAGCTGGGCCTCTACCAGGAGTTCGACCTTTCCTCCTTCGAGATCGTGACATCCGTCATGTTCCGCTACTTCAACGAGAAAAAGGTCGACTTCGCGGTCATCGAATGCGGGATGGGCGGGACGATCGATGCGACGAACATCCTTTCGGGGAAGCCCTCCCTTTGCGTCCTGACCTCCGTCGCCCTGGAGCACACGAGGTTCCTCGGGAAGACCATCGAGGAGATTGCCGACGCGAAGCTGGATATCCTGCGGGATGGCGTTCCTCTTGTCGCCGGGCCTCTCCCTCAAGGGGCGATGAGGCGCGCCCTGAGGAAAGCCGAACTCCTTGGTTCGAAGGTTATCCCCGCAATTTCTGCATCAAACATCGCCATTTCGCCTTCTGGATGCAAGTTCGACATCAGCGAGGAGACTGGGTTTTCCGTGGTTCGCCCATCCTTTGCCCAAGTGAGGGATTTCACGATCGCGTGGGCTGCGATCAGCGAGCTTTCCGGCTCGGTTCTTGTCGACCGCGAGGCAATGAAGAAGCGGCTCAGATCCGTTGCCCTCCCCGGCAGGTTTGAGGAAAGGGGTCGCTTGATCATCGATGGCGCCCATAATCCGGAAGCCGTCTCCCTTCTCGTCCGTTCTCTTGAGACCGCCTTTCCTCGCGAGAAGTTCTCGGTCCTCTTCCTATCCTTCCGCGACAAGGAAATAGAGAAGGAGAAGGCAGTCCTGAACGACATTGCTAAGAGGTTCGTTTGCGCTTCCTTCGACCACCCTAGGTCCTGCCGTCCCTCGGATTACGAAAGGCTTTCCCCGGAACGCGCCTTCGCTAGCCCGGAGGATGGCATTTCCTATCTCCTGGCTTTCCCGGAGAGAATCCTCGTCGTGGGGTCGCTCTATACGGCGATGCGCCTGAGCAAGGAGGACATGCCGCATGAATGAGCTTTCTCCGGTCAGGAAGATGACTTTCGGCGCCGCGCTCATCGCGATCGCCGTGGTCTTCACCTTGCTGGCGAAGCTCGTGGCAATCAATGCGTTGCCCTTCTTCCGCATTTCCCTGACCCCGGCGGTGACGGTCTTCGCCTCCCTTGCCCTTGGGCCTATCTACGGAGCGCTCGTCGGAGTGCTAGGGGACTTGGTGCCGGCTTTCCTTCTCCCTACCGGGACGATGGACTACAACTTCTTCCTTTCGATCGTGTACGCCCTCCTCGGGATATTCCCGTGGGCCTTTTTCCAACTGCAGAAGAAGGCGAGGCCCTTCTTTTCCAGCCCGTGGTTCTCCATGGGGGGAATGGCGGTCCTCTTCCTCGCCCTATGCCTCGTCGTCAGCCTCACAGACATCCTGGATTCCTTCGGGGAATACGCTCGCTGGGCAGGGCTGGGGTTCGTCCTCGGGACCTTCCTTTTGGGCGTCCTTTCCTTCTTCCTGATATGGAAGTTCTCTCCGAAGCCATCCGCCCTGGGGGACGGAAGGCTCCCGTCCCCATGGGAGACGACAGCGATGTCCTTTCTTGCGGAAGCGATCATCATGGACGCCTTGAAGGCGCTTGCCTTCTACCTCTTCTATTCCATGATGGGAGGAACGTTCGGGGACGAAAGCTACGTTTTCTTCTACGCCTCCCTCCTTATAGGCTCCCCGATCAATTTCCTTGTGCTGTCCTTGGCCACTTCGGCGATGGTCAAGACGTGGTCCCTCATTTTGAATATTCACTCATAGAAGAAGAACAAAAACCCTTTTGGTTAATAAGGTCGAGTTGAATAAAGCATTCTTAAATGAATTAACAAAAATATGTTTTCATAATCAGTCAACCACGTTTGGAATGAAAACTAAGGAAAAAGTCGTAAATTAGGTGTGATAAGAATACATACGGACATGATATAAGCCTGAATATCACTTAATGAACAAGTTTGATTTTCATGAAGTTTCATCATGTTTCCCAGAAATTCAGCGTTTATTTCTATATTTGCACTTATATTCGCTTATCCGGTATGGAAAATAGGGGACGCTGTCGGAAAGGAAGATTTATGGTGTTCGAACCTCTAGACCAAGGACCCATCTGCAAGGTGCAGAGAGGAGATGGATCGTTCGTGGAAGTGAACGTGGATACCCGCGTGGTGACCGATCCGATCCATAAGACCAGCGTCCGCTTCACCCCCATCGAATGGAAGATCATCGGGGTGCTTTACGAAGCCAAGGGAAGGATCGTCCCTCGCGAGGCTTTCATCTCCGAGATCTGGGATAGCGACAATACCGACTGGACGACCAGGACGGTGGACGTCCACATCTCCGCCATCCGCAAGAAGCTGATGGTGGTTCGGGGGCTCCGGATCGACTCCGTCTACGGGAAAGGCTACAAGCTCGTCATCCTCTCCCGCTTCTAAGTCCCGGGCAACCGGGTCTTTTTTTATGCCTTTTGGAAGCCTTGCCCTTGGCAAGAACAAAATTGCTCCGAATCCGATACAGTGTCCAAACGCCTGAGGTAGCCCTCCGGGACGGGACTCCCTATCCTCCACTTCTAGGAGGGATGGCCATGGACCCAAGAGAAGCGACGTTCCGGAAAAGGAGCGACGAGGAATACGCCCTCGACATGGAATACGCCCTCGCCCTCGGGAACCCTCTCGAGAGGAAGGCCTTCGAGGAAGCCTGCGATCCCTCTCCCCAGAAGAACGGCTAAGAGAAACGAACTAACGCCCTTAGGGCGTTTTTTGATGCCTTTGCCTCCCTCCCTCATTATCATGTGCGCCGATGGAAGAGAAGATGCGGTCCGACAACATCAGCTGGGACGAGTATTTCATGGGAATCGCCTCCCTGAGCGCCCTCAGGAGCAAGGATCCCTCCACCCAGGTGGGCGCCTGCGTGGTCGACCAGGACCACAAGGTTGTCTCGATCGGCTATAACGGCATGCCGAGGCGGATCGAAGACAAGGTTCTTCCCTGGGGGCACGGCGAAGGCCTCGAAAGCAAGTACCTTTATGTATGCCACGCCGAGTTCAACGCCATCCTGAACACCAGGAACGGCTCGGCGCTCAACGGCTGCTCGATCTACGTCACGCTTTTCCCCTGCAACGAATGCGCGAAGGCCATCATCCAAGTGGGGATCCGCGAGGTCGTCTATTTATCCGACAAGCACGCGGACGACACCATCTATCTCGCTTCCAGGAAGCTTCTGGAGCTTGCCGGGGTGAAGCTGCGCGCCTATGAAGGCAGGGAGCCGGAGATTTCCTATCGATGAAGTACGCTGTCGAGGCGGAGCACCTTTCCTTCTCCTACTCCAAGGACGGGCCCAGGACCCTGGATGACGTCTCTTTCAAGATCGCGGAAGGGGAGTACGTGGCCCTCATCGGCCATAACGGCTCCGGGAAGAGCACGCTCGCAAGGATCATCGCGGGGCTTATCTCCGAGCTTGATCCCAACGCCTCCTTAAAGGTCTTCGGGATGGAGTACGACAAGGAGCATTCCCAGGAAATCCATAGCAAAATCGGCCTCGTTTTCCAAAATCCTGATAACCAGTTCGTCGGGGCGACCGTCAGGGACGACATCGCCTTCGGGCTTGAGAATCGGGCGATCGACCCTTCCTTGATGGACGCGATCATCCTCGAGTCCGCCTCTTCCGTGGGAATGGAGGAGTACCTCGACCAGGCCCCGGAGAACCTCTCGGGAGGACAGAAGCAAAGGGTCGCTCTCGCCGGGGTCCTTGCCCTCCATCCTTCCCTTCTCATCCTCGACGAGGCGACCTCCATGCTCGACCCCAAGGGCAAGCGGGAAATCCTCTCCCTCGTCCATAAGATGCGGGAGGAGAACCCCTCCCTCACCGTCCTTTCGATCACCCATGACGTCGAAGAAGCCGTCGAGAGCGACCGCGTCCTCGTCCTCGCGGGAGGGAAGCTCATTCTCGAGGGGAAGGGGGAAGAGGTCTTCTCGCACCGGGAGCTCCTCGAGAAGAACCATCTCGAGTCCCCCTTCGTGCACGAGCTTTCCCTTGCCCTTAGGAAGGAAGGCGTCGAAGTCAAGCCTACCCTTTCTGAAGAAAGGCTCCTGGAGGAACTATGCCGATAGAGTTCGAGAAGGTCTCGTTCGTCTACGAGCCGAAGTCGCCGTTCCGCCACGACGCCCTAAGGGACGTCGACCTTCTTATCGAGGAAGGCCTCACGACGGCGATCGTCGGGAAGACGGGCTCCGGGAAGAGCACCCTCATCCAGCATATGAACGCCCTCCTCAACCCGACCTCTGGCAAGGTGAAGGTCGGGGACTTCGTCAACTCGTCCGCGAAGAAGGAGAGGAGCAAGGACCTCTTCTCCCTAAGGAAGAAAGTCGGGATGGTGTTCCAGTTCCCGGAATACCAGCTTTTCGAAGACACGGTGGAGAAGGACGTCGCCTTCGGCCCCCGGAACTTCGGGGCGAGCAAGGAGGAGGCGCTCCAGATGGCGCACGAAGCCCTTGTCCGGGTGGGGCTGGACGAATCCTTCTTCGGGAGAAGCCCGTTCCAGCTTTCGGGCGGGGAGAAGAGGAAGGCCGCGATCGCCGGCGTCCTCGCCACCAAGCCTTCGATCCTCGTCCTGGACGAGCCGACCTCCGGGCTCGACCCCGCTTCCGCAGAAGAGACGATGCAGCTCTTCGAGGAAATCAAGAAGGAGGGCACGACCCTCATCCTAGTGACGCACGACATGGACCTTGTGCTCCGCCACGCGGACAAGGTCGTCGTCATGGATGATGGCAAGGTGGTGAAGGTCCTTCCTCCTGAGGAACTCTTCCTTGCCGAGCTCGGCGAGTACTCGCTCGACATGCCCAAGGTTTACTCCTTCGCCAGGAAGCTCCAGGAACGCGGATGGGCCCTGGATATGAAAGGCGTCCGCGATGTCGCGGGGCTTGCCAAGGCGATCAAGAACGGCAGGAGGTCTTCCTGATGCCATCCTTGTCCTTGGGCCGCTACGTTCCCTATCGCTCGCCCATCCATTCCCTGGACCCGCGGACGAAGCTTTTCTGCCTGGTCCTCCTCATCGTGACGGTGTTCCTTGGCTATGCGAACTATTCGACGACCTTCCTCATGGCGGGCGTCTCGCTCATCCTCGTCCTCGCCCTCTTCTTCATGACCAGGATGAGGTTCACCTCGCTCCTGAAGAGCCTGAAGTCCCTCTGGTTCATGCTCATCTTCCTCCTCCTCATCTACGCGATCATGCCCAGGAGCGACAACCTCGACTGGGTCGCCTTCTTCATCGGGGACTATCCCATCTACTGGGCCTCCATCCTGGATGCCTTGAAGATCCTGGCGAGGCTCATGCTCATGGTCGCCCTCTCCTTGATCCTGACCGCGTCCACGAAGCCCCTCGACCTCACGGCGGGATTCGAATGGTATCTCACCCCGATCCGTTGGCTCGGGGTCAACACCGCGGCCTGGTCAATGGTCCTCTCCCTCGCCCTTCGCTTCATCCCGACGATCCTCGTGGACGTGGAGCGGATCATGAAGGCGCAGTCTTCCCGCGGCGTCGACTTCCAGCGCGGAAAGCTGAGCGTCCGGGCGCGCGCCCTCGTCTCCCTCATCGTCCCCTTGGTCGTCTCCTCCCTCATGCGGAGCGACGAGCTCGCGGACGCGATGGAAGGGAGAGGCTACGACCCGAGGGCCAAGAGGACCCGCTACCGGAAGCTTTCCTTCCATTGGGGCGACCTTATCGCCATCTTGCTCGTCGGGGCCTTCTTCGGGATGTGCGTGACGATGTCGGCCCTCTCCTTCGATCCTTTCCTTTCATGGTTTAAGGTCGCGGTCCGATGAAGAACTACAAGGCGGTCGTCTCCTATCGCGGGGATCGCTTCCTGGGCTTTGAAAGGCAAGAGGAAGGAAGGACCGCCCAAGGGACCATCGAGAACGCCCTTTCCACCTTGTTCCCGGAAGGCTTCCTCCTCCACGGGGCGGGCAGGACGGACGCCGGGGTCCACGCGGAAGGGCAAGTCGTGTCCTTCCGGGTAGAAAGGGCCTTCGACTCCGAGGAAAGGCTCATGAAATGCCTCAACCATCTCCTTCCGTCCGATATCGCCGTCCATTCCCTCGTGGAAGTCCCGCTTTCATTCGATGCCAGGAAGTCCGCGACCGGGAAAAGGTATTGCTATCGGCTCCTAAAGGGCATAAGGAGCCCTCTGGTCATCAACGCGGTTTCCCTCGATGATATCGGCGTTCATGACCTTTCTAGGCTCCTTGAGGCAAGCTCATTGCTTAAAGGGGACCATGATTTTCGGAATTTCACATCGAAGAAGGCAGATTTGCTTGAATTTCGCCGTGAGATTTCTATCGATGTCCTTGAGGACGATGAGGTTCTCTCTCTCGTATTCACCGCAAGGGGCTTCATGACCTATATGGTCCGCTTCCTTGTCCAGGCGATCCTTGACCTATGCGGCGGCAAGGTTGCGAAAGAGACGGTCGAAGATCTCGTGGAGCGCCCTCTCCCGAGAAGAATCTACCCACGCCTTGCTCCCGCGGAGGGGCTTACCTTGGAGGAGGTGCTTTATGAGCGATAAGGGAAACGGGATCCTTCCCGACTACTGCTTCCACACCCACACGTTCCGCTGCGGCCACGCCGCGATGTCTCCGGACGAGGAATATGTGGAGGACGCCCTCAGGAACGGCTACCGGACCTTGGGGTTCGCCGACCACGCGATTCTCCCCGGGATCCATGAGAGGGGCATGAGGGGGGACTACTCCCTTCTCGACGACTACATCTCTTCCATCCTTTCCCTTCGGAAGAAGTACGAGGGAAAGATCCGCATCCTCCTTGGCTTCGAAGGGGAGTACTCCCCGGAGATGGAGGGCTATTACAGGAGCCTTCTACAGGAGAGGGGCTTCGACTATCTCATCCTTGGGCAGCATGAGACGTTCAAGGGCGGGGTCCCCTGGCACTACTGGGGACGTCGCCCCGAGGAAAGCGCGGAAGCCTACTGCCAGGACCTCCTGGCCGGCATGCGTTCTGGCCTTTATTCCTACGTCGCCCATCCGGACCTATATATGCTCTGGGAAAGCTGGGGGCCTCATGCCGAAAGCGTATGCCGCCGCATTTGCTCGCTCAGCCTCGAGCTGGGGCTTCCCCTCGAGGTGAACATGGGCCGCTCCCGCGTGGGGGGATGGGAGGAGGGCAAGGACCTTTCCCACGTGGAATATCCTTATCCGGAGTTCTGGAAGATCGCCGGGGAGATGGGGGTGAGCGCCTTCCTCGGGGTGGACGCCCATAGCCCGTGGGACCTCCACAAAGGCCCTTTCGCCCACATGAGGAAGCTCATCGAGGACACCGGGGTCCGCTTCCTCGGGGCGGCCGACTTTCAACCTAGCCGCGCCCGGTGGTAAAATCCGCCCGAAAAGAGGAAGCCATCATGGGAAGACATTTCGAGGTGCGCGCCGCCGCGATGGCGGCGACCGCCAAGGCGAAGAGCGCCATCTACATGCGCGCCAGCAAGGAGATCTACGCCGCGGCCAAGAGCGGCATCCCTGATCCCGAGAGCAACCTTGCCCTCCGCAGCGCGATCGAGAAGTACCGCAAGACCTGCCCGCGCGACGTCATCGAGCGCGCGATCGAGAAGGCCAAGGGCGGGTCCGCAGAGGCCTACATCGAGGGCCGCTACGAGTTCCTTACGCCGGGAGGCTCCTACCTAATCGTCGACACCCTGAGCGACAACGTGAACCGCGCCCTCACCAGCGTCCGCACGATCGTCACGAGGAAGGGCGGCAAGATGGGCACCGTCTCCTATAACTTCGAGCTTCTCGCCGTCCTCGACTTCAAGGGGAAGGAGGAGGACGTGGAGAAGATCGAGGAAGCCCTCATCCTCGCTGACGTCGACATCCGTTCTTGCGAATGCGAGGATGGGATCGTCGAGGTCAAGTGCGCCCCCAACGACCTTGAGAAGGCCAAGGACGCCCTCCGTCCGCTCGGCATCGAGGACTACGAGGCCGCCGAGGTCACCTTCGTCCCGAACGATTACGTGACCCTTGGGGACGAGGACCTCAAGAAGTTCAAGGCGATGCTCGCCGAGCTCGACGAGAACGAGGACGTGCAGAACGTCTACCACAACGTCGAGAACGCCTAGTTCCGGAAGATGAAGATAAGGCCGCGCCCGTCGCGGCCTTTTCCATCCCGTCCCGGAGGATGGGCAACTCGCCCTTGATTTTGCCTACGCGCGTGCGGATAATGCGCGCCGGCACTACTTTGAAGAAGTAAACCCCGGTAAAGTTTAGTTCGAGAAAGAAGTCCGAAAGAGAGACTCAGGAAGGAAACAGCAATGGATCAGACCACCATGGCCAAGCCTGCGGAAATCGCCCGCGCCTGGTACCTCGTGGATGCCACCGGCATCCCTCTGGGACGCCTTGCCAGCAGGATCGCCCAGATCCTCATGGGCAAGACGAAGCCCATCTACACCCCCAACGAGGACGTCGGGGACTACGTCATCGTCGTGAACGCCGGGAAGGTCAAGCTCACCGGCGACAGCGAGCACAAGAAGAACTACTACAACGTCAGCGGCTATAACGGCGGCCTCCGCACTAGGAGCGCGGGCACGATGCTCCGCGAGTACCCCGTGGAGATGGTCGAGCGCGCCGTCTGGGGGATGCTTCCGAAGGGCCCCCTCGGGCGGAAGATGCTCAAGAAGCTCCACGTCTACGCCGGCGAGACGCACGAGAACGAGGCGCAGAAGCCTGTGGTCCTCGATCTCTCGAAGTAAGGAGAAGGAAAGATGCCTAACGTGAAGAAGTACTACGGGACCGGACGCCGCAAGAAGGCGGTCGCCCGCGTCTACCTGAGCATCGGCTCCGGCAAGATCGAGGTGAACGGCAAGGACGTCGCCAAGTACATGCCCTACGAGACCCTCGTCCAGAACCTCCGCCAGCCCCTCCTCATCGTCGGCGCCGAGGCGAAGTACGACGTCGAGGCCTTCGTCAAGGGCGGCGGCTTCACCGGCCAGGCCGAGGCCATCCGCCTCGGGATCGCCCGCGCCCTCCTCGAGGCCGGGGAGGACAGGAAGTCCCTCAAGGTCGCCGGGATGCTCACCCGCGACGCCCGCGTCAAGGAGCGCAAGAAGTACGGTCTCAAGGCCGCCCGTCGCGCGCCCCAGTTCAGCAAGCGCTAGCCCAAGGCTGGACCTGAGCCCCCGCATGGGGGCTTTTCCTTATCTTAGGAGGAATGAGGCCGGCCCATGGTGCTAGACTTCCCCGGGGCGGAGGCACTTGGGGATGAGAGACATCGCGATCGGGAGAATCATCGAGGAAGAGACGAGGAGGCAGGACGAGGGCATCGAGCTCATCGCCAGCGAGAACTATCCCTCCCGTTCCGTCCGCGAAGCCCAGGGATCGATCCTCACCGCGAAATATGCGGAGGGCTATCCGGGGCGTCGCTACTACGGGGGATGCGCCTACGTAGACGAGGCCGAGGCCCTTGCCGTGGAGCGGGCCAAGGAGCTCTTCCATGTCCCTTATGCGAACGTCCAGCCCCATTCGGGCTCCCAGGCGAACTTCGCTTGCTACCGCGCGCTTCTGAAGGGGAGAGGGAGGGCGAAGATCCTTGCCCTCGACCTGAACGACGGGGGACACCTGACCCACGGCTCCCCCGTGAGTTTTTCGAGCGACCTCTACGACGTCGTCTTTTACCCGCTTGGGGAAGACGGAAGGCTCGACTACGGCGTGATAGAAAGTCGCCTCGAGGAAGAAATGCCGGACCTCCTTCTGACGGGCTATAGCGCCTACCCTTATGAGATTTCCTTCTCCACCCTCAGGGAAATCGTGGACCGTCATAATGCCCTCCATGGCACGGACGCGCGCTTCATGGTGGACATGGCCCATATCGCGGGAATCGTCGCCGCCGGGCTTTGCGAGAACCCTTGCCTATACGCGGACGCGGTGACTTCCACCACCCACAAGACCCTGAGGGGGCCTAGGGGAGGAATCATCCTTTCCCGGGACATGGAGCTAGGCAAAGCGATTTCCTCGGCGGTCTTCCCCTACTCACAAGGCGGGCCCCTGGAGCACGTCATCGCGGGCAAGGCGGTCGCCTTCGGGGAAGCCCTCCATCCCGACTTCCAGGAATACATGAAGGCGGTCCTTAGGAACACCAAGGCTGCCGCCGAGGAGTTCCGCAGGCTGGGAGTCCGCTCCTCCGGGACCGAAACCCACCTGTTCCTCCTGGACGTCCTTTCTTCCTATGGGCTTACCGGAAGGGAGGCTCAGATGAGGCTGGAGTCGGTAGGGATCACGACCAACAAGAACATGATCCACGGGGACAGGATGAAGCCCAAGGATGCCTCCGGGATCCGCATCGGCTTCGCGGCGGCCACATCCAGGGGGGCCAAGGAGGAAGATGCCGTCCGCATCGCGCGCCTTATCCATGGCTTCCTGAAAGGGGACATCGGCGGGGAGGAAGCAAGGGAAGAGGTCCGTTCGATCCTCAGCGGATGGAAGGACATCGAATCCCTGGAATACCCCACAATCGCTTGTTGAGATTCCTCGTCCTTCTCCGGTCAGGCACACCAGAACCAAAGGAAACCGGAACGCCGCTGATCCAAGAGGGACGCAATTTCTCTCTCCCAGGGATTGAAACCGCTTGTCTTGGCGTTGCGGTGGTTGTAGGATGCACGAGCACACCGGAAGCGGGGTGCGTATTGGGCCTTTAGCTCAGCTGGTTAGAGCGTGCGCTTGATAAGCGCAAGGTCGATGGTTCAAGCCCATTAAGGCCCACCAATCGGATCAAAGGGCCCCGGCGACGGGGCCTTATTGATACGGGTGTTTAGCTCAGCGGGAGAGCGCTTCCTTCACACGGAAGAGGTCACAGGTTCGAAACCCGTAACACCCACCAGGAACCCAAGCGGCCGAAGGGCCGCTTTTTGCAAGCTCGTGTTAGAAATGGCGTTTAGGAAAAACCCTTCCATTCCTCCACCAAATTTCGAATTTCTCATAAATACTGAATTCAGCGCGTGTTCTTGCGCGTGCTGATCTTTATTTGGGCCGTTTCGAATCCCTCTAGTTTCCCGTATCCCTTGCGCCCTTCGCCCTCAGGCGGGAAAATCCACGCGCGCCGGCTTAGCTCAGAGGCAGAGCAGTCGCCTTGTAAGCGAAAGGTCAGGGGTCCGACTCCCTTAGCCGGCACCATCGCGTCCCAAGCCACTTAGGTGGCTTTTCTATTTAGGCCGTTCTGAGTGATAGAATGCGCCGGGTATGAACGCAGCGGACATAATCTTCGCCATCCTCTTCTACATCAATTCCATCATGGTGGCGATCGTCACCATTTCCTTCATCCCCCAGTTTCTCTTCTATCTTTTCTTCTTTCTGAAGAGGAGGCATTGGAAGGAACATTCTCCTGAGAAGAAGTTCGCGATCCTCGTTCCTGCCCATAACGAAGAGGAAGTGATCGAGGAAACGGTCCGGCATCTTCTGGAGGACATGAACTACCCGAAGGAACTTTATAAGGTGTACGTCTGCGCCCATAACTGCACGGACAGGACCGCCGAGATCGCGCGAAAGGCCGGCGCGACCGTCTTTGAGCTCAATGACCCGGACCCCTCCCACGCGGTCGTGGCATACCCTCTCCAGCACGGGTTCCGGGAGATCTTGCGCATGGATAAGGAAGCCGAGGTGTTCGTCCGGATCGACGCGGACAACATCCTTCATCCGGATTATCTCCGCCATATGAATAACTCCGTTCTCGAAGGAGCCAAGATCGTCCGTGGCTACGAAGCAGCCTACAACCTGAAGCAGAACCTCTGGTCGCGGCAATGCGCCATCTTCTATTTCAAGGACTCGCGCATCCAGAACACCTTCCGGCAGGCCGTCAACGGGACGGCGATGACGCCAGGGCCCGGCCTTACCTTCGTCCGCGAGGTCGCCGAGCTCATGGACGGCTGGGACTGCATGACCGCTGCTGAGGACGCGGAGTTCTGCTGGCGGAGGCTCGAGGACGGCTACAAGTGCTACTTCAACACCGACGCCATCGTCTACGAGGACCAGCCTTCCTCCTTCAAGGACACGTTCAATAGGCTCGTCCGCCTTGGCCATTCGCTGAACAAGCTCTTCTTCACGGACGGCTGGCGGATGCTGAAGATGTTCTTCAAGACAGGGAAGCCGATGTACCTGGACATGCTCCTCCAGATCGCCTTCAATCCGGTGTCGGTCATCTGCTTCGTCTGGTTCCCCGTCTACTACATCGCCTATGCGATCGTGATGCTCATGCAGGGAGCGGGCGTCCACGTCCTCTCCTTCGCCTACTTCGAGCTTACGGCGCCTGATGTCATCGATTCCTCTATCGCGGATTCCTTTGCGCGGCTAAGCGCCTGCGGGAGCCAGTCGATGGTGAACCTCCTCCTCATGGCGGCGCAGGTGATCGTCACCCTTTACCTCTTCTGCGTCTTCCAGAGCTTCATCGCCGTCTTCCTCGACAGGAAGAAGCAGGGTCTGGACGACTCTTTGAAGGGAATGTGGACGGGCATCCTTCTTTCCCCGATCTATAGCTTCGTCTACGGTATCTGCAACTGCTGGGGCGCGGTGACCGCGCTTCGCTGGAAGGTCGCCGCCAGGAATCCTTCCCACCGGGAAATCCGTCCCATCCTCCCGGAGCGACCCAAGAAGACGTGGTACTTCACGATTTCCGAGAAAGAGAAAGCGCGCTATGAGAAAATGGTGGCCAGGAGGCGGGCGAGGCTCATGAAGAAGTCCGCCCGGAAGGCATGAACATGAAATTGGAACCCAAGAAGACCGCGATCATCGTCGTCGACATGCTCAACGACTTCGTTACCGGAGCGCTACAGTGCGAACGGGGCAAGGCAATCGTCCCCCACCTGAAGGCGCTCATCGAAGGAGCGAGGAAGAAAGGGGCATATGTCATCTACTCGAACGACGCCCACCTCAAGGGGATCGACCATGAGCTGAAGCTCTGGGGCGATCACGCGATCGCCGGCACCAAGGGCGCGGAAGTGATCCCGGAGCTTGCTCCCCAGGAAGGGGACTACGTCGTTCCCAAGAGACGCTATTCTGGCTTCTTCCACACCGACCTCGACCTCCTTCTCAAGGAGCTTGGGGTGGACACCCTCGTGATGACCGGGCTCCACGCCCACATGTGCGTCCGCCACACGACCGCCGACGCCTATCAGCTGGGCTATTCGATCGTCGTCGCGACCGACTGCACGGATTCCTTCACGAAGGAAGACTACGAATACGGGATCCGCTACCTGAAGGACGTCTACGGCGCCACGCTCCTCACGGGGGCGGAAGTCGTCGAAAGCCTCTGAGGGGAGAAGGGAAGAGGGACGGAAAGGAAGGCCGTCCCTCTTTTCTATTCCACGGACTTCAGGGAAGTCGTCATGTCGATCTTCAGGATCTTCCTCGACAGGAGGAGGTCGACGACAAGGATGAACGCGGTTTCCAGGAGCAGCGTGCCGAGGTAGTTCCACCACATCACGTCCCCGACGGAGCCGAACTCGAGGTAGTAGGTGAGGAACCAAAGGAGCAGGACCCCCAGCCCAAGGCCGAGGAACATGCCCATGAGGGCCATCATGAACACCTCCCTGTAGATGTAGGTCGTGACTTCCCAGTCGCGGTAGCCAAGCACCTTAAGGGTGGCGAGCTCCCTTTGCCGCTCGCCGATGTTCATGTTCGTAAGGTTATAGACGACGAAGATCGAGAGAAGGAGCGCGAAGCACACCACTACGGTCGCGATCGGCCCCATCGTGTCCTTTAGGGAGCTGTAGTTGCTTCCTTCCAGCGCGTTGGCGACGTCCACGAGCCCGAGCCCGGCGAAGACGAGGGCGGTGCTCCCGGCGACGCTGACGACGGTCATGACAAGGTGGGTCTTGTAGCGGAAGATGTTCCTGAGGGAGCTCTTGTAGCGGAAGCTAAGCCTTTTCCAGAGGAAGCCGACTTTTTCGATCCAGGTCTTGTGGCCGGCCTTGGGCGCCTTGGGGAGGAGGAGGGAGGCGGGGCGCTCATGAAGCTGCTTGAGCGTGACGTAGACCGTCACCGCGACCGCGACGAGGACGATCCCGAGCGCGGCGATGATGCCTGCCGTGGGGGAGAGGATCCACTGCATCTCAGGGGAATAGAGGAGGGTGCTGAACGCCGGGTAGATTACCGAAGGGAGGACGGGGAGGCCGATTCCTAGCCCAACTCCGGCGGCGATGAGCGTGCACACGATGGCCATGAAGACGTACTTCATCACGATGCGCCCGTTCCCGACCCCAAGGGATTTCATGCAGGCGATCTGCGGCCGTTCCTCGTCGACGGTCCTGGCCATCGTCGTCAGGACGACCAACGCCACGACCAGGATGAAGAACATGGGGAAGATGAGGGCGATCACGTCGATCTTGTCCCCGTATCCGCCAAGAGTCATGTAGGAGGCGTTCTGCTCCAGAGTGAGGCACTGGACGTTCTCCAGGCCGAGGGCTTCGATGGATTCCTTGACTTCGTTCACCCTGTCCAGGTACTCGGATGAATAGTAGGAAATCTCGAGATCGCTGAAGGTGGTGGTCGCGCCAGGCGAGGTCGATACCTGGAGGTAGAGGTCGGTGACGGGGATGACCCCGTAGAGGCTCTGGATGAAGCTCGGGAAGGAGTCCCTGGTCACGTAGATGATGTCGTTCAAGGTCTTCTCGGGGTCGGTGAGCATCGGCTCCCCGGTCTTGAGGAGGATCATGGGGTTGGCGACGATTCCTGAGATGGTCAGGGAGAAGGTGATGTCGAGCGTCTCCCCGAATATGTCGAGAGGGATGTCGATGTTGATCTCGTCCCCGACCTGGTGGGCGGTGAGGGTCTCGTTATGGCGTTCCACCATGATTTCCATGGGCTCGTCCGGCCAGCTTCCTTCCTCAAGGGTGAGGACGTTTACTTCCGGGATGTCGTCAGGGACGACGTAGATCCTCGTGTTGATCTCCTGCTCTGTCCCCGGAAGGGTGATCGGCATGTCCACGCTAGTGAGAGCGGAGGAAACCACTACATCGGGAAGCGAGGAGATTTCGTCGATGTCTTCATCCGATAATCCGGAAATATCAGTGGCTTTTACGATGATATCGGGGACATGGCCTTGCCGGAATGCCTCGCTATAGGAGGCCTCGATCGTAGGCGAAAGGGTTCCCAGCCCGGCGACGAAGGCGACGCCGACGGTGGCGATGAGGGTCAGGGAAATAAGTTTCCCCAGATTCCCCTTCATCGAGCGGAGGACGTTCTTGAAGTAGGCGTCCATCTACCACTCGATCTCCTCGATAGGGATAGGTTGCTCGTTGATCTCGATGCTCTCGGCCTGCCCGTTCTTGATGTGGATGACCTTGTCCGCCATGTCTTTGAGGGCGGCGTTATGGGTGACGATTATGACCGACTTCTTGTTCTCCCGGCACATGTCGTGCAGGAGCTTGAGGACGGCCTTGCCCGTCTGGTAGTCGAGGGCGCCCGTGGGCTCGTCGCAAAGGAGGATGGAAGGGTTCTTCGCGAGGGCGCGGGCGATCGAGACGCGCTGTTGCTCGCCGCCGGAAAGCTGGGCGGGGAAGTTGTCCATCCTGTCGCCGAGCCCGACCTTGCGGAGCATTTCCTCAGGGGAGTAGGCGTCCTTGCACATCTCGACGGCAAGCTCGACGTTCTCCCTCGCCGTGAGGTTGGCCATGAGGTTATAGAACTGGAAGACGAAGCCCACGTGGCTGCGCCTATAGTCCGTGAGCTCCCTTTTCCCTAGGGTCGCGACGTCCGTCCCGTTCACCAGGAGATGGCCGGAGGTGGGGGAGTCCATCCCGCCGATGATGTTGAGAAGGGTGGTCTTGCCAGCGCCCGAGGGGCCCAGGACTACCGTGAATTCCCCGTTCTCGACGTCGAAGGAAATATCGTCCAGGGCGCGGATCTCGCTTTGCCCGTTCTGGAACGACCGAATGATGTGCTGAGCGCTGATTGCTGGCATGAATTCCCTCCTGCCCTACTTAATGTAGGGCACCTTCCATGCAAGTCAAAGGGAAGAGCATCGACAAAAGAGCGACAACTGTTGCATTATTAAGAACATGAGAAGCAGGTATAAGACTGAGAGGGCGAGGGACGTCACGGACGAGGTCAAGAAAGCGGTGTTCGCCACCTTCGTGACAGGCGAGAAGGCCACCGCGAGCCTTATTGCGAGAAGGGCGGGAATCAACCGCTCCACCTTCTACCGGCACTTCTACGATGTCGAAGACGTCATCTCGTCGATCGAGGACGACATATTCCAGGACGTCGAGGAGGTCCTTGCCGGTCTTGATTACGAAGGCGGGAACGTGCCTTTCTTCCATGAGGTCGTCGCCTTGGTCGAAAAGTACATCCCCTTCCTCACCTACCTCTTCCGGGCGGGCGGGATGAGCGAGAACCGTTTTTTCCAGAGGATCATCGACTACGCCGAAAAGAACTATCTCCAAGGTTTCCTCATGAGCCATCCGAAGATACCTGCGGAAGAGTGCAGGCTCCTGTTTCTTTACACCCTGAACGGGTCGATCGCGCTCATCGCGGATTGGCTCCGCTCGGAGAGGACGTTAGGAAAGGAGCGCTTCGCGGAGACCTTGGACGAATATAACCGCGCCGCGATGGGGGCGCTCCTCCGGCGGAGCCGCCGGCTAGCCGATGTCGGTGACCTCGTCGGGGACTAGGACGTTGATGTCCTCTTCCGAAATCCCATCCACAGGCGCGATCTGGTCGAGGGTCAGGAACATATAGAGGGCATTGGCTTTCGCCAGCATTTTCCCGTCCATTGTTTGGATTTCGGCTTCTCCTTTGAAGCAAATCTTGTCGATATGCGTGATGTGGGCGACGCACTTGAGGGGAGTGT
This sequence comes from uncultured Bacillota bacterium, assembly GCA_949293555.1. Lineage (GTDB taxonomy): Bacteria > Bacillota_I > Bacilli_A > RFN20 > CAG-826 > UBA4951. The sequence continues at coordinate 109,122 of CASFDV010000002.1, forward strand.
CGTAGGGGACGCCCTTGTGGTACTCGACGTTCAGCTTGAGGGTGCAGGCGTATGCCCCAGGCCTCTTGATCCATATCGCGCGCCCGATCGTCTCGTCGAGCATTGCCGCGATCATCCCGCCATGGACCCTTTCGGGATAGGACTGGTGGTCGAACTTGTAGCGGAACAAGGCGATGAGGCTGTCATCCTCCATCTCGTAGAAGCTCGCGTGGATGCCGTAGGGATTGTTGATGCCGCAGACGATGCAGTCTTTCGCGTTGGTCTGCTTCTTTCTGACTTTCATACGGGGGCGATTATACGCGCGAGGTCTATAATTTCCCCATGAACGTCCGCGAGCCGCTCGCCTTCCGCGTCCGCCCCAAAGGCCTTTCCGGTGTCCTCGGGCAGGAGAAGCTCCTTGAGTCCCTTTCCCGTTCGGTGGAGATGAAGTCTCCTTTCTCCTTCGTGCTTTTCGGAGGACCTGGGACGGGGAAGACGACGATCGCGGAAGCCTACTCCCGGGACATGGGCATCCATTTCAAGAAGCTCAACGCGGTCACCGCGTCGAAGAAGGAGATGCAAGAGGCGATCGAGGAGTCCCGCGGCTATTCCCACGCGATCATCATCGTGGACGAGGTGCACCGCCTGGACAAGGCGAAGCAGGACCTTCTCCTTCCTTATGTCGAGGACGGCACCTTCTTCCTCATCGGTGCCACTACGGCGAATCCCTACGTTTCCCTCAATCGGGCGATCAGGAGCCGCTGCAGGGTCTTCGAGGTCTTCCCTCTCACGGAGGAGGAAGTCTCCCGGGGGCTCAGGAGGGCGGCGGAATCCCCGGACGGCCTCCAGGGGAAATGGAAGTTCGCCGACTCTGCCTTCTCCTTCATCGCAAGGCTTTCGGGCGGGGACCTTCGCTTCGCCCTCAACCTGCTGGAGGCCTGTTCCATCCAGTTCCCGAAGGAAACTGAAATCGACGAGGCGATGGTCGCGACCATCGAGCGCGTCCCGAACTACGCGATGGACAAGGACGAGGAGGAGCACTACGACTCCGTGAGCGCGCTCCAGAAGTCGATCCGCGGAAGCGATGTGGACGCTGCGCTCTACTATCTTGCGCGGCTTTGCATCGCCGAGGACCTGGATAGCATCAAGAGGCGCCTTCCCATCATCGCCTACGAGGACATCGGGCTTGCCAATCCTGCGGCCGTCGATCGTTGCCACAAGGCCATCGAGGTCGCGGAAAGGGCCGGCTTCCCGGAAGCCGTCATCCCCCTTGCCTTCACGGTGTGCGAGCTCGCGCTTTCACCGAAGTCCCGCGCCGCGGTGGACTCGATCCACGCGACCATGGACTTCGCAAGGGAGAAGCCCTTCCTCGTCCAGGACTACTTGAAGCTGACGCCCGTCTCCTTGTCCGAGGAAGAGAAGTATGACTACGGAATGCCGGATATCTGGGAAAAGATCCAGTATTTGCCAGAGTTATTGAAGAATCGTCGTTTCTTCCAAGAGAACGCCCTTACCAGAAGCAACTACGAGAAGGCGCTCAATAGCGAGCGCGAAAGGCTTCTTAGGCAAGGAAGGACGAGCGATCTCGCCGCCTTGAAGAAAGGGCGGCGCGGCAAGTAACCGCTTTCTTGAACTTCTTGGTGTCGCTTCATCTTTTGAAGCGTATATTCCGGCATTCCAGACCTCCATGGGTCCGGAAAGAAAGGAGGTACGAGCCACATGTCCTTTATCAAGGAAAACGATCGTCCCGGCATCCTCCAGGAGGCCGAGGAGCTTGTCTACGACTACAGCCCCAAGGCCGAGGATAGGCTGGGCGAGGGTCTGCTCGCCGCGTACGTCGACGCGATGCTCTCTGGTCGGCGCGGGGGCTTCTAAGCCCTAGGTGCGAACCCGAAGGGTCCCGGCGACGGGGCCCTTTTTCCGTAGCTTATATCTCATGAGCGGATGAAGCCTCTTTGGGAATCCTTTGGTCAAGTTGCTTGCGAATTACACGGCCGACTTGCAAAACACATAGGCACAGGGTTGCAAAACACATAGCGCCTGCCTTGCAAATCCCATAACGCCCACCTTGCAAATCCCATAATCCCCCCTTGCTGGCGGCAGGTGGTAATAAGTAAAATGCAGGCTGATGCAAAAGAATATTGTCGATGAACCCTATCTTCCCCGCATTGCCGAACAGACGCTTGCCCGAAAATTGGCTTCCTCCGGGTGCGTGCTGATCAGCGGTCCGAAATTTTGCGGAAAGTCCCGGCTTGCTTCTTGCTATGCCGCTTCTTCAGTGGAACTGACCGATGAAGGGAGCATCGCCCTTGCCAAGGCGGATCCGCGTGCTCTCCTCCCGGGAGATTTCCCGCGTCTCATCGACGAATGGCAGAAAGTCCCGGTCTTATGGGATCTCATTCGGTCGGATTTGGATCATGGGTATCGGTTCGGGAAATACATACTCACAGGAAGCGCGACGCCTTCCGACCCATCGATAATTCAGCACTCCGGCGCCGGTCGGATTTCGACGATGATCCTTCGTCCTCTTTCCTTGTATGAATCTCGCGAATCGCTTGGTGCAGCTTCCCTGAGCTCGCTGTTTTCCGCAAACCCAGAATTCACGATTGTTCCTCCTGGGGAGAATCCGATGACGCTTTCGCGAATGGCCTTTCTCATTTGCCGCGGGGGATGGCCCCTTTCTGTTTTGGCCGACGAGTCGGCGGCTCTTGATGTGACCGAAGGCTACTACGAAGGGCTTTTCCGGCAAACGGCGGGGGGCGATGAAACCAGCGCGAGGCTTGCCAACGGGGGAAGGAGCCGCCTTCTCCTTGTGTTGAAGGAACTGGCCCGCAACATATCGACGCCGGCCTCCATCGCGGGCATGGCCAGGGACATCGCCGCCTCCGGGGAATTTCCGGGCTTTTCTCCTGACACATTCATTGGCTGGAAAGAGTTTCTCGAATCGTATTTCATCGTGTTCGACATGCCTTCGTGGAACAGGAACCTCAGGAGCAGCGTTGTCACGCGGACTTCACCTGTCCGTCATTTCTTCGATCCGTCCATCGCCGCCTGCGCGCTCGGGTTCACTCCGGAATCGCTGCTCCTCGATCTTCGTACGTTCGGCTTCTTTTTCGAGGATCTTGTCGCGCGCGACCTGATCGCCTTTGCCGAATCCATGAAGGCGAGCGTCCGCCATTACAGGGATTCCTCCGATCTTGAGGTGGACTTTATCTTGGAAATGCGGGACGGGAGGTATGCCGCGATCGAGGCGAAGCTTGGGAGTCTTGAAGGGGTCGCCATGGGGGTTTCCTCCTTATCCCGCTTCGCCGCGCGCCTTCAGCGGGCCGGGCAGCCCCTCCCCGCCTTTCGGATGGTGGTCACCAGCCATGGGGCCTGCTATAGAGAAAAGGACGGCACGTATGTCGTCCCTCTCAACTGCCTGAGGCCCTAGGCGCCCTTTTTCGAGTTCGATCTCGTCTCCATCGCTTCCAGGCGCGTCGCGCGGAAGACCTTCCGGATGTCTTCGAGAAGCTGCGCCTTGTCGTAGCCGGGGGCGTTCCAGTAGCGGATGACCAAGGAGGGCTTCTTCCTCTCGGTCTTCTCGACCCCGTAGAGGTAGTAGTTCGCGATCTTGCTCTTTTGCTGCTTGGTCAGCCATGCAGAGTTGCCGCTGGCCATGATCACCGCGAGGATGTCATCGCTGAGGCGTCTCAGCTCGGGGCATTCGCCGGAGAAGATGAGGGAAGGGGCGACTTTCTTGAGAGACGGGTCGTGGTCGATGGAGATGTCCGCGAGCCTCTTTGCCCTCATGGGCCTCCAAGTTTTCCCGTTGTTGTAGATCAGGTGCATTTTCCCGTTGGCGTATGCATGCACGCGTCCGTCCGCGTTGATTCGGATGTACCGGATGTCCTTCAGGCGCAGGATTCCCGAGGAGGTCCGGAACTCCATCTCGTCCAGCGCTTCCTCGAGCATTTGCCGGTAGGCCGGCTCATCCCCGAAGATGGCGCTGGCGATGCGGAAGGGCAGGCACCAGTCCGAGGCGACCCTGTCCCAAGTGTTCACTCTGGCGAGGAACCTCCTCATCAGCATGTCGTGGCTGAAGAAGCCCATCTCCTTGAGCTTCGTCGAGAGCCTGCCTTTGAGCTTCAGCCGATTCTTTCCCTCCTTCAGGTCGCTCACGTACTCGCGGTAGAGGCGAAGGGATGAGACGACGTCGAGGTACGCGCGGTTCTGGCTCTTTTCGAACTCCTTGAGGGCGAGGGCCTCCATCGTTTCCAAGAGCAGGGAACGGGACTTGTTGTCGAGGACGACCATCGCATGAACTAGTTCCTCGATTTCCTTGTTTCCTGTCAGGCTGGCGACGTCGGGGTCCTTGAGTGCGATGCGATAGGCCCTCTTGATCCTGCTGACGTAGGACGCCGCGCTTTTGGATGTTCCTGTCTTAGGATGCGCGTGCACCATGTAGTAGGCCGCGTAGTCGTCAAGATGCGTTTTGAGATCCATGATGTTCCTTCCTCCCTGGATGACCACATCATGGGCTGTCGTTTTGAGATTTTTTAAAAAACTCGACTGTCGTCCGTTTTTCCGGACACAAATTTTCTCTAGGTCGGGAAGGGGCCGGGCGAGTTTCGAAATCTTCTTCCGGATGGTCACGGGACTTAAAGGTCTGTATATTTCTGCTATGAAAAGAGAGGAGAGGCCTGAGGCAAGGACGAATCCGCGGGATCCTTTTCGGATGATTGGGATTCCTCTCTCTCTCTCTCTCTCTTAGGTAGTCTCGCTAAGGAAGGGACGGGCCCGCGTTTTCCGCGCGGGCTTTTTCGCATTCCTTCCCCGAAGGCTGCCATTAGGAAAGGAGAAGGAATCCTATGAAGAAGATGCCGCTCATGCTCCTCGCGCTCGCGCTCGTCGCGCTGCCGCTATCGTCATGCGGGGACGATGTCGTCTCGGACACCGGGACTTCGGAAGCCTCCGAGTCTGTGAAGCCAGTCAGTTCCTCAACCCCCGCGAAGGAGAAGTTCACCCTCACCTTCGAGGCGGACGGGAAGGTCGTCGAAAGCCTGACCGTGGAGGAAGGGGACTCGGCTGAGTCTCCCGTCGCGCCGGAAAAGGAAGGATATCGATTCCTGGGGTGGGCCTTCGACGAGGCGGGGAACAGCCTTGCCGATTTCCCCTATTCGCCGAGCGAATCCACGACCCTTTACGCGGTCTATCTATCGAACCTCGACTACTTCCTTGCCGCCCGGGAGAAGACTCTCGGAGGGGAGGGCTGGCGCTACAAGGACGAGCTCGCCATCCGGACGAAGCTCGGCGCGGGCTCGCTTTCCGTAGACGGCCCCACTGGGATCCGGGACGGGGAGGTCGCCCATGACGAGGCGGGCGAAGGGACCCACTACGCCCACTACGTCAGTTCCGGCGCCCTCTTCTTCGACGGGGAAAGCACGTCCTATCGGGACGGGACATCGCTCCTCAAGGTCGAGCAGGACGAGGACGGGAACATCACGGGCGCCACTTCCGCGGTCGCCGTCCCCGGCGTCGAGGACGATGGCTCCACCTTCGCCAAGGCGATCTTCGAATATGAGGAGGAAGACATCCACGCCATTCTCGAGACCGAGGAGGAAGGCGTCTACGAGATCGACACCAAGATGAACGCCTCCAGCATCATCAAGTCGGTCCTGGGGAATCTGAACAACGCGGTCGTGGAGGCCATCGTCGGGGCCCTCCCCGAGACCGTCCCCGACTTCGCGATGTACGTCACCTTCACGGAGGATGGCCACGTCGACACGTACCTTTATGACTTCGAGGTGCAGGTCTCCGTCGCCGGCCAGCCCCAGACCATCAGCCTTTCCTACGCGCTCGACTTCACTTCCTACGGGAAGCAGGCTATCGCCGAGCCCTCCTTCCCCGGGCTATACGTCACGAGGGATGAGATCTCCGGTTTTGTCGCCGAGGAGAAGGAAGCGATGGGGGAGTACCTGTCCTCGTCCGGGACTTCCTACGACTACGAGCTCAAGACGGACGTAGACTTCAGCGCCCTTTCCCTGGCTGACTCCATCACCGTGAAGGGTTCCACGAAGCGTGAGATCAAGGGAGGGGAAGTCTACTTCTCCAACATCGTCGAGGTCGACCAGATGGGCTACCTCAATGAGGAGGGCGAGGAGTTCCCTGACTACAAGAGGACGCGCGGGAAGACCGCGGACGGGAAGGTCTGGGACGTGAACGACCGCGTCTGGCCGCTCTCCGACGAGATCGTCGAGGTTACGGGCGATACCTCGCTTGACGAGCACTACCTCCTCCCGTCCCTTCTCCTCGAGGGGGCCTACGTCTCGCTGGCGATCGACGGGACGGATGGCACGTCCTTCCATCTCACCAGCGCCGGCGTGATCGCCCTCATGGATTGGATCGACGATTCCGTCCGGCTCGACGAGACGGGCGCGGAGAAGCCTTCGATCTGGGGCGAGGGGAACGGATACTCCGCGCTTTCCGCGGACGAGGCCGTCCTCACGATCGCCAGGGAAGCCGGCGTCATGACGGGCATGACCGTCTCCGTCCAAGGTTCCTACGACGCCAAGATCGGGGAGGACGAGGGAGAAGCGGACCTTTCGATCGACCTCAGCATCGCCCTTACCGCTGACGGGGAGGACTACGTCGCCCCCGAAGATGCCGCCGACCTCGTCTAGCTTCCATAGGAAACGCGGACGCCTGCCCTTCCTTCGCGGGGAGGGCTTTTTCTTCCTCTATATTCCTTGAGGGCTTATAGTTGCAGCCGCTGGGCCCATGGCGGAATGGCAGACGCGCCAGACTTAGGATCTGGTGGGGCGACCCGTGCAAGTTCGAGTCTTGTTGGGCCCACCAAGCGGAACCCCCCGGCGGAAGCCGGGGTTTTCTTGTCTTCGCGGGAGCCCTTGACGGGTCTCCTACCATGAAGGAAGGAGGAATCGATATGAGAAAGAGTTTCGGCCCGCAGCCATGGCTATATCCGCAGCCCGTCCTGATCCTCGGGACGTTCGGGGAGGATGGGACGCCGGACGCGATGAACGCCGCCTGGGGAGGAATCGCCGACCAGGACGAGATCTTCGTGAGCCTGAGCCTCGACCACAAGACGGTGGAGAACATCAGGAAGAAGGGCGCCCTCACCATCTCGGTAGGCACGAGGGACATGGTCGCCGAATGCGACTACCTCGGGATCGTGAGCGGCAACAAGGTCAAGGACAAGGTCGCCCGGGCGGGGCTCACGTGGGTGCGTTCGCAAAGGGTGGACGCGCCCCTCTTCGACCAGCTGCCGCTTGCCTTCGAGTGCAAGGTCGCCTCGCTTGACGAGGAGACGGGGATCCTCCGCGCGAAGATTCTCGACACCCTCGCGGACGATTCGATTCTCACGGACGGGAAGATCGACCCGCGGAAGCTCGGGGCGATCGCCTTCGACGGGGCGACATCTACCTATCTTCTCGTCGGGGAAGAGGTCGCCAAGGCCTTCTCCGTCGGTAAGAAGCACCTTTAAAGGGTCGTAACGTATATTTCGTAAGGCCGGAACTCCTCGGAGATATCCTCGTAGTTATGGAGAAGGATCGTCCCCGGGATATCCGGCTTTTCGCATGTCCTGGACGAGAAGTTCGCGAAGACGCGGAGCCTTCTCTCCCCAATGCGCCTCGTGTAGCAGATCCAGTCGCCCTTCTCGAGATAGTCCGGCTCGAAGGCGCCGTCCCGGATGAGCCCGCGGTAGAGGGGATCCTTCCAGACGCGGATCGCCTCGCGGTAGAAGGCGAGGACGGAAGAGGGGTCTTTCTCCTCGCGGGCGACGTTATATTCAGGGTCGTCCTTCCCTCCGTCGATCCACGGCGTCCCGGACGTGAAGCCATAGCCCTTCCTGGCGTTCCAGCGCATGGGGATCCGCGCGTTGTCCCTCGCGGTGCTCGCCAGCGCCTCCCTTGCCTCCGGCTCGCTCATGCCCATGTCCTGGAGGATCTGGTAATGGTTGATTGCCTCGATATCCCTGTAATCCTCAATCGAATGGAACGATCCATTGATCATTCCGATCTCATCCCCCTGATAGATGAAGGGGGTTCCGCGGAGGAAAAGGGTGGAGGCGAACATCATCTTCGCGCACTTTTTCCGGTAATGGAGGTCGCCGTAGCGGTTGAGCGCCCGCGGGAGGTCGTGGTTGTTCCAGAAGATGGTGTCCCATGACTTGCCCGGGTCGGTCATCTGCCTTTCATAGATGATGTCGCGATAGGTCCGGCAATCGAAGGGTCGGCAGCGCCACTTGCCGTACTTGGGATCGTGGAAGGCTCCCCAGTCGTTGAAGAGGAAGACCATGGATAGTTCCTCCCTCTCTGGATCGGTGTAGAGCATCCGGGACTCGGTGTCCGCGCACCAGCATTCCCCGATCGCGATGGATTCTTCCTTCCGGCCGAAGGTGCGGCGGTTCAGCTCGTGGAGCCTTTCATGGAGACGGGGGCCGTTCTGGAGGATATGGCGGTCCACCTCCTTTCCGATGTTCTCGATGACATCGAGACGGAAGCCGTACACCCCCTTGTCGAGCCAGTAGTTGCAGGCCTCGTAGAGGGCTTCCCTCATCCTTTCCGAGTCCCAGTTCAGGTCGGGCTGACCGGGCGCGTACAGGTGGAAATAGTAGTCCTTCGTCTCCTCGTTCCATTCCCAGGCGGAGCCCCCGAAGGTTGCCTGGATGTCGTTGGGCTTGTCGCGGAATATGTAGAACTCGCGGTAAGGGGAGTCGAGCGCGCTCCTGGCCGAGCGGAACCAAGGATGCTCTTTCGAGGTGTGGTTGAGCACCATGTCGAGGATGATGCGGATCCCTCTCTTCCCGGCCTCCTCGATGAGCATGTCCATGTCCTCGTCCGTGCCGAAGATGGGATCGACGGACTTGTAGTCGCTTATGTCGTAGCCCATGTCTTCCATCGGAGAACGGAAGCATGGGGAAATCCAGATGGCCGTCGCCCCTAGCTTTTCGATGTAGGGAAGCCTCTTGATGATGCCTTTGAGATCGCCGATCCCGTCTCCGTCCGTGTCCTGGTAGGAACGGGGGTACACCTGGTAGATGACATCGTCTTGGAAGCGGGGATGGCTCATGGTTCTCTCCTTTTGGTTGGTCCTTATAGTATAGGAGAGGAGGATTTCCTATGGGCTTCTTGACGATGGACTCTCCCTTCCGGGAATACTTGGATTCCGATTTCAGGAAAGGTTTCGGGGACTTCTTCCTTCCTCTCAGGGTTAAGGAGGAAGAACTCCGCGGGCTGACGATCGGGGAGGCCCTCGCTCGGAACGGGATCGAGGAACGGCTCCGGGAAGACACCCTTGAAGGAATGGAGGATGCCATGGATAGGGATCTTCCTTCCTTCGGGCACGTTCTTCCTCATAACAAGGCGAGCCGCTACCTCTCCTATGAAATCCCGGGGGAGAAGGGAAAGGTCATCATTCTTCCCGGGGGCGGCTACGAGTACGTGGCCGGGTTCGTCGAGGGCTACCCGATTGCCAGGGAGTTCAACAAGCTCGGCTATAGCGCATATGTGCTGAACTATTCCGTCGGGGAGGAGGCGCGCTTCCCTCGTCCTCTCTTCGACGTCGCGGGTTCGGTCACGGACATCATCCCCCCTGGTTCCAGGAGATACGCCCTCCTCGGCTTTTCCGCAGGCGGGCACCTTGCCTCCTATTTCTGCACGAGGGAGGCCCAGGCGATGACGGCGATGGTTGCCAGGCCGGGAGCGCTTCTTCTCGGCTACCCCGTGATCACCATGCGGAACGCCACTCATGGAGGATCTAGGCTCCGCGTCCTTGGCGAGGATATGAGCGATGCTCGCATGGACATGCTTAGCGTGGAAAGGCACATCGACCCTGGCTACCCGCCGACATACTGCTGGTGCGGGGAAAAGGATGATTGCGTGCCGTCAAAGAATTCCCACGATTTAGAAAAGGCTTTGCGGGAAAACAACGTGGAACATGATTTTTTCTACGGGGATTTCGCCAAGCATGGCCTAGGAGACGGTCACGATAGCCCGATGGAGGGTTGGATCGGGCATGCGGCGGGCCTTTTGGACCGTTGGCTTGATGATTATTTCTTCTAAACCCTCCTCTTTTTCCTTCTTTTTGTCTATAAGAGGATTCGCTCGGTTTCTTCATGCCTAATCGAGGTGATACAATCACCTCGGCTTATGAGCGAGACCCGGAACGTGGACACTCCCGCCGAGCGGGAAGGGGAGAAGAAAGACCACAGGAAGAGGAACTACATCATCACCCTTCTTTTGCTTTTCCTTCTGACCGCGGGCTCCCTTCTCTTCGCCTTCTATGGCGCTGGCGATGGCGACATCGTCGCCGGGTGGAACCAGATCGTGGACGCCATCGCTTCCGCGAACATCTGGTGGCTCGTCGGGATCCTCGGCATCATGGCGGCCTCCTATCTGGTGGATGGTCTGGTCATCTACGTGTTCGCTCGGCTTTACACGAGGCGCTACCACTTCTACCAAGGATGCGTGGTCGGCCTCATCGGCGCTTTCTACAACAACGTCACCCCCAGCGCTTCGGGCGGGCAGCCGATGCAGGCCTACATCATGAAGACGCAGGGGCTCGAGATCAGCAATGCCGCCTCGATCATGGTCATGTGGTTCATCTGCTATCAGATTTCCCTCATTTCCTTGGATATCGTCGCCATCGGCGTGGAATGGGAGCAAATCATGGCGATCACATCCTTCGCCATCCCCGGCGTCTCCATCGGCGGCTGGCACGGCGAGATCCCGATGGTGCCCCTCATCGTGATCGGATTCCTCCTGAACCTTTCCGTCATCGGGATCGTCCTCATGATGTCCTTGTCCCGGAGGTTCCAGAACTTCGTCCTCCACTACGTGGTGAGCTTCCTTGCGAAGATCCGCCTTCTGAAGAAGCCGGACAAGACGAGGGAGAACCTGCGGGTGCAGGTTGAGAACTTCCGGATAGAGCTGAAGCGCCTTTTCGGGAACATCCCCGCGTTCATCCTGGTCTTCGTCCTGCTCACGATCGTCTTGCTGCTCCGCTTCTCCGTTCCTTACTTCGCAGGGCTTTCCCTCGATGCCTATGGCTGGGAGGTCGGCTACGACTTCTCGGAAATGTGGGATGGGATCTTCCGCAGCTCCTTCCATCAGATGGTGACGGGCCTCATCCCGACTCCTGGAAGCGCCGGCGTCTCCGAGCTCTTCTTCACCGCGATGTTCAACGACTTCTACAAAGACACCCTCCTCGTGGATGCGGACGGGACGAGCGTCGTCGTCCGTTCCGCCTCGGCGAACATGATGGCCATCCAGATCCTCTGGAGGACCGCGACCTACTACCTCGTCCTTCTCGTCGGAGGGCTCGTCGCCTCCTTCTACCGCAGCCGCCCGAAGGAGATGTACCGCTATGCCAACCGCCAGACCTTCGTCGACCTCCAGCTTTCCACCTTCGAGGAACGTAGGCGCTCCGTGGACACCCTCTATGAGACCCGCCAGCTTTCCAGGAGGGCGATCCTCCGCGAGGTGGAGCCCCTTCCCAAGGGGCAGGAGACAGGCGACGCGGAGTTCGACTATCCGGTCGCCCATAGGAAGGACGGGGAACAGGGATGAAAGTCGCCCTCTTCAGCGATACCTTCCCGCCCGAGAGGAACGGGGTCGCGACTTCCTGCCGCTCGCTTTACCGCACCCTCCGCTCTCACGGGGACGAGTGCTACGTGATCACCACGAACCCCGAGGACACGGGGATCGTGAGGGAAGGGGATGATGGCTCCATCATCCGTCTGCCTGGACTCCGCCTGAAGTGGCTCTACGACTATAGGGCCGCCTTCTTCTATAGCCCCACCGCCATGAAGATCCTCCAGGACTGGAAGCCGGACGTCGCCCACATCCAGACGGACGCGGGGATCGGTCGCTTCGGGTTCCTCGCCGCGAGCAAGCTCGGCATCCCGACCGTCTACACCTTCCACACGATGGTGGAGGACTACACCTACTACGTGACGAAAGGGGTGCTCGACAGGGCGGCCAAGGGCATCGTCCGGAGCTATATCCGCCATATGTCGCTTGCCGCCGACGAGTTCATCACCCCGAGCGAGAAAATCCGTGAATATATGCGCACCATCGGGGTGGACGCCCAGGTGAACATCGTTCCTACGGGGACGGATTTCTCCCTCTACGACCCTTCCTCGATCCCGGAAAAGGAGGTCGAGGAGCTCAGGGAAAGGCTCGGCATCCCCAAGGACGCGTTCGTCTTCCTTTTCCTAGGGAGGGTCGCCAAGGAGAAGTCCGTGGACCTGCTCCTGAAGGGCTATGCCTCCTTCCTCGCCCTGAAGGGGAAGAAAGACACGCGCTTCGTGATCGTGGGAGGAGGTCCCGCCCTTGAGTCCCTTGAGGAGATGGCCAAATCCCTCGGGATATCCGGGAAGGTGATCTTCACGGGCCCGGTCAGCCCCGACGTGACGCCTCTTTACTACCAGCTGGGGGATGTCTTCCTGAGCGCCTCCGTCACGGAGACCCAGGGACTCACCTTCCAGGAGGCCGTCGCGGCTAGGCTCGTCCTCCTGGCCCGTTACGACGACGCGCTCGTGGAGACCGTCAAGGACGGGGAGACAGGTTTCTTCTACGTCGATGAGAAAGACCTTGCGAGAAAGATGGTGGGCATATTGGCACTTCCCGAGGCTAAAAGAAGGGTGATGGAGGAGAAGGCGCTCAAGGTGATCGAGCCTTATTCGCTGGATGCCTTCCATCGGAACATCAGGAAGGTTTACGAGCGTGCCATCAGGAAGAATTGGTGAGGAAGTCGTCTCTGTCTCCCGCCTCAAGGGCGGGAAGTTCCGCGTGAGGATCGGCGCGGATTCCTTTCTTCTCGTGGAAAGGGCCTACGTCGAACTCATGCCCTACAAGGGCAAGAAGGTGTCCCCGGAGGAGAAGGCCCGCTACCTGGAGCTCGAGAAGGAAGGAAGGGTGCTCGCCTTCGGGGAAGGGCTGGCGCTAAGGAGGAGGCTTTCCCCCATGAAGATGTACCGGGCCCTCCTCAAGAAGGCGGAAGGAAACAAGGTCCTTGCGATGAAGGTGCAAGGGATCCTGAAGGAAGAGGGTCTCATCGACGAACGGGCGTTCGCGGAGGAATACGCGGAGGAGCATTCCTTCCGGGGGGTCGGTCCCCGGAGGATCCTCGAAGGGCTCGCGGAGGAGGGGGTATCCAGGGAAACGAGGGCATCCCTTTCTCTGAAGGAGGACGAGAAGAAGGCGCGGGACTACCTTCCCCTGATGGAACGGAAGTTCGGATTCCTCCCCAAGAGGGAAAGGGTCGAGAAGGGGACCGGCTTTCTAGTGAGGAAAGGGTTTTCTGAAGGACTATCTCGGAAAGTTTCTTCCGAAATCCGAGAAAATAGCCAGGAACGAAAGAAATATCTGAAGACTACCTTTCTTAAGATAAGGACAAGGCTGGAAGGAAGGTATAATGATGGGGAAGTGAGGTCCAGAGTCCGTCTCGCCCTTCTTGCGAAAGGATTCTCCCTCCAAGAGATCGAAGAGGAGGAGCGTTCGCATGAGCAGGATCGCTGATTTGAAAGACGGGGACCGCGTCTTCGAGCAATACATGGTGAAGGCTTCCGACTGCCTGACCTCGAACGCCGGGAAGAACTACCTGAGCCTCACCCTCCAGGATTCCACAGGGACGATCTCCGCGAAGAAGTGGGAGGTCGACCCTGGCGATACGGAGATCCTCGCACCTGGGGAGGTCGTCTCGGTGGAAGGGGCCGTCCTTTCCTACAAAGGCCAGCTCCAGATGAAGATCCTCTCCGTCGATACGGTGGATCCTGCCTTGGTCGACTATTCGAGGCTTCTCCCCGTCGCCCCCGAGGACCCCAAGGACATGGAGAAGGAAGTCGACGGCCTTCTTTCCTCCATCCGGAACGAGGACCTCCGGAAGCTTGCCATCGCGCTCATCGACCGCCATCGGAACGCCTATTTCTCGCACCCTGCCGCCGTGACGAACCATCACGCCTTCCTTGGCGGGCTTGCCTACCATTCCCTCTCGATGGCAAGGCTCGCGGAGAAGGTTGCCGCCCTTTACCCGACCCTTGACCGCGACTTCCTCGTCGCCGGCGCCCTTGTGCACGACATCGGCAAGACCATCGAGCTTTCTGGCGCGGTGGCGACCCGCTACACCCTCGAGGGGAAGCTGCTCGGGCATATCGTCCTTCTCGTCGGGGAAATTCGTGAGGAAGCCGATCGGCTCGGCCTTTCCGGGGAAACCCCCGTTCTTCTCGAGCACATGGTGCTTTCCCACCACACGAAGCCGGAGTTCGGCTCTCCCGTCCCTCCTTTGACCAAGGAGGCGGTCGTCCTCGGGATGATCGACGACATGGACGCGAAGATCAACATGATGGACCGCATCCTCCAGTCCGTGGAGCCCGGGGAGTGGTCGACCAAGCAGCACGCCCTCGACGAGCGCTGTCTCTACCGCCCCTTGGGAAGAGAAAAGGACGGGGAGTAGCCCCGCCCTTCCGGAAGCCTTCTTCAGGGAAGGCTTTTTCTATTCCCCGACCTCGCCTTTGATCTTCTCGGCGAGCGTCTGCATCTCGATCATCGGGACGTCCTGGCCCTTCATGGTGATCTGGAAGCCAGGGTCCCCCTGGATGTAGCGGGGCACGACGTGCACGTGGAAATGCATGACCGACTGCCCGGCCACGGGGCCGACGTTCGTGAGGATGTTGATCCCCTGGGCGCCCAGGACCACCATCTCGGCCTGGCCGATCCTCTGGGCCACGTCCATGACCTTGTGGAGGGTTTCCTGCGGGCAGCTGAGGAAGTCGTCGTAGTGGCGCTTGGGCATCACGAGGGCATGCCCTTTCGTCGTCTGGGAGATGTCGAGGATGGCGAGGACGTCGTCGTCCTCGTAGATCTTGGAGGAGGGGATTTCCCCATCGATGATGCGGCAGAAGATGTCCTTCATGCTTGCTCCTTTCTATCTATAAGGAAAGGGGGATGGGCGAGCCATCCCCCTGGTCCGATCAGTCGAAGAGATCGGGGAAGGTGCTGACGAAGTAGTCGTACACCTCGGTGTCGTGGTAGACGAGCGCCATCTGGTCGACGTAGTACTCGTTGGCCGCGCTGGTCCAGGTGTCGCCCGAGGCAAGGCTGTAGGCGACCTTCCGCGCGACCTTCTCGGCATAGTAGGGGTCGTTCGCGTGCTTCGCCATGTCGTCGTAGTAGAGGGAGGAGGGGTCCGTCGAGACGGTGTTCTCCCCGTCGGTCAGCTTGGCGCTCTTGACGGCCTCGTCAACCTTGATGAGGTAGGTGGTGTCGGCCGTCTCGTCGTAGGTGACGTAGGGGTGGGCGCGCCCGGTCTCGGGATCCCTCTTGGTGAGGTAGTAGTTCCCTCCGCGGTAGTGGCCGTACTGGAAGTTGTCCGCGCGCGTGTCGTCCGCGTAGCCGGAGGCGGTCCACTCGGTCGAGTCGACCTCGTTGGCGACCTGGACGCGGAAGAGGCGGTTCTTCAGCTCCTCGTTGTCGAGGGTGAGGGAGCTGCTGGTGAACCACCCGGAGGTGGTGTCGTCCTGCACGCGGAGCGTCCTCTCCTTGATGATGAGGCCGGTCTCGATCGTGTAGTCGCCGTTGCCGGTGAAGTCGTCGCGGACGGACTCGCTCTCCGTGTGGAAACGGTCGTCTGCAATCGTCTTGTACTGCTCCATGATGGTGCCGTAGCTCGACTCCAGCCAGTAGGCGTAGTCGATCTCGTTCACCGTGATGCTGCGGTAGTTCCATCCCGCGGCGGCGTAGATCTTGTTCGCGAGCTCGGTCGCCTCCTCGTTGAGGGCGTAGACGGTGCCCTTGTATAGGGTGTCGAGGAAGGTCATCCCGTAGACGTCCATGTCGAGGCCCGCCTCGATGACGTTCGCCGCGTAGGCGTCGACGAGGTTCTGGACCGCGGTCGGGTACTGCGGGTTGTCCTTGAGGGCGATCATGTCGATCTTCCTCGCGGCGGTCAGGCGGATCTGGCCGATGTTCTGGTCGATGAGGTACTGGGCGGTCAGCTCGGTGCGGTAGATGTCGGGGAGGACGGCGTCCTGGATGTAGCGCTCGTAGGTGCCGAAGATGTCCTTGAAGTAGCTGTTCTCGATGTCGCCCTCATGGAGGCGGTTGCCGCCGTCGAGGCGCATCGGGCCTTCTTCCTTGGCGCTCTCGCTGAGGCGGAAGGAGCCCTCGACCTGGCGGTAGCCCTCGTTATAGGGGAAGACGTCCCCCTCCGGCTGGGCGAGGTCGTAGTAGCTCGCGGTCTGCGCGTCGTAGAACTTCTTCTCGCTGAACTCGCTCCGCACCTGGTAGGCGCTGTCCTGGACATAGCCCCAGAAGACGTCGCGGATGCGGTAGAGGACTTCCTCGTAGAAGTTGATGACCTTGCTGATCGCCGGCTTCCCTTCCGCGTCGTGGTAGAGGGGATAGGCGGTGGCGAAGGCGGTGATGGCCTCGGTCTTGGAATTGTCGGCGAGGTACTCCTCGGCGACGGTCCTGAGACCCTTCTCGAGAAGCTTCCCCTCGTCGTCATAGACGTCGAAGAAGTTCCCGTAGATGGTGGTGCTGTAGAGGTAGAGGACGTTCTGGAGGACGTTCTGGCTGTTGGTGTCGCCCGGGGTGACGAGGGCGTCGTAGATCTCGCCCATCGTGTTGTTCGCGACGGGGTTCTCGAGATTGAGGATGGGACGGTCCTCGAATTCCTTGGTAGGCCTGGCCTCGACGTCGTCGCAGCCGGCAAGGACGAGCCCGCTGGCGGCGAGGACGAGGAGCGCGGAGGCGAATCTCTTGCTGTTCATTGTCGCTTCTCCTGGTTCCTTAGGCATTTGCGGGGTAGTAGCAGGCCCCGCCAACTTCCCAGATGCCTTCGATGGCCTGGGTCTGGTAGTCCACGGCGCAGATCTCGGAGATGAGGTAGCCGGTGCCGGTTTCCTCGCCCACGGCGCGGAACTGCTCCTGGGCGGCGATCTTCTCGGCGTAGGCCTTCCAGTTGTCGCTCCAGGTGGTGAAGGCGCTGTCGATGTTGGACTGCCTCGAGGTCTGGACGTAGGTCTTCATGTCTTCCTCGATGCTCTGGTCGGCGAACTCGATCGCCCCTTCCTCGACGAGCCTCTGGAAGTTGTAGGAGCTGAGGTTCGGGTTGTAGGAGGTGATCTCGTCGCTCACCTCGTTGGCCCTCTCGGTCCAGCTGGTGCTCGAGCTGATGTTGAAGTTGACGTAGGTCGTCTTGGGCTCGGTCTCGCCCTCGGCCTCGTAGGTCGGGTAGCGGGACATGTTCGGCGTCGCGGTGGTGTAGTACTCGCTGAGCGTCGCGGTGTCCCCGCCGGTGACCGGGGCCTCGTTCTCGACGATCTGGCCGGTGCTCCCGTCGACGGACTGGCCGTACTCGCTGAGGGCGGAGCGCTCGATGACGATGAAGTGGATGCCCTGGTAGCTG
Source organism: uncultured Bacillota bacterium (assembly GCA_949293555.1). Classification (GTDB taxonomy): domain Bacteria; phylum Bacillota_I; class Bacilli_A; order RFN20; family CAG-826; genus UBA4951. Next base: position 126,513 of record CASFDV010000002.1, read on the forward strand.
TCGCTCCCGGCGCGGACGGCGAGGACGATCTGGCCCTTCTCATCGGTCAGGACGTTGTTCGCGAACTGCGGGAGGACGTTGGTGGTGTCCACCTGGAAGCCCGGGAGGGCGGCGAACTGCTGGTTCACCTTGCCGACCTTGTCCTCGGAAGTGATGTGGCCGGTGGCCTCGTCGACGGTGATGAAGGAAGAAAGGTCGTTCTCGGCCTCAATGAGGTCGCTGATGGTGTTGGTCGCGATCTCGTTCGGGGTGATGACGCAGATGTTGTGGCGGTTGAAGTACTTGTTGTAGATGACGTTCCTCGGGTAGAAGGTGTCGACGTTGTTGTTGACCGGGTTGCCGTTGGCATCCTCCTGAACCTTGGCCTCCTCGAGGAGGGCGATCGCGGCGCCGAAGGGAATCTGGCCGATCCCGAGGTTCTCGAAGAAGGAGTAGACGGTCTCGTCGGTCCCGTCGAGCACCTGGTTCTCGTCGATCATCTCGTCGGTGATGGTCCCGTTCTCGGAAGCCTCGGCATCCTCGCGAAGGCCCGGGGCGACGCGGTAGCGGTTCTCTTTGCCGTAGGCGCTTTCCTTGTTCCTCTCGTTATAGAGCGACTCGAAGGCGTAGGCGCCGAGCTTGAACTCGGGGACGTAGTCCGTCTCCATCACCTTGGTGACGATGCCGGAGTCGCCATAGGCGGCGGCGCTCCCGGTGTCGTCGGAGAAGACGTTGGCGATCTGGCTGAAGGACCAGCGGGAGCTCTCGTCGAGGGCGACGATGGACTGGGTGCCGTCCTCGGCGGTGCTGATGCCGGCGCCCGCCAGGGCCATCACGACGTTGGCAAGGTCCGTGGCCTCGCCGCCCTCGTCAAGGGAGGTGGACTCGGAAATCTTGTCCTGGGTGTACTCGTTGGCGATCCCGCTGTTCAGCTTCACTAGGATGTGGCGGAAGTGATAGGGCATCTGCTCCTTGAGCCAGCCGTCGTTGCCCGCGCCCCATTCCTCGCTCTCGGGGAAGGAGACGTGGCTGACGCCATCGGAGGTGGTGTAGGTGCCGTCCCTCATGGCGTCGACGCCGTTGACGGCGCTATCGCCGGTCCCGAAGGTCTGCTCGAGGTCCTGCTGGAAGCGGGCCCGCTCCTCTTCGTAGAGGTGGTGCTCGTAGAGTTCGTCGACGTTATCCACGCCGGCGCTATCGAGGATGGCCTCGAATTCAGCCTCGTAGCTGGTGCCGTTGCTCTCGGCGTTCGTCTCGGCGGTCTGCTTGTCCTCGAGGACGGCGGAAGTCGCCCTCTCTTCGAGCTCGGCGAGGACCGACGCCTGGGACTCGTCCGCGTAGTAGTTGCGGATAAGCACCTCGTAGACGTGGTCGAACTCCGTGCTCAGGCTCGTCCCGTCCTGGCGGTAGTCGTTGAGAAGATCCTCGGCGGTGTAGGCCACGCGGTTCCCGCGGGCGTCCGTGTAGGTGAAGATCGCTCCATCGGCGCTCCAGGTAGGGGAATCGCAGGCGGCGAGACCGACGGCGCCGGCGAAGAGCCCGGCCATCAGGATCGCGCATTTTTTGGTGTTCATATCGAAGTCAGAGATCCTCCTGCCAAATTCATGCGCGTGCATTCTATTCTTTGGGGGCTATGGAAGCAACGCGGAAAAATCGCGGGGCGGCGGGGCTTATCGCATCGTTTGAAGAGAGTGTTTGGGAATACTAGGATTAAGCGCCCGGAAGGAGGAAGAGATGGGAAGGTTGGAAATCAAAGGACTTTCGGCCGGCGTCAGGGGGAAACGGATCCTCCGGGGCGTCGAGCTGACCGTCGAGGAAGGCGATTCCCTCGCCCTCCTTGGGCCGAACGGCCACGGGAAGAGCACCCTCCTCGGGTGCATCATGGGAAATCCTGCCTTCGAAGTTTACGAGGGTTCCGTGACCTACGATGGCAAGGACGTCCTTTCTCTCTCGGTCGACGAACGAAGCCGGCTTGGCATCTTCCTCGGGATGCAGAATCCTGTGGAAGTCCCCGGGGTTCCTTCCTCCGACTTCCTCAAGGCGGCGATGAACGCGAGGAGGGAGAAGAAGCTTTCGCTCTTCCAATTCATCCGGAAGGCGGAGGCCGCCTACAAGGAGGTCGGCATCCCCTTCGAGATGGCCCAGCGGAACCTGAACGAAGGATTCTCCGGCGGCGAACGGAAGAAGAACGAGATCCTCCAGATGCGGCTTCTCGAGCCAGGGCTCGCGATGCTCGACGAGATCGACTCCGGGCTTGACGTGGATGCGATCGAAAGGGTCGCCGAGACGATCCTGAAAGAGAAAGAGCGCGGAACCTCCTTCCTCGTGATCAGCCACTATGCGAGGCTCTTCCACCTCATTCAGCCGAGCCGCTCCGCGATCATGGTGAACGGCAGGATCGTTCTGGATGGCGGCCCGGAGCTGGTCGACCGGATCGACAAGGAAGGTTATGAATGGCTCCATAAGGAGCTTGGCATAAGCCTTGAGAAGGTCGTTGACGCCCCGATGAACGAAGTGTCCATCGGCGTCTGCGCGACGAAGGAAGCTTTGGATGGAAAGTAGCCTCAGACACCTTTCCTGCGCACCCATCCTTTACCTCGACCATTCCGGGGATATTTCGATTTCTGTTCGAGAAAACGAGCAAAAACGACTTCTAATCGCGGATTTCGTAGCTTTCCGTCCTCGAAAAATCATGGTGAGCGTCGCTTCTGGCGCGTCCTTGGATGTTTGCGTCGCCGATTTTGCGCGGGGGACTGGGTCCTTTCTCGTTGAGGCTTCCTGCGAAGGCGATTCCTCCGAATTCGCCTTCCGTCTTTCGAGCCTGGCCCTCGGCGAGGACGCGAAGACTTTCGACGTACGGCTTGTTCATCGCCTCGTCCACCAAAAGGGGAAGGTCGACATGAACGGCATCGCCGGCGGTTCTTCCCGGCTCCATTTCCTGGGGGAGACCGTTGTCGAGCGCGGCGCGAGCGGCACCAAGACCAGGCAAGACGGGAGGATCATCGTGATCGATCCCAAGGCATCGTGCCGGTGCTCGCCCGCCCTTCGCATTTTCGACAATGATGTCGATGCCGGGCATGGGGCGGTCGAGGGACGGCTTTCTGACCAGGAGCTTTTCTACCTTCAGAGCAGGGGAATCCCTGAGCAAGAGGCACGGCGCTTGATTGCAATGGGGTATCTTTCTCCGATTGCGTCTTACTTTCCCGAAGGTGTCCGCGAGAAGATCCTCAGCGCTGTGGAGGAGGGCATATGATCGATCGCGTCCGCTTTCTCAAGGACTTCCCGATGCTTTCGGGGAAGAGCATGCAGGGCCATCCTCTCGTGTGGCTTGATAATGCCTCCACGACTTTTAAGCCCCGTTCGGTGATGGAGGCTGTGGACCGCTATTACACGGAGTGCACCAGCAACAGCCACCGGGGTGACTATGACCTTTGCTATCAGATGGACAACCTCGTCCAGGAAAGCCGCGAGACGATCGCCCGCTTCATAAACGCCAACCCGTCGGAGGTCGTCTTCACAAGCGGTGCCACCGCCTCCTTGAACCTCGTCGCCTTCGGATATGGCCTTACCCACGTGAAGGCGGGGGACGAGATCCTTCTTACCCAGGCCGAGCATGCATCGAACGTCCTTCCGTGGTTCAAGGTAAGCGAGATGACCGGGGCGAAAGTCAACTACATCCCCCTGGACCAGGAAGGGCGCCTTACTCCGGAGAACCTGAAGAGAGCGATCACGCCCAGGACGAAGATCATCGCGGTAGCTCATGTTACGAACGTCCTCGGTTATGTAGCGCCGGTGAAAGAACTTGCGGAAATCGCGCATGGCAATGGGGCTATCCTCGTGATCGACGGGGCGCAGTCCGTCCCCCATATGAGGACGGACGTGAAGGACCTGGACTGCGACTTCCTCGCCTTCTCCGGGCACAAGATGTGCGGTCCTACGGGGATCGGTGTGCTCTACGGGAAGTACGACCTGCTTCGCGAGACGGAGCCCTTCATGACCGGGGGCGGGATGAACGCGAAGTTCGATATGTGCGGGGATGTGAACTACCTCCAGCCTCCGCTTCGCTTCGAGGCCGGCACCCAGAACCTGGAGGGGATCCTCGGGATGAAGGCCGCCGTCGACTATATCGAGTCCGTGGGGATTGACGATATCCGTGATTATGAGCGGGATTTGAAGAAATATGCCGTCTCAGAGTTGGAGAAGACGGGGATGGCAGACATCTACAATCCTCGTAGCGAGGCCGGGATCGTCGCCTTTAATGTGAAGGGCGTGTTCGCCCAGGACGCCGCCACGTTCCTCAACTCCAGAGGAATTGCCTGCCGCTCCGGCAACCATTGCGCCAAGATCCTCATCGACTATCTCGGGCAGGTCGCCACCGTTAGGGCGAGCTTCTACTTCTACACCACCCGCGAGGACATTGACTGCCTCGTGGATGCCGTCCGGCATGGAAAGGAGTTCTTGGATGCCTATTTCTGATATCACCCCGGAGATGATGCGCGAGATCATTCTCGACCACTACTCGAACCCTCTCCACAAGGGCCGCCCTTCCGACGAATCGCTTTACGAGAAGACCCATGCCGACTCGACCAACTGCATCGACGATTTCGATTTGTTCCTTCGTTTCGATGGGGATAAGGTCGTGGACGCTCTCTGGGATGGGGTCGCCTGCGCGATTTCGACTGCCTCGACGGATATCCTCTGCGACCGCTTGATCGGAATGGGCAAGGGGGAGGCGCTTCATCTTATCGAGCAATTCATGCTTATGATCGAGGAGAAGCCTTTCGACGAGGAACTCATGGAAGAGGCCCTGGCGTTCCGGAACACTGGGAAGCAGGCTGCGCGGATCCATTGCGCGACGATGGGCTGGACCGCGGCGGGAGCGATCCTCGAGGGGAAAGATAAGGAGTAGCGATGGCGGACGAGAAGAAGCCTCCGCTTCCCGGAGGCGAGTACAAGTACGGCTTCCGCGACGACGCCCGCATCCTTTTCACCACCGGAAAGGGGCTCGACGAGGAGGTTGTCCGCAAGATTTCCGAGGTGAAAGGGGAGCCGGAATGGATGCTCCAGTACCGTCTCAATTCCCTGAAGGCGTTCGAAGAGTTGCCGATGCCTTCCTATGGCCCTGATCTCTCCTTCCTCGATTTCCAGAGCTACACCTATTTCACGAGGGTCGCTCCCGGAGAGGGGGACCGGTGGGAAGACGTTCCCGAGACGGTGAAGGAGACGTTCGAGAAGCTGGGCATCCCGGAGGCGGAAAGGAAATTCTTCGCCGGGGTCACGACCCAGTATGAAAGCGAGGTCGTCTACCACAACATGCTGGAGGAGGTCCGCGAGAAAGGCGTCGTCTTCCTTTCCACCGACATGGGCCTCCAGGCCTGCCCTGAGCTCTTCAAGAAATACTTCGGGAAGGTGGTCGGGCCAAGGGACAACAAGTTCGCCGCGCTCAACGGCGCCGTTTGGTCCGGCGGCTCCTTCATCTATGTCCCCAAGGGCGTGCGGCTCGAAAAGCCTCTCCAAAGCTACTTCCGGATCAATAACGAGAAGACCGGCCAGTTCGAGAGGACCCTCATCATCGTCGACGAGGGGGCCGACGTGAACTACGTGGAAGGATGCACCGCGCCGATCTATAGCAAGGAATCGCTCCATGCCGCCGTCGTCGAGATCGTTGTTCTCCCTGGGGCAAGGTGCCGCTATACGACCGTGCAGAACTGGTCCACGAACATCGTGAACCTCGTCACCCAGAGGGCGCTCGTCCAGGAAGGCGGTCTCATGGAATGGGTGGACGGGAACATCGGGAGCTACCGGAACATGAAGTATCCCGGTTGCATTCTCGCCGGAGACGGAGCGCGCGGCTCCGTCATCTCGATCGCCGTCGGAGGGAAGAATCAGTTCCAGGACAACGGGGCGCGCATGATCCATCTGGCGCCCAACACCTCGAGCACCATCATCTCGAAGAGCATCTGCCACGACGGAGGAACCGCAAACTACAGGGGGACCGTGCGTATTCACCCCGGCGCCGCCAACGCTCATTCCCACGTGGAGTGCGACACCCTCATGGTGGACGGGCTTTCCTCTTCCGACACCTTCCCGAAGAACGAGGTCTATAACGGCTCAAGCTATATCGAGCACGAGGCGAGCGTCAGCAAGATCAATGAAGAGCAACTCTTTTATTTGATGAGCCGGGGCCTTAGCAAGGAAGAGGCGACCCAGATGATCGTCATGGGATTCATCGAGCCCTTCAGCAGGGAACTTCCCATGGAGTACGCCGTCGAGCTCAACCAGCTGATCAAGCTCGACATGTCCGGGTCCATCGGATGAACGATCGCTGCGACGTGCTTGTTGTCGGCGGAGGCCATGCCGGGGTGGAGGCCGCCCGAGCCGCCTCCTTCCTGGGCCTTGACGTCATTCTTCTGAAGCTTCCAGGAAGCCTGCTTTCGAACATGCCTTGCAACCCTCACGTAGGGGGCAGCGCCAAGGGAATCCTGGTGAGGGAAATCGACGCTCTCGGGGGGCTCATGGGAAGGGCGGCGGACATCGCCCCGCTCCAGATCAAGATGCTGAACACCGGGAAGGGCCCTGGAGTCCAATGCCTAAGGGCTCAGGAAGATAAATACGATTATCCCCGTCAAATCGAGTTCCTTCTTCGGAAAACAACAAACGTTCGCATCGAGGACGGGGAGGCTTCCTCCTTAATATACGAAGGGGGGAAAATCCAAGGCTGCCGCCTTCAGGGAGGCGGGGAAATCCGTTCCAAGGCGACCATCCTTACTAACGGTACCTATCTAGGCTCGGCAATCTTCCGGGGCAGCGAAAGGGAGGAAGAGGGGCCTGACGGAACTCCTGGTTCCTATGGCCTAGGCGGCTCCCTTCGGTCCCTTGGGCTCAGGCTCCGTAGGTTCAAGACAGGCACGCCTCCGCGAGTGAAGGCCTCGACGATTGATTTCTCCCAGGCGGAAATCCAGCCCGGCATGGAGGGGGAGCTTTCCTTTTCCTATGGTTCTTCCCAATACCGGCGACTCGAGGACCAGCTTCCTTGCCATCTTATCTATACGCGCCCCGAGACTCTTGCCATCGTGCGGGAGCACCTTTCCGAGAGCAGCCTCCATAACGGGCTTATGCACGGGATCGGGCCTCGCTACTGCCCGTCGATCGAGGCCAAGGTCGAGCGCTTCCCCGACAAAGAACGCCACCAGCTTTTCCTGGAGCCGGAGTTCCGGGATGGCGAAAGCATCTACATCCAAGGCTTCTCCACCGGGCTTGGCCGGGACGTTCAGGAACTGCTCGTCCATTCCCTGCCCGGGCTAGAGAGCGCGGAGATCCTGAAGTACGCATACCAGATCGAATACGACTGCCTGGATTCCTTGGAGTTCCTGCGCACCCTCGAGTGCAAGCGCATCCCGGGTCTATATGCCGCGGGGCAGCTCATCGGGACCTCAGGATATGAGGAAGCCGCCGGGCTTGGCCTTATCGCCGGGGCGAACGCCGCCCTCAAGATCCTGGGAAGGAAGCCTCTCCTTGTCTCGCGCGAGGACAGTTACCTTGGCGTGATGCTCGACGACATCCTCACGAAAGGGACGGAGGAGCCTTACCGGCTCCTTTCCTCGCGAGCGGAGCACCGCCTGTTGCTTCGCCACGATAACGCCGACCTCCGCTTGATGGAAAAAGGTCAGGAAGCCGGTCTTCTCTTTGAAAGGGACTATGAACTTTTCCTGGAAAGGAAGGGGAAGATGGAAAAGGCGATGAAGGCGCTCAGGGAAACAACCCTTTCTCCAGCGGATGATCTGAACGCCTATCTCCTTTCCGAGGGTTATTCGGACGTCGGGGACGGCCATCGGGCCTCGTCCCTCCTCGCCCGGCCTGGGATCGGGCTCGAAGAGATGCTCAGCTTCCTCCCGGACGTCCAGATCCTAGGAATGGACAGGAACTCCCTTTCTACCGTCGAGACCGAAATCAAGTACCAAGGATACATGGAGAGGGAACGGAGGGATATCGAGAGGCAGAAAGCCCTCGAGGGCACCGCTCTTCCGCCGACTCTTCCCTATGGGGAGATGAAGGGGCTTTCCCTTGAGGCGCGCGAGCGCCTATCATCGGCGAAGCCGGAGACGCTTGGCCAGGCTTCCCGCATCTATGGGGTGAATCCCGCGGACATCACCGTGCTTCTTCTGGAACTTAAGAGAAGGGGGCTCCTATGACGTTGGACGAGCTGCGCGCCTATTTCCAAGGCGACCTTGCCTTGGGAGAAAGGGAAATAGCGCTATTCGACCGCTACCTTGACCTGCTCGAGGAATGGAACGGGCGGATGAACCTTACCGCCGTAAGGGACAGGGGGGAGATGGTGGAAAAGCATCTTCTAGACTCCCTCCTTGCCATGAGGGCTCTCAAAGGAGCGAGACCAGGGTCTGCGATCGACATCGGCACGGGCCCGGGCTTTCCTGGAATGGTGCTGGCGATCCTTATGAAAGACGTCCGGTGGACGCTTCTCGACGCGACAAGGAAGAAATGCGAGTTCCTTTCGGCAGTGAAAGACGCGCTCGCACTAGCCAACGTCGAGGTGATGAACGCCCGGGCCGAGACGCTTCCTAAGGAAAGGTGGGATCTTGCGACCGCGCGTGCCTTCTCCTCTCTCCCCATGCTCCTCGAGCTTGGGGCGCCCCTGCTCGCTGTTGGGGGCCAGCTGCTGGCGATGAAAGGTCCCAAGGGAGAGGAGGAGCTAATAACCTCTGGTAGGGCGATGAAGGAGCTGGGGATGGAGCATGTCTCGAAATACCGGGAAAGCCTCCCGGGCGGAGACGGGGAGCGTTTGAACATCCTTTTCCGGAAAACGGCGAGAACGCCTCGCAAATATCCTCGTGAATTCCGTCTAATCAAAGCAAAACCTCTATGAATTTTCCGGTTTTGAATCGCTGACCTATCCGGTTATTCCGCTTGAGGATACAATTCAGCCATGGGAAGGGTGATCGCCATCGCGAACCAGAAGGGCGGCGTGGGGAAGACCACGACCGCCATTAACCTTTCCAGCGCCCTTGCCCACTACGGAAGGCGCGTCCTCCTTGTGGACTTCGACCCCCAGGGCAACGCCGGGAGGGGGCTAGGATTCGACGTCACGAGCCTCGCGACCACGATCTACGACGCGGTCATTGGCGAAAAGGACGTCGTCAGCGTCCTTCGCGAGACCGATGAGCCGAACCTTCACCTCATTCCGAGCAACCTTAGGCTCGCTACGCTCGATGCCCGCTTCATCCAGACCGGACGGTCGAATCCCTTCGGCGCGCTGAGGGCGACGCTCGCCCCGCTGAAGGCGGCCTACGACTACATCATCATCGACTGCCCCCCTTCCCTGGGGCTGCTAAACATCAACGCCCTCGTGGCAAGCGACACTGTAATCATTCCTGTCCAATGCGAGTATTTCGCGATGGAGGCAGTTGCGGCGATACTTTCCTCGATCTCGCGCATCCAGGCGGACTATAACCCCGGGCTTCGAATCGAAGGATTCCTCCTGACCATGTACGACCAAAGGACCGCGTCGGGGACGGAGGTGGCTCGCCAGGTGAGAGGGCTGTTCCGGGAAAGCACGTTCCAGACCGCGATCCCGAGGAACGTCGCCATTCCCGACAGCGCGCTCCACGGGGAGCCCGTGACGAGCTTCAAGCCGACGGCGCACGGGGCAGTCGCCTATTTCTCGCTCGCCCGCGAGGTCATGGGCAATGGCTAGGCGCAAGAAATCCGCCCCGTCCTCCGACCTTTCCGAGCTTGTCCGGAAGTTTGCCAGGAACGACGTCATCGCCGAGCTGGAGAAGGAATACCAGACCCTTTCCTCCAGGGAGATTCCCCTTTCCTCTATCAACGATTCCCCGTTCGTCCGGAAGGCCCCCCTTTCGCAGGAGCTGGTCCAGGACCTCGGGAAGTCCATCAGGGAGAAAGGAATCTTCTCCCCGCTCCTGGTGAGGCCCTGCGGCTCCCACTTCGAGCTGGTGCTGGGCAGGAAGCGCTATTTCGGGGCGAAGGAGGCAGGCCTCCTTTCCCTCCCTTGCCTCGTCTTCGACCTGAGCGACGAGGAGACGCTCCTCATGATCCTTGCGGACAGCCGCGACCAGAGGGATTCGAACGTCGTCGAGATGGCGCTCCTTTACGAGGAGCTGGAGACCCGCTTCCATTACGACAAGCAGACCCTCGCCGACCTTTCCCATTCCTCGAGGAGCCAGGTGACGAACGCCCTGCGTCTCCTCACCCTTCCCGACTACGTGATCCGGGAGGTGAGCACGGGGAAGCTGAGCTATGGCCATGCGCGGGCGCTCGTCCCTCTTTCGGAAGAGGAAATACGTGACGCGGTGCGCATCATCCATCGGGAGAAGCTTTCCGTCCGCGAGACAGAGAGGCTTGCCAAGACGTACGGGATCGCTCCTTCTGACGTCGATCTTGAGGTTAAGGTCGCTACCCTGGCTGGGGCGGAGAAGACGACGATCGGGAAGAAAGGCATCTACCTGCGCTTCCTTGGGAAGAGCGAGCTGGACAAATTCATCGCCTCCCTGGAGCAATTCGCCCGTTTCAAAAAGGATATCTAGGTCTATACTCTCCTCGTGCTTCAGGGCGACGTGCGAATCGTCGACTGGCGGTGATAGTCCGCGAGCCTTCCTCGGAAGGCAGGAGACCGGTGGAATTCCGGCGCCAACGGTAGAGTCCGGATGGAAGGAGCGAGCCTCATGGCGCCCCGGAGCCTTATTGCTTGCGGGGGTTTTTCATGGATTGGAAGTCGCTTGCGCTCATCGCCTTGGCCATCGTCCTGGTCGTCTTCTTGCTGAAGCTCTATTTCCTGGTGTTCCCGCGGCCGAACTTCTCCTACGCCCGGCTTACTTCGAGGGTTGCGATATTCTCCGCCCTCGCGGCGATCCTCTACGTGGTGCCGGTCTTCTCCTTCCCATTGCCCTTCGCCCCGGCCTTCATGTCGATTCATTTCGATGAGATCCCGGTCTTCATCGCCTCCTTCGCCTATGGGCCGTGGACCGGGCTTGCCGTGCTGGCGGTGAAGACCATCATCAAGCTCCCGTTCACCTCCACCCTTTGCGTGGGCGAGTTCGCCGACTTCGTCTTCTCCTGCGCCTTCATCCTTCCGGCCGCCTTCATCTACCAGAAGAAAAGGAACCTCAAGGGCGTCGCCATCGGCTTCGCGGCAGGGACTCTCGCCCAGCTCGTCGTCGCGATGGTCATGAACGTCTATGTGATGCTCCCCTTCTACATGTTCGTCATGGGCCTTTCCTACGAGACGATCCTCGGGATGTGCCAGGCCGCCAATCCGGCGATCACGAGCCTTGACTGGCCTTACGCCTTCATCGCCGTGCTTCCCTTCAACCTCGTGAAGGACGTCGCGGTGATCGCGGTGACGTTCCTCATCTACCGTTCGATCGGCAAGCTTCTCCATTACGAGGGGGACAAGAAGAGAAGGGCGTCCTGAGGACGAAAAAAGGAGCGGCAGGACCGCTCCTTTTGCTATCGAGGAATACTACTCGATCTCGATCGCGGCGACGGGGCAGCTGGCGGCGACGTCTTCGATCGCGGCCTCGTCGGTGACCTCGCCGACGACCTCGCTCTTCCCGTCGTCGGTGAAGGCGAACACATCGGGAGCGCTGCTCACGCAGACCCCGCACCCGATGCAGGCGTCGAGGTTGACTTTGACTTTCTTGGCCATTCTTGGTTCCTCCGGTCTTCTCGGATTATAGACTGCCCCCTACCAATGGCAAGATAGGCCTGCCGAATGCTCCTTCCGGGGATGAAGCGGGACTTCGTTCGGGATAAAATCAGGCCTATGAGGACGAGGACGGAGAAGTGGAGGCGCTACCGCGAGAAGATCGAGGCCCTCGACGAGTCCCGGTTTCCGAGGACGGAGCCTTCCCCGCTTCCCTTGAGCGAGGAGGACCGGAAGGCCGCGATCGAGGCCTCGCAAGCAGCCTCCCTCGCCCTTCCCGGAGGGAAGAAAGGGAGGAGGGGGGCCACGCCCTACGGTCGCTACCTCCGGAGGGAACGCGCGATTCTTATCCTTGAGGCCTTGGCCCTGGCCTTGGCCATCGTCGGCCTCATCCTCATGTATTTCCTCTGGGTGCAGGCCTGAAAGGAGCTAGGTTATGGACGAAAAGCATATCGCCGTCGCGATCGACGGTCCTGCCGCCGCGGGCAAGAGCACTGTGGCCCGTCGCGTCGCCGAGCGCCTTTCTTTTACTTATATCGACACTGGGGCGATGTATCGTGCCGTGACCCTCGCCTGCATCCGCGCTGGCCTTGATCCCAAGGACGAGGGCCAGGCCGTCTCCCTTCTTCCCTCCATCCAGATCGAGTTCGACGAGATGGGGAAGACTTTGCTGAACGGGGAGGACGTGAGCGAGGAGATCCGCCGTCCCCTCGTCAGCGGGAACGTGTCCTACATCGCGGCGATGAAGCCCATCCGCCTTGCGCTTGTGGAGATGCAAAGGAAGATGGCGGAATCCCGTTCCGTCGTCATGGATGGAAGGGACATCGGGACATATGTCCTTCCTGGCGCCGAGGTGAAGGTTTTTCAGATCGCCAGCGTCGAGACCAGAGCGGTCCGCCGCTACGAGGAAAACCTCCAGAAGGGAATCAACACGAGCCTCGAGGAAGTCGCCGCCGACGTCAGGAAAAGGGACTACATCGACTCCCACCGTGAGTTCGCCCCCCTTAAGCCTGCCCCGGATTCCGTCCTTCTCGACACTTCCTTCCTTTCTATCGAGGATTCCGTCGAGGCGGTCCTTCGGATTGTCTACGAGAAGACGGGGGTCGCGCCCTCATGCTAGGCACCCTTGCCATCGTGGGGGCTCCAAGCTCCGGGAAGAGCACCATCTTCAATCGTTTCATCGGGGAGAGGCGCTCCATCGTGGAGGAAACCCCCGGCGTCACCAGGGATCGCCTCTACGCGCATGCGGAATGGCTGACGAAGCATTTCACCATCATCGACACGGGCGGGATCCAGATCGCCAACGCGCCTTTCCAGGTGGAAATCCGCGCCCAGGTCGAGATTGCGATCGATGAGGCGGACGTCCTTCTCTTCGTAGTCGACGGGAAGCGTGGGGTGACGGACGACGACCGCTTCGTCGCACGGATGCTCCAGAAGGCCAAGAAGCCTGTCATTCTCGCGGTGAACAAGGTCGATAACGTCGAGGAGCTCGCCTATGCGGCGGACTTCTATTCCTTGGGACTCGGAGACCCTATCGCCGTTTCGGGCGCCCATGGGATCGGCATCGGCGATCTTCTGGACAAGATTGTGCTGCTTCTCCCGGAACGGGCAGAGCCTGACTACGGAGATGGGATCGCCTTCGCCCTCATCGGGAGGCCGAACGTAGGGAAGAGCTCCTTGTCCAACAGGCTCCTCGGAAACGAGAGGACGATCGTTTCCAACCTCGCCGGAACCACCAGGGATTCCGTCGACACGCCCTTCGTCCATGAAGGGGAGCGGTATGTCTCTATCGACACCGCGGGACTAGTGAAGCGAGGGAAGATCTACGAGTCCATCGACAAGTACGCTGCCCTCAGGGCCCTTTCCGCAATCCAACGCGCGGAGGTGGTCCTCTTCCTCATCGACGGGGCCGACGGGCTTAGGGAACAGGACAAGCATGTCGTTGGCTATGCGGTAGAGGAAAAGAAGCCCGTCATCATCCTTGTGAACAAGTGGGATGAGGCGAAGAACTCAAAGACGAAGGACGAATTCTCGAAGGAGCTCCGGAGCAATTTCAAGTTCCTTGAATACGCGCCCATCCTCTACATCTCCGCCCTGACCGGGGAAGGGGTCGGTCAGATCCTTCCAATGGTGAATCGATGCCATGAGGCATATCACCGCAGAATCCCCACGAATGTTCTGAATTCCATTGTTCTTGACGCGCAGGAGATGAATCCGACGCCCGATTTCAATCACGGTCGCCTCCGTATTGCGTATGCCTCCCAGGCGAGGACCGCGCCTCCGACCTTCGTCCTTTTCGTGAACGATCCGAAGCACGCCCATTTCTCCTATACTCGTTACTTGGAAAACAGAATTCGCGAGAGTTTTGACTTCTCCGGAACCCCGATTGAGATCGTTTACCGAAAGAAAAAGTAATTCTTTGGCTCCAGAGGCTTAAGCAAAAAGGGGGCAGGAAGTTCATTTGATTAAGTGCCCATCGGTATTTTTTATGTTGAAAGCGCTTGCACCTTTTGTTTGCAAATGATAACGTCAACTCGTCAGGTTGCAGTGCCTGTCAGACAAGGAGGGGTAAACCCAATGAACAAAGCTGAGCTCATCACCAAGGTCGTCGACATCACCGGCCTCACCAAGAGGGACGCGGAGGCTGCCGTCGACGCCGTCATCACCTCGATCGAGGGCGCCCTCATCGACGGGGACATCGTCAAGATCGCCGGCTTCGGCCAGTTTGAGAAGAAGACCCGCGCCCCCAGGACCGGCACCAATCCTGCCACCCAGGAGAAGATCGAGATCCCGGCCGCGAACGTCATCGCCTTCAAGCCGAGCAAGACCCTCAAGGCCAAGATCAACTAAGCCAGCCTTCTGGCGAGCAAAGCCCCTGCTAGGCGGGGGCTTTCTTTATAATCAGGACATGGACAGGACGGCTCGCATCCTTGCTTTCCTTGAGGAAAAGCTTGGCCCCCATGGCTTTCATGCATGGGCGGTGGGCGGGACAGTCCGCGATGCGCTTCTCGGACTGCCCGTCGATGATTTCGACTTCGTCACCGATGCGAGCCAAACCGATTTGCCATCCATTTTCCCGGAAGCGAACATGGCCTTCCTTCGATATGGGTCCATCAAGCTCAAGGTGGGCATCGGGGAAGTTGCGAAGGTTGACCTGACCCTTTTGAGGAAGGAGTCCGGATATACGGACCATAGGCACCCTGCGCTCGTAAGCTTCACCAAGTCCTTGGCTGTCGATTCTAGGAGAAGGGACTTCACCATAAACGCCATCTACCTTTCTAAAGATTCGACCGTGTCTGACTTTCACGATGGTATTCGCGATTTGTCAAAACGAGTCCTTCGCTTCATTGGCGACCCTTGGGCCCGTGTTCAGGAAGATCCCCTGAGAATTTGCAGAGGCGAGCGCCTTGCCTCTCGGCTTGGTCTTTCTCTAGAGGAAAGGACCGCCGAGGCGTTCCGAAGAGGAAGAGGGTTGTTGGACCTCATCACTCCTGCCAAACTCGATGAGGAAAGAAAGAAAGGCTGGGTTGGTTAGTCATGGCTGCGAGATATTCCTTGTCGAAGGCGGTCTCCTTCGACTTTGCGTTGGTCGAGACGTATCGCGAGATGGGGCTGGACGAGAAAGAACTTTCCGTCCTTCTTGTGACGGACCATCTTCTTTCCCAGGAGGGGGCGCTTGTGACCCAGGATGTCCTTGCGTCCCGGATGGCTATGGGGGCGGATGAGATCGACGCCGCCCTGGCTTCCCTCATTAAGAAAGGGTTCTTCCTCTATACGCCCGGGAAGAAGAAGCCTTGCACGGTTGACCCTGCGCATAAGGCTGCCTATCGCCTCCTTGAGCTAAGGCTCCAGGACGGGGCGAAGAGGGAGCCGAGCGAATCCGGGAAGAAGGAAGTTTCCAAGGCCTATATCGTCTTGGAAGACGCGCTGGCAAGGACGCTCTCCCCTTTGGAGAAGGAGACTGTTGTCCGTTGGGTGGATCACGGATGGGACGCCGGGATGATCAAGATTGCGGCGGAGGCTTCCCTCGCCCAGGGAAGACGGAGCGTCCGTGCGATTGAATCCGAGCTCGCCGCTCGTGAGAACTCTGACAAGGGCCGGCAAGGGAAGGGGACGAGGAAGAGCGCTTCCTCCGTCCTTTCCGCTTCCAGGAAGCTTTGGGGCGATGAAGGCTAGGGAGCGCGCGGACAAGGTCGAAACGATCCTTTCCCAGGAGTTCGGCGAGCTTGGCCCTACCCTGATTTTCCATTCCGACTTCGAGTGCCTCGTGGCGATCCTTCTATCAGCGCAGACGACTGACCTTTCGGTCAACAAGGTCTCTCCGGCGCTCTTTGGAAGGTTCCGCAAGCCCAGCGATTTCGCAGGGGCTGGCGTTGAAGAAATACGAAGCTACATCAAGACGCTCGGGCTTTCGAATTCCAAGGCCCGCTCCCTCAAAGGGCTGGGACAATGGTTCCTGGAACGCGGGACGGAGGAAGTTCCTCATGAGATGGAGACGCTTGTCTCAATACCCGGGGTGGGCGTGAAGACGGCGGGCGTCTTCTTGATCGAGCGCGATCGACCACATAGCTTCCCCGTAGACACCCACATTTTCCGAGTCACCGGAAGGCTTGGACTCCAGCGTGCGAAAGACCCCATCAAGGCGGGGACGGCGCTCTACCGGCTTTACCCAGGGGAAAGGGCGGGCTACATGCATCGGGCGTTCATCACCCTTGGAAGAAGGGTCTGCGAGGCCCGGAGCCCGAGTTGCGAGGAGTGCCCTTTGAGAGAGCTTTGTCCTAGGCTTCACTTGGGGAAGAAGGCTTCTTCCACCGCCTTGAGATAGTCGTAGCGAGGCTCCAGCCCTTCTTTGAGGAGGAAGCCGTATTTCTTTATCTCTGCAATTGGAATAGATTTTCTCGGTTTTTCTCTATAAAAGCTGCAAATCCAACTGGCTGGGAGAAGATAGGTCTCGCCGATCACCGAGCAGTTGATTAGGAAGAAGGCGATTCCTCCATGGCGCATCACGCCCTCGAGGTGCTCGATCTGCTGCGGAGCGATGTTCGCAAGGGGGAAGGATGTCCTGGAACGGGTGCTTTTCGCCTCGAAGTCGAGGTAGCGTCCCCTGTAGACTCCGTTATAGTCGGTCGTGGATTGCTTTTCGAAATAGGCGTGGGTGATCATCGCCCCTTTCGTGTAGTCGACCTTCACGACGTTGATGGGGGTGGGCCTCTTCGTCACGATCGCGATGTCGTGGGACCGGTACCACTCGTTGGAGGCGTTGATGTCCGCCTCGAAATCCATCCCGCGGTTGGCCTCGGTCCCCTTGGGAGAGGTTCTTATCGTCTTCCTCCCTCCTTCCGGCTCAGGCGGGCGGATGCCTTTCGGGTAGTTCATTCGAAATACTTCCGGATCTCTTCCTTCAGGTCTTCCGGCCCCACGTTCTCGCCTTTCATAAGCCTCTGAACGATCGCCCGGATGGGCTCTGGGGTCTTCTTCAGACGCGAAAGGGTCTTCATGTACTCCCTTTCGAGGATGTCCTTCCTATCGAGGATCGCCTGGTAGAGGAGCATGAGGTTCCACGCATCGTCCTGCGCGTCGTGAGCCTGTCCCTGGAAGTCCACCTCGAAAAGCTTCAGGTAGTTCTCAAGGGAAAGGGTGTTCCCATGGTCGTCCTCGACGTACTGGGAGAGCCATCCCGCGAAGTCGAGGCAGCAGCGGCAGATGGCCGCGCTCCACTCATGGTCGCACTCCTTTGTCCTCATGGTGGATTGTTGGATGATCCGCAGGTCGTGGGTCCCGAATGTACAGAAGATCGCCTTCCCCCAGTAGCGTCCCATGTACTTCCGGAAGAGGCGCTGGGCTTCGTTGAACGGGACGCCTTTCTCCGCGAGGGTCCTGTCTGTGATTCCCGTGAGCCTCTTCACGATCTTCCCGACCTGCCCTTGCGCCTTCACGTAGGTCCGGAACGGAGGCAGCGTCCTTTTCACGTTTCCGCTCGGGTCGAGGATCGCGAGGACCGCGCCGAGCTCGATCATCTCATGGGTGAACTGCGTTCCCTCGAGGTCGAGGAAAGCGATCGCCCTGTGGCCCCGGAGCGCGTTCATCAGTGACTTCACGAAGGGATTTTAGCATTGGTCATTGGGAAAGAAGGGGAAAGTATCCTTCTTCGAACGCCTCGCTTAGCCCTATAATCAAGAGGCCATGGAGTACCGCATCCAGCTCAGCCCCAAGGAAATCCTCCGGAAGAAGTTCACGAAGGACGTGAAGGGCTATCGCGCGGGCGAAGTGGACGCCTTCCTTGACGTCGTGATGGCCGACTACGAGGCCTTCGCCGGCTACCGGAAGGCGATGGAGGAGCACCTGGCCGAGCTCGAGGCCCGGCTCGCGGAGCTTTCCAAGGGAGACGAGGCGTCCGACGCGGAACGGAGGGAACTCCGCAAGAGCCTCAAGGAGCTGGAAATCGAGAACGCGGGGCTCAAGGCGCGGCTGGAGAACATCAAGCCGAGTGACTCGCCCAGCGAGGAAAACCTCCAGTACATCCAGCGGATCAACGCCCTCGAGAACGCCTTGTACTCGATCGGCATCGACCCGAACAAGGTCATCAACGGCCAATAGAGCCATCCGGTCCAGGTGGCTGCTTCCGGCTTGCCGGGAGAGGAAAGTCCATGCTCGCGCGGGCTGCGACGCCCGCAGTGACTGCGCCAGGGGAAGCGATAACCCTGGGTGCGCGGGAGCGCGCAACGGCGGAGGAACTTCTCACCGAGAAGGGAATCCCCAAGGTGCCACAGAGACGAGCCCGGTCGCGAGGCCGGGGTGAAACGAGGTAAACCCCGCAGGCGAGAAACCCAAATTTGGTAGGGGAAGGGGCCAAGGCGAACTGAAGCCGAGGCCTCCCGTCCTCCGGGACGGAGATTAATTGCCATCCTTCGACAGAACATGGCTTATCGGACCGGACACTCGCGAAGGAAAGGAGGAGCAGGATGAACTTGCCTACGAAGATCACCGTCTCGAGGCTCGCCCTCGTGCTTCTCCTGATCCTCGGCCTTTTCATCGCCTCCCTTTTCCCGGAGGCGATGTCCTATACGCTCGGCGATAGCGGGATCCTCCTGACGAACCTCGTCGCCGGGACCCTCTTCCTCGTTGCCTCCCTCACCGACTTCCTCGACGGGTACCTGGCGCGGAAACGGAACGAGGTCACCGACCTCGGGAAGTTCCTCGACCCCATCGCCGACAAGGTGCTGGTGGATTCGGCCCTCATCTATCTCGCGATCCCGAACCCGCTGCAGCCGGACGCCCTCCGCATCCATTTCCTCTGCCTCATCCTCATGATCGGACGGGATCTTGTCGTCGACGCCCTCCGGCAGGTTGCCGCCGCGAAAGGGGTCGTCCTCGCCGCCAACTGGATGGGGAAGGCGAAGACCGTCCTGCAGATGGCGGCGATCACGCTGCTCTTCCTGAACGGCTGGCCCTTCTCCTATTTCGACGGCGCCTGGCCGATGTGGCTCCGCGTCACGGATTTCCTCGTCTATATCGCCACTGCGGTCTCCGTCATTTCCGGAGCCGCCTACTTATGGCAGAACCGCAAGGCGCTAGGCGCCGGGAAGGAGGGCTAGGATGGTCAGCAGGGAAAAGTGCAGGAGGGTTCTCTCCCTTCTCCGCGAGAAGGGCATGACCCTCGGGTCGGCCGAATCGATCACGGGCGGCCTCTTCAGCGCCTCGCTGGTCTCGATCCCCGGTGCGAGCGACGTCTTCAAGGGCGCTCTGGTCACATACGACGCCTCCCTCAAGGAAAGCCTCGCCCATGTGCCCCACCGCCTGATCGTGAAGCACGGGGTCGTCTCGCAGGAAGTGGCCAACGCGATGGCCATAGGCGCAAGGAAGGCGCTTGGGGTTGACGTCTGCTGCTCATTCACCGGGAACGCCGGGCCGACCAAGGAGCACGGGCGCGCTCCCGTCGGGCGGGTCAACATGACCATTTCCACGAGAAAGGGCCTCGTCGAGCTTGCCGCCGACTTCAGCGGCCTTAGGAACGACATCCAGGAGAAGGCCGTCGAGATGATGCTCGACTACCTGACGGCAATTTTCGCCTGAGGGGCAAAAACACGGACGACCATCCTATAAGAGGGATGGAGGAACAAGAACATGGCAGCAAAGGATAATACGGCGAAAGGAAAGGACGAGGCCCTTCAGGACGCGCTGAAGGCGATCGAGAGGGCCTATGGGAAAGGTTCCGTCATGAGGATGGGGGAACAGCCCAAGGTCGACGTCGACGTCATCCCGACGGGCTCGCTCCTGCTTGACGCCACCCTCGGCGTGGGCGGCTACCCCAGGGGAAGGATCGTCGAGATCTACGGCCCAGAGAGCTCGGGGAAGAGCACCCTCGCCCTTCACGCGGTCGCCGAGTGCCAGAAGAAGGGCGGGCGCTGCGCCTATATCGACGCGGAGCACGCGATCGACCCGGACTACGCGGACAGGCTCGGCGTCGATATTGACGAGCTCATTCTCTCGCAGCCGGATTCCGGGGAACAGGCGCTGGAAATCGTTCAGATGCTCGCCGAAAGCGGCGCGATCGACCTGATCGTCGTCGATAGCGTCGCCGCTCTCGTTCCCCAGGCGGAGCTCGACGGGCTCATGAGCGAGAACCAGGTCGGGCTTCAGGCCCGCCTCATGAGCAAGGCGATGCGCAAGCTCGCCGGCATCCTCGCCCGGACCAACTGCCTGGTCATCTTCATCAACCAGATCCGGATGAAGGTCGGGGTCATGTACGGCAATCCGGAAACGACGACGGGCGGGAACGCCCTCAAGTTCTACGCCTCGATCCGCATGGACCTCAGACGTTCGGAAGCCATCAAGAACGGATCCGAGATGATCGGGAACTCGGTGAAGGTGAAGGTGGTCAAGAACAAGGTGGCTCCCCCCTTCCGGAGCTGCGTCATCGACATCATGTACGGCAAGGGCGTCAGCAAGGAAGGGGAGATCATCGACCTGGGCGTCCAGTACGAGCTGATCCAGAAGACGGGGAACTGGTACGAGTACCAAGGCGAAAAGATGGGCAACGGCAGGGAGGCCGCCAAGGCGTTCCTGAAGGATCATCCGGACGTTGGCTTCCAGCTCGAGGAGAAGATCCGCGCCTTCCTCCAGGGGAAAGGCGGTCCAGGCGAGGTATCTCCCGAAGAATGATGCAAGAGGGCCTTCGGGCTCTCTTTTCAAAAATCCCTGCAGAACCTTCTTGGCTTTATGGTTTTCGTGGTGTGGCCTATCTTCACCAAGAAAAAGCGCTTTCATCAGGGAGTGGTCAAAGCCTTCTTCCGTGGTTATAGTCTTGAAGTGCCTTAAGGCACTCTCGCGGAACAAGGCCCCTCGAGGGCGACCGGATAGAACATATGCGATCCCTCCCTTTCAGGCGGGGTGCTGATGTCCGCGCATTTTGGAGGACACATCATGGAACCATGGATTGCCGTCGTCATCGCGGTGGCGACTTTCGTCTTGGGCGGAGGCGCCGCCGTCGGGATCTTCCTTGCCATCCCCGCTTTCCGCAAGAAAGCCGCGGGCAAGGAGGCCGACAAGATCATCAAGGACGCCGAGAGGCAGGGGCAGGGCATCATCGCCAAGTCCCGGCTCGACGCGAAGGAAATCACCCTCGAGGCGAAGCGTTCCGCCGACAAGCTCATCGCCGACGCCCGCGTGAAGGCGAGCGAAGTGAAGGGCGAGGCCGTCGCCCGCGAGCAGGAAATCAAGCGGAGGGAGCAGTCTCTTGAGGCTCGGGAAAAGTCGCTCGACTCCCGCAAGGAAGCCCTCGAGGCCCGGATCGAAGCCTACGACAGGAAGACCCAGGAGCTCGAAGAGAAGATCTCCGGGATCATCGAGGAGCTCGAGAAGGTGGCCGGGCTTTCCGTCAAGGAGGCCCGCGAGGAAATCATGAAGCGGGTCGAGGAGAAGATGGCCGCCGAGATCGCCGCCTACATCAAGAACCGCGAGGATGAGGCGGAGGAAGAGGCCGAGGGCAAGGCGAAGCAGCTCCTTGCGGAGGCGACGGAACGCTACGCCCAGGAATTCACGGTCGAAAGGACGACCGCCGCGATTCCCCTTCCTTCCGACGACCTCAAGGGCCGGATCATCGGTCGCGAGGGACGTAACATCAAGGTCATCGAAAGCACGCTCGGGGTGGATCTCGAGGTGGACGACACCCCTGAGACTATCTCCATTTCCTGCTTCAACCCGATCAGGAGGGAAATCGCCAGGCGCACCCTCCTTGCCCTGGTGAAAGACGGGCGCATCCAGCCCTCCCGCATCGAGGAGCTTGCCGCCAAGTACGAGAAGGAAGTGAACGAGGAGACCTTCAAGGCTGGGGAGGAGGCGGTGCGCCGCCTTGGGCTCCCGCGCCTTCCCAGGGACATCCTTTCCTATCTCGGAAAGCTCAAGTACCGCACCTCCTACGGGCAGAACGTCCTCGAGCACTCGGTCGAGGTCGCTCGCCTCACAGGCGCGATGGCAGCGGAGCTCGGGCTCGACCAAGCCCTCGCCAAGAGGGCGGGCCTCCTCCACGACATCGGCAAGGCCATCGACACGGAAGTCGAGGGGAGCCACGTCCAGCTCGGCGCCGACCTTGCCAGGCGCTGCAACGAGCCGGAGATCGTCGTCAACGCGATCGAGTCCCACCACGGGGACGTCGAGAAGCGCTCCATCATCGCCCATCTCGTGGTCGCCGCGGACACGCTGAGCGCCGCCCGCCCAGGCGTCCGGAACGAATCGATCGACACCTACGTCCAGCGCGTGGCCCAGCTTGAGGAGGTCGCCCGTTCCTTCGACGGCGTCCAGCAGGCCTATGCCGTGAGCGCCGGGCGCGAGGTCCGGGTCATGGTCGTTCCCGAGAAGGTGAGCGACAGCCAGGCGACGGTCCTCGCCCAGCAGATCAAGGACAGGATCCAGGCTGAGGTCAAGTACCCCGGCACGGTCAAGGTCAGCGTCATCCGCGAGTACCGCGCGGTCGAGACCGCGAAGTGAGATGAAGCTCCTGCTCCTTGGCGATGTGGTCGGCGAAGCGGGCCTTCTCGCCTTGGAGCGCCAGCTTCCCTCCCTCCGCGAGCGCCTTGGCCCCGATCTGGTGGTCGTGAACGGGGAGAACGCCTCCTTTGGGGCGGGACTCTTCGAAAGGGACTACCGGAGGATCCTCCGGGCGGGCGCCGACTGCATTACCCTGGGGAACCACTGGAAATCCAAGCCGGATATCTTGGACTGGATGGATGATGCGGAGAGGCTCGTCCGGCCCCGGAACTTGCTTGGCGAGCTTCCGGGAACCGCCTCGCTTGAGTTCGTCCCTTCTACCGAAGGGGGTCGCTCCATCGTGGTCACGAACCTGCTGGGGACGGCCTTCATGCGGGAAGAGGTGATGGATCCCTTCCAATCCTTCCTCGAGGCCGTCGAGGAGTTCCCGGACGCGATCCATGTGGTGGACTATCACGCCGAAAGCACGAGCGAGAAAAAACTCTTCGCGTATCAGGCCCTTGGCCGGGCGAACGTTGTCGTCGGGACGCATACGCACGTGAAGACGGACGACGCGCAGGTCATCCGGGGGACCATGGCCTTCCTGACGGACCTCGGACTTTGCGGGAACGAGTCCGGGGTAATCGGCTTCGATCCGGAACGGAGCCTTAAGAAGGTCAGGGAGGGTGAGGCCGCCCCGTTCGTTCCGCTCCTAGGGGAGGAGGCCGTCCTCGAGGGGCTCTATGTCGAGCTTGACGATGTCACGGGAGCGCCCCTTTATCTTGAAGACGTGAAAGCGAGGTGCCGTATCGATGGCTGAAAGAGACGAAGACATTCATGCGAGCTTCGCGGAGGGCGCGAAGAGGAAGGCCCCGGAGAGAGTTCTTCTTTCTCAGGAAGTCGATGAAGGATTGAGGGCAAGGCTGGAGGGCCGTCGTTTCTTCATCCGGACGTTCGGATGCCAGGCGAACATTCGGGACGAAGAGGTGATGGCAGGGCTTCTTTCGCGCATAGGAATGAGGCAGGCGGATAGCCCAGGGGATGCCGATCTCGCCGTCATTAACACATGCGCCGTCCGGGAGAATGCCGTCGACAAGGTTTACGGAGAAATCGGTGAATTCAAGGCGGTTTGGCAAAGAAAACGGGATTTCATTCTTATTCTTTCTGGTTGCGCCATGGAAGAGGAGGGCCTGGCGGAGAAACTCATGGGGACCTATCCATGGGTGCGTCTTGCGATTGGCACTCACGAAGTTCCCTTTCTTCTCGACCACTTGAGGGACGCCCTCTCGCTTGGACGGCAGCTCGTCCGCGTGCGTTCCTCCTCGGGAGATGTCGTCGAGGACCTTCCCTCGCTACGAAGCAACGAGTATTCGGCGTTCGTGAACATCTCCTACGGGTGCGACAAGTTCTGCACCTACTGCATCGTGCCCTACACCAGGGGAAGGGAACGCTCCCGTAGGAAAGGGGATATCCTCGCGGAGTGCAGGAGGCTGGTCGAGGACGGGTTCCAAGAGATCGTCCTCCTCGGTCAGAACGTCAATTCCTATGGGCTGGACCTAGGGGAGGAAGACGCCTTCCCGGAGCTTCTTTCCGCCGTGGCCGATCTCGGGATTCCGCGTCTTCGCTTCATCACCTCGTACCCCAGCCAGTTCACGGACCGAATGATTGAGGCGATGGCCTCTCATCCGAACATCCTCCCATGGCTTCACTTCCCCGTCCAATCGGGCTCGGACAGGGTGCTCAGGAAGATGGGGAGGCGCTACGGAAGGGACGAATACCTTGCCCTTGTCCGGCGCCTTTACGAGAAGATCCCTGGCCTCGCCATCACCACCGACATCATCGTCGGCTTCCCCGACGAGACGGAAGAGGACTTCCAGGAAACTCTTTCCCTTTGCCGGGAGGCACGCTTCTCAAGCGCCTTCACCTTCATCTATTCCCCGCGCCCCGGGACCCCTGCCGCGAAGATGGGGCAGGTGCCCGACGAGGTCTCGCACGACCGCTTCAACAGGCTCAAGTCCTTGATCGACGAGCTGACCGCCGCCCATTCGGAAGGGATGGTGGGGAAGACCTTCCCGATACTGGTGGACGGCCCATCCAAAAAGAGGGAGGACATCCTTTCGGGCTACGCGCCGAACGGGAAGCTGGTGAACTTCCCGGGGCCTTCCTATCTCAAAGGGACCATCGTGCAGGTGAAGATACTGGAAAGCCACGTCTATAGCCTCCTCGGCGAGCTGGCGGAGGACCCTGTCCTCGCCTTGGCCAAGGAGCTTGCGCGCCTCCTCCGCCTTGACCCTGCCCTAGGGGAGTACCGTCTTCTTCTGGACGCCATCCGGAACGACGGGAGGCTTCAGGAAGCGATGTCCTCTCTTCCAAGGCTCAAGAAGGATCTCGCGCTTTCCATGGGCGAGGAGTCCAGGCACGCGGAAGCCCTGAAGCGCTATAGGAACGCAAGCGACATCGTGGAGGGCTCGCTCCTCCTGAAGAACGCGGAAGCCCTTTCCGACCGGGTCGAAACGGAGCTTGCCCTCATCGCGAACGTCCTGGGGGGCGAGGGATGATCGCCGCCTTCCTTGGTCCTACTGCTTCGGGGAAAAGCGAAGCCGCGGTTTCCTTCGCCTTGGAGAACAACGGGGAAGTGATCAACTGCGACGCCCTCCAGGTGTATCGCGGGACGGAACTCCTTACATGCGCCCCGCGGGAGGAGGAAAGGAAAGGCGTTCCTCACCACTTATATTGTTTCCTCGGGGTTGACCAACCTTTCGACGTCAGGACGTACCAGTCCTTGGCCAGGGAACGGGCGAGCGAGATTTTGTCCCGAGGGAAGACGCCTGTCTTCGTTGGAGGGACCGGCCTTTACCTGAAGGCTGCCCTATTTGACTACCGTTTCGAAGAGGAGCCGGAGGTTGACCTTTCTCAGTTTGAGAGGCTTGGGAACGAAGAGCTTCATCGCAAGCTGGAGGAGGTGGATCCTTTAGAAGCGGCGTCCGTCCATCCGAACAACCGGAGGAGAGTTCTCAGGGCCCTTGCGATTTACCTTGCCAGAGGCAGGCCGAAGAGCAAACAGTACCAAGGCAAGGACATCCCTATGTTCGAAGGCATTCGGCTTTATGGGCTGGGCTTGGATCGTGTTTGGGTTTATTCCAACATTGATGCCAGAACTAAAAGGATTTTCCAAGATGATCGGTTGATAACCGAGATCTTCCCATTGCTTCGCTCCCATGGGGACGAGGAGCCCGGGATGAAGGCCATCGGCATTTCGGAGTGCCGTCTTCTGATGGAGGGCGGGATCGACAAGGAAGAGGCGATCGCGCGCGTCATTCATAAGACCAGGCAGTATGCGAAAAGGCAGCTGACGTTCTTCCGCCGTCAATTCAAGGAGGTCGCATGGATTCGCTAAGAGGCATCGACAATCGGACGGAGGCGCTCCTCGGGAAAGAGGCGCTGGACCTTCTACGGTCCAAAAAAGTCGCCGTCTTCGGGATCGGAGGAGTCGGCGGCATTCTTTTCGAAGCGCTCGTCCGCACCGGGGTCGGGGAAATCCATGTCTACGACTGCGACACGGTGGAGGAGTCGAACCTGAACCGCCAGATCCTCTTCCTCGGGAACGACATCGGGCGCAGGAAGGTCGACGTCGCCCTGGAGAGGGCCTCCTTGATCCGAAAGGACGTGCACGTGGTTCCGCATTTCCTGCGAGTCGGGACTGAGACGGAGGGGAGCGTCTCCGAAGAAGGTTTCGATCTCATTCTTGACGCTATAGACGATGTCGAAGGGAAGCTTTCGCTCATGGAGGCCGGAGAGAAGACGTCGACCACGGTCATCTCCTGCCTTGGCACCGCCAGAAGGCTCGACCCCCGGCTTCTCCGCCTCGCCCCTCTTTCCAAGACGGCAGGGGATCCCCTGGCCAAGAAGGTCAGGCACCTTGCCAGGGAGCGCTCCCTCGACCTTTCCCGCGTCCTTTGCGTCTATAGCGAGGAACCAGCCATGGATACAGGCGCTTCCCTTGGCTCATCTGTCGCCGTTCCTGGTTCGGCCGGGCTTCTCATGGCCTCCGCGGCCTTGAAGGCGCTTTTGGGTCTATACTGAGCCATGCGCATTTTGCCGATTGATGAAATCGCCGGAAAGCTAGGGCTGGGCCCTTCCGACTTCGTCCCCTATACGAGGGAGATGGCGAAGCTATCCTTTGGCTTCGTCCGCGATCATGCCGACGGGGAAGGGAAGGTCGTCCTCGTCACGGCGATGACCCCCACGAAGTACGGCGAAGGGAAGACTCTCACTTCGATCGCCCTCCAGGAAGCGATGTGGTCTTTGGGGATCCGTTCCCTCCTCGCCTTGCGGGAACCGGCGATCGGCCCGGTATTCGGAATCAAGGGTGGCGCGACTGGATCTGGGAAGGCCACCATCGAGCCGAGCCAAAGGATCAACCTCCATTTCACAGGGGACATCCACGCCCTTACGGCGGCCAACAACTTGATCTCTGCGGTCATCGACAATTCCATCTTCCAGGGGAATCCCCTTGGAATCGATCCGGAGAACGTGCTTTGGAAAAGGGCGCTGGACATGAACGACAGGGCCCTCCGGAACATCGAAATTGCAAGAGGCGGGAAGATCGGCGTTCCCAGGCGCGAGGAGTTCGTGATCACGGTCGCCTCGGAACTGATGGCGATCCTCTGCCTTTCCCTTGGAAGGGAAGACTTCTACCAGAGGCTCGGGGACATCGCTGTTGCCAAAGGGGTGGACGGGAGGACGATCTATCTCAGGGAACTCAGGATCCGCCATGCGCTGATGGATCTTCTCGACGATGCCTTGCTGCCGAACCTGGTCCAGACCCAGGACGGCGCCCCCGTCCTTGTCCATGGCGGGCCTTTCGCGAACATCGCCCATGGGGCGAATTCCATCATCGCGACGAGGCTGGCCCGCTCGCTTGCGCCCCTTGTCATCACTGAGGCCGGATTCGGGGCGGACCTTGGCGCGGAGAAGTTCCTTGACATCGTCTGCCCGACCGCAGGAATCTCCCCCTCATGCGTGGTTCTCGTCGCCACATTGAAGGCCCTCAAGCTTCATGGGGGAGTGCCTGATGCCAGTCTTGGGGAAGAGGACCCACAGGCGGTCAGAAGAGGAATCGCGAACGTGGAAAGGCACTACGAGAACCTTCGTTCGTTCGGCGTGCCTGTCGTGCTTTCGCTGAATCGCTTCGACCAAGACCATCCAAGCGAGATCAAGGAGTTCTCCTCCTGGGCTGAAATAAAAGGGGTCCCCTTCGTTTTGACGGAGGGGTATCAGAAGGGGGCCGAGGGGGCGCAGGCTCTTGCAAGGGCGGTCCTTGCCTTGGCGGACGCTCCTGCGCATTACCATCCCCTATATCAGCAGAATGAGCCTTTATTTGCAAAAATAGAACGAATTTGCACGGATATCTATCGGTGTAAAGTCTCCTATTCCGATCAAGCTAGAAAAGACATCCAGGAATATGAAGAAACCCATGGGGACTATTTCGTCTGCATGGCGAAGACTCCGAACAGCTTTACCGATGACCCCAAGAAGAAGGGAGCGCCTATCGGCGAGACCGTGCATGTGAGGGACGTTCGACTATATGAAGGGGCGCGCTTCCTTGTTCCGCTCCTTGGGAACATCATGACGATGCCGGGGCTTCCGAAAGTGCCTGCTGCCGTGATGATGGGGGATGAATGATGTTCACCGCCTACTCCCTTTACGACATCGTCGAGATGAAGAAGCCCCACCCCTGCAAAGGACGGACCAAGCGTTTTCAGATCGTCATGGTGGGCGCGGACATCAAGATCCGTTGCCTTGGATGCGGGAACCTCATCCTCATGTCCCGGGCGGATTTCAACGAGCGTGTCCGCCGCGTCATCGAGTCGCCCGGGAAACTGATGCCCCCGCCCGGGGCAAATTGAAAGAACCCATCCCTATAACCCTTTTGGAGGGCTAGGTGAGGGCGGAAGGAATTACCTTAAGGTTCGGCGATCGGGCTTTGTTCGAAGATTTATCGATCGATTTCGGAGACCGGGGCATTTTCGCGATACTCGGAAGAAGCGGGTGTGGGAAAAGCACCTTGCTTTCCATTCTATCGGGCAATCTGAAGCCTGAGTCTGGACGGGTGTTCCTTGGCGAGACTGACTTGCTTGCTCTTCCAAGGGAGAAGGTTGATGAAATGCGTAGGAAGTCCTTTTCCTTCCTTTACCAAAGCCATAACCTCCTGGAGGATTTGACCGTCTACGAGAACTGCGCGGTCTCCCTTCGCATCCAAGGGGTGCCTGAGGGTTTGCTCAGGGAGCGGATCCAACCTTTGCTGGAACGGCTGGAACTTCAGGGCCTTGAGGACAAGAAGGCGGGTCTTTTGTCAGGAGGCGAGAAGGCGCGGGTCGCCTTGGCCAGGGCGCTCGCCCGCAGGCCAGAGGTCCTATTCTCCGACGAGCCGACAGGTTCCTTGGATAAGGAAACTGGCCGGCGGGTGATGGAGATGCTCAAGGAGGAATCCAGGAGATGCCTCGTCATCCTCGTTACTCATGACAAGTCGTTCGCCAAGGAGTTCGCCGATGTCATCTTCCCTTTGGATGGAGGGGCGATGGAAGGGAAGAAGGTCTCCCACGGAAGGGGGCAAGGGCAAGAGGGCATGAATCCGGGAGGAAAACCCTGGCTCCTTCCGCTCCTCAGGGGAGAAAGGGTTCTCGGGAAGGAGACCGCGGTAATCTTCTTCGCCTCCCTCGTGAGCTACCTCTCGCTTACCCTCGCCTTGTCCTTCCACGATTCCTCGCAAAGGATCTTTGAGGTCGAGAGCAGGAACACGATCACTTATTCGCTTGGATCGTTGACCGAGGAACGGATGGTTTCCTTGCCGGAGAGCCCGCTGTCGCTTGTTCAGAGCCAGCGCCCGCCAAGGAAGGAAGCCGAGCGCTACGTCGGCCAAGGCATCGAGGTCCTTCCGGACCTTTCCTACTTCCTTCCGGAAGGGAGCGGATTCAAGGTGAACGGGTTTCCCAAAGAAGGCGCCTCGTTCCTTCCTGTCGGGGACCTTAGCCTCAAGGACGGGTTCCTGCCCCTTCTCAAGGAAGGCCAAGCGCCGGAGAAGGAAACTTTTGATTATTTGCTTGTGAACGAGGATATGGCCGACATCCTGCCTGGGGATCCTTTGAAGGCCGAGATCGAAGTCAGCATCTCCTTTGAGCTGGAATGGGAGGGAGCGGTCGACAAGGTGGAAAAGACCCATGCCTTCCGCGTCGCAGGAATCGTCCAGGAGTTCCCTTTCCTAGGAACGCCCCGTTGCTATTACAGCCATAAGGCGCTCGCCTCTTTTCTAGAAGGCATCCGTCTCCCGAACATAAGCGAAGCCCGGGGAGAGGCGGTTACGCCGATGACCCTTCTCGAGGTGCTGCCCAAGGATTCCCCCTACCATTCCTATTGCTGGCTGCTTTATGCCGCAGGGGAGCAGAACCGAAGGAAGCTGGAGTCGCTTTGCCAGGCGGAAGGCGAGTACTCCGTCTCCTCGGAATCCCAGGAGATGAGGGAGGGGTTCCTTAGCCTGTCGGAATCCTTCGTCGCCCTGTCCTGGCCATTTCTTCTTGCGGAAGCGGTCGCAACTTCGTTCATCGTGGCCTCCCTTCTCCTCGCGGCCTTTCTCCGGAGGAAGAAGGAAGCCGCCATCCTCCGAGGGGAAGGGGCCTCTTCAAGATCGCTCCTCATCCTTTATGGCGCCCCAGGAGTTCTCGCTTCCTTCCTGGCAGGTTTAGCCACAATCCTTCTTTCAGTTCCTTTTGGATCAGTTATATCCGCAATTCTTGAGCCAAGTCTCGGAATTTCGAATCTTGTGAAAGTACCGCTCCTTAGTTTCGGAGGAATCCCGCTCCTCCTTCCTTCCCTTCTCGTTCTCGTTTCCGTCCTCATCCCTTCCTTAGGGGCGTTCCTGCCCCTGAAGGCCAGCCTTTCCTCCGATTTGAGCGAGGAGCTTCGCGAAGAATGAACGGGGTTGAAATAGTCGGGCTAAGGAAGGACTTTCCTGGGAGGGCGATCTTCCGAGAAGCAAGCCTGGTCCTTCCGGAAAAGGGGCTCGTCGTCCTTCTGGGGAAGTCCGGGACCGGAAAGAGCACCCTGCTCTCCATGGTGGCGATGCTCGATTGCCATTATGGCGGCACCATCCGCGTGCTTGGCGCCGATCCGCAGGCGATGGGTGAGAAGGAGCGTGGCGACTTCCGGCTCCGGAACATCGGCATGATCCGCCAGGAAAACGACACCCTGGATCTCGAGGATTCCTTGACGAATGCGCTCTTTCCCTCGTTCGGTTCCCGTGCGGAAAGGAAGAAGGTCTTGCGCCGGGCGAAAGATCTCCTGAGGGCGGTGGGACTTGAGGGGAAGGAACAGCAACGGGCGAACACCTTGTCCGGCGGGGAACGAGCGAGGCTCTCCTTGGCAAGAGCCCTTGTCAACGATCAGCGGATCGTCCTGGCGGACGAACCGACCGGCGCCTTGGACGAAAAGGCAGGGGAGGAAGTGTTCTCTCTCCTTTCTTCCGTCGCCAAGGACAGGCTCGTCCTCCTCGTCACCCACGACGAATGGCTCGCCAGACGCCATGGGCAGATGATCCTTCGCCTCGAGGAGTGCAAATTGCTCGTCGAGGAAACGGGAATTCCCCCGGGCGAGACGCTCCTGGTCGCGGACGGGCAAAGAGGGTGGCGGCGCCCCCTCCCTTCGATGAACCTCCTTGCGCATGGGTTCCATGTCGCCCGTGAGAAGAAATGGCGGACGCTTCTTTTCACGACGCTGATGTCTTTGTCGCTCCTTCTTCTTGGTACTTCCCTGTTCCTATCGCGCGAGTTGGAAAGGACGGTAGGCTCCTCTCTTTCCGGCCTTGCGGGGGATAGGGAAGTGGTCCTCATGGATAAAGGCGCTTCGCCAAGCCTTGGGCCCGCCTCGGACGGGGAAGTGGAATCCCTTTTATATAAGCTCAGGGGAGCTGCCGACGATTCCGGGGTCGGCTACCCGATCGACTTCGCCTCCTTCTTCCCGGACGAGTTGACCGCAAGCCTCCCCCTGGGCGAGCTCAAGGAGCATGTGTTCCCGAATCTCGACGTTTCCTCCGTGGATGAGTACCGCTGGCTGGAGGATTTCGAATCCCAATCCTTCCATCCCGCCATCCCGGAGGTGATGGAGATGGAGCACGTGGTCCTCGCCCTTCCTTTCCCGATGATGAGCTCCCTATGCAGCGCGCTTTCCATCGAGAGGAGCTATCGCTCCCTTGGCCACTACCTCGAGACAGAAGGGATGGAAATCTATCTGAGGATGAGGAACGACTCGTGGGCCTACCATGACGAGCAGCTCCTTGTCGTCCGGGCGGTGATGGAGACGGAAGGCGATCCCTTCTTCCTCCATAGCGATCATCGTTGGAACGAATGGATGTACGAGTTCAAGATGCGGCTCCCCCTCAGGGAATCTCCGGAGGAAGAGGAGCCATGGCTCTTGGAGAAGGTGCCCTACCTCCACCTCCAAGTGACGGAAGAGGAAGCCGTCAGCACGCTCCGCGGGCTGGGCCTTGAGGAAGATTTCCTCCTTGTGCCGCCTAACGCGGAAACTGGGGATGCGGATATCGACTTCGGCGCTGGACGGCTTTACGCCTTCTCGAAGGATGGCGGACCTTCTTATGAGAATGTTCTTGAAGCCGCCTCGAGGATCGAGGGTATCTCAGGCCACAGATTCTTGAGCGGAGGCTATTCCGCGTTTCCTTCCTCCTATGCAGAGGGATTCCTGAAGCCCTTCTTCCTTGCAGGCACGGAAGAGGCCGCGGATCTCATCGAGGATTCCGCCTCGAAGGTGGAAGGACTTGAAGACCCTCTTTTGCTTTCTCTCCCTGATCGGTCAGCCTCTGGCTCCTACCTCCTTCCTGCAGGGAAAGGCATCAGGATCTCCGCAAATCTTGATGGAATAGTTGGGGAAAGGCCTTCCTCAATCGAAGAGGTGGCATTAGGGGAAGCCCTTTGGAATCAACTGGGAAGACCTAACGCGATCATCGCGCTGAGTCCTTCCGCCGTGCGAGAGGAAGGGGATGGATACCGCTACGAGTACCGGAGGATTCCTCTTTACGTGAGCGGGCATATCCCCGGGGGAGGCATGACGATCCACCAGGGCCCCCATTGGGCGGAAGATTTCTTCCTGCTCCTAGGAAGAAGCTCGATAGAGGAATCGCTTCCCGAAGGAATCGCGTTTTCCGTCGACGAAGAGTGGCCTCTTCAGCCTTTCGTGGACTACTTCGCGGGGAACTTCCCGGAGTTCTCTGTCGCCTCGCCTGCCTTGGCGATCAGCGAGAGCCTTGCCGAGATGGAATGCTATCTTTCCCTCATGCTCCTGGCGCTTACCATCGGGTCGGTCGCGCTTTCCTGCTTCCTCCTGTTCACCGTGTCGCGGCTTTTCGCAGAAGAAGGAAGGCGCGAGGGAAGGATGCTCCACTACCTTGGATTCTCTAGGGAAGAGGTCGCGAGGAACGAAAGCGCGCCGCTCCTCATCCTCCTTTCCTTCTCCGCCCTGAGCTCGACTCTCGGAATCCTGGGGATGGAGTGGCTGATCCATGGCTATATGGCGGAATCCATCGGGGGAGGGGCGTTCTTTTCCATCGATCCCTTCCCATTGTTCATCCCGCTCCTTGCCGCCTTCCTTGCCTACCTCGTTTCCTACTTCATTGGGCTTCGCCAGAGCTATCGCCGGGACTTTTTGAAAGAAGGACGATGAATGTTGCACACATCCTCTTTGCCAAGCGTATATTTTCCGTCGGGCCGACTCGTTTGCAGCGGCTTGGAAAGGATGGTTCGATGAAAGGCACCGTCAAGATGTTCAACCAGGAGAAAGGCTTCGGCTTCATCACTGGCGAGGACGGGAAGGATTACTTCTTCCACTACAGCGCGATCGCCATGGATTCCTACAAGACCGCTGAAAAGGGCGAGTCCGTGGAGTTCGAGGCGACCGAGGGCGCCCGCGGTCTCCGCGCTGAGCACGTCCAGAAGCTCTAAGCAAGGGTTTCTGCGCGAAAGGCTCTCCGTCAGGGAGCCTTTTTCTTGTCGCCCTTGTAGAATTGAGGCATGTCGTTCGCGAAGAGCAAGGGAGGCGTCGTCGCCGCGTCCATCACCGTATGGATCCTGGAGGTCACGTTGCCTCTTCTCGCTATCCTCGTCCCCTTCGTCCTGCTTCTTCCGAAGGACCCGCCCCTGGAGAACACTCCTTCCTTCACCCTTGGGACGTACCGTCTCGACGCGGAGGATGGAAGAGGCCACTACGGGTTCCTGAGGCTGAAGGACTATGACCCTGCCGAAGCCGGGGAATCCTTCCGCGACTACGGCAGGGGCGAGGAAAGCCAGGACGGCGGTTTCATCACCGTGGAGATGGCCCTTTATGACGAGGAGAGCGCGCTTCAGGACATCCTCCTCCGTCCGGCAGGGTACCATTACGAGGCGGCGGGAACGCAGTTCGTCGGGATCACCTACGATTTCTATGCACGCATCGGGTCGACGTGGGGAAAGTCGGTGTTCCTCCTGCTCGAGGGATCCGTGGAGTACCCGGACTTCCATGTCCTCTTGAGCGGGACCCAGTTCCTCAAGGAAGTCGTCGCGAACCCCGTCTATGTGGGAGGCCAGGATTTCCCGTTCGAGGAAATAGGCTCATAAGGAGAGATAGCTATGTCGCCGGAGAAGTACAAGAAAGAGCAGAACAAGGTCATCTGCGCGGCAGTGGGGGTGGTCATTGGCGAGATCGTCCTCGGGATCCTGCTTTTCTTCTTCCAGGCGTTCTTTTTCGCGATGATCAGCACGTTCGTCTGGGGGACCGCCCAGCCGGGCGGCACGCTCTACCCTCTCTTCCTATCTATCGCGGGCCTCGCTGGTCTATAATCCGCTCGCCTTCTGGGGGAACCATCGGGAATGTCATTGAAAGCCGGTATCGTCGGGCTCCCGAACGTCGGGAAGTCGACTCTTTTCAACGCGATCACCAACTCGCACGTCCTCGCGGAGAACTATCCCTTCGCCACCATCAGCCCGAACACCGGGGTCGTCCAGGTCCCGGACAGGAGGCTGGATGTCCTGAGCGCGATGTTCGAGCCGAAGAGGACCATCCCTGCCACTTTCGAGTTCTACGACATCGCCGGCCTCGTCAAGGGCGCCTCCAAGGGCGAGGGGCTCGGGAACCAGTTCCTCGCGGCAATCCGCGAGTGCGACGCGATCGTCGAGGTCGTCCGCTGCTTCGAGTCGAGCGACGTCGTCCACGTGGAGAATTCCGTGGATCCGAGAAGGGACATCGAGATCATCGACCTCGAGCTCGCCATGGCGGACCTCGAGTCCGTTAACAACCGCATCGGGAAGCAGGAGGTCAAGGCCAGGGTCGCCCACGACAAGGTCGCTTCTTACGAGATGCCGATCCTCCTCGCCCTCAGGGCCGTCCTTGAGCAGGGCCTTCCCGGAAGGCTCGCCGAGGGGCTGAGCGAGGAGCAGATGGCCTACGCGAGGAAGAACTTCTTCCTTCTGACCCTGAAGCCCATCCTTTATGTCGCCAACGTCGCGGACACCGACTACATGGACCTTGGCTCCTGCCTCCATTACCAGACCGTCCTTTCGATCGCCCGCGAGAGGAAGTCCGACGTGATCCCGGTATCCTGCGCGATCGAAAGCGAGATCGCCTCGCTCCCCCCTCAGGAAAGGAAGGAGTTCCTCGAGACCCTCGGGACGGAGGAGTCCGGCCTCGACAAGCTCGTCAGGGCTTCCTACCGTCTCCTTGACCTCGCCACCTTCTTCACCGTCGGGAAGGACGAGTGCCGGGCTTGGACCTTCCGCGTGGGGATGAAGGCCCCCGAGTGCGCGGGCATCATCCACAGCGATTTCGAGAAGGGCTTCATCAAGGCGGAGGTGTACTCATACGAGGACATCGTCCAGCTCGGGAGCGAGCTCGCGGTCCGCGAGGCCGGGAAGATGCGTCAGGAAGGAAAGGAATACCGGATGGAGGACGGGGACATCGTCTTCTTCCGGTTCAACGTCTCTAGATGATGAGGATCGGCTACGGCGAGGATATCCATTCCCTGGTTCCCGGGGAAGGGCTGAAGGTACTTGGGGTTTCCATCCCCTACCCGATGCGCCCCCTCGCCCATAGCGACGGGGACTTCGCCCTCCACGCTGTCGCGGACGCGATCCTTGGCGCCCTCGCCCTCGGGGACATCGGGCAGCTGTTCCCGGACAACGACCCGAAGACCGAAGGGCTCGACTCCGCGATCATCCTGGAGGCTGTCGTCCGGAGGATGGAGGACAAGGGATTCCACGTGGGGAACATCGACGTCCTCCTTGTCGCGGAAAAGCCGAAATTCTCAACTTACATATGGGAAATGCGGAGTAATCTCGCCGGATTGCTTCACTTGGACATCGACCGCGTCTCCGTGAAGGCGATGACGGAGGAGGGGCTTGGCCCCGTTGGGGAGGGAAAGGCCATGCGCGCCAGCTGCGTGGTTCTCTTGGAGGAGTAGGATGAGCAACGAAGAACTGATTCAAAACGCCCTGAGCAGGGCCGCGAAGGAACTCGGGAAGGACATCGACCCTGCCTCCATCCACGTGGAAAGAAGCCGCGGGGAAGGACACGGGGACTACGCGAGCAACTTCGCGCTGAAGTCCGCGCGCGAGTTCTCGATGAACCCGAGGGAGCTTGCCGCCAGGATCGCCGGGCTCGCGGCTGGCGAGGGCATCGCCAAGGTAGAGGTGGCTGGGCCTGGCTTCCTGAACTTCTTCCTTAGAAGCGAGTCCCTTGGCTCGATCCTCGACGAAATCCTTCAGAAAGGAAGCCATTTCGGCGACGGGGAGAGGAACGGGATCAAGGTGGACGTCGAGTACGTGTCCGCCAACCCGACCGGGGACCTTCACCTCGGCCACACCAGGGGCGCCGCCCTGGGCGACGCCGTGAGCAACCTCTACCGAAAGGCCGGCTACGACGTTACCCGCGAGTACTACGTGAACGACTGCGGGAACCAGGTCCGCCACCTCGGGCTTTCCCTTAGGGCCCGCTACCACGAGCTCTTCGGGGAGCCGCTCGTGCTCGGGGAGGACGACTACCACGGGACCGACCTCATCGCCATCGCCGAGGACATCCGCAAGGAATTCGGCGACCGCTGGCTCAAGGACGACGAGGAGAGCGAGCGCTTCTTCGTGCGCTACGGGATCGACCACGAGCTTGCCAAGATCAAGAAGGACCTCTCCGACTTCGGTGTCGAGTTCGACGTCTTTACCTACGAAAGCGACATCCGCCGGGCTGGGAAGGTCGAGGAAGCCCTCTCTTTCCTTGAGGAAAAGGGGTACGTGTACGAGTCGGAAGGGGCGAAGTTCCTCAAGACCTCCTCCTTCCTCGACGACAAGGACCGCCCCGTGGTGAAGAAAGACGGGAACTACACTTACTTCCTTCCGGACATCGCCTACCACTACGACAAGCTCGACCGCGGGTTCGACCTCCTCGTCGACATGCTCGGGGCCGACCACCATGGCTATGTGCCCCGCATGAAGAGCGCCCTCATGATGCGCGGCGCCCCCGCGGAAAGGCTCGACTGCGAAATCTACCAGATCGTCCGCGTCTACAAGGACGGGGAAGAGGTGCGCATGAGCAAGAGGACCGGGAAGGCCATCACCCACCGCGACCTCGTGGAGATGGTGGGCAAGGACGCCGTCCGCTACTTCTTCGCGGAGCGCGCCTCGGGCACGCACCTCGACTTCAACCTCAACCTTGCCTTGGAGAAGAGCAAGGAGAACCCCGTCTACTACGCCCAGTACGCCCACGCCCGCTGCTGCTCCCTCCGGAAGCTGGGAGAGGAGTTCGCCCTCAACGGGGACAGCTCGCTTCTTTCCCTTCCTGTGGAAGGGACCATCCTCAAGCAGCTCGCCCGTTTTCCGAGTATGATTCAGACCGCGGCCAAGGCCCGGGCGCCCTATAAGGTCGCCGGCTACTGCCAGGAGCTCGCGGCGGACATCCACGAGTACTACCAGGCCGTGCGCATCATCGACAGGGAGAACCCCGCCCTCACCGGCGCGAGGCTCCGCCTCATCGAAGGGTGCCGCATCGTGATGAAGGAGGCCCTCGCCATCCTCGGCGTCGGCGCTCCCGAAAGAATGTGAAGTGAAGGAAGGAGAACCATCCATGAAATTCGACAAGAGCATGATCGACGTCGCCGAGGAGGCGCTCAAGGAGGAAGGCTCCGCCCTTCCCTTCCACGAGCTCTTCCAGAAGGTCGCCGAGCGCCTCGAGATGAGCGAGGGGGACAAGGCCGAGCGGATCGGCCGCTTCTACAGCGACCTCACCATCGACGCCCGCTTCGTCGGCCTCCCCGACAACACCTGGGACCTCCGCGTCCGCCACACCTTCGAGAAGTCGCGCCTCGACCTCAAGAACGCCTATAGCGACGAGCCTCTCGCCGAGTCGGAGATCGACCCGGACGACAAGAGGGACGAGGAGGAGTACGACGCGGCCATGCAGGGGAAGACCATTTCCCACGAAAGCGAGGACGGGACCGAGGAGGGCGAGCGGCGCCCGGACGAGGACATCGCCTCGCTCGTCGGCTGATTCCTGGAAGCGCTTCCTGTGGTATAACTACAGCGCCAAACTGAAGGAGATTGAAACAATGGCTCTCGAGAACATGGTCGGGATGCTCGGCAAGGCCCAGGAAGGGCGCTACGCTGTCGGGCAGTTCAACATCAACAACGTCGAATGGGTCGGGGCGATCCTCGACAAGGCGGAGGAGCTCAGGACTCCCGTCATCCTCGGCGTCAGCGAAGGCGCGATGCGCTACATGGGCGGCTGGAACACGGTCGTCGGCATGGTGAAGGGCTACATCCAGGACAAGAACATCACCGTCCCGGTCGCCATCCACCTCGACCACGGCTCGTCCTTCGAAAGCTGCAAGGCCGCGATCGACGCCGGCTTCA
This sequence comes from uncultured Bacillota bacterium, assembly GCA_949293555.1. GTDB lineage: Bacteria > Bacillota_I > Bacilli_A > RFN20 > CAG-826 > UBA4951. Next base: position 165,069 of record CASFDV010000002.1, read on the forward strand.
CCAGCGTCATGATCGACGGGAGCCACTATCCCCTCGAGGAGAACATCGCCCTCGTCAAGAAGGTCGTCGAGTACGCCCATCCGCGCGGGGTCTCCGTCGAGGCGGAGCTCGGCAAGGTCGGGGGACAGGAAGACGACGTGGTCGCCGAGACCATGTACGCCGACCCCGACGAATGCGTCCGCATGGTGAAGGAGACGGGCATCGACTGCCTCGCCCCCGCCCTCGGTTCCGTCCACGGGCCCTACCACGGGGAACCGAAGCTCGGCTTCAAGGAGATGGAGGTCATCCATAACCTCGTGAAGCTGCCGCTCGTCCTCCACGGAGGCTCGGGCATCCCCAAGGAGCAGATCCAGCGCGCGATCTCGCTTGGGACCTGCAAGATCAACGTCAACACCGAGTGCCAGCAGTACTGGGCCAGGATCGTCCGCGAGGTGATCGCCAAGGACCAGAAGGTGTACGACCCCCGCAAGATCATCGGCCCCGGCAAGAAGGGCATCCAGGAGACGATGACCGAGCACTGCGAGTGGTTCGGCTGCATCGGCAAGGCCGAGTAAGGAACGGACGCTTTGGAAAGGGACCTTCGGGTCCCTTTCCTTTCCAAGGAGGGAAGAGATGGATCGGAAGAAACTTCTGGAGGAGATGATGCTCGCCATTCGCGGGGCGGAGGAAGGGATCCTCGAGGTGTACCGGACGGACTTCGCCGTCGAGACCAAGGATGACGATAGCCCCGTCACCGCTGCCGACAAGGGCGCGGACGGCTACCTGCGCGACTTTCTGCACGCGCGATATCCCGAAGCCGCCTTCCTCACCGAGGAACATAAGGACGACCTCCGGAGGCTTGGCGCATCTTCCCTCTTCGTCATCGATCCCGTCGACGGGACGAGCGACTTCGTCTCGAGGACCGGCGAGTTCACGACGAACCTCGCCTATGTGGAAGGGAAGGAAGTGACGATCGGCCTCATCAACTGGGTCGCCGGCCCCTACGTCTACTGGGCCATCCGCGGAGAAGGGGCCTGGCGGAGGGACAAGCTCACGGGGAAGGACGAAAGAATCCATGTCTCTTTGAGGAGAACGGACCTCCGCGTCCTCGTGAGCAGGAGCCATCTCCAGGAAGAGGAGAAGGAAGCCATCGAGAGGAACAAAGGCCTGATCAGCTCCGTCGAGGAAAAAGGCGCCGCCTTGAAGCTATGCATGATCGCGGAAGGAAGCGCCGACCTCACGTGGCGCTATTCCGCCGGTACCAAGGAATGGGACACTGCGCCCGGGGAGCTTCTCGTCGAGGAGGCCGGAGGCGTCTTCCTGAAGCCAGACGGGACGCGCTACCTTCATAACCGCGAGGACGTCCATAATCGCGAGGGGTATATCGCCGCGAATTCCCTCGAAGTCTTCCGAAAAGTCCGCTGAATAGGGCGATATCCCTCTGGAAGGTCTATACTCGCCTCATAGAAAGGAGCTTATTGATATGCTCAAGTGGTGGAACAAGACCAGCAGGCTGGTCAAGCTCATCCTCCTCATCATCCCCTTCGTCAACTGGTGGGTGGTCCTCTTCGTCAGGTTCGCCGCCTTCCTCAACCATCCCAGCCTCCTGAGGCTCATCGTCCTCATCGCCTACCTCCTCCTCGGCTGGGCCTGGGGCTTCATCGACTTCGTGTGGGTGCTTCTCTTTAACCACCTCACCTTCGCCAAGACGATGTAAGACGGCCTCGTGAAAGAGTTCCTCTCCTCCGCCGACGCGCTTCCCTCCTGGGCGAAGCTCGTCCTCATGATCCCGTTCCTCGACATCTTCTGGTGGATCTACCGGATCATCCGTTCCATCGATAGCGGGAACGCGCTCTGCCTCGTGCTTGGGATCGTCCTCCTTTTCGTGGGCATCCCCTTCTGGTGGCTGGTGGACATCGTCTACTACCTCCTCAAAGGGAAGGTGCTCGTCTTCGAGGATCTCCTCTAGCCCGCAGGCAAAAGAAGAGGCCGGGAGACCGGCCTCTTTTCTCTTTATCCTTGCAGAATGTGGTTTCTTTTGAGGAAATCCTATTTGGATTCCTCTGGTCTTTTCTTTGCTTCTTCCTTGCGGGCGAGATATTGGTCCATGACGTCCGTCGGGACGTTCATCGACCCGTCGCAGCGGATCACCCCCGGGACTTCTTCCATGAGGATGATCTCCACGCCCGCGGAAATGTCCTCGTCCACGTAGGCGCAGCCTTCGCATGCTCCCACCATCCGGACGTAGACGACCCCGTCCTTGAAGCCGACGTACTCGATGTCGCCGCCTTCCCTCCGGAGGAAGGGGCGGATCTTGTCCAGGACCGCCTCTATCTTCTCCTCGATCGCTTCCATCCCATCACCCTCGAGCACTATTTCCTTGCGCGTGGCGTAATATAGCGCGGAACGGATGCCCGCGCATTCCTGACGGCATCCGGAAGCGAGGTAACGATATGAAGAAAGAACTAGCGAAGTTCGAGGACTGGCCCTTCCGCGTCCCGAACTGGAAGAAGGTCGGGGAGAAGATCGACAGCCTGACCGACCAATTCGTCGGGGCCAAGGACGAGAAGGGCGCCCTCAAGGCGTTCAAGGCGATGAGCCGCTACATGGAGAAGGTGGAGGACCAGCTGACGCACATCTCCGTCCTCTTCACCCTCGACACGAGGAACCCGAAGTACGTGAAGGCGAACGCGGAGATGGACGAGAACTCGCCCGTGCTCGCCGCGAAGAACCTCCGGTTCGCGAAGGCCCTCCTAGAGAGCCCCTACCGCCCCTTCCTCGAGAAGAAGCTCGGCTCCTTTCTCTTCCAGATGTACGAGTACTCCCTCAAGGGCTTCGACGAGAGGATCGTCGAGGACTCCGTCGAGGAGAATCGCCTCACGAGCGAGTACGGCTCCACCATCGCGCACGCCGAGGTGCCCTTCCGCGGCGAGGTCTACAACCTCCCCCAGATGGGCAAGTTCATGGTCGACCAGGACCGGGAGACGAGGAAGGAAGCCTCCGAGGCCTATTACGCCTACCTCTCGACCATCCGTCCGAAGCTCGAGGACATCTACGACCGCCTCGTCCATGTCCGCGACCGCATGGCGAAGAAGCTCGGCTACAAGAGCTACGTCGAGCTCGCCTACGTCAAGATGAACCGCTTCGACTACACGCCGGAGGAGGTCGCCGCCTATCGCGAGAGCATCCATGACTACGTCACTCCTCTCGCGGAAAAGCTCTTCCGCGCCCAGGCGAAGAGGATCGGCATCCGGAACATGCGCGTGTACGACCTGAACGTCCAGTTCCCGGACGGGAACCCCCTGCCCCGCGGGACGACCGAGGAGAAGGTGGAGGCAGCCAAGGTCATGTACAAGGCCCTCTCGCCGGAGACCGACCACTACTTCAACTTCATGGTGGACCACCACCTGCTCTTCCTCGACGCGAAGCCAGGGAAGCAGTCGGGCGGCTACATGACCTACTTCCCGGTGGAGAAGACCCCGATCATCTTCAGCAATTTCAACGGGACGTCCGGGGACGTCGACGTCCTCACCCACGAGTTCGGCCATAGCTTCCAGGCCTATCTCGCCGGGGACATCAAGATCCCTGAGTACCGGATGCCGACGATGGAGTCCTGCGAGATCGACTCCATGTCCATGGAGTTCTTCGCCGAGCCCTACATGGACCTCTTCTTCGACGAGCCCGTCAAGTACCGCTACCTCCACCTCGCGGACAGCATCTCCTTCCTGCCCTACGGGGTCACCGTCGACGAGTTCCAGCACTGGGTGTACGAGAACCCGGACGCGACGAAGGAGGAGAGGAACGCCAAGTGGCATGAGCTCGAGCTCAAGTACACGCCATGGAAGGTGAAGGCCTACGAGGGCTGTCCCTACATGATGGAGGGCGGACGCTGGCTCACCCAGTCCCACATCTTCAACTCGCCCTTCTACTACATCGACTACACCCTCGCCCAGGTCATCGCCTTCCAGTTCTTCAACCTCGACCGGAAGGATCACGGGAAGGCGTGGAAGAAGTACCTCCGCCTTTGCAAGATGGGCGGGAAATACCCGTTCCGCACCCTCCTCAGGAAGGCGGGCCTCAAGGATCCCTTCGTCGAAGGGACTCTGAAGAGGACCATCCAGCCCCTCAAGAAGGTGCTCAAGGACTACGGCATCTAGCGAAGGGACCTTCTCAGGAATCCCGGCCACCCGCGAGGGTGGCTTTTTCTATCGGATGGTTTCTTTTCTAGTAAACATACGAAAACAGAAGAATTCCTAGGACAAAAACCATATGGAAACATACTTTTTCCAGTCTCTTTCCCTTGGAAAATTGGGCCATGAAAAAGACATGCTGCGATCGCGAGACTTTGTCCCGCCTGCTCCGGGGCTCAAGGAACCCCGAGCCCACCATGGGGATCCCGTCCCTCAAGGGCTGGTTCTCCTGCCTCCCCTCGGGAAAGCTCGTCCGTTACGAGGAAAGGAGAAAGGCCACAAAGAGGGACCTTATCCATTTCTATACGGCCGATCGGAAGTTTCTCTCGTTCCTCGAGCATCCAGGGCGGCGGGCGGACGAGCTAAGGGGTGCCGCGGGGATCATCGGCCCTGACCCGACGATCCTCGCCTACGAGCCTCTCGCCCTTCAGATAGAGGGAATCTTCTGGTCGCGCGCGGTTTCCGCTTACTGCGAGTCCCTTGGGATTCCCGTCGTCCCGAACATCCGCTGGGGCGACAGGGAGAGTTTCCGCTATGCCTTCTCCGGGATACCCGTCGGTTCCCTGGTGGCGATCGGGACGCTCGGGCTCATGAAGAAGAGGAAGGGGATGGACGGATTGGCGCGCCTTCTTTTCAAGGAAGGCCTGAAGCAGATGGTCGAAAGGATCAGGCCGAAGGCGATCCTTATCTACGGGCCTGCCCCGGAGGACGTATTCGGCCCCTATCGGGATGTCATTCCCATTCACCGCTATCCAAGCCAGATCGAGATCGCCCATTCCCGAAAGGAGGAAAACTGATATGGGCGGGGGAGTCTTCAAGAATGAATTCGCGAACCATCCGGACCTTGCGGAGGACGCGGGGGACTATGCTGACCGTCATAAGGGGGCGAAGGAAGCGCTTGAGGAGGCGAAGGACTCCAACAACAAGACGGGAACCCTTGAGGCTGAGGATCCCAATTCCGCGACCAAGGAGCTTCTGGACCTTGCCCGTCATGCGAAGACCATTACCCAAGAGAATGGTATGGTAAAGGCGGTATATGAGTCCGGGGCGACCCTTGTCGCAAGGGACAAGACCTCGACTCCCGGAAGCGCGGCGATCGATATCCGTTATATAGGGCCATCCGGGAGAGAGAACGCGAATGAAATGGCATTTGAGGGAACACGCGAATGAATACCGGACCAAGTCCGGAAGGAGGAAGAAGAAATGAAATTCTTCGGGATCGGCAAGAGGGAGCTCGGTATCCTTAATTCGTTGATCGGCGAAAGGGTCGAGCGCGTTGAGATGGAAAAATGGATCGATGAGCTGAGGCCATATTCCTGCAGCGCTTCGCTCATCACCACGAAAGGGAAGGTATGGATGTGGCCGGAGCTGAAAGACCTCTATATCCGCGACCATGACGAATATAGCAAAGGGATCTATCGCCTGAGTAAGAAAGGAAACGGGGCCCTTTCCAAGTCCCATGACTATTCCCTTATCCCTTTTCCAGCTGGGAAAATCGTTGGCATTGGAAGAATTCAGACGGAGATGGACGTGGACAATCGCAGGCTGGGAAACTGGATTCGCTGGGACTGCGGGCTTTTCCTGGTTACCGATAAAGCCTCCCTTCTTCTTGCCGTCTCCCTCGATGTGATCAATTGGCGCATTGACCTTCGCGAGATGAAGAATTTCGAGATGCACAACCATTGGAGCGCCAAGGAGGATCAGGAATTCACGATGTTCTGCAAGGACATTTCCACGGGGGAGGAGGACATGATCGGGCGCTACGTCATCAGGTATTCGGAGCAACCTGCATCGAAGCTCGGCTCCACGGCAAGCTTCCGCGAGCTATGGGACGAGCACATGCAGCAGCTTGGCGCCACGCCCGAGGAACTCCTCGAGCGGGGGACTTTGTTATCGGAAATCGCGGAAAGGATGCGCCGCAGGTGCTAGGCGCCTCGTATGAATGAAAGAGTTCAAGATATCGGACCCTGAAATCTCCCTTCTCGATGGCCTGAAGGGGAAACGGATCCCTCTTGTGCTCGGGAAAGGGAAGCGCGCCTTCGGTTACCAAAGGATTTTGCTAAGAACGGCGCAAGGAAGGGGAGTCGTCTTTCGGTGCGAACCCTTGGTCGGCTCGGCCCCAGGGAAGGCTTTTCGCCTAGTGGCGGAAGAATGGAACCGAAAGCGCGATCCGGTTTCCGGGTATTTCGCTCTCGATGCGGAGTACTTGGATGTAGTCTTCGGCATCGTCCAATACACGTGGGACGATGATCTGCACATTGACGAAGGCTTTTTCCTAGTGGAAAGAAAAGCAAAGAGACGCAGGATCTACCTCATGCCCTGCGGCCCGCTGGTCGTTGCGTTTTCCCATGACATTCAGACGAATGAAGATTCCCCGTGGATATCGCACGGCAATGAGCTAGGGGATCATAGGGCGACGGTGCGCTTGGCCACCCTGGACAATGCCTTGAGCGTGCCGATTGCCAGCTATTCCGTTTCGATGGCGCCGGACCAGCCTTTCCAAGGCGCGTTTCCTCCCGGAAGGACCGTGACGATGCTGGACGACCCTTCCGTGGGGTGGCGATTTGGACAGTTTCTGTCGGATCTGGCAAGGCGCTAGTCGTCTGAGCCTTCTTCTATTCGCTTCGCTACATGGTAGAACGCACCCCAAAGGGCCTTCTCTTCTTGGCTCGCGGACACTGCCTTTTCCATGCTGCCGCCGGGCTTCTTCTTCAGCAGGTTGAGTGAACCTAGCTCGTCCCTATAGATTTTTATCAGTTCCTTTGGGTCCTTCGGGTCGAATGTGGCCAGATTCATCCATAAATGGATGTAATTGCGGAGGAACTGGGACAGGGGATAGGCGATGCCTAGTTTCATCTCTTTGTTAAAAAAGAACCCTCCGGTCCGCAGAAGGAGCCTTGTGGCATGGAGCATCGCGATCGTCTCGTCCTGCTCGCCTGACATTTCCTTTTCCAGTTCATTGCCGAACATCAGAAAATCGCAGGATACTTCGAGTTCCCTTGCGATCTTCGCTAGGACATCCGCCCTAGGGCTCGCTTCCCCCGACTCGTATTTCGCAAGGGTCTGGGACTGGACGCCTATTCTTTTCGCAAGCGTGACCCTTTTGATTCCTTGGGCCTTCCGCTCATTCAGAATTCTTTGCCCAAGGAGCGATCCGAACCTGTCCTCATCGAAAAACTCAGGAAGGATGGGGTTTTTCTTCACGAGAGGGGCTCTCCTTCATACAAGATCTCATAGGTCGTCATGAGGACTCCGTCCTGCGTTGTTATCGCGTCGAGATAGCGGTATGGCCGGTTGAGGAGCGTGGCCGCGCACTTCTTGCCCTTCCCCGAAGGAAGGGCGAGGAGGCCCGTCTTTATCTTGATCCCGTAGTTCAGATAGCCCTCGAAGGCGAGCTGTTCCTGCAAGGGGATCACCCCGTGGAGGTATACCTTCTCCACACCTAAAAGGAGCTTTGCGAATTCGAAGGTCAGAAGGCAGTCTCCATCCCTCCAGGGAAGCGTTTCTGCGCCCATTCGTTTCTCCCAGGGGAGGACAGGCACCAAGGCATCGCCGAACCGTTCCTTCAGGCCTTCCCACTCCTCCGCGGCCAGCTTCTTCTTCCAGTCGAGCACCAGGAGCCTGGCGCCCATGAGCTCTTGTTTCTTGGGAGGCCCTCCCAGGAGCCGGTCGTTCATGAGCCACTCCCTCGCCTCGTCCCATCCGACGAGCAATGCGGTCCCTTCTCCTAGGAGCGGATAGACCGCCCTCTCCAGGCCTTTCTTTCCCTCGACGCCCCTTTCTTCAAGAACCGAAGCCTCGTTTCCCAGGCTGTCTTCCAAGGAAATCCACTGCAATTCAGGTATCTTTCTCTCGTTTTCGAAAGCGATGTTGAACTCCTGGCCTTGAAGGGAACCCAGTTGCTCCGCCTCCTCGACTTTTCCGATCGCCGTGTACCGGCGATGGTCCTCCATTTCCTCCATGACGATGAGGAGGGTGTCGTCCCCGAAGAGCAATATGTCGCCCCTCTTGAGTTGCCTCACCACTTCCTCGTCCTTCGGAATAATCCCCGGAGGAAGGTCCGCCCATAGCTGCGTCCCGATCCTCGTGGCCTTCCCCTTGAGGGGGAGGAGCGAGGAGAAGGCTTCCGCGGAAGGGATCTCGTAGAGGGTCGCGTAATACGTTTTCCTGCCTATCTTGATTTTCATCCTAGATGAGCCTTTCCTTTCTCCTGACTTCCGTGCGCGAACGCTCGATCGCCTCGATCAATGTTTCCTTTGAGGAGTCCTTGACGGAGTAGCTGAGCCACTGGGCCTTGTTCATGTGATAGGCGGGGAGGGCCTCGCCTCTCCTTACGATTTCCTCGTGGAGGGGCTCCGGGCATTTCACGTTCAAAAGCGGGACCTCGCCTTCCCTGCCTTCCTCGAGATACCGGGCGGGTCCCATGAGGAAAAGCGCGTACCAGCTTCCTTTGGGGCCCGTCCTCAGGACGAGCGACTCCCCGTCCTGGAAAGGGCGCTCGGCCTTCTCCCCGTACTTCTCCTCGAAGTGACGGATCGCCTCCTCCCCGTTCCTGAGGAAGGGGGAGAGGGGATAGCCGATCTCCCAGAGGACCTTCTCCATCAGGGCGTCGTGCCTCCTCCTCACGTCCTCGACGAACTCGCCCCTTGCCGCGGGAACTCCCAGGAGGAGATAGGGAAGCCCCGTGTCCACCTCGATGGTCTCTTCCTCGATCTCCCCGTCCGTCCTCGCCCTGAGGCGGAGGAAAAAGCCTCCTCCCGGATAGGGAATGTCCTTGGAAAAGACGCCGTCTTGCTCTTGGAAGCCCTGGCTCAGGAGAACGTTTCTGTCGAGGACTTCTTCCATGAGGAAATCCTAACCCATCCCGTTGACGGGAGTGATACCTTGGAGCAAAGGAGGGAGACGGATGAAGGTTCTTTTGGTGAACGGCAGCCCGCGCCAGCACGGGTGCACCGACCGCGCCCTGAAGGAAATGAAGGACGCCTTGGAGAAGGAGGGCATCGGGACGGAACTCCTTTGGATCGGGGCGAGGCCGATAGGGGGATGCCTCGCCTGCGGGAGCTGCCACCGCACGGGGAAGGGATGCGTCCAGAAGGACATCGTCTCCGAAATCGGGGAACGGCTCGACGAGTTCGACGGCTTCGCCTTCGGAAGCCCGGTCTACTACGCGGGACCCTCGGGACAGCTCCAGTGCTTCCTGGACCGGCTCTTCTACGCCTACGGGAAGAAGGCCGTCGGGAAGCCGGGCGCCGCGATCGTCTCCTGCCGGAGAGGCGGGGGAAGCGTCGCCTACGACAGGATCAACCGCTACTTCGGGATGCACCGGATGCCCATCGTCTCCTCCAACTACTGGAACCAGGTGCACGGCAATACGCCGGAGGAGGTCGAGGAGGACCTCGAGGGACTCCAGACGATCCGCGTCCTCGGACGCGAGATGGCGAGGATCCTGAAGGCCATCGGCCTTGCGAAGAAGGAAGGGATCTACTCCGTCGAGGAGGAAGAGAAAGTCCGCACCAACTTCATCCGCCAGGCTGCAAAATAAGGATGAATTACGAATATCCATAGAAAGGAACTGGAACTGCATGAAAATCGCGATTGCCTATTTCTCTCCCCAAGGGAGGACCGCGAGGGTCGCGCGCCTCATCCACGAGGCGGTGGGAGGGAAGCTCGTCGAGATCGAGCCCAAGGACCCCTATTCCATGAAAGACCTCGACTGGAACGACAAGGAGAGCCTGAGCTCAAGGGAGATGCGGAACGAGTTCGCCCGTCCGGAGCTGAAGGCCATGCCGGACCTCGAGAAGCCGGACGTACTTTTCCTCGGCTTTCCCATCTGGTGGTACGTCGCCCCCAGGCCGGTCGACACCTTCCTCGACGGCGAGCCCCTTGAAGGAGTGAGAATCATCCCCTTCGCGACCTCCGGGAGCAGCCCCATCGAAGGCGCGGTCCGGCGGCTACGGGCGACCTACCCCGGCCTCCATTTCGAGGACGGGGCCCTTCTGAACGACGGGGATCCCGCCCTTTGGGCGAGGAAGGTCCTCGGGCTCTAGTTGCCTGCCATTTACGTTTTGAAGGGTCTTTTCTGAAAGGCGCTTAATTATCCAGCGCCGCCCTAGTTTTCCATATAGAAAGGAACTAGGTGGTTCTGTAGGAAATTGTTTTCGGTATAAATTACTGAAAGCCCTTTCATTTCCCCTCTTGCCAAGGTTTTCCGCCTCCCCCATGATAAGAGCACAAGTGGAGGCTCACATGGGTCACGACATCATCGTAATAGGCGCCGGCATCGTCGGTTGCTCTTTGGCGAGGGAACTTTCGCGCTACGAGGTCTCCGTGCTGGTGGTCGACAAGGAGGACGACGTCTCCTGCGGGACCAGCAAGGCGAACTCCGGCATCGCGCACGCGGGCTTCGACGCCGAGCCCGGCACGCTCAAGGCGAAGTTCAACGTCGGAGGCAACCGTCTCATCAAGAAGCTGGCGAAGGAGCTGGATTTCCCCATGAAGGAAAACGGCGCCCTCGTCCTTGGCTTCGACGAGGAATCGCTCCCGAAGATCGAGGAGCTCTACGAGAGGGGCGTCAAGAACGGCGTCCCCGACCTCCGCATCATCCATGGGGAGGAGATCCTGAAGCTGGAGCCCGGGATCAACCCTGAGGTGAGGCACGCCCTCTACGCGCCCTCCTCCGCGCTCGTCTCTCCTTACGAGATGACGATCGCCTATGCGGAGAACGCCGCCCATAACGGGGCGGAGTTCGCCCTCGGGAAGGAGGTCCGCTCCATCTGGAAGGAGGGCGAGAAGTTCCTCCTCGAGTTCACGGACGGCACTCACGAGGAATGCCGCACGCTCGTCAACTGCGCCGGCGTCCACGCCGACCAGATCCACATGATGGTCGCGGGCGGGGATTCCCCCTACCACATCGTCCCGAGGAAAGGCGAGTACGTCCTCCTCGACAAGATGTACGGGGGCATGGCCTCCCACACCCTTTTCCAGACCCCCACGAAGATGGGGAAGGGCATCCTCGTCGCACCGACCACCCACGGGAACCTCCTGGTGGGCCCGAACGCCCACGACCAGGGGGACAAGGAGGACACAGATACTTCCGTCGAGGGGCTCGATGAGATCTGGAAGAAGGCGCTCCTCACGATGCCATCGCTCCCGAAGAGGGGGATCATCACCCAGTTCGCCGGGCTCAGGGCGCACGCGAAGGAGACGGATGACTTCATCGTCGGCTACGACGGGAACGTCCAGGGCTTCTACGAGATCGCCGCGATCGAGTCCCCGGGCCTGACCTCCGCCCCGGCCATCGCCGTCCATGCTTCCTCCGAGATCGCGGGGAAGATGGGCCTCAAGGAAAAGAAGGGCTTCGACCCGGTGCGGAAGGCGATCCCGCGGATCGCGGAGCTTACCAACGAGGAACGGGAATCCCTTATCAAGGAGAACCCCCTCTACGGGCACATCATCTGCCGCTGCGAGGTGGTGAGCGAGGGCGAGATCGTCGAGGCGATCCGCCGGGTGCCCGGGGCAAAGGACCTCGACGGCATCAAGCGGAGGACCCGCGCCGGGATGGGAAGGTGCCAGATGGGATTCTGCACCCCCAAGGCGATGGAGATCCTCGCCCGCGAGCTGAAGGAAGACATCACCGACGTCACGAAGAAAGGGCGCTCGTCCTTCCTGGCGCGGAAGAGGTAACCATATGATCCATCATGAGCTAGTGATCGTCGGCGGAGGCCCCGCGGGGCTTGCCGCCGCCCTGGGGGCCTACGAGGAAGGCCTCCGGGACATCCTCATCCTCGAGCGCGAGGACCAGCTGGGCGGGATCCTGAACCAGTGCATCCATAACGGCTTCGGGCTCCACACGTTCAAGGAGGAGCTGACCGGCCCCGAGTACGCCTCGCGCTTCATCCGCGAGGTCCTCGAGCGGAAGATCCCCTACAAGCTCGGCGCGACCGTCATCGACGTGAGCAAGGACAAGGTCGTCACCGCCGTCAGCCAGGAGGACGGGCTCCTCCTCATCCAGGCGGACGCCATCGTCCTCGCCTGCGGCTGCCGCGAGCGCCCCAGGGGCGCGATCAACATCGCCGGGAGCCGCTGCGCCGGCATCTATTCCGCCGGGACCGCCCAGAAGCTCGTCAACATCGACGGGCTCAAGGTCGGGAAGGAAGTCGTCATCCTCGGCTCGGGAGACATCGGCCTCATCATGGCAAGGCGCATGACCTTCGAAGGGGCCAAGGTCAAGGCCGTCCTCGAGCTCATGCCCTATAGCTCGGGGCTGAACCGCAACATCGTCCAGTGCCTGAACGACTTCGACATCCCCCTCTACTTCTCCCACACGGTCGTGAGGATCAAGGGCAAGGACCGCGTCGAAAGCGTCACCGTCGCCAAGGTCGACGAGCATCTCTCGCCCATGATGGACACCGCCTTCGAGATCCCCTGCGACACCCTCCTCCTTTCCGTCGGCCTCCTTCCGGAGAACGAGCTGGCCAGGGGCTGCGGGGTCGAGCTATCGAGAGTGACGAGCGGCGCCATCGTCGACGAGAACATGATGACGAACCTCGAGGGCGTCTTCGAATGCGGGAACGTCCTCCATGTCCATGACCTCGTCGACTTCGTCTCGGAGGAAGCGCGGAACGCCGGGCGCTCCGCGGCGAGATACCTCCATAAGGAAATCTCCTCCGGGGAAGAGGCGATCGAGATCAAGACGAGCGGGGGCATCCGCTACAGCGTCCCCCAGAAGATCCTCCGGAACGGCGACTTCGCGCCCATCCAGTTCAAGATGAGGGTCAATAACGTCTACAAGAACGTCGAGATCGCCATTCTCGTCGACGGGGAGACCGTCGCCCGGAAGATCAAGCAGATCGTCACCCCGGGCGAGATGGAGACGCTCTTCGCGAAGGAGGACGTCGTCCGGAAGATCAAGGAAGGCAAGGAAGTCGAGATCGCCTTGCGGAGGAGGGGATAGCCATGCGCGAGCTCATCTGCATCTGCTGCCCGCTGGGCTGCCACATCAAGGTCGACGACAGCGACATGAACGACCTCAAGGTCACGGGGAACACCTGCCCCAGGGGCGCCAAGTACGCCAGGGACGAGGTCACCTGCCCCAAGCGCGTCGTCACCTCCATCTGCCCCGTCGAAGGCGGGGAGATCGCGATGGTCTCCTGCAAGACGAAGGACTCCGTCGAGAAGAGGCTCATCTTCGAGGTCCTCAAGGAAATCCGGGCGAAGAAGGTCGAGGCCCCCGTCCACGAGGGGGACGTCCTCGTCCCGGACGTCATGGGGACCGGGGTCGACGTCGTCGCGACCAAGACCGTCCTAAGGAGGCAAGATGGATAGCGGGAAGTACATCCTCGCCCTGGACCAGGGCACCACTTCGTCGCGGGCGATCGTCTTCGACCGCCACGGGGAGATCAAGGGGCTCGCCCAGCAGGAGTTCGCCCAGATCTACCCCCACACCGGCTGGGTCGAGCACGACCCCGTCGAGATCCTCGGCTCCCAGCTCGGAGTCATCCCCGAGGCGCTCATCCGCGCGAAGGTCCAGCCGAAGGACATCATGGCCATCGGCATCACCAACCAGCGCGAGACCACGATCGTCTGGGACAAGGAGACCGGGGAACCGGTCTACAACGCGATCGTCTGGCAGTGCCGGCGGACCGCCCCCTTCTGCGACATGCTGATCGAGAAGGGCTACAAGGACATGATCTACGAGAAGACGGGCCTCGTCATCGACGCCTACTTCTCCGCGACCAAGATCAAGTGGATCCTCGATAACGTCGAGGGGGCGAGGAAGAGGGCCGAGGAAGGGAAGCTCCTCTTCGGCACGGTCGACACCTACCTCATGTGGCGGCTCTCCGGGGGCAGGGTCTTCGCGACCGACTATACGAACGCCTCCAGGACGATGCTCTTCAACATCCACACCCTCGAATGGGACGAGGAGCTCCTCGCTCTCTTCGGGATCCCGCGGAGCATGCTCCCCGAGGTCCATCCCTCCTCCTATATGTACGGCTACGCGGAGGAAGGGCTCCTCGGCCACAAGATCCCCATCTCCGGCGTCGTCGGCGACCAGCAGGCCGCCCTCTTCGGGCAGCTCTGCGTGAAGAAGGGCGAGGTCAAGAACACCTTCGGGACCGGCTGCTTCCTCCTCGCCAACACCGGCGACAAGTGCGTCTGCTCCAAGCACGGGCTCATCACCACCCTCTCCGCCTCCCTCGACGGGGAGAAGCCGAGCTACGTCCTCGAGGGCTCCGTCTTCGTCGGGGGCGCGATCGTCCAGTGGCTCCGCGACGAGATGAGGCTCATCCGGAACGCCGCAGAGACGGAGAAGTACGCCAACGCCGTCGACTCCTGCAACGGGGTCTACATCGTCCCCTCCTTCGTCGGCCTCGGGGCGCCCCACTGGGAGCCCGACGTCCGCGGCATCGTCTGCGGGCTCACCCGCGGGACGAAGAAGGAGCACTTCATCCGCGCCGCCCTGGAAGGGATCGCCTACCAGGTCTACGACATCTATAAAGCCATGGAGGAGGACCTCCAGGTCGAGCTCCGCTCCCTCAACGTCGACGGGGGCGCATCCAGGAACGACTTCCTCATGCAGTTCCAGTCCGACATCCTCGGCGCCAAGGTCGTCCGTCCCAAGGTGGTGGAAGTCACCGCCCTGGGGGCCGCCTACCTCGCCGGGCTCAAGGTCGGCTACTGGGCGGACATCGAGGACATCAAATGCAACAAGGAGATCGAGCGGGAGTTCCTCCCCTCGATGGACCTGGAAAGGAGGGAAAGGCGTCTCACGGGCTGGCACAGGGCCGTCCGGATGGCGTGCATGAAGGAATAGCGACCCCATTCTCCGTCCGACTCTAGAAAAGAAAGGAAGAAAGAAGGAAACATGCTGAAGAACTACTTCAAAGAGCACAAGAAAAGCCTGATCTGCCTCGCGATCGGCCTCCTTGCCATCCTCATCAGCTCCTTCTGCGGCTCCCTCGTCCAGACGGCAGGCTATAGCCTAACCGTCTCCGACCTCAGGGACGCGACGAACGAAGGCGTCATGACCTCGATCGTCGTCGACGCGGAAGGGAACCAGACCGAGCAGGAGACCGATATCGCCGGCAAGGTCGTCTCAGGCCTCCTCTTCAAGCCCAACTCCGCGACCGCGGAGACCCCGCATCCTGGCGTCGTATTGACCCACGGCTATCTCAACAACCGCGAGCTCCAGCTCCCCTTCGCGATCGAGCTGGCCCGCCGCGGCTTCGTCGTCCTCGCCATCGACCGCGAGGGCCACGGGAACTACGAGAACACGGGAGACACGGGCGCCATGATGGCCACCAACGGCCTTTATGACTCCGCCAAGTACCTCTATAACCTCGACTACGTCGACAAGGACAGGATTGGCATCTCCGGCCACTCGATGGGCGGCTTCACCACCGCGATGACCCTCATGCAGGATGCTTCCGTTGGCATCATCTCTGCCGGGCTCATGCAGGGCTGGTCCAGCTTCATGGGCGCGGGGGCGGACGTCGACGTCGGCTTCCTCAAGGCCAATGACGACGAGTTCTTCTTCTCGGGGGTGGACGCCTCCGGGAACCCCACCATCTCCCGCGAGTTCCTCCATAGCACGACCGCCGCGAACTTCGTCGGCCTCGCCTATGAGGAAGGCGGCGAGATCAACGTCGAGAACTGCGCCTACTACGTGAACGGGGAAGTGGTCGATCGCACCCTCGGGACCGCCATCGACGAGCCCTTCCGCGTCATCTACGAGGCGGACGAGATCCACCCGCTCAACCACTGGTCCATCCCTTCGACGGCGAACCTCGTCGACTTCTTCTACACCGCCTTCGGGACGCCGGATGGCTACTCCGTCATCGACACCTACAACCAGGTCTGGTGGCTGAAGGAAGCCTTCGCCCTCATCGGCCTCATCGCCATCTTCTTCCTCATCTTCCCGCTCGTCTCCCTCGCCCTCACGATCCCCTTCTTCCAGTCGCTCAGGACCAGGAGGGTCAAGGCGGAGCTCGCCCTCGCTCCTTCCGGGAATGGCGGCGAAGGCCCCAGGGACGTCGCCATCGCCTATCGCGACGTGCCGGTGACGGAGGAAGAGGTCAAGAAGGAAGAGAAGCCGCTGAAGGGTCCCTTGGACTGGGTGTTCTACTTCCTGCCGGCCGTCGCCTGCACCATCTTCGCCGGCTTCTCGATCCAGAGCTTCGTCAACGAATGGGGCGACAGGTGGTTCCCCAACACCCAGCTCTATCCCCAGGATACGACCAACTGGGTGGCGCTATGGTCCGTCGCCTGCGGCCTCTTCGCCTGCGGCATGGTGCTCCTCTTCTACTTGGTCCGCTACTTCATGAACAAGTGGAAGTACCGGAACAACCCTGATGAGCTCGTGCCCGTCGATAACCCCTTCTCGACCGCGAAGATCAGCGGGACGAACCTCATGAAGACGGTCGTCCTCGCCTTCGGGATCGTCATCGTCCTCTACCTCATCCTCTTCATCAACTGGGGCATCTGGAAGACCGACTTCCGCATCTGGACGTTCGCCATGAAGGTGTTCAACGTCCCGGAGATGGTCCCGACCGCGATGCGCTACCTCCTCTTCTTCGGCCTCTTCTACCTCCTCAACGGCATCGCGAACCAGACCTACCGGACCTCGACCATGCCGGAGTGGGCGACGATCGCGATCAATGCCTTCTTCAACGTCTTCGGCATCTTCCTCGTCATCATGATCCAGTACGGCACCTTCAAGAGCACCGGCGTCCTCTGGCAGGGCGACATGGCCCTCGGCTATATCGTCCTCTTCCCGATCATCCCGATCCTCGTGATCGCCACGATCATCTCCCGCCTCCTCTACAAGAAGACGGGGAACGTCTGGCTCGGCTCCCTCATCAACGCGATCCTCTTCACGATGATCACCGTGAGCGGCACCGCGGCCTCCTTCTCCTACGTGATGGGCTAGGGCCTGGCCCATCCCCACGGGCGCCCCTGCGGGGGCGCCTTTTCCTTGTCTTGGGAATTTCCTGCCTCCAGTTGAGATCTGCTGGGAAATTCGCAATTAAGCGTTCCGTTTGCGGTGGTTTGCCAAGGCATTGGATGGTTATTCCTCGCGAATTAACGACGTAGAACTTCCTCAATTTCCCCAGAGGCCTTCTTCATTTTCCCCCGGCTAGCCTGCAAAAGGCGCATCAAACGCTGGAAAAAGGAAACGGACGATCCATGCAAAAAGCCCTCCTCCCGAAGGAAGAGGGCGAAGGGATTCCTTCCCTTAGAAGATCGCCTTCGTGGAGATGGGATCGAAGACGTGCGCCTTGAGGGTGTCGAAGGAGAAGCCGATTTCGTCCCCGACGAGGACCGTCTCCCTGGCGTCGGTCTTGGCGACGACGTCCTTCCCTCCGAAGGGGAAGTGGAGGTCGTACTCGCGGCCCATGAGCTCGGCGACGTCGATCTTCGCCTGGAAGAGAGGGTCCTTCCCTTCCCGGCGGATGTCCTCCGGGCGGATGCCGTAGAGGATCCTCATCGCGTCCTTGGCCCGTTCGAACTGGAGGCGGTGGAGGGTTTCCTCGAGCTTGGCCAGCTTCTCGCTCCCGAAGTTCCTGAGCGCCTCCTCCTTGTCCTTGATCTTCGGGTTCTCCTCGATCTCTTCCCTGAGGGCGGCCTTCTCCTCCTCGATCCCTTCCTGGAGGCGCCTCTCGTAGTCGTCGTAGAAGCCCTCGATCCGGGCGATCTCGTCCTTGGTGAGGGCGATGGAGGCGCCGCCCTGGAAGTGGATGGAGCCGGACTTCCGGTACTCCGCCTCGAGGATGTTCATCGCCGGGGCCCCGATGAAGGTGGCGACGAAGGCGTTCGCCGGATGGTCGAAGATTTCCTGGGGAGTGCCGATCTGCTGGATCCTCCCGTCCCGCATGACGACGATCCTGGTCGCCATCGTCATCGCCTCGGTCTGGTCGTGGGTGACGTAGATGGTCGTGGCCTTCAGCTCGTTATGGAGCTTGACGATGGACGCCCTCATCTGGACGCGGAGCTTGGCGTCGAGGTTCGAAAGAGGCTCGTCCATGAGGAACACGCGGGCGTTCCGCACGATCGCGCGCCCGAGGGCTACCCTCTGGCGCTGGCCGCCGGATAGTTCCTTGGGCTTCCGGTCGAGGTAGTCGCCGAGCTCGAGGATCTTCGCGGCGACCTTCACCCTCTCGTAGATCTCCTCCCTCTTCTCGTGGCGGAGCTTGAGGGAAAAGGCCATGTTCTGGTAGACGTTCATGTGGGGGTAGAGGGCGTAGCTCTGGAACACCATCGCCATGTTCCTGTCCTTGGGGGCCCGGTTGTTCGCGCGCTCCCCGTCGATATAAAGGTCCCCGGTGGTGATGTCCTCGAGGCCGGCGATCATGCGGAGGGTCGTGGACTTCCCGCAGCCGGAAGGGCCGACGAAGACGATGAACTCGTGCTCGTGCACCTGGAGGTTGAAGTCCTCGACCGCCTGGACGAAGCCGTCGTACACCTTGTTGACGTGGCGGAGCTCGAGGAAGCAGTCCTTGTCGGGGAGGTAGGCGCCCTCGGACTCCCGGCGCTCCCTCTCCTCCTTCAGGAGCCGGCGGTAGTTCCGCTCCCTTTCCTTCAGGCGGAGGCGGTCGCTCTTCTTCGCCTCTCTTCTCGTCCGGAAGCCCTCCTTGATTCCGTCCACCTGCTTCCCGAGCCAGGCGGAAAGGGCGTTTCCCGTCTTTTTACCTTCTTTTTCCTCAGACATTGGGTTTCCTCCTGTTAGCGATAACATTTATCTTGCAAGCGCTATTATACGCACTTACAATACGGGTGGAAGCGGTTTCATTTTTATGAGGAGAAACGGCGAGTTCCCGACGCTGCGCGCGATAGCCGACAAGACCGGCTACTCGATCATGACCGTCTCGCGCGCCCTCAACCACCCCGAGGTGCTGAAGGAGGACACGAGGGCCGCCATCCTTTCCGCGGTGAGGGAGCTCCAGTACTACCCGAACTCGGTGGCGCGCGCCCTGAGCGCTGGGAAGACCTCGATCGCCTACGTGTACATCCCGAGCGACTACGAGGCCACGAACCTCTTCTTCATGAACGTCGTCGCCGGCATCGGCGAGGCCCTTGGGGAGCGGGACCGCTCCCTCATCGTCAAGAGGAGCTGGTACGCCGGGGAGCCTTGCGACGGCATCGTCCTCATGGGCCTCCGGGAGCATGACATCGAGCCGGCGCTCGAGCTTGCGAGGAAGAAGAACTGCGTCCTCTTCGGGCACGTGGACGGGATCGACTCGATCGACGTGAACAACTTCGAGGGCCTCCGCCTCATGACCGAGCACGTCCTCTCCCGCGGGAAGAAGAGGCCGCTCTTCCTTTCGATCGACGAGGACCGTCCCTTCGTGCGCGACCGCGAGCGCGGGTTCCTTTCGATGCTTCCACTGGGCGCGGAGAAGGACATCCTCCGCTCCGCGAACAACGCCGAGGACGCCTACAAGACGCTCCGCGCCGCCTTCGGGGAGGATGGGGAGATTCCCTACGACGCCATCCTCTGCGCATCCGACGACATGGCCATCGGCACGCTCCGCTACCTGCACGACAGGAGGATCCCCGTTCCGGGAGGGATCGCCGTCGGCGGGTACGACGCGATCGGGAGGGAGCGCCTGGCCGTCCAGCGCCTCACCAGCGTCCGCCAGCCGATCTACGAGATCGGGAAGATGCTCGCCGAGCGCCTCGTGGAAAGGATCGACGAGGCGCCGGGCCTTGCCACGGAGTGCCGCCTCATCGTCCCGACCCTCGTCGAGGGGGACTCGACCTAGGGAAGGCTGTTTTCTTCTTCCCGGATGTTAACGCTACCACGCAATGTAAATAACAAAGGAGGCATACAAATGTCACTCAAGAAAACCCTGCCGCTCGCCGCGATGGCCCTCGCCATGGCGGGAGCCACCCTCGCCGGATGCACGGATAATGGCGATACCGGAGGAGGTTCCGGAGCCGCCGAGCAGATCAACTTCATGGTCTACCAGCCCAGCGACCAGGACGACCAGCGCGCCCTCCAGGGGCTCATCGAGGAGTTCACGGAGGAAACCGGGATCCAGGTCCGCCTGAACGCCGTCCCGAAGGACAACTACGACTCCACCTTCAAGTCCGCCATCAGCCGCGGGAGCTATAAGCCCGACCTCGCCTACATGGACCAGCCGCTCATCGCGACCTACGCCTCCGACGGCTCCATCAGCGCCATCGACGACCTCCTGCCGGAGACGATCGACCTCGACGCCTTCAACGAGTCCGCCCTTGCGACGAACCGCTACGAAGGGAAGCTTTACGGCCTTCCCCTGAACCTCACCGCCTCCGTCCTCTTCTATAACCGCGCGCTCGTCTCGGACGAGGAAGCCCCGGAGACCTGGGCGGAATGGAAGGCGATCGAGACTCCCGCCGACGTCGCCCTCTTCGACGGCATCGGCTCGGGCGGCTACGCGGGATGGTACTTCCAGGCCTTCATCGAGAACTGCGGGGGCAAGCTCTACGACGAGTCGACCGGGAAGGTCGCCTTCAACTCCGAGCAGGGCAAGGAGGCCGCCCAGTTCCTCAAGGACATCTACCGGAACGAGACGGACGACACCATCCGCAGCAGCACGAACGCCTTCATCAACGGCGACATCATGTTCAAGATCGGCTCCTCCTACGACATCGACAACATGAGGAAGCAGAACCCGAACCTCGACGTCGGCGCGATCCTCATGCCTTCCAAGACCGGGGAGCACCACTACTCCGTCATGGGCGGGGAGAACCTCGTCATCCCGACCTGCAGCACCAAGCGCGAGAGCGCGATGAAGCTCATGGAGTTCCTCATGGAGAAGGAGCAAATGGAGCTTCTCGCCGAATTCACCGGGAACTTCCCCTCGATCACCGAGTACCAGGTGACGGAGGACCCCGTGAAGCAGGTCGTCATCGACCAGTTCGACGAGCTTCTCATGCGTCCGATCGTCCCGGGCTGGATGAGCGTCAACGACCTCTATCTCGGCCAGGCCGTCACCGACATCCTCGACCACGAGGAGCAGCGCGACATCTCCGAGGCCCTCAGCTGGGCCGAGGAAGCCAGCAACAGGACTCTAGAGAAGTAGGCGGATGAGACGCATCGAGTTATCGAGGAAGGCGAGGAACAACGTCAGCGGCTGGCTTTTCATCCTGCCGCTCGTCGTCTACTTCGCCCTCTTCCAGCTCGCGCCGATCATCCTGTCCTTCTTCTACTCGATGACCGACTGGAACGGCTATAGCGAGAGCTATACCTTCCTCGGGCTGGAAAACTACATCGAGGTGTTCACGGACCCCATCCTCTATCCGGACTTCTGGCCCTCGATCGGAACGACGTTCCTCTACGTCCTCTACACCGTCCCTGCCTCCCTTGTCCTCGCCCTCCTCGTCGCCGCCCTCCTCAACAGCAAGATCAAGGGGGAGCGCTTCTTCAAGACGTGCTTCTACATCCCCTCGGTCACCGCGGGGGTCGCGGTCTCGGCGATGTGGATCTACATGCTCGATCCCTCCTATGGGCTCGTGGGCGCGATCAACCAGGCGTTCGGGACGGACATCAACCTGCTCCACTCGAGCGACACCGCCCTCCCCACCCTCGCCTTCATGTCGGTGTGGGGCGGGCTCGGCTACAACGTCCTCATCGTCCTTTCGGCGATGAAGAACATCAACCCGCAGCTATA
Source organism: uncultured Bacillota bacterium (assembly GCA_949293555.1). Lineage (GTDB taxonomy): Bacteria > Bacillota_I > Bacilli_A > RFN20 > CAG-826 > UBA4951. The sequence goes on from CASFDV010000002.1 coordinate 186,892, forward strand.
CGAGGCGTGCGAGGTCGACGGAGGCGGGGCGATCCGGAAGTTCTTCCACGTGACGATCCCCGGCGTCCTCCCGACCCTCTTCTTCCTCCTCATCACCTCGACCATCGGCGGGCTCCAGGCCTTCGACCAGATGTACCTCATGACCGACGGCGCCTACGGGACGACGACGGTCATGCTCGAGATCTACGGGCTATATAACGACAACAGCGAGGTCGGGATGGCCAGCGCGATGAGCTACATCCTCTTCCTCATCATCATGGTGTTCGTCTTCATCCAGTACGCGGTCGTCCCCCAGGGGGACGGCTCCGGCAAGAGAAAGAAAAGGAGGGCCTATGGCGACACGCTCCGTCTCATGGTCGAGCTTCAGGCGGAAGGGAACAAGTAGCAGGAAGGACCCGAAGAAGGTCGCGGCGAAAGTCGCCACCTACCTCATCCTCGGGATCCTCGCCTTCCTCTTCGTCTTCCCCTACATCTGGCTCGTCCTCGCCTCCTTCAAGACGCCCGAGGCGATCTTCCGCCCCGGCTTCCAGCTCTTCCCGGTCGACGAGAACGGGAACCTCCAGTTCGTGTTCGTGAACTACACGAACGCCCTTGAGTCACTCAACCTCGGGCGCGTGTTCATGAACACGATGGTGGTGTGCGTCGTCAACACCGCGCTCAACCTCGTCCTGAACGCGATGGCGGGCTACGCCTTCGCGCGGATCGACTTCGCGGGGAGGAAGTGGCTCTTCCCCTTCGTCCTGGCCGCGATGATGATCCCGGGCGCCATCATGACGATCCCGAACCTGGTCATCTGCCAGGCGCTGGGCACCATCGACACCATCTGGGCGCTCATCCTTCCCTTTGTGATGTCGATCTACAACGTCTTCCTCATGCGCCAGCAGTTCATGGGGCTTTCCAAGGAGCTCGAGGAGGCCGCCGTGATGGACGGGGCGGGCTCCCTCCGCGTCTTCTTCACCATCTGCCTTCCCCTCGTCAGCCCGATGCTCGTCGTCCTCGGGATCACGACGTTCATGTGGAACTACAACAACTTCATGTGGACGCTCCTCGCCCTCCCGACCAACAACGAGGTGTGGACCCTCGCCCGCTCGCTCGGGGAGCTCGTCTCCGCCGGCCGGAGCGACCCGAACCGCTACCCGCAGATGCTTGCCGGCTCCGTCATCACGAGCCTGCCCCTCATCGTCATCTTCTTCGTCCTGCAGAAATACATCCTCCAGGGGATCTCCCTCGGAGGCGTTAAGGAGTAATCCCATGCAAAAGAAACTTCTTCTTCCCATCCTCGCCCTCGCTCTCGCGCTTCCTCTCGCCTCCTGCGGGGACGGGGAAGGCAAGGAAAGCGGGTCCGCCTCGGTCTCCGAGGAGGAAGGCTACACGATCGCGCAGGTCTACGAGACCACCGGCAGCCGGAGCCGCCTCTTCCAGCGGACGAGCGACATCGAGCTTACGCCCTACGAGTACCTCGGCCATAGCGAGGTCGTCGTCGGGGACGAGTCCATCGCCCCCTACCACGGGAACGGCGGCGCCCTCACCCATTCCAGCGCCTACCTCCTGAGCCAGCTCGACGAGGAGCTCCGCCACGAGATCCTCGAGTCGCTCTACGGGGAGTCGGGAGCCCACTTCTCCCTCGTCCGCGTCCCCTGGGGGACGAGCGACTACACGCTCTCGGAGGAAGACTTCTACACCTTCGACGACGTGGACGGGGCGAAGGACTACACCCTCGAGCACTTCTCGATCGCGAAGGACGAGCGCTTCCTCATCCCTGTCCTCCGCGAGATCGTCGAGATCAACCCCGACGTCGAGATCATCGCCGCCCCCTGGAGCGCCCCCGCGTGGATGAAGACCTCGGGGAACCTCGTGGGCGGGCGGCTCATCGGCTCGGACAACCAGGAGCTCGAGAATCCCAGCAACGAGGAGAAGGCCTACGCCCACTACCTCTTCAAGGCCGTCGAGGCCTACGCGGAGGCCGGGGTGCCGGTCGACTACCTTTCCATCGTCAACGAGCCCCTCGTCGGCTTCGTCCAGTACCCCTGCATGATGATGGACAGCGCCCAGCAGTACCGGGTCGCCAAGCTTCTCGGGGAATACCTCTCCGAAAGCGACTACGAGGCGAAGATCCTCGGCTACGACCATAACGTCGGGAGCGCCCTCGACCTGACCTTCGACAGCTACGCCGCCGTCCTCGCCGACGGGGACGCCCTCTCCGGGGCGCTCGGAGGCTTCGCCGTCCACTGCTACGACGGCAACTGGCCCAACGTCTACGGGGACTTCATCTACGAGACCAAGCAGAACGCCACCTATGGGGAATATCCCGTCTTCGTCACCGAGGTCACCGAGAGCTCGAGCTCCGTCGACTTCGCCCAGAACCTCAGCTGGTCGGCGGATAACGTCGCGATCGGCCCCGCGGGGCAGGGCTACTCCGGCTCCACCTACTGGAACCTCGTCCTCGACCCCAACGGGAAGCCCGTGAAGGGGAATAGCGCGACCTGCTACGGCATCATCACCCTTAATCCCGACGGCTCCTATTCCTTCAGCGCCTCCTACTACGCGATGCTCCACCTCTCCAAGTTCTCGCACATCGAGGACGGGGAGATGCCCCAGTGGGTGAGCTCCGAGAGCACGAACTTCGGCACCATCGTCACTGCGGCGATGAAGAACCAGGACGGGACGACGACCGTCGCCATCGTCAACACCTCCGACAGGGTCGAGGAGGCCGTCGACGTCGTCGTCGGGGACAAGATGGCGAGCGTCACGGTTCAGCCCCAGTCGGTCACGACCCTCCTCCTCACCGACGGGGAGGGCGAGCCCTACGAGGCGATCGAGCCCGACGGGGTGACCCTCACCCAGACTTCCTACGGCGTCTTCGACGTCGAGATCGAGACGGCGGCGGGGGAGGGAGTGAGCTTCCACCTCGCCGAGGGAATGATGGCCGACGAGGAGGACCCTCTCCTCGATCTGGCCTATGAGGACGGCGTCTACAAGGGCGTCCTCGAGGCGATGCCCGGGGAGCACGCCCTCCACATGGTGAAGGGGGACGTCGAAGGCGACCTTTCCATCACCATCCCGCGCGCCAACCCCTCGATCGTCGAGATGGAGGGCGGCTACATCCAGACGAACTTCACCCTCGACACCGGCATGAGCTGGTCCTCCTTCTGCGATCCCTACGGGAAGGAAGTCTGGCGGAGCAGCGAGCCCGTCTTCGACGAGAGGGCCGAGAAGGTGAACCTCACCGCGGATGGGGAGGACGATCCCATCTACATCACGACGAACGAGTACATCGACAAGACCCCGGACGAGGAGAAGCCCTACTACTTCATCCGCCTCATCGGGAAGAACGGCCTCGTCGACTACCGGAGCGCGGCCATCCGCTTCCGCGAGGACTTCTTCGAGGTGGCGGAGGACAAGATCGAGCTCCTCATGGTCGAGGGAGTGCCGACGTTCCGCTACGAGGGGAAGGTGACCTCGGAGCTTGGACTCGGGAGCGCCATCTACGTGAAGGACATCAACAACGAGGAGCACGTCTCCTCCGAGGCGATCGACCTCGGGGAGAACAGGATCCGCATCGACTTCGACCTTCGGGTCCTCGAGAAGCGGGGCACCTGGTACGACCTCTTCCTCCTCGGGCCCGGCGGGAGCGCCTCCTTCGAGTTCACGACGGACGACGCTCCTGACTATTCGGCCACCATCGAAAGCGAAGGCGTCCAGTACAAGTTCGAGAACTGGGAGGGCGTTGTGAAGATCAACGCGATCGCCCTATGATCCGCCGCTACCGTACCACGAGGAGGAGCCAGGAGAGGGTGAGCGAGCTCCCGCCCCTCTCCTTCGACGAGACCCTTTCGCTCGACGCCCGCCTCATCTACGTCGATCCCAGCGAGGAAGGGCCTTCCTTCCTTGGGTTCGGGGGCGCCCTCACCAGGGCTTCCCAGGAGCTCCTCCACGAGATGGGCGAGGGGACGAGGAAGGAGGCGTTCTCCCTTCTCTTCGGGAAGGAGGGGCTCAACTACTCCCTCCTCCGCCTCACCATCTCCTCGACGGACTTCGGGTCCTCTTGCTACGACTACCTCGGGGCAGGGCACGACCTCTCCTCCTTCTCCTTCGAGGAAGAGGAGAAGTCGCTCCTCCCTCTCCTCCGGGAGATCGCGCCCATGAGGAACGACTGGATCCGCATGGCCACCTCCTGGGCCCCGCCTGCCTACATGAAGGAGAACGGGGACCGCTGCTACGGCGGCCATCTCCGGAAGGAATGCTACGGGGACTACGGGGAATATCTCGCCCTCTACCTCGACTCCATGAGGAAGAACGGCTTCCCGATCGACTGGATGAGCGTCCAGAACGAGCCGGAGGCCATCCAGCTCTGGGAGTCGATGGAGGTCACCGCCGAGGAGGAGGGGGAGATCATCCTCAAGGGCATCCTTCCCGCCCTCAGGAGGCATGGGCTCGACACGAAGATCATCATCTGGGACCACAACAAGGACGAGATGGTGAGGCGGGCGAACGTCACCCTCTCCGCGAAGGAGGTCGACGCTGCCGTCTGGGGGATCGGCTACCACTGGTACGTCTCCCATAACTTCGGGAACGTCGATCTCACGAAGCGGCTCCATCCGGGGAAGCACCTCATCTTCACCGAGGGCTGCGTCGAGCTCGCGAACATCGCCTACGGGGCGGAAGGGACCGGCTCCCCCGACCTCTGGGAGCACGCCTGGCGCTACGGGAAGAACATCATCGAGTGCCTGCGCCGCGGGACCGAGGCCTACATCGACTGGAACCTCGTCCTCGACGAGAAGGGCGGCCCCACCTGGGTCGAAAACTACTGCGAAGCCCCCCTGATCTATGACCGCCAGGGGAAAAAGCTCTGCAAGAACCCCTCCTATTACTACATATCGCAGTTCTCCCGGTTCCTCGAGAGGGGCGCCAGGATGTGCTATAGCCAGAGCGACTTCGAGGAAGGCGTGGACACCCTCGCCTTCAAGAACCCCGGGGGAGAGATCCTCCTCTTCGTCCTCAACCGCGGATGGAACAAGTCCGCGACCCTCCTCCTCGGCGGGAAGAAGGCCCTCGTCTCCCTTCCGTCCGATTCCCTCACCACGTTCATCATCGAAGAGAAAGGAGTTTGACCATGATGAAGCGATTCCTGCCACTTCTCCTGGGGCTCGCCCTCTCGGCCCCCCTCATCGGGGATTTCACCCCCCCACTCACGGCGAAGGCCGCTGACGCGCCTTCGGAAGGAACGGTTCTCCATTCCTTCGCCTACGACGCGCAGAACATTCACGCGAAATACATCCAGGACCAGGTGCCTGCCAACATCACGGAGGAATACAGGGACACTGTAGCAACGAATTATCAGCAAGATACGGTCCCCGACCTCTACCACAATAACGCGAGCTACACCCGCATTGTTGTCGATGCGCCGGCGGCAGGCGACTACATCTTTGATGTCAGCACCTACGATGCCAACGCGAAACTGTCTGTCTGGGTCTATGTCAACTCTTATGGAAATAAGACGTCGACATCGCTTTCCGGGGCTGGGTGGTGGATTAAAGACAAGCTTGAGTATAGCCCTCTGACGGTAACGCTTGAGGAGGGGGTCAACGTTATTGTTCTTCAGTGGAACCACTGGGGAAACCTCGTGACGTTCGCCTTGGACGATCGTCTGACACTCAAGGACTTCGGATCCACGGAGGAAGGCGTCTACAACCAGGCGGACTTCGCATGGAACTGCGTCTGGGTGGAAAATCCTCAGGAAACCCTGTGGAACCCGGACCTTTACCCGGAATTCACCTACATCAAGCAGGACGGGAGCGCGGAGTATGAAGGCGCCGCGGAACTGATCTTCACGCCTGCTTCCGACAGCCGCTCCCTCGATCTTGAGGTCCAGGTTGACGTCTCCGCGGGGCTTGAATCGAGCCTTGCCTTCGCGATCGACGGCGGCACCCGCCAGACCTACGTTTTCCAGACTCCCGAGGTCGGGACGGAGGCCACCATCCACCTTCCTTCCTGGTTCCTCGAGGACCTCGGCTATGAGCCGGGCCGTGAGAACGACCTTCGCATCACCCAGACGGACGGCACCCAGCAGATTCGCGTGCTTGGGCTTTCCGAGTCCACGGTCGTTGATGTTCGGCCGGGCGAAACGACTGACCGCGTCATCTCAGGCGACGAGCTGAAGTCCTCCGTCCTCGTCAAGGGCCGCTCCCTTGAGATCGAGGAGGGCATCGCCCTCGACTGGTCTGGCTCCGGCATCGCTTTCGACGTCACCGGCGGCGGCGACGTCCGCGCTTCCTTCAACGCCCTCAGCAACACGATGAACACCCGCTTCGCCGTCGAGATCGACGGGGAGTTCACCGGCTACGCCGCCCCGACGGAGAATGCCCTCCTTGCCACCGGGCTCAGCGAGGAAACCCACCGCATCGAGCTTACCAAGACGAGCGAGGCGAACGGCGGACTCACAAACCTTCTCTCCATTACCGTCAGCGAAGGAGCGACCATCGCCCCAGCGCCAGAGAAGGACACGAAGATGCTCTTCCTCGGCGGCTCCATCATCTGCGGCAACCAGATGGACGAGAACGGGGACGAGGACCAGTACCAGGCCTTCGCCAACTTGCTGGCCAAGGCGTGGGACGCCGACTACCAGGTCGTCGCCGCCTCTGGGCGCGGCCTCATCCAGGGCACCCTCGGGGAGTCCGGCTGGGCCGCGGACAACACCAAGCAGATCAGCCACATCTGGACCAAGACTTCCTATTTCCGCGACAGTGAGGCGGAATATGCCGTCGATTCCTACGTCCCGGACGCGATCGTCCTGAACGTCGGGAACAATGACATCGGCCAGTGCGAGAAGTTCGGGAACACCGAGGATGACGTCGCCGCCGAGTGCGCGAAGTTCATCGAGGAAACTCTCCTGGTGAAGTATCCCAACGCCAAGGTCATCTTCGCCTGGGGCATCGGCACCACCCATAGCGACACCGCGACCGCCGCCTTCCAGTCCGCGATCGAGGGGATCGAGAACCCCAACGTCGCCTTCGCGAACTTCGACCCGCAGATCCAGGGCCAGGGCGGCCACCCCTCCTATTACCAGCACGACTACATCGCCTCCGTCATCTCCGAGACGCTTGCCGAGATGACTTCCGAGGAAGATCCCTACGTCCGGAAGTACGACTGGCAAAGCCAGGAGTTCGAGGACGCGACGATCAAGAACTCCCCGAACGCCAAGCTTCACGTCTATCCGGAGACCAAGGGACAGAACTGGTCCGGGAACGCCTACTACGGCGATCTCTCCAACTTCAGCGGCACCATCGACGAGATCCTTCCGGACGGAAGCAACGTCGGGCACGCCGAGTTCACCTTCACCGTCGAAAAGGACGGGCTCTACAACCTGCAGCTTGGCTACGCGACCAGCGCGACTGTCGACATCGCTTATAACGCCGACGGAGGAGACTTCCTCCTGGCCGAAGGACTGGGCACCGGCGACTGGTGCGGCGGACACGGGCATTACGCGAACCTCCCCATCGTCCTCACCGCCGGCGCCCATGTCATCCGCGTCACCGCGCCCATCGGCGACGGCTGGGCGAACTACGACTACCTGAATCTCCTCTACGTCGCTGAAAGCGAGGTCGTCGCCGAGGCCGATGCCTGGGCGGAGAACTTCATGAGCACGACGGGCCCCCTCTGCGAGGGCGTCACCCTCGGAAGCATCGCTTCTTTCCCGGAGGACGCCTGGACGGAGCTCGCCGATTCCTACGCGGCTCTCTCCGACGAGGCGAAGAACCTCCTCGTGGGCGCGCCCGACTACGAGGACATGAGGGCCCGCTACGGCCAGATCCAGCCCAAGTACGGCTACGAGGACTTCCTCAAGACCCCGCTCGGGCATGAGGTCGAGAAGGCGGCTTTCTACGCCCCCATGGACGCGAATCCCTTCGTGGAGGACATGCTCTGGTGGATCCTTCCCGCCGCTCTCGTCGCCCTCGCCCTCATCGGCGGAAGCGCCTACTACGCCAAGAAGAGGAGGGCCCGCTAAATGGCCTCCCTTGCCTTGAGCCTCGCCCTTGCCGCCCTGTCCCTAGGGGCGGCAGGGGGAGCCCGGATCGCCGAGGATAGCCCCCTCGTCGAGCATCGCTTCGTCGGGGAAAGCCTCCTCGTCCATGCCCGCTATCCCGGCATTGACAAAGGGAACTGGGGTCATGAGAGGGACGGCTTCGGCACCAACTGGGAGCAAAGCCCGATGCCTTCCAGCCCCTTCGACCCGAACAGCACCTACGCCCGCATGGTAATCGAGGCCCCGAGGACGGATACCTACGAGGCGTCCATCAGCCACGCGACCAACGCCTATCAAATCGCGATTTTCACTAATTCGCTTGAGAACCGCCAGGATATCAGTCTCCCAGATAACTCCTGGAATCTCGGGGACACTGCGATCAGCCTCGACCTCCAGGAAGGAAAGAACGTCGTCATCATCCAGGTGAACAACTGGGGGAGGATGGAATCCCTGAACCTTCCGGAGGAACTGGACGTGGTCGTTCCGGAAAGCGTTCCGGGCAGCTACGGCACCTACGAGATCGTCTGGCAGAGCGCCTACCCGGAGACGAACGACGAGACCCTCTTCGATCCGGAGGCGGAAGTCTCCTACGCCGGCCTTAAGTTCGATGGGAGCGACGACTTCGAAGGCGCCGCCGTCCTCTTCATGACGCCCCAGGAGGGGACGAGGTCGCTCGACATCGATCTCACTCCCATCCACAGCGACTCCTCCCTCACCGGCACTCCCGCCCTTGGAATCCAGGTGGGGACGGGGCTTGCCAGCTACATCTTCGACCTCGGGGAGCTTCCTCTCGGGGAGCGTTCCACCTTCCATATCTCGAGCACCATCCTCGATAGCCTCGGCTTTGCCGCGGGGGAAGAGAACTACATCCGCCTCTCGGGGGAGACCTCCGGCTTCGAGCTCCAGATCCACGAGGTGAGGGAGTCGACGGAAGCGGACGTTGAGGAGCCTGCCGGGCTTCGCGCGATCGAAGGCGAGGAGCTCAAGTCCTCCGTCGAGGTCCACGGCCGCTCCCTTGAGAAAGAAGGGGCGATCCCCCTCGACTGGTCGCTCTCAGGACTCTCCTTCGTCCATGAGGGCGCGGGGGACGTCAGGCTGAAGCTCAATATCCAGAGCAACACCCAGGCCACCCGCTTCGCCGTCCTCTACGACGGGGAGTTCGACCACTACGTCACCGCCCTCCCGGAGACGACCATCGCCACCGGGCTTCCGGAGGGGGAAAGGACCATCACCATCCGCAAGACGAGCGAGGCGAACGGGAACCTCATGGAGGCGACCGGGCTTCTCGTCGAAGAGGAAGCCGCGGTGAGCCGTCCCGCGGAGGATCCCGACCAGCTCCGCTTCGAGTTCATCGGGGACTCCATCACCGCTGCCAACCAGGTCGCCCAGAACCTCGAGGACGCCTACCAGGGCTACGCCAGGAGGCTCGCGGACGCCTACGGGGCCGAGCCCGAGGTCATCGCCGTCTCCGGCAGGGGCCTCATGGAGGGCTATAACTCCGAGGACAACTGGGCTGCCTCCAAGGACGCCCAGATGAAGGACGTCTGGAACTACCAGTCCTACTTCAGGGACAATGCCGCCGTCCGCGTGAACGAGGCCCCGGACTTCGTCCTCGTGAACCTCGGCTCGAACGACCTCGGCGCCAGCATCATGGAGACCATGGGCACGACCATCGAGGACTTCACCGAGGAGGCCGTCCTCTTCGCTGGGACCCTCCGCTCCGCCTATCCGGACGCGAAGATCCTCTTCGCCTACGGGACCTACGCCAACCGTGACTACGTCGAGGAGTACCGCTCCGCGATCGAGGGCATCGAAGATGCGAACATCCGCTTCCTCGAGCTCCCGCAGCTCATGCTCGGGGACTCCGGGCACCCCAACGAGCTCAACCATGACGAGATCGCCGGGCGCATCAGCGAGGTGGCGAGCGACATGCTCGGCATCGAGGACCCCTACGTCCGCGAGTGGAACTACCAGGTCTACGAGGCCGAGGAAGCCGCGCGGAAGGGCGGGAGCGTCACCCAGGCCGAGGACGGCCAGTACTGGTCCGGCCTCGCTTACGTCGGGAGCATGGGCTTCGACAACAATAACCCCGACTACCCGACCTCCGCTTCCGAGATTGCCTCCGACCTCAGCAACGTCTCCTACGTCCGCTTCCATGTGGACGCGCCTTCCTCCGCCCGCTATGAGGCGAGGCTGGGCTACGCCACAAACGTCGACACCAAGATCGCCTATCGCATTGACAACGGCGAGTGGATCGAGCTCGACGGGCTCAACGTCGACGACTGGTGCGGCGGCCACGGGAAGTACGAGAGCATCAGCCTCGATCTTGCCAAGGGCGAGCACGACATCACCTTCACGAGCGCCCTCAACGCCGGCGGATGGCTGAACTACGACTACCTGGCCCTCGCGGAGGGAGAGAGCCTCCCCTCCGGGAAGCTCACCGCCTCGACCGGGACCGGCTATGAGGTGAGCGGCCTTCCCGAGGAAGCCCTCCTCGGGGAGGACGTCACCTTCTCCGTCCTGCTCGAAGAGCTCTGCTCCCAGAGCGACATCGTCGTGACCGCGAACGGCGAGACCCTTGCCCCGAACGAGGACGGGACCTACACGATCCCCTCCCTGGAAGGCGACGTCCATGTCGAGGTGACGGGCATCTCCCTCAACAAGTGGGAGGTCCGCTACTACGCCAACATGGGGGATGAGGAGGCCTTCGCCACCCGCGAGGTCGAGGTCGGCGGGGAAATCCCCGCGGACGTCGGGACTCCCGTGAGGGAAGGCTACCGTTTCCTTGGCTGGGACATCTCCTTCGAAGAGATGCCGAACAGCAACATCAACGTCTACGCCAAATGGGAGAAGGTCGACGACTCCCAGGGCGGCACCTCCTCCTCGATTCCCGAGGATTCCCAGGGCGGGACTTCCTCCGTCCCCTCGGACTCCCATGGCGGGACCTCCTCCTCTGAGCCGGGAGGCTCCAGCGGTGAGCCTTCCGAGGGACCGAACGTCGGCGCGATCGTCGGGGGAGTGGTCGGGGGCATCGCCGCCCTCGCCCTCATTGGCGGGGCCGTCTGGTACTTCTGCTTCCATAAGAAGAAAGCCTAGGCTTCCTTCTCCTCGGGACGGGTCGCCTCCGGGCGGCCCTTTCCTTATGTCCGGGGATTCCGGAGGGGCAAGGCCTCCGTTCAGCGGCCCAATGGAATGCTTGGCACATGGAAAAAGATATCGTTATTAAAAACATGAATGTTATCCGCGGGATTCGTCAGGCGTCCTTGCCGGAAGGCTTCTTCCATCCTGAGGCGGAGTTCTTCTACATATGAAAGGGAGAGATATTTGCTTTCTGACGGCCGCCCTTTCTCTCCTCCTTTACTCCTGCGAAAAGAGCGAGCACGTCTTAGGGGGAGCCATGGACATATACCGCACCGACTCCTTCGCCGACGTCCTCCTTTACGTGGATGCGGTGAACGAGCATGGGGTGGAGTCTCTTGCTCTTCCCGTGGACCATGCCCCGAAGTATTGCCCCGAAGGCTACTCTGGTCCGATCTTCGAGGTGTGGATCGGACTTGGCCAGGGAGATGAGGATGCTCCTTTGTGGGAGCACGCTCTCCGCGAAGGGCAGGAGATCCGGCTCGAGTACAACTGGTTCATCGGGGTGCTCGCCTTCTATCAGAACCTGGAGGGAGGGGATCCTTGCGTCGTCCTGGTACGAGATACCATCCTCTTTCAAGGCTTTTCTTTTCATGATCTTCCTCAGGGGGAGCCTGGCGAGCGCCTCCAGGAGGAGTGGAAGGAAGCCCTCCTTTCTCCTGTCCCGTCCGGCGGCATGAGCATCTAGCCCGGCCAAGGCTCGCCCCGTGGGATCCAATGTTTTGAGGCTCGCCTGGCAATCGTGCAATTCGCCCTTGCCTCGCCCTTTTCCTGCGCGTATAGTCCGCGTTGGCCGCTCGCTTTGACACGCACGGAAATGTGTGTATCTGAGGAGCGGATTCCAGAGTCGAAGAAGAAAGAAGAAAAGGAGAAAGAGCCATGCCGACAATCAACCAGCTCGTCAAGAGCGGCCGCCATGCCGCCCGGACGAAGAGCAAGGCGCCGGCCCTTGGCAAGAGGTGGAACAGCCTCACCAAGCGCCAGGGCAACCAGGCGAGCGCCCAGAAGAGGGGCGTCTGCACCCGCGTGGGCACCATGACCCCGAAGAAGCCGAACTCGGCGATGCGGAAGTACGCCCGCGTCCGCCTCTCGAACGGCTTCGAGGTGACCGCCTACATCGGCGGGGAGGGGCATAACCTCCAGGAGCACAGCACCGTGCTCATCCGCGGAGGCCGCGTGAAGGACCTCCCGGGCGTCCGCTACCACATCATCCGCGGATGCCTCGACTGCGCGGGCATCGAGGCCCGCCGCCAGGGACGCTCCCTCTACGGGACGAAGCGTCCGGAGAAGAAGTAGGAGGAGACCATATGTCGCGCAAAGGAAAGATCGCGAAGCGGGACGTCCTCCCCGATCCCGTCTATAACAGCAAGCTCGTGACCCGCCTCATCAACCGGGTCATGTACGACGGGAAGAGGGGCACGGCCCAGCAGATCATCTACGGCTCCTTCAAGATCATCGAGGAGCGCACCAAGAAGCCGGCGATCGACGTGTTCGCCACGGCGATCAACAACATCATGCCCGGCGTCGAGCTCAAGGCCCGCCGCATGGGCGGGGCCAACTACCAGGTCCCGACCGAGGTCAGCCCCGAGAGGAAGCAGACCCTCGGACTCCGCTGGCTCGTCACCTTCGCCCGCCTCCGGAACGAGAAGACGATGGAGGAGAAGCTCGCCGCCGAGATCATCGACGCGGCCAACGGGACCGGCGCTTCCGTGAAGAAGAAGGAAGACGTCCACCGCATGGCCGAGGCGAACAAAGCCTACGCCCACTACCGCTGGTAAGGAGAAGACATGGCCAACGACGAGAACCTGATCAAGGAGGAGGGCTACGACCTCCCCCACACCCGGAACATCGGGATCATGGCCCACATCGACGCGGGCAAGACCACGACGACCGAGCGCATCCTCTACTACACCGGGCGCACCCATAAGATCGGCGAGGTCCACGAAGGCACCGCCGTCATGGACTGGATGGAGGAGGAGCAGGAGAGGGGCATCACGATCACCAGCTCCGCCACCACCTGCTTCTGGAAGGGCCACCGCATCAACATCATCGACACCCCGGGGCACGTCGACTTCACCGTCGAGGTCGAGCGCTCCCTCCGCGTCCTCGACGGCGCGGTGACGGTCCTCGACTCCAAGAACGGCGTCGAGCCCCAGACGGAGACCGTCTGGCGCCAGGCCGACAAGTACAACGTCCCCCGCCTCGTCTTCTGCAACAAGATGGACGCGATCGGCGCGGACTTCGAGATGTGCCTCGACACGATCAAGGAGCGCCTCGGCGTCGACTACGCGGCGATCCAGCTCCCGGTCGGGCGCGAGTCGGGCTTCATCGGCGAGATCGACCTCGTGACGATGAGGGCCTACATCTATAACAAGGACAACAAGGACGACGCGCCCGTCGAGCAGGAGATCCCCTCCGAGCTCAAGGAGAAGGCGGAGCGCTACCATGCGACCCTCCTCGAGAAGCTCGCCGGCTACGACGACGAGCTCATGATGAAGGTCCTCGAGGGCGAGGAGCCCACGGTCGAGGAAATCAAGGCCGTCATCCGCAAGGCCGTCATCACCGGGAAGTTCTTCCCCGTCCTCTGCGGCACCGCGTTCAAGAACAAGGGCGTCCAGCTCCTCCTCGACGCGGTCGTCGACTATCTCCCCTCGCCCCTTGACATCCCGGGCGAGAAGGGCGAGCTGAAGGGCGAGGAGTACTCCTGCAAGACGACGGACGATGCCCCCTTCGTCGGCCTCGCCTTCAAGATCGCGACCGACCCCTTCATCGGGCGCCTTGCCTACGTCCGCGTCTACCAGGGCGTGCTCAAGAGCGGCTCCTACATCCTGAACTCCTCCAAGGGGAGCCAGGAGAGGATCTCGCGCCTCGTCCTCATGCACGCGAACAAACGCCAGGAGGTGAGCTGCCTCCACGCCGGCGAGATCGGCGCGGTCGTCGGGCTCAAGAACACCACCACCGGCGACACCCTCACCGACCCGAACGAGCCCGTGGTCCTCGAGCGCCTCGAGTTCCCCGAGCCCGTCCTCGAGGAAGCCGTCGAGCCCAAGACCAAGGCGGACATGGAGAAGATGTCCATCGCCCTCCAGAAGCTCGCCGAGGAAGACCCGACCTTCCGCGTCCACACGAACGCGGAGACCGGCCAGACCATCATCGGCGGCGTGGGCGAGCTCCAGCTCGACGTCCTCGTCGAGCGCATGAAGCGCGAGTTCGGGGTCGTCGTGAACGTCGGCGCCCCGCAGGTCAACTACCGCGAGACGATCCGCAAGACCGGCGAGGCCCAGGGCCGCTACGTCAAGCAGACCGGCGGCCACGGCCAGTACGGCGACGTCTGGATCCGCTTCGAGCCGAACCCCGGCAAGGGCTTCGAGTTCGTGGACGCCATCGTCGGCGGCGCCGTCCCGAAGGAGTTCATCAAGCCGACCCAGCAGGGGCTTGAGGAAGCCATGCAGAGGGGGCTCGTCGCCGGCTACCCGGCCATCGACATCAAGGCCACCCTCTTCGACGGCAGCTACCACGACGTCGACTCCTCGGAAGCCGCCTACAAGATCGCGGCCTCCCTCGCCCTCAAGGCGGCCGCCGGCAAGTGCGACCCCGTCATCCTCGAGCCGATCATGAAGGTCGACATCACCGTCCCCGACCAGTACTACGGCGACGTCATCGGCGACGTCTCCCGCCGGAGGGGGACCGTCGAGGAGGAGAGCCAGCGCGGGAACGCCAAGGTCGTCACCTGCTCCGTGCCCCTTGCCGAGATGTTCGGCTACGTCACCGACCTCCGGTCGATGACCCAGGGACGCGGGACCTTCACGATGACTTTCGACCGCTACGGCGAGACCCCCCGCTACATCCAGGACGAGATCATCAAGAAGAGCCAGGGGACGGGCCGCTAGGCCCTATCCCCGCGCTCCTCGTTGCCTTCCGTAGGAAGGTGCGCTAATATCCACGAGCGCCAAAAAATCTGAAAGCCAATATTGGAGGAACAGCAATGGCAAAAGAGAAGTTCAACCGTGACCGCGTCCACGTGAACGTGGGCACCATCGGCCACGTCGACCACGGGAAGACCACCCTCACCTCCGCCATCACCCACGTGCTGGCGATGAAGGGCATGGCCAAGGACATGGCCTACGAGGCCATCGACGCCAACCCTGAGGAGAAGGCCCGCGGCATCACCATCAACACCGCCCACGTCGAGTACGAGACCGACCATAGGCACTACGCCCACGTCGACTGCCCGGGGCACGCCGACTACATCAAGAACATGATCACCGGCGCCGCCCAGATGGACGCCGCGATCCTCGTCGTCGCCGCCACCGACGGCGTCATGCCCCAGACCAGGGAGCACGTGCTCCTCGCCCGCCAGGTCGGCGTCCCCTACATCATCGTCTACCTGAACAAGACCGACCTCGTCGACGACCCCGAGCTCGTCGACCTCGTCGAGATGGACGTCAGGGACCTCCTCTCCAAGTACGAGTTCCCGGGGGACGAGATTCCCGTCGTCCGCGGCTCCGCCCGCGCGGCCTGCGAGGCCAAGAGCCTCGACGACCCCGCCTGCAAGTCCATCCTCGAGCTCATGGATGCCCTCGACAGCTACATCCCTGACCCCGAGAGGAACACCGACAAGCCCTTCCTCATGCCGATCGAGGACGTCCTCACCATCTCCGGCCGCGGCACCGTCGTCACCGGCCGCGTCGAGCGCGGCATGATCAAGGTCAACGACCCCGCTGAGATCGTCGGCATCCGCGCGACCCAGTCCACCGTCGTCACCGGCCTCGAGATGTTCCGCAAGACCCTCGACTTCGCCCAGGGCGGCGACAACATCGGCGCGCTCCTCCGCGGCATCAACAAGGACCAGGTCGAGCGCGGCCAGGTCCTCGCCAAGCCCGGCTCGGTCACCCCGCACGACCAGTTCACCGCCGCCGTCTACGTCCTCACCAAGGAGGAGGGCGGCCGCCACACCGCCTTCACCAACGGCTACCGGCCGCAGTTCTTCTTCCACACCACCGACATCACGGGGGACATCGAGCTCCCGACCGACGTGCCGATGGTCATGCCGGGCGACAACGTCACCTTCACGGTGAAGCTCATCCACCCGGTCGCCCTTGAGAAGGGGACGAAGTTCTCCATCCGCGAGGGCGGGCGCACCGTCGGCGCCGGCACCGTCGCCGACATCATCCACTAAGAGGGATGCCCAGGGGGCCGCGGGGGACCGCGGCCCTTTTCTCTTGCCCACACGCGCGCGGGATGTGCCTTATAATCCACCCCATGGACTCCAAGCTGAAGCAAGCGGGCTACTGGAGGAGGACCTTCGCCTTCCTCATCGACGCCCTTTTCCTCATCCTTTGCACCGTCATCGTCTACGCGAACCTCACCTCGACCTACCTCATCTCCGCGATGGGAGGGGACAAGGCGAACGAGGAGATGCTCCGGTACGCCTACGACACCGGGCTCTACAACATGGAGGAGACCGAGGAGGGAGGCTACCGCTTCAAGGACGGGAACGGGTATCTCAGCTACGCGGCCGAGCCCCAGTCCACCACGACCTCGAATTCCGAAGGGAAGGAGGAGACGATCGTCACCCAGGAGAAACGGGGCTACCTCCTCTACTGGGACGCGATGTGGTCCTACTGGACCGGCTTCTTCCTCGAGGACGAGCGGGCGGTCCCCTTGAGCGAGATGGACGCGGAGGGGAACGAGATCGAGCTCCCGCGCCCGACGGGGACGGAGGATCCGAACTTCGCCTCCTACGGGCGCTACTTCAGCCAGGAGTTCATGGGGCTTCCTGAGCTCAGCGAGGTCGAGGAGGCGACGAACTGGAAGGAATACGCGGAAACCCACGAGGACTGGGAGCGGAACCTTTCCGACCGGGGCATGGGCCAGGGGAAGGTCGGCTACTACCGCTATTCCCTGAACGAGGAGGGATTCGTGGACTACTCGCTCCCGCCCGTCCTCACGAGCGCCTCGGAGGAGGGGCTTTCCTCCCCGCAGACGAGCGCCCAGTGGTCGAGCGCGCTCCTCGGCCATTTCTATGATCCCGACGTCGGGGAAGGCTGCTACTTCGACCTCGCAGACTGGGCGATCGGCTGGGGGGACAGCCCCCAGGCCTACTACCGGGAGCGCTATGACGCGATCAACGACTACGCCTCCTATGCGCTCGACGTCGCCTACGCCCCCTTCCTCTTCCTCTTCTTCTACCTCATCCCCGCCCTCATGCGGGACGGGAAGACGCTGGGGAAGGCAATCCTCCGCATCGCCGTGGTGAAGCGCGAAGGGACGAGGATCGGGCCCAAGGAGAGGCTGCTCCGGCCGCTCGTGGTCATGGCGATGCTTTCCCTCATCTTCATCCCGAACCTCTGGCTCTCCCTCATGTTCCTGATGCTCGTCGTCCTTCTGGACTTCATGCTCATGATCCTCCACAAGTCCCACCTCACCGTGGAGGACATGATCTTCGGCACCATCGTCATCGACGCGAGGGAGTCCCTCTGGTTCCGGAGCGAGGAGGAGAAGGAACGCTACCTCGCCGCCCATCCGGAGCGGAGCAAGTCCGCCCCCAAGACCCCGGAGGAGGAGCAGCTGGAGAAAGAGCTCCAGATCCTCGACCTCTCGACGATCGACGCGCGGAGGGAGGAGGCGAGGAGGATGACTTCCTTCGACGCGTTCGAGGAGGAGCAGGACCGCCTCCACAAGGAGAGGATCGAGTCGATCCGCGCGGGGACGCTTCCCAGGAAGGAAGAGGTTCATTCTGGGGAAGAGGAAGGAACGGGGGATATTCCCGCGGAATCTGCGAAAACTTCGCAGAATCCCTCCGAAAGCGAGGATTCTTCCGGAATCCAGGAGGAAGGGGACCCTTCTGCGGAGGTTTCGGGGGACAAGGACGAAAATTCCTCCCCGGAATCGGATTTTGCCGACGAAGGCGGGGACGAATAGGGAATGGCCCGGGAAGACGACTACGCGGAGGAGGGCTATCCCCTCGCCCCGCTCCTCCTGAGGATCAGCGCCGCGGCGCTGGACGCGGTCTTTGCCTTCACGCTTTTCTTCCTTCTCGCCGTCTTCCTATATCCGCATGGCGGCTTCCCTACCTTGGGGAAGGCGATCGGGATGGAGGAGGACTGGGCGACGATCGAGCGCTACCTCGCCGCCTCCGGACTCATGGAGACGGAGGAGGCGGACGGGATTCTCGTCCCCACCCAGGACATCGTCTCCGACGACTGGGAGGACTACGAGAGGAGCATCCGTTCCTACTATTTCGACTACCAGCTTCTCGAGGACCCTTCCCTGAACCCGAACCCGCACCCGGAATGGGCGAGGGAGCGATGGTACAACGTGAACGTCCTCGGGCTTCCGGAAAGCGAGTCCGCGGTGAACGAATCCCCCTTGTTTTCCTTCGGCAGGGACGAGGAAGGGAACGCGGACCTCGACGTTCCCGCGGAACTGAGGCCCGGGCTTTTCGAGGAAGGGGAGGGGGGAGAGCCCGTCCTTGGGGAAGAGGCCGAGAAGGACCTTCTTTCCTTCTACCAGGAGCAGTACCGGATCGCCCAGGACAGGATCGTCGCCGAGGAGTTCTACCAGGCGCCCTATTCCCGTTACGAGACGGGGCATTTCCTGACTCTCGGGATCGCCCTTTCCATTCCCGTGCTCGTCTTCTATCTCGCGGTGCCCCTCCTTTCCCGGAACGGGGCGACGTTCGGGAAGATGATCTTCCGCCTGGGGCTCCTTCGCTACGACGGGATGCCCTTGCCGCGCCTCCTCATCGTCCCGCGGGCGATCCCTCTTCTCTTCAGCCTTCTGGGGGCGCTTCTCGCCAACGAAGTCATCGTCTCCGGCTCGATCCTCCTCCTCGTCTTCCTCATCAGCCTGACCACCGGGCTCCTCACCCCCAAGAGGAGGGCACTCCACGACTACTGCGCGATGTCCGTCGTGACCAGGGCCTGGGCCAGCGAAAGGGCCCATGAGCCCGACTTCCTCGACATCGTCCGGAACGGACCTCCCGGGAAGGAGAATGAGGAAGATGGAAGGTAGGAAGTACGTCGAGGCGCCTCTCCACAGGCGCTTCCTGGCCTCCCTCGCCGACCTCGCCCTCTTCCTTTTCGTCTTCCTCGGGATCTTCGCGATCTTCGAGGCGGCCTTCTCCGCGAGCGACTGGTACAAGGGGGCGCACCAAAGGACGGAGGCGCTCCTTTCCGAGTCTCTTCTCTTCGTCCAGGGCGAGGACGGGGAATGGGGCGCCCCGACGGGGGCCAAGGACTACCTCGCCTACCAGGACCTCCTCCTTTCCTACTATGAGGAAGGCATCCACGAGACCGTGCCCGAGGAAGCCCCCGACCTCAAGGGGAGAAGCCTCGCCTACTGGTACAACGTCAACGTCATCGGCCTCGAGGACATCGACCGCGCCTTTGGTTACCTGGAGCTTCCGCCCCCTGCGAAGGAAAAGGGGAAGGAGCTCTTCCAGTGGCCCCTCCTTCCGGACGGGACGGTGGACAAGGGCGGCCTCGCCGTGCCCGCGGACAAGCTTTTCCAGAGCGGCTCGGCCTACGACGAGGAAGGGAACGCGCGCCCCCTCGCGAACCTGACGGAAGAGGGAAGGGAGGAGCTCCTCCTCTTCTTCTATGACGAAAGCGGGGCTTCCCCTTCCGTCTACTACAACGTCGCGGAATCCTTCCTCTCTTCCTCCCCCTACCAGTCGCTCCTCAACGAGGAGAAGGCGATCCGCAGGGCCTACCCGATGGCGATCGGGCTCGCCATCGCCTTCCCCCTCGTCTACCTCCTGCCGGCACTTCTTTTCCGGAACGGGGAGACTATCGGCAAGAAGGCCCTGAAGATCGGCCTCGTCAACACGCTCGGCTACCAGGTGACGAGGCCGCAGATGTGCCTCCGGACGCTTCCTTCCTACTTCTTCGGGGCGATCATCCTCCTCTTCGTCCCCCAGGAGACGATCGCCCTCGCGGTCCTTCTTGGCGTCCTCTTCCTTTCCTACCTCCTCTCCCTCTTCACGAACGGCCACCGGGCGATCCACGACTACATCGGGGCGACGATCGCCGTCGACATGCGCTCGAGCTCGGTCTATCGCTCGCGGGCGGAGGAGGAGGCGGCCGAGGAACTCATCCGCAAGGCAGGCGAGGAGGGCGAGCGCCTCCTGGAGGCTGGCGAGAAGGCACTTGAAGAGGAGAGGAAGGAAGAGGGATAATTCCGATTACATCTTAAAGAATCGCGCGCGTGGAAAGCACTTCACGAGCAAGAGGGGGCTTGTTGTCGCACCCTCTCTCCCGTGCTATCCTCGCTCTGACTGAAGAGGTCGCGATTCCAGGAGGAACAGGATGGAAGTCAAGATCGAAGAGCTCTCCAAGGTCTTCCGGAGCCACAAGGGCTCCCACATGACCGCGGTCGACCGCATGTCGTTTACGATTCCGGACGGCAAGCTGGTCGGTCTCCTCGGCCCCTCGGGATGCGGCAAGTCCACGACGCTCTACATGATCGCCGGACTTCATAAGCCGACCGGGGGGCATATTTATTTCGGGGAGGAGGAAGTCACCAACGTCCCGCCGGAGAACCGCGGGATCGGCCTCGTCTTCCAGAACTACGCCCTCTACCCCCACTTCTCCGTCCAGCAGAACATCACCTTCCCGCTCGACAACGTCCGCCTTCCCGGCGCCTACGGGAACGAGCAGGACGCCGTGAGGAGCGCGAAGGACGCCCTTTCCGAGCTTTCCCTCAAGATCAGGAGGGACAGGATGGCCCTGGGGAAGTATGAGAAGATGGAAGGGGAAGGGACCCTCGCCACCGAGGAGGAGATCGAGTCCCTCAGGAACGACCTCGAGAGCAAGAAGGCCGCGCTCGACGAGGAGCGGGACGTCTACTCCATCAAGGCCAAGGCCGCCTCGGAACGGAGGAGGGAGCGCCTTCACCGGAAGCACGTCGCTTCCGCGGAAAAGGACGTCCTCCGCGGGGAGAAGACGCTCCTCGTCCTTGAGAAGGAGCATGCCGACGAGCGCGACATCGAGCTCACGAAGGAAGATAACGCCAGGCGCCAGGCCGCCCTCGACAAGGTGCGCTCGGAGCACGAGGCGCTCGAAAGGAATGCCCAGGAGGCCGAGAACGCCTACGCCGAGCTGAAGGCCCGCAGCCCCGAGCAGGCCTCGGGGAAGGCATACCGCCTCGCCCTCAAGGCGTTCAAGGAGGCCGGGAAGAAGCTCCGGTCCAGGGAGCGTCCCGTCCGCGAGCTCGCGCGCATCCGCGAGGAAGCGCCTCTCGACGAGGAGAGGAAGGTCGAGCTCGAGTCCCGGCTCCACGAGGCCGAGGAGGCGCTCGAGGCCGCCAAGACCGCCTTCGAGGAACTGAAGAAGAGCAACCCGCGCCAGGCGAAGATCGCCAACAAGAAGCGCCTCTCCCAGAGCGAGAAGACGGCGATCGCCCACGAGATGGCGAAGATCGTCGACATCGAGCCCTACCTCGCGAGGAAGCCGAAGGAGCTCTCCGGCGGCCAGCAGCAGCGCGTCGCCATCGCCCGCGCCCTCGCGAAGAAGCCGTCCGTGCTCCTCCTCGACGAGCCGCTCTCGAACCTCGACGCACGCCTCCGCCTCCAGACGAGGGAGGAGATCAAGCGCATCCAGCGCTCGACGGGCATCACCACCGTCTTCGTCACCCACGACCAGGAGGAGGCGATGTCGATCAGCGACGTCATCGTCGTCATGAAGCTTGGCATCATCCAGCAGATCGGGAAGCCCCAGGACGTCTACGACGAGCCGGCGAACCTCTTCGTCGCGAAGTTCCTCGGCTCGCCCGCGATCAATGTCTTTGACGGCGAGATCAAGGACGGGAAGCTTTACCTGAACGGCGTCCTCTTCGACGAGGACGAGTGCTACGGGAAGCCTTACCGCAAGACCGTCTACGACGGGAAGGCGCTCACCCTCGACGACGTCGCCGAGAAGAACGTCGACGCCGGGGTCGACATCGAGGA
Organism: uncultured Bacillota bacterium; assembly: GCA_949293555.1. Lineage (GTDB taxonomy): Bacteria > Bacillota_I > Bacilli_A > RFN20 > CAG-826 > UBA4951. The sequence goes on from CASFDV010000002.1 coordinate 209,004, forward strand.
GAACCCCGAGGTCGCCCTCCAGACCGTCCCGAGCCACGTCGAGGAGGTTCATGACCGTCCCGTCAAGATCGCCGTCCGCCCCGAGGCCTTCGGGCTCGCCGCCCCCGCCGCCAAGCGCGGGGTCGTCCCCGTCGCCGTCGAGATGATCCAGCACATCGGGCGCGACATCTCGATCGTCGGCGAGGTCAAGGAGCAGCCGGGGAACGGCGTCAAGGTCATCATCCCGAGCGAACTCCGCGAGAAAGTCGGCGGCAAGGAGGAGATCCGTCTCCTCGCCAAGCGCTTCTACGTCTTCGAGGAAGAGGGGGAGAGGATCAAGTGAGCCTAGCTGCCAGCCCCCGGGCGAATCTCAAGGAGAACATCCGCTACGCCTTCAGCCGGCCGACGCCGGCGATGGAGCGCGAGCACGAGGAGATGGTCATCCGCTCCACCCTTTCGGTGAAGCGCGCCTCGCGCCTGAGGATCGGGGAGGCGGGGAAGGCGTGGATCGCGCTCATCCCAGCGCTCATCTTCCTCACCTTCTTCATGATCTACCCGATCATCAACTCCTTCCTCATGTCCTTCTTCGAGAAGTTCACCTTCGTCGGAGGGACGAACACCTCCTTCGTCATCACCAACGTCATCGCCGCGCTCCAGAACTCGCGCGTGAAGGACCCGGTCTTCGGCTTCGGGAACTACGTCAACGTCCTGAACGACAACCTCTTCACCAAGGCGCTCGGAAACACGGCGCTCATGGTCGTCTTCAGCGTTCCCCTGACGATCATCATCGGGCTTCTCATCGCCGTCGCCCTCTATTCCATCAAGCCTTTGCAGGGATTCTTCCAGACGGTCTTCTTCCTTCCCTACGTGACGAACACGATCGCCCTGGGCATGGTGTTCCAGACGATCTTCTCCAGGGGCGGCCTCTTCAACGCGATGTTCGGCCTCGGGGACGTGGCGTGGATCGACGTCACCGCCAACCGCTGGTCGATGTTCTTCGTCCTCGTCGTCTACGCGATCTGGAACGGCCTCGCCTTCAAGATCCTCGTCTTCATGTCGGGGCTCGCCTCGATCGACCGCCAGTACTACGACGCGGCCCGGATCGACGGGGCGAAGCGCTCCACCATCCTCCGCCGCATCACCATCCCCCTCCTCAGCCCGCAGATCCTCTACATCACGATCACGAGCTTCATCGGCGCCTTCAAGGCTTACACCGAGGTCATGTCGATCTTCGGCGGGAACAACGACTTCGGCGGCACGACCAAGCAGGAATGGATCACCGTCGTCGGCTACATCTACACCTACATCGACAGCGCCCCCGACCGCGCGGCGGCCGGGTCGATGGTGCTCCTCGTCATCATCCTCCTCATCACCCTCGTCCAGATGGTGGTGAGCAAGAAGAGGGTCCACTACTAGGAGGGAACGAGATGGCAGCGCACGAGACCTACTTCGCCACGACGAAGCAGCTGCGGCTATACAAGGCCAAGCAAATCCTCCACAACGTCCTCGTCTATGGCTTCCTTACGCTCGTGGGGATCTTCATCGTCATCCCCTTCCTCTACATGATCATCGCGAGCTTCCGGAACCCGACCGCCTTCGACCAGGAGGACGCCTTCCACATGTTCGTCCTCTTCCCGAACTGGTGGAACGACAGCCTCCTCCAGCCCAACTACACGCTGGACAACTACATCACCGTCTTCACCTACCGGGGCGCGAGCGGCCATTCGATCAACTTCGGGCTCTACTACGCGAACACCCTGTTCGTCTCCGCCGTCTCGACCATCTTCACCATCGCGACCTCGGTCCTCGCCGCCTTTGCCTTCGCGCGCTGCGAGTTCAAGGGGAAGAACCTTCTCTTCACCATCCTCCTGGCCACGATGATGATCCCGGGCGAGATGATGGTCATCACCAACTACCAGACGGTCAAGATCATCGGCTGGGAGAACACGTATAGCGCCCTGATATTCGTCCACGGCGTCTCCGTCTTCTACATCTTCTACCTCCGCCAGACCTTCCAGCAGATCCCCAACGAGCTCTTCCTCGCCGCGAAGGTGGACGGCTACGGCCACTTCCGCTACCTCTGGAGAGTCATGATCCCCATCGCCTCCCCGACGATCCTGACGATCGCCATCCTCTCCCTCATGGGCGCCTGGAACGCCTACGTGTGGCCGAACCTCGTCGCCTCCGGCACTTACAAGAACGCCTGGATGTTCGGGATGAAGGAGGGCTGGTCGATGTGGCTGGTGTCCAACGGCCTCATGAACCTCTTCTCCAACACCGACACGGGCCTCGACCACCAGACGGTCCGCATCGCCGGCTCCGTCATCGTCACCGCGCCTCTCTTCCTCTTCTTCCTCATCTTCCGGAAGTACATCATGCGCGGCATCTCGCGCTCGGGCATCAAGGGATAGCCCGAAGAACTTGGCCAAACGGGACATCGGAGTCCCGCGGCAATATCTAGAAAGGACAAGAAACATGCAGAAGAAAGCCTTCTCTCTTCTCGCCTTCTCCGCCATCGCCATCGCGGCCGGGGCCGGGCTGAGCTCCTGCGGAGCCCCTTCCACGGGCGCCGACTACCTCCCGGACATGGGCGTGGACACCCGCGGGGTCGAGATCACCTTCTGGACCGGCTTCGGGGACACCGTCTCCGGGCAGCTCAACCAGGTGATCGAGGACTTCGAGGAAGCGACGGGGATCGTCGTGAACCACGAGTCCATCCAGGGCGGCTACGACGGGCTCGCCAAGCAGATCAACCTGAGCGCCTCCAGCGACACCTACCCGAACGTCGCCGTCGGCTACCCCGACCACATGGCCTCCTACCGCGACTCCGACATCATCATGAGGCTCGACCAGTTCATCGAGCACGACGGGGAGATCCCGGCCACCCGGACGGGCACCGCCGCGGACCCGAACGCCGAGGGCACCTTCGAGGAGCTTCCGGCCTTCGACTACGACGACTTCTTCCAGGACTACAAGATCGAGAACGAGTCCCTTGAGTACAAGGAGGACGGGACGGGCTACATCCTCGGCGTCCCCTTCAACAAGTCGACCGAGGTCATGGTGTATAACGCCACCTTCTTCGAGAACCCGCTCATCATCGAGGCCGGCATCAAGCTCCCCGAGACCTGGGACGAGGTCCTGACCGAGGGGAAGGAGATCATCTCCTGGATCAAGGGCAAGGACGGCTTCGGCAAGATCATCATGGCCGACGGCACCGTCTACGAGGACATGAAGGACGTCCCGACCCACGAGGACCCCACCCATCCCGGCACCATGCTGACCGACCCGATCCTCCTCAACCTCGACAACGTCGCCGAGGATAGCTTCTACCCCCTCTCCTACGACTCCCAGGCGAACTTCTTCATCACCGCGGTCCGCCAGTGGGGCGGTGCCTACACCGAGGTCGACCCCGTCACCCTCGAGGGCAAGATCGTCTTCGATAACGACGGGACGAAGGCCGCCCTCACCAAGCTCAACGAGCTTTACGAGGCCCACGTCCTCGGCATCCCGGCGAGCTTCGGCGAGAGCAGCTACTGCAGCGCCCACTACAAGGTCAACGAGTCGCTCATGAACGTCGGCAGCTCCGCCGGCGTCAACAACTGCGCCGCCGCCCCGGCCTTCGACAGCAAGATCGCCCCGGTTCCCTATAACAGCGCCGACAGCAAGTTCGTCATCTCCCAGGGGACGAACCTCATCCTCTTCAAGGCCCACTCCGGCGACGAGGAGCTGAACGACAAGCAGCTGGTCGCCTCCTGGAAGCTCCTCAAGTACCTTTCCCAGGTGGGGAACGGCAAGTTCGCGATGCTTTCCGGCTACTTCCCGACCTGCGAGACCGCGCAGCAGGACGATGGCTACCAGGAGTTCATGAACGCCGAGCCGGGGAAGGGCGAGACCGAGGCCTACACCCTCCAGCGCTACGCCGCCCAGGTGAACAACAACGTCTACATGGACGAGGACGAGGCCTGGACGAAGTTCGTCGACCCGGGCTTCAGCGGCTCCTCCTTCATCCGCCAGAGGGTGGACACCATCACCGGGCAGGTGTTCATCGACGGCAAGAGCCCCGATGAGGTCATCCGCACGATCTACAACGACCTCCGCGACTACCAGTGAGGAAACGAATGAACAAGAAGAAACTCACGCTGGCGCTCCCGCTCCTCCTCGCCGCCTCGATCGCCGGGGGCTCCCTTTCCTCCTGCTCCCTGGGGGACGGGGTCGACCCCTACTCCGTCGACGTGAACATGGAGATTCCGGAAGGCACCACCATCCAGTTCTGGACCGGCTTCGGCGACGACATCAGCGGTCCTCTCCAGGAGCTCCTCGCCCAGTTCACCGACGAGACGGGGATCGTGGTGGAGTACGAGAGCAAGAGCGGCTACGACAGCCTCAAGCAGAACATCGGCCTTTCCGCCTCCTCGAGGAGCTACCCGCACCTCGCGCTCGCCTACCCCGACCACATGGCCGACTACGTGATGCGCGACATCATCGTCCGGCTCGACTACTACGTGGAGACCGACGAGGGAGAGGACAAGATCACCCCGGACGACTTCTACGAGGACTACATGGTCGAGAACTACGAGGTCGAGTTCGACGAGGAGGGCGAGCCCTACCTCATGGGCATCCCCTTCAACAAGTCGACCGAGGCGATGACCTACAACAAGACCTTCTTCGAGTGGGCCGCCAAGCTCGACCCCTCGATCCACGTCCCCGCGACCTGGGACGAGGTCCGCTCCGTGGGGCACGCGATCAACGACCTTCTTGAGAAGGGGACCGCCGCCTCGGGGAACAGCACCTACTTCGGCAAGATCGCCGGGCCGGAGGGAGAGACGTACAGCACGTGGGAGGAGGTGAACGCCGCTGGCCTCGCCCAGGGCGACGTCCTCGACTTCCGCCTCGTGACCGCCGAGCTCTTCCATCCCCTCGGCTACGACTCCGGGGCGAACTTCTTCATCACCATGGTCCGCCAGTGGGGCGGGGAGTACACCGGGATCGACGAGGAGACCCGCGAGGGCTACGTCGCCTTCGACTCCGACGTCGTGAAGGAGGCCCTCGCCTACTTCAAGACGCTCCACGAGGAGGACGTCGTCGCGATCCCCGCCGACTTCGGCGAGACTTCCTACTGCTCCGGCCCCTTCACCGAGCTCCAGTCGGTCATGAACATCGGCTCCACCGCCGGGACCGCCCATAGCGTCCCCGCGGCCGCCCGCTTCGTCACCGACGTCGCCCCCGTCCCCTACAAGGACGCGGAGCACATGTACGTCATCTCCCAGGGGACGAACCTCGTCCTCCTCGACAAGGGGACGGAAGAGGAGCGCGCCGCCGCCTGGAAGCTCCTCAAATGGCTGACCAAGTGGCATAACGGCGAGTTCTGCGCCGAGACGGGCTACTTCCCGAGCTGCGAGTACAGCGAGAAGTCCGCGGCCTACCAGGAGTTCCTGACCAGGGAGCCCCAGAACTACGCCGACTACGTCGCCCAGTCGACCTCGCTCGTGAACAGCGAGCACTACATCAACCCGGAGAAGGGCTGGACGAAGTTCGTCGACACCCCCTTCGTCGGAAGCTCGATCGTCCGCGATTCGGTCGACGCCATCATGCAGATGCTCTTCTTCGGCGAGGGGGCGACCCCGGAGTCGGTCATCCAGGACCGCTACCAGGACATCCGCGCCGCCGGCATCGAAACGAGGTGAGAACATGAAAAAGGCATACCGCATCCTCTCCTTCCTCTTCGCGCTCGGGGCCATCGGGAGCGTCCTCGCCTCCTGCGACCAGGGGACCACTTCCTACAGCACCCTCCCCGAGGGCCACGAGAACGATCTCGTCGAAACCCCGATCACGGACGCCCTCGAGTTCGAGTTCGCCGACGACGTCGCCAACTACAACTTCAAGGAGGAGGCCGACTCCGGCAAGACCGGCGTCATCTACGGCCTCATCCACCTCATGGGCGTGACCGACGGGGACACCATCTCCTGGAAGGGCGAGCTCGGGACGGGCGAGGCCTCCAGCTCCCTCCGCATGCTCGGCATCGACACCCCCGAGTCGACCGCCAACGTCGACCCTTGGGGCGTGAAGGCGAGCAAGTTCGCCTCGAGCGTCCTCGAGGGCTGCTACCGCTACGCCCTCGTCAACGACATCAAGACCACCACGGGCGACCAGTCGGGCTACGACAAGATGGACAGCAACGGCACCCGCTACATGGGCTTCCTCTGGTACCAGAAGACCGAGGACTCCGCCTGGCGCTGCTACAACCTCGAGTGCATCGAGCAGGGCTATAGCGAGAACGGCCTCTTCAACGACAGCGACCTCGGCTATCTCCAGAGCTTCATCGACGCGGGCGAGAAGGCCAAGGCCATGAAGCTCCGCGTCCCGGGCAAGGTGAAAGACCCTGACTACGACTACAGCGACAACGTCGTCGAGACCACCATCTGGTACATCCGCGACCACTACGACGAGATCGGCATCAACATGGAGGCCGGCACCTCCGGCAAGCGCCTCCGCGTCACCGGGCTCGTCGTCGGCATGATCGGCGACAACCTCGTCCTCCGCGACATCGTCCGGAGCGACTCGGACGGGGACGGGGAGAGCGATCAGGACGGGGAGTACCGCTCGATCTACGCCTACGCCGGCTACGGCTCCTCCCTCGGCTCGATGGTCGGGGTCGGCGACATCGTCCGCTTCTACTGCCGCGCGACGAAGTTCCCCAAGGACAGCGACACCATCCAGCTCTCCGACATGGAGACGGCCTCCTACGGCGACTACAAGTTCGAGGTGATGGCGACCTACGGATCGCCCGAATGGCAGGAGCTCGCCGGCGAGGGGAACTCCATCGATCCCGTCGTCCCCGAGAGGATCCCGGAGACGAAGGAGGAGCTGGGCGCCCTCGCGGGCCTCTACGTCACCCTCCCCGTCCAGATCCGCGTCGCCCAGGGCGGCGAGTACGACGAGGACGGGAACTGGATCGAGTCCGGCATCAACTCCTACTACAACAAGGGCAAGAGCGGCACGACCATCTACGCCTACCTCGACGGGACGAGGATCGTCTGCAACCTCCGCATCGACCACGAGTCCTACCCGCGCCTCAGCGAGAACGACTTCGCCGAGGGCCAGAGGTGGGAGGTGACCGCCTACCTCAACCCCTACTTCGACAACTACCAGCTCGCTCTCCTCAACTACACGCCGACCAACTGCCATCTCATCGAGACCTCCTCCGAGGCCGCCCTCTAAAGGAATAGGAAAGGACTAGCAATCCATGAACAAGAAGAGCCTCCTCCTCGCCCTCCCCGTCCTCCTTCTCGCCTCCTGCGGGAACGGGAATCCCGACGGGCTTCCCGCCACCAACCAGGAGCTCGTCGACTACGTCGCCGGAAGAAGCGGCCTCGCGATCCTCGACAACGGCCAGCACCTCCGCTACGGGGACGAGGGGAACCACCTCCCCTCCGGCTCCGTCGTGAACCTCGTCCCGAGCGTGAACGCGAAGATCTGGGACGGGGCGGCCGCCCAGACCATCGCCGTCCCCATCGAGTGGACGGTGGACAAGGAGGACTCCTGGACGATCGACGAGCAGGACGACGTCGTCGTCTGCACGCCGGAGACCCCCCTCTACGGGGAGCCCGACCTCGAGAGCACCTTCACGGGCGCCATCACCTGGGGGGACGCCAGCGCCTCCATCACCGTCAGGGTGACGATCCAGGCCATCCAGGAGCCGCCCGTCGAATACACCTCGATCGGAGAGCTCTGGAACGACTTCTTCGTGGACAAGACCATCACCACCGGGACCTACGTCACCGTCACCGGCTACGTGACCGGCGTCAACAAGAGCCGCCAGAACGTCTACATCCAGACCGACGAGTACGCGGTCCAGCTCTACAAGGCCGACGCCTATAGCGCCCTCTTCACCGAGGGGAACCTCATCACCGCGACCGGCTCCATCACCAACTACTACGGCCTCGAGCTCGAGGACATCAGCTCCGTCGTCGCCTCCGATGCGGAGGGGATCCCCGCGGCCGTCGCCACGCCCCTCACGAAGGAGATCATCGACTCGGTCACGGCCAACGGCACCAAGTGGGACAACTCCATGGTGAAGGCCACCGCGACTCTCGTCGAGGACCAGACCGAGGAGGATAGCGACGAAGGCACCTATCTCATGCGCCTCGAGGACGGCGGGGAGTTCTACCTCTTCACCAAGCACACGATCGACGAGGCGTGGAAGGCGGAGTACGACGCCCTCCTCCAGGATCCCGCGAACATCGGGAAGTCCTTCGAGGTCCAGGGCCTCGTCTCCTTCTACTCCAAGACCTCGATGTTCGAGGTCATCCCCTTCAACGACAACTGGGTCGCCCTCGCCGAGTAGGCGGAGGAGGCTTCCGGAAGGCGGGCCGACGCGCCCGCCTTTTCCTTCGGGGCGAAAAGTGTTGACGAGACCATCTCCGGGAGGTTTAATCTCGTCCGCTGGTCCGTTAGCTCAGTTGGTAGAGCAGCTGACTCTTAATCAGCGGGTCGCGGGTTCGAGTCCCTCACGGATCACCAAGCGCATGGAACGCCCTTCGGGGCGTTTTCTCTTTATCTCGCCCTCTGACTTCGTTAGACTAGCCATGCGATAAGCGAAGGAGAACAAGATTCATGAAGCGCAAGTTCGCAGCGATTCCCCTTCTCGTCCTCGCCGGCGGAGCGTTGGTCCTCGCCGGGTGCGACCAGAAGACCACCATCTCGGTGCCGAGCAGCACCGAGCCCACGAGCTCCTCCACCTCGGAGGGCCCCGCGATCGTCGACCCGGATCCCTCCACCCCGTGGATGGACGAGATCGAGGAAGGCACCTACCGGCTCGGCCTCTACCAGAGCACCCTTGAGAAGTACCTCTGGCTGACCGGGGACATGGACGGCTTCTACCTCGCCTCCACCGAGGATTATTCCGAGGCCGCGGACGTCGTCGTCGCTGCCTCCGGGGACGGCTGGACCCTCAGCCCGACCGCTGGCGAAGGCAAGGGCAAGTACATCGGCGGCGAGCATGTCACTGGTTCCGACGGTAAGGAGCACGACAACATCCTCTTCCAGGCCGATCCCTTCGTCTGGAAGTGGAACTCCGAGGTCGGGTATTTCTATGCGACCGTCGGGGAGAACGACCTTTACATCGGGAACTACCAGTCCTACACGACCTTCAGCCTGAGCAACGTCAAGTACGCCTCGACCGCGGGGAACAACCACGCCCGTCTCTTCCTCGAGGAGGCCAAGGTCGAGGTCGAGCCTGACCCCGTCGCGGACTACGTCGAGACCCCGGTCAGCGGGACAACCTACGCGATCGGGATGTACAACCCCCTTATGACCCGCCAGTACTACCTGCTCGGCGAGATGTCGGGCCACTACGGCGCCTCCACGGGGGACATCGAGGAAGCCGACGGCATCCTCATCACCGAGGGCGAGTACGGCTGGACCCTCCAGATGACCTCCGGGGAGGAGAACGGGAAATACATCGCCGTCGTCATTAGCGGCACCTTCACCAACTTCGCCTTCCAGGAGAACCCCTTCTACTGGGAGTGGAACGAGGAGCACAAGACCTTCCTCGGGAGCCCGGCCGGATCCGAGGCGCTCTACTTCATGGGCACGACCGGGGAGTACAACACCTTCAACGTCGTCGCAAACGAGAAGCTGACGGACGAGACCGCCTCGATCGCCCACCTCTACGTGGGGGGGAAGACCGAGACTCCCGTGGAGCCTGACGAGCCCGTCGTCCTCGAAGGGGAGACCCATCTCGCCCTGAGCTTCGATAGCGCCTTCGGGAACACCGACGGGGACACCGGCGGCCTCACCAACTCCTACCTCAAGCCTTGGTCGACCGACGTGACCGACGAGGGCGGCGCGATCGCCAGCTACAATATGAGCGGCTGGGGACTGGCCAAGCAGAAGGACTACCTCCGCCTCGGCGGGAAGGCGGTCCACGCTGACGCCACCGGGGACGAGGCCGGCTACGGCTACTTCCAGATCGACACCGCGACCACTTCCGCGATCGCCGGCATCAACATCGATGTGAAGAACACGCACTCTACCTTCACCGCCCTCCACGTCCTCGTGGACGACGCCGCCTTCCCGGCCGTCCCTGCGGACGATGCGGGCACGACCAGCCTTCCCGAGGGCCTCGTTGACCATGTCGAGGTGACCTCCCTCCCCGCGGGCTCGACCATCGCGATCGTCCCGAGCGAGGGCGTCGCCTGGGCCGCCGGGAGCTACTTCCGCATTTTCGTCGAGAAGGCCGACGGCTCCAATAACGGCGGCGTGGACTTCACCGAGCTCCGTCTCGTCGAGGCCGCTGCCTAAGGTTCCTTTCCAGGGACAGGGAAGAGGGGCCCGCTCAGGCGGGCCCCTTTCCTGTTCTCCTTGCCGACGTCCGAAACTGGGCGATGCCAAGGCGTTCTTCCGGGTTGGAATACCAGATTACTCCCTTTCTCCTTCCCTTTCGACATGAAAGCGGATTTCATGAAGTCAAGAGAAAAGTCCTGTATTCCACCGGAAAACTTCCTGCTAAAGTTGGCTCGTAATAGAAGGAAGGAGATCTATGAAGAAAGTCGTTCTATTACCAGTCCTCGTCCTCGCATCGGCGATGGTCCTCGCCGGATGCGACACTAGCACGACGTCCACTGCCTCCGAGAGCGGTTCCGAGACCGCCTCCTCCTCCGTCAGCGAGGGGACCGGGAGCGACAGCGCCTCCGCATCCGCTTCCGAAAGCGAGCCCGAGCCCGACGAACACGACGACATCTCTTCCATCACTGCCGCCGGCACCTACTCCGTCGAAGGCCAGGTGGTCGCCGAGCACACCCAGGGCTTCATCGTCCGCGATGACACCGGGGCCGTGTACGTCCACCACGGCAAGAACTACGACAAGGACCTTGTCGCCATCGGCGATGTGGTCGAGGTTGCCGGAACGATTTCCGACGGGGACTACAACCCCTACAACGGCTACTATCAGTTCGACAGCAAGGCCACGGTCGAGAAGACCGAAGGGACCGCGCCTGCCGCCGTCGCCGCCACACCCTTGACCGCTGAAATCGTCGAGAACTGGGCCACGGTCGCAACCGACGACAAGCAGCAGCTCCTCCCTCGTTCCGAAATCAAGGAGTACACCTGGACCGCGACTGCGGGAAAGGCCGGGAATTTCGACATCCTTAATCTCGAAGGATGCGACATCGACATCGAGCCGCTATACGTCGATTCCTCCGTCTTCAGCCTCAAAGTCGGAACGGAGTACAAGGTGAATGCCTACTTCTACGGCTATAACGTCAAGTACGGCTACGCGGGGGTCATGCTCACCGGGCTCGAGGCCCTGAGCACTCCCGATCCTGACCCAGAGCCCGAAGAGGTGAAGTATCTTGACGAGATCCTGACCCTTGCCCAGGGCGATACCTACACCGGGCGCGCCGTGTACATGGGTTCCAGCACCCTTGCCAACGACAGGGGCTATAGGAACGCGACCTTCGTCGCCGACGGGGACGACTGGTACCAGCTCTATCAGATCGACACCGAGCTCTACGATGCCCTCGGGACCCTCGTCCCGGGAGAGACCGTTCTCGAGTGGAAGGGCACCATCTCCGACTATGGGGCGACCAAGCAATCCAAGGTAAGCGCAATCTCCGTCGTCACCGACGCTGAGGTGACCGCGGGGTCCTGGACGCCGCTCGCGGAGGGATACGTTCCCAACCTGGCCGACGTCAACAAGGGCTTCCAGGTGACCGACGCGACCATCGCCAAGCTGTCGAGCGACAAGCAGAACATCTCCTTCACCCTCGGAGACAACGCGGTCGAGTACGACATCTATCTCAACAAGTACAACACCGATCTCACCATCGACGCGATTGCGAACCTCGAGGTCGGGGACAAGCTCACCTTCAAGACTTTCGGCGGCGACAACTACGACAGCGACCAGCAGACGAGCGAGTTCGAATTCATCTATATGATCGACCCGGTCCGCACTCCTGGCGAGGGCGGCGAGGATCCCGAGCCCGAACCCACCCTCACCACGATCGCCGATCTCTATGAGATGGAGATCGACACCGATGCCACCATCAGCGGCGTCATCGTGGGCATCTGGAAGCAGGGCATCGTGATCGACGACAACACCGGCACCATCTACCGCTACGACAACCAGTCCGAGACCCTTGGCTTCGAGGTCGGGGACTACGTGACCGTCTCCGGCGCCATCGGCGAATTCAACGGGATCAGGCAGTTCAACTACTCGAGCGACATCGCTGCCGCCGAAGGGACCGCTCCGACCCTCGCCACCACGACCCCGACCGAATGGACCGCCGCGGACATGGATGCGTTCGCCCCCTCCAGCCGCTCGCCGCTCGTGAAGATCGCGGGTACCGTCGATTCCCTCGGGCAGTACAACAACGTCACCGTCCCGGGCGCCGAGAAGACGCTGAGCCTCTTCCTTTCCGAGACCATCTCCGCCACCCTCGAGGTCGGCAAGTCCTATGACTTCACCGGCTACGCCCTCTACATCTCCGGTGGCAAGTACGTCAACGTCCTTATCACTTCCGCGACTGAGATCCAGCCTTCCGCTCCGACGGCCATCGAGATCTCGAGCCCTGTCACCGAGATCATGGTCGGCAGGACTGCGGAGCTTTCCGTGAGCTATGAGCCCGCCATTTCCGAAAAGGGCGTCTCCTGGGCCTCCAGCAACGATGAGGTCGCCACCGTCGACGAGAACGGCGTCGTGACCGCCATCGCCGAAGGCGAGGTCACCATCACCGCCACCTCCACCGCCGACGAGTCCGTCAAGGACGAAATCGCCCTGACTATCATCGCCGCTCCCGAGACCACCCTTGCGGGCACCATCGATTTCAGCAGCCTGACTGGGAAGGGCACCAAGTATGGCAATGCGGCCGACCTTCAGTCGGACCTGAGCGCTTGCATGGACAGCGAGAATGGTCTTTCCATCACCGTTTCCTCGGTCGCGAATGTGTACGATGGAAATGGATCTGGTGGTTACCTCTCGCGTACGCCCGGCCTCATCAAGACCGGGACCGGCGACGAGAAAGGCACCATCGCCGCCACCATCAGCGCCTCCGTCGTCCGCATCGAGATGGATTGCGCCAAGTGGAACGATAGCGCAAGCGACACCATCTCCCTGAATGGCGTCACGTACGCCGCCCCTGCCTATGACAGCAAAAATGCCGAGTGGGGGACCCTTGCCTGGGACTTCGCCGAGGGAACCACTGACTTCAACGTCGAGACGAACAAGCGCGTCTTCATCAAGGCGATCCGCTTCTACGTCGCTGCCTAGTACCTAGTAGGCGCATGGGACCCCTCCGGGGGTCCTTTTCTTGTCCCGAAGGGAGCCCCCATAAGGGGGCTCTCCCCATTGTGTCCCCCTATCCGGGGTCCTATACTTCCAAAGAACACAGGAGAACGAATAGACAACAATGCCTGACATCAAGAAGTCGTTCATGTCCGTGGACGGGAACACCGCCGCGGCCATCGAGAGCTACTACTTCAGCGAAGTGGCGGCCATCTACCCGATCACTCCCTCCTCCCCGATGGCGGAGTACGTCGACGTCCTCGCCAGCAAGGGGGAGAAGAACTTCTTCGACTCCCCGGTGAAGGTGGTCGAGATGCAGTCGGAGGCCGGCGCCTCGGGCGCGGTCCACGGCGCCCTCCAGGGCGGGGCCCTCGCGACCACCTACACCGCCTCCCAGGGCCTCCTCCTCATGATCCCGAACCTCTACAAGTGGGTCGGCGAGGAGCTTCCCGCGGTGCTCCACGTCTCCGCGCGCTCCCTTGCGACGAGAGCCCTTTCGATCTTCGGCGACCAGGCCGACATCTACGCCTGCCGCCAGACCGGCGCGACGATGATCGCGAGCAACTCCGTCCAGGAGATCGCCGACCTCGCGCCCGTCGCGCACCTCGTCGCGATCGAGAGCTCCGTCCCCGTCCTCCACTTCTTCGACGGCTTCCGCACCTCCCACGAGGTTCAGCGCGTCGAGTTCGTCGACAAGGCGGAGTGGAGGAAGCTCCTCCCGATGGAGAAGGTCGAGGAGTTCCGCAAGAGGGCCCTCAACCCCCACACCCACCCCGTGACCCGGGGCGGCGCGGAGAACGACGACATCTACTTCCAGGCGAGGGAGGCCCAGAACAGCCACTTCGCGAAGGTCGTCGCGGTCGCCGAGAAGTACTTCGCCGAGGCCACCAGGCTCACCGGCAGGACCTACGCCCCCTTCGTCTACTACGGGGCGAAGGACGCCGAGAAGGCCATCGTCGCGATGGGCTCCGTCTGCGAGACCGCCGAGGAGGTCGTCGACGAGCTTCTCAAGAGGGGGGAGAAGGTCGGCCTCGTCAAGGTCCACCTCTACCGCCCCTTCAGCGCCTCCCTCCTTTCCAAGGCCATCCCTTCCTCGGTCAAGAAGATCGCCGTCCTCGACCGCACCAAGGAGAACGGTTCCGAAGGGGAGCCGCTCTACCTCGACGTCGCCGTCGCCCTCATGAACGAGGGGCGGAAGTTCGAGAAGATCCTCGGGGGCCGCTACGGGCTCTCCAGCAAGGACACCCAGCCCAAGGACGTGAAGGCCGTCTACGACTTCCTCGACAGGGACGACGCCTGGAACGGCTTCACCATCGGGATCGAGGACGACGTCACCCGCCTTTCCATCCCGAGCGACCCGAAGTTCGTCATCCCCCACGCCTACACGAGCTGCCTCTTCTACGGCCTTGGCTCGGACGGGACGGTCTCGGCGAACAAGAGCTCCGTCAAGATCATCGGCGACGCCACCGGGCAGTACGCCCAGGCCTACTTCCAGTACGACTCCAGGAAGGCCGGCGGCACCACGAGGAGCCACCTCCGCTTCGGGAAGGAGCCCATCAAGAGCGAGTACTACGTCAAGAACGCGGACTTCATCTCCTGCTCCCTCGACACCTACATCCTCCGCTTCGACATCCTCCAGAACCTGAAGGAGGGCGGCACCTTCCTCCTCAACACCGACATGTCGGACGAGGAGCTCGAGAAGGCGATGCCCAACCGCATGAAGCACCTCCTCGTCGAGAAGCACGCCCGCCTCTATGTCATCGACGCGAACCGCATCGCCCGCGAGATCGGGATGGGGCGGCACACCAACACCATCCTCCAGGCCTCCTTCTTCTACCTGAACCCGCAGATCATGCCCTACGAGGATGCGAAGGCGTGGATGAAGAAGTTCGCCGAGAAGAGCTACGCCAAGAAGGGCCAGAAGGTCGTCGAGCTCAACTGGCGCGCGATCGACGCCGGGACCGAGGGCCTCCGCGAGGTCAAGGTGAAGCCCGAATGGATCGATTGCCCCGTCCTCAAGGTCGTCCCGACCGGGGAGGACGAGTACTTCGACTCCTACGTCGAGACCATCGACCGCCTCGACGGGGACGAGCTCCCGACCTCCGCCTTCCTCAAGAGCGAGCTCGAGGACGGCACGATGGAGCCCAACATCACCTTCCGCCAGAAGAGGGCGATCGCCGACATGGTCCCCCAGTGGAACCCGGCCTACTGCATCCAGTGCAACCAGTGCGCCTTCGTCTGCCCCCACGCGACCATCCGCCCCTTCCTCCTCGACGAGAAGGAGCTTGAGAACGCCCCCGAGGTCGTGAAGAACGGAGTCAAGGACGCGATGGGCCCGACCGCGAAGGGCCTCAAGTACCGCATTCAGGTGTCGACGATGAACTGCGTCGGCTGCGGGCTCTGCGTCTCCGAGTGCATGGCCAACCAGACCGCGAAGAAGCTCGGGAACGACCACTTCGCCCTGAAGATGGTCGAGGCCAAGAGCCAGTTCGCCGAGCAGGAGGGCGCCGACTACCTGTACAAGCACGTCGCCTACAAGGCCGACAAGTACCCCCTGACCAACCCCAAGGGCGTGGGCTTCCTCATGCCCTACATGGAGGTCTCTGGCGCCTGCGCCGGCTGCGGCGAGGCCCCCTACTACCGCCTCGTGACCCAGCTCTTCGGGAAGGACATGCTCGTGGCCAACGCCACCGGCTGCAGCTCCATCTACTGCGGCTCGACGCCCCTCACCCCCTTCGTCACCGACAAGGACGGGCAGGGCCCGGCCTGGGCGAACTCCCTCTTCGAGGATAACGCCGAGTACGGCTTCGGCATGAGGATCGCCACCGACTACAAGCTGAGCCAGATCGTCCGCATCCTCAAGGACATGATCGCCTCCGGGAAGGGCGAGGAGACGCTCGTCAAGGCCGCGGAGGACTACCTCGCCCACATCAAGGACAAGGCCTACGTCCGCTCCCTCGTCCCGACCCTCATGGAGGAGGTCGAGAAGAGCGCCTACGAGCCGGTCAAGGAGCTCCGCGAGTACTACCGCGACCTCATCGACAAGTCGGTGTGGATCGTCGGCGGCGACGGCTGGAGCTACGACATCGGCTACGGCGGCCTCGACCACGTCCTCGCCAACGAAGCGGACGTGAACGTCCTCGTCCTCGACACGGAGGTCTACTCCAACACCGGCGGCCAGGCCTCGAAGAGCAGCCAGACCGGCTCCATCAACAAGTTCACCGCCTCTGGCAAGAAGGAGGCGAAGAAGAACCTTGCCCTCATGGCGATGGCCTACGGGCACGTCTACGTCGCCCAGATCGCCCTCGGCGCGAACCCGATGGCGGCCATCAAGGCCCTCAAGGAGGCGGAAAGCTACGACGGGCCCTCGCTCGTGATCTGCTACTGCCCCTGCGTCAACCAGGGCATCAAGGGCGGGCTCGTGAACTCCATCCGCGAGGAGAAGGACGCCGTCGAGTGCGGCTACTTCACCTGCTTCCGCTACGACCCGAGGAGGGTTGCCGAGGGCAAGCCCGGCCTTGAGATCGACAACCCCAAGGAGCCCGACTTCACGAAGTTCCGCGACTTCGTCATGAAGGAGACCCGCTTCAGCCAGCTCCCGGTGGTGAACCCGGAGCACGCCGAGGAGCTCCTCAAGAAGAGCGAGGCCTACGCCATCAAGAGGTGGGAGGCCATCAAGAAGTTCGGCCTCTAGGCCATGACGTCATGGGGAGGGCCCGGAAGGGCCCTCCTTTTCTTATGTCCCCGCGCTCCCTCTCTTGCGCCAAAGATTAGGAAAATCGACTGCCAAAAATACCAGAAATAGACTGCCAAAGATTCCAGTTTGCTGGTATTTGCTCGCATATGATGGAATTCACCATGTCGATGTCAGTAGGCTCTCGCGCTTATTTGGCAGGCGATTCCTCCCGCCTTTCGCGCAAGGGCAAGCCTGGGCCGCTGTCCGCTCCGTATCTCCCGGAAAACCTTGGTTTTTCGGCGGGCTGGACGGGAATATGGCGAAGGTCGGCACCGAATCAAAAAGGCCGCTTTCCGCGGCCTCTTCTTCATCTGGTCGGAACGACGAGATTTGAACTCGCGACCCCTACCACCCCAAGGTAGTGCACTACCAAGCTGTGCTACGTCCCGGACGCGTGGTAACTATACTCGCTTTCCTAAGGATATCCACTCTCATTTGCCCTCAGGGAGGGAGGAGGAGAAGGATGCCCCTTCGCTTGCGGAGCTCGACGAGGGAAGATGGGCCTCGCTTGTGACGGGAACCCCTCCTTTCGTGAAGACGAAGAGGGGCTCCGCTCCTGCGGAGGGGCCTATGAAGGAAAGGGCGTCCACCCCGTTGTAGGTGAGGAGGGCGACGCTCGTGCGGTAGCGGCTTTCCCCGATCGTCAGGAGTCCCTGCATCGTCCCGGAAAGGAAGCCGTCCAGGGAACAGGGAAGAGGGGTCTCTCCCTGGTCCGAAAGCGAGAGCTCCAGGAGGTAGTAGGAGCCGTTCCAGCTGAGGAAGTTCCCGTTCTCCTCGTCGCTCAGGCTTACCTTGAGCGTGCCTTCGAACTCGTCCTTCATCGTCCCGATCCCGGATTCCGGAATCGTCCAAGTGCCTAGGAGGATGTCGGGCTTCTCCACGCAGGAGGTGAGGGAAAGAGAGAGGAGGAGGGGGACAAGGAAGGCCGCTTTCTTCATGGGGCTATCCTATCGCACCTAAGCGCGGCAGGCATTCATTTCCCAAAAGGGAACGAGGTCAGTAGGCAAACTCGAAGGAAAGCGAGCCGAGACCCTCCGGCTCCAGGAACGCCATCACTAGGATTCCCTTCTCGGTGAATTTCAAGCTGTGACCGAAGCCCGGATTATAGTAGTCCTTGAGTTCTTCCTCGGGAACGCTCTTTAGAGATCCGGAAGGATAGGCTCTTCTGCTGAGGATACGGTTCCAGTCCGCCTTGGGAATCGTATAGCACTTGGCGTAAAGCACGTCCAACGATCGGCCGTCCTTCTCTACGGCAAGGGAGAAGGAGTAGTTCCTCCCGTGGAAGGAGAAGGCGTTCAGGAGGCATTTCTCTTGTTTCCGGAGATACCGATCATCGGAAGGTATGACGTAATCCACTGTCCTTTGGAAGCCCGTCAAATCTTCCTCTTCGCGGAGCACTAGCGTGGCGGTCGCCCTTTCGTCCTGGGTGACATACGTCCCGGGGACAGGGCGATGGGTGTTCATCTCTTCGATGACAGCCATGGTGACGGGAATGGCGATTGCGATGGCCGTAATGAGCACGAGGAAGCTCGAAAGGAAAATAATCCCAGCCTTCTTGCCGGTGGAAAGGTTGATCCACCAGAGCTTCAGCCTGATCGCCCCCATGAACTAATTATAAAACCAATGAGTCCAGGCAATAGGCGTTCTCGATTCACCTCTCTCCCTATGACTTTATGGCGGGAAGGCGTTCATTTCTTCAGGTAGCTAACCATTTTCTAAAGAAATAATCGGGATTGAGAGGGATATCAGCTGGTTTTCCAGGAAAATTGGCCGAATTCCTGAATGCACTCGTTCCCTGCATTAAAAAACGTTTGTTTCCATGATTTGAAACAGGAATTGCAGGCAAAACCCCCAATCCTAGATCCAAGTTTTCCAGTCCCTATCTAACAGCCAGGTATCCTGCAGAAGGCTTCCTAGGAGCGATTAACAGGCTTCAGCCTTGGTGAGCGAAAGGCGGCCCCTTTCCTCTTGAAGAAGCATGGAGACCGTTTTCTTCCCACTTGGTCCACCTCCCTTGAGCAAGCCTCCGGATTATCGGGGTGAGCCCCGCTATAATCTCCGGGCAATGGAACAAGATAGCCGCAAGTACATCCTTGTCTCGGGCGCGAGGGAGAACAACCTGAAGGACATCTCCCTTTCGATTCCCAAGGAAACCCTGACCGTCTTCACCGGGCTTTCCGGCTCCGGGAAGAGCACCCTCGCCTTCGACACCATCTACGCGGAAGGCCAGAGAAGGTACGTGGAGTCCCTTTCCCCCTACGCCCGCCAGTTCCTTGGGGGGATGGAGAAGCCCGACGTCGACTCCATCGAAGGGCTTTCCCCGGCAATATCGATCGACCAGAAGACGACATCCCATAACCCCCGTTCCACGGTGGGCACGGTCACGGAGATCTACGACTTCCTCCGCCTCCTCTACGCGAGGATCGGCGTCCCCTACTGCCCCGAGCACGGCATCCCCATCGTCTCCCAGACCCCCGTCGCGATGACCGACCTCATCCTCCAGTACCCCATGGGCACGAAGGTGGTGCTCCTTGCCCCCGTGGTCCGCCACGAGAAGGGGAGGCAGGAGGAAGAGCTCGAGAGGATTCGCCGGGCCGGCTTCGAGAGGGTGCGCGTGGACGGGGAGATGTCCCTTATCTCCGAGCTTCCCCAGCTGGACAAGAACAAGCGGCACGACATCGACGTCGTCGTCGACCGGCTGATCCTGAAGGAAGGCGTCCGTTCCCGCCTCGCGGGAGACGTCGAGCTCGCCCTTGACCTTGGGCACGGCTATCTCCGGATCATCGCCGGGGAGGAGGAACGCCTTCTTTCGAGCAACCACACCTGCCCCCAGTGCGGCTTCTCGGTCCCGAAGCTCGAGCCGCGGCTCTTCTCCTTCAACGCGCCCCTTGGATACTGCCCTTCCTGCAAGGGGCTCGGAGTGTCCCGCACCGTCAGCCTTTCCCTTTTGGTCCCCGACCCCACGAAAAGCATCCGCGAGGGGGCGATCCGCTACTACAAGAACACCGTCGGAACCGCCAACCTCGAATGGCAGGAGTTCCAGACGCTCCTCGACCACTATTCCATTCCCATGGACGTGCCCTTCCAGGACCTGACCAAGGAGCAAAGGGACATCGTCCTCCATGGCTCGAAGGGACCGATCGAGAGGAAGCTCGTCTCCGTGAACGGGAACGTCACGAGGCGCTCGACGAGGATCGAAGGGGTGCAGGACAAGATCGAGAGGCTTTATTCCGAGACCACCTCGAAATGGATGCTCCCCTACTACGAGAGCTTCATGCACGACGAGGAATGCCGGAGCTGCCACGGGGCGAGGCTTTCCCGCGAGGCGCTCTCGGTCAAGGTGAACGGCCTCAGCATCTACGAGTGCACCTGCCTCCCGATCGGGAAGTTCCTCTCCTGGCTCGGGGAGCTTGAGGATTCCCTCAAGGAAAACGAAAGGCACATCGCCGGGCTCCTCATCAAGGAAATCCGCTCGAGGGCGGAGTTCCTCCTAAACGTCGGGCTCGACTACCTCACCCTTTCCCGGATGGCGATGACCCTTTCCGGGGGAGAGAGCCAGCGCATCCGCCTCGCCACCCAGATCGGAAGCCGCCTCTCCGGCGTCCTCTACGTCCTCGACGAGCCTTCGATCGGGCTTCACCAGAGGGACGGGGAGAAGCTCATCGGGACTCTCCGCGAGATGCGTGACCTCGGGAACACCCTCATCGTCGTCGAGCACGACGAGGAAACCATCAGGAGCGCCGACTGGATCGTCGACATCGGCCCCGGGGCCGGCATCCACGGGGGCCAGGTCGTCGCGGAAGGGACGCTCGAGGACATCGAGCGCTGCCCTGAGTCCATCACCGGGGCCTATCTTTCCGGGAGGATGAGGATCGACATTCCGAAGGAGAGGAGGAAGGGGAACGGGAAGAAGCTCGTGCTCAAGGGCGCCTCCTGCCATAACCTCAAGGGCATTGACGTAACCTTCCCCCTCGGGAAGTTCATCGCAGTGACCGGCGTCTCCGGCTCGGGGAAGAGCAGCCTCGTCAACGAGACCCTTGGGAAGATCCTCGCGAGCCGCCTCAACGGGGCGGACGAGACCCCCGGCCCCTACCGCTCGATCCAGGGCCTCCAGAACCTCGACCGCGTCATCCGCGTCTCCCAGGACCCGATCGGAAGGACCCCCAGGAGCAACCCCGCGACCTACATCAAGCTCTTCGACGACATCCGCGCCCTCTTCGCCGAGACCCCCGAGGCCAGGGCGAGAGGCTACGAGAAAGGGCGCTTCTCCTTCAACGTGCCCGGGGGGCGCTGCGAGAAGTGCCAGGGAGCGGGGGTCGTCTACATTCCGATGAACTTCCTTCCGGACGTCTATGTCCGCTGCGACGAATGCGAGGGGAAGCGCTACAACCGCGAGACCCTGGAATGCACCTACCGGGGCAAGAACATCTACGAGGTCCTCGAGATGCGGGTGGAAGAGGCGCTTAAGTTCTTCGAATCCCGCCCTCAGATCGCCCGGAAGATCCAGACCCTTTATGACGTCGGGCTCGGCTACATGAAGCTCGGCCAGCCCGCGACCACCCTTTCGGGCGGGGAGGCGGAGAGGGTGAAGCTCGCCAACGAGCTCCAGCGCCGCCCCACGGGGAAGAGCATCTACCTCATCGACGAGCCGACGACGGGCCTTCATACGGACGACGTCTCGCGCCTCATCAAGATCCTGAACCATCTCGTCGACAACGGGGACACCGTCATCGTCATCGAGCATAACCTCGACATCGTCAAGGTAGCCGACTGGGTCATCGACCTCGGGCCCGAGGGCGGGGACGCCGGGGGCGAGGTCATCGCCGAGGGGACGCCCGAGGATGTGGCGAGGAACCCGAGGAGCTACACCGGCCAATATCTCAGGAAGATTCTTCCTGAGAGGTAGTTAGCAAGGTGCCCTAGGCGTATCATCGCGCCATGGACATCGCGCTTCTTGTGATCGGCCTCCTCGCCTTCGGGGGCTTCTTCTACCCGCTGATCCGCGGACTTTATTCCTATCGGAAGGCGAAATCCCTGCCGTTTCCAAATAAAACGCAGGGTTTTCTGATTCTGGGAGGGGCCTTGGGCATCTCGCTCGGATTCATGCTCCTGAACCTTGCCCTCGTCCTTGCCAACCCCTCGTGGGCGGAAGTTACCGCCTGGGCGGAGGGCACGGTGTTCGAAGGGGAGGCAGTGAGCTACGGGGGGAACCTCGCCCTCATCCTCATCTTCTCCTTCCTGTTCGCCCTCTCCTTCGTGACGCTCTGGGGCAACTTCTATCTCCACTTCCGTAAGGAAGGGTTCGACGAGAAGGCGAGGAAGCTGAACAACTGGTTCCTTTATGGCGCAATCCCGCTTGCCGTCATCTTCTTCTGCCTCTTCACTTCCGGCTACGGCCCCTATCTCTCCTACCCTTTCATCAACGGGGCCTCGATCGGCGGGAAGTCCGGGTGGCTATGGACGACCGCGCATGACAGGGGCGCGACCGAAGGCGGGCTCCACGTCGCCTTCTATGGCATCTTCATCGTCTTCGGCGTTTTCGTCTGCTACTGGATCAGCGACCACTACTTCTTCAAGAAGTACGGGAAGCATGGGATCCTCGACCTCATCGCCGTCGTCGGTTTCCTCTGCGGCATCATCGGGGCGAGGCTCTGGTACGTCGTGGGGAACTGGGACAGGGAGTTCGCCAACGCCTCCTTCGACAAGGTGTTCGCTATCTGGGACGGCGGGCTCACGATCCTCGGGGGCGCCGCCCTCGGCATCCTCGGAGGAGTCATTACTGCCCGGCTCGCGAAGCCTTACGTCGACCTTCGCTGGGGCGTCGACGTCATCGTCCCGACCATCCTCCTCGCCCAGGCGATCGGGAGGACGGGGAACTTCTTCAACTGCGAGGTGTACGGGCAGGTCGTATCCGTGGATGGCTGGCGCTTCCTTCCCAACTGGCTCCTCGCCCAGATGGGCATGAACGGGGGCAGCGGCCATCTGGCGCCCGGGCTCATCCACGTGCCCCTATTCCTCATCGAGGCGGCCGTCTCGATCTGCGGCTTCTTCGTCCTCTACGTGGTCATCGGGAAGCTCCTCGCCAAATGGAGGAGGCCCGGCGACCTCGCGGGCTGCTACTTCATCTGGTACGGGGTCGTCCGCGCAATCATGGAGCCCCTCCGGGACAGCGCCTACAACATGGGCACCGACAACGCCTGGAGCGTCGTCAACTCCCTCGCCTACATCCTCATCGGGGTGGCGATCGTCCTCTTCTTCCATCTCTTCGACGACTTCAGGAAGCGGAAGGACGGGACGCCCTCCTCGATCGCGAGCGCCTTCTTCCTCCTCGTCTCCCTCTTCCTTCCTCTTGCCGTCTCGCTCACCGCGACGGAAGGGACGAACACCTTCCTGATGGGCTACGTCGGCTACGACATCATCTTCTCCGGGAAGGCGCCCGCCGACCTCGCCGCCTGGGTGCTGGCCCTCCTCGCCCTCCTTCTTTCGCTCGCCTCCATCGGAATCCGTTATTGGAAAAAGGAAGCGCCTTTCTACAAGTATTTCCTATATGGGGCAGGCCTCCTCGCGGTGATTTCCGCGGCCCTCCTCTTCTTCGCCACCGGGAACGGCGGCATCGAGGAAGTCCCCGGGGCGACGAAGGACGAGGTCAATTTCAACGTGTCCTATGGCTTCGCCATCATGGCGATCCTCCTCCTCGTCTCGCTCGTTCCTTCCGCCTCAATCCTTATCGCGGACATCATGAAGGCGCGCGAAGGGAAGAAGGCCCTTGCCGAAGGCCCGGAAGGAACCGCGGAGACCTCTTCCCAACCCTCGGAAGAGGAGAGGGACAAGCCCTCCGAGGCGAAGGGCGGGGATGAGGACTAGGCTCCTCGTCCTTGACATGGACGGGACGATCGCCGACACCGACCTCCTCCTCGTCCTCAGCTGGCTCGAGCTATATCGGAGGCACGCGCCAGAAAAGAAGCCTTCCCTTTCCCGGATCATGGAGTTCTCGGGACCGCCGATCCGCGATTCCCTCGCCGAGGAATTCCCGGACAAGGATCCGGATCTTTTGGTGAAGGAGTTTTCCGAGATTTCCGGCTCGCTTTACGAGAAATGGGTCTCCACCTACCCGGGATGCCTCGACGCCCTCAGGAAATTCAAGGAGAAGGGGGTGCTCCTCGCCGTCCTCACGAACAAGAGGCAGGACCTCGCGGAGAAAGTCGTGAGGATCCTCGGGATGGAAGGCCTCTTCTCCCTCGTCCTCGGGGGAGGATCCGTCCCTCCCAAGCCCGACCCGACGGGCCTTCTTGAAGTTTTCTCCCGCCTCGGGGTCGCCCCTGAGGAGGGCTTCTACATGGGTGACACGGAGTTCGACATCCTCGCCGCGCGGAACGCCGGCGTCCCATCGATCCTCGCCGACTGGGGTCCCCGGAGGCTTCCCAAGGGACTTTCGCCCGACCTTCGGGTATCCTCCTATCAGGAACTTGTGGAGGTATTGGACGCATGAGGAGAACGGACGTCCTTGTCGTCGGGGCGGGTCCTGCGGGGATCGCGCTTTCCATTTACCTCAGGCGGGCGGGGACGGACTTCCTGCTCCTTGAGAAAGGCGCCCCGGGCGGGAAGCTCCTCGAGGTCGCCTCGATCGAGAACTACCCCGGTTTTCCGGGCGGTTCCGGCGTCGATCTCGCGCTTTTGATGAACGAGCAGCTTTCTTCCCTGGGAATCGAGCCCGTCCAGGACGAGCTGAGGACCTTGGAACGGACGGAGGATGGGCTCTTCCTTGCGAAGGGGGAAAAAGAGAGCTACCTCGCGAAGGTCGCGATCGTCGCGACCGGCCTGACGAACGCCCCCGGGATCCCGGGGGAGAAGGAGTTCCTCCACAAAGGAGTCAGCTACTGCGCCACCTGCGACGGACCTTTGTACAAAGGGAAGGACGTCGCCATCATCGGCCACGGGGAGAGGGCGCTGGAGGAAGCGCTCTACCTCGCTCCTCTCGCGCGGAAGCTATATTTCCTCCTCGACCAGGAGGAGGAAGGCTCCCTCCTGGAGGGGCTGAGGGGCAGAAAGAACGTGGAGATCCTCCGCGGCTGGCCTGTCCGGATAGAAGGGGAAGGTTCCGTGAGCGCCCTTCTCGTCGAGGCGGAGGCCCAGGAAATGCGCCTTCCCGTCTCCGCGGTGTTCCCCCTCTCAGGGACGAAGTCCGCGACCGCCTTCCTGAGCCCCTTGCCTTTGCGCCTCGAGAAAGGGTTCGTCCCCGTGGACGAGACCCTCATGAGCGAGATCCCCGGCCTCTTCGCGATCGGGGACGTCCGGGCGTCGAGGCTCCGCCAGGCGATCACCGCCGCATCCGACGGCGCGCTTTGCTCCCTCTTTGTCCGGAACTACCTGAGGAGGGCTAGCTGATGGGGACGAGGAGGATCGAGTACCGCTTCCTCCGGGAGGACCTCCTCGAGGCGGGGAGGGAGGCTCTCTCCCAGACCCTTTCCTCTCTCCTTGAAGAAGACGAGGGCCTTTCCCTAAGGATTGAGGAGGATGGCCCTTCCCTGGCGGTCCGTGCCGAGGATCCCTCGCTCCGCGGGGACGGCGAGCTTTTGATCTACGTCTCCTCCATGAGGGAGCCGGGGGACACGATCCTCATTCCCGAGGGGGAGGAGAAGGAGCTCCCCAGCCGCCTCCGCGCCAGCCTCCTCTCCTCGATGAGAATGAAGGTCATCCTCCTTTCGAAGGAGTCGGAATCCGTGCGGAAATCCTCTCTTTCCTTCGATATCCGTCCTATCTACTCCTCCTTTGGCAAGGAAAGGGAGGAACTTAGGAGGAAGTTCCTTTCCTTCCTGAGCGAGTACCTTTCCTCCCTGAGGGGCCGCTCCATCGCCCTCCGGGTCCTCCTCCTTTCCCATGGGGACGAGGAGGCGCTTCGCCTTGCCTTCGAGTCCATCCGCGACTATCTCGCCCCCTTCGCGGAGGTCGTCCGGAGATAGCCATGAAGGAGAAGGACGGGGTGTCCTTCGCCCACGAGGTGAAGGAGGAGATCGCGAGGAACGAGAGGACCCTGGAGGAAGAAAGAGCCTTCCTTTCCGCCTTGCTTCGCGAGAACGGGCGCCTCAGGATCGGCGGGGACGCGCCCCTCGCGATCGAGCTCGACTCCGAGCTCGCGGCGACCGCCAAGGCCGCCTACCGCGCCTTCCGGAGGCTATACGGGGTCCGCGCCCGCTTCTCCTACTCCCGGAGCACCTCCCTCGGGGGGAGGACCCTCTTCCACGTGATCGCCGAGGAAAAGGTCGAGGAGATGCTCGAGGACCTCGAGGTCGACTTCCTCGCGCCTTCCTTCCCGGAGAAGGTCCTCCGTCCCAAAGGGGCGATCCCCGCCTATCTTTCGGGGGCCTTCCTCGCCGGGGGCTCCGTCAACGACCCCGCGACCCCTTCCTACCATCTCGAGATCGCCCTTAGGAGCGAGGAGTTCGCCCGCTTCCTCAGGAAGCTCCTGAACCAAAGGTCCGGCCATCCTTTCCAAGGGAAGGTCATCAAGAGGAGGGGCCAGCACGTCCTCTACCTCAAGAAGGCGGACCAGGTGAGCAACTTCCTCATCCTCGTGGGCGCGAGGAACTGCTGCCTCCGCTTCGAGAACTTCCGGGTGGACCGCGAGTTCGCAAACTACGACAACAGGATCGTGAACCTCGACGGGGCCAACCTCAGGAAGAGCATGCGCTCGGGCGAGCGCCAGAGGGAACGGATCCTCCTGTTCGAGAAGGAGCACGGCCTCTCTTCCCTCCATAACCCCAAGCTGGAGTCGCTCCTCCGCCTCCGCCTCCTCCACCCCGAGGCATCCCTACAGGAGCTGAGCGAGCTCTTGAGCGAGGAGCTGGGGAGCAAGGTCGGGCGCAGCAACGTCAACCACCTCTTCCGCAAGTTCGAGGAGGAATGGGGCGATGGACGCTAGGAAGGACTACCTCGCCCTTCTGGGCGCGAGGGTGCGCTTCCTCCGCGAGCTCAGGGGCCTTCCGCAGATGGACCTTTCCTATCGCGCCGGGCTTTCGAAGAACTACGTCTCCGAGCTCGAGCTCGGGAAGAGGAACCCGACCGCCCTCACCCTCCTCGCCCTCGCCCGGATCCTCCGGGTCCGGCCCTCCGACCTCCTCCCCCTCCCTGAGAAGGGGGAACCGGTAAAACGGGATTGATGGAAGCCCTTTCGCGCTCCCTCTTTCGTTGGAGCGCTTGTGGCGCTACAATCCCATTTGCGATTAAAGGAGGACATCATCGAATGTCGATCAAACTCGCTATCAACGGCTTCGGGCGCATCGGGCGCCTGGCTTTCCGTCGCGCCTACGAGGTCGGCGGATTCGAGGTCGTGGCCATCAACGACCTGGTGGACGCGAAGACCCTCGCCTACCTCCTGAAGTACGACAGCACCCAGGGGAGCTGGCACAAGGACGAGATCTCCGCGGAGGTCGACGCCGAGAAGGGCGTGAACGACCTCATCTTCAAGGGCAAGAGGATCCCGGTCCTCGGCAAGAAGGATCCCCACGACCTGAAGTGGGGCGAGCACGGGGTCGACATCGTCCTCGAGTGCACCGGCAGGCTCAAGAGCAAGGCCGACGGCGAGGTGCATCTTGCCAACGGCGCCAAGGGCGTCATCATCAGCGCTCCTTCCAGCGACAAGGACATCCCGACCTACGTCGCCGGCGTCAACAGCGACAAGCTGACCGCCGACCAGAAGATCATCTCCGGCGGCTCCTGCACCACCAACTGCCTCGCCCCGGTGATGGAGGTCCTTTGCAAGAACTGGACCGTCGAGGGCGGCTTCATGACCACCGTCCACGCCTACACCAACGACCAGACGATCCTCGACCTCGCGAAGGGGAACCTCCGCCGCGGCCGCGCCGCCGCCGCCAACATCGTCCCGACCACCACCGGCGCCGCGAAGGCCATCTTCCTCGTCATCCCCGAACTCAAGGGCAAGATGATGGGCGGGGCCGTCCGCGTGCCCGTGCCCGACGGCTCCCTCGTCGACCTCTCCCTCGTCATGAAGGACGAGGTGAGCGCCGAGGAGGTGAACGCCGCCATGAAGAAGGCGAGCGAGACCTACCTCAAGGACGTCCTCGGCTACACCGAAGACCAGATCGTCTCCAGCGACATCGTCGGCGAGACCCACGGCTCGATCTTCGACAGCACCCAGACCGTCAGCTACACCGACGCCTGCGGGAACCACCACCTCAAGGTGGTCAGCTGGTACGACAACGAGTACAGCTTCACCTGCCAGTACATCCGCCTCGCCAAGATCTACGGCGACCTGCTCGACAAGTAAGCGCGAGAAGGACATGGGGAGCCCCGCGCGGGGCTCCCCTTTCCTTACTCCCGGAAAGGAATGAAAGCCATGAGGAAATCCCTGATCCTGCTTCCCGCCATCTCGCTCCTTGCCCTCGCCTCCTGCGATATCCTCGGGGGGCTCCCGACGAAGGGGGACAAGGAAGTGGGCCGCGAGGAGCTTTCCCTCGCCCTCGAGGAATGCTTCGACGCCTATTTCGCTCCCGGGGCGGCCTTCCGCCAGGAATATTCCTACGTCACCGAGACCTGGATGGACATGCCTTCCCTGGGCGAGGGACAGGCGCTCCGTATGAGCCGCACGCACGAGTTCACCAAGGAGGAGCAGGAAATCGTCGGGGTCGCGCCCGGGAAGGAAGGCGTCCTCTCCCGCGGCTCCGGCGTCCAGCGCCTTGCCATCCTTCAGGAAAAGGAGCCTCTCGAGGACGGGGCGCCCGCCGCGACGAAGGAGGAGGCGATCGGCGAGGCCGAGCTCCATCACCTCGAGGGCACGACCTACCAGAAGGAAGACTACGACAGCGTCTCGGGCGCGAGCTCGGAAAGCTCCTCGATCAAGAAGAGCAAGGAAGAGACCTACGAGGAATTCCTGAACCTCCAGTACGACGCAACCTCGCTCCTCGAGATGGTCGAGTCCTCCGAGGAGGTCGCCTATGAGCTCGCGGAGAAGGAGGAGGTATACATCGCCCGCGCCGAGGAGCCCGTGGACATCGCTTCCGCCTTCGACGACATCGTCGGGGACCTCGCCGCCGTAGGGCTTGACGTCGAGTTCGCCAAGGAGCCGGAGGTGACGCGCTTCGAGTCGCGTGTTTCCTTCAAGCGGGACGGGACGCTCGAGCACGCCCTCGCCCTCGGCATCGAGGCGACCCTGGTCCTCGCCATCCCTCTCGTCGGGGAAATGGAGATGTCGATGGACGTGAGCGGCGAGATGTCGACGAAGATGACGCCGGTCTCGGAATCCTCCGTGGGCGAGGTCGACCCCGCGGACTTCAAGGACTACGAGGGGAACTAGGAACCCCGGGGGGAAGGGGACTTCCCCCTTTCCTTATGCCGGGGGTGGTTACGAATCCCGCGGAATTGGGTAAGATGGTCCTATGAAAGCGGCGACCGCCATCCTTTTCCTCCCCTTACTCCTCCTTTCCTGCGGGACGGGGGAAGGCTCTTCCTCCGGGGCGACCCTCGAGGGAAGGAAGGAGGAGCTCCGGGCGGCCCTTTCCCATTACGGGGAGGGGAAAGGCTTCTCCTACGAAGGGGAGAGGATCGAGCTGAGGCTCAGCCCCGCGGAGGGAAGCGAGGACCCGGAGACGCTCTATCGCAAGGAAACCTCCATCGAATGGTCCGGGGTCCTCGGCGAGGAAGAGACGGGCCAGGGGAGGATCCTCCACGAGTCCGAGGAGGGGACGTCCCTTCTTTCCCTGGAGATCGAGGAACGCTACTCGGAAGGGACCGCCTACGCCTCCGTCGAAAACGACCTTCCCCTCGAGGGCGGCGAACCCCTCTCCCATTCCTACCGGAAGAAGACGGAAGGAATCAGGACCCGCGTCTCCTTCGACATGGATTCCCTCCTTTCCGACATGGAGGCCCTCGGGGAGCTCGCTCCCTGGGAAGAGGAAGGGATCCCCGCGATCCACGTCCGCTTCCATGAGGAGACCGCCCTCGTCGGGGGCATCGTCCCCTTCGCCCTTTCCTACTCGCTCTCCTTCGATGAGGACGGGCGTCTTATTTCCTCGAGGCTCCTATACGGCTCCCAAGGCGAGGAGGACGTCCTCCTTCTCGAGCGCTGGGAGGCGAATCCCGTCGCCCCTCCTCCCGCCCCTTCCCTTGGCGAGGAGGACCTTTCCCTGCCCCTTCTCGAGGGAGAGGAGCGCTACCTGAGCGAGGCCTTCCTCCTCTAGAATCCCCAAAGTCGGTAACGCCTCGCGCGCGTATCTTCTCCTTTCGAGGGGGTGCTATACTCATGCGGCAAAGGAGAAGGTTTAAGGACATGATCACAGTCAAGGACCTCAACGACATCCGCGGCAAGCGCGTCTACGTCCGCGTGGACTTCAACGTCCCGCAGAAGAACGGCGTCATCCGCGACACCAACCGCATCGTCGCGGCGCTCCCGACGATCAAGGAGCTCGTGCAGAAGGGCGGGAGGCTCATCCTCATGAGCCACCTCGGGAAGATCAAGTGGAAGGAGCCCGACCCGGAGAAGATCGAGGCGATGAAGAAGGCCAACGACATGGCCCCGGTCGCCAAGGCGCTCCAGGAGCTCCTCCCGGAGGCGAAGGTGCATTTCTCCCCCGCCACCAGGGGCGACGCGCTCAAGGCCGCGGTCGCTGCCCTCAAGGACGGGGAGGTGCTCCTCGTCCAGAACACCCGCTACGAGAAGGGCGAGGAGAAGAACGACCCCGAGCTCAGCGCCGAGTGGGCCGCCCTCGCCGACGTCTACGTGATGGACGCCTTCGGCTCCGCCCACCGCGCCCACGCCTCCACCGTCGGCGTCCCCGCGATCCTCAAGGGCGAGGGGAAGCCCGTCGCCCTCGGCTACCTCATGATCAAGGAGGTCGATCACCTCGGGAAGTGCGTCGAGCCGAAGGCGGAGGACCGCCCCTACGTCGCGGTCCTGGGCGGCTTCAAGGTGAGCGACAAGATCAAGGTCATCGACTCCCTCCTCCGGAAGTGCGACAAGATCCTCATCGGCGGCGCGATGGCCTACACCTTCAAGAAGGCCCTCGGCGAAGAGGTCGGGGACTCCCCGGTCGAGGACGACCAGCTCGACTACGCGAGGCGCTGCTACGAGGAGGCCAACGGACGCCTCCTCCTCCCCGTCGACAGCATCATCACCGACAAGTTCGAGGACGATGGCTCCGGGCGGACGATCCTCACCAAGGAAGGCGGGATCCCCGCTGGCTTCGAGGGCGTCGACATCGGCCCGAAGACCGCCGCGCTATATAAGTCCGAGCTCATGAAGGCGAGGCTCGTCTTCTGGAACGGCCCGATGGGCGTCTTCGAGCAGAAGGACTTCCAGTCCGGCACGATCGCCATCTGCGAGGCCGTGCGCGAGCTCAAGGGCAAGGCCTTCACCGTCTGCGGGGGCGGCGACAGCGCCTCCGCCGCCAAGGAGTTCGGCTACAAGGACGACTTCAGCCACGTCTCCACGGGCGGGGGAGCCTCGCTCGAGATGATCGAAAAGGACGGACACCTCCCCGGCGTCGACGTCCTCCGCTAGCGATGCGCCGCAAGTTCCTGCTCGGCAACTGGAAGATGAACAAGACCCCGGAGGAGGCCAAGGCCTTCCTCCAGGGGGTCGGCCCTCTCCTTTCGCTCGCCGAGTCCCACGGGGTCGACATCGGGATCGCCCCGACCTTCCTCGCCATCCCGGCCGTCCTCGAGGACGCGCCGGAAGGGCTCATCGTCGCGAGCCAGAACGTCAACGAGCACGGGAAGGGCGCCTACACCGGGGAAGTGAGCGCCCCCATGCTCCATGCCGTCGGGGTCAGCCACGCCATCATCGGCCATAGCGAGCGGCGGGAATACGAGGGGGAGACCTCGCTCCGCTGCCACGAGAAGATCCTCGCCCTCCTCAAGGAGGGGCTCGTCCCCGTCTATTGCTGCGGGGAGAGCCTCGAGACCTTCGAGAAGGGGGAGACCGCCTCCTTCGTCGAGCGCCAGGTCCGCGAGGCCTTCGGCGGCCTTTCCGAGGAAGAGGCTTCCAAGGTCGTCGTCGCCTACGAGCCCATCTGGGCCATCGGCACCGGGAAGAGCGCTTCCGCGGAGATCGCCGAGGGGACGATCCTCATGATCCGGAACGTCCTCCGCGACATGTTCGGCGGGACGGCCGAGGAGATCCGCATCCTCTACGGCGGCTCCGTGAAGCCGAATAACGTCCGCGACTACATGGGCTGCCCCGACATCGACGGGGCGCTCGTGGGCGGGGCTTCCCTCGATCCGGAGAGCTACCGCCAGCTCCTGGAAGGGATGATCGGCTAGATGGCCGAGCTCGACTACGCGCCGGGAGGGGTGGAGGACCGCCTCGGCGATCCCCTTCCCGTCGCCGGGACGAAGGAGGGGAAGGAGGCGGAGCGCTCCCTTCTCCTGAAGTCGCTCCTCATCGTCGCCGGGCTCTTCGGGCTCACGACCCTCGCGGGCTTCCTCTTCGCAGGAGGGCTCACCCTCTTCGCGGGGGACGGGTACGGCTATCTGAGCGAGACGGGCTACATGATCAGCCTCTTCGTCCTCCTCGGGGCGGCGATCGCCCAGATGGTGCTGATCCCCTTCATCGTCCGCCAGGCCGCCCAGGGGAAGGGCGCCCTTCCCCTCGTACTCGTCTACGCGGTCCTGGAGGGGGTGTTCTTCGCCTCCTTCCTCGTCGTCCCGGGCGTGACCTGGGCGACGGTCCTCGAGGCGCTTCTCATCGCCACATTGAGCTTCCTCGTCGCCGCGGGGGTGGGCTACTTCCTGCGGAACGCCGGCTGGCTCGCGACGGTCGGGATGTCGCTCCTCGTCATCGGCTCCCTCCTCTCCATCGGGTGGACGCTCGTCTTCTTCCTCGCGCCGGCCTACTGGAATCTCCTCGACTGCATCGTGAGCGTCGTCTTCGTGGTCGCGATGCTCCTCTTCGTCGCCGTGGACGCCAACAGGATCCGCAAGATGGCCGTCCAGGGGGCGGGGGCCAGGAGCCTCTCGCTCTTCTGCGGCTTCCTCCTCTATAGCGACTTCATGGCGCTCTTCCTCCGGATCCTCTACATCCTGATCCGGGCGAAGAGGGACTAGAAGGGCAAGGCCTCCTGGGAACGGGAGGCCTTTTTCTTTGCCTTATATATGCACGCATGATGCGCACGTGCGCGTGGGCATGCCCGCTTGCGAGCGCTTTCCGGCAAATGGCGACAGAAAATCGTTGACGGGGCATTTCCGGATGCTACAATCACCCACGCTTTCCACCAAGTGGGGAGCGGTTGCCGCCCCCGGAGGGGATCGGACGGGAAAAAGAAGAAATTCGAAATTCCCGCTTGACTCGCTTCGGAAAAGGCGTACAATCCAATTCGCTGTCAACCGAAAGGGAGACGGCCGAGGCGAGGACCCCTCGACATGGTCCCGCCGGGAAAGGATGTCGACGTCCCTCGGGACGCCGGGGAGGGAGACCTCCCTGGGGCTGATCTTTGAAAACCGGACAGATGTACTACTTATACGTCGACGTCGATTCTGAAATACGAAGCGAAAGCCAGTACTGATTGCAAAATCAAATCAACTTACTTGAGAGTTTGATCCTGGCTCAGGATGAACGCTGGCGGCGTGCCTAACACATGCAAGTCGATCGGGGGGAGCAATCCCCTAGAGGCGAACGGGTGAGTAACACGTAGGTAACCTGCCCTCGAGTCTGGGATACCCGGGCGAAAGCTCGGCTAATACCGGATAACCGGGGAGGGGGCATCCCCTCCTTCTGAAAGGCGCCTTCAAGCGCCGCTCCTGGATGGACCTGCGGCACATTAGCTAGTTGGCGGGGCAACGGCCCACCAAGGCGAGGATGTGTAGCCGATCTGAGAGGATGACCGGCCACAATGGGACTGAGACACGGCCCATACTCCTACGGGAGGCAGCAGTGGGGAGTTTTCGGCAATGGGCGAAAGCCTGACCGAGCAACGCCGCGTGAGCGATGAAGGCCCTCTGGGTCGTAAAGCTCTGTTGCGGGGGACGAAACGCCGGACCAGGAAATGGGTCCGGCCTGACGGTACCTCGCCAGAAAGTGACGGCTAACTACGTGCCAGCAGCCGCGGTAATACGTAGGTCACGAGCGTTATCCGGAATTATTGGGCGTAAAGAGTGGCGGCTCGCTAAGCCTGGAGTGAAAGCGCGGGGCTCAACCCCGTATAGCTCCGGGAACTGGCGGGCTAGAGTACGTCAGAGGTCAACAGAACTCCGTGTGTAGCGGTGAAATGCGTAGATATACGGAAGAATACCGGTGGCGAAGGCGGTTGACCAGGGCGCTACTGACGCTCAGTCACGAAAGCGTGGGGAGCAAATAGGATTAGATACCCTAGTAGTCCACGCCGTAAACGATGTTGGCTAACTATTGGCATGAGTCAGTGGTGAAGCAAACGCATTAAGCCAACCGCCTGGGGAGTACGGCCGCAAGGCTGAAACTTAAAGGAATTGACGGGACCCCGCACAAGCGGTGGAGCATGTGGTTTAATTCGACGCTACGCGGAAAACCTTACCAGGGCTTGACATGGTTGCTAAAGGCTGTGGAGACACGGCTCATATACGCAACACACAGGTGGTGCATGGTTGTCGTCAGCTCGTGTCGTGAGATGTTGGGTTAAGTCCCGCAACGAGCGCAACCCTCGTCCTCAGTTGCCATCATTTAGTTGGGAACTCTGGGGAGACTGCCGATGCAAATCGGAGGAAGGTGGGGCCGACGTCAAATCAGCATGCCCTTTATGTCCTGGGCGACACACGTGCTACAATGGCCGGTACAAAGGGAAGCGACAGGGCGACCTCGAGCCGATCCCAGAAAGCCGGCCTCAGTTCAGACTGGAGGCTGCAATTCGCCTCCACGAAGGCGGAATCGCTAGTAATCGCGGATCAGCATGCCGCGGTGAATACGTTCCCGGGGTTTGTACACACCGCCCGTCAAACCATGAGAGCTGGTAATGCCTGAAGTCGTCGGCCCAACCCGCAAGGGAGGGAGGCGCCTAGGGCAGGACCGGTGATTGGGGTTAAGTCGTAACAAGGTATCCCTACGGGAACGTGGGGATGGATCACCTCCTTTCTAAGGAGTGCCGGACGCATAGCGCGTTCCGGCGGTACCAAGTCACGAACCTGGAGGAGGGCCACTGGCGCCTTCTTCCCGTCGGCCGGTATGTCTGTCCGGTTTTGGAGGATCAGTCCTCCAGCCGTGCTCTTTGAAAACCGAACACTACAAGAAACATGTTCTTTCCGTGCTAGCGCGACCGGGGAAACCCGGGAACGAGAGCACTGATAGCGAGATAGATCAAAATCATAGTCGAGGCGCCCGAAAGGGATGCCCGACCCTGATAATGGCTTACGAAGAGATAAGAAGTTATTAGGGCGTGCAGTGGATGCCTTGGCACCGACAGGCGATGAAAGACGCGACTACCTGCGATAAGCTGCGGGGAGCTGGAAGTGAGCTTCGATCCGCAGATCTCTGAATGGGGGAACCCGCCGCGAGTCACTTCGCGGCACCGGACTGGCTAAGCCAGCGGAGCGAGACCCGGGGAATTGAAACATCTTAGTACCCGGAGGAAAAGAAAGATCGTATCGATTCCGTCAGTAGCGGCGAGCGAAAGCGGAGGAGCCCAAACCGGTCGCAAGACCGGGGTTGCGGACCGCGACATGGGACTTGGGGATGGTATCCGAAAAGGAATGGGAATCCGGCCATAGAAGGTGATAGCCCTGTAGGAGAAACCGTCGCCAGCCCTAGCGTGTTCCAGAGTACGTCGGGTCAAATATCCTGACGGAAGCTGCGCCGACCATGGCGCAAGGCTAAATACTAGTCGGTGACCGATAGCGAACCAGTACCGTGAGGGAAAGGTGAAAAGAACCCCGGAAGGGGAGTGAAAAGATTCTGAAACTGCATGCTCTCAACAAGTCAAAGGGCGTTAATGCCTGATGACGTGCCTATTGAAGAATGAGCCGGCGAGTCACGTTTGCCTGCGAGGTTAAGCCGTAGAGGCGGAGCCGTAGCGAAAGCGAGCCTGAACAGGGCGTTCAGTATGCAAGCGTGGACCCGAAGCCCGACGATCTACCCTTGGCCAGGTTGAAAGAGGGGTAACACCCTCCGGAGGACCGAACCGACGTTCGTTGAAACGCCCGCGGATGAGCTGAGGGTAGTGGAGAAATTCCAATCGAGTCGGGGGATAGCTGGTTCTCCCCGAAATAGCTTTAGGGCTAGCCTCTGGCCACTACCTCGCGGGGGTAGAGCACTGAATGACTGATGGCCGCCTCAGGCGGTACTGAATTCAATCAAACTCCGAATCCCGCGGGGCGTATCCAGGGAGTCAGACTGTGGGGGATAAGCTCCATGGTCAAAAGGGAAACAGCCCAGACCGCCGAATAAGGACCCTAAATCAACGCTAAGTGTTAAAGGAAGTGGGGACGCATGGACAACTAGGATGTTGGCTCAGAAGCAGCCATCATTCAAAGAGTGCGTAACAGCTCACTAGTCGAGTATCCCTGCACCGATGATTTACCGGGGCTTAAGCGTTGTTCCGAATTCGCGGATTTGATAGTTTTCTACCAAGTGGTAGGGGAGCGTTCCATGTGGGGCGAAGGCGGACCGGAAGGACCGCTGGACCGCATGGAAGTGAGTATGCCGGCGTAAGTAACGATGGAGGGTGAGAATCCCTCCCACCGTTTGGCCAAGGTTTCCTGGGCAAGGGTCGTCCTCCCAGGGTTAGGCGGGGCCTAAGGCGAGGCCGAGAGGCGTAGTCGATGGACAGCAGGTCGAGATTCCTGCCCCCGCGCGCATGCGACGTAGTGACAGATCTGGAGAGCGGGTCCCCCTTATCGGATTGGGGGCCAAGCCCCGTGGCCGTCCGTCAGGCAAATCCGGCGGGCAAGGCGAAAGGGCGAGCGCGAGGGAACGGAGCGATCCTAGTACCGGAGCCCGCAAACCAGGTCTCGAGAAAAGCTGCTAGCTTAAGTGCGCGCGGCCCGTACCGAGAACGGACACACGTGGCCAAGGAGAGTATCCTAAGGTGAGCGAGTGAACTGTTGTTAAGGAACTCTGCAAAATCGCTTCGTAACTTCGGAAGAAGAAGCGCTCCCTGCGAGGGGAGCCGCAGTGAAGAGGCCCAAGTAACTGTTTACCAAAAACACAGCTCTATGCTAAGCCGCAAGGCGACGTATATGGGGTGATGCCTGCCCAGTGCTGGAAGGTTAAAAGGTGGGGTTAGCCGCAAGGCGAAGCTCTTAATTGAAGCCCCAGTGAACGGCGGCCGTAACTATAACGGTCCTAAGGTAGCGAAATTCCTTGTCGGGTAAGTTCCGACGCGCATGAATGGTATAATAATTTGGGCGCTGTCTGACTAGACGGGAAGACCCCATGGAGCTTTACTGCAACTTCATATTGGGCATCTGATGGTCATTCGCAGCATAGGTACGAGCCGGCGAAGCCGGGGCTTTGGCCTCGGTGAAGGCAACAGTGAGATAGTACTATTGGCCGTTGGCTGTTCTAACCCAGGTCTCCACAGGGCCGGGGACAGTGTGAGGCGGGCAGTTTGACTGGGGCGGTCGCCTCCCAAAGAGTAACGGAGGCGCTCCAAGGTTCCTTCAGCATGGTTGGAAATCATGCATCGAGTGCAAAGGCATAAAGGAGCTTGACTGCGAGGCAAACACGCCGAGCAGGGACGAAAGTCGGACTTAGTGATCTTGCGGTCCCGCATGGAAGGGCCGTAACTTAACGGATAAAAGCTACCCTGGGGATAACAGGCTGATCGCGTCCAAGAGTAGCCATCGACGACGCGGTTTGGCACCTCGATGTCGGCCCATCACATCCTGGAGGGGAAGTACCTTCCAAGGGTTTGGCTGTTCGCCAATTAAAGTGGTACGCGAGCTGGGTTCACTGTTCGCCAATTAAAGTGGTACGCGAGCTGGGTTCAAAACGTCGTGAGACAGTTTGGTCCCTATCTGTCGTGGGCGTAGGAAACTTGAAGGGTCTGGTCTCTAGTACGAGAGGACCGAGATCAACGAAGCACTGGTACACCGGTTGTCGCGCCAGCGGCACGGCCGGGTGGCTACCTTCGGAAGAGATAAACGCTGAAAGCATCTAAGCGTGAAGCTCGCCCTAAGATGAGGTTTCCCATCCTATATGGAGTAAGGGCCCCCCGATGTCAGGGGGTCGATAGGCCGGATCTATAAGCGCGGCGACGCGTTCAGGAGACCGGTACTAATAGCCCGAGGATTTCTTATCAACTTATTTCTAAGCCGATCGCTTGCGATCAGGCGCATGGAGAGAGCATGGGAACGTAGCGTTCGGTCTTCAGGGAGCACCGGCAGCGGTCCGGTGGCTATGGCGCGGTGGTCATACCCGTTCCCATCCCGAACACGGAAGTCAAGCACCGCAGTGGCGACGATAGCTCCTCCGGAGCGAAAATAGCGCGCCGCCGGGCCGCGAGGCGTCCCCGAAAGGGGGCGCTTTTTTCGTGCCCCGCCCTTATACTCCCCCCATGGCGAAGATGATCGAGCTGCCTCCGTCGCTCCTCCTTGCGAAGCGGGGGCTCACCCCCGAGGAAGCCTGGGGCGAGGCGGAGGACCGCCTCCACGAGGCGCTGCCCTTCCTCCTCCTTGATAAGGAAGGCCCCGCCTACCTCGGGACTCCCTTCGAAGGGGGCTACCTCGCGGGCTTCCTCATGGACCCCGCGAAGAGCGGCCAGGGGCCCGAGGGCTGGGAGGAGTTCGAGTTCCTCGGCGCCCTCTGCCTGATGGAGGAGATGCTGGAGGACCGGGAGACCGCCCTCCGCCACCTCATGGAAGAGGCCGGAAAGCGCTCCCTCGTCCCCGAGTGCGAGCCCCTCGACATGGCCAGGGGCGGGGTCTCCTCGCTCCTCCTCCCTTGCCGGAGAGGCCTCTAGGCGTGGCTTTCTTCCCAAGGAAGAAAGTGCGATAATGCCGCCGCTTGGAGAACCTATGGACAAGAAGGACGCTAGGGAACTGGGTCGCGTGACCATCAAGGACGAGGTGATCGCCGAGGCGGCGAAGGAAGCCGCCCTCCTCTCCTACGGGGTGAAGGCGGTCGTCGCTCCCGGAAGCGCGCTCGGTCTCTTTCCCGCCGACGAGAAGAAGCCCCCCGTCCGCGTGCGCAAGAGCGCCCAGGGCTACGAGGTCGACATCTACGTCGTCCTCGCCTACGGGCTCAAGATGACCGAGGTCATCTCGAGCGTCCAGAAGCAGGTGTCCTTCTCCCTCCGCAGGAAGCTCCCGATCCATCTTTCGAAAGTGAACGTCTTCGTCGAGGACGTCAAGGAAGTCCACTAGCCATGAAGTCATTGAACGGGCAGGCCCTGAAGAAATTGCTCATCTCGGGCGCCAACAACCTATATAACCACTATCCGGAGATCGACCAGCTGAACGTCTTCCCCGTGCCGGACGGGGACACCGGAATGAACATGAACCTCACCCTCCGGAGCGGGGTGAAGGAGATCGTGAACAAAGGGGACGACTCCGTCGGGACGATCGCCCTCGCCTTCGCCGATGGCGTCTTCGGGGGCGCCCGCGGGAACTCGGGCTCGATCACGAGCCAGATCTTCCGCGGCTTCGCCGAGTCGCTCCGCGGCAAGAAGGAGGCGAGCGCCCATGACCTCGACCTCGCCTTCCGGAACGGGAAGGAAGTCGCCTACCGCGTCGTCGACAACCCCGTCGAGGGCACGATCCTCACCGTCATCCGCGAGGGGAGCGACCTCGCCCACGGGAAGACGAGGAAGGACATCTCGGTCGAGGGCTACCTGAAGCTCCTTGTGGAGGCCGCCCGCGTCTCCCTCGAGCACACCCCGGAGCTGCTCCCCGTCCTCAAGGAGGTCGGGGTCGTCGATAGCGGCGGCGCCGGGCTCCTCGTCATCCTCGAGGGCATGCTTTCCGCGGCGGAAGGCCGCTTCGTGGAGCGGAACGAGGAGGCGCCGAGGCAAGAAAGCGCCCTCCCCCAGAAAAGCGCCTACGCCGGCGCGATGCTGAGCGAGGAGGAGGAAGGCTACGGCTACTGCACGCAGTTCATGCTGCGCCTGGGGACCCCGGAGGAGGGGAAGCGCCCCTTCTTCGAGGACAAGTTCGCCCGCTTCCTCAAGAGCCACGGGAAGTCGCTCGTCTTCATGCGGAACGGCGACCTCGTGAAGGTCCACGTCCACACCCTCGCCCCGGGCGAGATGCTCAACTACGCCCAGAACTACGGCGAGTTCGTGACGATCGTCATCGAGAACATGAGCGAGGAGCACCGCAACATCCAGGAAGGGAAGGCCGCGACGGACTTCAGCGCCGCCGAAAGCGAGGTCGGGGAGCCTGACCACGAGTTCGGCCTCGTCGCCGTCTCCTCCGGGCCTGGCCTCGACAAGATGTTCCATGACTCCGGGGTCGACGTGATCGTGCCCGGGGGCCAGACGATGAACCCCGCGACGGAGGACTTCCTCCAGGCGATCAAGCGCACCCGGGCGCGCCAGGTGTTCATCCTCCCGAACAACTCCAACATCGTGATGGCCGCCTCCCAGGCATGCGACATGCTCGAGGGCGGGCCCCAGAAGGCGCGTGTCGTCCCGAGCAAGACCATCCTCCAGGGCCTCGTCGCCTGCTCCATGTACCAGAGGGAGGGGGACGGGGAGGACATCTACGAGAACATGCGCAGCGTCCTCAAGGAGATCCGTTCCGGCTCCGTGACCTTCGCGATCAAGGACGCGGACATCCAGGGCGTCCACGTGACGAAGGACTACTACCTCGCGATGAAGGACGACAAGACGATCGTGAGCTGCCTCAAGGACAAGGGGGAGGCGCTCCTGGCCCTCGCCGAGTCCCTGGTTGACGAGGACTCCTGCTCCCTCACCCTCATCTATGGGGAGGACGTCAAGGAAGAGGAGGCGGAAGCCCTGGGGAAGATCCTCGAGGAACGCTTCCCCGACCTCGAGCTGAACGTCCATCCGGGCGGGCAGCCGATCTACAGCTTCCTCATCGGCGTCCAGTAGGAAGGAGGGGCCTCGGCCTCTCCTTTTTCTTCTATAGTTTCCCTATGAAGGAGCCATCCCTCAGCGCCTCGCTCCGGAACGCGGGGTTCCGGACCCCTTTGGACGTCCTGGAGCACCTTCCGGTCCGCTACGAGGACCTGGCCCTCACGAAGGCGCATGAGCCGAAGGACGGGGAAAGGGTCGTCTGCCTCGGGCACGCGATCCCCGGCTCCTTCCGTCTCACGCGGTTCCTGAGAAGATGCCTCGTGAGCTTCCGCTTCGAGACGAAAGGCGGGCGGACCCTCCTCGTCGAGGCGTGGAACCGCGAGTACCTGATGCGGGACAAGACCTTCCCTGAGCGGGAGCTCCTCCTCGTGCTGAAGCGCGAGGAACGGAGGAGGAGCTACTCCTTCCTATCCGCCCACCGTCCGGAGGAAGGAGGGAGGCTCGTCCCTGTCTACCGCCTTCCGGAAGGGCTCTCCCAGGGCTCGTTCCGGACCCAGCTCCTCCGCCAGGAGGAGAAGCTAAGGGGCAAGGTCGAGGACGTCGTCCCGGAGCATCTTAGGGCGCGCTACCGCCTCCTCCCTCGGGAGGAAGCGCTCCATAAGGCCCACTTCCCGGGCTCCTACGAGGAGGCGAAGGAAGCGCTCCGGACGTTGAAGTACGAGGAAGCGCTCCTTTACGAGCTCCGGAACCTCATCGCGAGGAAGCGCCACCGGGGCGAGGGGCGGGAGAGCCGGCGCAAGGTGGACAAAGAGAAGGTCCTTTCGTTCGTCTCCTCCCTTCCCTACCCCCTCCTCGAGGACCAGGGGAAGGCCCTCGAGGAGATCCTTTCCGACATGGACGGGAAGGGGGCGATGTACCGCCTTCTCCAGGGGGACGTGGGGACGGGGAAGACCCTGGTCGCGGCCCTTGCCGCCTACGCGAACGGCACCAGGGGCGGGCAGACCGCCCTCATGGCGCCCACCGAAACCCTGGCAAGGCAGCACTACCTCACCCTTTCGCGGCTCTTCGAGGGCACTTCCTTCCGAGTCGCCCTTTTGACGGGCGGGACCCCGGGGGAGGAAAGGTCGGCGATCCTCCAGGACCTCCGGGACGGGGACATCGACCTTCTCGTAGGCACGCACGCCCTCTTCGCAAAGAGCGTGGAGTATTTGAACCTCAGCCTCGTCCTCATCGACGAGCAGCATAAGTTCGGGGTCGCCCAGCGCACCACGCTCCTTGGGAAAGGGGAAGGGGCCGACCTCCTCCTCATGAGCGCAACCCCGATTCCGCGGACCCTCGCCCTCACCCTCTTCGGCGACATGGACGTGAGCACCCTCCGGGAGTTCCCCAAGGGGAGGAGGAAGGTGGAGACGAGGTGGTGCCGCCCTGACGACCCGGAGGTCCTCCAGGCGGTGCTGGACACCCTTGGCGAAGGGAGGGAGTGCTTCGTCGTCCTTCCCCATATCGAGGGCGAGGACACCTTGAAGAGCGCCCTCAAGGCGTTCCATGCCTTCGCCCGCCTTTTCCCTGGGAAATGCGTCCTTCTCCACGGGAAGATGGGGCGGGAGGAGCAGATGGAAAGCGAGCGGCTGTTCCGCGCGAAGGAACGCCCGATCCTCG
Organism: uncultured Bacillota bacterium; assembly: GCA_949293555.1. GTDB lineage: Bacteria > Bacillota_I > Bacilli_A > RFN20 > CAG-826 > UBA4951. The sequence goes on from CASFDV010000002.1 coordinate 251,551, forward strand.
TGGCGACGAGCATGGTGGAGGTCGGGATCGACGTCCCGGAGGCCGGGCTCCTCATCCTATACGAGGCCGGGAGCTTCTCCTTGAGCGCCGCCCACCAGCTACGCGGCAGGATCGGCAGGGACGGGAGGAAGTCGCTCTGCCTTCTCGTCGACGAGAGAGGCCCCAGGGAAAGCGAGAGGATCAAGACGCTTCTTTCCACGGAGGACGGCTTCCTCATCGCGGAGAAGGACCTCGCCCTCCGGGGGCCCGGGGAGGTCGCCGGGACGAGGCAGTCGGGACTCCCGGACTTCCGCCTCCTGAACGCGGTGGACGACTTCCGTATCTTTGAGTGCGCCCTCCATGACGCGGAAGCGCTTCTCGAGGACCCTTCGATGGAAGGGGAGAGGGCCATCGCCCTCGCCGAGGAGGGAGAGGAAGTGAGCCGGGGCTAAGGCGCCCGGGAAAGGCGGAGGGAAACCCGCTATAATCGCCACTATGGAAAAACTAGCGATCGCCGTGGACATGATGGGCTCCGACAAGGGCCCCGGGATGGCCCTGGAGGCCGTCTCCGCCTTTCATAAGGAGAATCCGGAGGTCTCCCTCTTCCTCGTGGGAAGGAAGGAGGAGCTCGGGGACGTCTCCTCGCTCGGGGAGCTCGTGGACGCGCCCGACGTCCTTCCGATGACCGCCGGGGCGCTCGACGTCATCCGCGCGAAAGGAAGCTCGATCTACAAGGCCTCCTCCCTCGTGAGGGAGGGGAAGTGCTCGGCGGTCGTCTCCGCGGGCGGGACCGGGGCCTTCCTCTCGAGCGCCGCCCTCATCCTCGGGAAGGCGGAAGGCGTGCTCCGGCCCGCGCTGGCCGCCTCGCTCCCGAACTTCCGGACCGGGGGGCATACGATCCTCCTCGACTGCGGCGCGAGCAACGAGAACTCCGGGGAGGAGCTCATGCAGTTCGCCCTCATGGGCGCCCTCTACCAAAGGATCGTCTACGGGGTCGATAAGCCCAAGGTGGCGCTCCTTTCCAACGGTGCGGAGGAAGGGAAGGGCTCGCCCGAAGGGAAGGAAGCCTATCGCCTCCTGAAGGAAAATCCGAAGGAAGAGTACGAGTTCATCGGGAATGTCGAGGGCAAGGACGTCCTCGAGGGCCCGATGGAGGTGCTCGTGACCGACGGATATAGTGGGAATGTCCTCATGAAGGGGGTCGAAGGGGCCGCCAAGGCGATGGGGCACCTGCTCAAGAAGGCGTTCATGACGAATATCTCCACGAAACTCGGATATCTTTTGGCAAAAAAGGGAATGGCCGGCCTCAAGGAAAGCCTCGACCCCTCCTCGATCGGCGGGGCGATGCTCCTGGGCGTGAAGGGCGTGGCGGTGAAGGCCCACGGGGCAAGCGACCCCAAGGGCTTCCTGAGCGCGCTTTCCCTGGCTTCCCGTATGGCGGAGGGAGGGATGGCCGCGGAGCTCGCGCGCCTTCTTTCGTAGAGGATGGGCAGGGAAAGGATCCTGGAGCGCCTCCAGGCCCTCGGGGTGTACCCGCGGGAGGAAAGCGTGCCCCTCTACGAGCTCGCCTTCACCCATAGCTCGGTGAACGGGAACGCGGGGACCCGCCACAAGGACTACGAGCGGCTCGAGTTCCTCGGGGACGCCCTCATGGGCTTCCTCGTCGGGGAGCTTTGCTATGAGCTCCACCCCGAGCTCCAGCAAGGGGGGCTCACCGCCCTCCGGGCCCATTTCATCCGCACGGAAGGGGAGGCTTCCCTCGCCAGGAAGCTGGGCTTCGGCCCCCTCGTCCTCGTCGGGAGCAGCTTCCAGGGGGATCCGGAGAAGAACGACTCCCTCATGGAGGACGTCCTCGAGAGCTTCCTCGGCGCGCTTCTTCTGGACCAGGGGCTCCCTTTCGCCCGTTCCTTCGTAAGGAACATCCTCGAGGAGGAGGTGGCCTCCGCCGTCCTTCCCTCGACGGAGAACCCCAAGAGCGAGCTCCAGGAAGTCATCCAGGCCGACCACCGGGAGTCGGTGACTTACCGCCTGATCTCGGAGAAGGGGCCTGCCCACGACAAGACGTTCGTCGTCGGGGTCTACTTCGAGGACCAGGAGCTGGCCCGCGGGACGGGAAGAAGCAAGAAGGAGGCGGAGACCATGGCGGCGCGCCTTGCCCTGGAGAAGCTTGCCGACCGCGAGGAGGAGGGCGCCTGATGGGTCTTTTCTCCTTCCTCCGCGAGAAGTTCTCCAAGAAGCCACGGGACGAGCGGCAGGATAGCTACGAGAAGGGGCTCAGGAAAAGCAGGGCCGCCTTCGCCGACCGGCTGAAGGAGCTTTCGAAGCGTTACGGGAAGGCCAGCGGGGCCTATTTCGAAGAACTCGAGGAGATCCTCATCGAGGCCGACGTCGGGGTGGCGCTCACCCTCCGCCTCGTCCAGGAGCTCATGGAGAAGGCCAGGAAGGAAGGGATCGAGGACACGGCGCGCCTCAACGAGGAGCTCGTCGACCTCATGTTCCTCGGCTACGTGGGCGAGGGGAAGATCGAGAACGAGATCCATTTCGCCCCCGAGGGGCCGACCGTCCTCCTCATGACCGGCGTGAACGGGGTGGGCAAGACCACGACGATCGCCAAGCTCGCGCTCCGCTACCAAGGGATGGGGAAGAGGGTGATGCTCGTCGCCGGGGACACCTTCCGCGCCGGGGCGAGGGAGCAGCTTTCCATCTGGGCCGAGCGTCTTTCCTGCCCGATCGTCCTCGGAAAGGAAGGGGCTGACCCCGCCTCGCTTTGCTACGAGGGGGCGGAACGGGCCCTGAGGGAGGGGATCGACCTTCTCATCGTCGACACCGCCGGACGTCTCCAGACGAAGCAGAACCTCATGGCGGAGCTTTCGAAGATGCGGAAGGTGCTCGGGAAGATCATCCCGGGCGCGCCCCACGAGACTTTCCTCGTGATCGACGCGACGACAGGGCAGAACGGGGTCAGCCAGGCGAAGGCCTTCGAGGAGGCGACCCCGCTGACTGGAATCGTGATAACCAAGATGGACGGGACGAGCAAGGGCGGGATCATCCTCTCGATCCGCGACGAGATCGGCGTGCCCGTCCGCTTCATCGGCCTCGGTGAAAGGATGGAGGACCTCCGGGAGTTCGACCTCGAGGAGTATCTGCATGCGCTCCTCCTCGCCCATGAGTGAGCTTGAGCGGCGCGTCCGGCTCGTCCGGCTTTACGACCTTTACGGGTCTCTTCTCTCCCCGTCCCAGAGGAAGGCCTTCGAAAGCCGCTACCTGGAGGACCTATCCCTTGGGGAGATGGCGGAGGAGGAAGGCGTCTCGCGCGCAGGGATCCAGGATGCGGTGAAAAAAGCCGAAAGAAAACTTGAGGAATGCGAGGATAAGCTCGGATTCCTCGGACGGGTGGAGAAAGTCCTCCGCCTTCTCGAGGAAGGGAAGGACGAGGAAGCGAAGGAGGTTCTTAGGGATGGCATTTGAGTCTTTGATGGAAAAGTTCCAGCGGGTCTTCAAGAAGATGCGGGGGGAGAGCACCCTCAGCGAGAAGAACATCGAGGGGGCGCTGGGGGAGATCCGGGTCGCCCTCCTGGAAAGCGACGTCAACTACAAGGTCGTGAAGGAGTTCCTCCAGCATGTGCGCGAGAAAGCGCTCGGGCAGGAGGTCCTCCTCAAGGTCAATCCGAGCGAGATGCTCGTGAAGATCTGCCATGACGAGCTCCTCGCCCTCCTTGGCTCCGGGGAGACCGCCCTGAAGCGCGGGAAGCCCCTAACGACCATCCTTCTCGTCGGCCTCCAGGGATCGGGCAAGACCACCACCGCGGGCAAGCTCGCCCTCCGCCTGAAGGCGAAGGAAGGGAGGAAGCCCCTCCTCGCCGGGCTCGACGTCTATCGCCCCGCGGCCATCGACCAGCTTCGGGAAATCGCTTCGAAGATCGACGTCCCCTTCTTCAGCCTCGGGACGAAAGCGGATCCCGTGGACATCGCCCTCAAGGCGCGGGAGGAGGCGCTAAGCCTGGGCAGGGACACCCTCATCCTCGACACCGCCGGGCGCCTTCAGATCGACGAGCCCTTGATGGAGGAGCTCCGGAACATCATCCGGAAGGTCCATCCGGAGGAATCCCTCCTCCTCGTCGACGCGATGGCGGGCCAGGACGCGGTGAACGTCGCCAAGGCGTTCCATGAGTCGGTCCCTCTCACGGGCATCGTGATGAGCAAGCTGGACGGCGACGCCAAGGGCGGCGCGGCGCTTTCGATCAAGCACATGTCCGGCCTTCCCATCAAGTTCGCCGGCGTGGGCGAGAAGCTCGAGGACCTCGAGGAGTTCCATCCCGACCGCATGGCCGACCGCATCCTCGGGATGGGGGACGTGGTGAGCCTCGTGGAGAAGGCCCAGGAGGTCATTTCCGAGAAGGAGGCCGCCCGCGCCGGGCGGAAGATGCTCGAGGGGGAGTTCACTCTCGAGGACATGATCGACCAGATGAAGATGGTCCGCCGGATCGGCTCCCTAGGGGCGATCGCGAAGATGATCCCGGGCATGCCTTCCCTCACGGACGAGCAGAAGGAGAGGGCTGAGCGCGAGATGAAGATCTTCGAGGTCGTCGTCTCCTCGATGACTCCTTATGAGAGAAGGCATCCGGAATGCCTCAAGAACTCCAGGAAGCAGCGCATCGCCCGCGGGTCCGGCACCACGCAGGCGGACGTGAACCGCGTGCTACGGAAGTACGAGCAGAGCCGTGATATGATGAAGAAAATGAAGGGTCTCAGGGGCGGGCGCGGCCTTCCCCCGGGATTCCGCGGTTTCTAGGAGGTAGGAATGGCATCCATCAAGGACAGGCTCGTCGCCTGGCATAGGCGGCGGGGCACGAAGAAGGTCGACGACGCGCGCGATCGGAACATCAAGGACGTTGACGGGGTCGAGAGCCTCGAGTTCCCTTATGGCCCGGGGAAAGGGAAGTACTGGCGGCTGGATGTCCATCGCCCGGTGGAAAGGAAGGGGCCTCTCTCCGCGATCATGGTCGTCCACGGGGGAGGCTTCTCCTACGGGACCAAGGAGACGTACCGCCTATACGGCCGCTACCTCGCCAAGCAAGGCTTCGGGGTCGTCGTCTTCAGCTACCCCCTGGCGCCGGAAGCGCGCTTCCCGACCCAGCTCCTCGCGGTGGACAAGGCGATGGAATGGCTTAAGAGCAACGGGGAACGACTTGGGATATCCTTGGAAAAGCCGCTTCTTTTTGGGGATTCCGCAGGAGGGCACCTCGCGTTCCACTATGCCGAGATCTGCGGGAGGGCCGATCTGAGGACCCTCTTCCACCAGCACTGGGGCACGAACTTCAAGTGCCCTCTTGCGATCGGAGGCCTCGGGCTCAACTGCGCGACCTTCCGGAACCTTTCCGATCCCGAAGACTCCCTGAACCATTGGCTCGGGACCGCGGGGCGCCTTGGAAAGGAGCTCGATCCCCTCGCCTTCGTCGGGGACTATCTCCCGCCCATGTACCTTCTGACGGGGGACGGGGACTTCCTCCTCGGGGAAAACCAGGCGATGCACCGGCTCCTCGACGAGGCGGGCATCCCGCACGGGTATAAGGAATACGTCGGGAAGAACGCCCCTCTTTCCCATGTGTTCCACTGCAACCTCGCCCTCGAGGAGGCCATCGAGGCGAACCAGGACGAGATCCAGTATTTGATGAAGAGGCGCTAGTCCTCTTCCTTATGAAGGAAGCGCCGCCCTTTCTCGAGGGCGGCTTTTTCCCATTTCGCCTCTCGGAGGCCGTCGAGCTCCTCGAGAAGCTTCCGATCTTCCTTCGTGAGGGAGAGCCGTTCGAAGAGGTCCGGCCTCCTTTCCCTCGTGATGCGGAGCTGCTCCCTCCTCCTCCAGAGGCGGATCGCCTCGTGGTTCCCGGAATAGAGGATGTCGGGGACCTTCATCCCCCGGTACTCGTAGGGCTCGGTCCACTGGGGATATTCGAGGAGGGGCTCGTTGAAGCTTTCTTCCCCCAGGGACTCGTTCGCGATCGCCCCGTCGAGGAGGCGGATGACGGAGTCGGCGATCGCCATCGCGGGGATCTCGCCACCCGTGAGGACGAAGTCGCCCATGGATACTTCCTCGTCGACGAAGGAGGAGACCCTTTCGTCGACCCCCTCGTAGTGGCCGCAGACGAGGATGAGGCCCTCTTCCTTGGAAAGCCTCCTGGCATCGTCCTGGGAGAACGTCTTTCCCCGGGGGGACATGAGGAGGACGCGGCTTCCCGGCGCTTTCCTATTCGCCTCCTCGATCGCGTCGACGATCGGCTGGGCCTTCTGGATGAGCCCGGCGCCTCCCCCGATGGAGGGGGTGTCGGTCCTGCCGTAGCGATCCTTCGTGAAGGAGCGGATCTGGACCGCTTCGAAAGTGGCGACCCCCTTCCCGAGGGCGCGCTTGATGATGCTCTGGCCCTGGAAGCCTTCGAACATCTCGGGGAACAGGGTGAGGACCTGGATCTTCATAAAAGTCCGGGGATGACCTGGATGACGATCTTCTTGCTCTCGAGATCAAGGTCGAGGACGAACTTCTTGTCGAGGAAAGGGACGGTGAAGCGCCCGCCTTCCTTCTTCTCGACGACGAGGTTGAGGACGGGGGCGTTCTGCATGGTGTCGACGACCGTCCCGAGGAGGTTCCCGTCCTGGTCGTAGCAGGAAAGCCCCTTGAGGTCCTCGAGCCTGTAGTAGCCTTCCGGGACGGGGGCTTCCTCCTTCCTGATGTAGAGGGAAAGCCCGCGGAGGGACTCGGCCTCTTCCGGCGTCCTGATTTCCTCGAAAAGGAAGGTGAGGGCGTTCCCGGAGGCGCGGTAGGAGCGGAGGGTGAGCTCCTTGCCGCCTTCCTTGGCCTCCTCCTGCCTCGCGAGGAGCTTCCTGCCCTTGGTGAAGCGGAGCTCGGGGAAGCTCGTCAGGGAGCGGGCCTTGACCTCGCCCTTGAGGGCGAAGGGCTTACCGAGCTCGGCGACCTTGATCCACTCGTCCATGGAGAAAAAGAACGCCTTCTAGGCGTTCTCCCCCTCGGCTTCGGAGAAGCTTTCGAACTTCAGGTGGACCCTGGTGTTCGTGTCCTCGGCCTTGGCGGCGATGCGGATGACCTCGCGGAGGGCGTTGGCGACGACCCCGCGCTTCCCGATGAGGCGCTTGGTGTCCTCCTCGTCGGCGCAGATGAGGATCGTGAGGTCGCGGTCCGACCCGGAGGGAATCTCGCGGATGATGATGTCGTCGGGATGCTCGACCATCGGGTCGATCAGGCCGTGGATGGCCTTGACGTAGTCGGCCATCCTTAGTTCTTCTTGGCCTTCGCGGCGTTGAACTTGGCGATGATGCCCTTGGCGGTCAGCATCGCGCGGACGGAGTCGCTGGGGATGGCGCCGTTCTGGAGCCACTTGAGCGCCTTCTCCTCGTCGATCGCGGCCTCCTTGGCGCCCTTGGCGGGGTCGTAGACGCCGATCTGCTCGATGATGCGGCCGTCCCTGGCGGAGCGGCTGTCGCTGGCGACGATGCGGAAGAAGGGATCCTTGTGGCGTCCGATGCGGGTGAGTCTGAGCTTGACCATGGTGTTATCTCCTGTTTTCTACGGAGCGGAATATCCTCTTCCGGAAATGGTTTGTCAAGTTGATTTGCTTGACATCGTTCCTTCCTTGGCCTGGGCATCTCCCGTCCCCTGGGTCCGGTAGTCTCAGGCCATGGTCTAGAGATAGCTTATGGGTACCGCCTTATCCGATTCCGAAAGGGAGAGGACCTTGTCGTACATGCAGACGAGTGCGCCTTCGCCGCGCTTTTTTCCCGGAATTACGTCCAGCTTCCGGAACGAGGCGATGTCGCTTGCCCGCGGGTCGGCGTGCTTCTTGATTTCCACGGGATGGAGCCTGTCCCCATCCTCGATGAGGAGATCGATCTCGTACATGTCCTTGTCCCTATAGAAATAGAGAGGTGGCTCGAGGATCCCCTGGTTGCTGTAGCTCTTAATGATCTCCGCAATCACGAAGTTTTCGAAGAAATGACCCGCCATCGCCCCGTCCTTCAGGACCGCGGGAGTCGTCCACTTGGTGAGATACGCGGCAAGCCCCGTGTCCAGGAAGTAGACCTTGGGAGTTTTGACGGCGCGCTTGAGGAGATTGCTCGAGTATGGGCGGAGGAGATAGACGAGGTTCGAGGCGACCAGAATCGACATCCATCGCTCCGCGGTCGGGAGGCTGATCCCGACGTCCCGGGCAAGGGAGGCTAAGTTCAGAAGCTGGCCGATGGATGAGGCCAGCGCGACCATGAACTTGGAGAACTTGACCTCGTCCCCTATTTCAGATAGTTCCCGGACGTCCCGCTCGATGTAGGTGCTGACGTAGGAACCGTAGAAGAGGCGCCAGTCGAAATCTTCGTTATCGACGAGCTCAGGCATGCTTCCCCGATGGACCATGTCCCAGACCTCGGAATAGGGGATAGGGACAAGCTCTTTCTCCCTTGCTTTCAGGTACTCATCGGTTGGGGTAAAAGGAGAGTCGAAGGAGACCCCCTTCCGTTCCCGGATCGATAGGCCAAGGAGGGTAATGAGCCCGATTCGCCCGGCAAGGGACTCGCTTACGCCTTTCATCATCCGGAACTGCTGGGAGCCACACATGTAGAACTGGCCCTTTTTCCTCTCCTTGTCCAGCCACAGCTTGATTTCTTCGAAGAGAAGGGGTGCCTTCTGGATCTCGTCGACGAAGACGGGAGGAGGATTGTCAAGGAAGAAGGTATGGGTCCTTTCCTCCGCGGAAGCGCGGAGAATCGCATCATCCATGCTGACGCGCCGAATCCCGCTCGCCACCCTCTCGAGCATCGTTGTCTTTCCGACCTGCCTTGGCCCGGCGACCAGGACGGCGCCAAACATTTTAGCCAGCCTTCTGACTGTCGCCTCGGCATGCCTTTTTATATACATAAGTTCCCCCTTCCGGCTAATCTAATTCCAGATGTTATTTTAGCCGGTTTTATGGATGGACGAGGGATGAGTTTCTTGGTAGGCGCTGCACTTAATATCGAAAGAGGCGTGATGATGTCCTCAGGGCTGATCGTCTTGTGCTTCCTTTCCTCCTCCCTTGGCGGAGAAACCTACGCTCACAATTGGACTGACAGAGGCCATGTTCGCCCTGTCGTTATGAGGTGACTTGTTTCCTATCCTTTCGCCGCCTTGAGGACGTAGCGGCGCCACGGGTGGTCCGGGCCGGGGACGTACCTCGGCCTGCCGGGCTTCTTGGGCCTGGGCTCCATCTTCCTCCGCCCCGCCTCGACCAGGCCCCAGATCCTGCCCCCGAACGCTGCGATCCGCTTCCCGGAGCGGGTCACGTACACCCGCACCTCCGTGCCGGGCGGGACCTCCTTCACCTCCCCGGTCTCCTCGTCCACAAGTTGGTTCCTGCTTCCGTCGAAGCCGAGAGAGCATCCGTTGTCCGCCACCCTCCGGAACTCGGCCGACAGGCAGAAGTCGATCTCCCTCGGCGCTGGCGCGGGCGCGAAGAGGGACCTCTCCATGTCCGGCCGCGCGGGGAACCGGCGGTTGAAGCCGGCCGTGAAGGAGGGGAGGAAGCGGTTGGCCTCCTCGATCGTCGCGATGCCCCTCAGCCTCGGCTCGGAGACCAGCCTCGACTGGAGCGTGCCCCGGAGCCTCTCCCCCCGCCCCTTCGCCTGGGAGACCGAGGTGGCGACGGGCTCTATGCAGAGCTGCCGGCGCATCCGCCGGAAGCCGGTGCGCGCGTCCCTGTCCGTCGCCTTGCCGCGCCCCGCGGCCCTCCCGTGCCCGAAGATGCTCCTGTTATCCCCGTAGAAGGCCTCCGGAATCCCGTACTTCGTCAGGATCTGCCAAGCCATCTCGCAGTAGCCGGAGAGCGTCTCCTCCCTGTCGAACCAGAGCCCCATGACCGTCCCCGTGGCGTCGTCTATGGCCCCGTGGAGCGCCGCCCTCGGGAGGCCCGGGCCGAACCAACGGTGGATGCTCGCGTCGATCTGCAGCAGCTCTCCGAACCTCTCCCTCCTCTGCCCCGAGGGATGCCCGGGCCTCGCCTTCCGCCCCTTCCTCCTGCCCTTTGGCGAGCGGATCCCCGCCTCGGTCAGGATGCGGCGGGGCGGCCTGTAGCCGATCCCGATCCCCTCCTCCTCGAGGAGCTTCTCCCGGAAGTGGGAGAAGTTGAAGCCCGCGTACTTGCCCCGGTACAGCGCGACCACCGCCCCCTCGGTCGCCTTGTCGGTCTTCCAGGCCGGCGCCCTCCCCTCGTTCCCGTGGCGGAGAGCCGTGGCCCCTCCCTCCGAGCAGGCCTTCTTGAGCCGGTTCACGTACTGCCTCGTGACCCCGAGCCTCGCTGCGGCCTGCCTCGTCGTCAGCTTCGCGGAGACAGCCTTCCTGATGACCGAGGCGACGTACTCGTCGCTAAGTCCCTTCATGCCCCATACCTCCGGGGGAATGTTGGCCCATCCGGGGATTAGACGGAAACAAGTCACGTCATAGGCGGGCCCCCTAGGGGGCAGGGATGGCCGGAAACAAGTCACGTCATAGATGCCTGGAAACAAGTCACCTCATAACCACAAGAGGCCATGTTCGCCCTTGCCCAGGCATCCTTGGCGGCGTATATTCTACGAGCACGCGAAAGCGCGCCGACGGGCTCCGCTGGGCCGACCCCCATGAACCCCGGGAATCATAAGGAGGAAATGGCTATGGACATGAACTTGGTCGAAAAGGTCACTTCCCGTCAGATTCGGAACGACATCCCGAACTTCTCGGCCGGCGACACCGTCAGGGTGAGCGTCCGCATCGTCGAGAACAAGAAGGAGCGCATCCAGGCGTTCGAAGGCGTGGTCATCTCTCGCCAGGGCCACGGGGTGAGCGAGACCTTCACGGTCCGCAAGATCTCCAGCGGCATCGGCGTGGAGAGGATCTGGCCGATCAACGCCCCCTCGATCGCGAAGATCGAAGTGGTCCGCCACGGCAAGGTCCGTCGCGCGAAGATCCACTACCTGCGCAAGCTCTCCGGGAAGGCCGCCCGCATCAAGGAGACGGAAGCCAAGGCGAGCCGCAAGTAGGCTGCTAGCTCGACGAGAAGGCGCCGCGAGGCGCTTTTTTGTTATCTTGCATATTGATTGTCAGTTCCACCCGGCTGTTGCTGCCGCTTACGCTGTTTGAGGCTTTAATTTATGCGGCTATAAAAAAATATGATTAGCATTTTTCCATATTACATGTCTTAATTTTCCCATGAAGAAATTGTTGCAATCTGTTACAGGTTTTGTTGTTTTGTTGCTTTTGTCCTCCGTCTTGTGCACTTCCGCTAGGCCGTTGGATTCTTTTGATGGGTCAGAGCACCTACCTCAAGTCGCGATGAAATTTTATGGCGATCGGGTAACTTTATCGCAAACTTCAGGCGATGATCCTTTTGAATCTGGCAACCAATCGTATGGTCAAGATTTTGTTGTCTATGGAAATAACGACAAGGGGCAAAAATACCTTTTGTCTGAAGAAGAATATTTCGGGCCTTCTAGTATCGAAGTTCCTGGAATCAAACCGCTCAGCGATGACTCGCACGAATCCAACGACTCGTTCAATGACGCAACTAATTTGACTCCTTTTAACGGAAAAAGCTTTCTCACTTATCAGGAAATTCAAATTTCAGCCACCTTGACGAACAAAAGTTCTTGGTTCATTCACAGGCTGGATGAGGATTTCTACATGTTTTTCTTGCATGGGCCGGGCAGGATCCAAGCGCGTTTGGAGACCGAGGCTCATCTTAGTTATAAGGTTGAAATTTATGAATATGACACCAGCCAGCCGTATAAGAAACCGGCGGACGCGATTATCAAATCTGCCAAATTTACGAATTCAGCACGCAGATCCGTCGTGATTAGTTCGGAAGCGGATTCTGCCAGGACGATGTATGTCAGGGTTGTTAGTCACAACGATTCTGTCGATGGTGATTCACCATATTTGCTAACGGTAGAGTTGAAGACAGACACCGCGTGGTTCAGCAAAGGTCAGGGGGTCTCTCTTTCCTCACTGAAAAGCCGTTCAGGGGCTATTGGCGCTCTTTGGGTAGAAAACTTTCAACCTGAAGGGGTTTCTCCTACACCATTTGGTTCTCAAATGACCGGTTCTTCTTGCCTCCTTAACATGTATGACCCGCTTCTTGGTGAGGTTCGTAATGTTTCTTCCGGTGACCGTGTGTGTACTGCCGTGTTTTATCTTTGGGATCAAGAAGTAAAACTGTTATTGCGGCGCTATGTGCAATGGGCTTATGAGTCTTATAAGACCTATGTCGATGGTAAATATAGTAAAAATAGCGCCATTTCTATAATTGAAAGCGTTTCGGGAATCGGCATGTATGTCGCTGGAGCACTTGTTTCCTCCTCGAGTTTTTCTTATTTGTTGAACGGTTTATCTTTGGCCAGCGATATGGTTGGGCTCGTCGTTAGTTTGACAACTTCTCATTCCTGGATTCCTGCCGCGCTCGATCTTTCCTATTATTTAGGAACTTTGAATGGCGCCCTAGGTGAGAGCGGACACAGGACCTTGATCATTCCTTTCTTTTATCGAATCATTGGGTCAACACTTGAATGGCCCTTTGACTCCTATTCTGCAAATGCGGTTTCCTTTGTCGCGGAAGGTTCTGAAAGTTCGGCCATCATCCCTTATATTCGTCCTGATTCTTGCTTTGAGGGAAAGGTTGCCTCTGTTACGTCGCTGTCTGACCTCAACGCCATAGCCTCTGATAGGACTCGTTAGTATGAAACGTAATGTATGCCTGCTAATGGTAGCTGCTCTCGTGTTACTTTCTTCCTGTGGTTCGGCGGAAAAATCAAATGTTCTCGGCGGCATGGACCCCTTCGAGACGGGGGAGGCGCCCTCCCTGGCGATCAGGGAAAGAGGGACGCTTGATGAAGCCGAGTCGAGCAAGGGGCTTCCCGGCTCCTATGTCCCGGGCGAGAACGATTCCTGGGAGAGGGCCACTCCGCTCAATGAGATGCGGATGGGCGGGATTCTTTCTCTTTCCGGCACCCTTGAGGCCGGGCTTTCTCTGAAAGGGGACGGGAACGGGTCGACGTGGGCCGACGAGGACTGGTATCTACTTCATGTCCAATGCCATGGGGAAGTCTCCTGGGGGATCGATGGCGAAGGCCTCTACGCGGCGGGCTGGTTCCTTCCTGCCTCTGCGAGCTCGCCGCAGGAACTGTCGATCCTTGGCGTCGCATCTCCGGGGGATGCCGGCAAGGCAGATCTCCCTTCCCCGGGTTCTTTCTTTCTTTCCGTTCGTGCGAAGGGGAATTTGGCGGAGGCCAAGGACTATTCCTTGTCCTTCTCTCTCGAGGAGCCTTCTGCTTCCGAGCCACCTTCCCCTGGCGCTTTGGATGCCGAGGAGCAGGGGCTTCCGCTCCATTTCACCCTTGCCCAGGCGCTCCCGGGCGGGGCTTCCTCTTTCCTTGGGCAGGGATCAGGCTCGATGAATCTTTCCTGGCACCCTTATTGGAGGGAGCTGGAGAGGGTGGCGCCCGGCGGCTATGTCCCGGCGATGAACATCGACTTCCTTTCCGGGGAAGTGGCAAGGGACCTTGTCGAGATCGCCATGGACCTGGAAGGCGTATCCTCGTTTGAGATCGAGGGCGGAATTCTTCGCTACGTGGATTCGGAAGGCTGGGAGGTTCGGCACGACTTCCTTGCCAAGGAGCACGGGGAGATGATCCTTCGGGCGGCTGCGGCCTTGTTCGGGCGCTCCTCGGACGGAATCGACATGGATCGGTTCAGGATGGCGATGCCTTCTCTTGTCTATGGGCTCGGGACTGCTAAGGGCTTTGATGGCGTTTCCAACGGGAAATGGGTTCGCCTTTCCCCTTATGTCCTCCTTGAGGATGGCGTGGCTTCCTGGGGGGCCGGGGCGCTCGCCGATGGCATGGCAAGAATTAGCGATGGATGTTTCACGGACGGGCAGCGGACCGCTTATCCGGACGACTACCCGCTTGGTGAGGGAGCCATTGCGGATGAACAAACGGCAGGCTCAACCTACGTTCCTTTCGCCGCTTTCCCTGGCTAGCGCAATCAGGACGGGATGCTCGCCAGCGCTCCTGCGCCTATAATCCAACCGCATGGAAAGCGGATATGGCGTGCGCAAGGAATCCTTATCTCCTCTTGGGAAGAAGAACGGGCTTTCCTGGAAGAGGCGAGTCCATGCGATTCTGAAGGTCATTCTTTCGGCGCTCATCGTCGCCCTTCTATCGGGGGGCTCGCAGATCCTTTACTGGCGCTACGCCTACGGGACCTTCCTGGTGAACGGGTCCTCCATGTACCCGACCCTCAACCACGACGCGGAAATGTGGGTGGACGGCAGGCTTTCCCAGATCCCTCCCGCGGATATCGGCGCCTTCGACGGAGGGGAAGGGACGGAGTATGTCTGCGATTTCGGATTGATGGACGATTCCGAGGACTTCCGTGATTCCCTTGAACGTTTTTCCATAGTTATCACCTACTTTGACGAGGATTTCCGGAATGGCGAGCTCTCGCCCGGTGCCGCCCCTAAGATCAAGCGGATCGTCGGGCTCCCAGGGGAGACCATCCAGATCGACGCTTCCGGCTCCTTGTTCGTTGACGGAGAGGAGGTTCCTCAGGACTTCGTCCCCGAATGGGGAGAGGACTATTTCCAGGACCATCTTCACGAGACCGGATCCGTGGCCTCCTATGCGCTTGGCGAGGATGAGTACTTCCTCCTGGGCGATAACCGCGCGAAGGGCGCTTCTGACGACAGCAGGTTCGAGGGTCCCGTCTCCTCTTCCTCGCTGATCGGGAAGGCGATCGCCGTCGTCGGGAAGTGCGTCTATCGCGCCTATGACGGCTCGACGAGCTTCCAGTCCTATCGCTGGCCATGGGAGGTCATGTGCCTATGAGCGCGACTTTCTCCCAAGGCATCCATCATTTCCCGGGCCATATGAAGAAGGCCCTGGATAGGCTTGCCCCTTACGTGAAAGGGGCGGATTTCCTTGTTGAGATATGTGATGCCAGGGCTCCCGTCAGCACCAGGAACCCTCTTTTCGACACTCTTGCCGGGACGAAGCCCCGACTCATCGTCCTGTCGAAAGGGGATCTCGCCGACGAGTCCGTCACCTCCTCATGGGTCGCGTATTTCCGCGGGAAGGGGATCCCGGCTTTCTCCGGGAACCTTGTCGCCGGGAAGATTCTTCCTCTCCTAAGGGAATGCTCGAAGGGCCTTCTTGAAAGGAAGAGGGAGAAGGAGCGGAGGATCGGGATGAAGCCCCAGGACGCGCGCATCCTCGTCTTCGGCGTCCCGAACGTCGGGAAGTCGACTTTCATCAACGCCTTGGCGGGAAGAAGGCGGCTCAAGAGCGAGAACCGCCCCGGCGTCACTAGGGCCGAGCAGTGGCTCCGGATCGAGGGGGGATTCACGTTGCTTGACACCCCGGGGATCCTTCCGATGCGCTACGAGGAGAAGGAGCAGGCGCTTCATCTCGCCCTCCTGGGCTCCATCCCGGACCGCATCCTGCCGGAAGACCAGCTTTTTCTCGCTTTGATCGGCTTTCTGCGAGAATATTACCCATCTTCTTTAAGGGAACGTTTTGGAATCGAAGATATTTCCGGAGTTGCCCCCGAGGACATCGAGTCCGGCGTCGCCCTTCGCCGTGGCCTCCTCGGGATGCACGGGGAGCCGCGCCTTGAGGAAGCGGGATCGCTTCTCCTCCGGGAGTTCCGGGCTGGGCTTCTTGGCAAGATGAGCCTGGAGCGTCCCTGTGCTTAGTTTCGAGAGACGCTTCTTCAAGGAGGGCTATCGCTTCCTCGCCGGGGTGGACGAGGCCGGGAGAGGTCCTCTCGCAGGGCCGCTCGTCGCCGCCGCGGTCATCTTCCCGGAAGACTACCGGAACGAGGACATCGACGATAGCAAGAAGCTGAGCGCGAGGAAGCGGGAGTCGCTTTTCGGTCCCATCCAGGAGAACGCGCTCGCCTACGGGATTGCCGTGCTTGGGGCGGAGGACATTGACAGGCTTAACATTTACCAAGCGACGAGGGTGGCGATGGGGAAGGCCTTGGAGTCCCTTTCCCCCAGGCCTGACTTCATCATCACGGACGCGATGCCCTTGGAAGGACTCGCCTGTCCTGCCCTTCCTTTGGTGAAGGCGGACGCCCAGTGCCTGAACGTGGCGGCCGCCTCGATTCTCGCCAAGGTGACGAGGGACCGCCTGATGGACGAGCTGGACGCGCTTTACCCGGGGTATGGGTTCCGCCGGAACAAGGGATACGGGACCAAGGATCACCTTGAGGCGCTGGAGCGCCTTGGCCCGATCCCTGGCATCCACCGCCGTTCCTTCGGCCCGGTCAAAGCGGCCTTGGAGAAGAAAGTCTTACTGTTCTAGGGCACTTTCCGCCCTCCCCCTCCTATAAGGGGTTGGGAGGAACGAAGAAATGCACAAAGGGAGCGATTTGCTCCTGCCCTTTCCACGCACTACGGCGGGGACTGGGACAAGGAGATGGGGGCGGTCCGGAGAAGGGAGTACCTGAGCAAGGAGGTCATAGAGGAGTCCCTTGCGAAAGTCGGGAGCATGGGAGTGGTCACGATGCTGGACGACGACTTCCCGCCTCAGCTAAGGCCGGTGTGGAAGCCTCCCCTCGTCCTTTACTACGAAGGGGACTTCTCGCTCGTCCAGAAGGAGGAGAAGTGCGTCACCTACGTCGGTTCCCGGGACTGCAGCGCCTACGGGGCGAAGATGGCCAGGGAGATCGGGGCTGGCCTCGCGAAAAATGGATACGTCCTTGTCTCGGGGCTCGCCCGCGGTATCGACGCAGCAGCGATGGAAGGGGCGCTCGAGGCAGGCGGGCGCGTGGTCGCGGTGCTCGGCACGGGAGTGGACGTCTGCTACCCGTTGGGGAACAAGCCTCTTTACGAGCGAATCAGGCGCTCCGGGCTTCTTCTCAGCGAGTATCCCCCGGGGACGAAGGCGAAGCCCGAGCACTTCCCGATGCGAAACCGCATCCTCGCCTTCCTCAGCAAGGTCGTGGTGATCGGTGAGGCCGGCCCCCGGAGCGGCACGGCGGTCACCGCGAACTATGCGATCGGGAGCAGCAAGGACGTCGGCTGCATTCCTTTCCGCGCGGGGGAGGGGTCCCTTTGCAACCGGCTCATCAACCAGGGGGCCTACCTGATCGACGGACTGGACGACCTCCTCTTCCTCCTGGAAGGGCTTCCCCGGAAAGAAAATTCGGAAGGGGATAAATAATCCTTTATTTATCAGGGAGCACGTCTCGTCCGCCTCTCTTGCGCGGAAAAGGAAAGCGCCCCTATATTCTTGCCTCGAGCGGAGGTTTGCCTATGAAGCTTGTGATCGTCGAGTCCCCGAAGAAATGCGAGACCATCCAGGGGTACCTGGGCCCGGAATACAAGGTCATGGCTTCTCAGGGCCATATCCGGGACCTCAGCACGAAGGGGAGGGGCGGGCTTGGCATCAACGTCGAGGAGGGCTTCCTCCCCGATTTCGTCTTCAACCCTGAGAAGAAGCGCATCGTCGACTCCCTCCGGAAGGAGGCGCGGAAGGCGGAGGAAGTGATCCTCGCGACCGACCCCGACCGCGAGGGGGAGGCCATCTCATGGCATCTGGCCCAGGTGCTTTCCCTTCCCGTCGAGGACACGAAGCGCCTTCAGTTCCACGAGATCACCAAGCCCGCGCTGGAAGAGGCGATCGCCCACCCGGGGCGCATCGACATGAACCTCGTCAACAGCCAGGAGACGAGGCGCATGTACGACCGCGTCATCGGCTTCAAGCTGTCCGGCCTCCTCAAGCGCAAGATCAGTGCGAAGAGCGCCGGGCGCGTCCAGTCGGTCACCCTCCGCATGATCTGCGACAACGACGAGGAGATCGCCGCCTTCAAGCCGGAGGAATACTGGTCGATCTCCGCGACCATCGCCCTGGAAGGCGGTAGCTCCCTCCTCCTTTCCCTGGAGAAGGTCGACGGGAAGGCCCCGGAGATCCATTCGAAGGAAGAGGCGGACAAAATACTTGGCCGCATCGAGGGCGCCCTCCGCCTCATTTCCCTCCAGAACGTCGAGCGGAAAGTGCAGAGCAAGCCCGCCTTCACCACCTCCACCATGCAGCAGGAGGCGTATAACCGCTACCGCTTCTCCCCCTCGAGGACCCAGTCCATCGCCCAGCGCCTTTACGAGGGCGTCGCCCTCGACAAGGGGGAGAAGATCGGCCTCATCACCTACATGAGGACCGACTCCACGAGGATCAGCCCCGAGTTCTACGAGCGCCACGCGAAGCCCTACATTCTCGAGCGCTTCGGCGAGAAATACCTTGGAAAGCCCAAGGCCATGAAGAAGCAGGGGCGCATCCAGGACGCCCACGAGGCGATCCGCCCGACGGGGACGCACCGGACCCCGGAGTCCCTGAAGCCTTATCTTTCAAGCGACGAGCACAAGCTCTACAAGCTCATCTACGAGCGCGCCCTCGCCTCGATGATGAGCGACCGGGTCGAGTCCGTCTCGACCGCCCTCTTCGATGTCGCGGGCCTTACCTTCAAGGCCAGCGGGACGAGGACCATTTTCCCAGGCTTCGAGGCGCTCCTCCGCGAGGAGAGGGAGGAGAAGGAGCTTCCCCTTCTTGAGGAAGGGAAGGAGTACCCCCTCCTTTCCAAGGAAGGGGAGCAGAAGTTCACCAAGGCCCCCGCCCGCTTCACCGAGGCCCGGGTCGTCCGCCTCATGGAGGAGAGGGGCATCGGAAGGCCGAGCACCTACGCCTCCACGATCAAGACGCTCAAGGACCGGGGCTATGTCACTTCCGACAAGGGGGTCCTCACCCCGACGGAAAGCGGGAAGAAGACGACCCTCGTCCTCCGGAAGTACTTCCCGGAAGTCGTCTCCCCCGAGTACACGGCGAACATGGAGACCAAGCTCGACGAGATCGAGGAGGGGCGCGAGAGCCGCCTCGAGGCGATGGAGGAGTTCTACGGGCCCTTCATGGAGAAGTTCGAGAAGGTCCAGCGCGAGATGTACAAGGACCCGGACGAGGAGACCGGGGAGCTTTGCCCCGTCTGCGGCTCGCCCCTGGTGAAGAAGAAGGGGCGCTACGGACCCTTCGTATCCTGCAGCGCCTATCCGAGCTGCACCTACGTCAAGAAGGAAGAGAGGAAGCCCGCCTACACCGGCGAGAACTGCCCCGAGTGCGGGAAGCCTCTCGTCGAGAGGAAGGATCGGCGGGGGCGCTCCTTCGTCGGCTGCTCCGGCTATCCCGAATGCCATTACATCAAGGGCGCCGAAGGACGGAGGAAGGAGGCTCCCGAGCGCGTCAAGAAATGCCCCGACTGCAAGGACGGCTGGCTCGTGAGGCGCCACGGCAAGCGCGGCGACTTCCTCGGATGCACGAACTTCCCGCGCTGCCGCCACATCGAAAGCGTCGAAGGTGACCCGAAGAAGGATGAGTAGTGCGAGCGAGGTCCACGTCCTCGGGGGCGGGCTCGCGGGAAGCGAGGCCGCCTGGGCCCTCCTCAAGGCGGGCTTTCCCGTCGTCCTCCACGAGCGGCGCCCTCTCAAGGGAGACGGGGCCCACGAGACGGGGCTCCTCGGCGAGCTCGTCTGCAGCAACAGCCTCAAGGGCGAGCGGCTCGACAACGCCTGCGGCCTTCTGAAGGAAGAAATGAGGGCCCTCGGCTCCCTGACGATGGAAGCCGCCTCCTTCGCCCGGGTCCCGGCCGGGAACGCCCTCGCGGTGGACCGAAACCAGTTCGCGGGCTTCATCACCGAGCGCCTTCTTTCGACGCCGGGGTTCCGCCTCGCGCGAGAGGAAGTCTCCTCGATCCCGGAGGGAGAGCCGTGGATCCTCGCGACCGGGCCCCTCACGGACGGCCCCCTCCTTTCCTGGCTGGAGTCCCTCCTCGGCCAAGAGTCCCTCCATTTCTACGACGCTTCCGCCCCGATCGTCCGGAAGGATTCGATCGACATGGGGGTCTGCTACTACAAGAGCCGCTTCGGGCAGGGGGACGACTCCTACATCAACTGCCCCTTCACCAAGGAGGAATACTTCCGCTTCGTCCAGGAGCTCGTCTCCGCCAGGCGCGTCATCGACCACGGGGGGAAGGGGGAGTACTTCGAGGGATGCCTTCCGATCGAGGTCATGGCGGCCCGGGACGTCGAGACGCTCCGCCACGGGCCCCTGAAGCCCTTCGGACTTCGCCGCGAGGAGGGGCACCGCCCCTACGCGGTCGCCCAGCTCCGCCAGGACGACGCCCTCGGGGAGCTATATAACCTCGTCGGCTTCCAGACCAACCTCGCCTTCCCGGAGCAAAGGCGCGTCTTCTCTCTCATCCCGGGTCTGGGGAAGGCGGAGTTCGTCCGCTACGGGCTCATGCACCGGAACTCCTACCTCGAGGCGGGGAAGCACCTTTCCCCGGACCTTTCCTTCCGGGCGATGCCCTCCCTTTCCCTCGCCGGCCAGCTTTCCGGGGTGGAAGGCTACGTCGAAAGCGCGGCGACGGGCATCCTCGCCGGGCGCTACCTCGCAAGAAGGCTCAAGGGGCTTCCCTTCCATCCGGTCCCGGAGAGGACGATGCTCGGGGCGCTTCTTTCCTACATCCTCTTCCCGCGGGAAGGGCGGCTCGAGCCGATGAACGCGAACTGGGGGCTCCTCGGGGTCCATAAGGAAGGGAGGGAGAAGGCTTCCGCGGAGAGCCTTTCCCTCCTGAAGGACTACCTCCGGGAGGAAGAATGGTGAGCGCCTCCCCCGAGGAGTACCTTTCCTGGCTCCGCTACGCCAGGGGGTATGGCGAGCGGACCATAGAGGCCTACGGACGGGACATCAAGGACTTCCTCCTCTACCTCAAGGGGGAAGGCCTCGACTACCGGAGGCTCAAGAGGGACGAGATGAGGGA
This sequence comes from uncultured Bacillota bacterium, assembly GCA_949293555.1. GTDB lineage: Bacteria > Bacillota_I > Bacilli_A > RFN20 > CAG-826 > UBA4951. Next base: position 272,402 of record CASFDV010000002.1, read on the forward strand.
ATACATCGCCTCCCTCCTTTCCCGCGGGCTCTCCCACCGCTCCTTGTCGCGCCACCTTTCCGCCCTCCGCGGCCTTTATTCCTACCTCGTCCGGGAAGGGGCGGCGCTGACGAGCCCCCTGGCGGGCATCCGCGCCCCGAAGGTGAGGAAGACCTTGCCCGACGTCCTTTCCAAGGGCGAGAGGGACCGCCTCCTTTCCTTCCGGGCGGAGAAGGACGACCCCCTTTCCCTCAGGGACGAGGCGATCGTCCTTCTGCTCCTTTCGACGGGGCTCAGGGCCTCCGAGCTCGTTTCCCTCGATCTTTCCTCCCTCGATTTCCAAAGGCGCCTCCTCCGGGCGCTCGGGAAGGGGAGGAAGGAAAGGATCGTCCCTTTCTCGAAGGACGCCGCCTCCTCGCTGGCCCGCTACATCGGGAGGGGCCGTCCTGCCTTGGCGAAGGAGGGCGGGAACGCCCTCTTCCTGAACGCCAGGGGGACAAGGCTCGGGGTCCGCGGACTGGAGGACATCCTCCGGAGGATGGGGGAGCGGCTCGGGCTTCCTCCCGGGCTCCATCCCCACGAGTTTCGCCACACGTTCGCCACCTACCTCCTCGAGGGCGGGATCGACCTCCGCACCGTCCAGGAGCTGATGGGACATCGCTCCTTGGACAGCACCGAGATCTACACCCACCTTTCCCGGAAGACCTTGCGGAGCGAGCATGCCAAGGCCTTCCCGGGGAAGAAGGGGTAGCACTTCGCCGTTTACTTGGCCATTCCGGCGCGCTAATATCTCGCTCGGCCGTCTTTTCGAGCGGCCAAATGCACACTCCGTGGATGAAGACCCGGTGTTCCCCAAGGCGGGCGAAAGAGCTTAAAAAGCGCCTGGGGTGGGACCTTTTGGAAGCGGGGGAGGAACAAACACGAAGGAGGTCTCCATGGAAGAGATCAAAGAGACGGCGGTCGCCGCCGAGCCCAAGTCGATGGACGAGGTGTACCGCGACCATGACGCGCCGGTGATGACCGTGCGCAAGCTCCTCGAGGCTGGCGTCCAGTTCGGCCACCAGACGAGGAGGTGGAACCCGAAGATGCAGGACCTCATCTACGGGGCGAGGAACAACATCCACATCATCGACCTCATTAAGACCTGCGAGGCGGTCGACGTCGCCTACAAGAAGCTCTACGAGATCGCCAAGAGCGGCGGCAAGGTGCTCTTCGTCGGCACCAAGCCTTCGAGCAAGCAGTCCGTCATCGACGAGGCCGTCCGCAGCGGATCCTTCTACATGACCAACCGCTGGCTCGGCGGCACCCTCACCAACTTCCGCACCATCCTCACGAGGATCAAGAAGCTCAAGGAGCTCGAGCAGATGGAGTCCGAGGGAAAGCTCGACCAGCTTTCCAAGAAGGAGCAGGCCGCGATGAGGAAGCTCATGGAGAAGCTCTCCAAGAACCTCGGCGGCATCAAGGAGATGCGCCGCATCCCGCAGGCGATCGTCGTCACCGACCCGACCGTCGAGCATAACGCGGTCAAGGAGGCAAACGCCCTCGGGATCCCCGTCTTCGCCCTCTGCGACACCAACGACGACCCGAGCAAGGTCACCTACGCCATCGGCGCCAATAACGACGGCGCCAACTCCGTCCGCCTTCTCGTCGCGACGCTCGCCGACGCGATCGCCGAGGCCAAGGACGGCGTCACGGAGATCGCCTACACCAAGGACGAGCAGCCGGAGGCCACCATGAAGGACGCCATCCGCGCCGCCGACATCGCCAACGAGCAGCGGAAGGCCCTGATCCGCCAGCAGCGCAAGGAGCGCGAGGAGAGGATGGCCCGCCTCCAGGCCGAGCGCGCCGCCCGCTGGGCCGCCAAGAAGGCCGAGCGCGAGGCCGCCGCCAAGGCCGCCCAGGGCGAGACCGCCGCCGAGGCCAAGAAGGAGGACTAGCCATGGCCGAGAAGAACGTCATCGAACTCATCAAGCAGCTCCGCGAGCGCACCGGCGCCGGCATGATGGACTGCAAGCACGCCCTCGAGGAGAACGGCCTCGACGTCGAGAAGGCGATCGACTGGCTCCGCGAGAAAGGCATCGCCAAGAGCGCCAAGCGCGCCGGCAGGACCGCCTCGGAGGGCCTCGCCGCCCTCAAGGTGTGCGACAAGTGCGGCAAGGCCGTCATCTGCGAGGTCAACTGCGAGACCGACTTCGTGAGCGCCTCCGACAAGTTCCACGCCCTCGTCGACGCGGTCGTCTCCTATCTCATGGAGAACGAGCCCAAGACGATCGAAGAGGCGCGGGAGGGCACCTTCCAGGCCTTCCAGGACGCCGGGATCGCCCTCGGGGAGAAGCTCGACTTCCGCCGCTTCCAGATCGTGAGGCTCGAGGAAGGGCAGGGCTTCGGGACCTACGTCCACATGAAGGGCAAGATCGCCACCCTCCTCGTCCTCAAGAAGGACGACCCGGAGCTCGGGTACGGGCTTGCCATGCACGTGTGCGCCAACGCGCCCCTCTACCTCACCCTTGCCGACGTGCCTAGCGACGAGCGCGAGCGCGAGCTTGCCATCGCCAGGACCGAGGTCAGCGAGGACCCCAAGCTCCAGGGGAAGCCGGACGCCGTCAAGGCGCAGATCGTCGAGCGGAAGGCCGACAAGGTCCTCTCCGCCTCCTGCCTCCTCCTCCAGGAGTACCTCCTCGAGAGCGGCAAGAAGGTCGGCGACCTCCTCAAGGAGCACGGCAACGAGATCGTCTCCTTCGTCCGCTACCAGGTGGGCGAGGGCATCCAGAAGAGCGCCGAGTAGCATCTTCCAGTATTCCACGGGGTCCGCGAGGACCCCTTTTCCTTTCCGTTCCCATAAAATAGGGGCATGGACAGGCGCTTGTTCGAAATCCGGGAAGGAGAGCTTCCCCTTGAGGAAATCCGCCCCGGCTGCGGCTTCCTTTCGATCTTCCGGAAGGTCGGGGTCGTCGGGGATTCCCTTTCCGCGGGGGAGTTCGAGTCGCGGGACCATGGCGGCCGGGTCTCCTACCACGACATGCACGAGTATTCCTGGCCTTCCATCCTTGCCCGCATCACGGGCGCCGAGTGGCATAACTATTCGCGGGGCGGGATGTCCGCGCGGGAGTTCCTGGGCGGGTACGCCGAGGAGCGCGGCTTCTTCGAGAAGCTGCCATGCCTCATCGTCTCCCTTGGGACGAACGACCTCTTCGTCTACCATCATCCCCTTGGAAGCGCGGAGGACGTCCATCCTCTTTCCCCTGAGGAAAACCCCGACACGTTCCTGGGGAACATCGGGAGGATCGTGAGCCGCTACAAGGAACTGGAGCCGGAGCTCCGCTTCTTCCTCGTCGGCCCGATGAAGGACGGGTCCTCGCCCCTCAGGGATTCCCTCGTCGAGAAGGCGACGGAGGAACTAGGGAAGGCGGCGCGGCTTTTCTCGCACGGCTATCTCCTCGACATGGCGCGCCACGGGATCGTCTGGGACGAGGAGGCGAGAAGCCGCTACGGTCTTGGCTACCACCCGAACCCCATGGGCTACCATGCCTATGCCCTCATGGTGGGCAACTACATCGACTATCTCATCCGGGCGAACATGGAAGACTTCAAGGAGGTCCCCTTCATCGGCACCGGGCTTTCCTATCTGCGGTAGCGACATACGCCCTCCCTTGCCCGGGGGATGGGATGCGCGTGTATAATCCCTTTCCGATGGAACCAATGTACAAGACGGTGATCCTCAAGGTTTCGGGCGAGTCCCTGGCCGACGAGGGCGACAAGACGATCCTCGACAGCGCGAAGCTCGCCTCGATCGCCTCCTCGATCAAGGAAGCGCATGACCTCGGGGTACGCATCGGGCTCGTGGTCGGGGCCGGCAACATCTGGCGCGGGAAGCTCGCCCAGAAGGTCGGCATCGAGCAGGCGACCGGGGACTACATGGGGATGCTGGGGACGATCGTCAACGCGCTCGCCCTCCAGAGCGCCCTCGAGGACCTCGGGCTTTCCACGAGGGTCATGTCCTCGCTGAATGTCCCCCAGGTCTCCGAACCCTACATCCGGAGGAAGGCCCTTTCCCATCTGGAGAAGGGCCGGGTCGTCATCTTCGCCGGCGGGACGGGGAACCCTTTCTTCACGACGGACACCACGGCTTCCCTCCGCGCCCTCGAGATGAAGGCGGACGCCATCATCATGGGTAAGAACGGGGTGGAGGGCGTCTACGACAGCGATCCTAGGCTCAACCCCGACGCGAAGCTCCTCCAGGAGCTGACCTACAAGGAGGTCCTCGACAGGAACCTCGGGGTCATGGACCTCACCGCGGTGACGATGCTGAAGGACAAGGGCATCGTGATCCGCGTCTTCAACATGGACGACTTCGGCTCCCTGGTGGGAGTCATCCAAGGGAACATGATGGGAAGCACCATCCACGACTAGGAGGCAAAGCATGGAAATCGTGGTCAAGAACGCGGAAGCGAAATGCGAAGGGGCGCTCGAGTCCCTCGGGAGGGGCCTCGGGAAGCTTCGCTCCGGGCGGGCCAATCCCGCGATGCTCAACGGCGTCACCTGCGACTACTACGGGGAGAGGATGGAAATCACCTCGCTCGCCGGCATCTCGATGCCCGAGCCGAGGCAGCTTCTCGTGAAGCCCTATAGCAGGGAGGACATCAAGGCGATCGCCGCCGGCATCGTCGCGGCGAACCTCGGGATCAACCCCCAGGTGGAGGCCGACGCCATCCGCATCATCATCCCTCCTCTCACCGAGGACGTGAGGAAGCAGCTCGCCAAGCAGGCGAAGTCCCTGAGCGAGGAGGCCAAGGTGGCGATCCGGAACATCCGGAACGAGGCCCGCGACCTCATCAAGAAGGACGAGACCATGTCCGACGACTACAAGGAGAGGGTCGAGGCGGACCTTCAGAAGGTTATCGACGCGGCGATAAAGAAGGTGGATGAGACGCTCGCCGCCAAGCAGAAGGACATCATGACGATCTAGCCAAGAAGGCTATGAAAATTGGGGCGCGCTACGGCTCGCCCCCTTTTTCTATGCAAAACAAAGGTGGAAATCTAGATTTCCAAGATTCCGTCAGTACAGGCGACCTCGGTGATCGAAGAGCCTTCCGCCCAGTCGCTCGCCTTCTTGACGAGGCCCCATGCGGCGCGCGTCCCTTCGTAGGAGATCGTGGTCAGCCCGCTTCCGGAGAACGCGCTGCTCCCGATTTCCTCGATGCCTACGGGGAGGCTCATCTCCAGCAAGGAAGCGCAGCCAAGGAAGGCCTCGCTACCGATGCTTATTAGGGCGTCAGGCATCTCGATTTCCGCAAGGGAGGAGTTCTTGAAGGCCCCATCCCCGATGGAAAGGCCGTTTCCTAGCCGTCCTTCGGTCAGATGGACGGAGTGGACCGGCGCGTCCTGGAAGGCGAAGTCGGAGATTTCCGCCAGCGGGGCCTCGAAGTAGATCTCGCGAAGGGAGGATGTCTCTTCGAGGAGAGGCTCGCCGTCCCCGACCACGGCCACCCTTGCGAGAGACCCCGAGCGATATTCGAAACGAGGCGCGATGAAAGCGGTTGTTCCTTCCGGGGGGACGAGCTCGTCGATCCGGTAGTAGCCGGTTTTCTCCAGGAAAGAGAGCCCGATCGTCCCTGAGGGCGTCCCTTCCTCCTCGATGCGGAGCATTTCTTTGTCGTAGTAGCCCGCCCTTCCGTCCTCATAATGGACCGGAGCCTCCCCGGCGTCGGGGGAGGCGCTTAGCCCGATCGCCCCAACGACAATGGCGGCGATCATGAGGGCGAGGAGCAGCGTGCCGAGCGACCCGGCGACGATGTAGGTGATCATCTCCTTCTTGCGGATTGCCTCCGGGGCTTGGCTTGGGGCAGGGGCCTCGCTCTTGCGGATGGGCGTCCTGACCCGAGGTTCCCCGGCTTTCTTCTCTTCTTCGTCCATGGCTAGGGATGATAGACGATTCCTCGTGCTCGCGCACCTAGGCTAGGAGGGCTTGCGGGCGCTATACTTTCAAAGATGCGAAAAGATGGCCCCCTGCTAAAGATTCCCCGCCACATCGCCTTCATCATGGACGGGAACGGACGATGGGCGAAGAGGCGGGGCCTTCCTCGTTCCGCCGGCCATAAGAGGGCCTGCGAGAGGCTCGGGGAGGTTTTCGACGCCTGCAAGGAGCTCGGCATACCCTGCGCGAGCCTCTACGCCTTCTCGACGGAGAACTGGAACCGGCCTGAGGAGGAGGTCCGCCTGCTGATGGGGTATCTCGTGGATTTCTGCGAGAAGGAGTTCCCCCGGCTCCGGAAGGACGGGGTCCGCCTTCTTCATTCGGGGAGGAGGGACCGTCTTTCCCCTGAGGTTCTATCCGCCCTGGACAAGGCCGTGGATTCAAGCAAGGAGAACGATTCCCTCATCGTCAACGTCTGCCTCGACTACGGGGGAAGAGAGGAGATCGCCGAGGCCGCCCGCCGGTTCGCTCGCGATGTAAAAGCGGGCCTGGACCCGGAGTCGCTCGATGAAAGGGTCTTCAGGAATTACCTATATCATCCGGAGCTGCCCGACGTCGACCTCCTGGTCAGGACGTCTGGGGAAGAAAGGATTTCTAATTTCCTTCTCTTTGAACTGGCTTATGCGGAGTTTTATTTCACTCCCACCTGCTGGCCTGACTTCGGGAAGAAAGAGCTGGAGCTTGCCTTGGAGGAGTTTTCGCGGCGGGACAGGCGTTTCGGGAGGATCGATGGATGAACCTTCAGGAAGAGTTCCGGATGAACAAGCCCGGCGAAGGCTACAAGGCCTCCTTGAGGAGCCGCGTCATCGTCGCCATCGTCCTAATCCTCATCCTTGTCCCGATGATCTTCCTCGGGTCCTGGTACTTCTTCGCCGTGATGGCGCTTTTCCTTGCCATCGGGGTTTACGAGATCATGAAGGCCCCGGGCAAGAAGTACGGCTGGTGGGTCTGGGCCATCACATACGTGACCAGTTTCCTTTACGTCTACTGGTTCGTCCTGAAGACGAACCTCGGCGCTTGGCTCGAAGATCCGAGCGGCTACGTCTTCTCCCTGGAGGACCACTACGGAGGCCTGACGATATCGATCATCGGTATCGCGACGACCCTGGCCTCCTACTTCCTCGTCGCGCTTCTCGACAAGGACTTCGACTTCGGGGACGTCGCCTACTTCTTCCTCATGACCTTCATGGTCGGGATCGGGTTCCAGAGCCTCTTCTTCCTTCGCTACTACCCGTTCTATCTTGCCGGGGAGATGCCTCAGTACCTCTGGTACGAGGGACTCGGAGGGTCCGCGCTCATCGGGAACACGAACTTCCGCTACCTTCTCTCCTCGTCGCTCTTCTTCCTCATGGCGGCGGGCACCATCATCAACGACACCTGCGCCTATTTCGGGGGCATCTACTTCGGGAAACATAAGCTCACCCGCATCTCGCCGAAGAAGACCTGGGAAGGCTTCGTCTTCGGGGTGCTCGGCTCCTTCATTGCAAACTGCGCGATCCTCTTCTCCATGGCGGGCGCCGGCTATCCCGTCCTTCCAACGCTTGACCTCGCCCATTGGTACTGGATCCTTCTCGTGGCCATCGCGATTCCCCTGATCGCAGTCCTTGGGGACCTTTCCCTTTCCCTCATCAAGAGGCATTTCGCGATCAAGGATTTCGGCACGGTGCTCCGCGGGCACGGGGGAGTGCTCGACCGCGCGGACAGCATCATGTTCGTATCGATCGGGCTTTCCATCTTGATGATATTCATCGGGCACGGGTGGAACTTCTTCGTCTGATGAAAAGGGTTCTTCTCCTCGGCGCTTCCGGGAACATCGGTACCCAGGCGCTGGACGTGCTTGCCAAGGCGAGGGGGCGCTATACCCTCGAGGGGATAAGCGTAGGCAGGAATTCCGAAGCTATAGAGGGGATTCTCAAGGATTTTCCAACCATCCGGCATGTCTATCTTATGGACGCGGGGCGCGCGGCCTTCCTCAGGGAGAAGCACCCATCCGTGCGGTTCTTTTCCGGCGAGGAGGGCCTAGGCGCAATCGTCGACGCCTTCGAGGGGGATATCGTCCTGAACGCCATCCTTGGCTTTGCCGGGCTCTTGCCAAGCCTAAGGGCTTTGGAGAAGGGGAAGCTCTTGGCGCTTGCGAACAAGGAGAGCCTTGTCGTCGGAGGGTCCCTGATACCTCCTCTCCTGGATCGATGCGGAGGGTCCATCGTCCCGATCGATTCGGAGCACGTCGCCTTCCGGAAGTGCCTGAACAAGGCGGCAGGAAGGCCGTGGAAGAAGTTCCTCATCACTGCCTCTGGCGGCGCCTTCCGCGATTTTTCCCGCGAGGAGATAAGGCGCCTTCCGGCGGAACGAGCGCTCCTCCACCCGACTTGGAGGATGGGGAAGAAGATCACCATCGACAGCGCGACCATGTTCAACAAGGGGTTCGAGATCATCGAGGCGATGCGCCTTTTCTCAATACGGAGCGAGGACATCGAGATCCTTATGCACCGGGAATCCCTCGTCCATAGCGCGATTCTTCTTCAAGACGGGACCTATCTTGCCGACGTCGGGAGGCCTGACATGAGGGAGGCGATCCGCTTCGCGCTGGAAGGGGGGACGTCATCCGACGGGGTCATGGAGGTTTCCTCGCTAAAGGATATCGAAGGGGCGAGCTTCGCCCCCTTCTCCCCGGCGCGCTTCCCTGCCGTCTCCATCGCCTTGGAGGCGGAAAGGGCGGGCGGGGACAGGACCGCCGTCCTCAACGGCGCCGACGAGGAGGCGGTCGCCCGCTATCTGGAGGGGGAAATCGGGATCTGCGGGATCGAGAAAGCGGTCGCCCTTGCGCTCCATGAGGTGCCGGGCGGCCCCGGCTTGTCGTATGATGCTCTCCGCGCGTCCGACCGGAACGCCCGTTCCTTCGTGCGCAGCCTTCCTGCGAGTGCCTTGAACTGATGAACACCTTTATCACGATCCTCATCCTCATCCTGATGCTCGGGATCCTCCTGGCGACCCATGAGCTTGGGCATCTTCTTCTTGCCAAGGGCTTCAACGTCTTCTGCCTCGAGTATTCGATCGGCTTCGGTCCCAGGCTCTTCAAGTTCCGGAAAAGGGGCGGCGAGACGGACTATTCGCTCCGCCTTCTTCCCTTGGGCGGCTATGTGTCGATGTATGCCGAAGGGGTCGAGCTCGAGGACGGGCAGGCGGTCCCTCCGGAGCGCTCCATCGAGGGAATAAGCGCCGGGAAGCGCGCGCTCGTGATGCTCGGCGGCATCGCGATGAATCTTCTTTTCTCCCTGATATTCACTTTCATCTACGCGATCGCGTTCCCTAATTCCTATCAAGCCCAGGCAATCTACGTGGACACCGGGCTTTCCACTTCCGTCCGTTCCGCGAGCGCCCTCTGGGGCGAAGGGGAGCTTGGAGGGGAGAGCTTCGACTTCGAGCACGAAAGGATTTATAGCCCGGAAATCGCGACGGACGCGAACCTCAACCAACGGGGCTACCTGATTGACTCCGAGGTGACGATCGGGGAGGAAACCTACGCGGCCGTCTTCCTTTCCTCCTCCCTTTCCGGGACGAGGCTCCTGGACGGGCTGACCTTCTATCCGATCGACGGGGGGAAGGCCGTGACCGCGGAAGATGAGGCGCTCGGGATCTACGGACGTCCCGACTTCATGGCGGTTCCTTGTTCCTTCAAGGGCGGCGAGGCGTTCCGCCTGGACCTCATGGTCATTCCGGCGGAATCCTCTGAGTCGCGCCCGGACCTTGATGCCACCGCACTTTCGGAAGCCGTGGCTAACCCGGTGTCAGTGGAGATTGCCGCGGTCGAGGAAGGGGGATCCGTCCGTCTCACTGGCACGGAGTTCCGCCTCGCGACGCTTGAGGCCTATGCCCCGCTTGGGGAGCGCTTCCGGACGGGTTGCGAGTACTTCGCGAACTTCTTCGTCGCGATCGGGCAGGGCCTTGGGGCGCTCTTCTCCTTCGACTTCAGCCAGCTCGGGTCCGTAGTCGCGATGGGAAGCGTGCTCTCGCAGTCTTCCGCGGCGATCGGATGGGGAAGGACGTTCTTCTTCTATGGCGGCTACCTTGCCTTGAACCTCGCGATCCTGAACCTCCTTCCGATTCCCGGCCTCGACGGCTGGCAACTTCTCGTCACGGGAGTGGAGAAGGTGTTCCGGCGCAAGATTCCGGACAAGATCAAGAACATTGTCTCCTATGTCGGCCTCGGGCTTCTCTTGCTCCTCGGGGTAGGTATCATCGTGAAAGATGTCATCGGCTTGTTCTGAGGTTGTTGGATGAGGGATATCACCGCGCGCTTCCTTCGTTCCATCGGCGTGCCCGAGGGGGCGCTCGACGTCGAGCTTATCGCCGCGAGGAAAGTCGCGGGGAACGTCCTTTCGATGACCATCCGGAAGGAAAGCCCCTGGCGGGCGGAGGACCTTGAGCTCTTCATCGAGGGCCTCGGGACCATCGACTATGGCTACGAGATGTCCTACGTCTACGGGAGAAGGCCGTCCCAAGGCGACCTCCTCTCCCTTTTCAACGACTGGTTCTTCCTGCATGAGAGATGCGGGGCGCATGAGCTCCTCTTCCCAGGGGAGGGCGGGATCCGCATCGTCCCGATGGAAGGGGAGGAGGCGGAGGCCCTGAAGATGAAGGCCAGCCGCTTCCATGACCTGCTCCGCTATATCTGCTACCCTCCCGAGTTCCTCGAGGTGGGCCTTTACGAGAAAAGGGAGGAGCCCGCGGAAGAGCCAGAAGGGCTGCCGGAAGATGCAGTCGCCCAGGAGGATTCCTTCGCTGAGCTTCCCCGCGAGGCAGAGGACGAGGACTGGGAGAAGGCCAGGGCCGAGGAAGAAGCCAAGGAGCGGGAGCTAGGGAAAGAGGCGGGAAGGCTCTACGTCGAGTCGATCCGCGCTGAAAACTTTGCAGAAACCAGACGAAGGGCAAAAAAACGAGGGAACTACGTTCCTTGCTCCTCCATCAATGAGGCGCTTTCCCTCCAGTCCGGGAACGTCGAGATCGCTGGGCGGATCGCCTCGATGGACTTCAAGAGGACAAGAAAGGGCGGCTTCGGAGGGAGCCTGCTTCTTTATGACGCCACGAACGGCATCTACTGCCGCCTGTTCTCAGGGAAGGCGCTTTCCGAGGACAAGCTGAAATCCCTCAAAGTCGAGGACTACGTCCTTGTCCGCGGCGGGATCGAGCTCGACGAACGCATGAACGAGCTTCAGATATACGTCCACTCCCTCGACCAGCTCGGGGACTACCCGATGAGGGACGACCCCTCTCCGGTGAAGAGGGTGGAGCTCCATCTCCATACGAGGATGTCCGCGATGGACGGGATCGGCGACATGGACGCCTACTGCCGTCTCGCTGCCCATATGGGGATGAAGGCCATCGCGGTCACCGATCACGCGGTCATCCAGTCCTTCCCCGAGGCGGAGCAGGCCGGGAAGAAGCACAAGATGAAGGTGCTCTACGGCTGCGAGTTCAACATGTTCGACTATCCGAAGTACGTCTTCAACGGGACGGACGCGCCTCTTGCCCGGGGACGCTACTGCGTCTTCGACTTCGAGACCACGGGGCTAAGCGCCATCTACGATCGCCCGACGGAATTCGGCGCGGTCATCCTTGAGAACGGGGTGGTCGTGGACCGCTTCGACACTTTCATCAATCCCGAGATGCCGATCCCGCCCTTCATTGCCGAGAAGACCCGCATTACCGACGAGATGGTGAAGGACGCTCCGAAGAACGACGAGGCGCTGGATAAGATCCTCGCTTTCGTCGGGGACGCGGTCATGGTCAGCCATAACGCGACCTTCGACATGGGCTTTCTCAACGCGATGTGCGCTCGCGCGGGCCGGGGACCTGTCAAGAACGCGGTCGTCGACACCCTTGCGCTCAGCCACTACCTCTTTCCGAACGCGAAGGGCCACCGCCTCGGCGACCTTTCGAAGAACCTTAAGCTAGAGGTCTATAAAGAAGATGCCGCCCACCGCGCGGACTTCGACGCCGAGGCCCTTTCTTCCGTCTGGCAGGCGATCATCGGCCTCCTTCTCAAGGAGGATCCTGCGCTCACGGTGAAGGGCCTTGCGAACCTTCGGAGCGACAACCCGAACCTGTTCAAGCACCTGAGGGTCAGGCATTGCATCGCCCTGGCGAGGAACCGGGAAGGCCTCCGCTCCCTCTACCGCCTCATTTCCGAAAGCCATGTCCGCTACCTCGCATCCGGCTCCGAGCCTAAGATCCCGAGGACGGAGATCGAACGCTACCGAAAGGACCTTCTCCTTGGTTCCGCTTGTTTCAACGGGGAGGTGTTCGAGGCGGCCTCCAGAGGGCGCTACGAGGACTTGGTCGAGGCGTGCCGCTTCTATGACTACGTGGAGATCCAGCCCCCCGCGAACTATTCCTACCGCGTGAACATCGGGGATTTCTCCGAAGGGCGGGTCGTTGAGCTTCTCCAGCTGATCGCCAAGGCCGCCGAGGAGGCGGGCGTCCCGGTATGCGCCACGGGCGACTGCCACTACCCGGATCCGGAGGACAAGATCGCAAGGGACGTACTCATCGCCTCTCCTTCCGTCGGACGGGGGACGCATCCCCTCATGAGGGCCCGCTCCCGCGTTGCCTATTTCGATAACCCGGACCAGCACTTCCGCTCGACGGAAGAGATGGTCGAAGCCTTCTCCGGCATCTTCCCGCCTGACTACGTGCGGAAGATCGTCATCGACAACACGAACGAGGTCGCCGACAAATGCGAGGTGTTCCCGATCCTCAAGGACCGGCTCTACGCCCCGACCTCCAATTTCCCAGGAAGCGACAAGGAACTGAGGGATATCTGCTACCGGAACCTCCATGATAAGTATGGCGAGAATCCCGACCCCATCATCGTGGAGCGACTTGAGAAAGAACTGAAGGGCATTATCGAGAACGGCTATTCCGTCACCTACCTGATCGCTCATTACATCGTGAAAAGGGCCCATGATGACGGATACATCGTCGGTTCTCGCGGTTCGGTCGGATCTAGCTTCACCGCGACGATGGCGAACATCACCGAGGTGAATCCCCTCCCGCCGCATTACCTTTGCCCCAAGTGCAAGCACTTCGAGTGGGGGGAAGGCGTTCGCTCCGGATTCGATCTTCCTGAGAAAAAGTGCCCGGTTTGCGGGGAAACCATGGTCCACGACGGGCAAACGATTCCTTTTGAGACCTTCCTTGGCTTCCATGCGGACAAGGTTCCGGACATCGATCTGAACTTCCCCAAGGACTACCAGGCCAGGGCCCACGACTACGCGCGGGAACTTCTCTCATCACGGGAGGAGAACGAGGCGATCGCGAAAGGCATCGCCCTCGACTCTCCCCACGTTGTGCGCGCGGGCACCATCTCCACCCTTGAAGACAAGAAGGCGATCGGCTACGTGAGAGGCGCCTATTTCGAGGATTACCTGAAGATGGACCCGAGCTCGGAAACTCGCGGGTTCATCCGGGCCCTTGCCCATAGGATCGTCGGCTCCAAGCTGACGACAGGGCAGCACCCCGGGGGCATCGTCGTCATTCCCCGGGACATGGACATCTTCGACTTCACCCCTTTCCAATATCCTTCCGACGACCCGGAGAAAAGCTGGCTTACGACCCATTTCGAATTCGCGAGCATGCACGACTGCCTTTTGAAGCTGGACCTTCTCGGGCATGTCGATCCCCTTGCCCTCCGCAGCCTCTCGCTCAGGACGGGCATCGCCGCTGAAAGCCTGCCTCTCGGGGACCCGAAGGTCCTTTCCCTCTTCAATTCGCCCAAGGAGCTTGGGCTTCGCTCGAACCCGCTGGGCTTCCTGACGGGCGCGGTCTGCCTTCCGGAGTTCGGCACGAACTTCGTCCAGCGGATCCTCGCGGACGTCCATCCCCGTTCCTTCGACGACCTTCTGATCGTTTCCGGGCTCAGCCACGGCACGGACGTCTGGGCGAACAACATCCAGGATCTCGTGAGGGATGGTACCGCCACGCTCCGCGAAGTCGTCGGATGCCGTGACGACATCATGACCTACCTCATCTCCTGCGGGGTTTCCTCGCTTGACGCCTTCAAGATCATGGAGACGGTCCGCAAGAAGGACAAGAATCTTGACGAGAAACAGGAAGCCATGATGCGGGAGCACGGCGTCCCTGAGTGGTACATCGCCTCCTGCCGCAAGATCCAGTACCTCTTCCCGAGGGCGCATGCGACGGCCTACGTCATCAATGCGGTGAGAAACGCTTGGTATAAGCTCTATCGGCCCTTGGATTTCTACGCCACCTATTTCAGCGTCCGCTGCGACAGGAAGTTCGATCTCGAGGCGATGACCTCTGGCGAGGATTCCGTCCTCGAGGCGTACCGCACGCTATCCGAGAGGGCGGGCACTCCCGAGGCGAAGGATCTCGACGCCGCCTACATGAAGTCGCTCCAGGCCGCCGCGGAGCTTTATGACCGGGGCTTCCGGGTAGGGAAGGTATCGATCACCCGTTCCCTTGTCTCGGACTGGCTCGTGGATGAGAAGGAAGGGATGCTCATCCCGCCCTTCACCGCATTGAACGGGCTGGGGGACTCCGCGGCCGAGACGGTTGTCCGGGAACGCGAGAAGAAGCCTTTCCTTTCCCAGGAGGACCTCATGGACAGGACCTCCCTTACCAAGAAGCACCTGGAGGAGCTCAGAAGATGTGGCGCGCTCGACGGTCTCAACGAGTCGGACCAGCTCTGGCTCTTTGACTTCTAGTCCTGATGTGCTAGTATCCGCTCCGCGGAAATCCGCCGGGACGTAGCACAGCTTGGTAGTGCGCCTGGTTCGGGACCAGGAGGTCACGGGTTCAAACCCCGTCGTTCCGACCACCGAGATCAATGCCGAGAAATCGGCATTTTTTGATTGTTAAAGTAGGTTTTGAGTGGTTTTCAGCCCTATTCCAGCATTCAAAAGAGGGAAACCTTAGGCTGGCCATTCCTTGCCGTCCTAGTTTTGGGAAAGCAGATTAGGACTCTGTTCTATGGCGGATTGCGCCTTCGCCCTTCCTTCCTGCCTTAAGTAAGAGTAATGTATGCCCGTTGCGCCCGTAGCTCAGCTGGACAGAGCACTTCCCTCCTAAGGAAGGGGTCAGGCGTTCGAATCGCCTCGGGCGCGCCAGAGCACCTTCGCGCCATCTGGCGCTTTTTTTGAAAAAAGGCGGTCCTGCCGCCTAGAAGGAACCTTCGTAGTTCGCTATGGGGATCGTGTACATCGCCCCGTGGATAGCCTGGAAGTTGGCGGTATGTTCCCGGATTAGGTCCTTCAGTTCCCCAAGCCTTCCTTCGTCCAGGATGATGAACATCGTGGTCGAGCCCGCGTATTCGCTCGGGGTCTCGGCGATGTCGGAAAGCGACAGGGCCGCATGGGGTCCGTCAAGCCCTTCGATGATGTGGCGGAGCCCGGCTGTCTCAAGGATCGTCGCGTTATAGCCTCTGTCGAGGATGGCCCTATGCAGGGCGTCTGTCCTCGGGCCTTTGTCGAGCACGGAATAGAGTAGGACTTTCATCATCTCTCCTTCGGGAAACCGGATTATCCCAACCGGAAGCCCCCTTGTGAAGCGCTTCCTTGCATGTTTTTCATCCTACCGCCAAAGACCATCCTATAGTGGGTCCATGCCTGATGCATTGGAAAACGTATTCTCCGGAAGCCCCTTCGAAGTTCTTCTTCCTGTCGCCTTGATTCTCGTTCTGGCCAAGGTCCTGGGACTTCTTTTTGAAAAGATCAAGGTCCCGGCTGTGCTCGGGTTCCTATGCTCCGGGCTTCTGGTAGGCCTTCTATCGTTCATTCCCGGGGAGACGGTCGTCACGGACTATACGAGGACTGGCATCGACATCCTCGGAAAGTTCGGCGTGGTGCTGATCCTCTTCAGCGCCGGCTTGGAGACCGACATGAAGAAGATGAAGGCGGTCGGCCTTCCCGCGGTCGCGATCACCATGGCCGGTGTGCTCCTGCCCATGCTTTTCGGATTCCTGCTGGCGTTCCTCTTCCGGGTGCACGGCGGAATCGAAGCGGACTTCCTGGAACCTGGCGTCGACCCTTTCTGGAGCGACCTCTACTACGGAGTGATCCTCACGGCGACAAGCGTCTCGATCACCGTCGCGACGCTGAAGGCCCTTGGGAAGCTCGACGGCAAGGCCGGCTCAGCCCTTGTGTCCGCGGCGATCATTGACGACGTCATTGGTATCGTCCTTCTTTCGATCGTCCTATCCCTCTCGGGCACGAGTTCCGGAGGAGGGGACTTCAACCTCCTCATGTACATCGTCGAGGCTTGTGGATCGACGGTCTCCGGAGCCTTGGAAATCGTCCTTGTCCTGCTCAACATGGCCATCTTCGTCCTTCTGTCGCTAGTGGCGGGCTATTTGATGAGGCGCCTCTTCAACTGGCTGGGCGAGAAATATCCTCATCACATCCGCCTCCCGATCCTCTCGCTTGCCTTCTGCTTCCTCTGGGCCTATCTTGCCCAAGGGCTTTTCCAGATCGCGGACATCACCGGCGCCTACATCGCCGGGATGATTCTTTCGCCTACCAAGCCAAAGGAATATATCGACCATCGCGCGGAGACGACGATGAACGTCTTCTTCGTCCCGATCTTCTTCGCCTCGGTCGCGCTGAAGATGTACGACGCCACGATGGACTTCGGCGACGGGCTCTTCCTGACGTTCGGCTTCCTCTATGTCTTCGCCGGGCTTCTTGGCAAGTTCCTTGGCGCCGGGGCCGCTTCGCTCGCCTGCCGTTTCTCGCTTAAGGATTCCCTCGCCATCGGGACCGGGATGATGGCGAGGGCGGAGGTTCTTGTCGTGACTGCCCAGACTGGAGTGGATTCGAGGTTGGTCAGCCCGGGGATCATGCCTTTCCCCTTGCTTCTAATCCTTGTCTCGAGCTTCCTCACCCCTTTGCTCCTGCGACTGATCTACGGGAAGGATGGCACTGGAAAGGGGGAAGGGGAGCCTTCTTCTCAAGAAGAAGCCTGCCTGGGGAAGACGGGCGAGGAATCCGCCCTTGACAGGGAGGCCTTCGCCGTCCTATAGTCCGCTTCGCGCCAAAAGGCGTGGCGATGGGGCGTTAGCTCAGCTGGGAGAGCGCCTCCATGGCATGGAGGAGGTCGTGAGTTCGATCCTCATACGCTCCACCATCGCACAAGAGACTCCGGGGCACCGGAGTTTTTTTCGTAAGAAAAATGCGGCATCGATTTCGCTTATGGTTAATATAGCGGACGGGAGAAAGGCAGTGGACAAAGAGTCTTTGGATAAGAAAGCGGGAGAAATCCTCGCTAGTCTCACCGACCGGGAGAAATGCCTCCTCCTTTTCGGGAATGGGATGTGGAAGACCCACGGCATCAAGGGGAAAGGAGTGCCTGAAGTCGAAATGCACGATGGGCCTCTTGGGCTCCGGGTTCCGCTGGATGAGAAGACGTCCGGGTTCATGGAGCCAGTGGAAAAGGCGACATGCTTTCCTTCGCCCGCGCTTCTTGCCTGTTCCTGGGATCCGGCGCTTCTTGAATCTGTCGGCTCGATGGTTGCCAAGGAGGCGATCACCCTCCATACCGACCTTCTCCTAGCCCCAGGCATCAATATCAAAAGGAACCCTCTGTGCGGCCGTAATTTTGAATATTTCAGCGAAGATCCTCTTCTTGCCGGGATTTTGGGCGCTTCTTACATCAAAGGGGCCCAAAAGGAGGGCGTAGGCACCTGCCTGAAGCATTTCGCGCTGAACAACCAGGAGCACAACCGCTTCGCCTATAGCGCGGAGGTTGATGAAAGGACGATGAGGGAATTCTACCTACGGCCATTCGAAATTGCGGTCAAGGAGGGTCAGCCCTGGGCCGTGATGGCAGCCTATAACCGTGTGAACGGGACCTTCTGCTCAGATAACTCCTATCTTCTTGAGGACGTTCTTTTCGGCGCATGGAACTTCCAGGGCCCCGTCATCAGCGACTGGGGCGGAACTGCCGACCCAGTCCGTTCGCATGATTTCGGCCTTTCCTTGGAAATGCCCTGCTCCTTCAGCCGCCTGCCGGAGCTTCGGAGGGCATTGAGGAAGGGGGAGCTCTCGAGAAGCAAGCTGGACGAAGCCTCCCTTCGCATGATCAAGCTTTCTTTGTTAGCCGCGAGCCGGCCGAAGGAAGCCGAAGGGTGGCGCTTTGCGGATTCCCATGCGCTTGCGAGAAAGGCCGCCGCCGAGTCCATCGTCCTTGCCCGGAACGAACGGAACATCCTTCCCCTGAAGGACTATGAGGACTGCGCGGTAATTGGCGGAATTGCCGAAAGGATGCCGTTCCAAGGAAAAGGGTCGAGCAGGGTGACCGCCCAGGCCGCGACGAATTTCCTTTCCGCGATTCCGGACGAGGACATCGCCTACGCGCAGGGCTATCCAATGGGGCTCCCGAACGAGCTTTCGGCCCAGGAACTAATGCAAGAGGCGGTCGAGGTCGCTTCCAGGGCGAAGAACGT
The DNA here is from genome assembly GCA_949293555.1 of uncultured Bacillota bacterium. Lineage (GTDB taxonomy): Bacteria > Bacillota_I > Bacilli_A > RFN20 > CAG-826 > UBA4951. Next base: position 290,815 of record CASFDV010000002.1, read on the forward strand.
AATCCTTTTCCTAGGCCTTCCGGAAGGAATCGAAAGCGAAGGGGATGATCGAAAGGACATGAGGCTTCCGCCCGATCAGATGGCCCTATTTGAGGCTGTGAGGGCAATTAACAGGAACACGGTAGTCGTCCTTGTCGGAGGAGCACCGGTAGAACTCGGCAGCTTGCTTGATAGCCCTGGGCTCGTCCTTTCCTATCTTGGAGGGGAAGCTGGAGCGGAAGCGATCGACGACGTCTTGTCCGGGAGGGTCAATCCATCCGGGAAGCTTGCTGAGACCTGGCCTCTTCGGTATTCCGACGTTCCCAGCTCCTCCTACTATGGAAAGGAGATCCGGACGGCCCCCTACATGGAATCCTTCTTCGTGGGCTACCGCTATTTCTGCTCTTCGAAGGTTGTTCCGGGATTGCCCTTCGGGCACGGGCTCAGCTACACGGAGTTCTCATACCGGGGAGCACGGCTGAACCTGGAGACCAAGACGATCGAGATCGATTTGGAGAATGCTGGGAGCAGGCCTGGCGAAGAAGTCGTCCAGGTTTATGCCCGATATGAGGGAAAGGATGCGCTTATGCCGGAACGGCAGCTTTGCTGCTTTGGGAAAGTCGCTCTGCTCCCAAAGGAACATAAGACAGTATCTCTACAAATCCCTGATAGAACTTTTGAAATCTGGGATTCTTCCTCCCATTCCTTCAAGAAACTCGCAGGGAAATATTCCTTGCTAGTCGGCTCCTCCAGCAGCGATATCAGGCTTGAGCCCATTCCTTTCGAGGTGCCTCGCGACAAGGATTCCTATAAGGCGGACAAAACTTATCTTTCGTCCCTGAAAGCCTATTTCGATTTCCGCAAGAAAGGCGTCCTCGAGGTGGATCAGGATAGTTTTTCCGCTTTGCTTGGGAGGCATCCGACTCCGGATATCGCGAGTTCGCCACGTCCCTTCGATTTGAACTCTACGATCCGCGAGCTTGAGGATTGCCGCTTCGGAAAATTCATCGGCGGCATTATCAGGAAGCGTTTCCGTGGCAAGAGCGAGGCCGAGCTTTCCGCCGCCATCGACGTTCCTATCCGCATGGTCTCGGTTTTCTCCAGCCCTAAGTTCGCCGGTTTCGTCGTCGAATGTTGCAACGGGCGCTTCTTGCATGGCTTCGTTCGTCTTTTTATAGGAACGAGGGGGATGAGGTTCCGGGCCTAGATGCTGATCACTTCCCTTCTGATCCGCCATTCGTTAGCAAGGCTTCATCGCGCGAGGAGCGATAACAGCCCGGCGTTTCCTTTCTATGGCCCGGCCTCACTGGGGTTGAAGGAACAGCCGTTCTCCTTCCGTTCGGGACCTTGGCTCCTCAGGGGATCTTTCTATTGGAAGGGTGATGCCTTTCCCGAGAAACCTTTGGTCGTCTTTTTCCATGGGCTTGGGAGCGGGCGTATCGCCTATTTGCGACTGATTGCCGCCTATGCGGAAGAAGGCTACGCGATCGCTTCCTTCGACTACACGGGCTGTGGCGAAAGCGAAGGTCCTTGCATCTATGGTCTAGGACATGTCCTCAAGGATGTTCGTTCCTTCTTTGGGTGGCTGCGTTCGCAGAATAAATACGGCCCCTTCCCTTTCGTATATTCCGTTGGCCATTCCTGGGGCGGCTTTGCCTCTCTTCTTTCCACGGGTGAACCTGAAGTGAAAAAGGCTGTTTCCTTCGCCGGCTTCCTTTCTTACTCCGACATCGTCCTAAAGTACTTTCCAAAGAGGCTGCAGGGAATGCTTCGGCCCGCGGTGCGGCTTGCGCTCCTCCTTGATGGAGGGCGTTTCGGGAATCCCTCAGCAGGTAAAGTTTTTTCTAGTTCTTTAGCGAAGGTTCTTTATATCCAGGGAACCGAGGACGAAATGGTTCCGCCTTCTTGCGGGATCACTCGCATTGAAAAACTAGGCATTTGCCAAGGAAGGGTCCGGACGGTCGCTGTTCCTTGTATGGGCCATCAGCCTTATTTGGCCAGGGAGGCCGAGCGCCATTACATGGATTGCTTGAAACGCGGCGAAGGTTCGCTTCACGAAAAGGAAGGCGGGCCCATGAACCTTGAGCTCGCCACACGCCTGGACCCTGCGGTCATGAAAGTCTCATTCGACTTTCTTAAGGAGTAGGGGTATATTTCGCCACGTGCACTGGTGGCGGAATTGGTATACGCGCTAGTCTCAGGAGCTAGTCGGGAAACCGGTGTGAGTTCGACTCTCATCCAGTGCACCATGTTTGCGCCCGTAGCTCAGATGGATAGAGTGCAACCCTCCGAAGGTTGAGGTCAGGCGTTCGACTCGCCTCGGGCGCGCCAATGTGTGATATATCCCGATTCTATCGGGATTTTTTCTACAATAAATGTATAGACAAAAGTCTATTAATAGACAACAATCTATTTATGGCAGAAAAGGACAGACGATTCCGGAAGAGCGAGACCTCGATGCTGACTGCCTACGTTTTGCTTCGGGCAAAAGGGCCGGTCACGGTTTCCGATGTTGTTCGGAAGGCTGATGTAAGCAAGGCTACTTTCTATCTTCATTACCCGTCCTTAAGAGAACTTGCGGACGCTGCTCTCGACTCATTGATTTCCAATGTCGCGACTATCTTGGGCAATGAAGCAAGCGTAGAGCTTCTGATAAACGCCTTGTCCGGGGAGTCTCGCCTCTTGAAGGCAATTCTTGCTGAGAATGCCTCTTCCTTGGCGGATGCCCTTCTTCATGCATTCCCATTGGTCTTCGACCCCCTACTGGACAAGGCTCTTACCTCTGCCGATCAAAGGAGACAGGCCCGTTGCTTGGCCTATTCCTTGGTGGGCTACTTGCAGGCTTCGATTTCCGCGCGGCAAAAGCCCAGCTATGAAGCTTGGGCCAGGATGATGTCGGGTGCTCGTTTTGAAGTGATATAGTTACCGGGCCGCCCGTGTGGCGAAACGGTAGACGCAGCGGACTCAAAATCCGCCGAGCCAAAACTCATGCCGGTTCGAGTCCGGCCACGGGCACCACTCCGAAGAGGGGTGTTTTCTTTTATCTGCCTATAGGAAAAGCAGTAGCCTGTGCGGTATAAATCAAGCCATGAGCATTGTCGCTGGAGCCCTTCTCCCCCATCCCGTACTCAGCATCCCAGAAGTAGGGAAAGGGGAAGAACGTTCTATTTCTGCGGTTGTGGAGGCTATGGGGGAGATCGCGAAGAAACTCGCCTCGCTTAAGCCTGACACTATCGTGATCATTTCCAGCCACTCCGAGGGCTATCGGGACTACTTCCAGCTTTTCGACGGTGAGGTCGGCATTGGTTCGATGGCGGGTTTCGATGCCTCTGACATCAATTTCCGCGTTCTTTATGACAAGCAGTTCGTCCGGACTCTGGCCGAACTTGCTCGCAAAGGGACGTTTCCTGCCGGAACGATGGGGGACAAAGGAAGCTTCCTGGATTACGGGGTCATGGTGCCTCTTTATTTCCTGCAGAAAGAAATGCCCTCGGTACGTATCGTCCGCCTCGCGATTTCCTCCCTTCCTTTTCTCAGCCACTATCTCCTTGGGAAAATAGTTGCCGAAGCCAGCCAGCGCCTGGGCAGGAGAACGGTCGTCGTGGCGTCGGGGGACTTATCCCATCACCTATCGAAGAATGAAGATGCTTCTATATCTGAATTGGCCGCGCAATACGAGGAAGCCATGCAAAAGTCCCTTAAAAATGGTAATTTCCTCGATTGGCTGACCGTCGATCCATCGATTCTCGCTGCTGCAGGGGAGTGCGGGCACCGTCCTCTTCTGATCATGGCAGGAGCATTGGACGGACGGCATTTGAAGGTGCTCCACCACAGCCATGAGGTGTACCTTGGGACTGGCTATTCCACGGCTTGCTACGTCGCGGAGGGCAGCGATCCGACAAGGAGGTTCGACTCTCTCTACTTGAGCCGGGAAGCATTTGTCTGCTCCAACGCAAGGGCGAAGAGCGACAAGGTCGCCGCCTTGGCAAGAAAAGCGATTGAGGTGTGGGTCTCCCAGCAGGCAAGGATCGCCTCCCCTGAGGAAGAGCCGTTCTCCTTGCCCGCCAAGCCGGTTTTCGTCACGATCCGCGTGCATGGCTCTATGCACGGCTGCATCGGGGCGATAAGGCCTATTCGGTCGAAAATGGGAGAGGAAATCATCGAGAGCGCGATTTCCTCCGCGAAAGACTCGCGTTTCCCTCCTCTAACGAAGGAAGACCTGCCTTATCTCGATGTTACGGTCGACGTCCTCGGATCCCTTCAAAGAATCCATTCCATTTACAAGCTGGACCCGAAGAAATACGGGGTCTACGTACAAAGCGGGAAGAGGCACGGCTTCGTCCTGCCTCGACAGGAAGGCGCCACGACGATCGAAAGCCAGCTTGCCGCTGCGAAAAGAAAGGCCGGCATCGAGTTCGACGAGCCCGTCACCCTCTACCGCATACCTTCGAACCAGCACCGATAGATGGCGCTTGTGCTAGAGTAGACGCGATGTCTATTTGGAACAAGCTTAGGTACGCGAACTGGAAACGGCTCCTTGCGATCGTTTTTTCAATCATCGCTCTCGTTGGTTCGATCACAGGCTACGCGATCACCATGATCAATAGCGCTGGGGGCGGTTCCCTGGACAAGTTCACGAACATGGCCCTCGAGACCTTGAGCGTCATCGTGATGCTTCTGGTCGCCTACTACCTTCTCGACGGAAACGTCCGGAACTCGAATTCCGCCTACAGGGGAGTGCTCAGCTTCGTCATGATCATGGCGCTCAACGGCGTCCTGGACATCCTCGACTGCATCATCCAGATCGCTGCGGGCGGCTTCCTGACAGTATTCTTCTATTCCGTCTCGATCATCCTTGCCCTGGCCTCAGCGATCACCGGTTTCATCCTCTATCGGAAGATCATGGCCTACCTCGCCGGCTCCTATATGGCGCCCGCCTACAAGAACCTCCTGGGATGGACGATCTCTTTCGTCATCATCTGCGTCCTTTACTCGCTCACCGTGGTCGGCCTTTCCATCGAATTCCTTGTAATGGACCCCGCGTCTTTGTACGGGTGGGCCGCCTTCGTATCTGTTCTTCCCAACATCGCCTTCCCTCTCGCGATTTTGTTCACCACGATGCGGCTCGCCCATTGAGCGTCCTTCCAAGAAGGTGCCTTTCCCTCTATAATCCTCGCCCGTGAGGGGAGTAGCGGTTCGCCAAGCTCGACATCCCGCCGGAACGGATCCGGCCGGGCTTGACGGGGTGCACCAGCCCACGCCAGACCTCCAACGCCTTTCGGCAAAGGAGTGAGCATGTTCGAGAACAGAAGCCCCAAAGATGTTCTGGCCGAGCTTTCGGTTGACCCGTCCTTAGGCCTTGATGTCAAGGAAATCGAAAGAAGACGCGCCCTTTACGGAGAAAACAAGCTTCAAGAAGGGAAGAAGAAAGGCCCTCTGGCCATCTTCTTCGGCGAATTCAAGGATCCGATGGTCATTGTCCTTTTCGTGGCCGCGCTCATTTCGATGATCGTCGGCATCGTCCAGAAGGACTATGAGCAATTCATCGACGTGGGGATCATCATGGCCGTCGTCGTCATCAACGCCATCATCGGCACCATCATGGAGACGAAGGCCGAGAAGGCGCTGGAGGCGCTCAAGAAGCTTTCCTCGCCGACCGCGACCGTCCGCAGGGAAGGGAAGATCATCGAGGTCAAGGCGAGCGAGCTCGTCCCTGGGGACATCGTCATCCTTGAAGAAGGCCGGACCGTCCCTGCCGACCTCAGGCTTCTGAAGAGCTTCTCCATGAAGAGCGACGAGTCCTCTCTCACCGGCGAATCCCTTCCGGTCGAGAAGGACGCCGACCTTGTCCTCACGGAGGAAGTCGGCCCCGGCGACCGCTTGAACGTCTGCTACATGTCCACTCCCATCGTCTATGGGCGCGGGGAGGGCGTCGTCATCGCCACCGGCATGAACACGGAGATCGGACGGATCGCCTCTTCCCTTGACCAAGGGGGCGAGGAACAGACGCCTCTCCAGAAGCAGCTTGCGAAGCTTTCGAAATTCCTCGGCATCCTTGCCGCCGGCGTCGTCGCCCTCATGCTCGTCGTCAGCCTTCTTTATAGCGCCTTCCTCACCCAGGATATCGCGACCGCCTGGATCGGCGACCTCATGGACAGCGTCTCCCTTGCCGTCGCCGCGATCCCCGAAGGCCTGCCTGCCGTTGTCACGATCGTCCTCGCGCTTGGCATGTCGAAGATGGTCAAGGTCAACACGAACGTGCGGCGGCTCGCATCCGTGGAGACACTGGGCGCCGTCTCCGTCATCTGCAGCGACAAGACCGGCACGCTTACCGAGAACAAGATGACCGTCGTGGGAGCCTATCTTCCCGGGAAGATATTCAAGGGAGAGGAGCTTTCGGGCGACTCTCTTCTCGTCCTTGCGAAGGGGATGTGCCTTTGCTCGGACGCTTCCATCGAACAGGGCGTCTACGGCGATCCCACAGAGGTCGCCCTCGTCCGCTTCGCCGATTCCCTCGGGATGAAGAAGAGCGAGCTCGAACGCTTGGAGCCTCGCGTGGACGAGCTTCCTTTCGACTCGGTCCGCAAGATGATGTCCACCCTGAACGAAGGCGAGGGGGGCAGGAAGCTCTATACCAAGGGCGCGATCGACCAGATCCTCGTCCGCTGCACCAGCATCCTCGACGGGGGAGTCTCCCGGCCCATCACGGAAGAGGACGTCCGGCTAGCCCAGGAGGCCTCCGGCTCGATGAGCGCCGACGCCCTCCGCGTCCTCGCCCTTGCCATCGGCGAGGAGGGGGAGGTCAAGGAAGAGGGCCTGACCTTCGTCGGCCTCGTCGGCATGGTCGATCCTCCAAGGGAGGCCGCCAAGCCCGCTGTCCTGCGCCTCCGCCACGCCGGAATCACGACCATCATGATCACCGGCGACCACCGCGACACCGCCTTCGCGATCGCCAGGGAACTGGACATCGCCTCCTCCCCCGACCAGTGCATGACGGGGGCCGAGATCGACGCCTGCACGCCGGAAGAGCTTCAGGAAAAGGTGGAGCATGTCCGCGTGTTCGCCCGCGTCTCCCCTGAGAACAAGGTCGCGATCGTCAAGGCGATCAAGGCCAACGGCAGGATCGTCGCGATGACCGGCGACGGGGTGAACGACGCCCCGAGCCTCAAGCAGGCCGACATCGGCATCGCGATGGGGATCACCGGCACGGACGTCGCCAAGGGCGCGGCCGACATGGTGCTCACCGACGACAACTTCGCCTCCATCGAGAAGGCCGTCGAGGAGGGGAGAGGCATCTACGCGAACATCCGGAAGACGATCTTCTTCCTCCTCTCCTGCAACATCGGCGAAGTACTGGCGATGTTCGTCTCTGTCCTCATCGGCTTCCCTGCTCCGCTTGTGGCGGTTCATCTTCTCTGGGTCAATCTCATCACCGACAGCCTCCCGGCGGTCGCCCTCGGGGCGGACAAGAAGCCGGAAGGGATCATGGACGAGCAGCCGCGCGACCCGAAGGAGAACGTCTTCGCCCGCGGCGGCTATCTCACTGTGTTCGGCTATGGGCTGGTCATCGCGCTTGCCACCATCATCGCCTTCCTCATCCCCGCCTTCAGCAGCGGGGCGTTCACCCATTCCGAGATCGTCAGCTATTTCTCCGTGGTCGACGAGGCGACCGGCATCCAGCTGAATCTCGAGGAATCCCAGTCGATGGCCTTCTGCGTCCTCTCGATCTCGCAGCTCTTCCATATGCTTGGGATGACCGATCCCGGCCATAGCGTCGTCCGCGTCCTCCGCGACAAGAACTGGCTTCTCTGGGGCGCCTTCTTCATCGGCATGGGCCTCCAGTTCCTCGTCATCGAGACCCCGGGGCTCAACAACTTCTTCAGCGTCTACACCTTGAGCGACCATCCGCTCGACTACCTCTATGTCTTCCTCCTTGCCCTCGCCCCCCTCGTCGCGCACGAGCTGTTCGTGCTCTGCCGCACGATCCATAGGCGAGCGCTTGCCCGCTAGCGCTTTTCCCCTTTGCCAAGAGTGCGAGGAGGGCTTATAGTCTCCCCGCTCTCGGGCGATGCCGTCTTAGCGCAACTGGCAGAGCAACTGAATCGTAATCAGTAGGTTGGGGGTTCGATTCCCTTAGACGGCACCATCGGAACGAGGCCCCGGCTCCCCGGGGCTTTTTCCTTCCTCCCCCCTTGATATCATCCGTAGGCTTGCTATAAAATCCGCCCTGCGTCCATGAGGCGCACGGGTGCTTAGCTCAGCTGGGAGAGCGTCTGCTTGACGTGCAGAAGGTCAGGAGTTCGATCCTCTTAGCACCCACCATCGAGAGAACGCGGGCTCGGCCCGCTTTTTTCGTCCCGAATCCCTCCTTTCTTGGTAATATCAAGGAAAGAGCAAGGAGGGGTTCGCCATGGCCGAGGAGAAGAAGGGGAGCGGGAAGACCTACCACATCACCCAGAGGTCCGAGGACGGGATGTGGCAGGTGAAGCTCGCCAACGGGACGCGGGCGCTCAAGAGGTTCCGCACCCAGAAGGAAGCGATCGAGTACGCGGAGAGGGTTTCCGACAACCAGGAAGGATCCATCCGCATCCACGGCAAGAACGGGAAGATGAGGAAGAAGTAGGTCTTCCTCGACAAGAGCGATCTCCTTGGCTACAATAGCGGAGCCGCGAGGCGCTGCATCTGTAGTTCAATGGTAGAACTCCAGCTTCCCAAGCTGGTCACGCGGGTTCGATTCCCGTCAGATGCTCCAGGAACGCTTGCCCCCGTCCGGGGGCTTTTTCAGTCCTCTTTGACCGGCCTTCCGTCCTCGCCGTAGTTTTCGGACGAACCCTTCTTCCCGGGATCGATGAGGATCAGCTTCCGGAGCGCCTGCTCGAGCCTCCCGAACTCCTCCTTGCCTCTCTCAAGCATCTCCTTGTCTTTTTTTCTCGTCGCTTCTGGGATGTAGGAGAGGATTTCCGCCTTCTTGCCGGCGTAGATCGCCTTGGCCTTCCTCCGGACCGCCTCGTAGCGAGCCTCGATTCCGCTTTCCCTCGCAAGCTGCCTGGCCTTGCCGAAGAGATTCAGCGACTTGACGAGGTCATAGAGGAAAATCCCGTATATCCCTCCCATGAAGAAGAGGAAGAGGAAGTTCACCGCGTCTCCTCCCGCCCCTCCTTCGAAGAGGTAATGGAACATGCCCTCGAACATCCGGTAGATGAAGGGGCCCGCCCCGTAGTAGTAGAGGAGGTCGACGATGAGCCAGATCACGGAGAAGAGAGGGCAGACGACCCCAAGGACGTTGCCCCTCATGTTCCGGTAGTCCCAGAGCCTGACGTGGAAGCCCTTGACGAAGACCAGGCCCGCGAGGAACTCGAGGAGGATGAGCGAAGCCCAGATGCATCCGATCGGGATGAGGTCCCAGGCGGTCGCCCCGGAGGCCTCCTCCCTTCCAAACATCCCTCCCATCGGGTTATAGAGGGGAAGCGAGTCGGGGAGCAGGACGTAGAACATCCAGCAAAGGGAAAGCATCACGAGGATCCCGAACCCGTAAAGTGGAAGCCACGGGCCTTCCATGAAGCCGGGATTCACCCATTTCTTCGCTGAGAAGAACCTTCGGAACAGGACTTCGAGCAGATAGCCTCCCATCGATCCGACGAGGAAGATGAGGAGGAACACCATCAAGTACTTGCTTGCCATGCCTGATTGTGGCTCCAATTGGCGAAAGAAGCCAGCGAAAGCTTGGCCAAGGGCGCGTTTTAGACCCCTCATTGAATTTTCTTTCTAAGGAAACAGGCTTTTTGCGGGGTTATCGGAGAAGGAGAGAAAAGCGCTCTACACTCCTTCGATTTGCCGGGATAAAGTTGGGGCATGGAGAGGGAAGAGAAGGATTATCTGGAGCATTGCCTAGCCCTTCTCAAGGAACGCGGCGTGAGCGTCGAGGATATCGCCGACTGCGCCCGCTACCTTCAGAGCGGCTATCACCATTCCCTGAGGACCGAGGAGCTATGCCTCAGCGTCCTCAAGGTCCTGGAGAAGAGGGAGGTGCAGTTCGCCGTCATGACGGGCATCGCCCTGGACAAAGCGGCCGAGCAGGGCCTTCTCCCCGACAAGGAGCTGGAAGGGCTCCTCATGGAGGACGCCCCCCTCTACGGGGTGGACGAAGTCCTCGCCTACGGCATCTGCAACACCTACGGTTCCATCGCCCTCACCAACTTCGGCTTCATCGACAAGGACAAGTACGGGATCATCCGGAAGCTGAACGAAGCCGGCAAGGGGACTGGCCGCTGCAACACCTTCCTCGACGACCTCGTCGGCGCGATCGCCGCCTCCGCGGCCTCGCGCTTCGCCCATAACGTGGAGGAGGAATAGGAAATGCCAGGCGCCAACTTCGGGAACCCGACCTTCGTCGCGGAATTCGTCCTCGCCATATTCATCTTCCTGGGGATCGACGCCCTGCTCTTCCTCATCGTGAAAAGGTGGGCGGCCACGCTTTCCCTCCTCATCCCTGAGTTCCTCGCCCTTCTCTTCTATTGCGTCGGCATGCCCTTGCTGGGGCTTTTCTTCCTCATCCTCATGGGCGTCGCCGCGGTCCTCGTGCTGTTCGTCAACATGAACGTGTTCCGCGGATATCTCTCGAACCGCGGGGATTCCGCGCTCTTCCGCCTGAGCGCGAGGAAGAAGAGGAAGGAGCCGGAACGCCTCTACGACCAGGACGCCTTCCTCGAGAAGCTCGTCCTCGCGGCGATCAACATGTCCCGCCTGAGAAGAGGCGCCCTCATCACCATCGAGAGGAAGGACGACATCCTCGACGAGGCAAAGCTCGGGGACGTGATCCGTCAGAAGGGCGTGCGGATCGACGCGCCTTTCGTTCCTGAGCTTGTCGAGACCATCTTCTACGAAGGGACGAGGCTCCATGACGGGGCCATCGTCGTCAAGGACGGGATCATTCTCCGTGCGGCCGTATTCTTCGCCGCGACGGAGCGCCCCCTCAACGGGAAGTACGGCTCTCGCCACCAGGCCGCCATCGGCATCAGCGAGAAGTCCGACTCCGTGACCCTCGTCGTCAGCGAGGAGACGGGGAGGATCGCGATCGCCTTCCAGGGCGAGCTCACCCACGTGACCCCGGATAACCTCTTGCGCGTCCTCGAGGACGACCTTTCCTACTCCGAGGAGGAAGACTAGGAAAGGAATCCTTCCTACATATAATTTCCAGGATGAAGCATCTTTTTGGGACGGACGGGATCCGCGGCGTCGCCAACGCCGACCTCACCCTTGACGTGGCCGCCTGCCTTGCCCGAGCGCTCGCCCTTTCCCATCGGCAGATATACCTTGGGATGGACACGCGCGAGTCCTCGCCCATGTTCGCGGGCCAGATCGTCGCCTCCGCGCTTTCTGCCGGGGCCGACGTCTATGACATGGGCGTGGTCGGGACCCCTGGCGTGGCCTACACCCTCGCCTCCCTCAAGAGCACCCATCCGATCGGGATCGTCGTCACCGCCTCCCATAACCCTTACCAGGACAACGGGCTCAAGGTGATCGCCCCGGGAGGAGGGAAGCTCCCGGTCGAAGAAGAGAGGAGGCTTGAGGGCGCGATGGCCTATTCCGTCCTCGAGCAGGTCAAGAACCCGCGGGTAGGGCAGTATGTCTCCGCGAAGAGCCTCCGGGGCGACTACATCGACCATCTCAAGGCGACCTGCCCCCGCGCCTCCTTCGAAGGGACGCTTGTCCTGGACTGCGCCAACGGAGCGCTCAGCGCCTACGCCTCCTCGGTCTTTCGCGCCCACGGGATGAAGACCAGCCTCATCGCCAACCACCCCGACGGGCGCAATATCAACGCCGGCGTCGGGGCGACAAGCATCGACCAGACGAGAAGGAAGGTGTTCCGGGACGAGACGAGGCAGAAGGACCTCCTCATCGCCTTCGACGGGGACGGGGACCGCCTCATGATGGCCCTTCCCAGCGGGACGGTCATCGACGGGGACGCCCTTTCCTATCTGGTGCTCAAGGCGGAGCTCGAGCAGGGGAGGCAGGGGAGCTTCGGGATCGCGCTGACCAAAATGTCGACCCTGGGCACCATCCGCTCGATCCGGGCCCTTGGCGTCGAGCCCACGATCACGGAAGTGGGCGACCGCGCCCTTGCCGAGGCCCTGCGCGACGGGGGCTATCTCCTCGGGGCCGAGCAATCCGGGCACGTCATCTTCCCGGATGAGATGCCGACCGGGGACGGCATCCTCACCGCGCTCCGCTTCCTCAGCCTCTACCATAGCGAGCGCGAGATCCGCTGGGCCTTGAAGACCTACCATCCCAGCTACCAGGAGCTCATGAACTTCTCGTTCCGCTCCCGCGAGGACCTAGGGAACTTCGTCGACAGCCTCGCCTACCGGAAGTTCGTCGCCGAATTCGGGAAGGAGGGGGATTCGCGCGTGTTCATCCGCCCGAGCGGAACGGAGCCGGTCCTCCGCGTCCTTCTGGACTTCCCGAGCAAGTTCGAGGCCGCCGAGGCGCGCTCGCGGATCATGGACTTCATGGAGGCTCGCTAGGATGTGTGGGATCGTTGGGGCCGCCGCTAGCTTCCCGATGAGGGATTTCTTGCTAAAAAGCCTTTCAAAATTGCAATATCGCGGCTATGACTCCGCAGGCGTCGCCTATTTCGGGGAAGACGGCTCCATCAAGACGAAGCGGACCGTCGGCTCCGTCGAGATGCTGGAAGGGATGCTTCCCCCCTTCTCTTCTCGGCTCGCCATCGGGCACACCCGCTGGGCTACGAACGGGCTTCCCAGTTTGAAGAACGCGCATCCCCAGACCTCGCTCCACGGGCTCGTGACGCTCGTCCATAACGGCATCATCGAGAACGAGCAGACCCTGAGGACGTTCCTTGAGAAGCATGGGTATTCCTTCCGTTCCTCCACGGACACCGAGCTCATCGCGGACTTTATCGAGGCCGCGCTTTCCTCGGGAAAGTCGCCGGAAGAGGCGCTTTCCTCGCTCTTCCGCTTCCTCCAAGGGTCCTTCGCACTTGCCATCCTCATCGCCAGCTCTCCTGGAAAGCTTTATTTCGCGAAGCAATCCTCGCCCCTGGTGCTGGGACGGGGGGAATGCGGGCATCTCGTCGCCAGCGACCCGGCCGCCCTGGTCGGCCGCGCGGACTCCTTCTACGACCTCGAGGACGGATACTACGGCTATGTCTCGGAGGACGAGGCGAAGCTTTACGTGGACGGGAAGGAGGTTCCTCCTTCCTTCGAGGAAAGGAACCTCGGGAAATACGAGATCGATCTCCGCGGGTATCCCCATTTCATGATCAAGGAGATCGAAGAAGAGCCTGAGGCGCTCATGGGCCTCAAGGACACGATCCAGGCGATTCCCGAGGACATCGTGAGGCTCGTCAGGGAGGCGTCCAGCATCTGCCTCATCGGCTGCGGGTCGAGCTACCATGCAGCCCTTCTTTCCGCCAGGGCGGCCAGGAGGCTCGGGAAGCGTGCCAACGCCATCCCTGGAAGCGAGTTCTCCATCGACCCTCCCCCGTTCGAGGAGGGGGCGCTCTTCTTCCTCCTTTCCCAGTCGGGCGAGACGGTCGACATCCTCGATGTCCTAAGGCTTCTTCCCAAGGGGCGGACGATCGCGCTCACCAACGCCTCCCATAGCAGGCTCGCCCGCGAGTCCGCCCACCACCTCTTCCTCGACGTCGGGGCGGAGGTGGCCGTCGCCGCCACCAAGACCTTCCTCGGGGAAGTGGTCCTCCTCAACGGGCTCTTCCTCCGCGCCGCGGGGAAGGAGGGGACGGAAGGAATCGACGAAGCCTCGCGCTCCCTTCGCGACGTCATCGCCAGGAAGCACGAGGTGCGTTCGGCCGCCTCGGCCATCGCCAGGACCGGCCATCTCTATTTCATCGGGCGGGCGGAAGGAAACGAGGCAGCGATGGAATGCGCCCTCAAGGTCAAGGAGGTCGCCTGCTTCCGCTGCGAGTCCTTCCCTAGCGGCGAGCTGAAGCACGGGCCGATCGCCCTCATCGAGAAAGGGACCCCCCTCGTCGCCTTCTCCGTCGGGAAGGGAGAGGCGATGGTGAGGCTGAACGCCAGGGAAGCCGAGGCCAGGGGCGCCTCCGTCCTCTTCCTCGGGAGCAGGAAGGAGGACGATTTCCCGGTCGATCCCCTTCCCGGAGTCCTCGAGGCGCTCCCGCTCGTGTGCTACGGGCAGCTTCTTTCCTATTTCCTCGCCCTCGAGCTCGGGAAGCCATGCGACAGGCCGCGGAACCTCGCCAAGTCGGTTACGGTCCGCTGAATTGGAAAAGGGGGGCGTTTGCCTTAGAATTCAAGGAAAGCGAGGCAAGAAGATGGCAACACCCCACATCAATGCGAACAAAGGCGACTTCGCCAAGGTCGTCCTCATGCCCGGGGACCCCCTGCGGGCGAAGTGGATCGCGGACAAGTACCTTTCCGAGGTCCGGCTCGTCAACGAGGTGAGGGGCGCGCTCGGCTTCACTGGGAAGGGGCCGAACGGCGGGCTCGTCTCCGTGATGGCCAGCGGCATGGGCATGCCTTCGATCGGCATCTACTCGCATGAGCTATTCGCCGAGTTCGGCGTGGAAAGCATCATCCGCATCGGGACGATGGGCACCTACCAGCCGGACGTCGGCCTTCGCTCGATCGTCCTCGCCCAAGGGGCGTGCACGGACAGCAACTGGATGGGCCAGCACGACCTCCGTGGAGGGACCTTCTCCGCGATCGCCGACTTCGGGCTCCTTCATAAGGCGTATCTCGCCGCGAGAAAGAAGGACCTCGAGGTGCACGTGGGGAACATCCTTTCCGCGGACATCTTCTACGACCATGATCCCTCGACTTGGAAGAAATGGGCCGGGCTCGGGGTGCTCGGGGTCGAGATGGAGGCCTATGGCCTTTACGCGAACGCCGCCTCCATGGGCAAGAAGGCGCTGGCCCTCCTGACCGTCACGGACAGCTTCCTCGGAGGAAAGAAGCTCACGAGCGAGGAGAGGCAGCTTGGCCTCGGCGAGATGGTGGAGACCGCCCTCCTGGTGGCCGAGAGCGAGGTTGGATGCCCTATTCTGTCAGACTGACGCTATTCATCGTGGTGGCCGTGATCATCGGCCTCCTTTTCCTTGCCCTTTTCCTGCTCCCTCCTCTAAGGCGGGCGCTATACCGCCGCCATCCCATGCGGATGTTCTACCGCCACGTGATGCGGACGGCCCGGGACGGGGACTACTACCTCATCAACGACTTCACCCTCAGGACGGGGAAGGAGGAGTTCATCCACGTGGATCATCTCCTCGCCGGGGACAAGTACCTCTACGTCGTCACGGACCGCTACTACGAGGGCGCGGTGAACGCCAAGCCCGACGACTTCCGCTGGCTCCTATACGAACGGGGCGGGGGGAAGCGCTACGTCTCCAACCCTCTCGTCGAGAACAAGACGGCGATGGAGCGCCTTTCGATCCTGAGCGGGATCCCGACTTCCTACATGGTCGGGGTCGTGCTCGTGAACGACGACTGCTTCGTGAACCGCTACGACTCGGAGGACGGGGAGAACTTCCTGGTGAGCGAACGAAAGTTCTCGCGCCTCGTCCGGGATTTCGAGAAAAGGGCCGTCGAGCCATTCCGAAAGGAAGAGCTATGGCAGACCGTCCAGGACCTCCATGAGCTCAAGGAGGGAGAGAAGTGATGGAAGAAGAAACAAAGTTTCGTGCGAATTCCCGCGCGCTTTATCGGGAAACGGCGGGATTCCTCCCCAATGCGCTGAAAGGGCTATGGCCCCTGTTCCTCATCGCCGCGGTGTTCGCCGCGGCGGTCGGCTTCAGCGGCTCCATGCCCGTCCTCCTCTTGGTCACGGTCCCTTTCATCCTCCTTCCCTTCTATGCCTCCCTCACGATCGGGGTCTCCCTCATATCCCAGGGGAGAGCGGCGGACGGAAGGACGCTGGGCAAAGGGCTTCTCGCCTATTTCCGCCCTCCCTTCTTCGGAAGCTACGGCATCACGAGGACGTTCGTCTACGGGGCGCTCCTCCTCCTGCTCCTCGGCCCGGTGATCACCCTCCTCGCCGCCTTGACCGCCGAGAACTGGAACCCTGCCCTCATGGAGGAGATCGACGCCCTGCTTTCCAGCCTCGGCTCGACGGGGAGCCTCGGGGTGAGCATCGACCAGCTCCTGACCGAGTACCCTCAGCTCATGCTTTTCGAGAACGCGGTCCTCGCCTCGGAGCTCGGCGTCGTGTTCCTGCTTTATGTGCACCGGCAGAACCGGGCCGCCATCATCCCCCATATCGCCATCCATCTCTCCAATCCCTCCTTGGCAAGGACGATCTTCGAAAGAACCTTCCATGGGCCCTACGGCCTTAGGAAGGATTACTACGCCGGGGCGCTTCCCGGTTACCTCGTCCCTGCCATCGGCTACGTGATCGGCGTGCTCCTGGCCGCCTATACCCCTCTCGGACCTCTCTGGATGTCCGCCTTCGGGCTGATGCTCGGGCTTCTCTTCCATGTCCTTTCCCTCATCTGGCACCTTTCCTACGTGGAAAGGCTCTTCGCGAAGTACGAGCCGCTCTTCCGCGAGGAGACGATCCTTCTCTTTCGCCAGAGCGCCGATCGCTTCGAAGCGATGGGGGAGATGGGCCGCGAGTACGCCGAGAGGCTTCGCGAGAGCCTCCGTGAGGAAGAAGCGAAGGAGGAGGCCGCGGGCGAGGCCCCTTCCGCGGACAAGGAGGAAGAGGACCCTAAGGACGAAGGGCGGCCGAACCTCGACGACTACGGAAGGCGCGACGGGAGCGACTAGCCTTTCCGGAAGATGAGCCCGAGCACCATCGGGATTGTCTTGAAGAAAATAACGAAATCCTGCTTGAAGGAGAATTTCGCGACATACTCCCCGTCGTTTTTCGCTTTTTCAAGAATGTCGTGCCGGCATTCCATCCGGAGCTGCGCCAGGCCAGTGAGCCCGGGGCGGACCAGGAACGGGTCGCTTTTCTGAGACTTTCTTGCTTCATAAAGGGGGACTTGGTACTTCGCTTCCATCATCGGGCGCGGTCCGATGAGGGACATGTCGCCCCGGAAGATATTCCAAAGCTGCGGAAGCTCGTCCATTCGGCTCATCCGAAGGAAGCCAGCGAATTTCGGAAGATCTTCCTTTGTTTCCTTGAGGTCTTCGGCTCCGACATGGGAAGGCGCCTCCACCCTCATCGTCCTGAACTTGTAGATGACGAAAGGCTTTTCGTCTCTCCCGAGCCTTACTTGCCGGAACAGGATGGGCCCCGGGGACCCCGCCCTGACGAGGATCGCCCCGACCAGAAGGAAAGGCGAGACGAGAACGAGGCCAAGCCCTGAGACGAGGACGTCCATCGAGCGCTTGAAGAAGCGGAATCCGAGCGTGCCGGGCCTTCGTTCCATCCGGCGGGGAATATACCGCGCGATCGGGCGAAGAAAAAGCCCGGCGTCATCGCCGGGCGTCTTCTCCTGGAGCAAGTGACGGGAATCGAACCCGCGTGTTAACCTTGGCAAGGTTACGTTCTACCATTGAACTACACCTGCGCCGCTCCTCTCGAAGCGAGGCGATTATATAGAGGGTCCCTGGCGATGGCAAGAGAAAGCGACCGCTCCTATAATCTCCCCGCGAAAGGAAGGTGTCCCTATGGTTGGAAACGATGAGATCGCCGAGCTCCTGCTTCCCGAGACGAAGCTGACTCCCGAGGAGCTGGAGAGTCGCTACCCGGAAAGGAGCCTTCCCGAAGGGGCCTACGTCACGCGCTTCGCCCCCTCGCCGACGGGCTTCCTCCATACAGGGAGCCTTTTCACCGCCTTCCTCGCCCATCGCCTCGCCAAGCAGTCGGGCGGGGTCTTCTTCCTCCGGATCGAGGACACCGACACCAAGCGCACGATCGCCGGCTCCGCGGAGGAGCTGATCGAACAGCTCGCCCGCTTCGGCATCATCGCCGACGAGGGCTTCCTCCCCGAAGGCGAGAAGGGGGACTATGGCCCCTACCGGCAGAGCGAGAGAGGGGAGATATACAAGGTTTTCGTGAAGAAGCTCCTTAAGGAAGGGAAAGCCTATCCTGATTTTTGCACCGCCGAGGACCTAGCGAGGATCCGCGCCGTTCAGGAAGCGAGCAAGGTCATCCCCGGCTACTGGGGCCCCTACGCGAGGGACCGGAAGCTGACCAACGAGGAAAGGAAGGTAAGGATTCTTCGCGGGGATCCCTGGGTCATCCGCTTCCGGAGCGAGGGGAACCACGACCGAAAGGTCCGCTTCCACGACGAGATCCGCGGCGACCTCGACATCGCTGAGAACGACATCGACGTCGTCATCCTCAAGAGCGACGGCCTCCCCACCTACCATTTCGCCCACGTCGTGGACGACCACCTCATGCGGACGAACCTCGTCTCCCGCGGGGAGGAATGGATCCCTTCCACCCCCGTCCACCTCGAGCTTTTCCGCGCCCTCGGATGGGAGCGCCCCCGCTACGCCCATCTCCCGGTCATCATGAAGCTCGACCACGGGAACAAAAGGAAGCTTTCCAAGCGCAAGGACCCGGAGGCCGCCGTCTCCTACTTCCTGAAGGAGGGATATCCGCCCGAGTCGCTTCTCGTCTACCTCATGTCGATCGCCAACTCGAACTTCGAGGAATGGACCGAGAAGGAAGGGTCCTTCGACTACCGCCTGTTCCCCTTCTCGCTCGGGAAGATGTCCCTGGACGGGGCGCTCTTCGACCTCGACAAGCTGACCTTCTTCTCGCGCGAGCTCCTCGCCAGGTGGAGGGGGAAGGACATGCTTCCGCCGCTCCTTTCCTGGGCGAAGGAAAACGACCACGCCCTTGCCAGACGCGTGGAGAAGGATCCTTCCTACATGGAGAAGATCCTCGATATCGAGAAGGACCGCCCCAATCCCCGGAAGGACTACGCGAAGTGGTCCGACGTCGCTCCCGCCACCTCTTTCTTCTACCGCGACCTCTTCGAACCCCTTGAAGACAAGGGCTTCCCCTACGACCCGAAGTACGAGCTCACCTTCGTCTCCTCCTGGCTTGAGGAATGCGCAGGGGAGATGCTCTATGGGGTCGACGAGGCCGCCTGGTGGGCAGGCGTCAAGGAGCTTGCGTCCAGACGCGGCTTCGCGACGAGGAACAAGGACTACAAGGAGCGTCCTGGGGACTACGTCGGCTCCCTGGTGGACGCGGCGGAGCTCCTGCGCCTCGCGATCACGGGGGCCAAGCGCTCCCCGAACCTCCACGAGGTCATCTCGATCCTCGGCGAGGAGGAGACGAAGCGGCGGCTTCTCCACGAAGTCCGCCGTTCGGAGGAATCCGCCCAATAAAAAGTTGCATCCTCCTTGAGGGCGTGCTATAAAACGCTCCGCGGCCCTGTGGTCAAGCGGCTAAGACGCAACCCTCTCAAGGTTGAATCCCGGGTTCGATTCCCGGCTGGGTCACCAACGAAGCGCCAGGCCCCGGAAATCCGGGGCCTTTTGCGTGCCTTCCCGCCCAAGGCGAATGAGGGTATCCTTCCTTCGTCATGGCAACCAAGTACGTGTTCGTTACGGGAGGGGTGGTCTCCTCCCTTGGGAAAGGCATCTTCGCCTCTTCCCTCGGCCTTCTCCTGAAATCCGGAGGGCTCCGGGTCTCGATGATGAAGCTCGACCCCTATCTGAACATCGACCCCGGGACGATGTCGCCCTACCAGCACGGGGAGGTTTACGTTACGGAGGACGGTGCCGAGACCGACCTCGACCTCGGCCATTACGAGAGGTGGATCGACGAGAACCTCACCAAGGAGAGCTCCCTTACCTCCGGGAAGGTCTACATGTCCGTGATGGACAAGGAGCGGCGCGGGGACTACCTCGGGGCCTGCATCCAGGTCATCCCCCACGTGACCGACGAGATCAAGATGCGGATCCGCGAGGCGGCGCGCGTCCAGAAGGCGGACGTCATCATCTGCGAGATCGGCGGGACGGTGGGGGACATCGAGTCCCTCCCCTTCCTCGAGGCGATCCGCGAGATGAGGCTCGAGGAAGGCGCGGGCTCCACCCTGTTCGTCCATAACACCCTTGTCCCTTACCTCCGTTCCGCGGAAGAGACGAAGACGAAGCCGACCCAGCACTCTGTGAAGGAGCTGCTTTCCCTCGGGATCCAGCCCGACGCGATCGTCCTCAGGACGGAGGTCCCCCTTACGGATTCCCAGCTGAAGAAAATATCCTTGTTCTGCAACGTTCCTGCCGAAGGCGTGTTCACCGCGCTGGACGAGAAGGTCGTCTACGACCTCCCTGTCCACCTCCATGAGCAGGGGCTTGAGTCCTATGTGCTCCGGAGGCTCGGTCTCGAGGAACGGGAAAGCGACCTTTCCTCGTGGAAGAAATGGATCGACTCCTTCAAGGAGAGGAAGGGGAAGGTGAGGATCGCCCTCGTCGGGAAGTACGTCGAGCTGAAGGACGCCTACCTCTCGGTGAAGAGCGCGCTCGTCCACGCCGGGACGAGGCTTGGGCGGAACATCGAGATCGACTGGATCAAGTCCTCCTCCCTGACGGAGGAAAACTGCGCTTCCTTGCTTGGGGAGGCCGACGGGATCCTCGTCCCCGGAGGTTTCGGGGAGCGGGGAAGCGAGGGGAAGAAGGTCGCGATCCGCTACGCCCGGGAGCAAGGGGTCCCCTTCCTCGGGATCTGCTTCGGGATGCAGCTGGCCATCATCGAGTTCGCCCAGCATGTCCTCGGGTGGGAGGATGCGGATTCCGCGGAGTTCGATCCCCGCTCCGCCCGCCCAGTCATCGATCTTCTCCGCGGGCAATACGACGGGATCGAGCTAGGAGGCACGATGCGCCTGGGGAACTACCCTTGCCTCACGAAGGAAGGGACGCTTGCCCGGAAGCTTTACGGGCAGGAGAGGATCGAGGAGCGCCACCGCCACCGCTACGAGTTCAACGCCTGCTACCGCGAGGACTTCGAGAAGGCCGGGCTTTGCTTCTCCGGGATCAATCCGGACTCCGGGCTCGTGGAGATCGTCGAGCTGCCCGGCCATCCTTATTTCGTCGCCTCGCAGTTCCATCCCGAGTTCACCTCGCGCCCTCTTCGGCCGAACCCCCTATTCCTTGGGTTCGTCGAGGCGGCGATGAAGAGAAGGGGATGATCCTCTTCCTCCACGGCGCCCTCGCCCGAAGGGACAAGAGGGCCCTCCCTCGGAAAATCCGTGCCTTCCTCCTGGAGGAAGGCCTTCCTTTCCGAGAACTTTCCGCCTTGGACCGGGAAGACTATTTCCAAGAAGTCCGTTCGCTGGGGAAGGGGGACGTCCTCCTCGCGCTCGGGGGAGACGGCACCCTATCCCTTGCCGCGGATGCTCTCATGAGGATTCGGGAAGAAGAGCGCCCCGCCTTCCTATTGGTCCCCGGGGGCACCCTCGGGGACGGGGCGAGGAACATATGGGGGAAGAAGCCCCTTGCTCTCTTGCTTTCCTCCCTTGAGAACGGGAGGAGGAAGAAGATCGACGTCCTCCGCGCAGGGCTCGACGGCGGTCTTTCCGTGCATTTCCTATACATGGCCTCCGCGGGGGCTTTCTCCGGGGTCGCCTCCCGCGCCTCAAGAAGGAACAAGGCCTTGCTCGGGCGTCTTTCCTATATCTTCCTCGCCCTCTCCGAAGGGCTTTTCTTATGGAAAAGGCTAGGAGTTTCGCTTCGGATCAATGGCAAAAGGGAGAAGGAGGAGCGCCTTTCCTTCCTCCTCGCGCTGAACGGGAGGAGGATCGCGGGGCTCCCTCTTCAGGGGGCTGGGCCGATCGACGACGGGAAGGCGGAGCTAAGGCTCGGGAAAGGGAGGGGCCTTTCCTCGGCCTTGAGGGTTCTCGCCTCATTTCCTGGAGATATCTTCCAAACCCCTTCTTTTTTGGCGGAATTTTCCCAAATGACCGAGATTTGCATAGATGGGGAGCCCTACCGCTCCTCAACGCTTCGGGTCGAAGTGCTGCCCGGGGCGCTGGAAATCCTCGTGCCTTGCGAGTAAAGCGCCCCGCCTTTGCGAGGATTTTCTTGAAGAAACCCCTTTCAGCATTCAGGTCATCGGCTATAATCCGGATATACATATTTGGGAAAAGGAGACCCGAACATGAAGAAAAGCGCTGTCGTTCTCTCCATCCTGGCATTCGTATTCACGGTGCTGGGCATCGTCCTCATCGGACTGACCCCGATGATTTCCGCGACGAACTGGCTTCCGACGACCGGTTTCGTCGACACCGCCCAGGCGTTCATCGACGCTTTCTTCACGAGCACGGCGCCCTATGCGAAGGCCTGGAGCCTGGTGCTCGAGGGGAACATCTACTGCGTGCTCGCCTTTGCCGCCGTCTGCGTGTTCCTCGTCCTCTGGCTCGTGCATTTCATCGTGCTCCTTGCCAGGAGGCGCTACCGCTCCCTCTTCCCGAACCTCATGTGGCTCATCTTCGGCGGCATCACGACCGGCTTCTGCTGCATGGCCCTCGTCCCCGGGATGCTTCCCCTGAACGAGGCGACCGCCGCCCTCAGCACCAACCTCAACGGCGTCAACGTCTTCCGTTTCCTCTTCCTCGGGCAGGGCGAGACCGCTGCCTTCGTCAATAGCGGCGATAACCCCGTGCTCGCCTGGGTCCTTGCGATCGTGATGGCGCTCCCGGCAGCCCTCGGCTCCCTCGCTTGGCTCTTCGGCATCATCTCCGTCATCTGCGGGATCGGCGACTGCATCGCCAACCCCGGCGCCAAGCGCGACAGGAGCAAGGCCGCCGAGCGCGCCAAGGCCCGCGCCCTTTCCGACGCCCGCCTCCCGGTCGACGACGAGGACGCCCTCAAGGCCGCCATGTACGACGAGCTTGATCCGAGCCCCAAGGCCATCGTCGCCACCACGCCCGAGAAGAAGGGCGACGTCCCCGTCATCGTCCAGCACATCTACTACAATGGGCAGCCTGTCTCCGAGACGAGGACCGAGCCCAAGCCCGAGCCAAAGCCCGAGCCTGCCCCCGCTCCTGAGGTGAAGGAGCAGGAGAAGGAGATCCACATCCATATCTACAACCCCGCGCCCGAGGCGAAGAAGGAGGAGCCCAAGCCCGAGCCCAAGCCCGAGCCAAAGCCCGAGCCGAAGCCCGAGCCTGCCCCCGCCCCCGTCGAGGAGGAGCGCCCGCTCACCGCTCGCGAGCTCCGCGCCATCATCAAGGAAGCGCTCGACGACCACGACCATCCGGACAACGACCGCCCGCTGACCGACGAGGACGCCAGGCAGCTTGTCCGCCAGGAACTTAACGAGTACTACGACAAGGAACTCCCTGATTTCGAGGACGACTACATCGACGACGAGGACGAAGGGCTGCTCACCATCGATGAGCTCCGCGACGTCATTCACGAAGAGATCGCAGAGGCCCTCGCAGGACTGAAGCCCGCCGAGGAGGCCCCTGCTCCGGAAGAACCCGCCGAGGAGCCCGTCCAGGAGGAAGCCGCCCCCGCGATCAGCAAGGACGACATCAAGGCCATCGTCCAGGAGGAGATCGCCGCTCTCGTCCGTTCGCTGGACGAGAAGGAAGCCGCCCGCAAGAGCGAGGAGGATGCCAAGGCCGAGGAAGCCAAGAAGGCCGAGGAAGCCGAGGCGGAATCCGCCAAGGCCGAGGCCCTGAAAAAGGCCGAGGAAGAGGAAGCTCTCCGCGCCAAGAAGGAAGAGGAGGAGCGCGCCGCCCGCGAGGAGGCCGCCGCCCTCCAGGCCGAGGTCGACAACGCCCAGAACGAGGCCATCCGCGCCCTCCAGGATTCCCTCCTGAAGGCGGAGGACATCCGCGAGATCCTCAAGGAGGAGCTTGCCAAGCTCCCCCGCCCCGAGCCCGTGGTCATCGAGAAGACGGTCGAGGCTCCCGCCCCCGCTCCCCAGCCTGAGCCCGAGCCCGAGCCGGAGCCCGAGCCTGCCTCCGAGCCCGCGCCCGCGCCGGTCGTCGAGCCTGCCCCCGAGCCTGTTCCCGAAGCCCCGAAGCCGAAGATCGTGAGGATCCCCTTCCCCACGAGGCTCCTGAACGCCGACGACGAGATGAAGGCGAACTACAACGAGCTCAAGGCCGAGTGCCTCAGCTACGGGCTCAAGAGCCGCCTCAGCAACTCCGGCGACACCTTCCGCCTCCACACCAAGACCTACGTCAAGATCACGGTGGCGGGCAAGTCGCTGAAGCTCTACTTCGCGCTCGACCCGAAGGACTACGAGCACTCGACGATCCCGGTCAAGGACGCGGGCGGGAAGAACATCTACCGCGAGATCCCGGTCGTGTTCAAGGTCAAGAGCGCGCTCTCGATGAAGAGGGCGAAGCAGCTGATCGCCGACGCCTGCGAGCACGACGACCTCGAGCAGGGCAAGATCCCGGCCAAGGACTACGCCGCCGACCTCATCCACTACCGTCCCCAGAACTCCGGTCCTTCGGACGACGAGGGCGAGGACGAGGAAGAGTAGCCCCGGCTAAGCTTCCAAAGGGCATCCGCAAGGGTGCCCTTTCTTTATGGAAGGCGAAAGAAAAAAGCGCCTCCAGGGCGCTCTCTCTTAGTTGGAAAGACCCCGCCTTTCCAGCTCCTTCTGATAAAGGGAGCGGACTTCCGCGGCGATATCCATGAGAGGACGCCCGTCCGTCCTGATCGTGAAGTCGGTCCTCATGACTCTTCCGGGCGCGAAGCCCGTGTCGTCCAGAAGCAGCCTTTTCTCGATCAGTTCCGGGAGGTCGCCCCTCCCTTCCATCCTCCTGCGCCTTTCCTCGCGGGAAGCCTCGAGGAGGAAGGTGACGACCCTTGGGTTATTGAGGGCGAGGAAGCTCCTGAGGCCGTTGGGATCGACGACGACGGCCTTCCCCTCGCTCACCTGGTCCTTCCCGCATCCATAGTAGTTGCCGCCGTAGAAGGTGTGCTCGACGAAGAAGCAGGAAGAGAGAAGCTCGAGGAAGCGCTCCTTGGTCACGAAGAAATAGTCGATCCCGTCCTTCTCGCCTTTCCTGGGGGCCCTTGTCGTATGGGTGACGGCCTTCTGGATGCCGTATTCGTTCCTGAGGATGCGCGCGACCTCGGTCTTTCCGCTCGCGGAGGCGCCTACCAATATCACCATTCCCGGATAATATCCGGAACATTCGGAAATAACCATCGAGAAACCTGCCACTTTTTCAAAGTCCGTGGGGCAAGCCGGGCTTTTCCCCGCCTATATAATGGGCGAAGGAGGTGCCACCCATGAACCAAACTTTCCCCTTCTCCCTGAAGGCGGATTCCCGTGGCTGCTCGATCCTGGTCGGAAGCGTGTACCGCCAGGCCCTTGTCGAGATCGGATATAGCCCTGACCGGCACGTGTACGATCTCGACAGGGAGTACGTCGGCCGTTGCCGGGGGACTGCCGCCGGGCAATTCCTCGAGAGCGTGATCGCCCTCTACGATTCCCTCCCCAACATCGAGCGGAAGCTTTTCCTCTGCGACTGCCTCGAGCGCGGACGCCACTACGTATGGTGGTGGTACGAATGGTTCGACCGCAAGACGTATAGCCGCATGAGCCGGCTCGTCCAGGACAAGGTCAGGCGGCGCTTCGCCCCCGAGGCGGCGTAGGGATGGGAACCTTGTCGAGGGGCCTCCTTCTTTTCCTCATGCCCATGGGGATCCTGCCTGCCTCTTCTTCCGGGATGGTCCAGGGCAGCGTCTGCCGCCCGAGCGCTCCCTGGCTCACCTTCGACTTCCCGGCCTACGACGGAGGCGACAAGTACGTCTTCCACTACGAGTTCACATCCCCTGTCGACCTGGATTTCGGGTTCCAACTTTATATCGAAAACCCCAGGAACCCCGCGACCACCTATGGAAGCAGGGGGAGGCTCGTCCTCGACTATTCCGGCTTCCCGGACAAGTGCGAGGCCGGCGACTCCGTGATCGGGATGGGAGTGCTGACCTCTTCCTCGATGTCCGTCCGCTACAACAACATGACCTTCATCACCGAGACCCGGGCGGAAGACGGGACGATCTGCCGTTGGGCGACGGTCTTCGAGGTCGGATATGCCATCCCCTATCACTTCGAGTTCTCGGCCAGCGGGAACGGCTTCAGCGCCCAGACGGCGAACGGCGTCGCGGCGAAAGGGGGCATCATCTACACCCAGCCATGGCGCTTCTACTACCGCGACCTCGAGGAAAGCTACCACAACCCCGTGGCAGGGATCCTTCCCCTCGGGGAGATGCTCTTCAAGGAAGAGGACTACAAGTACGTAAGCGTGGACTGGGAGCCGGAGACGCTCGTCCTCCGCCTCTTCGACCACTTCGAGGAGTTCCCGCATCTCCCCTCCAAGTGGCTCGAGGACGGGCGGGAATGCATCGAGATCCCCCTCGTCACGAAGGATGGCGACTTCGGGTCTTATCGCTCGCTCAGGACGAAGGAGGTCTACTGCTATTCCAGGGACGGGAAGGAGATGAAGCCTCTTTCCGCCCGGGAGCCGGGCGACCTCATCGGGAACGAGTTCAGGATCCCGCGGGTCGGCTCGGGGGAAGGGAAGGAGTACGCCTTCGAGATATTCGCCGACGGGTTCGGGGAACTCGACCGCTGGAGGTTCACCTACCCATTCAGCGTGACCGTGGACCGCAACTGGTTCGGCTCCTGCCGCACCTCCGCCTGGTGCGTGGAGGAAATCTGATGCTGCAGTTCCTGTCCGCGGCGATCCTCATTGCCTTCTCCTTCCAGCTTTTCTCCGCGACCCGGGCGCACGGGGTCCTCGCCAGGACCTGGCATGGCTTCTCCAAGGAGATGCTCTACGGGGCGATCGTCAGCCCGCCCAACGCCGATCTCGCCCCTTACTGGGATACCGTCAAGGCGAAGTCGATCACCGAGGAATACTTCGAGACTTCCTTCGCCGGATACGGGGTGAGCTGGGAAAGCCTCGTGAAAGGGGAGGGAATCGAACAATCACGACCCAGCGAGCTGACCATCTCTTTGGAGGCAAGGATGAGCGGGATCCCCCTCCTATACGACGAAAGGACGTTCCGCATCCAGGAAGGAGACAAGGCATGAGCGAGAAAGCAGCCGTCCAATATCTAGAAAGGTCCTCCCTCCTGCCGCTTCTGGAGGACCCCAACGTAAGCGACGTTTCCTATGACGGGGAGGCGCTCCATCACCTGCACGCCTTCAAGGGCAGGGTCCGGAGCGAGATCGCGATGTCGCCCCGCGAGGCGAAGGACTTCCTGATCCAGATCGCGAACCTCGCCGAGAAGCCCTTCAGCTACAGCGATCCGATCCTTGACGTTAGCTTCGGCCGCTACCGCCTCAACGCCGTCCATCCATCCTTGGGAAGGAAGCGAGGCAGCCACGTCCCAACCTTCTCCATCCGCATCGCCTCCGGGAAAAGCAAGATCGAGGGGGACCCGCGCTTCTTCCCGGAAGGCGCTGAGGAAATGCTCTCCTCTTGGCTGGAGAAAGGGGAGTCCATCGTAATCGCGGGCATTAGCTCGTCAGGGAAGACGGAACTACAGAAGTACCTCCTCTCGCGCCTGGGGGCGAATCGGAAGTGCGTCGTCATCGACAACGTGGACGAGCTTGGCCTGTTGGAAGGCTCGGAGGCGGAAATCAGCACCTGGCTCACGAGCCCGCGTGCCGGCTACAGGGAGCTTGTGCGGAACGCCCTGCGCCACGACCCCGACTACATCATTCTCGCTGAGGCGAGGGGCGGGGAGATGCTGGACGCCCTCGTGTCCGCCATGAGCGGGCATCCGATCATCCTCAGCGTCCACGGGGACTCTCTTGCGGAGATTCCCGAGCGGATGCTCCGCCTGGCGATGCAAGGCGCCGAGCGTCTCCTGGAGGAGGAAGTGCGGGCGACCATCGCCAAGAACTTCCGGAACTACGTGCTTCTCGGGCGCGACATCGGTCCCGACGGGTCGGTGCGCCGCTATCTCAAGGGGCTTGGGCGCATGGATGAGGAAGGGCGGATGGAGCCGCTCCTGGAAAGGGGATCCGTATGCTGAGGAGAAGCCTGATATCCCTTGCCACGGGGCTTGCCGCGGGCGGGCTCGCCTATCTCGTGAGCGACTCCTTCTACATCGCCCTGCTCGTATGCCCGCTCATTTTCTCCGCCTTCTTCTTCCTGGTGATCCCGCCGATCGAGGCCCGCTTCATCCGAAGCGAGGCCCGGGGGATGGCCTACCGCTTCGTGAGCGGCTTCCTCATCTCCCTTTCCGTCAGCAAGAGCCTCGAGGAGAGCTATGAATCCGCGGCCATGTTCCTCGAGGGCAGGGCGAAGGAGGCCGCTCTCTCCTGCAAGGGAATGGAGATTCTGGAGAGGCTCCGCTATCTGAGAGGGACCTTCCGCGCCCCCTTCTACGACATGTTCTGCTCGATGGCGGCAATCTGGCAGGAAAGAGGAGGCGACGTCCTCGACCTCATGGACCCCCTCCTTCGGGAGGCGACTTCCGCCGAGGAGGCGGGCAGGGCGCTCGACCATGCGAGGATCCGCCAGGGGACCCAGTTCCTGGTCCTATGGGGCATGAGCCTCCTCGTCCTCCTCGCCGTCCGCCTGGGGCTCTCCTCCTTCTATGAGACGTTGAGCGGGTCCCTTCCATTCCTCCTCGTGACCCTCCTCTACTTCCTCGTGCTCGCCTTCGCCTTCGTCTTGTTCGCCCGCATCGTTGGCGATGAACCCGAAAGAGGTGAAAGAAATGCTTCGAAAAAGAGAAAGCCCCGCAAAGCCAAGGCGAATTGAAAGATTCCTTCTACCACTCCTCGTCAATGTCCTCCTTGCCGGGGCGATCGTCGCCTCACAGCTTCTTCTCGGGAACCTGTTCCTGACCTTGACCCTCTCCCTCCTCCTTCTCATTGGCGACTACTTCCTCCTGAGCGAGGGGAGAAGGAAGAAGGAGAGGGCCATCGTCCGTCTTGAAAAGGACTTCTCGGAAAGCTTCCGCTGCTTCAGCGTCTTCGTGGAGACGGGGATGACGCCCTATCAGGCGCTCCGGGAGACGCTTCCCTTCTCCAGCCCCGCCCTCCGCGAAAAGATCGAGACGCTTCTCCACGAGATCGACGAGGACAAGTCCGTCGCTCCCTATGTCCGCTTCAGCGACGGCTTCCGCTCCCTTGCCGTCCGCCAGGTGATGATTGCCATCCATCGCATGGCGAGCGAGGGCGGGGGCGAGGCCTACCTCAGGCAGTTCCGTTCCCTCTTCCAGTCCTATGGGGACGAAAGCAGGAAGAAGGCCGCCGCCGAGCTTGACGGGAGGATGGGGATGGCCTCCTTCCTGCCCCTGGTCGCCTCCGCGCTCGTGATGGCGCTCATTGCCATCGGCATCGTCTCGGTCCTGGGGGTAGCCATCCATGGGATCTAAGCTCGGCTTCCTCCTATCTCTCTTCTTCGTCATTGGCTTGATGGGCCTATCCGGGGACCTTGCCTCGATCCAGGCCATCCAGACGAGCCTCGACGCCGCCGGGATCACAGCGGCAAGGCGTATCGCGCTCGTCGGCGGGATCGACGGGGAGGTGCGGGCCCTCGTGGAGGAGGAATGCGGAGGGAGCATCGTCTCGCTGGAGGAGGACCCGGTGCGGATCGGAGACATATACCGCTTCGCGATCGAGAAGGAATACCAGCCATTCGTCCTCTCCCAGGAACCCGTTTTGGTGCGGATCGAGCGTTCGGCCGTGATCGGCTACCTCGATTGAGCATAAGGAAA
Source organism: uncultured Bacillota bacterium (assembly GCA_949293555.1). Taxonomy (GTDB): domain Bacteria; phylum Bacillota_I; class Bacilli_A; order RFN20; family CAG-826; genus UBA4951. Next base: position 320,406 of record CASFDV010000002.1, read on the forward strand.
GAAAGGAGGTAAAGGATGTCGGAACTCAAAGGCCAGCTCCTGGGCATGGTCCTCGTCCTCGCCGTCTTCGGCGTGGTCGCGGCCGCCCTGGTCCCCGCCTTCCAGAAGACGGCCGACCAGCTCGAGAGCGAGATGGGCGTGAACGTCTCCCAGGTCGAGTCGGAATACGTCGAAGCCAGCATCTAGGCTGGATGGGGCCCCTGGGCCCCTTTCGCCTATCTAAAGGACGAGGCAGAGGCTATAATCCTGCCACATCACAAAGGAGCGAAAGATGCCCAGCACCGTTGAAAAAATCCGCGAAACCCTTGCCAAGCGCTGCAAGAAGGACTCCATTGCCGACGAGACCGCGCTCAAGGACCTCGGCCTCGATTCCCTCGACGTCGTCGAGATGTGCCTCGACTTCGAGGATGAGTACGGCATCACCTTCGAGACCGCCGAGCTCGGGGAACTGAAGACGGTCGGCGACCTGCTCGCGAAGACCGAGGCGAAGCTCGCCGGGAATAAGTAGCCCCTTTGGGGAACATCCCCTTGCATCGACCTTGGGACGAACGTAATATAGCCGAGCGCTTCGGCGCGCTGGTGCTTGCTTAGCTCAACGGTAGAGCAATCGGCTGTTAACCGATCGGTTGTAGGTTCGAATCCTATAGCAAGCGCCATTTCCTTCCCGGCCCGTTGGAGAAGCGGCTTAACTCATATCCCTTTCAAGGATACATTCACGGGTTCGAACCCCGTACGGGTCACCAAGATCCCAAGAGCCCGAGCGGCTCTTTTTTCATCTTCGCCAATCCTCATCCTTTCCATTTCCTCTTATGATTGTCCAAAGTACAAAAGGAGCCATTGGCATGGAACTCAGAGACAAGGTCATCTACCAGGCGTTTCCGCGGAACCATACGGAGGAAGGGACCCTCCGGGCCCTTGAGAAAGACTTGGAGAGGATCGCGGGCCTAGGCATCGATATCCTCTACCTCCTTCCGCTGCAGCCGATCGGCAGGAAGGCGAGGAAGGGAAGCCTGGGGTCGCCCTACGCCGTCCGGGACTACCGGGCGATCAACCCCGAGCTCGGGGACTGGGACGATTTCCGTTCCTTGGCGAGGAAGGCCCACTCCCTTGGGATGCTCGTCATGGTGGACCAGGTCTTCAACCATACGGCGAGGGATTCCGTCCTGATCGAGGAGCACCCCGAGTGGTACTGGCGGGACAAGGACGGGAACTTCGGGAACAAGGCCGGGGACTGGGCGGACGTCTATGACCTGGATCACACGGCCCCCGGGCTGGACGATTACCTCGTCGACGTCCTCCTCGAATTCGTCGAGGCCGGCGCGGACGGGTTCCGTTTCGACGTCGCTTCCTTCATTCCCGCCTCCTTCTACCGCCTCTTCCGGAAGAAGGCGGCGGAGCGGTTCCCGGGGAAGGACATCGTCCTCCTTGCCGAGAACGTGGAGCCCTCGTTCACCCTTTACGCCCGGTCCCTCGGCCATCCAGTTCCTTCGAACGGGGAGCTGGCGGACGCCGGGATCGACCTCTTCTATTCCTACACGAGCTTCCGCTCGCTCGTGCGCTATCTCGACGAGGGGAAGGAACAGGACCGCTACGCCTACCGTCTCCTTCTTGAGGCGGAGGAGGCCGCCCTCCCGAACAAAGGGGCGCTCACCGTCCATGCCCTCGAGAACCACGACCAGGCGCGCCTGTTCTCGAGGAAACCGGCGCCGGAGCTCCCCCTTTCCCTCATGGCGTTCACCTTCTTCTGCCGCGGGCCGGGCTTCCTTTACGGCGGCGAAGAAGCCGGGGCCGAACGCCAGCCGTCCCTGTTCGACAAGGACGACGTCTCCTGGGATAACGCTTATATCCTGACCGCCGCGGACATGTCCCTCCGCCTTTGCGAGCTGAAGCACCGCCTTGGAGGGAAGGTCCTCTCGACCTCTTTCCCGGAGTACGGGGGGAAGGGCATCGTCGCGGTCAACGCCCTCGAGGACGGGGGCAAGGAATATGGCTTCTTCCCGCTATCAGGGAAGGCGGAAGAAATCCCCGATGCCATTCCTGAGGGCGAATATTTCGACGAAATATCCGGGAACTGCTTTGTTATAAGAAGGGGAGCCCGTTTCTACGGCCCCCTTTGGCTAACGGAAAGGGGCAAGTAGATGGCTGCCACGAAAAGAAGCACCGGGGACACCTTCGATCCTGTCGACTACTACCGCCAGCAGCTGGACGGGGCGGTCCTTGAGGCCGCGAAGAAGGCCTTCGAGGAGAAGCTCGCCCGTTCCGGCGTGAACGAGGACGAGAACGCGAGCGACTGCCGGAAGCTCCGCCGCAAGGAGCAGATCCATGAGACAGAGGGGAAGAAGCTCTCCTCGCTCAAGGGATGGCGCGGCTTCTGCATCTTCCTTCTCGTCGCCGCCATTATCGTCGCCATCCTCGGCGGACTCATCGTCGGGGACGAGGGGACGCGCCTTGCCGGGATCATCATGCTCGTCGTGGGGATCGTCCTCGGCATCGCGATGTTCCTTGTCATCCTTCTTGTCCTGAACGACAAGATCCGGAAGCTCAACGCGGAGAACCAGGACCGGGAAAGGGAGCTGGAAAGGATGAGGGCCGAGATCCGCGCGAAGCTCGCTCCCCTCTACAACTCCTTCCGCTGGGACGATTTCAAGGTCATCGCCAACTCCGTGAGCGACATCTTCCAGATCGACGAGCGCTTTCCGCAGGAGAAGATGAACCTCATGCAGGAGATCTACTCCTACGGGGACCTCCTCGAGGAGGAGGATTCCGTCGTCGCCCTCATGTCCGGGGATATCGGCGGGAACCCCTTCTTCCGCATCGCCATCAAGGGCGAGCGGATCGTCGACATCCGCTACACGGGCTCCTTGACCATCTCCTGGACGGAGCGCTACACGGATTCGGAAGGCCACGTCCACACGACGGTCCGCACGGAGACGCTCCACGCGGAGTACTACCATCCCGGGCCCCGCTTCACCACGACTCCCGTCACCGTCTACGGCAACATGGCGGCCCCCGACCTCAGCTTCTCACGGAATCCCTGCGGGATCGACACCTCCGACGAGAGGGAGCTCCGTTCCTTCGTCAAGAAGGAGGAAGGGCGGCTCCGCGACAAGAGCGAGGAGATGACGAAGAAGGGGAAGACGTTCACCCCGCTTTCCAACACTGAGTTCGAAGCCCTCTTCGGCGCCTATGACCGCGACCACGAGGTCCAGTTCCGCCTCCTCTTCACTCCTCTTGCCCAGCAGAACATGCTGGAGCTCATCAAAGGGAAGGAAGGCTTCGGGGACGACTTCCTCATGCGGAAGGCCGGCACGGTGAACCTCGTCCAGAGCAGGCATAGCTCCGAGTACTTCTCCTACGACTTCCTTTTCGCAGGAGGATTCCTTTCCGTCGAGGAGATGCGCAAGGCCTTCGTCGAGCAGATCCGCTGGCTCTATAAGTCGCTCTACTTCGACCTCGCCCCCTTCCTTGCCATCCCCCTCTACCAGATGACCGACGCCGGACGCTACGACCCCAAGAACCTCGGGCGCACCATCTCAGACTACGAGGCGATGCGCGTGGTGAACGGGATGGATCCCGGCTACTTCAAGAACCCGCGTGGCGCGACCGACCAGATCCTCCGGGTGAAATACCAGGGAACTGTCGGGAAGTCCGATCGCTTCGCGGTGAATTCCCTCTCCTTCAGCAGGAAGAGGGAGGTCACCTTCGTCCCTGTCATGGGCGGGGACGGGCATTTCCACAACGTGCCGGTCGAGTACTTCGTCTACGAGCCCGTCACCGCGGTCCATGGGGTGTCCATCCGCCGGATGGGGCTGGGGAACGAGAGGTATTCGAAGGACGCCCTCCTCCACTATCTCTCCGGGAAGGGGGTAACCCCTATCGACTCCTTCATCCCCCTCCGCGCCCCCCTCGACCAAGGGGACTGCGGGGAGCTGGACCTCGAGGACTACTTCGAGAACCTGGACGAGAGGATCGAGGAGAAGATCGAGAACATCGACAAGGACATCGAGTCCGCCCTGGAGAAGAAGGACAAGGAGGGCGACTAGCCCCCTCTCTCCTCTTTGCTATAATCACCCCAAGGGAAATTCCCCGGAAAGGAACGAAAACATGGCCAATCCTCTCGACGAAGTCGCCGGACCCGTCTCCGAAGGCAGGGACGCCCGCGTCATCGAAAAGCAGATCCCCGTCAAGGTGGGCGTCGGCTCCACCATCTTCGAGGTCATCCTCTGGATCCTCGGGATCATCCCCGGCATCGTCTTCCTCTTCATGAAGATCAACGCCGGGACCTACCTCCGCTCCCTGGAGCAGAAGATCCAGGCGAACGCCTCCACCATCGACAACTACCTCGAGCAGCGCGTCGTGATCCTCCAGAACGCGGCGAAGCTCCTCGACAAGGCCATCGACCTCGACAAGGACGTGATGACCCAGGTGGCCGCCTACCGCGGCGGGGTGAACCCGAACAACGATGCGGAGAGGAACGCCGTCTCCGGCCAGGTCGACCGCCTCTTCGGCGAGATCAACGTTGCCTTCGAGCGCTACCCCGACCTCAAGGCGCACGCCGAGATCGAGAGCTGCCTGCAGCAGAACAGCTATCTCCAGAAGGAGATCACCGCCGCCAGGGAGCTTTATAACGACTCCGTCTACGAGTGGAACAGCGCCATCCAGCAGTGGCCGACCAAGATGATTGTCGCGGCCAAGGCCGGCTATACCACGAGGATCCCCTTCTCCACCACCGCGGAGATCCGCGAGAAGGCCAGGGGAACCTTCTTCTAGAGGACGGTCCGCATGAGGGAGCCTGCGCTCCCTCTTTTTCGTTTCCCCTCTCCCTACAGGACTTATAATCAATCGGAAAGAAAAGGTTTGAGCCATGAAGAAATGCCCTAGCTGCAACAACGACATCTCCGAGGAGGCGAAGTTCTGCCCCTACTGCGGGAAGCCCGTCCCTGAGAATGCGGGCGAGCGCTTCTGCCCGAACTGCGGCTCCAGGATCGATGGGGATCCCTCCTTCTGCCCCTCCTGCGGGGAAAATCTCCGCGCCGCCAAGGGGAGCAAGGAGGAAGAGACCGTCCTCAACGCGGTCGGGGCGCTCGAGGACGAAGTGGACTCCGCCCTCGGAAGCTCCGCGATGAAAGGAAGGAGCTCCTTCGTCTCCGAGAGGAACTTCGTCGTCTGGATCCTGATCTCGATCTTCACCTGCGGAATCGGCGCTCTCGTCTGGCTCGGCTTCCTCGTGAACGACCTCAACGTGGAATTCCCCGATAGCCGCTGGAAGACCTCGGGCGTCGCGGTCGTCCTCCTCCATTTCGTAACCTGCGGCATCTATAGCCTCTACGCCTACTACAAGATGTCGGAGAAGCTCGAGGGGGAAGGCATCATGACGTGGCTTTCCGTCGTCCTCGGGCTCTTCCTCTCCCCGATCGCCGCCCTCGCCTACATCCAGTACTACCTGAACAACAGGATCAAGGGGAAGTAGTTGGGCGCCTCCTCTCCCCATGTCCTTCGCCCCGGGCGTTCCATCCTCGCCGAGCTATATGAGGGGAGGAAGCCCAGGAGCCCCGCCTGCTCCCTTTCGCGCGCCCTGAGGACGTTCCTCCTCCTCGGGGGAATCTATTTCCTCTACATTGAGCTGGGGGGCGTCGGAATCCCCTGCCCCTTTCGCCTCCTGACCGGGCTCAAGTGCCCGGGATGCGGGGTGACGACGATGCTTTGCGACCTCCTGCGGCTCGACGTGCTCGGCGCCTTCGAGGAGAATCCCGTCCTTCTCTTCCTTCTCGCCCCGTCCCTTCTTCTCGTCGTCCTGCTCGAATGGAAAGGGAAGAAGTCGAAGGCGGTCCGGGCCTTGTGCACCGGGCTTCTTTCGCTCGCGGTCGCCATCCTTCTCACCTGGGGGATCGTCAGGAACATCCCCGGCCTCCTATGAAAAGCCATCCTTTCCGCCACCTGGGGACCATCCTGAGGCACCGCCACGGCGTCATAAGGAACGCGATCGCGATGGGCATCTTCTTCCACGCCCTCAGGCATGACCTCTCGAAGTTCTCCCCGAAGGAATTCATCCCCTCCGCGCGCTACTACGCGGGGAACCATTCCCCGGTGTACGAGGAACGGCTCCGGAACGACTATTTCTCCTTCGCCTGCCAGCACCACACGAAGAGGAACGCCCATCACTGGGAGTACTGGACCGACTTCTTCCGCGGGAGGGTGCTTGCCAGGAGGATGCCCTGGAAGTATGCGATGGAGTACGTCGCGGACATGCTTTCCGCCTCCAGGACCTACGACCCGTCGAACTTCCGCCCGGAGACGACCCTCCTTTACTTCGAGGCCCGGGCCGCCCACTACTTCATGCATCCCGAGACAAGGGAGTTCGTCTCCTGGTGCCTCGTCCGGTACCGCGACCTTGGCCTCAAGGGCCTGAGGAAGGAAGACACGAGGAAGAAGTACCATGAGCTCTCGAAGATGGACGATACTTATATATACGCGACTCCCCTCACGAGAGGGGAGATGCCGACTTTGGCCGAGGAGGAATAGCCATGGACAAGAAAGGGCTCCTGGGATTCGGGCTGATGCGCCTGCCGGAAAAGGAAGGGAGGATCGACATAGACGAGACCTCGAGGATGGTGGACCTCTTCCTTTCCTCCGGATTCACTTACTTCGACACCGCCTACGCCTATGGGGACGGGGCGAGCGAAATCGCCGCCAGGGATGCCCTTGTAAGGCGTTATCCCCGCAGTTCCTACACGCTTGCAACGAAACTTTGTTCCTTGGATACCCCGGAGAAGATGCGGGACGAGCTAAGGGTCTCCCTTGAGAGGACCGAAGCGGGCTACATCGACTACTACCTTCTCCATGCCATCCGGCGGAACAACATCGAGCCTTTCGACAATGCCGGGATCTGGGATTTCGTGAAGGAGGCCAAGGAGAAGGGGCTGATCCGCCGCTATGGTTTCTCCTACCATGACGACCCTGGCTATCTCGACGAAATGCTTACCCTTCACCCCGACGTCGACTTCGTCCAGCTCCAGATCAACTACGCGGACTGGGAGAACCCGAGGGTCGAGAGCAGGGGCTGCTACGAGGTCGCCCGGCGCCACGGGAAGCCCGTCGTCATCATGGAGCCGGTCAAGGGAGGCACCCTCGCCAATCCGCCGGACGAGGCCAAGGAGCTCTTCCTCTCCTCCGACAAAGAGGCGTCCTTCCCCTCCTGGGCGCTCCGCTTCTGCGGCTCTCTCGAGGGGGTCCTCGCGATCCTCTCCGGCATGTCGAACATGGCGCAGATGGAAGACAACTGCCGCGTCATGAAGGACTTCCGTCCCTTGTCCTCGGAGGAACGGGCCGTGCTCCGGAAGGTCCAGGCCCTATACTCCAAAAGCAAGGAAATCCCTTGCACGGGGTGCCGATACTGCACCGGGGGATGCCCGAAGGGAATCGACATCCCCGCGATTTTCCGCGCGCGGAACCTCGCCCTCGGGGAAGGGGCGATCCAGGAGGCGCTTCTTTCCTACCATAAGGCGACGGAGGGGAGGGGCCTTGCCTCCAGCTGCATCCATTGCGGACAGTGCGAGAGAAAGTGCCCGCAGGGCCTCCCGATCATCTCGCTCCTCACGGAGTGCATGGGATTCTTCGAGACGAAGTAGGCACTACCCAACCTCTTCCCTTCGTGTAAAATACGCATCCGGACGAAAGTCCGGGCTAGGGGCTTGGTTCAATGGTAGAACAGAGGTCTCCAAAACCTTTGACGAGGGTTCGATTCCTTCAGCCCCTGCCATGAAGAAGGAAGGACCGGCGGGAAGCCGGTCCTTTTCTTCATCTTGGAGGGCTTCTTGCGGAATTCCTTGTGGAAACGCGTCGTGCCCGCCCTTTTCTTGGACGGGAGCGATGGACCCGGCGTTCCATATGGCGGCAGCCCTGACCATCTTGTATTTTAAGAACATGAGGAATCTATTCAGAAGCAAGTTCAGCCCGATCGGGATGGTGCTCGACATCGCCGCGGCAGACGGGAAGAGACGCATCTTCTATGCGTTCCAGACCCTGGTCATGCTCGTCATCTCCCTTCTCTCCGCCTGGGGGCTGAGGGAGCTTTTCGCCCATACGCTGGAAGAGAACTTCCTTCTGTTCATCATCGGGGCTGCCTTATGCGTCATCGTCCTCGTCATCATCGCCCTTCCGGCGGTCATCGCCTCCCTCATGCTCTTCTTCACCACCCTCGTCTTTTCCTTCAAAGGAGAGGAGAAGGGGAAGAACTTCTTCGCCTTCCTCGTGGTCCTCGTCGCGATCGTCCTGGCGACCGTCTTCCTCTGCCTCATTTTCATGGGCGGCGTCTAGTCCGGCTCCTCGACACGGCCTTTCTTTCCATGGAGTTCAAAAGGGGAAACGAATCCTCTAGGCATTTCGTATTAACTGAGGAAGGCGGAAACTAGGAAGCATGGATCTCGTCCGCGCGCTGAAGTCCGCCCTCCAACGGAAGGACGGGGAGAAGGCAGAAACGCTTTTCGCTCGCCTTTATGAGGAGAACCGGGGGCTTGTGGTATACGTACTGACCCGCTACCTCAGGGCGAGGGAGGACGTGGAGGACCTCCTCAACGAAACCTTCCTTGACTTCTACCGCTCCCTTCCCTCGATCGACGGGAAGCCCGGCCCCTACCTTGCCGCGAGCGCCAGGAACAAGGCCATCAGCCTTTTGAGGAAGAGAAGCCGCGAGGTTCCCTTCCCTGAGGACTATGAGCCCTTCGTGCCAGACTTCGCGAAGGCAATCGCCTTCGAGGAATGGGCCAAGCGTGTCGTCGGGGAAGAGGATTACTCCATCATCTCGCTCCATCTTGGGGAAGGCATCGATTTCCCGGAGCTGGCGAGAAGGACGGGCAGGAAGGAAGCGGAGATAAAAAGCCGGTACTACCGTGCGCTCAGAAAACTGAGGGAAGGGGAAGGGAAATGAAGAAAGACGAAAGAAAATTCCTTGAGAAATATGAGGATTCCGCAGAGATTTCTCATTCTTTCGAAACTCTTAAGGAACAGATGCAATGCCCTTCCTCGCCCCGAAAGAGGAAGTTTCGCTGGACTTACGCCGCATGTGCCGCGGCGTCCCTCGCCCTTGTCCTTGGGATCGCCATCCCCCTCGCCGTCCTTTCTCCGGAGAATCTTTCCGAACAGCCTGCCGCCAGCGATTCCCTGAAGGACGAGGGAACCCTCCTCGAGCTATGGGACGACGTGGAGACGGTGAGGCTTGCCAACCCCAGGACGGTCCAGAGGACGTACGAACGGAACCTATCCTTCGTCGAGGGCGGCCTTTCCCTGTCGACCCAGAGCCCGACCGGGAAGACGAAGGTCCTCTCCGGGGATGCGATCCAGGTCGACGCGAGCGCCTTCCGGGAAGGGGAGCCCGGGGACTACCCCATCCATGTCTCTTCAGAGGAGGGAAGCCTCACCTTCGACGTGGAGGTCATCGAAAGCGAGGTCGTCTCCCTCGAGGCAAGCTTCCGGAAAGGGGCCTACTATGATGGGGAGATCCCGCTTTCCTCTGACTTCCTCGTCGAGAAAGTGCGGGATGACGGGACGAAGGCGCGCGCGACGGACTCCGAGATCGGCCTTGAATACGGTGCGATCGACTCCTCCCTTGGAAAGGCTTCGATCAGCGTCTATTTGAAGACGAACCCGTCCATCAGCGTCCCCATGGAAGTGGGAGTGCGTCCCTTGGAGGAGATCGACCTTGCGGGGGAGTACGCCTATATCGACGACTACTGCGCGTTCGGCCAGCCTGCCGTCGAGGCTTTCTCGATCAGGGAAGGCTATTTCCGCCCGATCTACACGGAATTCGTATGCGAGGGGGAGATGTCCCTTTCCGTCGAGGATGGAAAGGTCCGGATGAAGCTTCCAGGCTATAACCAGGGCGGGACCTACGAACCATACACCAGGACCTTCTGGATCGACGGGATCGCCGGGGATCCCCCCTTCGCCTGCTTCCTCCGCCCCGAAGGGACCGTCGAGGTGGATATGGCCTTCGTCCTCGACGAAGGGAGAGAAGAGACCTTCCTTGCCCTTGGCGGCTACCTCACCCCGGGGACCCTCGACTACATCAAGTACCTGGAAGGGGACTGCTACCTAGACGAGGCGCACGCCATCCCGGTCGACGAGGACACCTTGTTCACGGAAAGGACGAGGATCTACTGCCACGCGGAGGACCAGGATGAGTACGATGCGGTCCTCGATGGCATCTGGGTCGACGAAAGGGGATCCATCCCCACGGTCGGCTGGGTGTTCGAGGATGGCGGCATTTCGTGGGGGCTTGGCTCCTCGACCCACCCCATGAGCGTCGTCCGCGACGGGAACTCCCTCCTGGTTCGCTACGGCTCCTTCGAGGTCATCCTCTACGACATCGCGACCGACACGATCCTGACCTACCAGGACGAGGACCTCCTCACCGGCTCCTACCGCCGGATCGACCGCGAAAAGGAGGCCATCTTCACCCTGACCTACGGGATGAACGGGAGGGAGGACTATGTCCTGGAGAAAGGGTCCTCGCTCCCAACCGCCATCATCGAAAACAACGGCTCTTCCATCTCCTTCCTCGAGGTCGATGGCTACAGCGGGGAGCCCGTATGGGAGGACGTCTCCTTCTCCGGTTCCGTCGGCACGCGCTACCTGAGCGACTACTGGGGCCGCTACGGGGACCATAGGAACTACTGGCAGATCGTCTCGCCTCGCTCCCTGGACCTTGAGGTGCCCACGGACACCTGGAACGAATACGTCTTCTGCATCTTCGAGGACTACGAGCTCGTGGACTACGCCCCGGTGAGGTTCGACCGCTATGAGGACGGAGCGCTCCTCGGAGACCTTCTCTTCGCCTCAGGCAAGGAAGATGTCCTTCGTTTCGACGGGGGAAGCGTCTCCTTCCGCGGAGAAACACGCATGGAGGGAAGATATCCCTGGGAAAACCTCCTGATCCTCGGGAAATACGTCTCTGAGGACGGGAAGGAAATCGAGATTGACAAGTTTGCCCAGATCAGCGAAATCGCCCATAGGGAGGACGGAAGCGAGCTTCATTCCGCAACCTACGTCGCCTGGCTCAAGGACTACGACGAGGAGACGGGGGATGGGACCATCCTCTATTCCTGGACGAGCCTCAACGGGGACGAGCACGAGCTCCGCGAATGCCCCGTGACGAGGGAAGAGGACACCCTGACGATCCTCTACGAAGGCGTGTCTTACTCCCGCTCCTTGGCCTAGGCCTGGTTTCCATGTGAAGAAAGGGCTCCCTCGAGAGGAGGAAGCCCTTTTCATCTGCCTTCGGGGTCGCTAGATCCCGTAGGGACCGATGATAGTGATGGAGGTGATGTCGGCCTCCGCGTCGTATTCGAGGAAGAGGCCGGCGCTCTCGTTGGACCACATCTCGATGTCCGCGTCGTAGGTCCAGCCGGCGGCAGTGAGCGCCTCGCCGTAGGTACCGGTGATGTCCCCGGGGGCGTAGATTCCGAACATGCCGTAGTAGTCGAGCATGCTTTCGTCGACGTAGCAGTAGCCATCGATCGCCGGAAGGGTAACCGTGTCCTCGATGTAGCAGTAGTAGAGGAGCGAGGCGACATAACTGGCGTCCCACTTGTAGAAGTAAGTCAGCGCGTCGCTGCAGATCGTCAGGGTCTCGCTTGCTGCGTCGTAGTAGAGGATGAGCACGATGTCGCTCACCTCGTCGGCAAGGCAGGCGTAGCCGCCAGTGAAGAGTCCTGCAAGGCCGGTGTCGACGAGCCCAGCCTCGACGAGGTCCTCGATATAGCCGTCGACCTCGTCCTGCGTGATCCCCATGACGGAGAGTACAGGGCTATAGCCGTCGTTAGCGATCAGGTAGGCTGCATCCTCGCTTGCGATCACAGGCGCGGGGAGGTCGAGGGTCCCAGCGTCTGCGACGAGGATCTCGCTGAACCACGCCTTCACCTCCGCCCCGAAGGTCTCGCCCGGCCATTCCGTGAGGAGCTCCGGCATTAGGTAGACGTTGATGAGGATGTCGTAGCTGGTGGTCGCCCCGATGACCGCGTAGACGGTTTCGGTCGGGTCGACGTAGCCGCCGAGCGCGGTGTTCTCCGTCCAGCCTTCCGCAAGGTAGATTTCCTGGACGTCCGTGTACCAGCCGTAGTCGGAAGAGATGACGATCTGGATCATGCCGGGGTTCTCTTCCTGGTCGTCATAGACGCTGATGCCGGTGATTCCGATTTCGGTGAGGTCGGGGAGGACGACGTTCTCCGCCCCGAGGTTCGCCATATGGGTCTGGATCTCCTCGGTCGGCCAGGCTGCGGTTGGGACTTCGAAGCTCACCATGATCCCGTTCGTCGCGTCCGTGAGGATCATGACGATCGCCTCGGTCGGGTCGGTGCAGTTGATGTCGCCGTACTCGTCCGTCTCGGTGGTCCAGCCTGCTTCCTCAAGCGCCTCTGCCCAGGTGGCGGCGTCTCCGTCCGTCCAGACGTTCACCGAGAAGTAGCCGATCCAGATGAGCGAGGTATCGACCTCATAGGCGGCCTCCCCAGGGTAGCCAGGGATCTCGATCGGATCGATCCCGTAGAGGGAGGCGAGCGCCTCGTTGATCTCGTCCAGCGGGATGGTCGTGGGGAGGGGGAGGAGGATGTTGATCGCGACGGTCCCGTCCGTGGTGGTCCCAACAGCGATCACGACCTTCTTGTCCGCGTTCACGTAGCCGCCCTGGAGGGTGTCGAACGTCCAGCCGGCGTCGGTAAGGAGCTTCTCGATGTCCTCGACGGCGACCTCGTCATGGGGTCCGCTCCAAACGATCGCGAAGTAGTCCGTCGCGGTCCCGCTGTCCCAGTTCTCGCTGGGAAGGACGCTGAAGTCGGGGATGGCCGCCCCTTCGATTCCTTGCTGGGCGAGCCACGCGTCGAGCTCCGCCTGGGGATAGGCCGGGTTGTAGACGACCTTGAGCACGTCGATGGAGACGAGGCCGGAGATTTCGTTATACGCCCAGTTCTCGTCGGTGCAGTAGAGGTCGTACTCGATGTGGAAGCCGTCCTGGTAGTCGTAGACGAGCCTCTCGCCCTGCCCGGAGGTTTCCGGGGTGTCCTCGACATAGCCTTCGGCGATGAGGATGTCGTAGTAGTCGAGGACGACCGCGTAGGGCGCCTCGGCCACCTCGATGCTGAAGAAGTTCTCGTAGTCGACGAACTCGTAGGCATAGGGGGAGAGGTCGATGAAGGGGATGCTTTCCCCTTCCCCGAGGTACTTCTCCTGGATGGCCTTCTCCTCGTCGGTCCAGTCTTTCACAGGCTCAGGGGGAGGAGTGGTGCTGCTCCCCGAATCGGTGGTTTCCTCGGGTTTCGAGGAGCTCTGGGATCCTTCGGTCCCGGCGACGGAGCTCGATTCCGTTCCCGTCGAATCGGAACCCGAGCCCTCGGTCGTCGTCGGGCCGCAGGCGGCCAGAGCGAGCGTCAGGGCCAAGAGGCCCAGAGGCAAGGCTTTCTTCATGATGCGTTCTCCTTTCCTTGCTGGCGGATGCCCCTGGTTCCGCGATGGGGATAGGAAACCGCAAGAAGGGAACTTGTCAAAAGAAATGTTCGGAATTCTGCTTGGAAATTTGAACTAACTGAAATGGACATGGGTTTTGCGGGGATAACGAAAAGGGCCGGCATTCCGGCCCTTGGTCGCTTCCCCGTTCGGCTAGACCGCCGGGGTGACGATGATGGTGGAAAGGCCGGTGCTTTCCTCGTAGACGACCCCGACCCGGGCGTCGCCCTTCAGGTAGAAGCCGCTCGGCGCGTCGTAGGTCCAGCCGTCCGCCTCAAGCGCCTCCTCGTAGCTTTCCTTGACGTCCCCGGCGACCATGAAGCTGAGCATCCCGTAGGAAGGGATGGGAAGGGTGAGGACATAGCCCTCGATCGCGGGGATCGAGGCGACCTCGCTGATGCCGAGCGCCTCAAGGCAAAGCGCGACGTACTCGCTGTCCCAGAGGTAGTTCGCCGAAAGGGCGTCGAACGAGAAGACAAGGGTACCCGTCTTGGCGTCGTAGGCGAGGAAGAAGGCGACGTCCATCCCCGCGTTCGCGTAGGCGGCGCTATAGCCGAGGACCGAGGCAAGGCCCATGTCCTCCCAGCCCGCATCCTCGAGAGCGAGGGCGTAGGCGGCGAACTCTTCCTCGCTCACCCCCTCCATCCGGAGATAGGGCCCGGTCTCGTCGAACCCTAGGTAGTAGCTCTCGACCCCGGAGAATTTCGGGACGGGAATGTCGAGCGCCTCGGCGTCCGCCCCGATGAGGGCGCCATAGTGCCCCTCGATCGCGGCAAGGAGCCCGTCCTTCGGGAAGGTGGCGGAAACCACGCCCGCGCGGAGGATGTTCACGATGTTGACGATGATCCCGGAGGGGTCCTGGACGGCGCCGACGACGGCGAGCACTTCGCCGCTCGGGTCGACGTAGCCGCCCTGCGCCTCGTCGAGGGTCCAGCCGTTCTCCTCGAGGATGGCGCCGATCTGGGCGCCGATGTAGCCGTAGTCGGAGGAAAGGATCTGGAGCTGGATGAGGCCGGGGTTCGCGGCCTGGTCGTTAAAGACGGCCATCTCGGCGATCCCGGCGGAGGTGAGGTCAGGGAAGCTTACCCCGGGGAAGCCGATGTCCTCCATGGCCTGGCCGATTTCATCCGTCGGCCAGACGAAGTGGTACTGGAAGAGGACGAGGATGATCCCGTCTTGCTCGGCGAGGATCATCTCGAGGTTGCCAAGAATGGCGCTATAGATGCCTTCGCCGGCGGAACTCGTCGTCCAGCCCCGGCCCTCTAGCTCGTCGATCCACTGGGAGAGCGGGCCCTCCGCCCGGACGACGAGGCCGTAGATCCCATAGTCGCTATCCATGAGGCGGTAGTCGTAGGTCGCCTTCCCGGGGTATTCAGGGATATCGACCGGGTCGATCTGGAGCATGACCGTGAAATAGATGTCGAGCTGGTCCTGGGGGATCTCAGTCGGAAGAGGGTTTCCGATCTGGAGGAAGAGGTTGCCGAAGCTCTCCTCGATCCCGATGTAGCAAAGGGCGGTCCCGGTCGGGTCGAGGTAGCCGTTCTGGAGGGGATCGTAGGTCCAGCCCGCGTCCACGAAGATCTTCTCGAGGGCTTCCTTGTCGGCGACGTCCTCCGGGCCCTCCCAGCTCACCTGGACGATGCCTCCGACGTTGCGGAAGACGTAGTTCTGGCTCGGAAGGGAGGAGCAGTCGGGCACCATGACGTCGCCCATGCCGTTGGCGTTCATCGCCATCGCGATCTCCGCGGAAGGCCACTCAGGGTCGTAGACGGTCGGGTAGACGTCGATGTGCAGGTCGCCCTGGATCGTCGTGAAGCTCCCGGCGGAGTTCACCATGTAAAGGTCGTAGCGCCATTCCTTGCCCTCCTGGTAGTCGAAGTAGCAAAGCTCGCCGAGCTGGAGCTCCGGGTAATCCGGGTCCTCGACGAAGCCTTTCTCCTCGAGCAGGTCGGCGTAGTCGAGAAGAAGCCCGTATGTCACGTCTTCCACGACGTAGCCGAGGGCGCCCACCATCTCATATGGCTGGAACTCGCCTTCCTTCCCGAAGTCCATCCACGGGATGGAGTAGCCTTCCCCGAGGTAGCTTTCCTGGAAGGAGGCCTGGGCTTCCGTCCAGCCTTCCGGGGCGGGAGGCTCGCTTTGGGATGAAGAGGTAGAGGAAGAGGTTCCTTCTCCCTGGGAGGAGGAGGTCCCTTCGCTGAGGGACGGGGAGGAACTCTCGTCGCCTCCCCCGCAGGATGCGAGGAGCAGGGTGGCGGAGAGGATCAGAAGCGGCAGCTTCATCTTGTTCATCGAATGACTCCTTGATGATTGGGGCTTACGCGCGTAGGCGCATAAGCCTCGCTATATTCCCCTTCCCTCCGGAAAGGTCAAGAGAAATCTCTAGCGACGGAAGAGCGCCCTCTCCGAACGGAAGAGGCGGTCGGTGAGGAAGACGAGGAGGACGGTCGCCAGGAGGTTGACGATGATCGTGATCGCGAGATACGCCCAGGGAAGCGCCTCGCTCCGGATGACGAGGGCCATGCAGGTGGTTACGTTGAGCACCGGGACGAAGGAGAAAGGCAACGCGCTCAGGTCGAGGAAGGCGCCGAAGACGGAGGCGAGGATCCCGATGCTCAGGAAGGGGCCGATCCAGGAGTTCGCCTCCTTCACCGAACGCGCGAGGGTGGAAAGAAGGAAGCCGATGGCGAGGAAGAGGAAGAGCGCGGAGAAGATGATGAGGAGCACGGGGAAGACGAGTGCGGGCGAGAGGCCCGTCCCGCCCATGAGGAAGGGGAGGGAAAGGACGGTCCCGAGGAAGCTGATGGCCCCGGAAAGGAGCGACACCGTCCCGGCGGAGGCCATCTTGCCCCAGACGATCGTCCCCCGGGGGACGGGGGCGATGAGGAGCGCGGCGAGCGTCCCCCTTTCCTTTTCCCCGGCGATGGCCTCGGGGGTGAGGGAGCAGACGCTCGACATGAGGAGGGAAACGGTGATGAGAGGGAAGAGGAAGGAGATGAGCTGGTTGCCCTGGTAGTCGCCTTTCCCAAGGTTCCCGTCGATGGGGCCCTCCGGCCCCTGGTTCAGGAGATAGCCGTCGTAGGCGAGGGGGACGAGCTCAAGCATCAGGGCGTGCGCGTAGGTGGCCTTCTCGGAGGCCCCGTCGTAATAAAGGGCCAGCGAGGGGACGTCCGTGCGGTCGAAGAGGACGTCCTCGAAGGAAGGGGAATAGTCGAGGAAAAGGTCGTACTCCCCTTCGCCGACCTTGCCCATCGCCTCCTCGCGCTCCGCCCGGGGGACAGGGTGGAAGGAGGCGCGGTTTCCCTTCTGCTGATCCTCGAGCGCGCTTTCGAACAGGGTCAGGAGCACTGGCTCTTCCCGTTCCTCGGAGAAATCTTCCATGTAGGCGATGGAGAAGGTCTCGCCTTCCGGGCTCCCGGAAAGCTCAAGCCCCTGGAGGGCGGTCCCCATGAGCGGGTAGATGACGAGGATGAGGATTCCGGGGAGGAAGAGCGCCAGGAGCATCCGCGGGTCGGTCAAATAGCGGCGGAGCTCCTTCCGGAAGATCGCAAGGAAGGCCTTCATGATTCTCCCCTTTCCCCAAGGAGGTCGAAGAAGCTGTCCTCGAGGGACTTCCCGGCCCGGATTTCATCAAGCGTCCCTTCCTTGACGAGCCGTCCTTCCAGGAGGACGCCGACGCGGTCGCAGAGCTTCTCGACGAGGGAGAAGATGTGGGTGGAGAGGAGGATCGTCCTTCCCTTTGTCCTGAGGGAACGAAGGAAGTCCTCGACCGCCTTCGCCCCAAGGATGTCGAGGCCGTTGGTCGGCTCGTCGAAGATCACGAGGTCCGGGTCGTTCACGAGGGCGAGGGCGAGGGAGGCCTTCTGCTTCATGCCGGTCGAAAGCGTCTCGATCTTCTTGTCCCGGAAAGGCGCGATCCCGAATTCCTGGAAGAGCCGTTCCTTTCGTTCCCTGGACTCTTCCTTCGGTATCCCGTGGAGCTCGCTCATGAAGTCGAAGAGATAGTCGGGGCTGAAGAATCCGTCCTGCTTCAGTTCTGCTGTAAGGAAGCCGATCTTAGAGCGATAACCCTTCAGATCCTCGTTGATATTTCGGTTTTCGTAGATGATCGAGCCTTCGTCCGGGGCGATAAGGGAGCCAATCATGCGAAGAGTCGTCGTCTTGCCCGCCCCGTTGGGGCCGAGGAGGCCGTATATCTCGCCTTTCCGGAGGGAAAGGGAGACACGGTCGACCGCGGTGAGGCATTCGCGTCCCGTCCTCCTCTCCTTCCTGGGGAGAGGGAAGCGCTTGGTGATGTCCTCCGTCCTAAGGATGATTTCTGCCATGGGTGTAGTGTAGCAAAGAAACCTCCAGGCAAAGGGGAGACCTACTTTCCTTCGGCTTCCCTCAGAAGCCGACGGCACCAGGAAATTGAGGAATTGATTCTTCTTTTTGGTGTTCCGTCGTTAAGTTTGAAATTTGAGGAGATCAGACCAAAGGCGATTTTAACCGCTTCTTCCAATTCATCTTTGAGGATGCCGTTCATTAGGACCCGGATAGGTTCAACTGTCAGTATTCTTTTGGCTAGATCTTTCCAAAATTCAGAAGGCGACATGCTTATGATG
Organism: uncultured Bacillota bacterium; assembly: GCA_949293555.1. Lineage (GTDB taxonomy): Bacteria > Bacillota_I > Bacilli_A > RFN20 > CAG-826 > UBA4951. The sequence continues at coordinate 338,504 of CASFDV010000002.1, forward strand.
GATTTCCCGTCTTGTGTCAGGTAATAGCGATGTTTGTCTCTTTTTATCAGAGAAAGGAATTCTAGAGAACTTAGATAGTAGTTCCCTTGCCGCCTTACATAGCCGATCGCTTTAGCTGCTTCCTCCCCAGTGATGCCTTCGCTTCCGATCTTGCGCAGCAAGTTCATAGCCAAATCGAGATTGTTCGCCTGAAGGAACGTGTTGGTAATTGGTTGCCTCAGAGGCAGGGCAAGTGCCTCTTGGATGTCTGCCATCGAAAAGGGATGTTCTTCCTTCTGATGCCATCGCTCAGTCTTTACGAGGACGAGGGAATCGTATCGCCCGGGATCAGTAAAGTCATATTCCCAAAGCTGGTACACCCCGGAAAGATAGGTGATATATAGCGCCCGGATCCTCTTTCCTCCGAGCGTTCCTCCCGAGCGATAGCTGAGGAACGGATAGTAGAGCTGGCGGACCAGGAAGTCCTTGGGGAAGAAGTTCTTCGCCTCGACGAGGGTGATGGAAGAAGGGCCTTCCAAGGCGGCGTCGATCTCCATCTGCGCTCCCTGGACCCGGACTTCGTGGAGGACGTCCTTCGCCCTCGTGTCCCCGATGCGGTAGGAAAAGCTTCCTGACCCGAAGCGGCCGGGGTTCACGTAGCGGACTTCCTCCCCCAGGAAACGCGAGAAGACGCCGCTTGCGAAAAGCTGGCTGAGACGCTGGTCCTCCGTCCTGATGTTCTCCTCGTGGAGAAGAAGGCAGTCCGCGGGCGGCTCGAAGTAGGATACGGGCGGCTCCTTGCCCCTATCGAACTCCTTGTAGGCGCGGTAGGGGCCAATCGTCCATTCTGTCCGGGAAACAGGAAGGATCGCCAGGCCGTTTTCTTTGAAATTCACAGGAAGGTCGTTGCTTTCGTCGAACTTCGTCATGAGGCGCGGCTCGCGGTAGGCGTGGATCTTATCCGCGCATATCCGGAAGGAGCCGTGCTCCTCGACGCTATCGAGGATGTCGAGCTCCTCGAAGAGGCGCTCCCAGGACTTCTCGGTCCCGAGCCTTCCCTCAGCCATTCCCCTTCTCCCGGATCGCGAGCTCCACTACGTTGCCTCTTGAGGAGGAGGAAGCGGCCAGGCTCCTCCTGGCGGACACCTCGATAAGCTCGCACCAGCCTTCGTAGAGGGAGCGGACGAAAGGGGTGTCGCTATTGGACAAGAGGAAGCTTCCTCCCCTTTCCCGGAACCTCTTCAGGCACTCCGCGAGCCTTCTTTGGTCATCCTTCCCGAACCCGCCGTCCGTGTAGGAGACGAAGGCGCTCGTCTTGCTGATGGGGTCGTAGGGAGGGTCGAGATAAAGGAAGCAATCCGCCGGAAGCTTATCGATGAATGGCTCGAAATCCCTGCAGGAAAAGGAGATATCCGAGGATTTCAGGTATTCGCTAAGGGCGCTCAGGCCTTCGATGTCCAGCACGCTCTTCCTTGCATGGCAATAAGGGACGTTGAACTCTCCTTTCCCGTTGAGGCGGTGGAGGCCGTTGAAGCATGTCTTGTTGAGATAAAGCGTCCTGGCCGCGCGGAACGTCCTGCCCAGGCTTTCCTTCGCCCCGGGGATCCTGTCGATGTCGCGGATCCGGTAGAAACTCTTTTCGTCCGTGTCCCATTTGGAAAGGAGGCGGATGAGACCCGGCAAGTCGTCGCGGATGGTCTCGTACAGATCGATCAGCTCAGGCTCGGCGTCATTGATGAGCGCCTTCTCTGGAGCGAGCTGGAATAGGATTCCACCCCCCCTACGAAGGCTTCCGAGTAGAAGGGGATGAGGTCGGGCATGAGGGGGCGGAGCCTCTTGTAGAGGGTCCTTTTCCCGCCCGCCCACTTCACCGGCGGCCTCAGCCCTTCCCTAGCCATCGCCCGATCCTAGATCGGGTGGGGAAAGAGGGCAACCCGATCGCTATCCGTTGCCAAGGAAGCGGGGGAAGGATAACCTTCCCTCGATGCAACGGATTGCCGGTGCGCTCAAGGACGCGCTCCACGTTCTCTTCCTCGGCGCGCTCATCGGCCTTTCCATCAGCACGTTCGGCCTTCTTTTCGAGCTCCTCGGGGAGCTTTCGATCGAGATGCACGCGAGCCGCGATCCCTATGTGATCCTCGCGCAGATCATCATCACCCTCGTCGCTTCCTTCCTCTCCTATCAGGTCGTCAGGAGGGAGCCGATCGCCGAAGGCATCGAGGTGCCCCACGTCCTCATGGCGATCCGCGGGGAAGAGGACATTTCCGGCTTCGGCAGGATCGGCGCGGTCGTCGGCGGGAGCTTCCTGACCGCGGTGACGGCGATCCCCCTCGGCCCCGAGGGGGCGGGCGGCCTTCTTTCCGGCCAGCTCGTGGTCTTCGGGCAAAGGCTGGACCGCCATAACGTCGGGAACCGCGGCGAGATCGCGATGGGTCTTTCCGCCGGGTTCGGCGCCGCCTTCCTCGCGCCCTTGAGCGGCCTCATCTACGGCTTCGAGGAAGGCTGGCACCACTTCTCCTGGCGCCTTCTCTGGAAGGGGATCCTCATGTGCCTTTCCGCCTACCTTGTGAGCTACGCGGTGGAGACGGCCGCCGGGATGAAGCGCATCTTCGCCCTCGAGGGCCTCCTCTTCCCGGGATGGGGAAGCTTCTACATGCTCGCCTTCCTCTTCTTCCTCGTCCCTCCCCTCGTCTATCTCTTCTCCTGGCTCTTCCGGAAGCTGAACGCCTACGTGAGGCTCAGGCGCGACCGCCTTCTCTTCCGTCTCCGCACGCCCGTCTTCTTCCTCCTCGTCATGGTGACGGGCTTCCTCTTCCCTTACGAGGCCGTCATCGGGAGCGGGCACGCGCTCGTGGAACATACCACGGGGATCGCCCTCTGGTGGAGCGCGCTCCTGTTCTTCGCCGTGCGCTTCCTCCTCACCATCGTCGGGGGGAACGCCGGCTCCACGGGCGGAATCGTCATTCCCTCGCTCGCCATGGGCGCGCTCCTTGGGCGGCTCGCCACCCTCCTCGCGGAAGAGTTCCTCGGGATGGATCCTTCCTATTCGCCTTTCTGGATCGTCTTCGCCTCCTGCTTCTTCCTCGCGACGCTCAACAAGGTCCCTCTGACCGCCGCGACCCTCCTTGGCTCCTCCCTCTTCTTCGTGACGGGGGACTGGCTCGGGGCGCTTCTTTCCGTCCTCGTCTCGCTTCCTGTCTACGCCCTCGCCTGCCTTCCCCTCTACCTCCATAAGGCCGAGGACCTCTACGACGGCCTCATCGAGATCGAGGAAGAGGCGCGCCACCTCCCCCATCTTCACGGGGTCCCTCTCGAAAACTAGGCGTCTTGCTTGGAAAGATACCCCCGGAGGGTATATTTTTAGTTCATGGACAAGCATAAGCGGACTCACCGGAGCGAAGAGGAGAAGAAATCGCTCGACCACCGCCTGGCCCGCATCGAAGGCCAGGTCGGCGGGGTCAGGAGGATGGTGGAGGAGGACCGCTACTGCGCCGACCTCCTTCTCCAGCTATCCGCGATCGAGCGCGCCGTCCGCTCCCTTGCCACCGAGATTCTCGAGAAGCACCTCCGCACCTGCGTGGTGAAGGAAGTGGAGGAAGAGGGCGCCGGGGCGATGGAAGAAGCCTATGAGCTCGTCAGGAGGTGGACGAGGTGAGGAAGAAGTTCCTGGTCGAGGGGATGACCTGCGCCTCCTGCCAGGCCCATGTCGAGCGGGCCGTAGGGAAGCTCCCCGGGGTGAAGGAATGCCGCGTCTCCCTTCTTACAAACAGCATGGAGGTCGAATGGGAGGACGGAGCGATCCAGGAAGAGGACATCCTCCTCGCGGTCAGCCGGGGCGGCTACCGCGCGATTCCCGAAGGAGAAGGGAATAAGCCTGCAAAGCCCCTTCCAAATTCCAAGAAACACGGTTTCGACAAGGAACTGGGGAAGCTCATCGCGGGCATTTTCTTCCTCTTGCTCCTCATGTACGTCTCGATGGGCCCGATGATCGGGATCCCCCTTCCCGCCTTTCTCGACGGGGAGGAGAACGCCCTCCTGAACGTCCTCCTCCAGGCGCTTCTCGCCGTCCCGTCCCTCATCCTTTTCGGGCATTACCTCAAGAACGGGATCCTCCGCCTCCTCCATCTGGAGCCGAACATGGATTCCCTTGTCGCGATCGGCTCCCTCGCCTCCCTCGTCTACGGGCTCTACGCGATCTTCCGGATGGCATATGGCCTCGGGCACGGGGACATGGGCCCCGTTCACGACTACATGCATTCCCTCTACTTCGACTCCGCGGCGATGATCCTGACCTTCGTCTCGCTCGGGAAATACCTGGAGGGCCTTTCCAAAAGAAAAACGACCAAGGCGATCGAATCCCTGATGGACCTCGCCCCCAAGAAGGCCGTCGTCAGAAGGGACGGGGAAGAAAGGGAAATCCCCGTCGAGGAGGTGAGGAAAGGGGACATCCTCATCGTGAGGAAGGGGGCCCTCGTCCCCGTGGACGGAAAAATCATTTCCGGGCAGGGCTCCCTCATGGAGGCGAACATCACCGGGGAGTCGATGCCGCGCCTGAAGGGGCCGGGGGAGACGGTCTATAGCAGCGCCATCCTCGAGGCAGGCTACCTCGAGGTCGAGGCGGAGAAGGTCGGGGAGGACACCTCCATCGAACAGATCATCCGCCTTGTGAAGGAGGCTTCCGACTCAAAGGCCCCGATCTCCCGCCTTGCCGATCGCATCTCCCTTTATTTCGTGCCCGCGGTCATCCTCCTCAGCCTCCTCGTCTTCCTCGGCTGGATCATCGCGACGGGCGACTTCGAGACGTCCTTCAACTTCGCGGTCTCGGTCCTTGTCATCGCCTGCCCATGCGCCCTCGGGCTCGCCACCCCGGTCGCCATCATGGTGTCCTCCGGGAAAGGCGCCCAGGCGGGGCTCCTCATCCGGAACGCCGAGATCCTCGAAAGGACGAGCTCCGTCGGGACCGTCCTCTTCGACAAGACGGGCACCATCACCGAGGGACGGATGAAGGTCACCGACTACATCCTCCTCGGGAAGGAGGATCCCTATCCTCTCCTCGCCGCCTTGGAAAGACGCTCCGAGCATCCTCTCGCCTCCTCGATCCTCGATTACCGCCCGGGGACGGAGGAACTTCCCGTCGAGGGCTTCGCCTCGCTGGACGGGGTCGGGCTCGCGGGGGTCGTGGAAGGGAGGAAGGTCCTCGCGGGGAACGCCCGCGCCTTCAAGGACGGCCTTCCCGGCTCCCTGGAGGAAGTCTCGACGCGCCTTTCTTCGGAAGGGAAGACGGTCCTCTACGTGCTCGTGGACGGGGAGGCGAAGGCCCTCCTCGCCCTGAAGGACGTGGTGAAGCCGGGGGCGAAGGAAGCCATCCATGCCCTTTCCTCCAAGGGCATCCGGACGGTCATGCTGACGGGGGACAACCGGCTCGCCGCCGAGTCGATCGCCCGGGAGGTGGGGATCGACGAGGTGCGAAGCGAGGTGCTTCCCGCGGAAAAGGCCGAGATCGTCGCTTCCTTCAAAAAGGAAGGAGGCCCGCTCGTCGCCATGGTGGGGGACGGGGTGAACGACGCGATCGCCCTCAGCGCCTCCGACATCGGGATCGCCATCGGCGCCGGCTCCGACGTTGCCAAGGAAAGCGCGGACATCGTCCTCCTCAGAGGCGATCTCATGGACGTGGCGAACGCCTTCTCCTTGTCCAGGAGGACCCTCCATACGATCCGGCTCGGGCTTTTCTGGGCGCTAATCTATAACCTCGTCGGCATCTTCCTGGCGACCGGGGCCCTCTACTACCCCCTGGGCATCGCCCTGAGTCCGATGATCGGGTCCCTCGCGATGAGCCTCAGCTCGGTCTTCGTCGTCCTGAACGCGCTGACCATCAGCCTATGGAAGCCAGTCCGGGGCAAGGAAGGAGGGGAGTGCCCCCTTTCCTGCCCCCTTGCGGAAGAAGAACGGAAAGGAGGTGAGAGCGTGGAGACGATCGAGATCAAGGTCGAGGGCATGATGTGCCAGATGTGCGTGAAGCACGTGAAGGAGGCCCTCCTCGCCCTTCCTGGCGTCGAAGAGGCCGAGGTGTCCCTGGAAGGGAAGAAGGCCGCCGTCCGCGGGACGGGGCTTTCCCGCGACGCCCTCGTGGAAGCCGTCGGCAAGGCCGGCTACAAGGCGGAGTAGCGGGAATCCGCATCTTGAACCCGGTTCTGCCGGGTTTTTCAATATCTGCCATCCCTCCCGTTCGCTTTCCTTGCGCTTTGCGCGCACATTCCCTATAAATTCCGCGTATGGCACCCATTCTTTCTACCATGAACGTGGACCCCGCGCAGATCGGCTACGCGGCCCTCATCATCGCCATCCCCTTCCTCGGGACGGTGCTCGGATCCCTCCTTTCCCTCCTCGGGAAGGGAAGCGGGCCCCGCTGGCTCCAGCAGGCCCTCTACGGCTTTGCCGGGGGCGTCATGGTGTCCGCTTCCTTCTTCTCGCTCCTCATGCCCTCCCTTGAGGAAAGCAACGCCCAGCTGGGGGCGTCCCTATCCTGGATCCCTCCTGTCGTCGGCTTCCTCGTCGGCATCCTCTTCCTATATCTTCTCGACGTCCTCGTGCCCCATATCCATCCGAAGGATTCCACCCAGGAGGGCAGGAGCTCCTCCATGTCGAGGGAAGGCCTCCTCTTCCTCGCGATGACCATCCACAACATACCGGAAGGGCTGGCGGTAGGCGTGGCGATCGCTTCCTTCCTCACCAGCGGCTCGATGAGCCTCATGTCCGCGCTCGTGATCGGCATCGGGATCGCTCTCCAGAACTTTCCGGAAGGGCTCGCCGTCGCCCTCCCTCTTCGCGAGAAGAAAGGCAAGGGGAAGAGCTGCCTCTACGGGATTCTTTCCGGGGTTGTGGAGCCTCTCGCGGCGATCCTCGCCTGCCTCCTGGCCGCCTACGTGGAGCCCGTCCTGCCTTATGCCCTCAGCTTCGCCGCGGGGGCGATGATCTACGTGGTCGTCGAGGAAATGATCCCCAGCAAGGAAGAGGGGCACTCCAACATCCTCGTCCTTTCCTTCGCTGTCGGCTTCGCCCTGATGATGGCCCTGGATGTAGCACTTGGATAATATCGATAACGCTTTCCTGAATTGGAAAATCATAAATTTAGGCTAAATAATCGATTTCGTAGTTTTCGGATACCTAAATCCGGTAAACCGGTATTCTTTGCTCGAATGCTTGAGTTCCTATTTTCCTCTCGCTATCCTTCGCATCGGGAAAGGAAATATGAGAGAGGCGAAATTCTCCAAGAACCAGCTGCAGCGCTACCCCGTCTACCTGAAGTACCTCATCGGGCTAAGGGAGGAGGGGGCGATCTACGTCTCCTCCACCAGGATCGGCCAGGCCCTGGGCTATAGCGAGGAGCAGGTCCGGAAGGACCTCCAGGCCGTCTCCGAGGAAGGGGGAAGGCCGCGCAAGGGCAGGAAGGTCGAGTCCCTCATCGAGACCCTCGAGGCGTTCCTCGGCTATCGCGAGGCGGACTCCGCGATCCTCATCGGCGCGGGCTCCCTCGGCTCCGCCCTCCTCCGCTACCCCTCCTTCCGCGACATGGGGCTCGACATCAAGGCGGCCTTCGACGCGGACCCACGCAAGGTCGGGCTCCGCATCGGGGACGTCCCCGTCTACCCCATCGAGGACATGGAGAGGCTCGCGCGAGGGCTCGACGCGAGGATCGCGATCGTCTGCACGCCCGCATCTGCCGCCCAGTCTTCCGCCGACATGGCGGTCCGGGCCGGGTGCCACGGGATCTGGAGCTTCGCCCCCGTCCATCTTTCCGTTCCCAGGGGAGTGGTCCTCGAGGAAGTCAACCTCGCCAGCTCCCTCGCCGTCCTCGCCCACCGTCTGGATTCCGACGCCATGCGTTCTTAAAGGAGGATACCCATGCCAGAGAAGAAGGAAACGAAGCCCGCGTCCAAGGAGCTGACCCCCGAGGAGCGGAAGAAGGCCGCCCAGGAGGAGGTCGACTCGCTCGTCGAGCGCGCCAAGAAGGCGCTCGAGGAGTTCTCGACCAATCCCGACTTCGACCAGGAGAAGATCGACTACATCGTCGCGAAGATGTCCGTCGCCGGGCTCGACCACCACGGCACCCTCGCCCGCGCCGCCATCGAGGAGACCCGCCGCGGCGTCTTCGAGGACAAGGCCACGAAGAACCTCTTCGCCTGCGAGTACGTGGTGAACCACATGCGCCACCTGAAGACGGTCGGCGTCATCAGCGAGAACCCCGTCACGGGCATCACCGAGATCGCCGAGCCGGTCGGCATCGTCTGCGGCATCACCCCGGTCACCAACCCGACCTCCACGGTCATCTTCAAGTCCCTCATCTGCATGAAGACGAGGAACCCGGTCATCTTCGCCTTCCATCCGGGCGCCCAGCAGTCCTCCAAGGCCGCGGCGATCGTCATGCGGGACGCCGCCGTCGCCGCCGGGGCCCCGGCCAACTGCATCCAGTGGATCGAGCACCCCTCCATGGAGGCCACGAGCGCCCTCATGGCCCACCCGGACGTCGCCACCATCCTCGCCACCGGCGGGAACTCGATGGTGAAGGCCGCCTACTCCTGCGGGAAGCCGGCCCTCGGCGTCGGGGCGGGGAACGTCCCCTGCTACATCGACCGGAGCGCCGACCTCGAGCAGTCCGTCAACGACGTCGTCCTCTCCAAGGCCTTCGACAACGGGATGATCTGCGCCTCCGAGTCCGCGATCTTCGTCGACGAGCCGGCCTACGACGAGGTGAAGAGGCTCCTTGGTCGCTACCGCGCCTACTTCTGCACCCCCGAGGAGACGAGGAAGCTCGAGCGCTACATGTTCGGCGTGGAGAAGGGGCAGCCCGGCGTGGAGGACGCCAGGCTCAACTCCGCCGCCGCCGGCATGGGGACGACGACCCTTGCCAAGAACGCGGGGATCGAGATTCCCGAAGGGACCTCGATCATCTGCTGCGAGCTCGACTCCGTCGGCCCGGAGGAGCCCCTTTCCCGCGAGAAGCTCTCCCCGGTCCTGGGCGTCTACAAGGTCGACGGCTTCGAGGAAGGGACGAGGATGTCCCAGCAGATGCTGGAGTTCGGCGGGCTCGGGCACTCCGCCGCGATCCACTGCAAGAGCCAGGAGATGGCAGACAAGTACGGTGACAGGGTGCTCGCCATCCGCGTCATCTGGAACTCGCCCTCCACCTTCGGCGGCATCGGCAACGTCTATAACTCCTTCATCCCCTCCCTCACCCTCGGCTGCGGCTCCTACGGCCATAACTCCGTGGCGGGCAACGTCAGCGCCATCAATCTCCTGAACATCAAGCAAGTCGGCAAGAGGAGGAACACCATGCAGTGGTTCAAGGTGCCCCAGAAGATCTATTTCGAGCGGAACAGCATCCAGTACCTGAAGTCCTGCAAGGACATGAGCAAGGTGTTCATCGTCACCGACCGCTCGATGGTCGAGCTCGGCTTCCTCAACAAGATCATCGAGCAGATCAACCTCCGCCGGAACAAAGTCACCTACCAGCTCTTCAGCGAGGTCGAGCCCGACCCCGACATCAGCACCATCCGCCGGGGCGTCGCCCTCATGAAGGAGTTCGAGCCCGACACCATCATCGCCCTGGGCGGGGGCTCCCCGATGGACGCCGCCAAGGGGATGTGGATCTTCTACGAGCACCCCGAGGTGAACTTCGACGACCTCAAGCAGAAGTTCATGGACATCCGGAAGCGCGCCTTCAAGTACCCCGAGCTCGGGCGGAAGAGCAAGCTCATCTGCATCCCGACCACCTCCGGGACCGGGAGCGAGGTCACCCCCTTCGCCGTCGTCAGCGACAAGGCGAACCTCAAGAAGTACCCGCTCACCGACTACTCCCTCACCCCGACGATCGCGATCGTCGACCCCGAGTTCACGACGAACCTCCCCGCCAGGGCGACCGCCGAGACGGGGATGGACGTCCTCACCCACGCCATCGAGGCCTACACCTCCGTCATGGCCAGCGACTACACCGACGGGCTCGCCCTCAACGCCATCCGCCTCGTCTTCGACTACCTCCCCCGTGCCGTCAAGGACGGGAAGCACGACCTCGTGGCCAGGGAGAAGATGCATAACGCGGCGACGATCGCCGGGATGGCCTTCGCCAACGCCTTCCTCGGCATCACCCACTCCCTCGCCCACAAGATCGGCGCCGAGTACCACCTCGTCCACGGCAGGACCTGCGCCATCCTCCTCCCGCACGTCATCCGCTACAACGGCACCGTCCCCACCAAGCTCAGCGTCTGGCCCAAGTACGAGGAGTACCAGTGCGACAGGAAGTACATGACGATCTGCAAGATCCTCGACATCCCCGCCGCCACCCCGGAGGAGGCGACGAGGAAGCTGAGCGAGGCCGTCATGAACCTCATCAAGGAGATCGGCATCGACCCGAACTTCCAGTCCCTCGTCCCCGACGAGGCGGCCTGGGAGAAGAACCTCGAGCCCCTCGCCTACCTCGCCTACGAGGACCAGTGCACCCCCTGCAACCCGCGCATGCCGCTCGTCTCGGAGATGGTCGAGATCATGCGGAAGGCGTATAAGGGGAACTAGATATGGTTACCCTGAGCATCTGCGTCGGGAGCTCCTGCCACCTCAAGGGCTCCCCCGAGGTCATCGAGCGCTGCCGGGAGGAGATCCGGAAGCGCCACTGGGAGGAGAAGGTCGAGCTCAAGGCCGCCTTCTGCCTCTCCTGCTGCTCCCACGACGGGGTGGCCGTGCGGATCGGGGAGGAGATCGTCCCCGGCATCCGCCCGGAGAACGTCGGGCAGCTCTTCGACGACAAGGTGGCGCCTCTCCTCTAGGGGGAGGCGCCCCTCTTTCCTTTTTTCCCCTTTGAAGGAGTCCCTATGAACGTCCTCGTGAGCAAGGAGAACGACTGCCGGAGCTGCTACAAGTGCATCCGGAGCTGCCCGGTGAAGAGCATCAGCTTCCACGACGGGCAGGCCAGGATCGTCCAGGGGGACTGCGTCCTCTGCGGGCGCTGCTACCTCGTCTGCCCCCAGAACTGCAAGGAAGTGAGGGACGACCGCGGGAAGGCGAAGGAGATCCTCCGCACGGGGAAGGCGGTCTGCTCCCTCGCGCCCAGCTTCCACGCCGCCTACCCCGGCTCCTCCCTCAAGGACATGGAGGAGGCGCTCCTTGCCCTCGGCTTCCGGAGCGTGGAGGAGACGGCCGTCGGGGCGACCCTCGTGAAGAGGCGCTACGAGGAGATCCTCCGCGAGGGGAAGGCCGACGTCCTCATCTCCACCTGCTGCCCGAGCGTGAACGCGCTCGTGGAGAAGTACTATCCCTCCCTCGTCCCGCTCCTCGCCCCGGTGATGACGCCCCTCCAGGCCCACGCGAAGGCGATCAAGGCCCGCGAGAAGGACGCGAAGGTCGTCTTCGTCGGCCCCTGCATCGCCAAGAAGGAGGAAGGGGACATGTCCGAGGGGCTCGTCGACTGCGTCCTCACCTACCAGGAGCTGGACCTCCTCCTCGAGGAAGCGGGGATCGCCCTCAAGAAGACTTCCCAGGGAGGGGACAGGAAGGAGGAGGGGAAGGCCCGCCTCTTCCCCGTGGAAGGGGGCATCCTCGACACGATGGGGAAGGAGGAAGGGTACCGCTACCTCGCCGTCGGGGGGATGGACGAGACCCTCTCCGCCCTCGAGGACATCAAGGAAGGCCGGGTCCACCGCGCCTTCGTCGAGATGAGCAGCTGCCACGGCTCCTGCGTGAACGGGCCGGTCATCCGGAAGAGGAACGGCTCGCTCCTGGCCGGGACGATCCTCGTCCGCGACAGCGCCGGGGAGAAGGACTTCCCGGTCGAGCCCATGGAGAAGGGCGCCCTCAGCGCCTTCTTCCACGGGGCGCCCCGCCCGCGGAAGGAGCATAGCGAGGAAGAGATCCGCCAGGTCCTCTCCTCGATCGGGAAGAGAAGCCCCCGGGACGAGCTGAACTGCTCCTCCTGCGGCTATCCCACGTGCCGGGCGAAGGCGATCGCCGTCCTCGAGGGGAAGGCGAGCGAGGAGATGTGCCTCCCCTACCTCATGGCGAAGGCCGAGAACTTCGGGGACACGATCGTCGAGGGGAGCGAGGAGGCGATCCTCGTCCTCGACGAGTCCTTCCATGTGGAGCTCGCCAACCCCGAGATGGCGAGGCTCGTCGGCGCCCCCTCCCCCCAGGACCTGAAGGGGAAGGAGATCAACGCCCTCATGGACCCGGGGCTCTTCGCCCTCACGCTCGGGGGCGAGAAGGTGAAGGATAGGAAGGTCTACCTCGCCGAGTACGGGAAGTGCCTGATGGCGACGATCACCTACGAGGAGCGCTTCCACGTCCTCATCGGCGTCTTCCGCGACATCACGAAGGAGGAGGAGCGCCGGAGCGAGGCCCTGGAGAGGGCCAGGAGGACCGCGGAGACGGTCAACGAGGTCGTCGAGCGGAACATGCGGGCGGTCCAGGAGATCGCCTCCCTCCTCGGCGAGAGCGCCGCCGAGACGAAGGTCGCCCTCGCGCGGCTCAAGGACGCGCTCCCGGGAGAGGACGAGGATGGCGTGGACGGCCGATAGGACGGAGCTGGAGTGGGGCTCCCTCTCCCTTTGCAAGAAGGGCGAGGAGCTTTGCGGCGACCAGGCGCGGGCCATCGTCCCCGAGAAGGGGGACAGCGTCCTCGTGCTCGCCGACGGGCTCGGGAGCGGGGTCCAGGCGAACATCCTGAGCACCCTCGCCTCGACCCTCCTTTCCCGGATGGTGGAGGGGGGCCTTCCCCTCCGCGAGGCGGTGGACGCCCTTGCGCGGACCCTCCCCGTGTCGAAGGACCGGGGGAACGTCGCCTACAGCACCTTCACGATCGCCAAGGTCACGCCCGAGTGGGCCTTCACCATCTATAACTTCGACAACCCCGAGCCCCTCTACCTGCACGGGGGGAAGGAGACCCCCCTCCTCTGGGACGACCTCGAGATCGGGGGGAAGGCCGTCAGGAGGGCCAGGGGAAGGCTCGCCCCGGAGGACGCCCTCCTCCTCATGAGCGACGGGGCCGTCTACGCCGGCGTGGGGGAGATCCTCAACTTCGGCTGGACGAGGAAGGAGATCGGCTCCTACATGGAGGCCCTCTTCTCGCCCGGGATCTCGGCGAAGAACCTCGCCACCCTCTTGGTCGACCACTGCCGCGTCCTCTATAATTCGCGCCCGGGCGACGACACGACCGCGCTCGCCCTCAGGCGGAGGAAGCGCGTGAACGCGAACCTCCTCGTCGGCCCGGCGACGAACCCCGAGGACGACGGGAAGATGATGTCCCTCTTCTTCAGCAAGGAGGGGAAGCACCTCGTCTGCGGGGGGACGACGGGGAAGGTGTGCGCCCGCTACCTCGGGACGAAAGTGGAGCCCACCCTCGACTACCCCGACCCCGCGATCCCGCCCATCTCCCATATCGAGGGGGTGGACCTCGCCACCGAGGGAGTCATCACCCTGAACGCGCTCGTGAGGCTCGCCGAGGACTACCTCGGGAAGAACGAGCGCTACTTCGACTGGTCCTACAGGGAGGACGGGGCCTCCCTCCTCGCCCGCGTCCTCTTCGAGGAGGCGAGCGACATCAGCTTCTTCGTCGGCTGCGCGGTGAACCCCGCCCACCAGGACCCCTCCCTCGGGATCTCGATCGCGACGAAGATGCAGCTGGTCGAGGCCCTCGCCCAGTCCCTCCGCAGGATGGGGAAGCACATCCGCGTCGCCTATTTCTAGAAAGGAGCGCCCATGAACAAGTTCGACACCCAGGTGCAGGAGCTCAAGTACCGCGTCCTCCGCGAGGTCGCCTCGAGCTACCTCCGCGGCACGCTCGAGGAAGACCTCCCGGACATCCCGAGGAAGATCGCCCCGGGCCCGAAGCCATCGATGCGCTGCTGCGTATACAAGGAACGGGCGATCGCCGCCGAGCGCGTCAAGCTCGCCGTCGGCGGGGACAAGGGCAATCCCAACATCCTCGAGGTCATCGAGGCCGCCTGCGACCAGTGCCCGATCGGCGGGATGACCGTCACCGACGCCTGCCGCGGGTGCCTGGCGCACCGCTGCGCCCAGGCATGCCGGCTCAACTGCATCTCCTTCGGGAGCGACCTCCGCGCAAGAATCGACAAGACGCGCTGCGTGAACTGCGGGCTTTGCATGAAGGCGTGCCCCTATGGCGCGATCCTCAACCACAAGCGCCCCTGCGAGGCCGCCTGCAAGGTCGGGGCCATCCGCATGAGGGAGGACCAGATCACCGAGATCATCGAGGAGAAGTGCACGCGCTGCGGGGCCTGCAGCTACATGTGCCCCTTCGGCGCGATCATGGACAAGAGCTACATCCTCAAGTGCCTCGACATCCTCAAGGAAGGGGAGCGGGGCGACTCCGTCCCCTACATGATCGTCGCCCCCTCGATCTCGAGCCAGTTCCACTACGCGAAGCTCGGCCAGGTCGTCATGGGCATCGAGAAGATGGGCTTCCGGAACGTCGTGGAGGCCGCCCTCGGGGCCGACATGGTCGCCTACGAGGAAGCCAAGGAGCTCGAGGAGAAAGGGATCCTCACCTCCTCCTGCTGCCCGGCCTTCGTCCGCTACATCGAGACCGCCTTCCCCGAGCTCAAGGACAAGGTCAGCCACAACCTCTCGCCGATGGCGATGATCGCGCGCTACGTGAAGAAGACCGACCCGAAGGCGAAGATCGTCTTCTGCGGCCCCTGCATCGCCAAGAAGATGGAGATGTTCGACGAGAAGTCCCGGGCATACGTCGACTGCGTCATCACCTTCGAGGAGCTCCAGGCCCTCATCGACGCGATGGGGATCGACCTCAAGTCCCTCGAGGAAAGGCCCCTCGACAACGCCTCCTTCTTCGGGCGCATCTTCGCCCGGAGCGGCGGCCTCACCGAGGCGGTCAAGGAAGCCCTCATGGAGCAGGGGAGCTCCTTCGAGGCGAAGCCTATCGCCTGCTCGGGGCTCGAGGAATGCAAGAAGGCCCTCATGGCCATGAAGCGCGGGAACCCGCCCTTCAACTTCGTCGAGGGGATGGCGTGCGTCGGCGGCTGCATCGGCGGCCCCTCCTGCCTCACCCACGAGGTCAGGGACGCGGCGAGCGTCGACAAGTACGGTCACGAGTCCCGCGAGAAGACGATCGAGGGGGCGATCCGCTCGGTCATGGCGATCCAGGAATAGCCGCCCTTCCCCAAGGAAGGAACGGGGGACGGGGAGACCGTCCCCTTTTCCAGAGGAAGGGAAGGTGGGAAACATACCAAGTATGTTTCAGAACCTGCCTCCCTCCTCCCGCGGGCGGAGCGCCCTCTCCCGGGCCGGAATTTTGCAATAGATAGTGCCCTTCCTTTCTGAAAGCGTTTAGAATTCCCATCACACAGGAGGAAGACATGTTCGGAACAAGGAAGACTGCGCCCGCGGAAAGCGGGGGCGCCCTCGAGCGGGCCAAGGCGCGGATCGCCGCCTCGCTCGACGCCGGGGGAATCGAATACCGGGACGAACGGGACGAGAACCGCTTCGTCGCCCTCTTCGACAACGGCGACCGCAAGGTCGTCATCACGCTGGACGAGGTGAACAACGGGAACGCGGCGAACGTGCGCTTCCGGCTCCACGTCTCGCTTCCCGATCCCGTCGACTACCTCCTCTTCCTCGAGTGCCTCAACGTCGCCGAGAGCGCGCTCGTGGTCGGGGACATCCACATCCTCGAGGGGGACGAGGGGGACTACCTCGCCGCCGAGGCGGGCTTCCGCTTCGTCGGGAACGAGATCACCCCCATGACCGTCAACTCCTACTGCCAGCGCGTGATCGGGACCCAGAAGGGCTTCTTCGACGAGCTCTTCGCGGTCGCCCGCGGCGAGATCCGCTCCGTCGAGGAGTTCCGGAAAAAGCTCTGATCGAAGGAGGAAGATAGACATGTTCGGCAAGAAGAACGTGAGCCAGGGGCCCGCCGCGAGCGGGAGCACCCCTCTCGACAGGAGGATGCGCCAGGCGGTGGCCGAGGCGCTGGACGACCTCGGCTACAAGTACGAGACCAGGGACGGAAAGACCATCGTCGCCAACTTCAAGGCGGACTCGCGCGACACCCTCCTCCTCATCATCCTCTTCCACGAGGAGACGGACACGAGCTACCCGTGGATCCAGACGGTGTGCCCCCTCGACATCGGGGAGATCGCCAACCGCCCCCTCTTCCTCGAGGGCCTCGCCTACGCGAACACCAACAACGGGAAGATGGGCCGCTTCGTCCTCGCGAGCGACGGCAAGAGGATCGACTACCAGGAAGGGACCGCCTTCGGGGGCGAGGACTTCGGGATGCAGTTCGCCCGGGGCGCCATCCAGCGCACGATCGCCTGGGGCGACGAGGAGCTGACCTGCCTCAAGGAGCTCGCCGAGGGGAAGTACTCTTCCTTCGAGGAGTTCAAGAAGGCCTACATCGAGTGCTAGCCCGCTCATGAGGGAAGGCCGGGGGCGACCCCGGTCTTTTCCTTTCCCCGTCCCGGACGTATCCTCCCCTCATGGAAGAGCTCCGGGCAAGGATCCTCGCCTCGCTCCTCAAGGAGAGGCCCTCCCTATCCCCCGCGGGGCCGGGGAGGTTCCTCGAGGAAGGGGAGGAAGGGGGTAGGCTTCTCTTCTCCATGGAGGAGAAGGGCTCCTCCCTCCGTTCCTCCATCCGGGCGGAGATCCCCTGGATGGATGAGGCCGGGGAGCGGCTATACGAGGCCCTTTCGAAGATGAACGAGGAGGCCCTCTGGGGCCGCTTCGTCATGAGGAAGGGGGATCCCTTCCCTTATCTTTCCTACGAGATCCCCTTCCTTTCCTTCCCCGAGGACGTCGGGGAGAAGACGGTGAGGGCGGCCCTCCGGAACGCCCTCCTCGTTAGAAAGGAGATCCTTCCTTCCCTCCTTGAGCAAGGCTTCCCCGGCCCTGAAGGGAAGTGGCTCCCTCTTCTCAAGGAACGGAGGAGGAGGGAGTCGCTCCTCGTCCATGAGGAAATCGACGGGCCCGGCCGGCTTTTCCCCGGGGAGCAAAGGAAGATCCTCCGCGAACTCATGAAGGAAGGGGGCTATCCCTATCAGGAGGACGAGGAGGGGATGCTCGTCTCCTTCAGGAAGGCGGGGAGGGAATGCCCCGTCTCGCTCCGCTACCTGGAGGAGCCCCCGCTCCGGGGGGTGCTCCTCTACGCCTATTCGGCGAGCTTCCCGATGCTTCCTTCCCAGAGGGGGGAGTGCCTGAAGGCGCTCGGGTACGCCAACGGAGGCTTCGCCCTCGGGAAGGGGACGCTCTTCGGGAACCCCGTGGAGCCCTTGCTCCTCGTGCGCATCATCCATCCGATCTTCGAGGGGGAGCTGGTGGGGGCGAGGAGAGTCCGCCACGCGATGGCGCTCGTCGAGTTCGGGATGCGGCGCTTCCTGCCGCCCTTCCGCATGCTCGCGGAAGGGAGCCTCAAGGACTTCGGGGAGTTCCTCCGCTCCTTCCGGGGGCGCTAGCCCCTCCTTTTCTCGTGGAGCGCGTACAGGGCGATCGAGGCCGCGTTATCGAGGTTGAGGGAGTCCACCCCTTCCTCCATCGGGATGAGGACGGGTCTCCCCCTTTCCTTCCATTCCTTCCCGAGGCCCTTCCCTTCGTTCCCGAAGGCGAGGGTGAGGGGGCCCTCGAGATCCGCCTCCCGGAGGGGGGTCGCCCCGTCCAGCATGAAGGGGAGGATCTTCCTGCCGGGGAAGTCGCGCGCGTATTCGTCGAAAGAAGGGTAGGTGCGGATCTTCGTCTGGAAGTAGGCGCCCATCGAGGAGCGGACCGCCTTCGGGGAATGGGGGTCCCCCGCGGGAAGGAGGAGGGCGAGGGAAGAGACGCCGAAGGATGCCATCGAGCGCATGATCGTCCCGATGTTCCCGAGGGTGCTCGGGCTTTCGAGGAGGACGTGGTCCTCGTCCTTGGGAAGAGGCTCCTCCCTCACGAGGAACTCCCCGATCGCGTAGCAGCTTTCCTTCTCGCTTTCCCGGAAGATCTTAAGGTTGTTCTCGACGACAGGGATGTGGATTTCCCTTGCCAGGGCGACGAGCTCCTTCCTTGTCCTCTCCTCCCTCAGGAGAGGGGACAAGTAGAGCTTCCGCGCGACTTCCCTCCCCTTCCTCAGCATCTCGTAGCAAAGGGTCGTCCCGAGGGCGAGCCCGATTCCCTTATCACGTCCGTACCGTTCCATGGCATCACTATAGGGCAGGGGATAGAATCGCTCCATGGCCACGATCGGAACGAACGTCCTTCTCGAGGAAAGGGAAAGGATCGGGAAGGGGGAGAGGACCTTCTCCTTCTTCCATAGGGAAGGGAGGGAACCCCTCGGGGAGATCTCCTTCCGCGGCATCGGGGAGCGCGGGGGCCTCCTCTCGCTTTCCCTGAAGGGGGAAAGGCCCCTTCTGGAGGAAGCCTTCTCCTTCCTCCTCTACCTCCTCTTCCTCCGGGACGGGAAGGAGTTCCTCCTCGGGAAGGAAGGCTCGCCCCTCCTTCCTAAGGCAGGCTTCCTCCCGCGGAGGGACGTCCTCCTTCCCCGGGGGGACGGGACCCTCGGGGAGGGAAGCCTCCTTTCCCTCAAGAGGAAGGACTGGCTCATGTCCCTCAAGGGGAAGTACCGCTTCAGGATGGAGGACGACCTTTATCCCCTTCGCGAGAAAGGATGGGAGGAACGTCCCCGGGTCATCGCCCGGGGGCTCGTCCTCGACGAGGAGGGGAAGGTGCTCCTCCATGAGGTCAGGAGGGACGACGCCTTCGGGAAGGAAGGCTACCTCGAGACCCCCGGGGGAGGCGTGGACTGGGGCGAGACCCTCGAGGAGGCCCTTAGGAGGGAATGCCGCGAGGAGCTCGGGAGGGAGGTCCGCCCCCTCCTCTACCTCGGCTCGGTGGAAGACGAGTACCGCCTCATCGGGAGGAGGAACATCACCCATTTCTTCCTCGCGAGGGCCGTAGGGGAGAAGGAGCCGCTCCACATGGTGTCCCGCGGGGACTCCCTCATAGAGAGGACGCTCGCCCTCAGCCCGCGGGAGGCGCTCGCCCTGATGAGGGAGAGGAACCAGGAGGGGAAGGTGGGGGCCTTGGTGAGAAGGAGGGAGGAGCCTTTCCTTTCCCTCCTTCCTTGCTTCAGGAAAACACTTCCCTCCTCTTGAAAGCCCCTTCGGGGCAGGGATAAAGTAACCCCGTGAAGAAGCGCGCCTTGGAAAGAAGGGTCGATCGTATGGATGGCCTCCTTTCCTCGCACGCGGAGCTTCTCCGGGAGGAAGCCCACTAGGGAAGGGCCCCGGGGGAGCGGAAGGAGACCAGGATGAAAGGTATCTGGAACAGGCTCCGTCTCGCCCTCCTCGGGGGCATCCTCGCCTTCGCGGGCGCCGGCATCGTCTCTCCCCTAGCAGGGGCGGTCGTTGCGGAAGCGGCGTCTTCGGATTGGGTCGGGAAGACCTTTGAAAAGGTCAGCGCTGTCAGCGATCTCCAAGACGGAGATGCCATCTTGCTTGCAAGAGATAATGATTTTGCGGGTGAGTTTACAAGCAATTATTTCGAAGACTCAACTGGCACTTCCGGCAATAGCGTTTCGTATGACGAGACTTTCGAAGTCTTTGTTCTCAGTGGCGCTGATGGGAAATTCACCCTTATGTGCGATGCCCTTGAGGTTGGGTCTTACCTTTACGCAAAAGACGCAAATAACGTCTATTTGACCGAACTTTCGTCCGACGCTGACACTTGGACCGTTACCTTGGAGGGTGGCTATTTCCGGCTTCAGAGCAGCAGTTTTACCAGCAGATTCCTCCAACATAACGCGAGCCACAATCGCTTCGCTTGTTATAAGACCACCTCAAAACAAGCGGATTTGGAAATCTATCGTTTCCGCGAGGTTTCCTATGACGAAATCAAGGTAACTGGGACTCTTGAGAAAACCGAATACCTGGCGGGCGACACTTTTGATCCGACAGGCATCGAAGTCCATGGTTACATCGGTGGCGTTGACCAGGGCGCGATTGATCTATCCAAGATTACTTGGGAACCTTCCGTTCTGGATGCTGGAACCACCTCCGTTGATGCTGTGTTTGTGAACGCGGATGGATCTGAGCTTCGCTGCACGGTCGGAGGCATTACCGTCCAGGAACGCGAGGTTACGGATATCCAAGTTGCTGTTGGAGAGGAAATTTTGTATGAGGTCGGGGACACTCGCACCTACGAAGGCGTGACTGTGACGGCTGTCTATGCCGACGGGTCCACTTCCGATGTAACCGCGGCCGCCACCTTCGATCCTGCAAAGGGCACTGTCGTCGGAATTGAAGAGGAGGGACATGATGTTGAGGTCCATGTAACTTACCTCACCTTCACGAAGACCTTCTCCTATTCGGTTTCTTTCAGCCCGTCTCTTGAATACAGCGCTTCTATGTCGGATTTCGGTTCAGAGGGAAATATCAAGAGCGTGGCTTCTATCGGCAGTCTTAGTTGGGCTGTCTCCTTCAGTGATGATGGTACTGAATACTTGGGGTTTGACCAGACCAAGGGTGTTCAGTTTGGGAGTTCTAGTCACCATTTTAACGAACTGAGGCTTAGGAGTCCGTTGTTTATTGGGAGCGGGAAGTCTCTCGTTACGGAGATCACCGTTAATGCCTCTACAGGTTCCAAAGGAACCACCAAGCTTTGTGTCTATGTTGGTGGAGAACTTATCGGGGATGACGTACTTGCTATCGACCCTGCTGATTACACCTATCACCTTGACGAAGGCAAGGTCGGGCATGTTGAAATCGCCTTCCTTCCTTCCTCTGGGAGTAGCCTGAGTAAGGCCCTCTATCTGAAATCAATCACTATCAACGGAACTTCCGTGACTGGTACTGGCGATGATTCCGCTATCGCCGCACTGAACAAGCTCGAGGCTGTCGACGGATGCGCTTACAGCACTCCCGAGGAGATCGCCAACCTCGAGTCCATCGTTGACGAGTACGATGCGACCTGCGCGAATTACCCCGCCTTCGCCGCTGCGATGCTCGACGACTACGAGTCGGGCGACGTGAGCCACGAGAACGGAATCCAGAAGGACTACGTCGCCGCGGGCGAGAAGGCCGAGTCCATCCGTGGCCGCATTACCACTCCTGAAGTCCAGCCGTTCTTCTCATTCCAGGGAGACGGGAGCGACGGGATCCACTGGGCGATCGCCGGGGCGTCGCTCGGGATCGCGGTCCTAGGGGCCGCGGGCTACCTCTTCTACCGCAAGAAGAAGGTCGCGCGGTAATCCAAGCTTCCTGGGGAGGGCGGCTTCGCCCTCCCTTTTCCTTTGGTTCTCCGCTATCCTTCGTGATGGAGATATCTTGATGAAAGAGGTCCGGTTCACGGAGAAGGAGTTCCAGGAGGCGTCCGACCTATTCCGGGAACGGAGGGCGTTCCGCATCGCCTCGTATGTCTTCCTGGGGCTTTCTGCCATCGCGCTGATCCTTGGCTTCAATGTCCTCTATGGGGTGGAGATCGAGCCTCCTGAGGGAAGCGACCTCGGGACGGGGATCGCGATGGCCTTCGCCCTCATGGCGATCTACGCGGCCGCGGTCGTTCCCATCTTCATCGGCTTCGCCCTCCTGATCCTCGCGATATCGCTCCTTCTCGCCGGGCTTCTCATCAAAAGGAAGAAGGCCAAGGGATATCGTGAGCGAGTCCTTTCCCTGGCAGGTCCTGGAGGAAAGGAAAGGGAGAAACTCCTCATGAAGTCCCTCAGGAAGAGGGACTTTGAGGGCTTCCTCGCCCTCCAGGGGCCCCTGGACGAGGGGCCGGGGAACTAGCCTTCCTCCCTTGCGCGCCTTTTCTCTTCTCCCTATACTTACGCCCGCTGGCGGATGTGGTGAAGGGGTCAACACAACCGGCTGTGAACCGGTCATTCGCGGGTTCAACTCCCGTCATCCGCCCCAGCAGGTTCCCTCGCGGCCCGGAAGAGGGCCGCTTTTCGTTTCCCTATGCCTCTCTTCTTCCTTTCGGGGCATACTATTGCCGTATGGACGCAGGAGAGAAGATCGCCACGAGGAGGAACGCCCTTCGCCTGAGCGTGGACGACCTCGCGAAGAGGTCGGGGATTCCCTTCGACAGGATCGAGAGCCTCGAGTCGAACGAGGAGCAGCCGAGCGCCGAGGAATACCTCAGGATTGCGACCGCCCTGGGGACGACTCCGGAAGAGCTCATGCCCGACGGGCTTGACGCCGGGGTGACGAGGGTGGATCCCAAGACCGGGGCCATCCAGGAAGCGCGGACGAAGAAGAGGAGGATGAGCCCGACCTCCGCGATCGTCCGAGTGATCCTTTGCCCGATCCTCGCCCTCGTCGCCTTGGCGATCTTCATCGTGACGCTCCTCGGCCTCATCGTCGAGTTCGTGGACTGGCTCTTCGTCGTCGTCCTTGTCTCAGGAGGGGCCCTCTTCGGCCTTGTCGAGGAGACTGTCCGCGCGGTTCGCTACCTCATCCACTACCGCAAGGGAAAATAAGGAAATCCCCCGTAAATCGCGCACGGAATAAGGAAACTAGGCTAGACTATCCCCGATGAAAGACAAGGGAACGAACATCCTCCTTCTCCTCACCCCGAAGGCGCAGGTCGAGTATCTCTTCGACGACTTCACCGTCCGCCAGGCGATCGAGAAGATGAAGGAGAAGCGCTACAGCATGATCCCCGTCATCTCGCGCGAGACGGGGAAGTACCTATACTCCCTCCGGGAAGGGGACTTCCTCTACTACCTCGCGGAGCGCCACCTTTCCTTCCCCGAGCTCGAGAGAAGGCCCCTGGCGAGCATTCCTCCTTCCCGGGACATCCGCGCCGTCCCGGTGTCGGAATCCGTCCCCGCCCTCTTCAAGACGATCCTCGGGCAGAACTTCGCCCCCGTCGTTGACGACCAGGGGGTGTTCATCGGGATCGTGACGAGGATGAAGGTCATGGACGCCCTGATGCCGGAGGGGAAATGAAAGAAGGCCCGCGGGCCTTCTTTTCATGCGCCTTCGGCTCTTCCCTATAGCTGGCCGTAGAGGTTCCCGAAGATCGCGTCCATGAGGACTTCCCTGTCCTCGTCGCGGCAGTCCGCCTGGACGGTGACGACCGCGTCTTTCGCGGGGAATATGACGGAAACCTGGCCGTACTTCCCGTCCATCCGGAAGGAGCCGTGAGGGCCGAGCCAGTACAGGTAGGAGTAGGGGCCGCCCTCGATCTGCTTCTTCCGGCACTCATGGATCCAGGAGGAGGGGACGACCTCCTTCCCTTCCCATCTCCCTTCCTGGAGGGCGAGGAGGCCGAGCCTATGGAGCTCGCCGATCGAAAGGAAGAGGCCGCCCGCGCCGAAGAAGCGCCCCTTGGGGTCGCTCTCCCATGTGGGCCTCGGGATCTTGAGGGGCGAGAAGAGGCGGGGCATGAGGTAGTCCAGGAGGCTCGTCCCGGACCTTCTTTCGATGAGGACCCCCATGAGGAAGGGGCCGACGTTGCTATAGAGGAAGTTTTCCCCGGGGCGATGGAGGCAAGGGAAGCGGAAGGCTTCCTTGACCCAGTCCGCCTCGGCGGGAAGGCGCGCCCGGTCCGCGCCCATGAGCCAGGAGCGCTCCTGCCCGAGGCCCATCGTCAGGAGATCCCGCACCCGGCACTCGGGGAGATGATGGAGATCCCCCGAGGGGATGTCCTCATGGAAGACATCCACGAGCCTCTCCTCCAGGGAAAGGAGCCCTTCCTTATGGGCGATCCCCGCGGCCAGGCTCGTCACGGACTTCGTCGCGGAGTAGATGTTCCTCCGGACCGCGTCCTCGTAGTCCTTGGAGGCGATGAGGTCCCCTCCTTTCGTGACGCGGAGGTTGTTCACATGGACGAGGCGGGCGACTTTGTCGAAGTATTCAAGATTCATGGCGTTCTCCTTGAAAAGAATTATCGCACGGACTCCCGCCTTCCGGAGGAGTTGGCATAATTGCCCGCATGGCGATCGCGCTTCTTCTCCTGATCTATCTGACCTTCGTCGGGCTCGGGCTCCCGGACACGGTCCTGGGGAGCAGCTTCCCGGCGATCTCGGAGGCGCTCAGCCTCCCCGGGGACTACGCGGGCTACATCGGGATGGTGGTGTCCCTCTTCACCATCCTTTCCTCCTTCCTCTCGAGCTTCTTCCTCCAGAAGATGAAGACCTCGGCCTACGTCTTCCTTTCCGTCCTCCTCACCGCGGCGGGCCTCCTCCTCTTCTCTTTCGTCAGCACGGACTATTGGTGGGCCTTCTTCCCGATCGCCGTCCTCATGGGCTTCGGGGCCGGGGGAGTTGACGCGGCGCTCAATAACTACGTCGCCCTCCACTACAGGGCCGTCCACATGAACTGGCTCCACTGCAGCTGGGGCGTGGGGGCGAGCCTCGGGCCCCTTCTCGTCGGGGCGCTCATCGATCCCTCGACGAACCAGGGCTGGGACTGGGGGGTCAGGACCATCGCCTTCATCCAGTGCTTCATCGCCCTCCTCCTCTTCCTCGGGATCCCTCTATGGGACAAGGTCGCGCAGAAGAGGAAGGAAGAGGGGGAGAAGGCCCCCGAGGAGGAGATGCCGGTCCAGAAGGGGGACCACCGGAAGCTTCTCAAATCCCCTCTTTTCTACCTATGCGCGGTCGGCTTCTTCTCCTACTGCGCGATGGAGACGACGACAGGCTTCTGGACGCCGAGCTTCCTTTATAACGCGCTCGGGGTCGACTCCTCCCTTTCGGCGACCCTCGGGTCCTGCTTCTACCTCGGCATCACCATCGGACGCTTCCTCTCCGGCCTTCTTTCCTTCCGCATCTCGCCGAAGAACCTCATCCGGGGAGGGGAGGGCCTCATCATCCTCGGGTCGCTGCTCGCCTTGATGGGGGCCTTCGGAGGGAACTACATCCTAAGCTCCGCGGGGATCGGCCTGGTGGGGCTGGGGTGCGCGCCCATATACCCGGCGATCATCCTCCTCACCCCTTACCGGTTCTCGAGAAGGATCAGCCAGGTGGCGATGTCCCTCCAGATGGCGGTCGCCTACATGGGGAACCTCGTCCTCTCGCCTCTATTCGGGCTCTTCGCAGAGTCGCTCGGGAGGGAAGGATACCTTCTCCTTCCTATCGTCCCCCTCTTCTTCGGAGTCCTGATGCTCCTCGTTCACGAGATTGGGAACAGGATGCTCAGCAAGCGCGACCTTGCGATGAACGACGAGGAACGGGAGCAGTACCGGATCGAGAGATAGAAAAAGCCGGCCCCGGGTGGAGCCGGCCGGTGATTGCCTATCGTCCCCTTACTGGAGCTCGGGGTCCGGGATGTAGTCCTCTTCGTCAGAGAACAGCGGTCCCTGGGCGGCGATTTCCTCGAGCCTGAGGCTGTAGAGGGCGCCCTGCTCCACGTCGGTAAGAATCGGCTTGACGACGTTCTTGTCCATAGAGTTTTTGTCCTCCTTTCCCGTTGTCCCGGGTTCTTTCTCTCCTCGGGACGACACCAATATAGTGCCCGGGATGGACACTTCAAGC
The DNA here is from genome assembly GCA_949293555.1 of uncultured Bacillota bacterium. Taxonomy (GTDB): domain Bacteria; phylum Bacillota_I; class Bacilli_A; order RFN20; family CAG-826; genus UBA4951. The sequence goes on from CASFDV010000002.1 coordinate 363,945, forward strand.
GCCGGGCTCGTGAAAGCCGTTTCTGTAAGCGTTTCCCCAATAACTCATTTATGAATAACTAGTGTCCATCGAATGTTTTGCGATACTTCCTGTATGCGGTTTCATGTCTGTGATGTAGTCTCATGATGTTTCCTGGACGATGTTTTCAGGAAGGCGATGAGGACCTTCCCCATCGAAAAAGGCGGCCTCTCAGGGAGGCCGCCCAGGCTAGGCGATCTTCTTGAGGAACGCCCGCCTTCTCTTGTGTAGGATAGTCTCGAAGCGCGACCAGTTGTTCTGGATGTTCTCGTTGTCCTCGAGGTTGAGGTTCGTCTCGCAGTGCTCGATGTTCCCTTCCTTCAGCATGAGCTGGAGCTCGTGGAAGATCGCCCAGGCCACCCCGCTGTTCTGATACTTCCTGTCGATCGCGATGAGGGCGAGGTCGAGGACCTTCGGCTTCCTCACGGCATGGAGGAGACGGAGGAGCGCGATAGGAGTGAGCCTTCCCCCGGACTTCTGGAGGGCCTCCCCGATCGAGGGGAAGCAGAGCCCGACGCAGACGACCTTGTCATTCTCGTCGACGATGATGCGGAGCCAGCGCGCGGAGATGACGAGCTTGAACGTCTTGATGAGCTCCTCCCTCTCGCCCTTGGAGAAGGGGACGGTCTGGTAGAGGTCCTTGTAGGCGTCGTCGATGAGGTCGAAGAAGGCGTCCCCGTAGCGGTCCACGATCTTCCTCGTCGACATCCCGCGGACGACATGGAGCCTCGCCCGTTCCATCGTCCTCTCCACGATCCGCCCGATCTTGGGGTCGATCTCCCTGGGGGCGAAGATCTTCCTCTCCACCCAGTCGACCTCCTTCTCGTACCCTTCCTTCTCGATGAGGCGCTGGTAGTAGTCGAAGTTATATTGCTCCTCGAAGGTCGAGAGCTGGTCGAAGCCCTCGATGAGGAGGCCCTCGCGGTCGAGGTCGCTATAGCCAAGAGGGCCGCATACCTCGTCCATCCCGCGTTCCCTGGCGAACTCCTCCACCTTGGAAAGGAGGAGGTGGGCCACCTCCTGGTCGTCGATGGCGTCGAACCTCGTGAAGCGGACCCTCTTCTGGCCCCTTCTCTCGTTGGAAGTCCTGGAGAGGATCGCCTGGACGCGCCCGACGATCCTCTTCCCGTCATAGACGGAGTAGAAGGCGACCTCGTTGTCCTTCCGGTGGTAGTCGTCCTCGCGGAACAGCTTCTTCTCGTCTCCGTATAGCGGCGGGACGAAATAGGGGTTCCCCTTGTAAAGGCGGAGCGGGAACTCGATGAAATCGCGGATTTCCTTCCTGCTTCTTACCTCTATGAGCTTGTACATGCCCTCTCCTCCTTAAGTCCCAAGTATTTTGGGCGAAGGAGCGGGGAAATGCTCCCTACTCCTCGGAAACTGACTCGGAGAACGCCTTTTCCCTCGCGATTTGCGCGTTTCTTTCCCATTTCGGGAAGAGGGAAAGGAACCAGCGGTGCTTCTTCTTGAACTCCTCGTCCTCCTTCGGGGAAGAGGACTCGATGGCCCTGAGGGGATACGCCCCGTTCACCTTCCACCGGTCGAAGAGGCCCATATGGATGGCGTCCTTCGGGCAATGGAAGGCGCAGCGCATGCATAGGAGGCAGTTTCTACCGAAAAGGATCTTCCCTTCCTCAAGCCTTATGTTCTTCCTCGGGCAGGAACGGACGCACTGGAGGCAGGAGACGCACCTAGTGGGGTCTACTGCGTAGCCACGTGCCGCCAAGGGGCCGGCGAAGCGCTCGATCCGGAAGAACCACCCGACGGGGGAGAGGAGGACCCTTTCCTTAGGGGAGGACGTCTCGTCTTTCCTGAGCTTCCTCAGGAAGGCGTCGAGCAGGAGGCGATCGCCCTCCAGGATCCTCTTCACCAGGAAGTCCGGGTAGCGGAAATGGATGTTGTAGGGCATGAGGAGATGCCATTCCCCGTAGAAGGGCTTCCCGGAACGCTTGATCCTCCTGAGCAAAGTCCTCGAGGAGGCGTCGTTCAGGAAGTGGGGCTCCCCGCTTTGCTTGAGGATCGCGTAGGCCTTGCCCCGTGAGAAATCGAGTTTCCTTATGTACCTTTCGTAGTCCATGGGCATGTTGAAGGCATGGATCGGATAGCTGAAGACGACGAGGTCGAACTCCCCGATGTCCGGGGCAGGGCCCTTGTCTTCGATGGAGTGGAGGAGAACGGAAAAATCTCCTTCTTTCTCCATTCTTTTCTTCAATACTTCAAGCATGGCCTTCGTATGGCCGGTGCCGGAGAAGTAGAGGACGAGCGCCTTTCCCTTCATCTTGCTTTCCAGCCAAGGGCGAAGGAAAGCGCCTCCTTGGATTCCTCCTTCAGCCAATCGGGAAGCTTCGTTTCCCCTGGCTTCCCCCATGCGTGGAAGAGCCCGCGGGGGCCTAGCCACCTTTCTTTCCCGTCGAAGTCCCTCGCCCCGGCCTCGTAGACGGAAAGGCATGCTTTCCTCGGGGACATGAAGATCTTCCTCATGATGGGAGGGGCGACCTTGTAGAACCAGGAGGGGTAGGCCTTGTTCTTGGGATCGAAGAGGTCGGTGCAGCTCACCCCGGGGTGGGCGAAGCGAACGTCCGCGCCTTCATCTTGAAGCCCCATGAGCGCGGACATGAGGAGGCTTTTCGAAAGCGCGTAGCTCATCGTCCTCCCGCCCGCGCCGTTCATCGTCTCCTCAGGCCTCGTCCAGTCGATCGCCTCCCGCGCCTTCCTCGTCTTCCCGAGGGTCGCCGTGAGGGAGGAGACGGCGGCGATGCGGATGCCAGGACATATTTCCAGCAATGCGCGGATGAAGCGGACGGGCTCCACGTAGTTGATGAGGTAGGTCCTTTCGAGACCCGAGGATACGTCCGGGGCCTGGTGGTAGATTCCGGCGACGTTGAAGAAAAGCCGGCATCCGGAGGAGCGGATCTCTTGAAGGGATTCCTCGAGCGTCTCAGGAAGATCGAAGTCGAAGGAAAGCGCCTTCGCCTTGGTCCCGTACTGCTTCTTGAACTTATCTGCGAGGGCCTCTCCCTTCTTCACGTCCCTCACCAGGAGGAGAAGCTCCGCGCCTTCCTCGGCCAGGCGCTCGGCCAGGGCGCCCCCGATGCCGCCGGTCGCCCCGTTGAGGGCGACGGGCTTCCCGAGGATATCGGCAGGGATCTTGGAAGAAGGCTGGCTCTCTTGCATAGGAACATTTTACAAGGCAGGGGGCCGCTCCATCCATAAGCCCCTCCTCTTTCCCAACATCCAGCAAGCGGAGTCGGATAGAATCGCCGCATGGATTTCCAATACCGGACGGCGACTCCAGATGACCTCCCTGAGATACTTTCCCTGAGGCGGGAGGTGATCCGGGGGCTAGAGGAGGAGGGGCTTTTCATCTGGGACGATGAATATCCTTCCGAGCCCCTTTTCGCCGAGGATATCCAAGGCGGGCGCGCCCGGCTCCTTGTTTCGGGAGAACGGGTTCTCGGCTTCGCGTCCCTAGGGGTGGCGGAGGAAGAGTTCGGGGAAGGGGTCTTCGATGTCCCTGGCCTCATGACGTTCTCGCGCCTGATGGTCCGGAAGGAGTTCCGGGGGATGGGAGGAGGGCGCGCTCTCGTCGGAAGCCTCCTGCAGGAGCTCAAGGAGCAAGGCGCCCCCGGGGTCGGGATCCTCGTCCACCCGGTGAACGCAGGGGCTCTTCGTTTCTACGGCAAGCTTTCCTTCGAGGATCTCGGCCCCATCAGGAACGAGTGGGGAGAGTTCGTTCGCTTCCGCTTCCTATTCGAGTAGTGGAAGGAGTTTCTGATAAGGTGCCATCGAGCATTTTTCGTGGTGTCCGCAGTTTATTGCATGTTCGATCTTGCTAGGTGCTCTAACCTTTCCTCGTTCCTATCCGTTATCCTTAGGACATGAAGAAGGTCGATGAACGTTATTTCATCCGGAAGCCGGACGAGCCTGCCACGGAGGATATCGACGCGGTCCTCGCGGAAGGGGAGAGCATCCTTTGGCGCGGGAAGCCCAACAAGAAGTCCTACGTCTGGAACAGCGCCCTGAAGTTCATGGGGTTCGCGATCCTCTGGCTTCTCTTCGACGGCTTCGCGATCGTCATGATGGCTTCATTTCCCGGGATGCCCTGGTTTCTCTACATCATCATCGGGGTCTTCTTCCTTTTCCATCTCGTTCCCGTGTGGATGTGGATCTACTCCATGGTGACCGCAGGACGGCGCCACAAGATGGAGGAATACGCCTTCACCGACCGCCGCATCATCGTGAGGAAGGGCATGGTCGGAGCAAGGATCCAGAGCATCCTCTATAGCGACCTCACTTCCGTGAACCTCAGGGTCGGCCTCATCGAGAAGATGTGCAAGGTAGGGGACATCTACATCGTCGCGGGGAAGGAAACCGCCGTGCTCGAGGACCTCGAGGACCCGCAGTTCCTTTATTCGCGCCTCCAAGGGATCGCCAACGACATCAAGGCGGACATCCTCTACCCGAACGCCCTCCGCCCCGGGGAGAACCCCGGCTACAAGACGAGCTACAGGGGCGAGGACAAGAAGTAGCCTTTCGCCTAGAGATAGCGTCCGGTCAGGCTTTCCGGGAAGGCCTTGATATCCTCGGGAGTCCCTTCCGCGACGATCCGCCCGCCTTCCTTTCCGCCGCCCGGGCCCATGTCGACGACCCAGTCGGCGTTCCGGATGAAATCGACGTCATGCTCGATGACAAGGAGGGTCGCCCCTTTCCCCACGAGCCCGTCAAGCACGTGGAGGAGGGTTTCCACGTCCTTCGGGTGGAGCCCGATCGTCGGCTCGTCGAAGACGAAGAGGGTGTCTTCCTGCTCTTTTCCGAGTTCCTCGGCAAGCTTCAGCCTCTGGGCTTCCCCTCCGGACAGGGCCGGCGTGCTTTCCCCGAGCGTGAGGTAGCCGAGCCCCAGCTCTTCCAGGACGGATAGCTTCCGCGCGATGCTCGGGTAGCCCTTGAGAAGGAGGCGGGCCCGGGAGACCGTCTCCCCCATGAGCTCAGGAAGAGAAATATCCGTCCCGCCGTCGCAGGGAATCCTGTACCGGAGCGTTCTCTCCGAGTACCTTCCCCCGTGGCAGCGAGGGCAGGGGATCTCGACGTCGGGGAGGAACTGGACGTCGAGGCTGATGGTCCCGGTCCCGTCGCACTCCGGGCAGCGGAGGGAGCCGGTGTTGTAGGAGAAGTCTCCCGCATGTAGGCCGTCTTCCTTCGAAGACTGCGATTTCGCGAATTTCATGCGGAGTTCGTCATGGATATTCGCGTATGTCGCGACGGTAGAGCGGACGTTCGCCCCGATGGGAGTGGCGTCCACGAGCCGGACCCTCCTTATGCCCTCGTGACGGATCTCAAGGACATGGGAGGGGAGAGGCTCCCCCTTCAGGGATCGCTCCATCCCCGCGACCAGGCTTTCGAGGACCATCGTGGTCTTGCCGGAGCCCGAGACGCCGGTCACCGCGACGAGCCTCCCTTTCGGGATCCTCATGGAAAGGGGGCGAACCGTGTGGATGGCGCCTGTCCTCATGGAAATCTCCCCGTTCCGGAACATGTCCTCTCTCGCTGCCCTTTCCCGGACTGCGCCCATCGTCCCCTTGAGGTAGGGGGCGATCTGGCTTCCTGGGCTTTCCATCGCTTCTTCCAAAGGCCCTTGGGCGATGATTTCCCCGCCCTCCTCGCCGGAGCCGGGGCCCATCTCGACGAGATGGTCCGCGGCAAGGAGGATCCGCGGGTCATGGTCCACCAGGAGGACGGTGTTCCCGTCTTCCTTCAGGTCTTCCATGACCTTCAGGAGGCCTTCCTGGTTCGATGGGTGGAGGCCGATCGAAGGCTCGTCGAGGACATAGAGGACCCCGGTCGTGCGGTTCCTGACCGCCCGGGCGAGGATGACCCTCTGGCGTTCCCCGGTCGAAAGCGTGCTCCCGGCCCGGTCAAGCGAAAGGTAGCCGAGCCCGAGGGCGACGAGGCGCCTGGCGGGCACGAGGAGGCTTTCGAGGATCGCTTCCGCCATCGGGCGCATTTCCGAGGGAAGGCTTCCCGGGACCTCCTGGGCCCAAGCGAGCAGATCTTCCAAGGGAAGCGCGCACGCCTCGTCGAGATGGAGCCCGTGGAGAACGGGGTCCCTTGCCCTTCCGGAAAGCCTCGTCCCGTGGCAGCGGGGGCATGTCCCTTCCTTGAGGAAGCGCTCGACCCTCTTCATGCCGCTTTCGTCCTTGACCTTCGAAAGGGCGTTCAGCACGGTCTTCTTCGCCGAGTAGTAGGTGAAGTCGAGCTCCGCCAGCTGCTCCGTCCCTCCCTTGGGGCGATAGAGGATGTGCTTCTTCTCCATCGGGCCGTCGATGACGATCCTTTTCTCTTCTTCCGTCAGGTCCTTGTAGGGGACATCCGTCCTCACCCCCATCGCCCGGCATACGTCCGTCATCAAGGACCACATCAGGGACTTCCAGGGCGCGACCGCGCCTTCTTCGATCGAAAGGCTTTCATCGGGGACGAGGGCGTTCTCGTCCACCTCCCGCACGATCCCGGTGCCCTGGCACTCGGGGCAGGCTCCTTCCGAATTGAAGGAAAGCTCCTCCGCGGAGGGCGCGCGGAAGCTCGCCCCGCATTCCGGGCAGCGGAGCGCCTTCCCGAGGGCGACGTCCAGCGAGGGCGGGACCATATGCCCGTTCGGGCACTTATGGGAAGCCAGCCTCGAGAACATGAGGCGGAGGGAGCTCAGGAGCTCGCTCATGGTGCCGAACGTCGAGCGGATCCCCGGGACGGGGGGCCGCTGGTGGAGGGCGAGCGCGGCCGGGACGTGCCGGATCTCGTCGACCTCGGCCCTTGCCTCGCCTGTCATCCTCCTCCTCGTGTACGTCGAAAGGGACTCCAGGTAGCGGCGCGACCCCTCGCGGTAAAGGACGCCAAGGGCGAGCGAGCTCTTCCCGGAGCCCGACACCCCGGCGATCCCGACGATCTTCCCCAGGGGAATGTCGACGTCGATCCCCTTCAGGTTATGGACTTTCGCGCCCCGTACTTCGATCTTCTTTTCCACAAGATGAGGATACCACCGGCCGGAACGAGGTTGCCCTTTGGAGGGGAAGCGCTATCATTCGCGCTATGGAAATCAAGAAAGCAAGCCTGTTCCTCCTTGCCGCCGGCGCCCTGCTCCTCGCCGGGTGCGGACAAGGAGACCCTTCTTCCGCTTCCTCCTCAACCGAGGAGGGAAGCTCCTCCGTGAACGGGGGAGCGAGCGCCAGCGCGTCCGCTTCCGTTGAGGAAGAGGACGGGAAGACCCTCCGCGGCACCTTCCCCAGCGACTGGGACGCCTTCACCGACGACCCCGTCTTCATGGTGTGGGCCTGGGGCGAGGGGATGGACGCCACCTATTACGAAGGCGAGCCCCTGAAGGAGGAGAACGCGATTCAGATCGTCGTCGACGAGGCGGTCGACGGGCTTCTCGTCCAGCGCTGGAACCCGGGCGCGACGATGCTTCCCGAGGAAGGCGCGACTTCCTTCGTCGAGGACGGTGTCCCCGAAGGCGAGATCTGGAACAAGTCCGAGGACGTCACGGAGTTCGGGGAGGACGGCTCCTTCTCGATCGTCTGGAAGCAGTAGGCATTGCCGATGCAAGCGAAAGGGGAGGCGCCGAAGCCTCCCCTTTCCTCATGCCTTCGGGGGATCACTCGCTCCGGAGGGCGACGACGGGGTCCTTCTTCGCGGCGAGGCTCGCCGGGACGAGCCCCGAAAGGAGGGTGAGCCCCACGGAGAGGAGGATCATCACGATGGCTTCCCACCAGGGGAGCGCGGCGATCGTATAGATGCCGGAGAGCCCGCCGACGATGAGGTTGAGGATGATCTGGAGGAGATAGGTCACGAGGATGCCGATGAGCCCGGCGAGAAGTCCCGTGATGAAGGTCTCGGCGTTGAAGAGGCGCTTGACGTCCTTCTTCCTCCCGCCCAGGGAGCGAATGACGCCGATCTCCTTCACGCGCTCGATGACGGATACATAGGTGATGACCGCGATCATGACGGTGCTGACGACGAGGGAGAGGGCGGTGAAGATGATGAGGGCGGTCGTGATGAGCTCGATGAGGCTGTTGACCATCGCCAGGACGATGGAAAGGGAGTCCGTGTAGCGGATCTCGGGCCTGTCCTCCGCGGAAAGCTCCTTGCCCCCGACGAGGATCGTCCCTTCCCCGTTCCAGGCGTCGAGATACTCCTTCACCTTGTCCATCCCCTCGATCTGGTTCGGGTATATCTCGATCGCGAGTGGGGTGTCCCCGCCACCCAGGGCGTTCAGCGAGACGAGGACCATGTTCTCGAAGGCGCCCGTGGCCCCCTCGAGCATCGTCTGCTCCGTGAAGGACTGGAGGTAGCCGATCGAGGAAAGGAGCTGCCCCTCGAACGTGTACTGGTAGGGGTAGATCGCGGGGTCCTTCGAGGTGAGGCCGTCCTGGCCCTTCTCCTCGACGTAGCGGACCACCTCGGAATCCTTCGCGTCCTCCCTCACCCGGTCCTGGAAGGCCGCGGTGTAGTAGAGCCCGCTGTTGAGGCAGCCGTAGCTCACCCCGTCCTTCTTCCGGAGGATCGCGGTGATCTTGAGGGAGAGCGACTCCTTTTCCCTTTCCCTGTCCTTGTTGGGGGAGTAGGCGAAGCTCGGGACGGTGTCGAAGGAAGATCCCGTGCTTTCATAGCGCGTGAAGACGGAGTCGTTGGGGTAGTAGAGGAATTCCTTCCCCATGAGCTCCTCGTAAGAGAAGCGGTTCTTCTCGAGCTCGGGGTCGTAGAGCTCGCTTCCGATCGCCTGGTAGACGTTGTTGAGGAACTCTTCCTGGCTGAGGTAGCCCGTCTCGGCGAGGGTGAGGTCGCTGAGGGCGTCGTTCCCGAGGACGATGGCGATCTCGTCCTCCGCCTTGGGAAGGCGGTCCTCCCCGCCGGTCTCGAGGATGTCGTACTGGGAGAGGATGAGCTCGTCGCTATCGGGGAGGAGCGAGAAGGGCTTGGGGAGCATGTTGACGTAGTCGGCGTAGTCGGTGAACTCGGTCTGGGCGAGGATCGAGCGATAGACGGTGCGGATCGCCCCGAGGGAGGTCACGTAGCCGGGCATCTCGTAGGGAAGGCCCTGGAGGTTGCTCTCGACGTAGATGTTCGTGGAGACGTCGATCCCGTAGTCGAAGACGATGCCTGCATAGTATTCCTCGTCCATGGCCTTCACGTACTCGAGGTACTCGGGGGTGATCTCGTTGGAGAACATGAACTCGTTCACCTCGCCCGCGGAGTTGACGAGGGCGGTGATGGTCTCGTTCACGTTGACGTAGCCTTCCTCCGTCCCTTCGACGACCGCGCCGATCTGGCCGAGGCTCCCGGCGAGGTTCATCAGGGAGGTGAGGTCGATCCCCTGCGCCTCGACGGCGATGGGGTTCCCGGAAAGCATGTCCGCCTCCATGTTGTCGATGTAGCCGGTGACGCCGCTAGAGATGGCGAGGACGGAGCTGACCCCGATGATGCCGATCGAGGCGGCGATCGCGACGAGCGAGGTCCTCTTCCTCTTGCTATAGAGGTTCTGGCCGGACAAGCGGAAGGCCGAGGCGAAGGAGAGCTTGCTCTTTTTCAGCGTTTCCTCCGCAGAAGGTTCCTCTTTTACGAGATTTCCATCAAAAGGATCGCTATCTTCCTGCACCTTCCCGTCGAGGAGGCGCACGATCCTCGTGCTGTAGCGTTCCGCGAGGTCGGGGTTATGCGTGACCATGATGACGAGGCGGTCACGGGAGATTTCCTTGATGATCTCCATGATCTGGACCGAGGTCTCGGTGTCGAGCGCCCCCGTGGGCTCGTCGGCGAGGAGAATCTCCGGGTCCCCGACGATCGCTCGGGCGATCGCCACCCGCTGGCACTGCCCGCCCGAGAGCTGGTTCGGGCGCTTCCCTTCCTCGCCCTCGAGGCCGACCCTCCGGAGGGCCTCCATGACGCGTTCCTTCCTTTGCTCGCGCTCGACGCCCCGTATTGTGAGGGCGAGTTCCACGTTCTGGTAGACGGTCTGGTGCGGGATGAGGTTGTAGCTCTGGAACACGAAGCCGATGCGGTGGTTCCGGTAGCTGTCCCAGTCGGAGTCCTTGAAGTCCTTCGTGTCGATCCCATCGACGACGAGATCCCCTTCCGTGGCGTGGTCGAGCCCCCCGATGATGTTGAGGAGCGTCGTCTTGCCGCATCCGGAAGGCCCGAGGATCGAGACGAACTCGGTGTCCCGGAAGACGAGGTCGATTCCCTTGAGGGCGTGCACCTCCCCGACGTCGCCGCCGACGAGGTAGTCCTTCTTCAGTCCCTTGAGCTCAAGCATTTTCCTTCTTCCCCACTTTCCTTGCGATGCGGAGCGCCCATGCGCGTTCCTCTTCGTCCAGCGGATCGAAGAGCGAGCGTATCGTCTTATGGAGCCACTTCCTCGTTCCTTGGATCTCTTCCTCGCCCTTCTTGGTGAGGGAGACGAGCACCTTCCGATGGTCGTTCTTGTCTCGTTTTGTCCTCGCCAGCCCGAGGAATAGGAGACGCCGGATGATGACGGCCATCCTCGCCCCGGTGACGCCGGCCCTCGCGGCGAGGTCCCCGGCGGTCAAAGGGGCATCCTCGTAAAGGATGTCCATGACCCTGTAGTTCCCGTGGTTGAGCCGCCCGAGCGACTGCGCGAGGCCCTTGACCTCTTCAAGGCCCGCGATCCGGAAGATGGCATCGTCGACTTCTTTCCATCCCATAGATTTACCTAACCCACGTTAACTAATAACAGGCGTTAAGAAAAAGGCAAGCCAAGTTTTCGGCTTGCCTTCTGAAAGCGGTTCCAGCCTCTTCAGCCGAGCTTCGCGATGGCGGCGAGGACCCCCTTGAGGTCGTCCCCCCGGTATTCCTCGATCCTCCCTTCGTCGACGAGGAGGCGCGTCTTCTCCTCGATCGGGAGCTTGGCGAGGAGGGGGAGGCCGTACTTCTTCGCGGCCTCTTCGCTCTTCCCCTTGCCGAAGGGGTAAACCTTCTCCCCGCATCCAGGGCACTTGACGTAGGACATGTTCTCCACGAGCCCGAGGAGCGGGATGTCCATCATCCTCGCCATGTTGACGGCCTTCTCCACGATGAGGGAGACGAGGTCCTGGGGCGTGGACACCACGACGACCCCGTCCACCGGGATCTGCTGGAAGATGGTGAGGGGGATGTCGCCGGTTCCCGGCGGCATGTCGATGAGGAGGACGTCGACGTTCCCGTACATGACGTCGGTGTAAAGCTGCCCGACGAAGGAGGAGAGGAGCGAGCCCCTCCAGATGATCGGGGTCGCGGGGTCGTCGACGAGGAGGTTGGCGCTCATGATGGCGGCGCCCCTCTTGCTCATCGCGGGGAAGATGCCTTCCTCCGTCCCCGAGGCGACGTAGCCCTTGAAGCCGAAGGCCTGGGGGATCGAGGGCCCGGTCACGTCCGCGTCGAGGATGGCGACCTTCTTCCCCTCGTTCATGAGGCTGACGGCGAGGAGGGAGGTCACAAGGGACTTGCCGACCCCTCCCTTGCCGGAGCAGACGGCGATCGTCTTCCCGATCTTCGTCCCCTCGTGCGGCTTGAGCCTCTCGATGCGGGAGCCGCAGTTCTCGACGCTGCAGCCTTCGCAGTGGTGGTTGCATTCCTCTGGCATGGCGCGTTCCTTCCTTATGATTTCTATCGCCGCGGATTATAGACCTTGACCGCGAGGCTATCATTGCCCCGTGCTCGAGGTGTTCCTGGATTCGCTCATCGATTCCGCCAAGGTATTCGGCCTTGCTTTTCTCGTCTACTTCCTCCTCTCCTTCTTCGAGGGGAAGCTCGCGCGGCTTTTGGAAAGCAAGAGGCGCTACGCCCCGGCGATGGGGGCTCTTGCGGGCGCGATCCCCCAGTGCGGGATCCCCGTCGTCGGAAGCGACCTTTTCCTCAAGGGGCATCTCACCGCGGGAACGCTCCTCGCCATCTTCTTCTCCTGCAGCGACGAAGCCTTCCCCATCCTCCTCGGGAACTTCGAGGGGGACTGGTGGATGGCCTTCCTCCTCCTTCTCATAAAGATCGTGGGAGGGGCGGCGATCGGCTACCTCCTCGATCTGATCCTCAGGGACAAGGGCAAGGAGGTGGACATGCACCTCCGGTCCTGCGAGGGCGCGCCTTCCTCCCACATCGGCTGCTGCGGGCATGAGATCGAGGGCGAGGGCCCTTTCCTGAAGGAGCACCTTCTCCACCCCTTCCTCCATAGCCTCAAGATCTTCGCCTATAGCTTCCTCGTCTCTTTCCTTTTCGGGATCCTGGTCTTCTACGTCGGGGAAGAGAGCATCCTTTCTTTCCTCGAGGGGCAAAGGGCGCTCACGCCCCTCCTCGCCCTTCTCGTGGGCCTCATCCCCAACTGCGCATCCTCCGTCCTCCTCTCGACCCTCTATGTGGGAGGAGGCCTTCCTTTCGGGGCGCTCCTCGCGGGGCTGGCGATGAACGCGGGGCTCGGGCCCCTTTATCTCCTGAAGGACAGGACGAGGTGGAAGGAGAAGGGCCTCGTCTTCCTCTTCCAGGCGCTGGGCGCGCTCGCGCTTGGCTATTCCTTCCTCTGGCTCTAGGGCCGGGGGTGCTATCATTCCCGCATGGGCAAGAGGATCTATCGCTTCCAGCCGCGGGAGGGGGTCCTCCTTGAGAAAGCGGATTTCACCGGGTTGGACCGGAGGACCGTCGTGGTCGTCCCGCCCGGCGTCCTCGCCTTCTTCGTGAGGGACGGGATCGAGCAGGACCCTCTTTCCGGAGGGGGGAGCGCCCCCGTCTTCCGGAACAGCGGATATCTCGCCCACCGGAAGAGCCCTGAGGTGGTGGAGGCCATCTTCCTCAACGAGAAGGGCCGGATGAAAGTGCCCTGGGGGACGAGGAACGGGCTTCACGCCCCCGTCTTCCGCAAGGTCGTCCCTTGCGGGGCGCACGGGGTCCTCGAGATCGGCATCAAGAACGCGCGGCGCTTCTACCAGAAGGTTTGCGCTTCCCTGCCTAGCTACCGCACGGAGGACGTCCAGGACCTCGTCCTTTCCCTCTTCCTCCCGGAAATCGGGAAGATCGTCCTTTCCTCCGTGGCGGAAGGGAAGACGGACCTCCTCGCCCCGGAAAGAAGCCTTCCCGGCCTTTCGGAAGAATGCAAGGAGGCTCTGGGACGGCGCTTCGAGGACGACTACGGCCTCTCGATCCTCTCCTTTGTCGTGGAGAAGATATCCCTTCCTCCTGAGGAAAGGGCCGCCTTGGAAGGCCTCAGGAGCAGGAACGGCTGCTGCCCCGAGTGCGGGGCCATCCTCCCTTCCCTTGAAGGAAAATGCCCTTCCTGCGGGAAGGGGATCCTGCGTTGCCCCCATTGCGGCAACGTCCTCGTCGGGGAAAGCGCCCACTGCCCTTCCTGCGGGATCCTCCTGAAGGAACAAGGGGTTTCTGAGCAAAAGAACAACCAACAAGAAGGAAAAACCTCACAAAACCCCGTCGAAAGGAAGAAAAATGCCATCCCAGAATGATGAGATGACGCTCCAGAAGGACAAGGAAGTCCTGGAAGGGGCGATCCAGGAGCTCAAGCTCCTCCTCGAGAAGGAGGGCCTTCCCGAGAAGGAAGGGGTGCGGAGGCTCCTCGACGCTTTGGAGGGCCTATTTCCTTCGCGTGATGCGCGCGCATTCGAAACGGATGGTAAGATAGCGGGGCATGTGAGGGAGCTTCGCCCTCTCCTCGGGAGAGAAGGCTTCGGGAAGGTGTTCGCCCTCGAAGTCCAGGAAGCCCTCCGGCTCGTCGAGGCTCGCTCCTCCATCAAGGAGGGGCAGAAAGGAGATGCCATGGCAAAGAAAGGCGGCATCAAGGCGTTCTTCCGGAGGCTTTTCGGAAAGAAGGAGATCATGGATTTCAGCAAGGAGGACTTCGAGAAGGAAATCGGGCGCGGCAAGGCGAGGCTCGAGGAGCTGAAGGCGGAGCTCCGGGGCTCCAACGAGCGGTACAACGCCCTTTTCAACGAGGCGCGGAAGAACCCCGATCCCACTGAGAAGGACCTTGCCGCCGGGGAGCTCGAGATCCTCGCCGACCATATCGAGAGCGTGAAGGAAGCGATCCACATCATGCAGGACACCATCCAGATCACTTCCCTCGCCTTCGACCAGTACGTCACGCGCGGCCTCGTCGAGCCTTCGGGGGATCCGAACGCCTTGCAGAACGTCATCCGGAACGTCAAGACGCTCCGTTCCTTCCTCAACACCACCGACGCCCTGATCACCGCCCACGCCCAGAACACCGAGGCCGCGATCAGCACGGTCCAGGAAACCGTGGCGAGGAGGAGCGAGGAACGGAGGAGGAACCCGCGCCAGAGAAGGGACTCCATCCGCGCGAGCCTCGAGGGCGGGGAGATTATCGAGAACCCGGCGATGCCCGTCTCGAGCGGGCCGTCCAGCGGAAACAAGGAGGGAGAATAGACATGGGACTCTTTAAGTCGCAGGCCGACAAGGAGCGCGAGCTCCGCGATTCCGTCCGCCGGTCCGTCCGCGAGATGGACAAGGCCATCGCCGAGCTGGATGACTCCAGGAAGCGCTACATGGATCTTGCCAAGGAGGCGCTCCGCCACAAGATCAAGGAGCAGCTTTCCCTCGCCCTCGCCGGCATGAAGACCGCGATCGCCCAGCAGACGAGGATCCGTTCCTACAAGCTGAACGTCGAGATCATGTACCAGAACTGGCAGACCCTCCGTACCACGAAGGGCTTCCTCCAGACGATGCGCGGGATCAGCCGCGACATGGTGAAGCTCGCCGATGACAAGGAATACGCCACCGCGGTGAGGGAGTTCGACGCAGCGATCGCCGCCAACGAGAAGCAGGAGGACCGCCTCAACGACTTCCTCGCCCGCTCCGAAGAGGCCTTCCGCGCCGAAAGCGCCCGCCTGAGCGAGGTGAAGGACGAGGACATCGTCCGTCTCCTCGACGCCGGGTCCGCGATCGAGGAAGGCGGGGACTCCGAGGAAACCCTCGACAGCCTCATGAAGCGCATCGAGGGCGAGATGGCAAAGGACGCCCTCGCCACTAGCGGCGGGCAGGAAGGGAAATGAACGACGTCCAGATGCTGGAGCTCTCCTTCCGGAGCTTCTACGAGCAGGCGCAGGAACTAGAGGCCAAGGGCGATTTCATCAGCGCCCGCAAGGCCTATCTCCTCGCCGCCCAGCAGATGGCCAGGCTCGCGGAGGCGAACAAGGGGACGGAGCTGTCCAAGGCCCAGCAGGGAAGGGCCGCGACGATCCTCGAGCACGCCCAGCTCGTCGAGGAGTGGGCGAAGAAGCAGCGCGAGTACCTCAAGAACCACCCGCCGGCGCCCCGTCGTCCGAAAAATATCGGAAACGAAGAAGGAAACGCGGGTTATGCTGGGAATTCCGGCCCAAGCGAGTTGAATGATGGCGGCAAGCAGTGGGTCTCCGCGAAGAAGCCCGACGTCACTTTCGACGACGTGATCGGCCTTGAGCACGCCAAGCGCGAGATCTTCCAGAACTTCATCGACCCGATCCGCCACCCGGAGGTGTTCCGTTCCTACGGCCTCAAGGGAGGCAAGGGGCTTCTCCTCTACGGGCCTCCGGGGACGGGGAAGACGACGCTTGCCAAGGCGGTCGCCCACGAGATCGACGCCCGCTTCTACTACGTCCGCCCGAGCGACCTCCTTTCGAAGTGGGTCGGGGACTCCGAGAAGAACCTCGCCTCCCTTTTCGAGGCGGCGAACAAGCCTGGGCCCGCCCTCATCTACATCGACGACTGCGAGGGGCTCCTGCGCGCCCGGGACGGCTCCTCTCCCCATGACGAGAAGCTGATGGGCGAGTTCCTCCAGCAGCTGGACGGCTTCTCCGGGAGGAAGGAGGACCTCTTCTTCCTCGCGGCGACGAACGTCCCCTGGGCGCTGGACCCGGCCGTCCTCCGCGGCGGAAGGATCGACGTCAAGGTGTACGTCGGGCTTCCCAACTATTCCGCGCGGAAGGAAATGATCGAGCGCTTCCTCAACGCGAACAAGAACGGCCTTTCCGACGGTTTCAGCATCGACGCGCTCATCGACGAGAGCAAAGGCCTTGGTGGCGGGGACATCCGCTCCGCGCTCGACCAGGCCGCGCGGGACGCAGCCCACCGCAAGATCCATGGGCAGGGGGACGGGAGGATCCGCATGGACGAGGTGCTCCAGACGCTCCGGGCCGCCCACGGGGGAAGGAGCAAGGAGGAGACGAGCCCCGCCCGCTACGCCCAGTGGGGCGGCTTCTCCCTTAGCGACATCGACGAGGGGCTCCAGGGATGAGGAAGGACGGGGACTTCTACCCTCTTTTCGGCGAGGAGGCCTTCCACGAGGCCAAGTGCCCCCACTGCGGGGGCGCCGTCGAGCCCGACCCCGACGGGAAGCACGCTCGCTGCCTTTACTGCAAGGAGACTTTCTCCATCGCCGGGTCCGACCCCGGGGGACGCTGGGGCGAGAAGCTCCAGGAAGCCATCTTCGACAGGAACAACTACGACTTCTGGCTTGCCGAGGGAACGATCGAGAACGAGCTCCCCGACCTCCGGGACGCCATCCGGAGAAGCGAGGGGGAGAAGAGGAAGAAGCTCCGCCTCCTCCTTTCGCGCTTCCTCTACCAGCTCGCCCTTTGCCAGTACTGCGTCTCCCACGTCGACGCCGGGAGCATCGTCGAGGGGAAGGAGGAGGTCGAGCGCCTCGAGATCCCGACCCTCGCGACGAAGGCGACGAAGCCCTTCAGCGAGAACCTCAGCTTCAAGGAAGCGACGAAGATCGCCGAGGAGGAGGGGGACGTCCAGCTCAAGGAGTTCTACCGCCACGAGGCGCTCATCCTCGACGGGCTCGTGCGCGAGGGGGAGGAGGTCGCCTCCCGCCCCGGCACGAGGTTCGACGTCTTCATCTCCTACAAGGCCGATCCCGAGAACGCGGAAGGGCAGGCGATCGCCAGGGCGATCTTCGAGCGTCTCCGCGGGAAAGGCTACTCCGTCTTCTGGAGCGATCCTTCCGCGAAGCTCCAGAGGGGAGGCGAGAGCTTCAACGCCTTCATCTTCCAGGCCCTCTTCAGCGCCCGGGCGTTCATCCTCGTCTGCGCGGGGAAGCCCGCGTGGTATAGCGGGAGCGAGGGCCGCTGGATCTATAACGAATGGAGGCGGTTCCTGCACCGCCGCGAGGTCGAGAACGACCCCTCCCTCCTCCTCATCCCCGTCCTTGGGAAAGGATTCGGGGTGGAGGACCTCCACGTGCGGCTCCGCCAGGCGATCCAGGCGGTCCCCACCGAGGGGAACGCCGGCTGGCTGGAGTCCGTCGTCAGTTCCGTCGAGTCCCTCGACCCCGGGAGGATGCCGCGAAGGGAGGTCCCGAGGGTCTCCCTTGGCGAGGAGAAGGCGATGGACGTCATCTCCATTTCCTCGGGGAAGAAGTTCGAGCTCGAGAGCCGCGGGGAAGAGGACGAGCGGGAAAGGAACGCGGTCGACCGCGCGAAGACGAACCTCGACCTCGCCGCGAAGCAGGAGCGGGGACGCCCCGCCTGGAGGCGCTACGTCGAAAGCGCGCGCTCGGCGCTCCTCCATGTGCCTTCCGAGAAACTGTCCCTCGAGGGAAGCGAGCTCCTCTTCCGGGCCGAATATCTCCTCAATGGCTGGGCAAAGGAGACGATTTCCTGTTTCGACAGGATGGCAAGGATCGCCTACGCGGAGTCAGGGGGAAAACCCGTGCCGGGCAAGCCCTACGGCCTTCTTCTGGAGGAGACGGTCGCCTATTTCGAGCCAAGGAAGGTGAACCGCGAGGCCGGGGTCCATCTCGGAATCCCGGTCGAGAAGGACCTTTCCTGGGAAGGGGATACCCTGTTCCTGGCCTACATCGGCTCGATGCCCTGGATGGTTCCCGAAGACACGTCCAAGTACAGGCAGTGCCCTTACTTCCGGTGCGCCGAGGCCACATGGGCGCGCCTCATGGCATACCCCCTTCCGAAAGACACGGAGAAGGTGAAGGCGTTGTTGAGGGTCATCTATCCTCACCTCACCCATCTCGACCGGGCGGAAGTCGTCCGCCGGATTGACGAAATCGCCGCCCGCCTCCTCGAGGAAAGCAAAGGGAATCCTTCCAGGAAGAGGCTCTCAGGGGAGCTATCCGCCCTCATCCTGAAGGGCGAGGGCTTCCTCGGGGACAAGGTCCCTGTCCGGAAGAACGATCCGGATGCCCTTTGGATCTACCATTTCTCGCACTCTTTCTTCTCCCGCCCGAACTTCCTGAGGGAGAAGGACATCGTCCCCCTCTTGTCCAAGATGGTCGAAGGAGGCTATCTCCTTTGCGAGGGAGGGGCGAGGAACCGTCTCCAGCAGGCTTTCGACGCCTATTCCTTTGCGGCGGTACGCTCGCCTTTCCAAAGGAAGAAGGCCGTCCGGTGCTTCCTGAAGCTCGCGGAAATCGTTCCCTATTGCGCCGACTGGAAAGGGGCCGGGAGCTACGCTTTCCTCGAGCGGGCCTTCGAGTTCGCCGGCCATCTCATCGCGAAGCGGGCCTTCGATGAGGCCCGGGAAGTGCTTCGCATGATCCCGCGGAAGGTCGCGCTTACCACCGGGGACAAGAACCGCCTTTCCTGCCTCTTGCTTCTCGCCAATACGGGATGCAACTGCTACGAGGCCCTGGTGAAGACGAGGAAGGACCTTAGTTCCGACGAGGCCTGCTCCATCGGGGGAGAAGGGAACGCCCTTCTGCTCTATGAGACGGTCGAGCGGGCGAAGTCCAGTCAGGTAAGACTCAAATATCTTCGCAAAATCGCGACGATTTATTCAAAACATGCCTATAAGACTGGTTCCTTCCGTCCGAAGAAGATGGCCCTCGAGGTGTTCGGCCTCGTCGAGGAAGCGCTCAAGGCCAGGCTTTCCTACCTCAAGGAAAGCGGGAAGGAAGCGGGCGGGACGAAGAAGTCCTCGGAGAGGAAGAAAGCCCGGGCGGCCAAAAGAAAGAGCAGGCAGGCGCAGCGGAATCTCCGTGCGCTCGACGAAGCCGCCGCCTTGGAAGCCCCGGTCACGAAGGGAGACCGCCTCGCGACCTTCGCCCAGTCAGGCTCGGCTATCGCCGCGGGATCGCTCGCGCTCATCGCGTCGCTCCTCTTCTATCTTTTCCTCAAGAAGGCTCCGGACAGCGATGCCCTGAGGATGGCCGGGATCTTCTTCCACGTCGGATTCGCCTTTTCCCTCCTCGTCCTTTTCCTCGGGCTGAATTCCTGGACGAGGGGGAGGAGGAAGTTCTTAAATTTCCTTTTGGCGGTCCTTCTTACCATCGGGCCCTTCCTCGTCTCCTTGCTTTTTGTCTACCCGGCGGCCTTCGGCGGCGCCCAGGATTGGGCCCGTCCCCTCCTTGCCGTCTCGCTTTCCGCCTCCTTCGCGATCAACGGGTTCCTTTCTCTTGCGGCCCCGGGCCGCTCCAGGGGGATCAAGCTCGCCTTGTTCATCCCGTTCTTCATGTTCGCCCTGCTCTCCCTCCTCGTCCCGGTCTTCCTTCCCTTGGGGCTCCTTGGCTAGTTTTCCTTGAAATCGCCACCCCTTCGGTATAATCGCCGCATGCCAATGGAAGACTTCGTCCGGGAAGCGGAAACGCGCTACCGCGTCTACACGCGAGGGACGCTCCTCGTGTGGTCCCTCGTCTGTGGGATCGCCTCCTCCATCCTTTTCAGCCAGGCCTACCTCGTCGGCGCGGACTGGGGGCTCCCCCTTTCCTCCCTCGTCTTCGTGTCCCTCGGGGCGTTCCTCGCCCTGTTCCTTCTTTCGGTCTCCCTCTTCGGCGGGGAAAGGATTCCCTTCCTCACGAAGGTTTCCGACATCGCCTCGCTCCTCGTCCATGGCTCCTTGTTCCTCGGGACGGTGCTTGGCCTTAGTTCGATCGGGGGAGTCCTCGCTTCTTATTCGGAAGGCTATCTCTGGGGCGGGCCCTTCGTTTATGGGATCTTCTGGCTCGCGGTGTTCCTCGAGCTCGGGATGCTTCTGACCCGGCTCGTGAGGATGTACTTCCTCAGGGCCGCTTCCTCTCCCTTCCCTGAGGATCCCCGGGAAGAAGGGGACGAGTACGAGATCCAGGAAGGCGGGGGCGAGGTCCAGCCCTTCCAGGACGTCGCGACGAATCCGGAGGAAGGGGAGGACCTCTCCGCGCGCATCGAAGGCCCCGGGGTCGAGGTCATCGACGCGACCTCCCACAAGATCGAAGGCGGGGACAAGTAGGCCCCGCCTTTTCCGTTGGAAAAAGGCCAGGGAAGGAGGTGACCCTGGCCTTGGGAGGAGTGCCCTTATTCTACTTCAGGTGGAGGCGGAAGAGCGCTTTCGCGTTCTTCCCCATGAGCATCTCGTAGCTTTCCTTGTCGAGTCCCGCGGCGTTCGCGAAGTACTCCCGGTAGATCGGATGCTCGAGGGAATCCTCCCCGTCGATCGGCATGTCGGTGCCGAAGAGGACGCGCTCGGGCCCGACGGCTTCCATCACCTTCTTGGCGACCTCCATCTTCACCCACGCGGTGTCCGCGTAGACGTTGGGGTAGTTCCGCATGATCTGGAGGACGTCCTCGTAGCGCCCGTTCAGCTGCATGTGGGCGGCGATGAAGCGGACGTCGGGGTAGTCCTTCGCCATGTAGGCGAGGTAGCGCGCGTCGCTATATTTGTCCTTCGCCGTGTGGACGAGGACGGGAAGCTTCATGTCGCGGGCGAGCTCGATATAGGGCTCGACCTTCTCGTGCGTCAGCTTGATGCGGCTCTCCCAGGGGTGGATCTTGATCCCATAGACGATGTCGCGGTTCTCGCTGATGAGGGAGATGAGCTTCTTGCTGAGCGTCTCCTTGTTCGGGTTCACCCATGCGAGGACGCCGATCCTGTCCTCGTTCCTCCTGGCGTAGCGGAGGGCCGCCTCGAGGCCTTCCTCCTGGCTCACGTGGACGGGCTCCCAGTCCTCGCGGATCTTCTTGGGGTACTCCGTGCAGTCCGCGTTCGAGATGAGCCCGTACCTGATCCCCTTGGCGTCCATCAGGCGCAGGATCATGTTCCCGCACTTCCTGAGGGTCGGCCAGGAGCCGATGTGCATGTGGCAGTCGATGATCTTGCTCATGAGATCTTCCTCCTTATCTCTTCCAAGAGCTTCTCCACCTCGCCTTCGTCGAGGCCATCCATCCCGTCGTTCCGGAACAGGAAGTCCGCTTCCCTCTCCGAGGGGGATATCCATTTCCGGTGCATGGGACGGACGGTGGCGAGGTACTGGTCCAGGACGGAGGAGACGGAGCGCCCGCGCTCGGCGACGTCCCTCCTGATGCGGCGGAGGAGGCGGATGTCGCCGCTCGTCTTCACGAACACGGCGTAGTCCATCTCCTTCCTATGGGGGCCCGGGATGAGGACGAGGGTCCCTTCGGTGATGATGATCGGCGCTCCCTTCAGGCGGCGGGGCGCCCTTCTCACGTGGTCGGCGAAATCGTAGGAGGGGATCTCGATCTCCTCCGCCCCCTCGCGGAGGGCGCGGAGCGCCGCATGGTACTCGGCGAAGTCGATGGTCCCGGGGTCGTCGTAGTTGACCTTCGCGCGTTCCTCGCGGGTGAGGCCGCTCTGGTCGCGGTAGAAGGCATCCAAAGGAAGGACGACGACGTCCTTCAGTTCTTCCCGGAGCCGCTCGGACAGAAGCGTCTTTCCTGATCCGGAGCCTCCGGCGATCGCGATGACCACCCTCTTGCCCATCTTTATAGTAAAGGTATAACGAATTTAGTTTCTTTACCACCCATTTTTCCTAAGAATTTCTAAGGAAAAGTTCCGATTTCCGTGTCTGGCCAGGGAAATGCCCGCATTTGCCCCTTGATGGGAGTGCCCCGGTTGGTATAATCCGCTCCGCTTGGGGTGTAGCCAAGTGGTAAGGCATTGGACTCTGAATCCAAGATGCGCTGGTCCGATCCCAGCCACCCCAGCCACTCTTGATGGAAGCCTATAGCGGACCGCTATAGGTTTTTTGCATGCGCGCGGATATTGCTCCTTGGAGGAAATAAGGTTGGAGACCTCGCCGCAGCCATGCCCTTGTTGATAGGTGGGCATCTTGAGCCTTTGGGTGCTAAGGAAGATGCTTCGTGATTTGTCTCATTTGAGTGTTTTATTTATAAATATTCTTTGAGATAACTCTTATTATTTTATGAATAGATCAAATTAACGCGTTGACTATCCCAAAAGTGTTTAGTGAAATACAACAAAAGCGCTTACTGAACAAACACTTATTAGATAGTCGAATGCGCTATGTAATGGGGATGATCTTCCAAGGTAAGCCATGTGTGGCCCTGGGCACGCGGAAAGTTTCTGCCAATCCAAGGGACGCGTTTCGGTCATGGGGCGGAATTTCGGAACGTCCTCATGACCTCTCTTGTGCGGTTGGGTTTCGTGCCTAGGCCCTGACGATCGCTAGGAGCACGTCCATCATCGTCCCGAAGTCCTTGAGCGAGAGGAACTCGTAGCGACCGTGGTGGTTGTAGCTTCCCGTGCCTAGGTTCGGGCAGGGGCAGCCGAGGAAGGAGAAGCTCGCCCCGTCCGTCCCTCCGCGGATGGGGTTGCTTTTCGGCTCGAGCCCGAGGGAGCGGAACGCCCTTTTCGCATGCATGAGCGCCCTCGGGTCCCCCGCGATCACTTCCGCCATGTTGCGGTACTGGTCCTTGATCTCGAGGGAAAGCTTCGCGGATGGATGGCGCTCCGCGACCTTCCGGACCGCTTCCTCGAGCATCTTCTTCTGGTCGAGGAAGGCGTGGCTGTCGTGGTTCCGGATGATGTAGGAAAGGGTGCAGGTTGCCGCGCTTCCCTCGAGGGCGAGGGGATGGAAGAAGCCTTCCCTTCCTTCAGTGTTCTCCGGGCGCATTTCCTTGGGGAGGAGGGAATCGACCTCGTAGGCGAGCCGGAGGGCGTTCACGAGCTTCCCCTTGGCCTCGCCCGGGTGGATGGCGACACCTTCGACATGGATTTTCGCCGAGGCGGCGTTGAAGTTCTCCCAGTCGATCGCGAGAGGATCGTCCCCGTCGACCGTGTAGGCGAAGTCCGCGCCGAACTTCTCGCGGTCGAAGTGCTCCGCGCCCCTGCCGATCTCCTCGTCGGGCGTGAAAAGGATGGAGAGGGGGTGGTGGGGGATATTCTCCTTGAGGACTCTCTCGATCGTGCCCATGATGAGGGCGACGCCGGCCTTGTCGTCTCCTCCAAGCAACGTCCTCCCGTCCGTCACGACGAGGGTGTCGCCCTCCCTGTTCCGCAGGGCAGGGAATTCCTCGGGGGACATGCTTGCTTCCTCGGAAAGGACGATCCTGCCCCCGTCGTAGTCCTCGATGATCCTGGGGGAGACGTTCGCGCCGCTTAGTTCGGAGGCGGTGTCCACGTGGCTGTTGAGCCCGATCCTCGCGTGGCCCTCCTCACCGGGGATATGGGCGTAAAGCCTCCCGTACTGGTCGATTTCCCCGTCAATTCCAAGTTCTTTTAGTTCCTTTTGGAGAAGAAGAAGGAGATCCAGCTCCTTTCTCGCGGAGGGCGTCTCCTCGCTATTCTCGTCGCTCTGGGTATCGATCCTCACGTAGCGGAGGAACCGCTCCAGAGCCTTTTCCACGTACTTGTCCATCGTTCGGCTCCTTTATAAGCCCTCGCATCCTAGCACTTCCGCCCTCGTCTGGCTTGCACTCGCACCATAAGGGGATATAGTCCCGCCAGCAGGAGGATTTTCCATGGATACGAAGAAACTTGAAGGCGCGCTCACCCCGGAACGCACGGAGGAAATCCTCGAGGACTACGGGACGGAGCCCCTCGCCACGAGGAACAGGCTCGTCCACCACGCCCTTTCCCGCCATTCGGTCGCCGGGGTCAGTTACGTCCCTGAGTCGATCCACGACCTCCAGCCCCATTTCTCCGTCGAGATCAAGACGATGGGGGCCTGCAACCAGAAGGCATCGGGCCGCTGCTGGATCTTCGCGGGGCTCAACCTCCTCCGCGAGAAGATCGCCAAGGAGCTGGACCTCGACAAGTTCGAGCTCTCGCAGAACTACCTCGCCCTCTATGACAAGATCGAGAAGGCGAACTACGCGTTGGAGTCCGTCCTTTCCCTTGCGGACAGGAACCCGATGGAGGACCGCCTCTTCCGCTTCATCCTCGAGAACCCCGTCAACGACGGAGGCCAGTGGGACATGTTCGTGAACCTCGTCCTCAAGTACGGCCTCATGCCCTCGGAAAGCTTCCCCGAGACCTACCAGAGCTCCAACACCCGCGAGACGGACGTCCTCGTGAACGCCGCGATCCGCCGGTTCGGCTACCTTGCCCATGGGCTTGTCGCCGAGGGGAAGAAAGAGGAGGCCCGCGCCCTCAAGGAAGAGACGATGGAAAAGATCTACCACCTCTTCCTCAACGCCTTCGGCATTCCTCCCAGGAAGTTCTCCTTCCAGTACACGGACCGGAAGAAGAACGTCCGCCGCGAAGAAGCCACCCCTCTCGAGTTCTTCGAGCGGCACATCGGGAAGGACTACCTCCTCTCCCTCCAGTCCCTCATCCATAGCCCCACCAAGGACAAGCCTTATCTCCGGAACTACACGGTGGACTGGCTCGGGAACGTGCTCGAGGGGCGCCCAATCAACCACCTGAACCTCCCGATGGAGAGGATCGAGTCCCTCATCGTCGAGTCCCTCAGGAAAGGCGAGCCCGTTTGGTTCGGCTCCGACGTCTCCTTCTACCGCGACAGGGCTTCCTACTGCTGGAACGACAAGGCGTTCGACTACGAGACGCCCTTCGGCTTCCCCGTCGAGTTCGAGAAGGGCGGGATGCTCGACTTCGCCCAGAGCGCGATGAACCACGCGATGCTCATCGTCGGGGTCGACCTGGACGAGGAAGGAAAGCCCCGCAAGTGGAAGATCGAGAACTCCTGGGGCACCGACAACGGCATCGCCGGCTACTACGTGATGTCCGCGAGCTGGTTCTCCAAGTTCGTCTACCAGGCCGTGGTCTCCAAGGAGCTCCTGGGCGAGGAGGAACGGAAGGCCGCGGAAGGAGAGCCCGTCCGCCTCAACCCATGGGACCCGATGGGGACCCTCGCCGATTAGGAGGCAAAGACGTCATGAAGGAGCGGGATCCCGCTCCTTTTTCTTGTAAAATCCACTTATGGAACATCTCATCGCCGAACGTCTCTCCCGCATCTACAACGAAGGGAGGGAGAACGAGGTCCGCGCCTTGGACGAGGTGAGCTTTTTGCTCGAGGAAGGTTCCTTCAACGTCATCCTCGGGGCCTCGGGGGCGGGGAAGAGCACCCTCCTCAACCTCCTGGGCGGCATGGACAAGGCGACCTCGGGGCGCCTTCTTCTCGGGGAGGAGGACATCGCCTCCTACGACGAGAAGCGCCTTTCCCTTTACCGGAGGGAGGACATCGGCTTCGTCTTCCAGTTCTACAACCTCATGGAGAAGCTGACCGCGCTGGAGAACGTCGAGCTTTCGGCTTCCGTTGCGAAGAACCCCCTTCCCGCGAAGGAGATCCTCGATAGCGTCGGGCTTTCCAAGCGCGCGAGAAACTTCCCGAGCGAGCTTTCCGGAGGGGAGCAGCAAAGGGTCGCGATCGCCCGGGCAATCGTGAAGAACCCGAAGTTCCTCCTCGCAGACGAGCCCACGGGCGCGCTCGACTCCAGGACGGGCGGCCAGATCGTCTCCCTCCTCGTCAAGGTCGCCCATGAGTACGGGAAGACGGTCGTCGTGGTGACCCATAACTCCGTCATCGCCGAATGCGCGGAGCACCTCATTCGCCTCCGGGACGGGAAGGTCGAGGAAGACCTCGTCCAGGAGCATCCCCGCCTTCCCGAGGAGATCGAGTGGTGAAGAAGCCTTCCTCCTTCCTTCTCCTCCTCCGGATGGGGATGCGGGAAGTGCGCCGCTCATGGGCGCAGTTCCTCGCCATCTTCCTCATCGGCGCGATCGCGGTGACCCTTTTCGTGGGCCTTCTTTCGAACGCCGCGACCTTCGAGTACCAGACGGAAAGGGCCTACGACTCCGGGAACTGCGCCGACATCTTCCTCACGAGCGCCCGCCACGAGGAAGAGGAGGAAGAGGCCATCCGGACGATCCTCGGGGACAAGGGGGAGCTGGACGGGCGCTACGAGTTCTTCGGCACCGCCAATGGCAAGAACGCCTACCTCGCCGTCCACGACGGGATGCCCAGGATCGGGAAGCCCTATTCCCTTTCCACGGGTGAAATCCATACGGAAGACTACTACTGCCTCGTCGACGAAAGCCTCATCCTCGGGCGCGTCGACACCGGGCAATACGAGGTCGGGGACCCCCTTCTCTTCGAGGTTCCCCTGAGCGCGTATCTGGACCAGTTCTCCGACATCCAGCTCGACTGGGCTTCGATCGGGGAAGAGGTCGATGCCGTCCTTGAGGAGAACCCCAGGCTCGCCCTTCTTCTCCAACTCATGGGGATCGACGTGAACGATATCCTCGCTTCTCTCGAGTCCGCGATCGGAAGCGAGATCGACCTCGAGGAGGCCCTTTCTTTCCTAGACTCCTACGTGAAGGAAGGAGGGACGAACCTCCTGAGGGAGGACTCCCTCATCCTGCCCCTCGTCGTCACCGGTTCGATGAAGCACCCGGAGAATATCCAGCTGAGTTCCTACCAGATGACGACGATCCTTGCCAGCGACAGTATGCTGAAGGAAGCCTTCCAGAGCGTGCTTGAGGAAAACTACCAGGGGGTAGGGCTTGAGCTCGCGCGCTTCGGGGCGGCGATCCTCCTGGGATGGGATAGCGCCTCGCTCCTCGCGGACTCCGCGAGCCCCCTCGCGCTCCCGAACCAATACCTCATCACCGTTGAGGATGATGCGGATATCCCCGCATTGAAGAGGGAACTGCAGGAGTATTTCAAAGACGATGTGAACGTCCTCTCCATCAGCGAGCGGGCCGAGATGCCCTTCGCCATCACGATGGAGAACGACCTCCTCCAGGCAAGGCAGTTCACCTTCGTCTTCCCGTTCGTGTTCTTCGCCGTCGCGATCCTCATCGTGCTCACCACCACCGGCCAGATGGTCCTCAAGGGTCGGACCGAGATCGGCACGATGAAGGCGATCGGGCTTTCCCGGAAGGCCGTCTACGGCTACTACCTCGGGATCGTCCTCTCCCTGGTCTTCCTCGGCACCCTCCTCGGGGAGATCCTCGGCCCCCTCATCGTCCCGGCGATCCTCGGGGTGAAGTACGACCTTCTCTATTCCCTTCCCGCCCGCATCGTCGTCTTCCCGTGGTGGGAAGGCATCCTGACCGCGCTGGCCTTCCTCCTTCTTGCCGGGCTCGCCACCTGGCTCATGGCAAGGCGCGAGGTCCGGCCCCTTCCCTCGGTGTCCATGAGGCCGAGGAGCCCCAGGGCCCATTCCCTCTTCCGCGCGGGGCTCATCCCTCCGAAAGGGAAGGCGGGGCCCTTCCTCCTTTCGCTCCGGATGGCGTTCCGGAACATCCGGGTCGAATGGGTGCGTTCCTTGATGCTCTTCGTCGGGGTCGCCGGCTGCACGATGCTCCTCGTAACGGGCTACGGCATCGAGAACTCCGTCGACTACGGGGTGGAGCACGACCTTTCGGCCTTCTACGACGCCGACTATA
Source organism: uncultured Bacillota bacterium (assembly GCA_949293555.1). Lineage (GTDB taxonomy): Bacteria > Bacillota_I > Bacilli_A > RFN20 > CAG-826 > UBA4951. Next base: position 391,542 of record CASFDV010000002.1, read on the forward strand.
GCGCCGTCCTTGCCTCGGGCACGAAGGAGGAGGCTCTCCTTTCCGCATTCTCCGGCGAGGACTGGGCAAAGGACGTGGAGCCTTATCTTTCGACCACCGGGCCGGTCTCCCTCCCGGATTCCCCTTCCGTTGAGATGGACGTCCGCGTCCTTTCGCGGGAGGACTCCCACGTCGAGCTTCCCTTGGCGGAGAACGCCCTCTTCCTTTCTGAGAAAAGCGCGCGCGAGCTCGGGGCCGCCCCCGGGGACATCCTCTCCTTCCAGATCGAAGGGGTCCTCTACGAGGCGCCTCTCACCGGCATCTACGAGTCCTTCGTCTTCCATGGCATCACGGTCCTCAAGGACCACCCCGCATTCCAGGGGAGGGAGTTCTCCTACGGGAACTTCTGGCTCGACGTCGAAGGGGAACGGGGCGCGGAGGAGATGGAGGAGCTCGTCTCCGGGGCGCTCGAGGAAGCGGGCGCCCCCGCCCTCATGGCGCTCACCGGTCGCGCGGAGTACCGCGCCATCATCGAGGACATCATGAGCTCGGTCGACGTGATGACGGGCGCGGTGAAGGTGTTCGCCTCTCTCCTCGCCATCGTCTCCCTCTATAACCTCGCCCTCCTTTCCTTCCGCGAGAGGGCGCGGGACATCGCGACGCTCCGTGTCCTTGGGTTCAACCGGGTGGAGATCGCCTCCCTCCTCCTTTCCGAGTCCCTCTCGATCACCGCCCTCGGGGTGGCGCTCGGGATGGGGCTCGGCTACCCCTTCCTCCTCGCGGTGATGAACGCGAACAAGGTCGCGATCGTCGAGTACATGTACTGGATCAGCCCGTGGACGTACGTGATCGCCTTCCTTTTGACCTTCCTCCTCGCCTTCCTCGTGAACCTCTTCTTCGCGCTCAGGGCGAACAAGGTCGACATGATCAGCTCCCTCAAGTCCGTCGAGTGAGCCCTTGGCTCGCATATGGGAGAAAGAGGGCTTAATATCAGGACAACAAGAGGAAAGGAGACAGGATGGAACTCGAACCCGGACGGAAGTACCGCTGCACCATCTGCGGGCAGATCGTCACGCCTCTCGCCGATGGGAGCTGCCCCATCTGCGGAGCCCCCTTCGAGATGCTCGTGCCCGTGGACGAAGACGGGAACGACATCGCCGAGTAGTCGCTCCGGACGTCGGAAAGGCCCTCGCGGGCCTTTTCTTGTGGGTATCGCCAAAATGCCCGATTTAAAGCAAAACCTTGATCTTTTCTGCCGATTTGCAGGTATTTCGCAAAGTTTCCGACTTCTCCATTGAACAATCCCTGTTACGTGGTATTAATAAGGGGTTTCGCATCGGAAATTTCGATGCCATCGAAGAAATTTCTTCGCAAATTCCTCAAGAAAATGCTTTCCTTGCTCCCTTTTCCGTGTAACTTCGCGCATAGGGCCAGCCATTCCACGAGGAAAGGAGGAAATGGATGGAAAGAAAGCGACTAGCGATCGTCCTCGCCCTGGGATCCCTCGTCCTGGCGGCGTGCACGCCCGAAGCCGTCTCCAGCACCGGGAGCGGGACGGAAGGCGGCTCGGAGGGATCCTCGGGGGGAACGCCCTCGAGCACCCCGCCCCCCATCACGGGATCGGGAAGCGAAAGCGTCCCCGACCCCGAGCCCCCGGGACCCGGGGTCGTCCAAGGGAAGACCGCCCAGGAGACCGTGGACATGATCTACGAGCTCGCCGGAGCCCACTACCGGCTCGACTACTGGACGACAGGCTACGAGGAAGAGGTCACGACGGAGATCTGGTCAGGCCGCTACGTCTGCTACGGCGGCCAGGGTTACGTCGCCCTCGACGACTGGGACGGGGAGGGGACGAGGGTCTACTCCTACTACCTCGACGAGGAGGGAGGCTACACCCTCGGGACGGGCGTCACCTTCTATGACGAAAGGAACGTCCTCTCCTGGTGCGAGGAGATGCAGGACCTCAACCAGATCGCCCTCCTGAACTACATGCCCGGCTGGAGCGTCAGCGAGAACAACCTCTCCCAGGAGGAAGACGGCTCCTGGTCCACCGGGAACTACTACGCGACGATGGCCCTGAGCTACGGGATCGGAGGCGGCGTCTACGCCTACTGGGGCTACGTCGCCAAGGTGAACATGGCCTTCCTCGACGACGGGACCTTCAAGGTCACGCTCATCGGCATCACCCAGGACGGCGCCTACCTCCCCATGCACGAAGGCGTCTTCTCCGAGATCGGGACCGCCCGTGACGCGGGGACCGAGGCCGCCTTCGGGGACTTCGGTATCCCCGAGGAGGATGCCTCCGGGACGGCCGGCTCCCTCCTCTTCGGGGACGCGCTTGAAATCAACGCGACCCTCGAGCGCGTGGACTACGGCGAGGACGGCGCCGAGACGGGAAGGACCGTCGAGGCGACCTCCCGCATCGTCTACACGGGGGACAGCTACTACGTGGAGACGAAGGACGGCGAAGGGAACCCCCTCGACGAGCGGCGCTTCCTGACCGAGGACGGGGTGCTCCAGGAACGGGGCCTCGGCCTTGATAACGCCGTCCATCAGAACCCCACCCCCTGGGGCATGGAGGACTTCGCCCTCCTGAAGGACATCCTCGAGCCGGAGGCCGTGCGGAAGGAGAAGGACGGAAGCTACCACTACTACGGGAACCGCTACGACGACCTTCTTCCCGCCGTCCACCAGGGCGTCGCGGGCCTCGGCTCCCTTTCCTCCGTCGACTTCATCGCGAACGAGGAAGGGATCATCGACGAGATCGTCTTCGCCTATCCCTACTACGTGACGACGGAAGGGATCTACTCCTACCGCCTCGTCGCCGACCTCAAGTCGCCCGGGCCGATCGATGACCCCGCGCCTCTTGCCGGGCTCCCGGAGAACGAGGACGCCCTGGCCTACCTGACGCCTTACGACGGGAGGGCGACCTACCGGGCCCGCTTCAGCGAGGGGAGGAGCGAGTACGACACCAACATCTCCGACTGGGTCGACATGACCTACGACAAGGAAAGGGGCGCCGTGCTCCTGGAGCGCTACGAGCGCTCGAACCTCGTCTCCCGCACTGGCTATCTCGAGCAGGACGGGCTTCTCGTCCCCTTCGAGGCGCTCGAGGACGGCACCATCCGCCAGACCGGGGAGGGGACCCCCGGGGCGATCGAGGACCTCGCGCTCCACATCGACCCGACCCTCTTCGTCGAGGAAGGCTACGAGACCGTCCTTCGGGACGAGATCGTCACCCTCCAGGGCGGGGGCTACCTCGGCCCCGAGGAAGTCCGGGACGCCTACGTCCCCGGCACATTGACCCTCAACATCTACACCTACGGGGAGGAGGAAGTCCTCGAGGGCATCACCTACGCCTACCAGAAGGGGACGGAAGGGACGCGCTACGAGATCATCACCTTCCATGAGTCGGAGGGCATCCCCGAGGAGCTTGACCTCGGGAACATCCAGGAATGGGCCCCGCCCGCCACCTGGCGGGAGGAAAGCGCCCTCGCCTGGCAGGTCCTCCAGGTCCTCGGGGAGGATGCTTCCTCCGTGCCCTACCTCTACGACGAGGAGCTGACGGGGAAGTGGCAGCCCGTCTACTCCGCGGGGGTCGTCACCCTCCGGAACGAGGCCATCTCCGAGGACTACATAGCCCGCTACGAGGCCCTCCTCCTCTCCCAAGGCTTCCTCCAGGGCGAGGACGGCTCCTGGACGAAGGAAGGCATAGGGATCGAAATCGCCATCGCCCCCGCGGAGGGCATCACAATCCGCAAGAAGGCTTAGAAAGGAGAACGCCATGAAAGCCAAGAAATGGATGATCCTCCTCGCGCTGGCCCCGCTCGCCCTGGCCGGCTGCGAGGACCCGGGGAAGGAGGACGCTTCCTCCACCGACCCCAACAGCACGCTGAGCGCAAGCTCCTCTCCCGCCTCGCATGACGGGAGCAGCTCCATCCAGGAGGACAAAAGCGAAAGCCTTTCCTCCCGTCCCGAGGAGACGGGGAGCTCCTCCTCCTCGATCGTCACCGATCCCGTGACCTCGGGATCCTCCAGCATCCCCGACTCCGAGCCCGAACCCGAGCCTCCCCTCGAGGAGCCGGAGGAGATCGACGCGAGCGCCCAGGACATCGCGGACAAGTTCCTCGAGATCTACGAGGCCCGCCAGTACCGCGTGACCCATACGATCGGCGGCGTCGAATACGTCGACTACTACACCCCGCGCTACATCACCAACGAGGCGAAGGGGAGGGGCTACGTCATGCTCGAGAGCTGGGACAGGGGCCAGACCCAGGGCAACAAGTATGTCGTCTACGAGTACTTCGAGAACGGGGACGGGACGATCGACGTCGGCTCGCCCGCGATCATCGACGGCGGCTACTACATCACCTACGTGTACACAATCGACCAGTACAACCCGATGGCGTGGATCGACCAGTACCGCGGCTACGGCTACTGGGACAGCTCCGCCTTCACCAACATCTCCCAGGGCTACGAAGGGATCTGGACCCTCAACACGAACAACTCCGGGTCCAGCTACATCGCTTCCTACCTCTTCGACTACACCGACCTCACCGGCTGCCACAACATGAGCTTCCACATCATGGACGACGGGAGCTTCCGGATCGACTACCACGTGGTGGCCACCGACCCCTCGACCGGCGCGGCGCTCACCGACGAGAACGGCGCGCCCATCGTCGAGACCGCCGCGAGCGTCCTCATCGACGGGATCGGCACGGCGGAAAGCGAGCGCCTCGAGGAGCGCTTCGCCGGCGGGAAGTACCTCACCCCGACCGGAAGCCTCTTCTCGAAGATGTACGATAGGCCCGTCTCCTTCCTCGCCACCTACACCCTGAACGCCAGGGACGGGAGCGAGGACCCCGAGATCCAGGGCAAGAGCCGCGTCGTCTATGGCGAGGACTTCGAGTCCTACCAGGTCCTCAATGAGGACGGGAGCCTCAACTACGCCACCAACTACTTCAAGGGGACGGACGACAGCTACGCCTACGGGGTCACCCTCAACGCGAAGAACGAGGTCGTCTGGGACCCGGTCACGGACGATAACGGCCGCCAGGTGTACTGGTACCAGGCGGCGACCGACCTCCGCGACTACATCAACAGCGAGGACCTCTCGCGTGACCCGACCGACCCGACCCGCTACACCTACGTCTCGGCGGATTCCGACACCTTCATCGACGTCGTCTCCCTCTTCAACGTCTCCTGGGGGCTGAGCGGCAGGATCGAGCTCCTGACCCTCCACGCGCCAGACGGGGTCATCGAGTCCATCGACTGCCGCATCGTCGACGAGATGATGCTCAACGAGAACTACTACTACAACATCCACGTCGAGATCGAGGAGGAGGCCCCCGTGGTGGAGGTCCCGACCGCCCTCGAGCCGATCGAAGGGGTCACCGAGGCCGTCGAGGAGGCCGTGGCCAAGCTCGACGGGGCGACCGCCCTCAGGATCGAGCGCCAGTCGCTCAACTCTTCCAGCGGCGAGTACGTCGGGAACCGCGCCATCTACTGGGACCCCGTCTCCAGGAGCCAGGTCACCGAGACCCTCTCCAACGGGAAGCGGACCGCCGCGACCGGCCTCAAGGAGGACGGGGCGGAAGGCATGATCCCCTTCTCCATCAGCAACAACGCCGCCGTCGCCACCGGCCCGAACCAGGAAGGCACCTACGAGTCGACCCTCGACTTCACGCCGAGCGCCCTCATCTTCCAGGAAGGGGCGGAGGAAGGCACCTACGTCATCCGCCCGGAGATCGACAAGAACACCCTCTCCTCCGTCATGGCGGGCTTCGACAGCATCTACTCCGGCGAGGATCTCGTCTTCACGATCGAGGACGGCGCCTTCCGCGAGGTGACCTACTCCTATGACTCCGGCTACTTCGGGGTCAGCCACTACCGCTTCCTCTTCTCCTACGGGGCGGACGCCGCGATCGACGAGGCCTACTACGGCTCGATCCTCGCCCTGACCCCCTTCGTCATCCCCGACAGCTGGCGCGCCTGGTGGGCCTCCAGGACCTCGGGCACCAACTACTTCCAGAACATGCTCAACTACTTCCTCCAGAACGACAACAAGTACCCGACGGCGACGCCCTCCGGGCTGACCGAGGAGGAGGCCGAGGAGCGGCTCGACGCCTACGTGCCCTTCGTCTACCACGAGAAGGTGACCAACTACTACGTCATGCTCTCGAACCAGGAGGCGGCCCAGGGGGACACCGTCAACCGGCGCTTCTACATGTACTTCTACCCGTCGATCACCTCGACCTACAAGGAGGAGTACTACGACCTCTACCTCGCGAAGATCCAGGAGCTCGGCTACCGGAAGCTCGACAAGGTGGAGGACGCCGACGAGATCATCTACTCCTACCGGATCAACAGCACCTCGACCAGCAGCTACGCGGCCGTCTACGAGCAGTGGAAGTCCGCCGACGGGGAAGTGGTGCTCGAGGTCCAGACCAACCTCAACACCTCCCTCAACGTCTACGTCTACGACCTGACGAAGGGAACCTATACGAACAACTAGGGAAAAGGCGGGGGAACCCGCCTCTTCCCGGGGCGCCTTCCATGGCGCCCTTTTATCTTGCCTTGGGAGGGGTTCTGCACGGTTATCCCGCGATCTCGGGGATATAGAACTCGAGGAAGGCGTTCGCGAGGGGGTCGTGGAAGGCCCCGCTATATTCCCGGTCCCACAGGAGCGTTTCCCCTGCGGAAAGCACCTCTTCCTTGGGAATTTCCCGTCCCTTGAGGACCTTCGTCCCCGAGAAGCCCTGGAGCCATTCGAGGGAGGAGGCGCGCCCCTCGTCGTAGAAGCTGTCCTCGAGGAGGAACTTCCCGCCCTCCTCCATGAGGACGTCGTTCATGTAGGTGAAGCCGTCGACGACCATGCTCCGGCGGTCTCCCTCGACCCCGAGGTTCGGGTCGATCCGGAGGAAGCTCGGGACGTAGCCCTCCCCGTAGGAGGCGGGCGTCCCTTCCTCCCTTTCGGAAAGCCCGACGTCTTCCTTGAAGGACTCCCAGAGGGCTTGGTCGACCTCCCCGTCCTCCCCGAGGCGGATCCCCTCCTGGTTGACGTCGATCACATAGCTCCGGTTCCTCTCCTTCTCGTTGAAGGGCTGGAGGACCGCCTCCTCCATATGGCGGCAGTCCGGGCAATCGCTCCGGAGGAAGCCGAGGGTGAAGGGCACGTTCCCCTCGTAAAGCGCGTCCAGCTGGTCCTTGTCCACGTAGAGCATCGAGGAGGGGCGGACCCGTTCCTCGAGCCAGGCGCCGAGGACCGCGGGATCGCTCGTGAAGGGGTCGCCGGTCTCGCCGGTCACCTCTTGGTCCACGAGCTTTCCCTTCGAGAAGATCGCGAGGGTCTCGTAGCCTTCGACGATCTCAAGGCCAAGGGCGTCCTTGCCGCCCCCGAACTCCGCGGGGTCGATCGAATAGACGAGGAGGTTCTCCTTCTCCATCCTTTCCCCGAGCGTCTCCTGGAAGCTCACGTAGCAAAGGCAGGTGGAGCCATGGTCGGCGACGAGCAGGAGGAAGCTCTCGCCCGAGGACACTTTGGAAAGGAGCCCCGCGTGGGTGAGGTGCACGTAGCGGTCCGCGTATTCTTCCCCTTCCTCGAACGCCTTCCCGAAGGTCAGGGGCACGGCGTCCCCCTTTTCTCCTTCCGCGCATCCGGGGAGGAGGGGGAGGGGCAGGGCGAGCAGGAGCAGGGCAAGGGCTTCTTTCTTCATGGGGAGACGATAGCACGCCTCGCGCGGAAAATCTCTTCCGCGATGCTTCGGGAAAGTCCGCTTCCCATCGGCAATTTCAAGCGCATCTCCTTCAGCAGGGGACCGCGGGGGGAATCTTTTTGAAAAAATCCCTTGCACCCCCGCCCCCCGCCCCTATTATTTGCCCCGTCAAAGACCGGCTCGTCTGAGCGGCGATTGGCACTTGTCTCGTCCGGGTTCCGACCGGGCACGTGTACTAGGAGGCACGCCATGGACACTGCTGATTCCCTCATCATCTCGCTCGAGCACGTGCGGAAGGAGTTCCCCGACGGCTTCGTGGCCGTCGACGACTTCAACCTGTCCGTGCGCCGCGGCGAGTTCGTCACCCTCCTCGGCCCTTCCGGCTGCGGGAAGACGACGACGCTCCGCATGATTGCGGGCTTCTCCATCCCCAGCTCGGGAAGGATCCTCCTCGACGGGGAGGACATCACCTCGCTCCCGCCCTACAAGAGGCCGGTCAACACGGTGTTCCAGCACTATGCCCTCTTCCCGAACCTCGACGTCTACGAGAACGTCGCCTTCGGGCTCAAGAACAAGAGGATCCCTTACGAAGGGAAGGACTGGCGGGGACGCCCCAAGACCAAGTACCGGAGGCTTTCCCCGGAGGTCATCGACGAGAAGGTCGCCAGGGCCCTCAAGATCGTCGACCTCGAGGACATGGAGGACCGCGACGTCTCCTCCCTTTCCGGCGGCCAGCAGCAAAGGGTCGCGATCGCCCGCGCGATCGTGAACGAGCCCCAGGTGCTCCTTCTCGACGAGCCTTTGTCCGCCCTCGACCGCAAGATGAGGAAGGACATGCAGCTCGAGCTCAAGGAGATGCACCGCAAGCTCGGCATCACCTTCATCTACGTCACCCACGACCAGGAGGAGGCCCTCTCCATGTCCGACACGATCGTCGTCATGAAGGACGGGGCCATCCAGCAAATCGGCACTCCCGAAAGCATCTACAACGAGCCGGTGAACGCCTACGTCGCCGACTTCATCGGGGAGAGCAACATCTATAACGCGACGATGTCGGGGGAGAGGACGGTCCGCTTCCTCGGCGCCTCCTTCCCCTGCGTGGACGACTTCCCCCTGAACGAGAAGGTCGACGTCGTCGTCCGTCCCGAGGACGTCATCGTCATGCCCTCCGGGAAGGGAAGGGTCGAGGCGAAGGTCGGCTCCCGCGTCTTCAAGGGCGAGATGTACCAGTACGTCCTCCTCGTCGGCAAAAGCGAGGTCCTCTGCCGGAGCACCGAGGAGTACGAGCCCGGGGAGAAGGTCAGCTTCGACGTCCTTCCCAAGAACATCCAGGTCATGGAGAAGGAGCTCGTGGAGAACGAGTACAAGGACGCCTGGCTCGACGGCAAGGGGAACGTCCTCGTCGGGGAGGAGGAGATCACCTTCCCCGTCGACTACCGCCAGCTCCTGAAGGGGAGCCGCCTCGACGAAGAGGGCGCCCTCATCGGCCCCAAGGGGAACGCCTACGACCTCAAGGACGCCGACGTCGTCCTCCGCATCGCCCTGGACAAGGTCGAGCTCGAGGACGACCTTTCCAAGGGGGAATGCCAGGGGACGATCGTCTCCGCGGTATGGCTCGGCGACCACTACCAGTACATGGTCCGCACGGAAGGGGAGGAGGATTTCGTCGCCGACACCCCCTACCAGTGGAACGTGGGCGACGTCGTCGCCATCCACGTCGCCCCCGAGAACCTGCGGATCCAGCTGAGGAAGGAAATCTCCTCCTATGAGCGCCGCGACTAGCAGGGTCTCCCGCTTCTTCGCCCTCAAGCGGAAGTACCTCGCCTTCCCCTACGTCCTCTTCCTCGTCCTCTTCATCCTCATCCCCGCGATCCTCATCCTCTTCTATGCCTTCACCGACGAGACGGGGGCGCCCTCCCTCGACGCGCTCGTGGGCTTCTTCTCGACGCCTTCGAAGCTCTCCGTCCTCCTCGTCTCCCTCTTCATGGGGCTCCAGACGACGCTCGTATGCCTTCTCCTCGGCTATCCAGCGGCCTATTTCCTCGCCGATCGGAAGATCAACCGGAACGCTGTGCTCGTGGTCCTCTTCATCATGCCCATGTGGATCAACTTCGTCATCCGCACCGGGGCGACGAGGGACCTCCTGTCTGCGATCGGGCTGGACGGCGGCTCCCATCCCTGGGAGGCCACCCTCATCGGCATGGTCCAGAACTACCTTCCCTTCACGATCCTTCCCCTATACACGACGATGCTGAAGCTCGACCGGAGCCAGATGGAGGCCGCCGCCGACCTCGGCTGCCCGCCCTGGAAGGTGTTCGTCCGGAACGTCCTCCCGCAGTCCCTGCCCGGCATCGTGAGCGCGAGCGAGATGGTGTTCATGCCCGTCATGAGCAGCTACGTCATCAGCGACACCCTCTCGGAGGGGAAGATCACCCTCTTCGGGAACAGCATCTATCTGAACTTCAGCAACTCCCAGTGGAACGAGGGGAGCTTCATGGCGCTCGTCTTCCTCGTCCTCATCGGGATCTCGATGCTCCTCACGAGAGGCTTCGAGAGGGACCCCGCCGCCGAGCGGGGAGGAGGGCTCTGGTGATGAGAAGGCCCCGCACCCTCCAGGAGAGGAAGGAGCTCGGCGTCCGCATCGGGGCGAACGCCTACGTCTATCTCCTCCTCTTCCTCATGTACGTCCCCGTCCTCGCCCTCGTCCTTTTCTCCTTCACGGGCTCCGTGAACTTCGGGACGTGGTCGGGCTTCTCCTTCGAGCTCTACGTCACCCTCTTCGAGGACGAGGAAATCATGCGCGCCCTCGGGAACACGGTCATCCTCGCCCTCCTCTCGAGCTTCTGCTCGGTGGTGCTCGGGACGCTCGGCGCCGTCGGGATCCACGAGTGGAGGCGGCGCTCCAAGAGCCTCGCCGAGGCGCTCACCCAGATCCCCGTCGTCACCCCGGAGATCGTCCTCGCCCTTTCCCTGGTCATCATGTTCGTCTTCCTCGGGAACTACGTGTACAAGGGCTTCGGGCTCAGCTTCTGGACCCTCCTCATCGGGCATATCTGCCTTTCCCTCCCCTTCGTCTACCTCTCGGTGAAGCCGAAGCTCCTGCAGATGGACCCGGCCCTCTACGAGGCCGCCCTCGACCTTGGCTCGACGCCGCGGAAGGCGCTCTACCAGGTGACGCTCCCGGCGATCCTCCCGGGGATCCTCTCGGGCTTCCTCCTCGCGCTCACCCTCTCCCTCGATGACTTCATCGTCACCTCCTTCACCAGGGGCGCGGGCCTTCTTTCCGGCGCCCAGATGATCGAGACGATCTCCACCCTCGTCCAGGCGAGGATCAAGAAGGGGCCGCTCCCGCCCCAGATGAGGGCCCTCACCACCCTCATCTTCCTCTTCGTCATCCTTGTCGTCGTCCTCGTCACCTTCCTCATGCTCCACAAGAGGAAGGGGAAGCGCCATGCGGAAAGGAGGAACGCCTGATGCGCCTTGCCGTCCTAGTCCCGCTCTTCCTTCTTTCCTTCGTGCCCTTTTCCCCGATTTCCCTTCATTCCGATGGGGATCTGCAGGAGAAAGCGGAGTACCGCGCCCTCTTCATCCCGGAGATGAGGGAAGTCCTTCCCGCCCCTCGGGAGAGGGTGGAGCTCCGTGTCTATAACTCCGCCGACTACATCTCCGAGGACCCCGACATCATCCAGATGTTCGAGGACTACGTCCTGGAGAAGGACGGGGTGGAGCTCGAGGTCATCTACGAGACCTTCGACACGAACGAGACGATGCTCTCGCGCGTGGAGACGGGGGCCGCGGAGTACGACCTCATCTGCCCGAGCGACTACATGATCCAGCGCATGATGCGCCGGGGGATGCTCGAGCCCTTCCCTTCGGGGGAGGAGAAGCGCCTTTCCTATTCCCACAACGCAAGCGAGGAGGACTGGCCCGACTACTACGATTCCTATTGCTCCCCCTTCCTCGAAGAATGGTTCGAGAAGATCGAGGGGGTCACCCCGGACGGGGAGAGCCATCCCATCGGGGATTACGCGAAAGGCTACATGTGGGGCACCCTCGGCTTCACCTACAACCCCTACTACGAGGAATACGAGGCCCGCGGGCTTTCCCCCGAGGAGGTGAAGGTCCACCTCACGGACTGGAACGTCCTCCTCGACGAGCGCTACCAAGGGACCTACCAGATCAAGGACTCCATGAGGGACACCTACTCCGTCGCCCTCATGCAAAGCTACGACGAGGAGCTCCATGTCCTCCGCGACGCCTATCTCGCGGGCGAATGGGCGGACGGGACCCCCTACGGGGATGAGGAGTACTCGCGAGACGTGAACGCGATCTTCAACAACCTCACCCGCGTGGACGAGTTCAACGCCCTCCTAGGGAGGATCCACGGGGAGGAGGCGGAGCAGGAAAGCGTCGACTCCATCCTCGAGAAGGCGGAAGCCTCCCTCCGCGCCCTCTTCGACAACTCCTACGGCCTCGAGGTCGATAGCGGCAAGCAGGACATCACCGTCGGGCGCTCCGGAATCGGCATCGCTTGGAGCGGCGACGCGGTCTACTCGATCGAGCTCGGCGAGATCGAGGAGGACGTCTCCCTCTACTACTCCGTCCCCAAGACCGGCGGGAACATCTGGTTCGACGGCTGGGTCATGCAGAGGCACGAGGGGCTCAACGTGGAATACGCGCAGAAGTTCGTCGACTTCCTCTCGCGCCCCGACGTGAGCGCCCTGAACATGGACTACATCGGCTACACCCCCTTCGGCGCGGGGGAGGAGATCCTTTCCCTCGTCCGCTCCTGGTACGACGCGCGGAGCTACGCCATGTACGTCTATATCGACGAGGGGGACTACGACAACGGCTACCATGACTTCCTCTATGACGAGGAAGGGAACCCCGTCTTCCAGGACGGGACGGGGATCCACAGCGAGGTGGAAGTCGACGGGACCATCTACCATGACGTCGACTTCGGCGCCTACGACATGTCGGGCTCCGATCTCACGAAGGCCGTCCGGGACGGGGAGGAGCTTTCCTGGGAGGACTACTTCCTCGAGGAGGAATGGGAGGCGCGTCCCGTCGACCTCGGCTACTTCTTCGAGGGGACGGTCGAGGGGGACGCGATTATCTGGACCGACGAGCTGGAGGAGGTGACCGCGACGAACCTCCTGGGCGAGGAGGAGACCGTCGTCGTGGGGAGGGGCTTCTACGCCCAGTACCCGGAGATGGAGATGCTCCCCTCCCTTGCCGTCATGGAGGACTACGGTGACGAGAACGAGTCCGTCCTCCGGATCTGGGAGGCCGTCAAGAGCGACTCCCTCGAGCCCTGGGTCATCGCCGTGCTGGTCGTCGAGGTCGCCCTCATCGGGGGCGGGATCCTCGCCTCCTGGCTCCTCAAGAGGCGCTCGCGCGCCCTCCGGAAGGCCAGGAAGAAGGAGCGCGAGCCCCTTTCCCAGGCTTCCTAGGAAGGAAAAAGTGGGGCGGAACGGGCTTCCGCCCCTTTTCCGAAAGCCCTTTCAGTCCGATAATGGCGAGGAAAGAAAAAAGAGGAGGACCCGCATGCGTTCCCTTGTCTATTTCCAGTCAGGCGGCCCGACCGCGGTCATCAACTGCTCGCTATACGGCGTCATCGCCGAAGCGTTCAAGAGCAACGAGATCGGAGGGGTCTACGGCTCCATCCACGGGGTGGAGGGCCTCATCGAGGACAACCTCGCCGACCTAAGGAGGGAGGACCTCGAGGAGATCGAGCTCCTGAAGCAGACCCCCGGGGCCGCGCTCCTCAGCTCAAGGAAGAAGCTCCCGGGCGAGGAGGACCCCCTCTTCGCCAAGATCGTCCAGACGATCGACCGGCACGACATCGGCTACGTCCTCGTCAACGGCGGGAACGACTCGATGGACACCTGCATGAGGCTCGACGAGTTCTTCCGGAAGAGCGGACGGGACGTCAAGGTCCTCGGCATCCCCAAGACGATCGACAACGACCTCGTCGTGACCGACCACTGCCTCGGCTACCCCTCGGCGGCCCGGCACGTCATGAACCTCGTCAAGATGGCGGTCCTCGACGCGAAGGCCTATAGCGCCGGCAAGGTCATCCTCATCGAGATCATGGGGCGGAACGCCGGCTGGCTCACCGCCTCAGTAGACCTTCTCCCGGAAGGGGAGAGGCCCGACCTCATCTTCCTCCCGGAGATGGAGTTCGACCAGGAGAGGTTCCTCTACGAGGTCCGCGAGATCTACCAGAGGAAGGGCCACGTGGTCTGCTGCGTGAGCGAGGGGCTGAACCTCCCGCGCCGGAACACCGGGGGAGTGGACGCCTTCGGGCACGCCGCCCTGGAAGGGGTCTCGTTCCACCTTTCCGAGATGATCCACGAGAGGCTCGGCTACGGGACGAGGGTCATGGACCTCTCGCTCGCCCAGCGCGCCGACCCCTACCTGGTCTCCAGAAGCGACCGCGAGGAGGCGATCGCCGCGGGGAAGTACGCGGTAAGGATGGCCCTCGAAGGGCATTCCGGGGAGATGGTCGCGATGCGCAGGGTGCCAAGCGACCGCTACGAGGTCGAGTGGTTCCTCGCCCCGGTCAAGGACATCGCCAACCGCGAGAGGAAGTTCCCGAAGTCCTGGCTCCTTAGCGAGATGGAGCTCTCGGAGTCCTTCCGCGAGTACCTGAGGCCCTTGGTCGCAAGAAGCGTCCAGGTCATCAACGAGAACGGCATCTTCCAAAGCGCGAGGCTTCGTCTGGAAAGGGCGAAGTAGCTCGTTCCCGCGACCGTTCGAGAGGGGAGGGGGACCTCCCCTTTTCTAGAGGATCCCCGCCTTCCTCTTCCCGAAGGAGAAGGCGGAGGGAATGGGGAGCCCCTTCGCCTCTTCCTTGCCGAGGAGAAGATAGCCTTCCGGGGGAGGAAGGAGGAGCTCGCCCTCATGCCAGTCCATCTCCCAGCGGAGGTGGGTGAAGGCGTGGCTTCCATGGCCGAGGAACGAGAGTGGTCCTGCTTTTAGGCCCAGGAAGGAAAGGGCTTCCTCCGGGCTTTCCCCTGAAGCGTTCGGGAATTCGGCGAGGGAGGAAAGAAGGCCCTTCTCCGGGCGGATCCGGAATACCGTTTTGCCTTCGAAATGCAGGATGAAGACTTGGAGTAGCGTTATTTTCTTGGCAGAACGGGACTTCTTTTTCGGGAATTCCGTTTCCTTCCCGGCTTCATGCGCCTTGCAGAGCGCTTGGAGGGGGCATTCGCCGCAGCGGGGAGCCCCGTTAGGGAGGCAGACGAGCTCCCCTATGTCCATGAGGGCCTGGTTGAAAGGGGAGGGATCTTCGTCCCCCAGGGCCTCGAGGAAATAGGCTTCCGCTTCCTTACGGAGGGACGGGCCTTCCTTCTCCGACATCTCAAGGCGGGAGTATACCCTTTCGAGGTTCCCGTCCACGGCGACGGCCTTCTTATGGAAGGCGATCGCCAGGAGCGCCTTCGCCGTGTATTCCCCGACGCCCGGGAGTTTGCGAAGACCCTCGTAATCATCAGGGAACATCGCGCTTTCCTGGATTTGGATGGCGGCCTTCCTCAAGTTCTTGGCCCTTGAGTAGTAGCCGAGCCCTTCCCATAGCTTGAGCATCTCCTCCTCCTTCAAGGAGGCGAGGTCTTCAATAGTAGGCGCGACTTTGAGAATCTCGTGGTAGCGGGAAAGCACGGCGGCCACCCTTGTCTGCTGGAGCATCGTCTCGCTCAGGAGGACGTGATAAGGGCTTGGATCGTCCCTCCACGGGAGGGAGCGGCCCATCTGCCGGTACCAGGAAAGAAGTGAAGGGGCGAGCTTGTCCATGGGAGGATTTTCCCAAAGGGAAGAAAGCCCGCCAAGGGACAATGGGCTTTATGCTATATTGTCGGAAGGAAGGAAAAGATGGAACTTTCCAGGGAAGGCGCCTCTTGTCTGAGACTCGAGCACTTTTCCGCTATTCCTTTGGGGCTCCCAGGGAAAGGGGAAGGTCCGTCGGAAGGGCAGGAAGATTCATCTTCCTGGCATAGGAATGAGGCTCGTCGTTGAGAATGCCAGGAAGCGCCTCGGGGACACGATGGCGCTTGACGGGACCTCCCTCTCCGTCGGGGACGGGATCCTCGGGATCCTTGGGCGGAACGGCGCGGGGAAGAGCACCCTCCTCCGCGCGCTTTCCGGCGTCTACGGCCTCGACGAGGGAACAATCACGCTCGACGGGGAGGCGATCTACCTCCAGCATCCGGCCGCGGGAGCCTATTTCCTTCCGGACGACCCCTACTACCCCTCCGGCGTGGATCTCCGCGGCCTCGGGGAGTTCCTCTCCTGCTTCCATGATTTCGACAGGGAGTCATTCGGACGCTACGCCTCTCTCCTCGGGCTCCCGAACAAGAAGGTCAAGGACTATTCCAAGGGAATGCGGAGGCAGGCCTTCCTCGCCGCCGCCCTTTCCGTCCGCTCGCGCTTCCTTCTATTGGACGAGGCCTTCGACGGCCTCGATCCCCTCACCCTGCGCCTTATCGGGCAGGAACTATCTTCCCGCTTCAATGAAACTAAGCCTGGGATCCTTGTGATTTCCTCGCATAACGTTCACGCTTTGTTCAAAATCGCGAATACGATCCTCCTGATGGACAAAGGGAGGACGAGGAAGCTCAGCGACGTCGGATCGCTCCTTGCGGGGGTCCGCCAGGTCGACCTTCTCTTGCAAGGGAGCGTGAGGAAGGAAGACATCGAGCGCCTTGGGGCCAAGCCCCTTTCCTTCCGTTCCGCGGGGAACAGGGTCACCTTCCTTACGCGCGAAATCTCTTCCCTTGAAAGGATCGAGAGGGCGCTCCATCCCCTTTCCTTCTCCGTCCAGACCCCTGATGCGGAGGAGCTTCTCGGCCTTCTCGCGGAGGAAGGGCGATGAACGGCAAGTATTTCCTCTGGTGGTCGGCGAGGACCCTCCCCTACGTCGCGGTGTACCTCGTGCTCGCCGCGGGGTTCGTGACGCTATGCCTCGGGACGCCGGAGCCGAGCGCGCTCTCCTCGTGGCTGTTTTCCTTCTCCATCATCCTGCCGAGCGGGATCTACGCCGCGGTGCTTTCCCTCCATACCTTCTGGTACCGCTACTCTAGGAGGAGCGCCGACTTCCATCTCGCCCTTCGGGGCAACCTTCACTCGGTCCGCTGGACGAGGGTGCTCGTCGGCTATCTCGCCTTCCTCCTGCCCCTCGCCCTCGTCTTCTGGTTCGCCCTCCTGCTGGCCTACGCCCGGGGCGCGAGCATCAGCGGCGCCTTCTCGCCCTTCGCCTTCCTCGCCTTCCTCCTCATCGAAAGCGCGATCTTCTTCCTGACCGCCTTCCCTTTCTCGCGCGCCCACCACGTCGTGGAGGCGGTCATCGACTACCTTGTCTTCCACGGGGTCCTCGCGGTCGGGCTCATGCCTCTCGCGCTCCTCATCACCCTGCCCCTTGGGAGGCTCGGCGTCATGACCGATGTCCTCGGGGAAATTCTCGAGGCGTCACTCATCCATACCGGCTACCTCGGCTTCCCTGCCTCCGCGGGGAACGCCGTCTTCGCCGACCTCGTCGCCCCGCTCCTCTTCCTTGAGGAGGCGGGATCCTTCTTCGCCGGGCACGGGGTGCTCGTGAAGATCGACGTCCTCCTTTGCCTGACGCTTTCCGTCCTCGCCCTCGCCGGCATCCTCTTCCTCAAGGAGCCGGGCGGGGAGCGCTTCGGGGCCGCCCCGGAAGGAATGTCCCTCGAGCGGGTGCTCGTCCATGTGGCGATCGGGGAGTCCCTCTTCTGGCTCTTCCTCGTGGAAGGCCTCGCGATCCTCTCCATGGCGCGCGCCGACTCGGGCGGCTTCACCTTCCTCGCGCTTCCGCTCCTGGCAGGCGTCACGATCATGGTCCTCGGCGGATCCTACATCCTCCTCGCGATGTTCAACCGCTCCTTCCGCCTGAGCAAGAAGGACGTCAGGCTCCTCCTGATCCCCGGGGCCATGGCCCTTCTCGGACTGCTCCTGTCTTTCTTCGTCCTTTAAGCCGGCATTTCCGGGCTCCTTCTCCAGCTTTCCGCATCTGCAGGAGGGAGGGAAAGAATCTATAATCGCCTCATGGTTTTCCTTTGGGCCTTCCTCGGGCTAATCCTCGGCGCGGCCCTTTCCTCCCTGCCCCTCCTTTTCCGCTCCATCAAGGGGAAATGCCTTCCTTCGAAGGATGTTCTCCTCGGGAAGGCGATCGACCTCGGGGCAGGTTTCTTCCTTTATCTTCTGCTTTCGCTCTGCACGCTTCTTTATCCCTCGGTCAACGTGACGAACTGCGCGATCTACATATCCCTTTCCTCCAGCGCGCTCGTCCTCCTTTCCCCTTCCAAGGTCCTCCTGCCGCTTTTCCGGAAAGAGAAGCCCGACTTCCTGAACCCGCGCTTCTTCTCGATCGCCCTTCTCCTTATCGTCGCGCTTCTGGAGGGGCTGGCCTTCAATTCCGCCTCCTACCAGGCGTATCCGGCCCTTGATCCGATTTCCTTCGAAAGCGCCCTTCCCCTCGGCCCCGGAGGGACGATCTCGTTCGACGTTCCTGCCGGCGCGCTGAACTTCTTCCTCGAGACAGGGAACGGGATGGAGTCGAACCTCCTCATCGACTTCCATATGGCGGACGGCTCCATCCTCGAAGTCACCCACTTCGGCACTCCCTATTCCCCCGCCTCATGGATCGTGAGCATCCCGGAAGGGGCCGTCCGCGTCTTCCTCGAGGCATCCACTGACGGCGCGAGATACCCAGGGGAGAGCTATCTCGTCTCCGCTATCCTTTTCAACCAGAGCGTCCCCCTCGCCTTCAACACGCTCCGCCTCTTCCTCCTCTGGGGGACGGGAAGCCTCCTCGTCCTTTTCGCCTTCGCCCTCTGGAGGCGGCTCGGGAGGAAGGAGGAAGCCCTTCTCACGGGGAAGGAGGTCCGGCATTGGTCGCTCCTCCTTGGAGGAGGGGCCTTCCTCCTCTTCTTCCTTCTCTCGCTTGGCCTCAAGGACATGTTCTACGAGCCTTATCCCTTCAACGAATACTTCTCGGGCGGGATGAACAACGCCTACACCTACTTCAACCTGTTCGACGCCCTCATGCACGGAGAAGTTTCCCTCCCCCTCGTCCCGAGCGAGGAGCTCCTCGCCCTCGAGGATCCCTGGAACCCCGCGAACCGGGGAGGGGTCCCTTACTACTGGGACGTCGCCTTCTTCGGGGGGAAGTACTACTCCTACTATGGGATCGCCCCCTGCCTCCTGATGTTCCCCTTCTACTGGCTCGTGGGCGCAGTCCCCAACGGCGACTTCATGCTCATCCTCGCCTCAATTCTTTACCTCGCCTTCCTCAGCCACGCGATCGGGGCGTTCATGGAAGCCTATGACATCGAGCTTCCCAGGGGGCAGGGCCTTCTCGTCCTCTTTCTCGGGATCTTCGGAGGCATGCCTCTTTCGCTCGTCATCTTCAACATGGACGCCTGGAAGTACCGCCTGCCCTTCGCCTATGGCCTCGTCGGGCTCTTCCTCGCCCTCGGCTTCAGCTTCCTTGCGAAGACGGACGGGAAACGGAGGATCCTCCACCTTGCGGTCGCCGCTCTCGGGGCGGTCCTCGTCGCCGGCTCGAGGCCGGACATGCTCCTCTTCCTCCTGATGCTCCTTCCTCTTTACCTCGGGATGCTCCTGAAGGGGGATGGGTCTTTCTGGCGGAGGCTCGTCCCCTTCCTTCCGATGGCGGGGATCCTCGTCCTCGGCGCTTCCCTCCTCATGGCGTACAACTACGTCCGCTTCGGCTCCCTCCTCGAGTTCGGCTCCTCCTACCAGCTGACCATCGTCGACGGAAGGAACCTCGAGGTGAGCCCCTGGAGCATGCTCCTTGGGATCACGCGCTATTCCTTCACACCCATGGAGCCCGTGGAGGGCCTTCCCTGGTGGAAGATCGTGACCCTCGAGCTGACGGGGGACACCCACACGTACCTGAACTCCATGCCCGGGACGATTTCCGATCCCGCGACGTGGCCGCTCTTCCTTTTGCCCGCCCTCTTCCTGCGGAAAGGGAAGCGCCTCTTTGAAGGGGGAGCGCTTTCCCTCGGGATCCTTTCCCTCTTCCTCGTCGAAGGAGTCGGCTACTCCCTCGGGGGGACATGCGGGAGGTACGCCCTCCTCGCGATCCCCTTCGCCTCCTTCCTCGGGACGGGGACGCTCCTCCTTCTCATGCGGGACGCGAGGGAGATGGATGGAAAGAAGGCGTGGCGCAATTTCGGCCACGCCCTCCTCGTACTCACTCCCTTCCTTCTCCTTGGCGCCCTGACCTTCAGCCTCTCGATGAGCGTGAACGGCTTCGACGGGGTCTGGGGCGGGGAGATGTGGGGCTACCGCTTCCTCCTGGACGGGGCGATTTCCTTCAAGCCCTTCTAGCGCGTTTCCTGCTCAAGGGCCTCACGAGTTCCGTTATCTCCTCGTCCGCGGGGGATTTGCCGCGGAAACCGAGCTTTCTCCAGAACGAGACGTCCCCGTGGGCGAGGAGGGAGCACTCCTGCGCCCCCATTTCCCTAAGGGGCACGAAAAGGGCGTCAACGAGATAGTGGACCGCCTCTTCGGGAAGCCCTCCTCCCTGGACGGAAAGGATCCGCCAGCGGGTCGGGGACCGCTTCTCGAGGAGGACGCCCGCCCTAGGGTCCTTCTCCTCGCCGAAAAGGAAGGCCGCCCGCGGGAAATCCATCTCCGCGGGAGGAAGGGAATCCCCGCCTAGGAAGGCAAGGATCTCTGGGGAGGGCTCGAGGAGGAGACGGAAGGGGAAGCTCATTCCTTCTTCCCGCCCTCCTCGTGGTATTCCTTCTCGGTGTTGACCTTCCAGACGCCTTCCTTCGGATGCCCCTCGGGTTCGAGGATCGAGGAAACCGCCTCGATCGCGGTCAGCATCGAATGGTCCATGTTGTTGTAGCGGTGCTGGCCGTTCCGCCCGAGGCAGTAGAGGTTCTCCACGCCCTGGAGCCAGCCCTCGACCTTCCCGATGTCCTTGTAGGAGTCGAAGTAGGCCGGATAGGCCTTCTTCACCTTGAGGCGGACCGAGTCGAGGACGTCCTCCGGCCCATCGATGACCCCGATTTTCGCCAGCTCCTCGATCGCCATCCGGATGAAGTCCTTGTCCTCCATCTCCCAGAGGCCGTCGCCTTCGTTGGCGAAGTACTCGAGCCCGATCCAAACCTTCCCTTCCTCCTTCACCATGTAGGGGGACCAGTTGTTGAAGATCTGGATGCGGCCCATCCTCACCTCCCTCTCCTGGACGTAGATCCAGGTGTCGGGGACGATGTTCCCTACCGTCCTCACCTTCGTCTCGTTCCTGATCTTGAGATGGTCGAGGAGGAGCCCGACGGTGATGAAGTCGCGGTAGGGGAGGGCGACCGCCGCCTCACGGACGTCTACGGGGGCCGCCCCTTCGGGAAGGGCGAGGAAGAGGTCCTTGAGTGCCATCGTCGAAAGGAAGATGTCGCTTTCCATCCGCTTCTCGCCCTCGGGGGTCCGGACCCGGAGCGCCTTGATCTTTTCCCCTTCCATCTCGATGCCGACGACCTCGTGGCGGAGGAGCACCTCGCCCCCCATCTCCCGGACGCGTCCCGCCATCTTCTCGTAAAGGAACCCAGGCCCGTACTTCGGGTACTCGAAACGCTCGATGAGGGAGGTCTCGACCTTCCCGTCTTTCTTCCGGAAGGGCTTCGCCAGGGCGTTCCAGACGGTCTTCCAGAGGCTCAGCCCCTTCACCCTCTGGGCGCCCCAGTCGGGGGAGATGTCCCGGGGGTTCCTGCCCCAGACCTTCTCGGTGTAGTCCTCGAAGAACATCTCGTAGAGAGGCTTCCCAAAGCGATTCACGTAGAAGTCGGCGAGGGAGTTCTCGTCTCTTTTATGGAGCATGCTCCCTAGATAGCCGAAGCCTGCCTTCATCGTCCTCCGGAAGCCCATGTTCCGGAAGGTGCTCGCCTTGAGGGAGATGGGGTAGTCGAAGAAGCGATGGAGGTAGAGGATCCTCGAGACCCTGTGGCGCGTGAGCATCGCCTCGTCCTCTTTCTCGGGATCGGGACCGCCTTCCTGGAGGGGAATTTCCCTTCCGAGCGCGAGGTCGTCCCGGGAAGGCTTCCCTTGGAGAGGAAGGATCTCATGCCAGAGGGCGAGCACCTCGGGGGACTTCGTGAAGAAGCGGTGGCCCCCGATGTCCATGCGGTTCCCCTTGTACTCGAAGGTGCGGGAGATGCCCCCGATCGCATCGCTCGCCTCAAGGACGATGGGGCGATAGGATCCTTCCCCTCTTTTCAAAAGCTCGTAGGCGGCGGTGAGCCCGGCCGGGCCCGCCCCGATGATGAGCGCGGTCTTCTTTTCCATGGAAGGGATTATAAGGCCGGAAGCCTTTCCTGCCTCCTCGGAATCCCTCGCTCTTCCCCAAGGCTTCCCTTGGGTGTATCCTTCGCGTGCGCTTCCGTAGCCAAGCGGTAAGGCAAGTGACTGCAAATCACTTATACGGCGGTTCGATTCCGCCCGGAAGCTCCAAGAGGACGAGCCCTGGGGAAACCCCGGGGCTTTTCTTTCATGAAAAGTCAAGAAAGCCTGCACGGGACCTGATTCGTGTTCATTGAAAACATTTCCATGGCCTTGTTGACGGATGTCGAGGGGGGGGTCTATAGTCTTCGCACATGAAAGGGCTTTCAATCGAAAATGCGCCGTTACTAAGCGCTTTCTTCATGAAACCTTTCTACCCCGTCCAAGCGGGAGAGACCTCCGTTCCTCCCGAACGATCCATGTAGCAGGAAGTTTCAGAAAGGAGAACGGATACATGAAGATCAAGAAAGCGATGCTGTCGCTCGGGCTCGTGCTCGCCGCGGCCGGCGTCGCCACCGCCAGCGCCTGGGTCATCCAGGACGCCAACGCCTCCACCCAAGGCGCCGTCGACCAAGGCATCATCCTCGACTGGGGCGAGGGGAGCACCCTCGAGGACCTCACCTCCCTCACCTACGGGAGCCCCGTCGTCCAGAAGATTACTGTCAAGAAGCCGCAGTACTCCGCGGGCGTGACCGGCTACGCGAAGGTCAGCTTCGCTCTCAGCGGGGACAACATCTCCACCATCCAGGTGGAAGTGAGCGACGAGGAATGGAGCACCACTGTCACAAAGGGGGACGCCACGCTCAATTCCGCCATGACTTCCTACGACTACTACGTTGACATCACGACCATCGAGGACGCCGGGCTCACCTACTGGGTGCGCTACTCCCTGAGCGCCCAGCCGGGGACCCAGGCCGACGATAGCCAGGGCGGGGTCCAGGCTCTCGACGCGAAGCTCACCGTCAGCCTCGACTACTCCGCGACCAACGGAGCGGGCGCCTAAGGAGGACATGGCAATGAAAAAGAAGAGCCTAATCGTCGGAGGCATCGCCGCTTTCGCCGCGATCGCCTCTATCGGCACCTCCTTCGCCCTCTACAAGGTCGCCCCGGAGAACAAGGAGGTCGACATCGGCATCCGCACCGGGACGGACATCAACTACGCGATCTCAGAAGTGACCGGCGCGGAGGGGAACGGCCTCATCACCCCGGATCACCTGACCAACACCTACAACTTCAACATCCAGGGCAAGAAGGCCGAGGGAACCACCTACACCCAGCCTTATATCCTCGCCAAGCTGACCGTCACGGTGACCTCGGAGAACACCGCGCTCATCGACGCGCTTCAGACGAACGCCACAATCGGCTACAAGGAGGGGACCTACTTCGCGAACACTGCCGGGCAGAACAGCCTGAACTGGACCGAGACGGACGCGAATACCAAGACCGGCACCCTTAGCACGTACATCTACGTCGGCGATGGGTTCGAGGCTGGCGATGCGTATAACGCAGTCACTCTCAGCATCGGTCTTGCCGATTGGATTTCGGCTGAGTCGCTACTCGCTCTTGCCGGCGATTACAGTGTCTCAATCAGTCTGACGGATGACGAGAGCTACCAGGTTGCCCACGTCGTCGGCTCTATGAACGGATGGGCCGTCTCCGACCAGTACGAGATGGTCATGAACATCGAGGCCACGGACAAGCTCGAGTGGATGTGGCTTGGCAGTATCCCGGCCGGGAACGAGATCAAGGCGAAGCACGAGAATGGCACTTGGTCCGCCGACCCGAATCTTCAGGTCCCGGAGAATCTGACCGGCGTCTACTGGACCGGGAACGGGACGGACCGGATTAACACATCGACCTCCAACTAGGGCCATCGGCTTCCAAACAACGTTTCAAGGGGCGGGGGGCTTCCCCCGCCCTTCCTTCGATATGGGAATATCCTTGATATAGGAGGGCCATGGGGAAAGGGAACGAGAAGAAGGAGAGGAAGGGGAATCCCTTCCTGCGCTTCCTCAAGGGGCTCGTCTTTTTCCTCATCGCCCTGGTCCTTGTCTCCTCCTGCTGGTCCTGGGTGGACCGCGCGTCCGGCTATAACGCGCCTTTCTTCGGGCTTCGGGCCTCCGTCATTTCCTCCGAGTCGATGGAAACGGTGAATCCGGAGTACGAGGACTTCCTCGAGGGGCACGATGACCGCTACCGGAAGAACGACGTCGTGATCGCGAGGATGCCCTCTTCCTTCGAGGAGCTCGAGGTGTACGACGTCATCCTCTTCCTGGACGAGGACCTCGGGCTCATCTGCCACCGGATCGTCCAGATCGACGAGGACACGGGGAAGATCTGGACGCGAGGGGACGCGAACAACCGCCTGGACGGGGTCGTCGACTTCGAGGATGTGAAGGGGAAGGTGGTCTCCTCGATCCCGGGGATCGGGGTGGTCACCCTCTACCTCAATTCGCCTTACGGTCTCCTTGGGGTGTCCCTCGCCTTCCTGATCCTTTTCTCCGCGGAGCTCTACCTCGAGCACGAGCGGGAGAAGGAGGGGAAGGAAGGGTGCCGCTCGGAGCATGAGCCGGGGGAGAAGGGGTATCCCGACGAGATATAGCAAAACCCGTCCCTTTCCCATTGATGGGGGTGGGCGCTTGGTGTATATTCCGGCTCGCACCCTTCCTTTGGGCGAAAGGAAGGGGGCACTGCGCCAGTAGCTCAGCTGGATAGAGTATCAGACTACGAATCTGAGGGTCGCGGGTTCGAATCCTGCCTGGCGCGCCACCTGTAGGAAGACCTGCGGGGAAATCCCGCGGGTTTTTGCTTTTAGGAGCCTGTGCCAATATACAATAGGCGACGTGGAAGCGTCGGAGGGAGAACGTTATCCAGGCTAGCCCGGACTTCCGCTTCTATTGCGTAAGGGATCGCCATGCTTGAACTGAGGCTTCGTGAAAAACGGCAGGGCTCCTTCTCCTTGAAGGACGTAAGGCTCTCGCTCCCGGATAAAGGCCTTTTCATCCTGAGAGGTCCCAATGGCTCGGGGAAGTCAACTCTCCTCGCTATCCTGTCCGGAAGGGACGATCTTTATGAAGGGTCCCTTTCCTGGAACAGGAAGGACGTGAAGGAGGAGCGTCGCTCTCTCTACGTAACCCATATCGCCCAATATCTCCCGCAGATCCCTCTTGTCTTTGAGGATTTAAACGTTGTCGACAATATACTTGCCCCCTACCGCGATCGCGACCGCGAGAAGGCGCTCAGCCTCGTGGATAGGATGGGCCTCGGGAAGGTCGCGAATTCCCTGGCTTCCTCCCTTTCCTCCGGAGAGAAGGCCCGTGTGGCGTTCGCCCGCGCCCTTTACGGAAACCACCCCGTCATTCTCCTGGACGAGGTCACTGCCTCGCTCGACCCTAGGTCCGCCTCCATCCTGAGGGAGCAGGTCCTTTCCCTTGCCAAGGAACGGCTCGTCATCTTTGCGACCCATGAGGAAGAGGACATCCTTCCTGGCGCGACTATCCTCGATGTCAGGGACGGGCTTTCCTATGAAGGAGAGGAGCCCTCCTCTTCCGATGGCCGCGAAAAGCTGACGGGCACTGCCTTCAAGATGTCTTCCCTCCTCAAGGATTGGGATAAGCCTGTCGTTTGGACGAACCTCGCGCTTTCCTTCCTCCTTTCCCTCGTCTGCTTCGTGTTCGGCGGGCTGGGCGCGATGGCGGGCTCGAACTATGGGAACATGGGGGACAGGGAGTCTCCCGGGGAGGAGGTCATCGCGCAATATTTCCTTGCGAACGCCCCGGGAGTGCTCGTCGACCTTAACTCGCCACTTTTCGGAGAGGGCCTCCCCGTCCTCTACCCCGAGTGGGTGAATGACGATGCGGGCGGACGCCATATGGGCGCTTTCCTCTTCGACTGGGAGAAGCTATCTCCCTATCTAGGGGAGGACTGGTCTCTTCTTCACGGGCGCCTTCCGGAGAATTCGACGGAGTGCCTCGTCCCGGAGAACTATCTGGTCCGCGTGCAGGAGCTTCACGGAGGCATCGACGAGGAGGAAGCCTTCTCACTGATCTCCGAGAAGGAGATTCCTCTCAACGGTTCCTTCCTCCGCCCGGTCGGGGTCTACCCTTCCTTGAACAGCGCCTATTATCTCTCCCACAAAGGCCTCGCCGTCGAGCTAGGGCTGGGGAACTCGATGGTCCTCGAGATCGAGAATTCCTTCCTTTCCGACTCCCTATTCGTCGGTGGAGAGAACGACGGGAACCACACCCGCGAGATGCTCCCCTTCCCGAAGGGCGTCGATCCAGCGCAGGTTTCCTGTGGCTCCTTCCCTATGGGAAGCGATGTCGGAAAGTATCTTGTCGCCGAGGACGGGAGCGCGCCCCTCGCCATCCCTTTCGCCGGGCCGAGGGGTCACTCCGCCTTCTCCCTTGTCTTCGCCTTCTTTCTTCCGGCCTACCTCATCGTCCTTTCCTTCGTCTCCCATTCCAGGGACAGGAGAAGGAACCTCCTCCTTCTGGCTGGAGGCGCGGACAGGGGATTCCTCGCCAAGGAGCAGTCCCTCGCCTTCCTCCTCCCGTCGCTCCTTGGGTATATGTCCGCGCTCATCCTGTCCGCGCTGGGGATGTGGGGGTACGCCATGTACGTGGGGTCGGCACTCCACATCGGCATCCTCACCTTCCTGGATCCCTG
Organism: uncultured Bacillota bacterium; assembly: GCA_949293555.1. Taxonomy (GTDB): domain Bacteria; phylum Bacillota_I; class Bacilli_A; order RFN20; family CAG-826; genus UBA4951. The sequence goes on from CASFDV010000002.1 coordinate 418,235, forward strand.
GTCGATCCTCTCCCTTCCCCTCCTTCTCCTTGGGCTCCTCATCCATGAGTACGTCCTGAGAAGGATCAGTCTCCCCCAGAACGCCTCGCTCGTCCTTGAGGAGCTGAAGAGGCGATGATCCTCGAGGCCTCTTCCCTAAGGCTTTCGGTCGGAGGGCGCCTCCTCGTCCAGGACCTATCCTTTTCCTTCAATAAGGGGCTTGTGCTTGTCGAGGGGCCTTCCGGATCAGGGAAGTCGCTCCTTCTCGACGCCTTCATGGGGATCCGCGAGCCGGACGGGGGAGAGCTAAGGCGGGGCTTCCGCTCCTTCTCCTATATGGGCCAGCGTGGGACCGTCCTTCTGGACCTCACCCTTGGCGAGAACGTCTCCTCTCTCCTGGGCGTTCCTCCCGACTCTCCTGAGGTGGCTTTTCTGGCGGATGCCCTTGGCCTCTCCTCGCTGATGGGGAAAAGGGTCCTTTCCCTCTCGATCGGTGAGAGGGCGAAGGCGGAGCTTCTCCTTTGCCTTCTTCGTCCGGCGGACGCCTATTTCCTGGACGAGCCCTTCTCGAGCCTCGACGCCTCATCCCGGGAAAGGGTCGCTTCCTTTCTAAATTCCCTCGCCAGGGAGCATCTCGTGGTCGTCGTGAACCACCAGAAGGACACTGGCGGCCTTTCCTGGGAAGCGCGGATCTCCTTTGACGGAGAAGGAGGCGTTTCCTTGGAAGAGAAAGAAGGAAATCCCAGCAATACGTCCGTGGAAGTTCCTCAAATTGAATCCCCTAGTGTCCGTTTCGGGTTCCTCGACCATCTCCGGTTGTTCTTCAGGAGGAACATTTCCAGCGCGCTTCTTTTCGCGGTTCTCCCTTTCCTCGGGATGTCATCCCTATTCATGGGGGTCGCGCTCACCCCCTCGGGGGACGGAACCAGGCTGGCCTTGGAGAAGGACCCCTTCTCACTATTCCGAGCGGAGCTTGACGGGCTTCCCCTGGATCCCCTGCCGGAAGAAGCCTCACTCTGGACTTTCGCTCTCTCCTTCTATAGCCCGACGGGAGTAGAGCAGGACCTGACCCTGGTCTTGGACCTTGGGAAGGAAGACCCTGCCTCCTTCTTCCCGGAGGAAGACATCCCCGAAGGTTCCTCCCTCGTTCCTATGGAAGAGGAAGAGGAAAGCCTCCTCTCCGGCCTCCAGGAGACCGCTCTCGTCCTGGAAGGGGCGAGGGGAGCGATCCTCTCCGTCAATCAAGGGGACTTCCTCTCGCTTCTGAACGAAGGAACGCCTGAGGAATGGAAGCTTTATGTCGAAGGGCTCTATCTCCCGATCATGGACGGGGAGTCGCTCCGCTTCCGGGGCAATGTCGTCGGCGTCGGGGAGGCGGAGCCTGATTTTCTTCCGATTGCCCCTTCCCTTGAGGCATCCCTCTCCTGCCCGGAAGGAGGCGAGTTCCTTCTCGGAGAGGATGGGTCGAGCATAGTCGTGGAGGAAGGGGAGCCTTCCGTTTCCCTCGGCCTCTACCTTTCCCTTTCCGCGAGGGCCACGACCTTTGGGTGCGGGGGATTCGAAAGCTGGGGGAACGCGGTCCTTACGAAGGAAGGAGCGCTTTCCCTCCTGGAAGAGGCGGACATCCGCATCCTCGACCTCATCCGCGACGGAATCCCCTCCCTTTCGGTCTTCCGCATGATCTTCCTCTTGTCAGGAGGCTTTCTGCTCGCCCTATCGCTGCTCTCCCTCCTGCTTTCCCGGAAGACCCGGAGAAGGTTCCATAAAGAGGTGGGGAACGCGCTCCTCCTCGCGGGAAGGCCTGCTTGTCGCACATCGGGGGAGAGGCTCCTCATCGAGGAGATTCTTTTCCTCGCCCCTTCCCTTCTCTCACTCCTCCTTTACGCGATCGCCCTTCTCCCTCTTGCGAACTTCTGGGGCATGGAGGAGGCCTACGGGGGATATGGCTACGCGGTCGGCCCTGCGGCTTCCCACTATCTTTCGGTGGAATCCCCTCTTCCCTTTGCCACATTCGCCCCGTGGTCGCTCCTGCTCCTCCTTGCCCCTCTCGTCCTCGCCCTCATCTCATGGGGAACCCTTGTCATCCCGTCCAGAAGGGAAAGGCGCTGAACGCAAAGGGGAATATCTCTGGAATTTGTCTTAAATATTTCTGGGCAAGATTTCTTCGCCCTCTCTCTCGGCTTGGCTATTTCCTGTCTTCGTACAGCTTACTTTGACGACGATTTCTTAAGGGTGGATCGCAACATATTGTTCCCCCTAATTTGGCTTTTTGAGAACGAAGGAGCCGGCATTCCCCCAAACAAAATGATGCTTTAGATGCAATCTGCCCGTATCCTGCCAGAGGTTTGACCTATTTGCAGCACTGGTTGAAAGTCTCCCCTTCGCCTCGATACATCGCTGCTACAATCCAAACATGCCGAGTTGGAGCGAGATTCTAGAGGAAGTGCAGTCGACTTCCTTGGCAAAGGGCAATGTCAGGGTTGCTCCGGATTTTGGAAAGGTTCTTTTCAAATACCTTTCCATGTTTTCTAAGTACAGGGGGCGTAACGTCATCGTTTATTACTCGGACTGGCTTAACCAAACTAAAGTGTTGAACATTGATATTAACGATAGCGACATGGAGGGCTTCATGAACGCTGTCTATGGGTTGGACAGAACGAGGGGGCTGGACGTTGTCCTGCACACTCCAGGCGGCAACCCTTTGGCGACCGAAGGAATCGTCAAATACCTTCATAAAATTTTTGGGCCAGGGATCGAGGTTTTCGTTCCACGGATGGCCATGTCGGCAGGTACCATGTTTTGCTGCGCATGTACGAAAGTATGGATGGGGAAGCAGTCTTTCCTCGGCCCCATCGATCCGCAGTTTTCCGGTGTGCCCGCCTACAATATGAAAAAGGAATTCGAAGACGCCAAGCGAGAGCTGGTTTCTAACCCCGAGACCTTCAGGAATTGGCAGATCCTTTTGTCGAAATATCCCCCTGCCTTCTATTACAAGGTTCTTGATGCCATCGAACTTTCTTCAAAGTTGGTGGAAAGTTGGCTCCTTGAATACATGTTCGGGGGGAATCCCTTATTTCTGGAGAAGGCAAAGGCGATTACTAGGCAACTCAACGTCAACACCGGCTCTCATTCCAAGCACTTCGACATCGACGACTGCCGCAGCATTGGTTTGGCCGTGAGCGAGCTTGAGAGTGACAATACGCTCCAGGACATCGTTCTAAGCGTATTTCATTGCCTTTCGATCATGGGGAACGCGACCAATATGAGCAAGCTGATTTGCAATCATGCGGGTAAATCGTATATCGTCAATAGTGGCGATCGGGGAGGAGTGAGATGAAAGGCAAGTTCGTATGTAACCCTGCTTACCCGCTTGGGCTATATTCGCCGGAAGATTTTGTCCAGGCGGTTTCTAGCCGCTTGGACGATCCTTTGCCCAATGATGTCGACGCCACTTCTCTTCTGTCTCTCCATTTCCCCTTGGAAAAGGCTTCTAAATCGAACCCCTCGTGATCGTGGGGCGTTGAAATGCCATCACCTCGCTCAGCATTCTGCATTGCTTTTTTTCAATACGGAATCGGTTCTCCTAGGGAAGAACCGGCGGGACGCGATGCCCAGCCTCCCTCATCCGTTCTGAACCAGATCTGAAGGCCGATCCTGTCTTCGTAGGCGGGGTATTCGTCCCCTTCGTAACGGTAGTCGCCGAGAGGGAGGGCCATGCTCGTGAAGTAGCTTCCGGAGCCCCCGAGACGCTGCCCTAGGGGAGCTTCCTCAGAATTCCTCTCCAGGGCCCAGCTTATGAAAGGCGCGACTCTGAATTCCCAAGTGTAAAGGACGACTTCCTCCATCCCGTTCCCGCGATCGAGCCAGAGCCGCGCCTCGTCGAAGTCCTCTGGCTCGGGAGGGTAGCAGCCCGGGGATACGGGCCCGCGGTTCTGGATGGCGTTAGGGTATGCCCGGACGGAGTCTATTTCCGGGTCTCCGTCCTTTCCTTCGACCCAGTAGGAGATCTCCTCCAGGCCTTTCTTCGGACGCCCTGGCCCGACGGCGAGGTAGCCCGGGATCGCGGTCTCCTCCTCCGCCCAGCGGGGGGGAGTCCGCCGAAAACGCCGCGGATATCATAGAAGCCGTGCGGTACGAAATCCTCCTCCAGCTCTTCGCATGTCGTCCATCCGGAGCAGTAGTTGCAGGAGGAGAGGGAGGCGGCAAGGAGGAGAGAAAGGGAAAGGAGCAGCCCTCTTCCAAAGGCATTTCTCCTCGTCTTCCGCCCCGAAAAGTTCCGAGAAGAGGCGAGCGGAGAATCCTTCCTTTTTCGGTCCATGGCTTAGTTTAACGCTAGCATTTCAGGGATTTTTATCGCGCAAGGGTTCAAAGATCTGTCGCAACCTTCGGTTCAAGAGGTTCTCCTGCCGATTGTATTGAAGGACTGGGTAGGGATTAGAGAAATCAATTCCCCCGTTTGCTTATTGTCTGCACTGGCTTCGATTCGCTTAAGAGGCAGGATTCTCCCGGAAGACCGTCTTAGCCCTGCGTGAGCGTGTTCTAACCCTGATATTCACGTCTAGGAACCTAGCAATATGCGCCTCCTTGCCTCCCCTCCGCTCGCTCCCTATACTTCGTCCGGCCGGGATGTAGCGAAGCTTGGTCATCGCGTCTGCTTTGGGAGCAGAAGACCGCGGGTTCGAATCCCGCCATCCCGACCATAGGCTGGAAAGGCCTGGGGCAGATCCCCAGGCCGTTTTTTCATGCTAGACCAAGGATCCTGCCTCCTCCTGGAAACGAATGCGCGTCCTTTCGTGGAAGGCGTCCGGCGCGACCTTGCAGCCTTGAGGGAGGAGGACGCTCCTCAAGGCGGTGCCATCGAAGGCTCCCGAACCGATGAAACGCACGCTGTCAGGGATGCGCGCCTTTCGGAGATCCTTGCATTCAAGGAAGGCGCGTTCCCCGATCCGCTCGAGCCCCTTGGGGAGGATGATTTCCTCGACGTCCGAGGCCCCGAGGAAGAGGGATGCGGGGATTTCTTTTGCCGGTCCGAGCAGACGGATCTTCCGAGGCTGGAAGAAACCCCTGAAGTCGACCCCAGCAAGCTTTTCGAGCCCTCCTTCGACGATGAGGGTTCGTATGAAGGGGTTCTGGAGGCCCAGCGGTTCGATGCGGGCGACCGTCTTTGGGATGAAAAGGGTCCTTGGCAGGCAGGAGTCGAGCCAGCAGTCCTTCAGGATCTTCGCCTCCTCCGGGGCGCGCGCGATCTTCCCGACGGCAAGGACGACTGAGTCGTCCTCCTTCCGGAGCAGGAACCTTCCCGACTTGTCGGTGTAGAAATAAGGATTGTCCTTCGAGACGAGGAGACGCAGGGACCTTCTCGCCCGGACCGAACGGAAGGCGGAGGAGGAAATCCGCGCGAGGCTCGCGGGGAGAACGACCTTCCCTCCCATGCCGGAGCCGAAGAAGGCCATGTCTTCGATCTCCTTGACGCCCTCGGGCACATGGAGGCCGTGGAGATCTAGATTGGAGAAGGCGCCGAAGAGGATGGCCTCGGTTCCTTCCGGGATCGTGCCGGTCCCATCTCCCAGGCAAAGCATCGTCCCCTTTCCGTCCATGAGGGCGTGCTTCCCCGCCATGCGGTGGCCTTCGCAGCCTTTCTCAAGCCGGATGGAAGAAAGCTCGGGCGGGTCCTCGAAGGCCGTCGTGAAGAAGCGGAGGGGGACATGGGCGCCTCGCTTCATGACGATCTTCCTGTAGGGAGGGAGAATCGGGTTCCTTCGGCAGCGGAGGTTCCTCGAGGAGACGACGAGCCGTCTTCCGGGGCGCGCGATCCCGGTAACGACCATCCCGTCCACGCTCTCCAGGCGCTCCGGGAGCTCGAGGAAGGGCGGGATGCGAAGGAAGGCGCCGCGCGCGATTTTCCTCGCGAGGCCGGGGATCCTGGCGTCATGGGTGGCGTAAACCACGGCGAGGTCCTCCCTCCGGAGGATGACGCCGCTTCCTTCGGGGGAGAGGAAGGCCTTGTTGTCCGGGGAGACGGAAAGGCTTTTCCTGTCCGTCCCGTCCAGGAACCAGGTGGATTCCATCTCCTCCAGCCCCTTCCCGATATGGACGGGGCAATGCTTCCGCGGGGAGAGGCCGAGGTATTCGATTTTTCTCACGGGCGAAGGGATTTCGATGGAGGAAGGATGGAGCCCCTCGTAGGAATGGTAGGCGAGCCCGGTCGCCCATTCGGGGATGATGGCCCTCCCTTCCTCATCGAGGTTTCCGATGAGCACGACCCCATCCTGGTCCGCGTAGACTCCGTCCCGGAAGAAGGCCTCGCCCCCTTCCTCGTCCGCTTCGATCCGGATGTAGGGACGGGCGATCTCATAGAGGCTGTTTCGGAAGCTGGATCCTGGCAAGCAAGGAGCCTTCCCTTGGATCCGCACCTCCCGGAGGGAGGGGGATGCGCAGGCGCCATGCTCCATCTCGACATCGGGGTTCTTGAGGACGAGCGTCTGGACCAGGAGCCCTTTGAGTGCCCCGATTTCGATCTCCTCGACGGACGAGGGGATGACAAGCGTCTTCTTCCTGAGTCCCTTGGGGAAGACGAAGCTTTCGATCTTCCTCGTCCCCTCGGGGATCGTCCCCAGGCTGAAGAAGAGGACATTTCCCTTCTTCCGGAGGAGCGCCTTGCCGTCCGGGCATTCCAGATAAGGGTTCCTGGGATCGAGTTCGATCCTGGAGATACATCCTGCCTTGCAGTCGAAGACCTGGAGGCGCCGGACGCCTTTCCCAAGGCGGAGCACCTTGGGGGAGGAGGGTTTCCCGAGGAAGGAAAGCGAAAGGCGGGCGCGCCCTTGAGGTGCCTCGAACGCGGGATCCCCGTCAATGGCCTCATGGCTAAGGCGCATCCCTGGCCCGTAGTTCCATCGGGCGATCTTCCTTTCCCTATTAAGCTTCTCAGGATTCATAGGGGCGTTATCTACATCCTTCATGGTTCTTTTTTAAGATTTCCCTCTTCTTGGAAGCGCACTCTCGTATATTGTTCGAAGGCCTCCTCGCCGACCTCGCATCCCGCGGGAAGCGTTGCTTTCTTCAGCGCGGTGTTGCAAAAGGCGTAAGGCCCGATATAGCGGATGGTGGAGGGGAAGCTAGCGTCCGTCAGGGTCATGCAATCCGCGAAGGCATTCTCTCCGATTCGCTCGAGTCCTTCCGGGAACGTGACTTTCCCGACGCGGGAGGCGTCGTAAAAGAGGGAGTCCGGGATTTCCCTGGCAGGGCCAAGCAGGAGGAGGTTCATGATGTCGGCGCTCTCGAAGGCATCCTCCGCGAACCGTTCGAGCCCTCCTTCCACTGCCACTTCTAGGAAGTACGAGCCCCCCAGGAACTTTCCTTCGACGCGGGTCACGGTCTCGGGAATGAAGAGTTCCTTCGCGGTGTTCGATTTCAGGGAATGCTCCCGCAGTATCCTGACTTCCGGTGGAATGCGCCGGACGTCCCCGAAGGCGAGGACAAGGGTGTGGTCGTCCTTCCGGATGAGGCAGGTTCCCGTCTGGTCTACGTAGAAGTAGGGATTGTCGGGCGCGATGGAAAGGCGGGCGCCCGGGACGCCCTTATGTGAGCGGAGGGCGTTCCCGGAGATCCGCTCCAGGGTGGAGGGGAGATGGACGTGCGCCAGGGCCTCGCATTCGGAGAAAGCGAGGTCCTCGATTTCCTTCACGCCCTCGGGGACGACGATTTCCTTCGCTTCCGTCCGGTGGAAGGCCCGGAGGGCGATGATCTCCGTCCCTTGCGGGATCGTCCCGCTCCCGTCGCCGCGGCAAAGGACCCGCCCGTTTCGGTCGAGGAGGGCGTGCTTCCCCGCCAGATGGTGGCCATCGTAGCCTTCCTCCAGGCGGATGGAAGAAAGGGCGGGCGGATCGTTCCAACTCTCGGTGAAGAAGCGGACGGGGACGCCCGCGCCTTTCCTCATGAGGATTTTCCGGAAGAAGGGGAGCGAACGGAGGGGGATGGAGCGGAGGTTCTTCGCACGGACGATGAGCGTGCCCCTTGTGCTCCCCGAGTCTCGGAAGGCACGGTATTCGATTTTCTCGAGATGCTCGGGCAGCTCGAGGACTTGCGGGGCGCTGAGGAAGGCGTTCTGCATGATGCTTCTCGTGACCTCGGGGACTTTGCTCCCCGCCTCGGCGTAGACGAGGGCGAGGTCCGCCTTCCGGAGGATGGCGCCCGATCCCTTCGGGGAGAGGAAGTATTTGTTCCCCGGATCGACGGAAAAGCCCTGGCCGTCGGTTCCGCCCAGAGGCAACCCCAGGCGGAAGCGCTCGAGCCCAAGCCCGATATGGAGGGAGCAGCTTTTTCTCGGGAGGAAGCCGCAGTGGTCGATTTCCTTCACGGAGGAGGGGATGTAGACGGAGGTGGGGCGGAGTCCCTCATAGGAGTGCGCGGAAAGCTTGGTCGCCCATTCGGGGACGATGGCTCCCCCTTCCTCGTCGAGGTTCCCGATGAGGACCACCCCGTCCCGAGTGGCATAGACCCCGTCCTGGAAGAAGGCGTCCCCTCCGCTTTCTTCCGTCACGAAGCGGATGAAGGGCGAGGCTTCCGTCCTTTGGCGGAAGCACTCTCCTTCAAGGGGACAGGCCTTCCCTCGGATGCGCACTTCCTTAAGCGTCTTGGAAGCGAAGCAGCCGTAGCCGAGCCTGACCCTGGGGTTCTCCAGGATCAGGGTGTGGAGATAGGCTCCCGCGAATGCGGACGGCTTGATTAGCTTCACGGAAGAGGGGATCCGAACGGTCTTCCTGCGGAGGCCGATGGGGAAGGCGTGGGACTCGATGACTTTCGTTCCCTCCGGGATCGGGCCCAGGGACATAAGGAGCACCATTCCCTTCTTGCGGAGGAGCGCCTTGCCGTCCTTGCACTCCAAGTGCGGATTCTCGGGGTCCACCTCGATGCGGGAGACATAGCCTCTCTCCCATGGGCTCACTTCGAACTGGCGCACATTCTTCCCGAGGCGGATCACCTTCGGGCCCGTGGGCTTTCCCGCTAAATCGAGGGACAGCCTGCTCTTTCCTGCAGGCGACTCGATGACGTTGCTTCCGTTTTCGGCGGTGCGGTAGATCTTCCCGCTGGCAATGGAGCGCCATGTGGCGCGAAACGCCTTTTTTCGCTCCATCGCTTGATTCGAAATTCTCTTTTTCATAGGGGATTTGCTGCCTTTCTATATGTTCACGTCCGCGAAGAAGTAGCCTCTCTTCAGGAGGTCCAGCTTCCTGGCCTTTCGGGAGAGGAGCCGCTCGGCCGTCTTCTTGATGTCCAAGGCGGAGGGGCCGATCCTCTCGCTCGGGATCGCGGCCTTCGTGCCGAACTCGTCCATCATCTCGCAGGACAGGGCGACGGGCTTCCTCTCGCCCGGGCAGTAGGAAGCCTTCAGGAGGACGCTCCAGGCGCCCGTTTCCTTGAGGAGGCGTATCGCTTCCCTCCTTGCCGCGAAGCTCCCGGCGACGTCGGGCTTCCAGAAGTCCTTGCCGCAGATGGCGCCCCCGCCCAGGGGGACTCCCGGCCCGTAGAAGTCGACCGCGAGCTTCTTCCCGGAAAGGCCGTTGTCCCCGTAGGGGCCTCCTTCCCGGAACGGCATTCCCCGGTTGAAGAAGAAGCGGGAGAGGGGAAGTTCCTTGAGCGCGTCCATCCTTCCCCCGGGGAGCGAGCGGAGGGCCTCCTGCACTGCCTGATAGGCAAGCTCGAGGTTCGTCCGGGAGGAAGACTGCCCCCTCTCCTGGGCTGAGAGGATGAGCTTGCCCCATCCTTCCTCCTCCAGCACCGCCAGGAGCTTGAAGTCCGGCCCCAGGGGGGAGAGGCGGAACTTTTCCTCAAGCCTCCGCCCGAGGTAGTTTGCGAGGTAGTGGGCGAGAGGCATGTAAGAGGTCTCGCCCGTCCCTTCCGCGTAGCCGACGACCACGCATTGGTCGTCCGCATAGGGGCGGCTTTCCTTCTCCTCCTCTTCGAGAGGATCCCTCTGGATGCGGTCGATGATGCGGACGCTTCCCGGGTCCGGAGGGCACTCCTTCCCGAAGCCCGCCTCGCGGAACGTCTCGCGCACCGCGCTTCCGACGAGGGAAGGAGGGAGGGGGTCCTCCCCCTTGCCGGCGGCGATCCTCCCGGTCAGGTAGCACTCGTCCTTGAAGAGGGCGCACTCGAACTGGGCGAAGGCCCGTTCGTCCCTTTCCATCGCGATGTCCACCAGTCGCTCGACGATCTGGTCGCCCAGGCGGTCCGGGTGGGCCCGGGAGACGTACTCGGCATAGTCCTTCATTCGAACACCTCCACGTGGCGGAATATCCCCGGGAAAGCCTCGACTTGCCTCTCGCCGAAGAGGCCAAGCGCCACCCTCGTCCCCTTGAGGCGCTTTTCCTGCTCTTCCTCGACCTCCCCGAACAGCCCGTCGGAGAGGACGAGGAGCCTTCCCGGCCTCCTGGAGGAGGGAAGGGAGAGGAAGTGCTCGAACACCGCCTGGATCGAGGTCGCCCTCGTCGAGGGGAAGCGTCCCGCGAGGAAGTCCTGGTAGGAAATCTCCTCGACCTCCGAGGAAAAGGCGAAGAGGCGGAGCCTCCCTTCCCGGAAGGGCTCCCGGAGGAGGGGGAGGAGCTTCTCCACTTGCCCGAGAACGGAGCCGGAGACGTCGAGGTAGACGAGCGCCTCCTCCTTCCTCTCCCGCCGGAGGAGGGGGGACCTCCAGCTGGAACGATGGAGGAGCGGATCGATCCCGAGCGCCTCGTAGGCCGCTCTCCTCCGGTCCCTGGGGTCCGGGAGGAAGGTCTCCCGCTCCCGCTCTTCCTCCTCGAGGCGGGAGCGCCACGGCCCCTTGGGCTCCAGGACGAGTCGGAGGAGCTTCCGCATCTTCGCCCTGCCTTTTTTCTCATGGGGGTCCTCGGGGACAAGGGAGAGCATCGTCTTGTCCCCGTCGGCGGACCTCCCGACCTTGAGGAGGCCGTCGGGCCAGCCTCCCATCGCCTTCTCCAGCGCCTTCCGGAGCATCGGGCTGCCCTTCCCGACTCCCCGGTGGTCCCCGATGAGGAGGAAGCCTCCCTCGGGGAGGCCTCCCTCCATCATTTTCCTGACGATGAGGTCGTAGATTTCCTCGTAGGTGACGTGGTTCCCGAGGTAGAGCGCCTCGACGAGCGCGCGGCAGTCCTCCGGGGTGTCCTCCGCGGCGGGGCGGAGGAGGCAGCCAGGGAAGGAGCCGCTCGGGTTGTTCCCTTCGAAGAAGGAGCGGAACTCCTCGCCCGGGAAGGCGCGGACGAGGGTGGCGTTGATGACGGCGTCGAAGGCGATGTTGTCGATTTTCGTGGGATGGAGGAAGAGCCGCGTGTGGCCGAGGAGGGCGTGGTAGAGCTCGTGGAGGACGAGCATGAGGAGGTGCTCGGGGGTCTTGCACCGCTCCTCGAGGAACTTCGGGTTCAGGAGGAGCTCGGGGCGATCCCCGCAGGTCATGGCCGCGCTATCGACCCTCTTCTCCTCGAAGCGCACGCGGAAGAGGCGGAGGAACTCCTCCATGTGGAGGGAGTAGCCCGGGATCACCTCGTAGAGGGACCTTACGACGTCTTGCTCGGTCATCCTTCTATATCCTCCTTCAGGAAGCACCAGGGGGTGTCGAACCTCGACGTGGCGTAGAGAGGTTCCTTCCCCGGGACGTAGAGCCCGCCGATCGTGCGGGAGAAGACGTTGATGAGGAGGGGGATGTCGCCGACGAGCTCGTCCCCGGGCCCCTTGGAGACGCTGATGAGGAAGCCCTGGGGGCGCGCCGCCATCTCCTCGGGGTGGGCGAGCGCCCATTCCCGGGCCGCCTCGTGGAGCTCCTCCTCCTTCTTGCAGCCGAGCAGCCGCCGGAGTTCCTTGGGCGAGAACATCAGGGTCGTCCCCGTCTTCCTGACGTCAAGCATCTCCCGGGTCCAGCCGGGGCGCCCGATGTTATGGAGGAGGCTCAAGCCCGGGCCTCCTTCCAGGCCTTCCGGAAGAACGCGGCGGCCTCCTCGACCTCGGCTTCTTCCTTGAAGAGGGTGCCCACGCCGCCCTGGAGGTAGTTCCCGAGGAAGGCACCCCAGGGCTCCTTCTCGTCCTGGAGGGCAATCTGGCTCGCGCGGGAGAGCGCCCGGCTGGTCCAGGGGTTGCTCCTCACTTCCTTCCTCCCGGGGGTGAGGATGGCCTGGACGTCCTCGCGGACGGTCTCCATGAAGATGGCGGGGAGGTCCTCCTTCCCGCGGAGGAGGCGGTAGGAGAGGAAGGCGATCGCCCTCCTCTGGCAGGGCGGGAGGCGCCCGATGTCGTCGAGGAGCGTCTCCGAGAGGAACTGGCTCCCGAGCTCGTCGCGGGAGCGGAGGGCGAGGAGCGCCTGCTGGGCCGGGTCCTTTTCGCGGAGGACCTCCTTCTCGGCGCTGCTTTCCGAGCGGTTGTACTTCCATGCCTGCTCCACCGCGGCGCTGAGGAAGGGGTAGGAGACTTCCTCGTTGGCGATGTTCGGGATGGCGGAGAGGATGTGGGAGAAGGAGGCGTCGTAGAGGGATTTCTCGTCCCCGCGGAGCACCCTGAGGGCGGCGTGGACGTAGAGGAGGCTCCTTTCTATCTGGCGCATCCTCCGCGCGGAGACGTAGCCGATCCTCTCCTGGAGAAGGGGTAGGAGGTCGATGAGGTAGGAGGCGGCCTTCTCCTTCTCCTCCTTCTCGAGGCGGGCGGCTTCTTCCTTCGTCCTTTCCACGAGGGCAGGGAGGTCGATGGCCTCGGCCTTTTTCCCGAGGAGCATCCTCGCGATGTCCTCCCGTTCGAGCTCGTCGAGCGCGGGCACCATCATCACGTAGGGGAAGCGGTCCGCGAGGGCCGGGTCGAGGGGATGGGTCCCGAGGTAGCTGGGCCTCGTCCCGTCCTCGTCCTCGCGGTAGGGGTTCATGGCCGCCCAGCGGTAGCGGAGCCGCGGGAGGTCGATCCCCTGGACCCTCCTCTCGTGGATGATGGGGAAGAGCTTGTTCTGGAGCTCGGGGCGCGTGCGGTTGACCTCGTCGAAGAAGACGATCTCCGCGTCCCAGACGCTGGTGGCGCAGGGGAGGTAGCTGAGGGCGGTCTTCTCCTCGTTCAGGACGGGGATGCCCACGAGGTCGTCGTAGTTGAGGAGGGATGCGTTATAGAAGCGGGAGACGAGCCCGAGGAGACGCGCGAGCTTCTCCAGGAGCTGGCTCTTCGCCGTCCCGTGGGGCCCGACGAGGAGGACGGGGTCGCCGCTGGCGATCGCCGCCAGGAGCGCCGGCTCGAGGTTGTCCCACCCGTAGAGGCCGAGCGACTCGGCGAGCTTGATTCTTTCTTCCATCTTTCTTGTCCTTTCTCCTGTTCCTTCTTGTATTCCTGCAGTTCCTTTATGTCTTTCTAGCTATTCACAGGAATGAGGGGCACGAGGCGAGGAAGGATGTAGAGAAGGGAAAGAAGATCCCCTTCCTTGGAGGATATGGGGGAACCCGCCTTCTGGACGGCCACCTTCCGGATTCCCCTTCCCTGGTTTTTTGTTTTCTTGTAGTCTTCGTATGCCATCGGGTCCCTCGCTTTCCACGCCCTTCCGGCGCACCTAAAGAGTAAGGGTGGTTTTGTTCAATTTCTTGGCTTTGAGTTTTGGTGTCCAAACAAATGGACAGCAAACGCGAAATTGATGAAACTACCTTTGGAAGCGAATACCGTCAGGGCGCGGAGGTGGATGCCATGCGGGACATTTTCATGCAGATCATCGAGGTGCTCAGGGGGACGGACCGGGATCATCCCATGACCCAGGGGGAGATCGCCGAGAAGGTGAAAGGTCCTTCCGGGAAGCCCATCGATAGGAAGACGGTCAACGCGGCTTTCAAAGACCTGAAGGAAGAACTGGACCTCGTCGACCTCAAGAAGCAAGGGTGGTACTTGGACACGAGGGAGGGGATCTCCTACGAGATGGCCCTCCTCATCGGGGAGGCGATCATGCTTTCCCCCCATATGAGCGAGGCGGACAGGCTGAAGGCCACCGGCCTCCTTGCAGGGCTTTTCTCCACCTACGACAAGGCCAGGCTCAAGGAGGAGCTCCGCAAGGTCGAAGGTCCTGCCGGCGGGATTCCGGTGAACATCATCGAGGACATCCATGAGGCGATCCGCGAGGGACAGCCCCTTCTTATCAAGAGGAAGGATGGTTCGAGGGTGCATCTCTTCCCGCGCTACGTGTTCTACAAGAAGGAACTCCCTGGGCTTGCCCTTTATGGCTACAAGCCCTTCGGCGTGCCGGAGGGCCTGCCGCTCGATGATATCGAGACGATCGAAGCCCAGGAAATGAAGGACTACATGAGGGATGAGCGAGGGATCCTTGTCGAAGGCGGGCCCTTCGTGCTGACGATCGACGGGCTTCCGTACTATTCCTTCTCCAAGGAGGAGCTGACGGAGAAGGAAGCGAAGGCGGCCTTCGCGGACTTCCGCTACTTCCTGGGGAGAAATACGCTTTTCCGGCTCTCTTTTGAAGAGGCGCTGTCCGGACGTCTCATCGGGAATCTCGCCCGTCTTCCCTTCCGCTATGGGGAGAAGGAGATCCGCCAGCAACTCCAAAGGGATTTGAAGGTATTCTTCTCTTACCTCTTGCTCAAGGGCGACCTCGACGATAGGAAGGCGAAGGACGTCCGGGCTTGCTTCGCCGAGGCGAGCGCATCCGTGCCCCCTTCTTCCTCAGGCGCCCTGATGAGCAATCGCCGGATCCTCGACCCCGTGGCATTCGCGCACTTGGTCCGGAGCCCGTTCATCATCAATGGCGACTGGCATCTCTCCGGCTCCGCGGCGAGCATTCCGGACCGTTATCCCCTTGATGGGGAGACGTTCGGGAACCTGGCGGATTCCATCCAAGGGAAATTCCCCCTCTTGCTAGACTCCCGCGCGTCCAGGCTCAGGCCCGACTGGTACGCCTATCCTCTTTGCTACTACCTTTACGACAAGGGGCATAGAACTGTCTTTCGGGAAAGATTGCTAAAGTACATCGACTCCTGGGACGAAAGGGATCGCGAGGGACGTGCTGCCCTGAGGGCCATGGGCATCTTGCTCACGCGGGTTTTGAAAAGAAAGGTCCTGGCTAGGAAGGCCCTCATTGCCGCAGAGATTGGGAGCCTTCCAGTGGAATAAATGAATTCTCGGATTTCTTGCTAGAACCTAGATGAAATCCTTGATTTCCTAGATTGCCGAGACCAGTTTCTGAAACCGAAGGATGACATCCAGCAGCTCTTCGTTGAAGTACTGGAGGACCTTTTCGGAGGCAAGGGGAAAGCTTTCGGGGCCATAGAAGGCCTCGGCGATCGAGCAGGCGATCGCCCCTTCCGTATCGACGTCACCGTGCCTGGCCATCGCGAGGCGAAGGGTGTCCTCGTAGCCTTCCCCCATCAGGAAGCAGGCGAAGGCGTGGGGGACGGACTTCTCCGCGAGATCGGAGAAAGATCCCGGGAGGGAAAGGAGGAGCGCCCTCTCTTCGATCCCGGGGTAGTAGGAGGACATGTTCCTCGCGATGGCGTCCTTGCCCTTGCCCATTCTCGCGAGGTAGATGGAGGAGGCGGTCGCGAGCGCCGCCTTCATCCCTTCCTTACCATCATGGGTGACCCCGGTGACGATCCGCGCGAGGCGGAGCGTCTCCTCGAGGCTTCTTCCGAGCCAGGCGCAGGGGGAGACCCGCATCGCCCCTCCGTTCCCCTCGGAATGGTAAGGAACACGGCCCTTGCTCCTGACCCATTCCATGAACATGGCTCCGTAGCCCCCGAAGGGGTAGGCCTCGGCGTAGCGGACCAAGCATTCCTTCGTCCTGGAGGCGAGCCGGGCTTCGTATTCCGTTCCCTCTTCCACTGGCCCTGCCTGGAGGAGGGCGTCCATCACCGCAACGGTGAGGAAGGAGTCGTCGGTCAAAAACATGCCGTCCTGGAAGAGAGAGCATCCGTACTCGAGGCTCCCTCCGAACTCCTGGACTGAGCCGTTGATGTCGCCGACGAAGGCCCCGCAGCAGATTTTCCTTGGCTCGTTCTTGTCCATGGCGCCCTCCCTCTTCCGGAACAGATTGTAGCGAGCGTTTGTCTGATATGCTGGATAGATTGGGTTTCTGTCCAAGAATTTGGATAGGCATTGCTATAGCGTGCTAATTTCGCCCGCTTCTTCCGCAGGCTGGATCCTTCCCAGATCCTAAGGATCTTGATAGATTTCGCCATATGAAGCCTACGACCGTGGAACTGTTCGCTGGAGTGGGCGGGTTTCGCGTCGGGCTGAACCACGCGCGCCTCATCGAGGGGAAGACCGTCGAGGAACCTCTTTGGGAAACCCTCTTCATGAACCAATGGGAGCCGGGCTCCAGGAAGCAGGACGCGTTTTCGTGTTATTTGTTAAGATATAATTCCAGAGAGAGAGAGAGAGAGAGTCTTTAAGGAATGAAGAAGAAGGGGGAGGCACCCTTTTCTCCAACGAGGATATCGCGACGGTTCCCGCGGAGAAGGTGCCGGAGGCCGCCCTTCTGACCGCGGGCTTTCCCTGCCAGGACTATAGCGTCGCCCGGAAGACCCACGAGGAAATCGGGATCGTCGGGAAGAAGGGCGTCCTCTGGTGGGAGATCGCCCGCATCCTGAGGGAAAGGAGGATGCCCTTCCTCCTCTTCGAGAACGTGAACCGGCTGCTCCTATCCCCGAAGAAGCAGAGGGGAAGGGATTTCGCGATCATCCTCCGCACCCTCGCGGAGCTTGGCTACGAGGCCGAGTGGAGGGTCGTGAACGCATCCGACTACGGCTTCCCCCAGCGAAGGAGGAGGACCTTCCTCCTTTGCTACCACGGGAGGACGAGGCTGGCGGAGAGGATGAGGGAGGCCGACGTCATCTCGGAAGGAATCCTTGCCAAGGCGCTTCCGACGGAAGAGGCGAAGGAAGTCGCCCTCCACGACCTCATGGCGTTCAAGGACCTCGCGGCGGTGAGCGACCTCTTCTCGGGACCCTTCGGGAACGGGGGATATCTTCGGGAGGGGAAGGCGCACGCCTTCGAGCTCGTCACAAGGAAAGAAGAGCCTCTCCTCCTCAAGGACGTCCTTTTCCACGAAAGGGACGAGAGGCTCTACCTCTCTCCCTCGCAGGAGGAGAAGTTCGCCTTCCTCAGGGGAGCGAAGAAGATCGTCCGGAAGAGCGCGCTCGGGGAGGAGTACCTCTACCAGGAAGGAAGGATGTCGGAGTACGACTCCGCCTATCTTCCTGCCAGGACGATGCTGACGAGCGAAGGCTCCGTGAACCGCTCCTCCCACGTGGTCAAGGACCCCGGGAACGGGAGGCTCCGCTTCCTTTCCCCGGAGGAGTGCGAGCGGCTGAACGGCTTCCCCGCCGGCTGGACCGACACCGGGATGAGCAAGGGAAGGCGCTACTTCACCATGGGGAACGCCTTGGTCACGGGGATCGTAGGAAGGATCGGGGATGCCCTCCTTCCGTACGTGAAGGAGGAATGAGCATGGACGGAAGCGAGGCCATGGCGGCGGTCTTCGGAGCGATCGAGCGCCTCCGCGGGAAAGCCATCGACTCCCTTCCGGGCGCCATTGGGCTCGATCCCAGGGGAAAGGGCTATTTGTCGGGCGCTGCTCGGCGGAGCATCGAGCTTTCCTTGGGAGGGAAGCAGTTCGGCGCCCTTCTCAAGAAGGCTTCCGCAGAAATGCGGGTACTCACCGGAAAGCGCCGTCCAAACGGGCTTTTCTTCAAGGAGAATCTTCCGTTTCCAGCGTTTTCGTTCAAGGAGATCGCCCTCACTCCATGGGAAGACTCGGGGCTGAGGAAGACCCTCTCGGAAACCAACTTCATCCTCGTCCTCCTCGACCCCGTGGACAAGTGCATCGGCTCCGTCCTTCCCCTGAAGATGGACGAGAAGACCCTCGAGGGGAAGGTGAGGGAGGCCTATCTCCGCACCCAGTCCATCCTTCTTTCCGGGGACATCGTGCGGGAGGCGAAGGAGGGGCGCCATCTTTCGAACTTCCCGGGCGAGGCGGAGAAAGAAGGGAACCCCGTCCACGTGAGGCCCCATGGGAGAGACTCCAGGGACAGGGACCTCCTTCCTGTGCCGGACCGCCTCACAGGCCTTAAGGATTATCCGCGGCAGGCCTTCTGGATCAGCCGCTGGTATATGGACTCTTTGCTGAAAGGAGAAGGGAATGGCTGAGGATTTGATTATCAGGGGGACGTATCGGATCCGTCCCATCGAGAATGAGTTCAAGAGATTTCCGTTCCGGGGGAAATCGGATAACTACCAAGTTTACGAAATCCCGCTGGATGCCATTTTCTACAACGATCTAAACGGGCGGATCGTCACCATCATCCAGGCGGACGAGGCTCGAAGGGGCAAGAGCGTCGACTACGGGGCCCTTCGCCGAGAGGATCCCGAGGAGTACCAGCGCCGTTTCGAGGAGTTCATCGAAAAACAGAACCCCGGGAAGCTTCAGGAACTGAGGAGGAACATCGCCCTGTTCGGGCAGCTGGAGCCCGGGATCATCCTGACCGACGGGCGGATCATCGACGGCAACCGACGGTATACCGCGCTTCGAAAGAACGCCCGCGATTCCGGGGAGACGCTCTTTTTCCACGCCGCCGTGCTTCCCGCGCCCGAGGCCGAGGACAAGGAGGGCTGGCGCTATATCAAGATGCTTGAGCTCCAGATCGCCCTTGCGAAGATGCAGCCCCTCGAGTACACGCCGATCGCAAGGCTGGCGGACTTCTATCGAGCGACCAGGGACCCGAACACCGTCGGCCTTCTTTCGTCCAAGGAATACCAAAGGAACGCCGGCATGACGGTTGGGGACCTCAAGAAGCTCTCCGACGAGCTCGACATCGCCCTGGACTTCCTCGAATGGAAGGGAACGCCCCTTTCCTTTGAGTACCTGGAACGGAAGGCGATGGACGGCCCGCTCCGCGAGATCATCAAGTACCGCCGGAAATGGACTGAGGCGGAGTACGAGGGGATGAAATCCTCCATCTACACCTTCCTTGACGAAGGGGACGGGGATATGACGAGGAAAATCCGGGAGTATCTCAAGTATCTCTGGGATTCCCCTACCGCGAGGGAAAAGGCGAGATCCTTCTCCCTTCCGACTCTCACGGAAGAAAGGGCGGGCGATGCCCTGGGCAAGGGCGTCTCGGACGAGATGCTCCGCGACGCCGAGGAATCCGTCTTCGTCGATCTCGACTACATTTCCGCGCAAGGGCTCCTCGATAAGTCGTCGAAAGCCTATAGGGCGCTCAACGATTTCCTCGCCTTCGAGAACATCCGCGCGCTTGGATCCCTGAGCAAGAGCGAGCAGGAAGAACTGAAGAACCGTCTAAAGGCAATCCGGACGCTTTGCCTGGAGGACCGCGCGCTGGCGCGCTGGGCGTTCGGGGAGGAAGAGAAGGACTAGTGGGCCTCCGCGACATCCCGTACGGGATCGGCTACGACCCCCTGAAGCGAGGGGAGGAGCCCTTGGAGGGCTTCTATATCCCCGCCCTGAAGGAATCGTGCCGCTTCGACCGGCTCAGCTGCTACTTTACCCTGGGTTCCCTCGCCCTTCTTGGGAGAGGGCTCGCGCCTTTCTTCCTTCAGGGAGGAAGGATGAGGCTTCTTCTCACCCGCGAGATCGGGGAGGAAGAGATTGACGCGATCAGGAGGGGGGAGAGGCTGAGGAAGGAGGTCGAGGACGGCCTCCTGGCATCCTTGGAAGGGGCGATCACCCCGGACTTCTCGAACTTATCCTATTTGATCGCCTCGGGGCGATGCGAGGTGCGGCTGCTCTTCCTTCCCCGAGGAACGGGGCTCGCCCATTACAAGATAGGGGTTTTCTACGACAAGGAAGGCGACTACGTCTCCTTCAATGGCTCCGAGAACGACACCGAGGCAGGGCTTCTCATGAACGGGGAACTCGTGAACGTCTTCCGTTCCTGGCTCCACCCCGAGCTTGCCAAGGACCCCAGGGAACGCTTCGACTCCATGTGGGAGAACCGCTACAGCGATCGCCTTGTCTCCGTTCCTCCGACCGAAAGGATCCTGGCGAGGCTGAAGTCCGGCTCCCGGGGCGCGCTCCTCGAGACGCCGGAGGGGACCGCCGAGATCCTGGAAGGGATCCTCCTTGACGTCGGGAGGGAAGGCGTGTTCCTCGAGGACCATACGAGAGGGAGGTTCCTCGACCAGTACCGGAACAGATACATGCCCCGCTATTGGGAAAGGAAGGATGGGAAGTGGCGCTTTTCCTATCCTTCCCGCAGGAAGGCCATCCGGCTTCTTTCCGACTATTACTCAAGGGTTCCGGGACTGCCCTTTCTTCTCGGGGAAGGCGCCTCCGAATATCTTGAGGGAGGAGACTACGACCTTGAGAAGAAGCGGGAGCTCGCGCTTGCCTTCAAGGAAGGGAGGGAAAGCGCGGAGGTCACCGAGCAGTACGAGTCCTTCAAGAGGATCGTCCGCCAGGAAAGCCCGGCTCCCTTCCGGGAACGCCAGCTGAGGAACGCCTTCTTCCATTTGCTTCTGGAGCGTTCCTTCGACTTCTCCGTCCCGGGGACGGGGAAGACCTGGATCGCGCTCGCCCTATACGCCTACCTCCGTCATTTCGGGCTGGCGAGCCATATCGCCGTCATCTGCCCCTATAGCGCCTATGATTCATGGGACAGGGAGAACCGGACGATATTCCCGCAGAACCCTATCTCTTTTGAAAGAATCGAGGACCCTTCCCATATCGGAGAGAGCGAGGGGTGGCTCCTCAACTACGAAAAGCTCACGGAAAGGAACGCGCTTCTCCTCAAGGACGCGCTCATCGGAAAGAGGACCTTCCTCGTGATCGACGAGTCCCACCGCGTGAAGAATCCCCATGGCCAAAGGGCGCGCTCCCTCCTCCGCATGGTGGATGAGTCCGACTTCCCGCCTCGCTTCCGGCTCCTGCTATCCGGCACTCCTCTTCCCAACAGCTTCCGGGATCTCTTCACCCAGCTTTCCCTTCTCTACCCCGACGAGATGGAAGAAGGGCTGAGGGACTTCTCCCTCGACCGGCTCGCCGAGGCGGACGGGGATGCCGTCCTTGCCGATCGGATCAACGAGGAGCTTTCCTCCCTCTTCGTCCGCACGGGGAAGGAGGAGATGGGCGTTCCTCCCGCCGACCCTGACGACAGGACGACCTTGCGCGTCCCCTTGACCCCGGAGGAGTCCTCGCTTCTGAGGGAAGTGTATCTTTCGACTTCCTCGAGCTTCCTCCTCCGCTTCATCCGCCTTCTGCAGGCAACGACCAACCCTCGTCTCCTGGAAGAAAGGATCGACTGGGCGGAGCTGGGGGAAGAAGAGGAAGGGTGTCCCTCCGTTTCCTCGGAACCCCTTGGGGAGAAAGTCCTGAAGGCGGCGAGGGGCATCGGCCTTTCCTCAAAGACGAAAGCCGCCCTCGGCCTCGCGGAGAAAGAAACGAAGGAAGGAAAGAAGCTCGTCTTCTGGACGATGTTCCGCGGGACTATTGATCTTATAGAAGAGGAGCTCAGGAGGAGGGGAGTGCCCGTCCTCGTCGTCGACGGGCGCGTGGACGTGGAGGAGCGGGAACGAAGGGTCTCCCGGTTCCGTGAGGGAGGGCCCGCGGTCCTCCTTACGAACGCGCAGACGCTCGGGGAGTCCGTCTCCCTGCACATGGCGGCCCACGAGGCCATTTACCTTGAATATGGGTACAACCTCGCCCACCTCCTCCAGAGCAAGGACAGGATCCACCGCGTGGGGCTTCCGGAGGGGACAAGGACTCGCTACTACTTCGCGATCGGGGAGAGCGTGGACTCCCGTTTCCCTACGCTCGACCTTGCCGTGCTGGCCGCCCTCGACCGCAAAGCGGAACGCATGAGAAAAAGCCTCGGGGAAGGAAAGCTCATGGTGGAAGAGTCTTCTCCCGAGGAGGAGGCGAGGGACATCCTTCTCTCCGCCGGGACGCCCTGACGAATTGTTCTCAACGTCAAGATCTATCCATGAATGGAAGTTGTAGAATTCTACAAGTTTTCACTATGGGACTCTGAATTACGGTATCCTATCCCCATGATCAAAAGAGACAGGTATCTTGACCGTCTTTGGCGGTCCCGTGGCAATGGATTCCCCAAGGTAATCACCGGGCTCAGGCGCTGCGGGAAATCGTATCTTCTCGATCATCTTTTCCGGGACAAGCTTGTTCAATCCGGGGTTCATGAAGATGAAATCCTTTCCATCCGGCTGGACGATGATAAAAACGCCCACCTTCGGAATCCCCTTCTTTTAGGCTCCTATGTGCGGGAGAAGGCGGTTGGGAAAGAACGCCTCTACGTTTTCCTGGACGAAATCCAAGAGGTCGTCCCCGTGCCTAATCCAGGCTTTTCCGGATTGGTTTCCCCAGAGGCCAAGGGGAGTCTGATCAGCTTCGTCGACGTCGTGCTGGGCCTTTCCCGAGAGGAGAACATCGACCTTTATGTGACGGGGAGCAACTCCAAGTTCCTTTCCTCGGACATCGTCACGGAATTCCGGGACAAATCCACCCAGATCCGGGTCCGCCCCCTCTCGTTCGAGGAGTATTCCGCCCATAGCCGCCTTTCTCACTACGAGGCCTTGTACGAATACATGCGCTTCGGCGGCATGCCGAGATTCGCCGACGGGAGCGAGGAGGAACGTAAGGAGTATCTCGCACAGCTCCTCAAGATGACCTACGCGCGGGACATCGTCGAACGGAACAATCTCAGGAGGGAAAGCGCCTTGTTCGACTTGCTCACCGTGCTTTCGGATGAGGCGGGAATGCTCGTGAGCCCAGCGAAGATCGCCGGGGCGATGCGCGTCTCGGGCAGGTCGGAGTCCGACGAGGGGCTCATCGCCCGCTATGTTTCCTTCCTGGAGGACTCCTTCCTTGTCGAAAAGGCCTTTCGTTTCGAGATTCGCAGGAAGAAACGGATCGGCGCCCTCTGGAAGTGCTATTTCACTGACCTGGGAATCAGGAACGCCGCCCTTTCCTTCTCGCGGTTCGACGAAGGCCGCCTTCTTGAGAACCTCGTCTACAACGAACTCCTTTACCACGGCTATTCCGTCTCGATTGGGATGCTGGACACCGTTGGCAAGGACAAGGCCGGAAGGAGCGTCCGCGAAACCCTTGAGATCGATTTCCGCGTCGAGAAGGGGAATCGCCTCTTCTATGTCCAAGTCTCCGCCGACCCCTTCGGGGAGAAGGCGAGGGCGCGCGAGGTCCGGCCATTCCTCAGGGCAAAGGATTCGATCCCCAAGATCATCGTGACGAGCCGTCCTATCCCCGAGATGCGGGATGAGTATGGCTTCCTTTGGATGAGCGCGACGGATTTTCTGTTGAAGTACATCTCCTAGAAGCCTTTTAACCACAATGATGAAAAGTTGTAGAATTCTACAAGTTCTCACTATTGGATCGTCGAAATTGTCTTAATCTGGCCTCTCGCTTTCCTTTTCCGCATCGAGCCTCAGATAGTCGTAGATGTCCTTCCGGACAGGATGCTGGAGGATGAGGGGGAACTCGACAACATCCTGCCCGCCTCTCATCTTCGCTTCCCGAGGACCCTCCTCCTGGTCGATCCTCGCCTCTCCTAGATATAGGAACGCGCCACCGTCCTCGCCCCTCTTCCTCGTCAGGAAAAGGGGGATTCTTCCGCCTTCATCGTGAAGTCGGATCAGCTTCCGGATCTCAGGGCTTTCCAAGGTGAGGTCGTTTCGCGAAACCCAGAGGAAGTGGGATGGGTCCAGGAGCTTGTCCTGGTAGGCGATGGATTCCTCCTCCTTCACGTCCTTCTGGTACGTCACGAATATCGGCGTCGCCCTTTCTCTTTCGAGCACCTGGTATCCGTAGAAGGTGTTCGTGTAGTCCTTCTCCGCGAAGAGAAGCCGCGTGACGTCGAACCTCCGGTACTGCTCGTAAGGGACGAAGCCCCAGGGGCCTTCCCTTTTTGCCCCGAACCTCGACTTCCTGTAGTGGAAGGCGATCTCAAGGAGCCAGTCCATCTGCTTCCGGAACCAAGGGGATGACCGATAGGACTGTAGAACCCAAGGAGAAAGCTCCGCGATTCCGGCTTCAAATTTCCCGAATTGCGACATTCCTTCGATTTTCCTGCCTCCGCGGAAACCTCCCCCGAAGAAGGTGCGGAGAAATCCATCCGCCTGGGAAGGGATGGCCTCTCCCCACTCTCTCAGGAGGGTTTCCTCGAACGTTCCTCCCCTGAGGGGAATCCCTCGCTCCGGTCCTTGCAAGAGAAGTTTGAGAAGGAGGGGCTCGAACGCCCTCATCCCGTTCCCGACGAGCGGGGAGAGGTAGGAGAGAAGCCCGTTCTCCCTCGGAGGAAGGGAAGGGAAGTCCTCCGGCCTTATCCGGTGGAGGAACTCCTGGTAGTTGTGGTGCCTAAGGTCGCCGGTCCTGTCCAGGAAGAAGCGGGCGGAATAGGGCGAGAGGAGCTCGAAGTCCTTCAAAGAAGGAACCCTGGGCGCATCCTTCCCTTTTCCTTGGATCCGTCGCGAGAGGTCCTCCCAGGCTTCTTCCAGGCGTCTATTGCCGAGGAGCTTCGACTTCGCGATCGAACGCATCACCCTTTCCCGCGCGACCTTGTCGAACTGGATCGTGCTCACCCCAGGGAGGAAGGGGTTCTCCATCATCGTGAGGAGGGAGCAATGCCCTTCCATCTTCCTCGTGAAGGAGGCGGGGATCAGGTAGTTGCCCTTCTCGTAGTTCCCGATGAAGTCGAGGACGACGACGTATTCCTTCCCCCTGGCAAGGCGGAGCCCCCTTCCCAGCTGCTGGAGGAAGACGATGGGGGAGTCAGTGGGCCTTGCCATGATGATCTGGTTGACGTTGGGGATGTCGACGCCTTCGTTGAGGACGTCCAAGGCGACGAGCATGTCGAGCGCATCCTCTCCTTCTGGTCCGTCCAGCCGCTCGATGCGGGCGTTCCTTTCGCGGAGGGGTGTCGCCGCGGTGATCCCTTCCGCGCGGATCCCCAGCTTCCGGAGGGCAAGGGCGACTTCTTCCACCTTCCGCGCCCCTTTTCTCTCCGATCCTCTCCCGGAGACGAAGACGAGAGCCCTCAGGCGGTCTCCCGAGTAGCCGAAGTAGCGGCTCTTCTCGACAATCTGCCTCGCCATCTCCTCCGGCTCCAGGGCGGAGAAGTCCTCGAAGTCCCTCTCCTGCCCGTCGATGGTTATCTTCCCGATCCCGAAGTAGGAGAAGGGCACGAGCATCTTCTCCTCCAGGGCGTCGGGAAGGCGGATTTCCAGAATGATGTCGTTGTCGAAGAGCCCGTATAGGTCGTAGCCGTCGCTCCTGTCGGGAGTGGCGCTCATGCCGAGGAGGAAGGAAGGCTCGAAATGGCCGATGATGTCCTGGTAATGGTTTTCCCCGACGCGGTGCACCTCGTCGATGACGACCATGTCGAATTCGTCCTTCCGGAAGCGGGAGAGATGCTCCTCCCTCCTTATGGTGTCGAAGGTCGCGAAGACGAAGTCGGCGGCCTCGGCGTCCCCTTTCTCCGAGCCTCCGTAGAAGGCCTGCCTCCGCCCGGGCATGAGGCGGCGGTACGCCTCCATCGCCTGCCGGAGGATCCGTTCGCGGTGGGATATATAAAGGAGACGCCCCACCCTGATCGTCTTCAGTTCCCGGACCGCGTAGGCGGAGGCGAAGGTCTTCCCGGTGCCGGTCGCCGCGATCAGGAGGCCCTTCTTAAACCCTTTCCCGATGACATCCTCGAGCCTCCTTAAGAACGTCCTTTGAAGATCGTTTGGATGGAAATCCAATGCAGAAAGCCCCTCTTCTTCCGAATATTCCCGTTCCTTATGCGCCTCTTCCCATTCTTTTTCGTAGGAGGGGAGCGCCTCCTCCAGCGCTTCCCCGAGCCCCCAGAGCCTTTCGAAATCCTTGAGGATGTCCCTGAGCGCCTCCCCTTCCTCCTGCGAGACCATCTCGCTGTTCCATTCGTTGTTCTCGATAAGGGCGCTCTCGGTGATGTTGCTGGAGCCGACGATCGCCTTCCAGTAGGGCGTCCCGTCCTTCGTCCTCATGCGGAAGAGGTAGCCTTTCGTATGGAAGCCGGGCTTCCCTCCTCCCGTCCGGTAGAGCCTTCCATCCACCCCGTCCATCATGAGGATGTCGCGGAGGGCCCGCGGCTCCGTGAAGGCGAGGTAGTCCGAGGTGAGGATCCTGCCCTTCGCCCCCCTTGCGACCGCCTCCCCCATCTTGAGCTTCAGCTTCAGGAGGCCCTGGGCGTTCACGAAGGCGACGGAGAAGAGGAACTCCTCGCACTCCTCGAGATTCCTGTTGATCGCGGAAAGGACGGAGACGGCCTCCTCCCGGGAATTGCGGACGAAGCGCGGGAGCACGAGCTCGCCCCGCTCCCCTCGGAGGTATTCCTCCTCAAGCGCCCTCCACTTCCCTTCCATCCTCGAAGAGCTTACCAGGCATGGATCCCGGGATCCAGGGCGCTTCCCCCCGCCTCTTGCCTTTCCTATCATTCCTAAGGAAGGACGGAAGGAGGCTCGGGAATGGCAAAGCCAGGGGAAGCGCTGAGGAAGCATCGGGAGTGGAGGGGCAAGGTCGGGACGAAGGTCCTCGTGCCCCTGGAGGGGAAGGACGACCTTTCCCTCGCCTATACCCCGGGAGTGGCCGAGGCATGCCTCGCAATCCGGGAGGACCCTTCCCTTTCCTTCGCCCTCACGAGGAGGTGGAACACGGTCGCCGTCATCACGGACGGGACCGCCGTCCTCGGGCTCGGGGACATCGGCCCGGAGGCAGGGATGCCCGTGATGGAAGGGAAGTGCGCCCTCTTCCGCGAGTTCGGGGGAGTGGACGCCGTGCCCATATGCCTCAGGACGAAGGACCCGGAGGAAATCGTCCGCACCATTCGCCTTCTTTCCGGCTCCTTCGGCGGCGTGAACCTCGAGGACATCTCCGCGCCCCGCTGCTTCGCGATCGAAAGAAGCCTCCAGGATCTCGGGATCCCCGTCTTCCACGACGACCAGCACGGGACCGCCATCGTCCTCGCCGCCGGGCTCATGAACGCCCTCAAGGTCGTGGGGAAGAGGCTCGATGACGTCCGCATCGTCCTCAACGGGCCCGGGGCAGCCGGCCTTGCGATCGCCCGCTTCCTCCTGTCGCTGGGGGCCAGGAACATTGTTCTCGTCGGGCTCCAGGGGATCCTCGCCCCCGGGGACCCCTCCCTCAATCCCGCCCAGGAGGAGCTGGCCCTCCTCACGAACAGTGAAGGGAGGAAGGGAGGCCTCAAGGACGCTCTCTTGGGAGCGGACGTCTTCATCGGCGTGTCCGCGGGGCATGTCCTCACGGGGGACATGGTACGTGTCATGGGGAAGGACCCCATCGTCTTCGCCCTGGCGAACCCCGTCCCCGAGATCGAGCCCGAGGAAGCGCGGGAAGCGGGCGCCAAGGTCGTCGCGACCGGCTCCAGCGAGCACCCGAACCAGGTGAACAATCTCCTCTGCTTTCCCGGCCTTTTCCGCGGAGCGCTCGACGCGGGGGCCACCAGGATCACCGAGGGGATGATGAGGAAGGCCGCCGAGGCTCTTTCCTCCTACATCCCGGAGGGCGGGCTCGGGCCGGAGAGGATCCTTCCCTCGCCCTTGGATAGGAACGCCCACAAGGCGGTCGCCGAGGCCGTCCGCGCGGAGGCCATCAAGGAAGGCGTCGCCCGTTCTTCCTCCCGATAACCCATTGACCCAACTTGAAATGTAGGTTACAGACCCGCATACTCCCCTCATGGACGACCGCCGTTCGCTCGAGGAGAAGATAGCCGCCCTTCCCAAAGGGTATTTGTCCCGCAAGAAGATCAATGGGAAGGAGCGCTTTTACCTTCAGTGGAGGGAAGGGGGCAGGGTCCGCTCCAAGTACGTCCCCGGGAACAAGGTGGAGGAGACGCGCCTCCTTCTCAAGGAGCGCAAGGCATTGGAGGAGGCCCTTTCCTCCCTCCCCGAGGACCGCCCGCTCCCTCGCCTTGGGAACCATGCCCGTGCCCTCACCGGGGATCTGATGTCGGGGGACGAGCCAGCGGCTTCCTTCAAGGACGGGAGGCTCCTTTGGAAAAGCCCGCTGGCGCCTTTGTTCTTTCTCCGGAGCGACGACCTCGCCGCCTGGCTTTCCTCGCGCGCCATCGACCAGCATCGCGCCCATTCGCGAATCCTCAAGAAGGCGCTTCGCATCGCCCCGCGGGACGACCTCGCGGCATCTCTCGCCGTCCATGGGGCTACCCTGACCGACGACTACTGGTTCCGGCCGCTTCGATCGAGGACGCGATACGAGGACATCCTCTTCCGGACCGACCGCTATGCCGAGATGACCTTCTCGGGGGATGCCGGGATGCTCGCGAAGCCTCCCTCCCGCACTCCCGAGCTCACCCTCGGCGGGTCCTTCGAGAAATGCTGGCGGCTTTCCGAGGGGCGCTGGCGGATGGAAAAGGCCGGCACTGGCGCGGAACTTTTCGCCGAATGGTTTTGCGCGCGGATCGCCCCTTCCTTCGGCGTCCGCTCCGCAACCTACGAGGCCCGCCCCTCCTCGGTCATCTCCCCGAACTTCGCCGACGAGGCGAATTTCGAGCCCGTTTCCTCCCTGACGGGGGACGACGACTCCTTCCAGACGGTGTTTCGCGCTCTCATTCCCTTCGGAGAGAACGTCCTTGAGGAATACCTCCTGCTGATGCGGTTCGACGCCGTCGTCGGGAACGTCGACCGCCATAGCGAGAACATGGGGCTTCTGCGGGAACGCGGGACCGGGAAGGTCCTTGGCATGGCCCCGAGCTTCGACTGTAACCTCGCCCTGTTCTCGCGCGGGGCCCCTCCCTCGCCCCGGAGGGAGAAGGACGGGCTCATCCGCATGTTCCGCAAGTTCCTCAGGGAAGATAGGGATGCCCTCCGTCTCTTCTCCTCCTTGCCCCCTATCGCCTTCTCCCGCGAAAGGATGGAGGAGGCGCTCCAAGGCAACATATATCCCTTCCCGGGGGAAGGCTTCCTCTTCGAATACCTGGAGACAGGAATCGCGCGCCTTCTTGAGCCGATCGCGTAACCTACTGACCCAACTGGAAATGTAGGTTACAGAACTCCATCGAAAGAAATTAGCACTCGCCCCTTGACCTTGCTAAAAGCGTGCCTACAATACGCCGTGTAGCCAGGGGACTGGCATCAGGAGGATCAAAGCGAACATGATCAAACCGCTCAACGACTACCTTCTCATCGAGAAGGCTCCCAACGAGAAGAAGGTGGGATCCATCATCCTCGCCTCGGAGAAGAAGACCGGGAACGTCGCGACTGTCGTCGCCATCGGCCCGGGCAAGAAGGACAAGGACGGGAAGCTCGTCCCGATCGAAGGGCTCAAGGAAGGGGACAAGGTCATCTACCGCGAATATAGCGGCACCGACTACGAGGAAGGGGACAGGAAGTACCTCCTCATCAAGGCGGAGGACATCCTCGCCGTCCTCGAGTAAGAAGGAAGGAAGGAACTAGGAAATGGCAAAGCAGATCATTCTCGGCAAGAGCGCCCGCGACCGCATGGTGCGCGGGGTCGACACCCTCGCCGACACCGTCAAGGTCACCCTCGGGCCCAAGGGCAGGAACGTCGCCCTCGACAAGGGCTACGGCTCGCCCACCATCTGCGAGGACGGCGTCTCCATCGCCCGCGAGATCGAGCTGAAGGATCCCGTCGAGAACATGGGCGCCAAGCTCGTCTACGAGGTCGCCAACAAGACCAACGAGCGCGCCGGGGACGGCACGACGACCGCGACCGTCCTCGCCCAGGCGATGATCCACCGCGGCATCAGCGCCGTGGAGAAGGGCGCCAACCCCGTCTTCGTCCGCGCCGGCATCGAGCTCGCCGGGAAGGCCGTCGCCCAGGAGCTCCTGGCGATCAGCAAGCCCGTGACCACCACGGAGGACGTCGAGAGCGTCGCCACCGTGAGCGCCCAGAGCGAGGAGATCGGCAAGCTCATCGCCGAGGCGATGGAGAAGGTCGGCAAGGACGGCGTCATCACCGTCGAGGAAAGCAAGACCAGCGAGGACGAGCTCGTCACCTCCCAGGGCCTTGAGTACGACAAGGGCTACATCTCGCCCTACATGGCGACCGACCGCGAGAAGATGGTCGCCGAGCTCGAGGATCCCTTCATCCTCGTCACCGACCTCAAGATCAGCAACATCAACGACATCATCCCGCTCCTCCAGAGCGTGGTCGAGGCGAGGAGGGCCCTCCTCATCATCGCCGACGACCTCGATAGCGACGTCACCTCCACCCTCATCCTCAACAAGCTCCGCGGCACCTTCAACGTGGTCGCCACCAAGGCCCCGGAGTTCGGGGACGCCCAGAAGAACGCCCTCCAGGACATCGCCATCACCACCGGCGCCCACTTCTACAGCAAGGACCTCGGCGAAGGCCTCAAGGACATGACGATCGAGGGCCTCGGCACCGCGAAGAAGGTCACCGTCAAGAAGGACAGCACCACCATCGTCGGCGGCGCCGGCGCGAAGGAGGAGGTCGCCTCCCGCATCGAGGAGCTGAAGGCGCAGCTCTCCCGCATCACGAGCGAGTACGACAGGAAGAGCATGCAGAAGCGGATCGCCCGCCTCACCAACGGCGTCGCCGTCCTCAAGGTCGGCGCCCTCACCGAGAGCGAGCTCCGCGACAAGAAGCTCCGCATCGAGGACGCCCTCAACGCGACCAAGGCCGCGGTGAGCGAGGGCATCGTCCCCGGCGGGGGCGCGGCCCTCGCCGAGTGCTACCGCAGGCTCAAGGGCAAGCTCCATGACAAGAACCCCGACGTCCAGAAGGGCATCGACGCGGTCATGGACAGCCTCTTCGCTCCGCTCCGCCAGATCGCCGATAACTCCGGCTACGACGCCGAGGGCGTGACCGAGCGCCAGAAGCGCCTCTCCGGAAGCCGCGGCTTCAACGCCAAGACCGGCGAGTGGGTCGACCTCCTCGAGGAGGGGATCGTCGACCCGACGAAGGTGACGAGGACCGCCGTCCTCAACGCCTCCTCGATCAGCGCGCTCTTCGTGACCTGCGAGGGCACGGTGAACGAGATCAAGGAGGAGAAGCCCGCTGCCGCGGGAGCCTCCGCCGGCGCCGACGACATGTACTGATCCCTGGAAGGGAAGGGAACCACGGGGGAGGGCGTGCCCTCCCCTTTCCTTTTCCCTCCGCCCCGTATAGGATTGCGCCTCAGCGGAGGCACGTATGGAAAACATTGTCGACGAACTTAGGTGGCGCGGGCTGATCGAGCAGTTCAGCGACGAGGAGAAGGTGCGGGAGCTTTTCTCGACCCCGCAGACCGTCTACTGCGGCTTCGACCCCTCGGCCTCCTCGATGCACCTGGGGAACTTCGTGATGATCTCGCTCCTCATGCGCCTCCAGAGGGCCGGCCACAGGATCATCGCCCTCGTCGGGGGCGCGACCGGCATGATCGGCGACCCTTCCGGGAAGAGCAAGGAGAGGAATCTCCAGGGCAAGGAGGCCCTCCAGGCGAACACCGCTAGCATCCGCGCCCAGCTGGAGCGCTTCCTCGACCTCGAGGACCCGCGGAAGGGCATCATCCTCAACAACTACGACTGGCTCGGGGAGATGGCCCTCATCGACTTCCTCCGCGACTACGGGAAGCATTTCTCCGTGAACTACATGCTTTCGAAGGAAATCGTGCGCTCGCGCCTTGATTCGGGCATCTCCTTCACCGAGTTCAGCTACCAGATCCTCCAGTCCGTGGACTTCCTCCGGCTCTATGACACCGAGGGATGCCGCATCCAGGTGGGCGGGAACGACCAGTGGGGGAACCTCACGAGCGGGCTCGAGCTCATCCGGAAGGCGAGGGGCGAGGAAGCCTCCTGCGCGGCGATGACCGCGCGGCTCATCACGCGGGCGGACGGCAAGAAGTTCGGGAAGTCGGAGGACGGGGCCCTCTTCCTCGACCCGAAGCTCACGAGCCCCTACAAGCTCTACCAGTACTTCATCAACTGCACGGACGAGGACGCGGTGCGCTACCTCAAGGTGTTCACCTTCCTCGGGAGGGAGGAGATCGAGGCCATCGAGAAGGAGCACCTCGCCTCCCCCGGCATGCGGATCGCCCAGAAGAGGCTCGCCTCCGAGGTCGTCTCCCTCATCCACGGGGAAGAGGCGAGGAAGGACGCGGTCGCCCTCACCGAGGCCCTTTTCTCCGGCAAGGTGGAGGGGCTGAGCAAGGAGCAGCTGGACGAGATCTACCTCGGGAAGGAAGAGATCCTCGTCCCCGCGGGGACGCCGGTCCTCGACGCGCTCATCCTCGTCGGGATGGCTCCTTCCAAGACCCAGGCGCGCACCCTCCTCTCGCAGGGGAGCGTCTCCCTGAACGGCAGGAGGATCGAACCCTCCGAGTGGGAGGGGCTCCGTCTCGAGGGGAAGGACGCCCTCCCGGGAAAGAGGCTCCTCTTCCGGAAGGGGAAGAAGAACTACTACCTCGCCACTCTTGGCGACTAGGGGCCTCCGGGCTCCTTTTTTCTTGCTTTTGGAAGGGAATTCGCCCATGTTTTCCTCATGGAAAACGAAAACAGGCTCGGGGAGGAGTTCCTCGCGGTCCTCCGCTCGGAGGGCAAAGTGATCGACGAGGGGGCCTTCTACCTCGTGGAAGTATCCCCTTCCTGGACACTCCTCCTTTCCCCTTATCCTGGAGGGGCGGAGTTCCGTTTCGAACGAAAGGCCGGGGAAAGCCTCATCCATAGCGAGCGCTTCCTTCTCCAGGAGAGGCTCCAGGACGCCCTTTATAAGGCTGGCGCGCCGAACCTCCTCGAGCTGGAGTACGAGGTAGGCTCGCCCTTCCTCCTCGGGAGGCTCTCCTTCGCCCGGGACCAGGAAGGATTGGAGAAGTTCCGCCTCAATCTCGCGCGGATGCTCGGCGCGGTCGATTTCGTCGAGGCCTGCCTCGAAGGCAAGGTCGCAAAAGATGTCGAAAGCGACGTCGAGGAGACGAAGTCCGCGCTCACCATCGCCGCGCTCCAGGAAGGCCTCGTCCTCGACGAGGTGGGCCCGGGGAAGTACACGGTCGCCGACGGGGAAGACCCCGGCTTCCCCTGGGGGAGGCTCGAGATCGCGCGAAGGCTCGACAATGCGGTCGAGGCGACATTCTTCGTCCTCATCAGCGCCGGGATGGACTCCGAAGCCTTGCCTTTCCTTTCTTCCCTCAAGGACGACATGGGTTTCCTCAGGAAGGCCTACGATCCCTGGCTCGTCGAACCCGAGGCTGGGTTTAGTTGGAAAGATGCGGATGCCTTCCTTTTCCGCGCGGTAGGGGAGCGCGGGATTTCCGAGGAAGGGCTGGGGACGCTCCTCGCGCACGCGTCGTCCCTCTGGTCCTACCTGTCCGCCGGATACCGCTACGGGAACGACCTCATCGACCCCCTCAACTGGAAGAAGGCGGGCTCCACGGGCTCCCTTAGGGTTTTCAAGCGCGCCCTCGAGGACAAGCGGCTCGAAGAACCGATCACCGCCCTCACGAGGGCGGTCGGGATACGTCTTGCGGACTATCACCTGTATGACGACCGGCTCCAGGAGCTTGAAGGAGTCGGGGACGGCTTCTCCTTCCTCGAAGGCGACGTCCAGGCTGAGATTCTCTTCCTTCCCTCCTCCAACTTCTGTCCGATGGTGTCCTACGCGCTCAGGAAGAAGCTTCCTCCTGGCTTCGATCCCAGAGCGATCCCGGGGTTGGAGAAGGAGCTTCACGCGGTAAACGCGGTCCTTCCTTACGCGAGCCTCTCCCTCGAGGGAAAGGACGGGAGGATGCTTGTCCTGCGGTCGCACGCGGTCTTCCCTGAGAGAACGGAAGGGAAGTGGGAAGGGGATGCCGTGACGATCGTTGAGGAAATGATGCGCTCGACGAGGCTTCTTGAACGGATGCCCTCGATCCTCATGGAAGAAAGGCCCTGGAGGAAGGTGGAGTACGCCCTTCTTGACCTTGGGCTCTACGACAGGATCTCACTTGAGCCTTGAGAAGAGGAGAAGCCCGACCTCGAGGGGGACGCCTACGAGGAAGATGAACCACACCTGTTCGCCTTGGTAGACATAGAAGTGCACGCACACGGCGAGGATCATCGTCCAGATGAAGAGGGACATGAGGATCCAGAAGGCGAGGTTCCTTCCCCAGAAATGGTGGTCCATGAAGCCCGTCAGGAAGAAGCAGATGGGCGCGGCCCATAGGAAGTAGACCCAGGCGTTCTGGTCCTCGCCGATGAGGATGTTATAGAGATAGATGACGATAGCGCAGAGGATGATGAAGGTCGCCGCCATGCAGGTGATGACGATCTTGTTCATGTTCGAGCGCTCGTCCTTCATCTCGCGCCGCTTCTCCTTCGCCGCGTTCTCCGTGATGAGGAAATCCACGGAAACCCCGTAGAAGTCGCCTATCTTCTTCAAAACATCAACGTGAGGGAGCGCGTTCCCGAGCTCCCACTTGGACAGGGACTTATCGCTATAGCCGATTTGCTCGGCAAGCTCCTGCTGGGTGAGCTTCTTCCTTTTCCGGAGTTCGGCGAGGTTCGCGCCGACGATCTTGGCCATTTCTTCCATGGGAGCAAATATAGGTGTCTTGCCGGAAGAGGCAAGGGGGAGGATGGAAAGGCAGGAGAGTTCAACCCTAGACAACGTATAGCGAAAAATGCGATGGGAGCGCTTTCTTCATAAATACTGGACTATCGGTTCTACTAGCCTCCCAATTCCTCTTTCCCTTTCTATTTCAACGGAAATTTGAATTGCAGATGAAAAAGAACGGTTTGTATTTCGCACAAATAAGTCTCGTCCCAATCGGATGTTTCTTAATTCTCCAATTCGTAGAGCGCCTATCTACGCCCCCGGAACTGCCTATGGATGGCATCCGCGAACGCCCCACCTATATTTGTAGTCGGCCAAGGAGGCCAATTTATGCAAAAGAAGACAAAAGTCGGGATCGCGATCGCTTCCAGCGTGCTCGTCGTCGCCCTCGGGGTGACGGGCGGGCTTTTGATCGCCGGGGCGCTAGAGCCTTCCCGTCAATACGACTTCGGATCCGAAGGCGCCATGGATCGCGAGGAGGTTCTCGAGGCCTATGAGCATCTCGGCGACTCCAAGAATGTCGACTATACGGAGGAGTTCACTCCTGCGGAGGCGGCGAACGTCGCCTACGGGCTCTTTGAAAGGAACGAGCGGTTCGCCACGAGGGGAGAAGGACTTGCGACCGCTCTCTTCGGGGTGAAGCAGGAGATCTTCTCCACCCAGATCCGCGAGGGCGAAAACTACTTCGAGGAAAGCAACAGCAAGAGCTCCTTCGTGAACGTCGCCTGGCGCATGTACGAGGAAGGGGACGAGACCGTCCAGTACAAAGGCGTCGTGGGCGAGGACGTCGAGGAGGCGACCTTCGAGGAAGAAGGGGTCACCTACGACAACGAGGAATATAGCGAGCGCATGGGAAGGAACGTCCATAGCGTCGAGACCTACGTCATCAATTCCGAGACCGTCCTCATGGGCGAGAAGGAAGGGGAGATGCACGGGGTCACCTCCTTCGAGAAGACTGAGGACGGCTACCGTCTCGAGCTCGAGCTGGATCCCGCGACTTCCGTCGTCAACTATGTCCGCCAGATGAAGACCATCTCGAACCTCGCCGAGTACCCCTACTTCCACTGGGTCCACCTGACCTTCGAGCTTCGCGAGGACCTCACCCTCGTCTCCCTTGTCGCCGAGGAAAGCTACAAGGCGAAGCTCAGCTCCATCATCAGCAGCGACGTCACCAGCAGCCTGACGACCACCTTCCATGTCGGCAAGAACTACGACATCCCGCTCCTGAACGCGCCTACGCTTCTCTCTATTT
Source organism: uncultured Bacillota bacterium (assembly GCA_949293555.1). GTDB lineage: Bacteria > Bacillota_I > Bacilli_A > RFN20 > CAG-826 > UBA4951. The sequence goes on from CASFDV010000002.1 coordinate 454,012, forward strand.
AAGAAATAATGCTTGAACTACGGAGGTTTTCACTATGAACAAGAAAGCACTTCCTCTCCTGCTCCTCGGCTCCGGAGCCCTCCTTCTTGCTTCCTGCGGAGGGAACGAGGTCACTTCCTCCTCCTCTTCCTCCTCCAGCAAGGACGAGGCTTCCTCCAGCCAGGGGCCCATCGTCTCCAACGAGGAGAAGCTCATGACGAACCTTCTCTCGATGGAGTCGATCTTCGGCGCCTTCGAGCTCCAGGCCGTGATCCCGGGCTCCTCCGCCCTCGCCCTTCCGCAGACGGTTGAGGTCTACGGGGACCTCGCCATCCGGATGGAGACCCTCGAGGACCTTTCCCTGTCCTTCCCCGGCGAGCTCCATTGGAACGACAGCATCGTCCCCTTCGACCTTACCTACGCGGACGGCACGGCATATCTCTCCGCGGGGCTTCCGAACGCCGGGACGGACCGGCTCAGGATTTCCTCCACGATCGATGAGATCGCCGACCTCGGGACCTTCCTCGGCGAAGCCCTGGGTGTCGAGATTCCTTCCTTCGGGGACGTCGGAGGGGCGGAGGACATCCTTTCCTCCATCTCGCTGACCGAGCACCCCAGCGCGCAGTACGCCCATGCCTTCACCCTGACGATCGGCGGCGCGGACGGCCTCGCCCTCGAGCTAGGCACCGACGAGGACATGAACCTCACCATCGTCGAAGGGAACTTCCTTGCAGGGGACGCCTCGGTCCGCCTTTCCTACGGCTGCGAGCTCAATAGCGAGGACTGCCCCGCGATCAGCGCTCCTTCCGACAAGGACGACTACCAGAGCCTCGGAACCCTCGCCCCCATCGCCGAGAGCATCCTCGCCCTTGCCAACGAAAAGAAGGCTTCCTTCGCCCTCTCCGTGGACGAGCTCAGCATCGACGGGAAGGGTTCCGTCGGGACGGGCTCCGGCATCCTCCTTTCCGCGGAAGGGTCGATCGACCGCACGAATTCCCTCATGGACGCGACCCTTTCCTTCCAGGCGGAGGGGGCGGATTCCATGAGGACGGTCCGGGTCCGCTCCGAGAAGGAGAAGGCCTACCTCAACTACAGCGACTCCCTGAAGCTCAGCTTCCCGCAGGAGGAGCTCGATGAGTTCACCGCCCTCCTCATGGAAGACTTCCCGCTTGAGGAAGGGCTCCTCCAGGAACTGATGGACATCATCCTCGGAAGCGAGGCCATCGCTTCCCTTCTGATGGGGGACTACTCCGCCCTCCTCGACCTTGCCACCGGGATCCGCCAGGGGAACGGGGTGATCGAGGTCGACCTCGACCTTTCCTCCTTCAGCGTCGGGGACGAGGCGGCGATGACGGTGACCCTCGCCAGCGACCGCATCCTTTCCCTCGACGTCGACGGCCTCGAGTGGCCCTACTACGGGGCGAGGCTCGGCTTCACGCTCGACCTCCTACCCTACGAGGAGATTTCCTTCGACGGGACGGGATATGCGGAAGTGACGGGCCTCCCGAGCGTCTACTCCCAGTTCTCCGCCCTTGTCGAAGGCGGACGCGCCCTCATCGGCGTCACCGCCGACCTCGGGACCCCGGAGGAGCCGGAGACCCTCGAGGGCAAGGTCTACGCGGACGGAGTCGCGGGCTCCGCCTCCCTCGCCCTCGACTACAAGGAAACCTTCGTTCCCGTCTCCGAGGACGGGACGGAAGGGACCCCGCTTCCCGTGGAGCACAAGATCCTCGCCGACTACATCCCCGGCGCGATGGATAGCGAGACCGGGATCATGGGCGAGGGCGTCCTCGCCGTCGACTACGACGTCCTCGGGAACAACACCGAGGAGTCCGAGAGCCATCTCAAGGGCGCGATCGGGACGGACGCCATCTCCTCGATGGGCGAGACGGTTAACTCGCTCCTTGGCGAGGGCTCCCGCTTCCTCCCGCTTCTTGAGAATTCCCTCGAGAACATCGCCCTCCTGTCCGCGATCAAGAAGGCCGGCGAGGGGAACTACGAGCCTCTCCTCGCGCTTGACTTCGTGAAGGAGGCGAGGAACACCGGGAACGGCCTTTCCATCGTCCTCTCCGGCTCCCCCTTCGGGACGGAGGACGCCGAGATCCTCGTCACCCAGAGCGAGACGGGGGAGATCACTTCGATCGCCCTCGAGGACTTCGTCTTCACCCTCTCTTCCTTCGACGGGGAGCTTCCCTACCAGACCGACTACCTGACCGCCAAGGACTCCTACCTCGACCTCAGCCCCATGGGAGGGCTCCTCGACGCGCTTGCCAAGGACGCCCAGCTCGACGCGCATCATCTGAGACTGACGCTTGATATGAACCTTCTTGTCGTCAACCAGTCTGTGACCGCGGACTTCTACATCGATTCCAAGGATGTTGAGAATCCTTCGGCCTACGCCGATATCGCGATTGTTCATAAAAATGTTCTAGGTGCGGCCGAAAGCGAAGTCGCCTCTAAACTAGCGATCGATTCGACCGGCATTTACCTCGAGAAGGCCACCACTAAGTCCGGGAATACCACCACGACCAAGGAGTCCTGGACCCTCGAGGAATTCTCCGCGGATGCGATGCCGATTGTCATGAGCATCCTCGACCTTGGGTCTTCCTTCTCCTCCATGATCACCCCGATCACCGATCACCCTGCCTACTACGACACCCTCCTCAAAGGTTTCTCTTACGACAGCGAGGCCAATGCCTACTCCCTTACCGCCGCCATCGAGCCGCTCCTTATGATGAAGATGAAATTCCTTGGGCAGTCCTTCTCCTTCGGCGACCTGAACGCGACGCTCACCTTGAATGAAGAAGGCTACCTCTCGAAGGTGGATTTCACCGCCAACGTAATGGCCACGATGAATGTTCCCGGCTCTCTTGAACTTCTCGACATCGGGGATCCCATCCCCTCGGAGAAGACCGAGGCGAAGGACGCGCTCATCGCATCCTTCCTCGAAACCGCTCCCGCGAACTAGGGAAGAAGACGTCCTGATGCCCGGCGAGGTTCGCTGGGCCTTTTTTTCAAAGAAGATCCAAAAGTCGCATGCGAATGAAGGTTGGACGAGAAGAGGAGTAGAGCAACGTGAGAACACCGACTTCGACTGTCGCGTTAACTCGGATATGTTGTAGCCAAGGCCAGCGATTTCTGCCGTAGGCATAGGCATGACCATATGTGGAATTCGTTTGCAGTCCTTTGGAAAATAGGAGGGAAGGAGACGGAAGAAAATATGAACGACAATGTGGATGCCCTCTCATTGCTTCATTACCTAGGGCGGAAGAGGGGCCGCCACTATTACCGGAAATGGGCCGTTATCGCGCCTATGCTTGGCGCTCAGGTACAGGGGAAGCGGCAAGGTATCCGTAGGCTTCGCCCCTCTGGAAAAAGAATCCCCTGAGAAAACTCTTGAACGGGTATTTGGCATTCCCCAAAACAAAGCTAGACTTTTCGAAACAGCCTTCCAAGAAGTGATTTCTGGGGATGGAGACGAACTCAAGAACATCCTTTCCCTGAAAAGCTCCGTTCTTTGCTGCCTTCTTCATCTTTACGACAAGACAGGGACTACATTGGACCTGGCCGATGAGGACGGACGCTTTTCGTTCCATGTCGATTCAGTGAAGTTCGAAGAAAAGAACTCCGTCTTCCCTTTGGGGAACGAGAACAGCAATCATGTGTCGCCGATGTCTAACGTAGACGCGATGCTTCTAGGGAAAGACGAGGAGAGGCATGAAGTCCGTCTCTATTTGGAAAGCAAGTTCACCGAGTACATCGACCGTTACGAGACCTATCGTTCCTCCCCTGACAAGAACGCTTCCTACATGCCGTTCTATGAGAAATGGCTCTCTTCCATTCCTGGCATTACCATCGTCAACAAGGAAGGCGTGAATCACTTCATCAGCCAGTCTCCGCGATACCTGGAAGGGATAAAGCAAATCTGCTCGCACGTTCTCGGAATGATGTCCGCGAGAGCCTCCTTTGATGGAGACATGTATTTCGGGGAAGTCGTCTGTCCTTTGAAAGGGAAGCGACTCGATGCTTTCCGCCAGGACTATAGGCTGCTTGCGATGAGGATTAATGAGCGTGTCGGCCATCTAGGGATCCATATGTTTCCTGACCTCCTCTTCTATGGAAGGGATATCAAGGCTAGTGACCCCAAGGCGCGCCTCTTTTATGGGGAGAGCGAGCTTCCGGATGTCGGAGCCTTCTTCTATATTTATGGCCGCATCCTGCGGGTTAAGGAGCCTTTTGTGCCGGAAGAAGGGAACCGCTTTGCAAACGGGAGGATCGGCCACGAGGAGCTATACCGCCTTTTACAACTGAAAGGTTACATGGCCGCCCTGGATCATGACGACTATTCCTACTGGCCGAGAGGGCGCGTCATCTACGACCTTGAGGCAGGCCAAACCCTCGTTTACATGGATTCTTGCATTATTTCCGAGCCAACCGCGAGGAAGGCCGTGGAGAAAGCATTCCGACTTGGGGAAGATGCGGTCTTTCTGAAGGACGAGCACTACCGCTGCCACCGCTGCGATAAGCAAATCAGGCGGTGGGACGAGGAAGATAACTCTTTCTAGTCCATTCGATTTCTGAGAATCGCGTTCGATTCGCAAAAAGCGTCCCCGAGAGGCGCCTTTCCTCTCTTCTTACCGCCTCCGGAGGCTGAGGAGATAGCCCCTCCCGTCCTCGCCGCTCACCTTCTCTTTCCGGAAGGAAAGCCAGAGCCTCGTCCATTCTCTTCCTGGGGATTTGAGAGGTCTTGAAAGCCTTGCCTTGTCCTTGCCCTCGAGGATGCCGTTCAGCTCTTTCCTCGGCCTGTCCTGGAGGATTAGGAGGCGTCCGTTCTCCCGGAGGAGGTCCTTCGCTTTCCTTCTGAACGCCCGGGTGTCGAGGAAGTGGGGGTAGGAGTCAAGGAGGACGATGACGTCGTAGGGCTCCTTGTCCTCGTAGGCAAGGAAGTCGGCGACCTCGTAAAGGGATTCATGCGTGGGATCCTTCGCCCGCGCCCTTTCGACCATGCGGAGGGAGACGTCGATCGCATGGACGTCGTAGCCTTGGGCGAGGAGGATTCTCGCCAATGCCCCGTCCCCGCATCCGACCTCGAGGATCCGCTCCTCCTTCCGGAGGGCGCATTTCTCAAGAAGGCGCATGATCTCCGCTTTCTGGGCGGTCGTCTTCTCGGGATAGGAAAGGGCCGCCCCGTTGAAGTATTCGGCCTCTCTTCTTGCAAGCGCCTTTCCTTCGAGATAAGGAAGGAAGGAGCGGTCCTCGCTCCTTAGGAATCCCGTCTCCGTGAGGGCGGCAAGAAGCGCCGGCACCACGGTGAACTGGATGAGGAGCCCCGGCCAGGCGGTGACGAAGTAGGTCGTGAAGAAGAGGGCGAACCCATAGGCATCCCCCCTTCCCGTATAAAGGGCGAGGTCGTAGATCCCCTTCCCGCATTTCCCGATGAGGAGGGCGAGGACGAGGGTTAGGTATATGTCCAGGAGATACACCTTCGTCTTAATCACCTTGTAGAACACCCCGGAGAAAAAGCCGTAGAGCCCGATCTCTAGGACCATCCCCGGCATCATCGCCAGCGCGGGCATCCCGGTGAGGAGCGAGCTCAATAGAGGGGACATCGCCCCTACGAAGAGCCCCCAGAGAGGCCCGAGCATGAATCCCGCGATCAGCGCGGGGATATGCATGGGGAGGAACACCTGCCCCGCGTTCGGGATCCCGTGGAAGGCCATCGGGAGGAGGATTCCGAGGGCGAGGAGGAGGGCGGCTTCCGCCATCTTTCGTACCTGGCTTCTCATGGCGGGAATTCTACTCCGCCTGTAAATCCCCCATAGCAGGGGAGAACTGCAAGGATTCAGGAAAAGGCCCGCGTTCCCGCGGGCCCTTCTTCTCGTTCCCCGGGAGGGAACTACATGAGGCGGTTGTAGTACTCGATGATCTGCGACTCGTTGATCTCGCGCGGAAGCTCGTTCCTCTCGGGGAGGCGGGCGAAGACGCCCTGGAACTTCTCGGGATCGATCGTGACGAAGGGCGCGATCTGGGGCTTGCCCTCGAGCGACTCCTTGACGACCTTGAGCGAGCCGCCGTCCTTGATGGCGACGACGTCGTTCACCGAGCAAAGGTAGCTCGCGATGTCGACCTTCTTCCCGTTCACGGTCACGTGCCCGTGGTTGACGAGCTGCCTCGCGGCCCTCCTCGTGCGGGCGAAGCCCATGCGGTAGACGAGGTTGTCGAGCCTGCTCTCGAGGATGCGGAAGAAGGCGAGGCCGGTGACGGTCTTCTCCTTCTTCGCGAGGGTGAAGAGGCGGCGGAACTGCCGCTCGTTCACTCCGTAGAGCTCGCGGAGCTTCTGCTTCTCGAGAAGCTGGGCGCCGTACTCGCTCGGCTTCCTCTTGCGGTCCTGGCCGTGCTGGCCGGGGCCATAGGGACGCCTCTTGGTCTCATCCCCGGTGCCGAGGATGCTGAAGCCGAAGCGGCGGCTCTTCTTCCAGGTCGAACCTGTGTATCTGGACATATCTCTTTCCTCCTTCTGTCCACGCCAGAACAAGGGGCCCTCCCCATCCTCCCGGGTGCCGTCCCTTCGCCCGGCGAGCACCGGGTTACTGATCTTCGCTTCCAGGACGGCGTCAGGCGGAGGCGTGAGGGGCCTGCTCCTTGCGCTCGCGCATTATCCACGCGCGCCCCCGGCTCGTCAACCCGTCGGTCATGGCCAGTTGTTATCGGGCGGCCTGTCTCGAGCTATCCGGCATCCAGGCTTGCTCGAGGGAGGAAGCGACCCGCGACAGGAAGGCGTCTTCTTCCTCCGCGAGCTCCCGGTCGACGTTGAGGGAAAGTCCCGCATAGCGGAACCAGCCTTCCCATGAGGAGGAGGAAGGCGCGCCCCCCATTTCGAAGAAAAGCGTTCCCTTGAGGGCAAGGGTCATGCCCTCGTGGACGTAGCAGGCGGAGAAGGAGGGCCGTTCGATGCTGAGGTTCGGGCAGCCTTCGTCGCCATACAGGGCGTGCGTCAGGAACTCTTGGATCTCGTCTGGCCCGTAAAGCCCCTCGATCGCGCACCCGCAGGAACCCGAGATGGAGAAGCTCTTGCTCCACCCTTCAGGGCAATCATCCAAGGCCTCGAGACCGGGGGCGAAGGAATATGCCTTGCCGTTGTAGGAAGAGAGAATCCCTGGCAGATCCCCTTTCAAATCGGAGAAAGACGTATACACGCTCCGATGAGGGATCCACGTGAGGTCGTCGCTCATCGGATGGGAGGAAGAGGGAGGGGCGCTATGCTGCTTTCCCCCGAGGAAACCGACGAAAGAGCCGGCGCGAAAGGCTCGCCCCCGCAGGAGGCGAGGCAAAAGAGAGCGACTCCGCTTACCATCAATGGTTTCAGGCCGGGTTCCTTCATGCCGGGACTATAACGAATTTTTAAGGTGAGCAGGGCGTACATCTCCCCGTGCAACCATTAGGAAAGCGGCGCCTTATTCTCTCGCTCCCGGCCGGTCCTTCCTTGCTACGACGATCTGGGCGTTGACCCCTTGCCACGTGGCCCGGGGATCGAGGAACCCGGAAAGGGATGGTGAATCCGAACGTCTCCGCGCCTATGCCCGCGCCCCCGCATGGATGATACAATCTAGCCTGTGAAGAACCTTGCCATTGTCCTATCCCTCCAGACGGGGGACATCATCCTCATCGCGATCCTCGCCCTCCTGGCGGTGATCGCCCTCGTGCTCCTCTATTTCCTCTGGTTCCGGAACTACCGGCTGAGGAAGCAGGCCCAGGAGCTATGCGCGACCTACGAGAAGCACCACGCGATCCTCGAAGGCCAGGTCGCCCAGTACTTCTCCCGCCTCCAGCGCATCGCCCAGCTGAACCTCCACTACCAGGAGGAGGCGAGCGAATGGGAGAGGAAGCTCCGCTCCTTCCGCGAGAACGTGGACGAGAGGGCCGCCCAGGCGGCCGCCCTCCTTAGCGAGGAGGCGGAGCGCCACGACGCCCGCGCCCTCCGGCAGGACCTTCCCGAGAGCCGCCGCCTCATCGCCGAGCACGCCTCGGGGGTGAACGAGCTCTACCAGGCGCTCCACAAGAAGCTCGAGAGGGAGGAGGAATGCCGCGCCCTCCTCGTCGACGCCCGCGCCGCCCTCCGGGACGTCAAGCAGTCCTTCTACCGCCAGAAGGAGGCGATGGCCCTCCTCGTCCCTCCCTTCGAGTCGGTGTTCCGCCGGCTCGAGGACCTTCTTTCCGAATGCGAGGAGAAGGTCGAGGGGGCCGACTACGAAAGCGCGGGGGAGACGCTCCGGAAGGAAGTCCACCCCGTCGTGGACGCCATCCGGAAGGCGCTCCCGACCCTTCCTTCCCTTTCCCTCGAGATCACGAGGCTCCTCCCGGAGAAGCTCGGGAACCTCGAGGACCTCTTCCGCCGCATGAAGGCGGAGGATTACGCCCTCGACGGGGTCGCCGGGGAGCGCGACATCAAGGAGCTCCACGAGCGCCTCGACGCCCTCAGGGAACGCCTCGTCTCCCTCGGCTTCCAAGGGCTCCAGGAGGACGCCGAGCACCTCGAGGGCCTCGTCAAGGAGTTCCAGGCGCGCCTGGAAGGCGAGATCGAGGCGAGAAGGAAGTTCGAAGGCGGCGTGGAAAGCGCCCACCGCCGGGAGCAGCTGATCGCCAAGGAGTTCATCTCCCTCTCCCACAGCCTCCAGGGCGTCCGCGCGATCTACCTCCTCGGCCAGGAGGAAGAGGACAAGATCAACAACATCCAGAACCTCGTGAGCCAGGCCGCCGCGAGCCGGCGCGTCCTCGACACCTGCGTCCATAGCGTCCCGCGCCAGCCCTACGGAAGCCTCCTCGAGCGTATGGAGCAGCTCGTGGCGCAGGAGGAGGAGAGCGAGAAGGCCCTCCATGAGTTCCACGACTACCTGAGCTCCCTCAAGGAAGATAGCGAGAAAGCCGCGCGCCTCCTCCACGAGGCCTCCGTCCTCCTGGAGGAAAGCGAGTGGCGCGTCGAGGCGCTCCCGCTCGTCCCGCTCCGCGAGCCCCTCATCAAGGAGGACGAGGAGATCCACGCCCTCCTCGACGAGCTCTCGGCCCTCCTCAGGAACCCGCCCATCGACGTAAGGAAGGCGAGCGCACTCCGCGAGGAGGCGGAAAGGAGGGCGCGGGCCCTCCATCAGAAGGCCCGCGAGCTCTTCGACGGGGAGAGGAAGTGCGGGGCGAGGCTCCTCCTCGCCAACGCCTGGCGGAGCGACAGCCCCGAGATCGAGAACCTCCTCCTCCAGGCCGAGGCCCTCTACCGCAAGGGGGAGTTTTCCGCCGCCATCGCCCTCATCGAGGAAAGCCAGGGGAAGGCCCTCTTCCGCGAAGGAAGGGGCGGCCCCCGGTGATCTATTTCGACAGCGCCGCCACCCTCCCCCTCCGGAAGGAGGCGGGGGAGGCCTATCTTTCGGAATCCCTCGCCCACTTCGGGAACGCGAACAGCCCCCATGCCTTCGGGCGCGAGAGCGCGCGCTCCCTCGAGCGGGCGCGGAAGGGAATCCTCCGCCTCCTCGGGATCGAGGGCACGCACCGCCTCCTCTTCCTCTCGGGCGCGACGGAGGCGAACAACCTCGCCCTCAAGGGCGTCGCCCGCGCCTATCGCTCGCGCGGAAAGAGGATCATCTCCTCCTCCGGGGAGCATGAGTCCGTCCTCGAGCCCCTCAAGGCCCTGGCGAAGGAAGGCTTCGATGTCGTCCTTCTCCCGCTTGATGCGGCGACGGGGACGATCCGCCTCGAGGACCTGGGGGCCGCCCTCGACGAGAGGACGATCCTCGTCTCCCTCATGGCGGTCAACAACGAGACCGGCGCCATCACCCCCCTCCAGGAAGTCTGCGAGCTCCTCCGGGGCCATCCCAAGTGCTACCTCCATAGCGACTTCACCCAGGGGGCCTTCAAGGGGCTTCCCTATCCCTATGGGACCGCCGACCTCCTCTCCATGAGCGCCCATAAGTTCGGGGGCCCCAAGGGGACGGGTTTCCTCGCCCTCCGGAAGGACGTCCTCCCTTCCCCCCTCATGGAAGGGGGCGGGCAGGAGGAAGGGCTCCGCCCCGGGACGAGCGACGTCCCGTCCGCCCTCGCCTCATGGAAGGCGCTCGGGCTTGCCAAGGGCGAGGAGAAGGAAGCCATCCGGAGGGCCTCCTCGATCAAGGCGAAGATCCTCGGCTACCTCTCCTCCCGTCCCGAGGACTTCCTCGTGAACTCCCCGGAGGGGGGGAGCCCCTTCCTCCTCGACTTCTCGCTCCGCCACAAGAAGGCGTCCGTCGTCGAGGAAGCCCTCTCGCTCCGGGGGATCTACGTCTCGACGACCTCCGCCTGCTCGAGCAGGAGGGACCTCCCGAGCCACGTCCTCCTCGCGATGGGGAGGAAGGAGGAGGAGGCGAGGAACGCCATCCGCCTCAGCTTCTCGCTCCTGAACGAGGAGGAGGACGCCCCGAAGTTCATCTCCGCCCTCGAGGACATCATGAAGGAGACCATCGACTCGCTATGAACGTATCCCACCTCCTGCTCCACTACGGCGAGCTCTCGACGAAGGGCCTCAACAAGAAGGCTTTCATCCAGCGCCTCGTCCAGAACGTCAACCGCGCCCTCAAGGATCCCTTCCCCGGCCTGAAGGCGCGCGGGGATAACGCCCACGCCTACGTCCCCGTCGGGGAGGGGACCGACCTCGGCGCCCTCCTTTCCCTTCTCCTCAAGATCCCCGGGATCCAGCGGGTCACCCCCGTCCTTTGCGCGGGAAGGAGCCTCGAGGAGCTCCAGGAAGCGGCCCTCCGGGCGATCGAGGGGGAGGAGTTCCGCACCTTCAAGGTGGAGGTCAGGCGGCCGGACCACAGCTACCCCATGTCCGGCTACGAGGTCGCGCGCGCCCTCGGGGGGACGATCCTCCGCGCCAGGAAAGGCGCCAAGGTGGACGTCCATAACCCCGAGAGGACCCTTCTCGTCGAGATCCGCGAGAAGGAATGCTATCTCTCCTGCCGCACCTACAAGGGCGCCGGAGGCTACCCCGTCGGCTCCGGGGGACGGGCCCTCATGCTTCTTTCCGGGGGGATCGACTCCCCGGTCGCGAGCTACCTCCTCATGAGGCGGGGCCTCGTCCTCGACTTCCTCCACTTCGCCGCCCCTCCCTACACGAGCGAGGCGGTCCTGGAGAAGCTCGCGGACATCCTCGATGCCCTCGCTCCCTACCAGGGGAAGGTCCACCTCCACGTGGTCCCCTTCACGAAGGTGCAGCTTTCCATCTACTCGCACGCCGCGGAGCCCTACTGCATCACCCTCCTCCGGCGGATGATGATGCGGATCGCCCAGGAGTTCGCCGAGCGGAGGGGGCTTCCCGCCCTCGGGACGGGGGAGTCCCTCGGCCAGGTCGCGAGCCAGACCGTCGAGTCGCTCCGCGCGATCAACGAGGTCGTCTCGCTCCCCGTCCTCCGGCCCTGCCTGGCGATGGACAAGACGGACATCCTGGAGCTTTCCAAGGAGCTCGGCACCTACGAGATCTCGATCCGGCCCTACGAGGACTGCTGCACCATCTTCAAGCCGAAGAAGCCCAAGACCCGCCCGAAGAGGGAGGAATGCCGCTTCTTCGAGGGGAAGTGGGACTTCATGAAGGAAATCCAGGAAGCGGTGGACGGCATCGCCTCCTACAAGGTCGAGGAAGGGAGGCTCGTGCCTCTCGGGAAGGAGAAGACGGAATGAAAAGGATCGCCCTCATCGCGCACGACCACAAGAAGGCGGAGATGATCGCCTGGGCCTTCGAGAACAAGGAGATACTCGCCCGCCACGAGCTATCGGGGACGGGCACGACCGCGAAGCTCGTCATGAAGGAGACCGGGCTCAAGGTCCATCCCTATCTCTCCGGCCCCCTGGGCGGGGACCAGCAGATCGGGGCCGCCATCGCCGAGGGGAGGATCGACGTCTGCGTCTTCTTCTGGGACCCTCTCGAGAGCCAGCCCCACGATCCGGACGTGAAGGCGCTTCTTAGGATCGCCGCGGTCTACGACATCCCGATCGCCACCACCAAGACCGGCGCGGAATACCTCATCCATTCGCCTCTCCTCGAGGACTGAGGCGCTCGCTTTCCGAGAATTATCCCTAGGTTTTGCCAGGGATAACGGAAAAGGGACCCGCCCGGAGCGGGTCCCTTTCCCAATCGCCTTCCTGGGCCTAGGCCCTGGCGGCCTTCGCCTTCTCGACGAGCGCCTTGAAGGCCTCGGGGTCGCGGATCGCGATCTCGGAGAGCATCTTGCGGTTGATGCCCGTCCCGCCCTTGGTGAGGACGCCGGCCTTGACGAGGCCGCCCATGAAGGCGCTGTAGCTGATGCCGTTCTGATGGCAGGCCGCGTTGATGCGGCGGATCCAGAGCTTGCGGAAGTTGCTCTTCTCCTGCTTGCGGCCGATGTAGCTGTACCTCCAGGAGCGGAGGACCTGCTCCTTGGCGGTCTTGAAGAGGAGGTGCTTGGAGCCGAAGTAGCCCTCGGCGGACTTCAGGATCCTTTTCCTGCGGGCCCTGGTCTGGACACTGTTCTTGACGCGCATATCGTTCTCCTACTTCTTGTACATTCCCTCGAGGCGGTGCATGTCGCGCTCGTGGACGAGGGTCCTCTTGCTGAGGTGCTTCCGCTGCTTGCGGGTCTTGTTGGGGGCGAAGTGGCCCATGTAGGCCTTCTTCCGCTTGAGCTTGCCGGTGCCGGTGACCTTGATCCTCTTGGCGAGGGTCCGGCTGGATTTCATCTTTGCCATGTTCTCTCTCCTTGTCGCTACTTCTTCTTCGGGCCGATGTTCATCTTCAGCCACTTGCCTTCCCAGAAGGCAGGCTTCTCGACCTGGCCGATGTCCTGGAGCACTTCCCAGAAGCGCTGGAGGACGGCCTCGCCGATCTCCTTGTGCGCCATCTGGCGCCCGCGGAAGACGACGCACACCTGGACCTTGCTCCCGTCCTCGAGAAGCTCGCGGGCCTTCCTGGCCTTGGTCTCGATGTCATGCTGGCCGATCGAGGGGGAGAGCTGGATCTGCCTTAGCTCGTTCCCCTTGTTCCCGCGCTTGGCGGCCCTGTCGGACTTCTGCTTCTCGAAGCGGTACTTCCCGTAGTCGAGGATCTTGCACACCGGGGGGTTCCCCTGGGGCGCGATGCAGAAGAGGTCGAGGTTGTAGCTCTGGGCGAGGGACAATGCTGCGCGGGAGCTCATTACCCCCAGGGATTCCCCGTCCGGCGAGATCACGCGCACCTCCGGGAAGCGGATGTTCTCGTTGATCGGGTCCACGCGCTTTTGCGGCCTTCTCTGGTCCCTTGGATTGAAGTAAGCGATGTTCGGTTTCCTCCTTCTTGATCGAAAGGGCGCGGAAGCCCGCGCCCTTGATGATCTATTCCATGGAGGACGAACCGCGTCGTCTCCTCTGGGTAGCCATCGTGCCGAGGTCCTGGGGACCTCCGGCGAGCCGGACGGGCTTCTTTCTACCTATCGACGTGGCGAATTATCCACGGGAGGGAGGCTCTGTCAACTCCCATTCGTCGAGCCTATCGAGCGCCCCGGAAAGAAGGTTCCTCAAACCGGGGGAGGGCTCGTCCAGGTCCTTCACGTAGTAGGTCCGGATTCCCGCGCGGATCGCGGAGAGGGCCCCCGCGGGCGCGTCCTCGAAGGCCAGGCACTCCTCCGGGAGGGAATTGGTCCTCTCCAGGGCGAGGAGATAGGGGTCCGGGAAGGGCTTGCCCCTCCTGGCCTCCCGCGCGGAGACGATCTCGTCGAAGGGGTTCCCGAGCCCCGCCTTCCCAAGAAGAGGGAGGATCCTTTCCTTCGGGGTCTGGGTGACGAGGGCGAGGCGATATCCTTCCTCGCTGAGCGTCCGGAGCCCTTCCCTCGCCCCTTCCTTCACGCGGGGAGGGGAAAGGAGCATCTCCTCCTTCATCCCCTGGTCCCTTCTCCTCCTTAGCTCCCCAAGGGGGGCCTCCTCGCCGAACCACTTATGGAGAAGCAAGTCCGCGAGGGTCCTGTCAAGGCTCCTGAGCATGAGGAAATCCGCCTTTTCGATAGGGAGATGCAGGGAAAGGGCGGCTTTCCTCCAATGCTTCTGGTAGAGCCTCTCGGTGTCGAGGATGGTCCCGTCGAGGTCGAGGAAGGCGGTCCTTATAGACGCTTCTCCCCGCCGAGGATCTCGTCGATGATCCCGAGCTCCAGGGCCTCCTCGGGGGAGAGGTAGGTGTCGAGGCGGCAAGCCTCATGGAACCTCGCTTGGTCGGCCTTGCCGTTGCTCCGCTCGGCGAGGAAGCGCTCGGCGCCTTCCCGCGTGCTCTTGATCCGGTCGGCGAGCACCTGGAAGTCCTCCTGGCGGACGCTTTCCTCGGCGGTCACGAGGGACGGCTGGTGGATCATGATGAGGGAGTGGGGGAGGGCGTAGCGCTTCCTTCCCGCGGCGAGGATGATGGCCGCCATCGAGGCCGCGGTGCCGTAGCAGATCGTGTCCACGGGCGCGGAGATCGCGTTCATCGTGTCGATGATGGTCCAGCCCGCGGGGACCGAGCCTCCGCCGCTATCGATGTAGAGCGTGATCGGCTTCTCGCGGCTCTCCTCGTTCATCTGGAGGAGCATCATCATCGTGTTGAGGGCCATCTGCCCGTTCACCTCGCCCACGAGGGGGATGTTGCGGCTCCTGATGAAGTTGTCGACGGATTCGTTGAGGAAGTAGCTCTTCTCTCCCATCCTATTCTCCTTTCTTGCCCATCAGGGCGTTGACGAAGCGGCGGCGCTCCTGGGCGAGGGAATCGCTCTTGCCGCCTTCCTTGGCGATCGGGCGGAGGAAGCGGTCGCGGTAGCTCGGCCCCCTCTCGCCTTTTTCCCTGGAGGCGATGAACTCGGCGATTTCCTGGGTCCTCGTCCTGGCGGGGATGAGGAGCTCCTCCCCGATCTCGAGCCGCCCGCCCTGGCGCCTTTCCGGGAGGCGGATGTCGACGGGCGGAAGCTTCGCCTTCCCTTCCTCGTCGACGAGCGCGGGGTAGAGGCTATAGTCGGCAAGGCTCGCGAGATACGGCCGCATCCGCGGCATCATGACCAGGGCGTTCACTTTGGGGAAGCAGGGCCCGATGCGCTCGATGTCGGAGAGGGTGAGGAGGGGCTTCCCGTCTTCGTCGGCCCCGACGTACTGCTGGATCTCGGTGAGCATCGAGGTCTCGCGGCTATAGAGGTAGACCCACGTCTGGCAGTTCGTCTTGATCGTCTCCGCGTCGGCCTTGCCGTAGCGCCCTTCCAGCTGGGCGTTGCTCTGGAGGACGAGGTGGAAGCGGATGTTCCGCGAGCGCGCGGCGCTGATCATGTCGGTCATGTCGGGGATCGCCGGGATGTTCGCGAACTCGTCGAGGAGGAAGTTCAGCCTCCGGGGAAGCTTCCGCCCGGGGGAGCGGGAGGCCATCGCGATGGCCTCGCTATACATCTCCTTCACGAAGGAGGCGGTGATGAAGTCGAAGTTGCTCTTCTCGTCGGGGACGATGATGAAGATGGCGATCTTCCCTTCCTTCTCGCCAAGCCTTCCGATCGAGAAAGTGCTCTCGGAGGTGAGGTTCAGGGCCGCGTCGCTGTTGGCGAAGCAGTCGATCGCCGACTGGGCCATCGAGGTGATGCAGCGCCTCGTGTTCGGGGCGTTCCCGAAGACGGGGGCGAGGTTCCCGCGGATCCTCGAGTTGTCGGGGAGGGCGTTCACCAGCGTGCGGAGCGCGCGGTTGGTCATCGGGTCCCCGTCCCCGTCCCCGCTCACCGCGTTGATCATGGTCATGAGGGTGGAGAGGGTCTCCATGTTGCAGTCCTGGGGGCCGCTCGCCACCGCCATCAGGAGCTCGATCGCCCCCTGGAGCATGTGGTCGGCGGAGTGCTGCCAGTAAGGGTCCTGCGCGGACTGGAAGGGGGTGGTCAGCATCTTGGTGAGGTCGACGACGAGCTCGACGGCCCCGTCGACGTCCCCCTTCTCGTAGCGCTCGTAGGCGGAAAGGAGCGGGTTCCAGCGGTTGGAGCGCGACATGTCGCGGAAGTTGATGCAGCGCACCTCGTAGCCGAGCTTCTCGAGATAGCCGCTCGTGAGGTCGAAGATCTCGCCCTTGGGGTCGCTGACGACCAGGTTCTCGCCCTTCTCGGCGATCGAGAGGAGGGTCGGTACGAGGACGGCCCTCGTCTTCATCGAGCCGGTCGCCCCGATGATGAGGCTATGGGTGTCGCCCCCTAGGACCTCCGCCTCCTTCCCGTCGGTGAGGACGGGGATCCCTGAGTCCTTCGGTTCCTTCCCCGACCCGAAACGGACGGGGGAGAGGATGCCGGAAAGGCGGATCTCCTCCTCCGTCGCGAAGCGGTTCTCGAAGGTGTGGTCCCCGAAGATCCTGCTGTAGCGGTATTCGTTCGCCATGTCTGACCCTCCTAGATGAGGCCGATGCGGCCGAGCCTCGCCCCTCGTTCCGCGCTGAGGCGGAAACGTTCCGCCCACTCTCCCCCGGGGAGGAAGAGGGAGGCGGCCTCCTTGTCGAGGACGGGCTTCCCCTCCTTGGCGCGGACGTAGCACTCGTAGCGGATGTCCTCGGCAAGCCTCCTGGCGCTATCGAGCCCCTGGTTCCCCCGGGCGGAAAGGATGAAGGAGGAAGTCTCCTCGAGGAGGGGACGCGCCTCCTCCTTCACCTCGATCCCGGACCTCTCGATCCTTTCCAAGAGGTAGGAGAGGAAGTCCTCCTTGCGGACGCTCGGGCCGAGCCTCGCCCATTCCAGGCGGAGGCGGTGCAGGAGGTCGAGGAAGGCGTCCTCGTTCTTGTTCTGGTCCTGGCAGGTCGAGAGGAAGACGATGACGGCGTCCTTGTCGATCGTCTGGAGGAAGGTCAGGAAGTCCGTGAACTTCTGCGCCGAGGTGCCCCTCCTCTCCACCCAGTCGGTGATCTCGATCCCGAGGATGCCCTTGAAGGGGCGGCCCATGTGGGAGAGGTTCTTCCGGTATATGTCGAAGAAGTCGCGGGAGCTGAGGAAGCGCCCGTCCTCCTCGAGGAGCTCGAGGAAGTAGGAGTAGCAGGGCATCGGCCCCTCGAAGGAAAGGAGGCCCGTGCCCTTGAGGGTCTCGTGGATCCTCCTCAGGAGGGCGTCGAAGTCCTCCTCTTCCGAAAGGACCATGTATAGGTCCGGGATGAGCTTCCCCTTGGGGGATGCTCCCGCGGGCAGGCGGATCGCGGACCACTCCGCGAGGATTTCCCCGAGCTCGCGGGGAGAGGCAAGGGCGTTCTTTTCCATTTCCTGGATTCTACCATCCCCGGCCCCTCCCTATTCAAGGACGGGCGGGGGAAGTATCATCGCCCCATGAGCAAGACGAAGGAAGCGGCCCCCCTTGCGGGCGAGCGGCTCGCGGAGAAAAACCTCGAGGAAGAGGCGAAGGCGGCCAGCGCGGAGCTTTCCGAGATCATCTCGGGGAGCGGCTACGACCTTTCCCTCCGGAAGGCGGAGGAAGCCCTGAGCAAGCGCGCCAAGGGCGAGAAGATGCGCTCCCTCCTGGGGACGGAGGGCCTCGACCCTTCCTCCTTCCTTGCCCGCGTCTCCGATAAATGCATCAAGGAGCTCGCCGCCCTTCCCGAGAGGAAGGATGGGGAGCCTTTCCCATGGGAGCCCTTCCTCCTCGCGTGGTGCCGCTTCTTCCTCCTCTACACGAGGCTCCGGCGGGACCGCGACATCATCCTTCTCTACGACCTTCTTTTCGAAGGGGACCGCAACAAGGTCGGGAAGACGGACGAGGACAGCGCCCTCGTCTCCTCCTTCCGCGCCGCCTTCAAGAAGGCCTATCCCGAGGGAGGCTCCTACCTCAGGATCGCCGCCAGGAACATGCTCGAGCATCTCCGCCTCATGGCGAAGGCCCAGATCTACGGCCCTTCCAAGGACCTCATCGAGGCGACCCGCGCGATCGCGAAGGACGGGGGGCAGGACGGCTTCTCGAACCACCACGGGGAAGCGGTCGCGGACTACTACTCCCTCCATCTTGAGGACGCGATCGTCCCGGAAGGGGACGAGGAGAAGGGGAAGCCCCTTCCCGACAAGTCCGGGCGCGAGGCGCTTAGGCGCCTTCGCCCCTACGGGAAGACCCTCGCCCCGGAAATCCTCGAGGCGGCCTCCTTGATGCAGAAGGTCGTCCTTTCCCAGGAAGGGAAGAAGTACGCGAAGTTCCACCTCACCTACGGACGCCTCCTCGCCCTCCTCGGGGAAGGGGAGGATGCCGGGCGCGAGATCCGCGAGGGGATCGCCCTCCTCGGGAAAGGGCCCGAGGGCCTTTCGAGCCTCGCCCGCTACGAGAGCTACCTCCGCGAGGTGACCGGGGTCTCCTCCTTCTACCAGACGGAGTTCGAGATCCTCGCCCTCAAGGACGCCGAGGAGCAGCTGAAGAACGAGAAGATCACGAACATCGCCTACGTCTCGATCTTCTCCACCCTCGTCGGCTTCGTCACTGCGACCGTCTCCGCGCTTTCGGGGATCGAGCAAATCGATTCCCTCGCCATCCTCGTCTCCCTCCTCGCCCTGTCCGTCTCCTTCCTCATCTCCCTCGTCCTCCTCTTCATCCTCGTCGTGAACAAGAAGGGGGTGAGGCGCCACAAGGCGGCCTACCTCATCATCGTCCTCGCCCTAATCCTTTCCTTCATCGGCTTCTTCCTCATCCTGAGCAGGCTGGGGATCGTCTGATGGAAGTCGTCGCGAGGACGCGCTCCGCGGGGAAGTGGAACGAGGACGGCTACATCGCCGCCGAGTACTTCTTCGCGGTCATGGACGGGGCGACGGGCCTCGGGGACAGCCATTTCGAGCCGACCGACGCGATGTGGCTCGTCAAGTCCTTCGTCCGGGACCTGAACCCCGGAATCGAGGATTTGACCGCGGAACTGCAGAGGCTTTCGCGGGTCTACGGGGAACGCTTCGCCAAGAAGACGGACACGAAGGACCCCGCGGAGATGCCCTCGATGGGCCTGGCGATGGCGAGGGTCGAGGAGAAGGAGCTCCACCTCTGGATGCTCGGGGACGTCGAGATCTACCTCGAGGAGAAGGACGGGACCACCCTCTCCTTCCGCGACAAGAACCTACCGCGGATCGACGAGTCCGCGCTCCAGGAGATGAGAAGGATTGCCGAAGAGAAGGGAATCACCCCTAGGGAAGCCCGCCCCCTCATCCAGGAGAGGCTCCGCGAGAACCGCCGCCTCATGAACGGCCTCGGGGGCTACCGCGTGTTCGGCCTTCCCGCCGCGGGAGCGATCCTTCCCTTCGAGACGAAGGTGCCCCTGGAGAAGGTCCGCTTCCTCGGGATGGCGACGGACGGCATCCTCCAGGCGGTGGACACCTTCCATCTCATGGATAGGAAGGCCTTGTTCCACGCGCCGTTCCGGAGGACGAGGCGGGCGATCCTCGAGGCGGCGGCCAAGGACCCCGACTTCGTGGAGCATCCCCGCTTCAAGGACATCGACGACATGACCCTCCTCACCGTGACCTTCTAAAACCCCGCATCTTGCGATTTTCCCCAAGTTTAGATTGCCTTGGTTTAGAACTTACGCTATTTTGATGGGGAAAGGGGGCAAGGATGGAGCTCAAGGGGGATTCTTTAAGGTATTCCGTCTACGACACCGCCGCGGGGGACATGACCCTCATCGGCACGAGGAAGCGGCTGGTGAAGGTCCTTTTCGGAAGCCACGACCCCGCGGGGATCCCCCATGGGGAGACGACGCTCCTTTATGACGCCATCTGCGAGCTGAACCAGTATTTCTTCGGCCAGAGGAAGAGCTTCGACCTCCCCTTCCTCCTGGAATGCGAGGACTTCGAGAGGAAGGTGTACGAGTACGTTCTCTCGATCCCCTACGGAGAGACGAGGACGGAGAAGGAGGCCCTCCAGGCCCTTTCCTCCAGGAAGGGCGTCCAGGCCCTCAGGGCCGCGCTCAGGAACAACCCCCTTCCCATCTTCATCCCGTGCCACAGGGTCGTGAGGGACGAAGGGGAGAGCCTCGCCCAGGAAGGCTACCCCGCGGGCGTCGAGATATGCGAGAGCCTCCTCGAGATGGAGCGCTCCGGCGGGAAGCGCTACCGCCCGGGACGCTACCTCCACCCTTCGATCGGCTAGCGAAAAGGAAAGGGGTTCCGCTGGATTTCCCGGCAGGAACCCCTTTTTTCGTCGGCTATTTCCGTTCCCGGACTTCCTTGGAGAGACGTTCCAGCGCTTCCTCGAGAGGAAGGGACTCCTGCTTCTCCGAGCCATAGGCGCGGAGGTTGACCGTCCTTCCTTCCTTCTCCTTGTCCCCGAGGACGAGGACGTAGGGGAGCTTCTCCACCTGGCTCTTCCGGAGCCGGTAGCCGAGCTTCTCCTCGCTATCGTCGATCTCCGCGGGGACGCCCGCCTTCCCGAGGAGGGCGAGGACTTCCTTCGCGTATTCCCCGTGGGCGTCGCGCTTGACGGGGAGGATACGCGCCGCCTTGGGCGCGAGCCAGGCGGGGAAGGCGCCCCCGTAGTTCTCGGTGATGATGCCGATGAAGCGCTCGATCGATCCGAAGACGACGCGGTGGAGCATCACGGGCTCCTTCTTCTCGCCGTTCTCGTCGACGTAGGTGCACCCGAAACGATGGGGCAGGTTCAGGTCGAGCTGGATGGTCCCGCACTGCCAGGTCCTGCCCATCGAGTCCTTCAGCTTGAAGTCGAGCTTCGGCCCGTAGAAGGCCCCGTCCCCGGGGTTCACCTGATACTCGTGCCCGGAGTCGATGCAGGCCTTCGCGAGGGCCTCCTCCGCCTTGTCCCAGAACTCGGGGGTGCCGATATAGCCCTCCTCCGGCCTCGTGGAAAGGACGATGCGGTAGGAAAGGCCGAACTTCTCGTACACCTCGTCGAAGAGGGCCATGATGTTCTTGACCTCGTCCTCGATCTGGTCCTCGCGGATGAAGACGTGGGAGTCGTCCTGGGTGAAGGCGCGGACGCGGAAGAGCCCGTTCAGGGCGCCCGAGGCCTCGTGGCGGTGCACGTGCCCCAGCTCCGCGTAGCGAAGCGGCAGCTCCCGGTAGCTATGGATCTCGTTCT
Source organism: uncultured Bacillota bacterium (assembly GCA_949293555.1). Lineage (GTDB taxonomy): Bacteria > Bacillota_I > Bacilli_A > RFN20 > CAG-826 > UBA4951. The sequence goes on from CASFDV010000002.1 coordinate 475,030, forward strand.
TGTAGACGAGGATCGCCCCCGGGCAGTTCATCGGCTTGATCGCGAAGTCCCGGTCGTCGATCTTGGTGACGTACATGTTCTCCTTGTAGTGGTCCCAGTGGCCGGAGGTCTCCCAAAGCTCGCGCGAGAGGATGGTCGGGGTCTCGATCTCCTGGTAGCCGTACTTATGGTGGATCTCCCTCCAGTAGGAGAGGAGGTGGTTCTTGAGCTCCATCCCCTTGGGGAGGAAGAAGGGGAAGCCGGGGCCGTACTCGCTGATGAAGAAGAGCCCGAGCTCCTTCCCGAGCCTCCGGTGGTCGTTCCTCTTCCTCTTCTCGAGAAGCGCGAGGTAGCCCTCCAGCTCCTCCTTGCTCCAGAACGAGGTCCCGTAGATCCTCGTCAGCTGCTTGTTCCTGCTATCGCCCCGCCAGTAGGCGCCGGCGACGGAAAGAAGTCTGAAGTGCTTTATGTAGCCGGTCGAGGGGACATGGGGCCCGCGGCAGAGGTCGAGGAAGTCGCCCTGGCGGTAGAGGCTGATGCCTTCGGCCCCGTGCTCCTTGATGAGCTCGTCCTTGTAGGGATCCCCGGGGAAGAGGGAAAGGGCCTCTTCCATGGAGCACTCCACCCGTTCGAAGGGGATGTTCTCCTTGGAAAGCTTCCGCATCTCCTCTTCGATCCGCGGGAGGTCGCTTTCGGCGATGACCTTCCCTTCCCCGGGGTCAACGTCGTAGTAGAAGCCTTCCTCGATGGCCGGCCCCACCCCGAAGCGGGCCTCGGGGTACAGGTGGCGGATCGCCTGCGCCATGAGGTGCGAGGTCGAGTGGTTGAGGAGATGGAACGCCTCCTTGCTCCCCATGAGGATCGGGGAAAGCTCGTCCCCGGGAACAATGGCCTCCCGGAGGGAACGCTCCCTCTCCTTCCCCTGGAGGGCGACGACCTCCTTCTTCCTCTCCGGGTCGAACTCCTTCACGAGGTCGAAGCCATTCGCCCCGTCCTTGATTTCGATTTCCTTTCCTTCGTAGCGGATCTGCATGGATATTCCTCCTTCCCACGAAAAGAAAGCGCCCCGACAAGGGCGCTTCCGCGCGGTTCCACCTTGCTTGCGGGACTCTTTATGCCCCGCCTCTCTTCCCCTTAACGCGGTCGGACTCGCCGCCCTCCTCGGGCGGATGCTCCGGAGCGGTGCTCCATGGGGACTTCCCCTTGAGCGTGTCTCCTTCTTCGCAAGGAGACTATAGCCCGGGGGACGGGGACTTCAAGAGGCATCTTATGGGTCTTTTCCTCGCTGATAAGAGAAAGCATTTAAGGGTGTTAACGAAATGGCTCTCGCCTTCGTCCTCATGGAACCACTTGAGTTTGCCGTCCGTCATAGCGAACGGGAACGCCGTTTGGATGTACTGCTAAGTTACTAAATTAACTTCTCGATAGTACCTCTCGAGAAGCAAGAGGAAACGTGATTTCCTCTGTTGCCATCGGTGTTTTCACACTTATTTTGATTTTAGGGAAGACGTAGTGCCTGAAGACGTAGTGCCTAATCTGAATACTGGTTTAGTGAGGGAAGTCCAGGACGAGCGCCTCCGTCTCGTCGATTTGAAGACCATGTTCTCGATTGACTGAATCCTTCTCCTCTGTCCGGAAGGTCGCTTAGGAAAGGGAACCCGTCGGAGGCCAGTCACCTTCCCAGCCGTCGGGAGGCCCGACCATCCAGCAATTCCATGTCAGCGTGTAGAAGCATTCCCTGTCTTCTTCGATGGGCGTCCCGGAAAAGGGCTCGCTCAGGCGCCGGGAATAGTTGATTGCGCCATAGGTGCCCGCTCCCGCGGTGTACCAAGGGCAGACATCCTCGGGGTAGAGGTCGATCGGCGTCTTGTTGGCGAGCTCCCTTCCTATGTCTTGCGTGTCCTCGACGGAAGGCACGAACCCCTTCGGGAAGGTCATCTCTAGGCGATAGAGGTCGCCGGCAAGGTAAGTGTATGGATATGGGCCGCCTAAGGTTACCTCTGCGGTCAGGACGAATGTGATGGTTACCGTCCTACCCTCTTCTTCCTCGGGGACGCATCCTCCCAGCGTCCCGACGAGGAAAGGCAGCATAAGGAGGACTAGCCGTTTCTTTTTGCTTTCCATACTTTAATATCAGGCAAGAGACCCTCGATTACAACATTGAGGCCAAAAGAAAAGGGCCGCCCTTCCGGGCGGCCGGTCTCGCATGTCGTCCCTACATGTTCTGGAATCCGTAGACGGCGGCGCCCAATAGCCCTGCCTCCTGCCCGAGCGCGCAAGGCTCGATCCGGATCCCCGGGACGGCGGCCTTCATGTCCTCGAGGAAGAGGTCCTGGGACTTCATCACGCCCCCCGTGAGGGCGAAGAGCCCGGGGGAGAAGGTCTCCTCGATCATGCGGAACCAGTCGGCGAAGAGGCGGAGCCAGTCCCGGTACACCCGCTCGGCGAGCTCGTGGCCGTTCTTCTTGAGCTCGAAGAACTCGCGGGAGCTCTGGACGTTGAGCCCGTTCATCGCCGCCAGGCGCACGATCCCCGTCCCCGAGCACATGTGCTCGAACTCGTGGCATTCCCCGCGGTAGCTCATCATCGTGTGCCCGACCTCGTAGGAGGTGCTCTTGAGCCTTCCCCCGACGGTCAGGGCGCCCCCGACCCCGGTGGAGATGGTGACGAAGTAGAGGGAGGGCTCCTCCTTGTGCTCCCCGATGTTCGCCTCGGCCAGGGCCGCCGCCTCGGCGTCGTTGATGACGTAGGCGGGCCTCCCGAACCGTTCCTGGAGGTACTCGGCGAGCGGGACGTTCTCGATGTGGACGTTGGGGAGGGCGTAGATGTAGCCGTCGTAGCGCACCCTTCCCGGGACCCCCATCGCGAGGCAGCCCACCTCCTCAAGTGAGGGGAGGGCCTCCGCGACGGTGTCCCCGACGTTCTTGAGGAAGAGCTCCGTGTTCCCGACGACGGTCGGGCGGATCAAGACCTTCTCGATCTCGAACTTCTCGTTGACGAGGGCGACCCTCGTGTTGGTGCCCCCGATGTCGAGGGCGGCTACCTTCCTTCCCATTAGTCCAGCTCCTTCAGGGGGCTCACGTTCAGTATGCGCATGAAGTTCGTGCGCCCGACCCCCACCGGCGTGCCCCCGGCGATGATGATGGGGGAGTTGTCCTTGATCCCGAGGTCCCGCGCGATCTTGAGCGCGAGCACCTCCATCTCCTCGATGAAGTCCGGCATCGGGGTCTTGAGGAGCACCGAGTAGGCGCCCCACGCCCAGCCTGCCTGGAGGGCGGTCCTCCTGCTGTTGGTCACCGAGATGACGGGGCAGCAGGGCCGGGCCTTGCTGATCCTCCTCGTGCTGTTCCCGCGGATCGTGAAGTTGACGATGAGCTTCGCCCCGATGAGGAGGGCGGTCGTCGCGATGGAATTGGCGATCGCGTCGTTGACCGTGTGCTCGGAGGTCTCGAAGGCCTCCCGCGCGAGCTCCGCGTAGGGGAGCTCCCGCTCCATGGCCTTCGCGATCGAGGCTTGCATCCGCACCGACTCCACCGGGTACTTCCCGGAGGCGCTCTCGCCCGAGAGCATCACGCAGTCGCTGCTCTCGTCGATCGCGGTGGCGACGTCCGAGACCTCCGCCCTCGTGGGACGGGGGTGCGTGGTCATCGAGTCCAGCATCTGGGTCGCCGTGATGACGGGCTTTCCGAGCTTCCGGCAAAGGGCGATGATCCGGCGCTGGACGAGGGGGACCTCCTCCGGCGGGATCTCGTCCCCGAGGTCGCCCCTGGCCACCATGATGCCGTCGGCTACCTCGCAAATCCTCTCGATCTTCTCGACCCCCTCGGGGTTCTCGATCTTGGCGAAGATGGGCATGTCGGGACGGCCGTGCTTTGCAAGGATCGCCCGCATCTCCTGGATGTCCTCGGGCCTTCTCACGAAGGAGGCGAAGACGCAGTCGAAGTCCTCCTCGCAGGCGAACCTCAGGTCCTTCTCGTCCTGCTCGGAGATGAAGGGCATCGAGAGGCGCGAGCAGGGGGCGTTCATCCCCTTCTGGTCCTTCAGGTAGTGGGCGTTATGCGCCCGGACGAGTAGCTCCCTCCTCTCCTCGTCCTTCCCGATGACGTCGAGCTGGAGGTTCCCGTCGTCCACGAGGACGTAGTCGCCGACATTGACGTCGTCGTAGAGCCCCTTGTAGCTGCAGGAGAAGCGCTCGGAGTTCCCGAGGCAGGGCTCCATCGAGATCCGCATCTCGTGGCCCTCGGGGACGTCGACCTTGCCCCCTTCCATCATCCCGGTCCGGATCTCCGGGCCCTTCGTGTCGAGCGCGACGGGGAGGAGGATCCCGTACTTCTCCTCGAAGGAGCGGGCGATGAGGAGCTTCTTCCTCTGCTGCTCGTGCGTCCCGTGGCTGAAGTTCAGCCGCATGACGTTCATCCCCTCCTCGTAGAGCCTGAGGACCATCTCCGGGGTCTCGCTCGCGGGGCCGATGGTGCAGATGACCTTCGTCTTCTTGCTGATGTCCAGGCGCATCCAGTTACCTCCTTGCTACTTCAGGATATCGACGATGCGGAGCATCGAGACGTGCTTGTCGCGCGGGAGGGCGAGGGCCTCGTAGATGTCGTAGTCCACGAGCTTGTTGTCGACGAGGCCGACGCAGCGGCCGGACTTCCCCTCGACGAGGCACTCGACGGCGTACTCGCCCATCCTCGCGGCGAGCACCCGGTCGAAGCCGCTCGGGGAGCCGCCCCGCTGGACGTGGCCGAGGACGGTCGCCCTCGTGTCGAAGCCGGTCGTCTCCTGGATGTGGCGGGCGAAGGAATGGATGTCGCCGTATAGCTTCTCCGAGACGATGAGGATCGCGCGCTTGTCGCTGTCCTTCTCCCGCATCGCGCGGAGGGTCTCGATGATCTCCTCCTCGGGGATCGGGTGGTCGGGGGTGAGGATCATCTCCGCGCCCTCGGCGATGCCGGAGAAGAGGGCGAGGTCGCCGCAGCGGTTGCCCATGACCTCGATGATGGAGCAGCGGGAATGGCTCTCGGTCGTGTCCCGGATCTTATCGACGCACTCGACGATCGTGTTGAGCGCGGTGTCGAAGCCGATCGTGTAGTCGGTGGAGGCGATGTCGTTGTCGATGGTGCCGGGAAGGCCGATGCAGTTGATGCCCATCTCGGAGAGCTTCTTCGCGCCCATGTAGGAGCCGTCGCCCCCGATGACGACGAGGCACTCGATGCCGCGCTCGTTGAGGATTTCCACGGCCTTTCTGCGGACGGCCTCCTCCTTGAACTCGGGGAGGCGCGCGGTGCGGAGGATCGTCCCCCCGCGGTTGACGATGTCGGAGACCGACTTCCTCTCGAGCCGCTCGATCCGCCCTTCGACGAGGCCGCGGTAGCCGTCGTAGACGCCGTACACCTCGAGCCCGTAGGAAAGGCCCGCCCTCACCACGGCGCGGATGGCGCAGTTCATGCCGGGCGCGTCGCCGCCCGAGGTCAGGATGCCGATTCTCTTGATCATGAAGAAACCTCTTTCTTCCCTTTGGGCGGAATTATAAGGCGCGCGGGCGATAATTGGGGAGAGAGACCTCGCCCGTTGGGAGTATCATTAGGCCATGCACGAGCTCCCGCCTGACGCCTCCTTCCTGATCCACAGGGCGCGCCCCCTCCACTCCATGGACGTGGAAAGCCTGTCTTTCCTCTACCTCCCGATCCTCGGCTACAAGGGGCTGGGGCTTTATCTTTCCCTGAACGGGCTTTCCTCCCTGGGCGAGGAGATGCCCCTCGCGCGGCTCCTTTCGGAGCTGGGCGCCTCGAAGGGGGAGTTCCTCTCCCTCCTTTCCCCTCTGGAAGGGCTGAGCCTCGCGAGGACGTACCGGAAGGGCTCCCTTCATGAGATCCGCCTCCTTCCTCCCGCCTCCCCCCGGGACTTCCTCCGGAATCCCGTCCTCGGCGGGAACCTCGTCCTTTCCCGCGGGAAGGAGAGGGCGAGGAAGGCCCGCGACCACTTCCTCCCGCCTCCGGTCCAGGAGGGGATGGAGGAGATAAGCGAGGACTACGGGAGCGCCTTCCTCAAGGACGCCCCCCTTTCCTACGACCCTTCCCTCGGGGACATCCCGAGCGACCGCCCGCACGTAAGGGCCCCCTTCGACGAGCCGCGCTTCTTCAAGGCGCTCAAGGAGAGCCTTCCGGAAAGCGATCCCTCCCTTTTCTCGGAGGAGGAAAGGAAGAACCTCGGCCGCCTCATGGCGCTATATTCCCTCGACGAGGAGACGCTCGCCCGGCTCCTTCCTTCCGCGACCATCCTCCGGAACCCCAAGGGGAAGAAGGTCGACTTCCGGAAGCTCGGCGACCTCGCCCTCCAGGAACGTTCCTTCCTCATGGAGGGGCGGAGGCGGAAGGAAAGGCGCGCCATCCCCGGGAAGGGGGACGTCGCCGAGGAGCTTAGGGCGATGGAGTCCCTCTCGCCCGTGGACTACCTCTCCCGCCTCCAGGGCGGGACGAGGCCGGCATCCGCCGACGCCCGCCTCGTGGACAGGATCTCGCGGGAGATGGGCCTGCCCTTCCCGGTGATAAACGCCCTCATGAACTACCTCGTCCTCCATTACGAGGGGAAGATCTCCGCCCCCCTCGCGGAGAAGATCGCCGGGACCCTCCTCAGGAACAACATCGAGACCGCGATGGACGCGATCGACTTCCTGAACGCCTCGAAGGGAAGGGGCAGGAAGGAGAGAGCCGCTCGGGAAGAAAGCGCTCCCGTTAAGCCCGCCCCCGAGGAAGAGGCCGCCCATGAGGAAGAAGGGGAGATGTCCGACGAGGAGCTGATGCGCCTCCTGGGGATGAAGGAATGAGGGACGGTCAGGAAAAGAACGCGAAGGACCTCCTGATAGAGGTGTCCGGGTCCCTCCGGGGGAGGGGAGGGGAGAAGGAATCGCTCCTTTCCTCGATCCTCGGCGACCAAAGGGTCATGGAGGAGTACCGGCGGCTCGGCTTCAAGGAGGAGGAGGCGGGGGACTGGCTCGTCGCCCTCTCTTCCTACCAGGAGTCCCTCGACATTTGCGCGAAGTGCCCCGGGCTCCGGGAATGCCCCGCGCCGGTGAGGCACTGCCGCTACACGCTACGCGTGGACGACGACGGCGCCCTCGGCGTCGCCCTCGGCCTATGCGACCTCCGGAGAAGCCGGGAAATCATGCAGAACGCCTTCCTTTTCCGCGATTTCCCGCAGGAATGGCTGGGAATCCCGCCCCAAAGGCGCCTGCCCAGGGCGGGGAACCTCGGGGCGATCTACGTCCAGGAAATCCTGAAGGGGAAAGGCGCGCGGCCGACCTTCTACCTGGAAGGCCCCCAGGGGGTGGGGAAGAGCTTCCTCGCCGCCTCCCTCGCGATGTCCCAGGCCGAGGCCGGGCGAAGCGTCGCCTTCCTCGACTGCGGGAGAAGGCTCGAGGAGCTCGCGAAGCTATCCTCGGACTACAGGAACCCCGGCGCCTTCCAGGAACGGATGGGGGAGCTCCTGGGCGCCGACCTCCTCGTCCTCGACGACTTCGGGTCGGGATACATGACCGCGAGGATCCGCGACCAGGTGCTCCTGCCCCTTCTGGAAGGGAGGCTCCGCGCCCATAAGGCGACGGTCCTCACCTCGCGGGACGACTACCGCCAGATCGCCCAGGAGTACGGGCGGATCCAGTACGGGGCGAGGCAAGGGGAAAGGCTCGCCGAGTGCCTCCGGGAAGGGATCGGGGACCGCTCCTACGTCCATCTGAAGGCGCGGCCGGTCGCGGCGCTCCTCGACTAAGGGCTAGAGATAGGGGATCCCGTCGATTTCCTCGAGGAAGGAAGGGAGAGGACCAGATCCATCGAGGATGAGCCCGCATTTCCGCCTGACCTCGCCCTTGTCGAACCTCGGGCTCACCCTGAGGGCCTCCCTCGGGTCCCTTCCGCGGGCGAGGAGCCTCTCGCGGATCGCCCCTTCGTCCGCACGGACGAAGACGATGAGGTCCATCCTTTCCTCGATGGGGGAGCCGAGGAGGAGGGGGACCTCGACGGCCGCCTTCCCCTCCGGGGGGATCTTTTTGACCCGCCGAAGAATCTCCTTGTACACCCTCGGATGGACGAGCCTCTCCACCCTCGCGCGGAGACGGGGATCCTCCCCCATCTTCCTGAGGAGGACGTCCTTCCGGATCCGCCTCTCTTCCACCGTATTATCCCCGGCGATACGGGCGATCTGCCGGATTATCGCTGGCATTTCGTAGAGATCCTGCACGATCTCGTCCGCGGAAATCCTCGCATATCCCTTCTCTTCCAGACGTTTCGAGAAGGCGCTCTTCCCGGAGGCGATCGTGCCCGTCACCCCGATGAGGAGGGGCTTCTCGGGATTCTTCTGGCAAAGGGGGCAGAAGGTCGTGCCTCTCCCTCCTACCTCGAGCTTCCGGAGGGGGAACCCGCACCGCGGGCAGGGCTCGTTCCCGTGGCCGTACGCCTTGAGGAAGAGCTGCATCCTCCCGTCCACCCCTTTCTCCGGGTGGTAGCTCCTGATCGTGCTCCCGCCGCGCTCGATCGCCTCCTTCATGATGGAGGAGGATGCCTTCAGGAGGGAGAGGACTTCCTCCTTCCGGAGGGACTTCCCGGGACGGAGGGGGTGGATGCCCGCCTCGAAGAGGGACTCGTCCGCGTATATGTTCCCGATCCCCGCGAGGATCCTTTGGTCCATGAGGAGCTCCTTGACGGGCTTTCCCGAGGAATGGATCCGGGAGTAAGTCTCATCTAGGGCCGCGTCCCATGGCTCGGGGCCTAGAAGGGACAGGGGCGGGCGGTCCCAAAGGGCGTCTTCCCTCCTCGCCTCGAGGGTCCCGAACTTCCGGACGTCCTGGTAGACGAGCGCCTCCCCTCCATTGAGATGGAAGAGGAGGATGTCGTGCCTCGTCCCTTCCTCCCCTTCCTTCCGGAGGAAGTACTTTCCCTCCATCCGGAGGTGGGCGAGGATCGCCGTTTGGTCCGATAGATGGAAGACGAGATGCTTCCCGCGGCTATCGACGGAAAGGAACTCCTTCCCGAGGAGGAGGGAGGAGAAATGCTCCTTGCCGTCGAGGACGTTCTTCTCCCTGAGGACGTCGATCCCCTGGATCCTCCTGCCCTTGAGGAGGCGGTCGAGCGTCCTTGCGACGGTCCTTACTTCCGGAAGCTCGGGCATGGCCTACTCCTTCGCCTCGTACCAGCTTCTCCCGAAGCCGATCTCCGCCTTGAGGGGGACTTCCATTGGGAGCGCCTCCTCCATGATCTTCCGGAGCGCCTCCCCCATCTCCTCCGCCTTGTCCTTCCGGCAGGCGAAGATGAGCTCGTCGTGGACCTGGAGGATGAGGCGGCATGTCTCTTCCTTCCCTTCCAGGAAGGCGCCGACCTTCACCATCGCCGCCTTGATGAGGTCGGCGGCGCTTCCCTGGATCGGCGCGTTCATGGCGGCTCTCCTTGCCGCTTCCCTCCGCGGGAAGCTCGGGTCGTGGATCTCGCGTAGGTAGCGCCTCCTTCCGAGCATCGTCTCGACGTAGCCCTTCTCCTCGGCGCCCCGGACGATCTTGTCGAGGAACTCCTTGATCTCGGGATAGGCCCCGTAGAAGGAGTCGATGATCGCGCGCGCCTCCTCGTAGGGGACCCCGATCTGGTCGGCGAGCCCGTGGATGGTGGTGCCGTAGATGATCGCGAAGTTGACGGCCTTGGCCTTCCTCCTCTCCTCGTGGGTGACCTCCTCCTTCCCGAAGATCCTCCTCGCGGTCTCGGAGTGGACGTCATGCCCCTCGAGGAAGAGGGCGCGGTAGCCAGGGGACTTCGACATCTCCGCGAGGATGCGGAGCTCGATCTGGCTGTAGTCGAGGGAAAGGAAGCCGATGTCCTCCTCCTCGTAGAGGAACGCCTTCCTTATGAGGCGGCTTTCCTCGTCGCGGGCGCTGATGTTCTGGAGGTTCGGCTGCGAGCTGGAGAGCCTTCCGGTCGAAGTCTCCGACTGGTTGAAGTAGGTGTGGATCTTCCCGTCCTCGAAGATGTGGGGGACGAGCCCCTCGACGTAGGTGGAGAGGAGCTTCTGGTACTTCCGGTACTCAAGGAGGGCGGGGATCGCGGGATGGAGGTCCGCGAGGAGGCGGAGCGCCTCGACGGAGGTCGTCCTCCCCCTTTGCATGGGAAGCCCCAGGTCGTCATAGAGGAGACGCGCGACCTGGGAGGGGCTGTTGAGGTTCGTCTCCTCCTTCGCGTAGGAGAGGACCTTCTCCCTGGCCTCGTCCCTCTTCCTCCGGTACTCCTCGCCGAACTCCTCGAGAAGGTCTTTCCTCAGCGGTATCCCTTCCCGTTCCATGCGCGCGAGGACATGGGCGAGGGGGAGCTCGATTTCGTAGTAAAGCTTCTTCGTCCCCTCTTCCTGGATCCTCCGGAGCATCCCCGGCAGGGCGTCGAGGGAGCTTTCGGCGATCGAAAGCGCCCGTTCCTCCCCCGTTCCCTCGGGGAGCGCGATCCCCTGGGAAAGGAAGGTCTCCTCCGGGTCCCCCTTTCCGTTCGAGTCGAGGAGATAGGAAAGGAGCAGGACGTCCTCTTCCACCCCTTTGAGGGAAATTCCGAGAGTTTCGAGGGAGTATTCCAAGGATTTCCGGTCGAAAGCGACCTTCTTTCCCTTCTCATCCCCGAGGAATTCGCGGAGCCCTTCCTCCTTCAGGATCCTCTCCCGCGGGACGAAGAGGGAGCGCTCCCCGTCGCTCAGGGCGAGCCCTTCCAGCTCCTCGCGGTGGTAGTCGTTCTTATGGACTGGCCCGTAGACGGCGATCCTTCCTTCCCTTGAAAGCTCCAGGAAGGAGGAGGCCCTCCTTCGTTCCTTTCTCGGGACCTCGCGCCCGCGGAGGGCGGCGGGGAGGCGCTGCAGGAAGGTCCGGAACTCGTATTTGGCGGCGAACTCCGCGGCCTTCTTCTCGTCGTAGCCGCGATAGAGCACCTCCTTTTCCTCGAAAGGAAGGGCGACGTCCGTCTTGATGCGCGCCAGGCGATAGGAAAGCCAGCCTTCCTTCTCCCCGTCCCGCACCTTCTCGCCGAGCTTCCCGGGGATCTCGCCCTTGTGCTCCATGATGGCGGGGAAGGTGCCGTACTGGGAAAGAAGCTTCAGGGCGGTCTTCTCGCCCACCCCCCGGATCCCCGGGAGGTTGTCCGAGTCATCGCCCCTAAGCCCCTTGTAGTCGACGATCTGCGCGGGGGAGAGGCCCATCTCCTCCTTGAGGGAGGCGAGGTCCATGACCTTCGTCTCGCTCAGGCCCTTCTGGGGGAGGAGGACCTTCACCCTCTCGTCGATGAGCTGGAGGTAGTCGCGGTCGCTCGTGTAGAGATACACCTCGTATCCCTTCCGCGAAAGGGACTTGGCCAGGGACCCGGCGATGTCGTCGGCCTCGACCCCGTGCTCCTCGTAGTGGCAGATCCCGAGCGCGTCCAGCATCTCCCTGCTGATGGGGAACTGGGGGACGAGGTCCTCCGGGCAAGGGCGCCTCGTGGCCTTGTAGCCCTCGTACTCCTCCTTCCGGAAGGTGTGCCCGTCCGCGTCGAAGGCGACGAAGAGGGCGTCCCCCTTCTCCACGTCGTGGAGGATGCGCGCGATCATGTTCCCGAAGGCGTAGATCGCGTTCGTCGGCACCCCGCCCTTCGTCCGCATGATGGGGCCCTCGCCGTAGCTCGTCGCGTAGAAGCCGCGGAAGAGGAGGGAGTTCCCGTCGATCACGTATGCTTTCATCCTTATTCCTCCAGGAGGGGGCGCGCCTCGTCGAGGACGAGGCTCCGCCTTCCCTTGTATATGTTGACGTGCCCTTTCAGGAGCAAGGGGCGGTCCGCTTTCAGGATAGGATACGCCTCCCGGTAGCATTCCTCCCACAGGGTGAAGCTTTCCTCCCCCTCCTCGTCCTGGACCTCGAGGTAGGCCATCTTCTTCCCGGACTTGGTGAGGCGCGCCCGCACCGCCTTGACGAGGCCGACGGTCAGGAAGCCCCCGGAATCGGGGATGTCGGAGAGAGGGATCGCCCCCGCCCTCCGGATCGTCTCGGAAAGATGGGCGAGGGGCGAGCCGGAAAGCATGATGCCCAAGGCCTCCTTTTCCGCCTCGAGGGCGACCTGGGGGTCCTCCTCCGCCTTCCGGAGGGCGGGCTTCGGGGCGTCGAAGTCGACGAGAAGGGCGCTCCCGTCATCGCCAACGAGCATGCGCGCGTAGTCCATCGCCCGAGGGGCGCTCGCCCTGAGGGTGGCGCGGGTCTCATGGAAGCAGTCCAGCGCCCCTCCGTCCATGAGACGGACGAGGTGCTTCAGCTGCAGGCCTTTCTTCCTCGCCCTCGCGGCGAAGTCGAAGAGGTCCTTGTACTCGCCCCCATCCTCCCGTTCCTCGAGGATCCCCCTCACGAGGTTCCCGGGGAGCTCCTTCACGAAGGAGAGGGGGGCGCGGATGCCCCCTTGCTCCGCCTCGAAGCGGAACCCTGACCTGTTCACGTCGGGAAGGAGGAGTCGCATGCCCCTTCTCCTCATCTCCGAGAGGACGTCGCGGAACTTCCTTTCCCCGGGGCCCATGCCCTGGAGGATGGCGGCGTAGAAGCTCCGGGGGAAGCGCGCCTTTAGATAGGCCATCTGGCAGGTGAGCATCGCGTAGCTCACCGCGTGGGACTTGTTGAAGCCGTAGTCGGCGAAGCGCTCGATGAGGGAGTAGAGGTCCTCCGCCTCCTTCTCCGTGTGGCCCTTCTTCCGCATGCCCTCGAGGAAGCGGGGGCGGAGGGCGTGGAGCTTCTCCGCGTCCTTCTTCGCGATGGCCCGCCGGAAGAGGTCGCTTTCCCCGTAGCTCATCCCCGCGGCCTTCCGGCAGATCTCCATGACCTGCTCCTGGTAGACGATGATGCCGTAGGTTTCCTCGAGGACCGGGCGGAGCGCTTCCAGGGGATAGCTCGTCTCCTCCTTCCCGTTCTTCCTTCTGGCGTAGAGGGGGATCTGCCCCATGGGGCCGGGGCGGAAGAGCGCCTCGATCGCGGCGATGTCCCCGAAGGTGGTGGGCCGGACCTCCTCGATCGCCCGCTTCATGCCTGGGCTCTCCAGCTGGAAGAGGCCCATCGTCTCCCCCCTCCTTATGAGGGCGATCGCCTCCTCGTCATCGTAGGGGATGTCCTCGTAGGAGAGCTCCTTCCCTTCCTTTTCGCGGACGTCCTCGAGGACGAGGCGGATGGTGCTGAGGTTCGTGAGGGGGAGGAGGTCCATCTTGAGGAAGCCCTGGGGCTCGAGGTGGTCCTTGTCGAGGAGGGCGACCCTCGTCCCGTCCCTCTCATGGAGGGGGAGCGCCTCTCCCAGGGGGGTCTCGTTCAAAAGCGCCCCCGGGGCATGAAGCCCTTCCTGCCGGGGGAGCCCTTCGATCTTGGAGGCGAGGGAGACGATCTCGAGGTAGTAGGGATCGCTGTCGACGAGGGACCGGAAGTCCTTGTCCAGCCGGTAGTCGTCCCGGAGGGAGCGGTCGTCGTCGATGATCTTGCCCTTGAGGAGCGAGATGTCGCTCTCGGGATAGGAATAGATGCGCCCGACGTCGTCGAGGGCCTTCTTCGCCTTGATGGTCTGGACGGCGAGGATCCTCGCGGTCCTCTCCTTGCCGTATCGCTCCTCGAGGTGGAGGAAGAGCTCGTCCCTCCTCACGTCCTCGAAGTCGACGTCGATGTCCGGCATCGACTTCCTCTCGGGGTTGAGGAAGCGCTCGAAGAGAAGGCCGTGCTCAAGGGGGTCGGGCATCGTGATCCCGAGGGCGTAGGCGACGATGGATCCCGGGGCGGATCCTCTTCCCGGCCCTACGAGGATGCCCCTCCTCCTCGCCTCGTCCACGTATTCCTGGACGATGAGCATGTAGTCGCTGAAGCCCGTCTTCTCGATCGTCCTCAGCTCGTAGTCAAGCCTTTCCCGGTAGCCGGGCTTCTCGAGCTTCCCCTTCTTCCGGAGCCCTTCCTCGGCGGCCCTCCGGAGGTAGGGCGCCGCTCCCTCTTCCTTCGCCTCGGGGTAAAGGAGGGGCGTCCCTCTTTCCACGACGTAGCGGAATCCGGCGCATTTCCCAAGTATCGCGACGGATTCCTTGATTTCTTCCGGGAGATAGGACTTCTGCAGGGATTCCGGGGTGGGGAAGAAGAGATTTCCTTCCGCCTCCTTGATCGAGAGCTTCTCCTGCTCCTTGATTGCATGGAGCATGAGGAGGGCGACATGGTCCTCCTTCCTCCAGTAGCGGACCTCGGGGAAGGCCGCGACGGGAATCCCGCGATCCTTCGCGAAGTCCCTCCAGGAGTCCATCTCCTCCTTGGGAAGGAGGGGGAGACCGATCCAGAGGTCATGGAACGCCTTGGCAGCCTTTTCGAGGATCCTTCTCTCGAAGGAAACCCCGGGGGAGGGGACGAGCACCGCGAGGAGCCCTTCCGCATGGGCGAAGAAGTCATCTTCCTTGAGCGTCCCTTCTTCCCTAAGGGAATCAAGCTTGAGGAGATTCCGGTAGCCTCTCTCTTCCTTGATGTAGAGGGCGAGCGAGGGAAGGAGGGAGAACCTCGTCCCGAGGGCGGAGCCTAGCCCCATCCCCCTGGCCTCGGACTCGAAGGGTGCGATTCCCGCGAGGGTGTCGACGTCCTGGATCCCGATGCCTGGGTAGCCGTGCTTCCTCGCTTCCTTCGCCGCCCGTCCCGCGGTGATTCCGCTTTCGAGATAGGTGTAGCCGGTGACGATGTTGAGGGGGGCGAAGTCCATGGCTGGAGTATATCGCGATGGCTTTCTTTCGTCCCCGAGGGGAAGCGCCTTTCATGGAATTCCGGAACGTTTGGATCATATCCCGGAAGTTCCCTCTTCACGCCCCGTTCGCCAAATCGGTTGAAATAATCGTTGAGCTTCAAAATAATGAAGCATGTTCATATTAAATTTAGTTTCAGCAGTCTTAGGCGCTCTTTCCCTTTTGGGATGGTCAAACTGCACGGCCTTGGAGCGCGAACTTCCAGAGGGCGCCTCCTCTCTTCCGGGCGGGATGCTTATGAATTTTCCTCTGACCGAGGGTATCGCCCGAGATTCCTATTCCGGCATTGTCCACCTTTATGACTATTTGGACGAGCTCTACCCTCCCCAGGGGCCTTCCAACCTGTCCTACACGGTCACTGAGCGGAAGGTAGTCCCGGGGTCGTTGGAAGATCCGAACGAGTGGAACTCCGATTACTACGCGGATGCCCGGGATGATTTGGCATCTGCCGGAGAAAAGGTTTGGGAACACGCTTTCGGATGCGGCCCCATCGCCATTTTCACCATGCTGGATTATCTAGCAGGCTATGAATGTCCATATATCTACAAATGGCAGGATGCATCCATGATCCGTGCGAGCCGAACGGAACTCATAAAGGAAATCCACAGGAACTCAGTCCTGAATGTAGGGACGACGACTTCCATGATGTACTTGTTCGCTACGGAGACGCTGTCTTATTTCCTGGGAACTTATGAATTAGCGGGACCTTATAAATTAATCGCGAACGGATTCCCTGTCGACGACAGCCAGGCGACCGTGGACCGTTTCAAAAGCATCATCGACGAAGGCTACCCATTCATGGTTCTGAGCGTCTCCGGTCAGAGGTTCTACGAATATCACTACATCACTTGCTACGGTTATGAGGAGATCTCGGTTAAACGCCTTCACGACACGAAGACAAAAACGCTTTTTCTCACCAACCCCAACTTCGGATATTCCCGGGAATCCCGTTATGGGCCCTGCTATTACGATGTTGGCTGGCTCAACGATGGTTTCAATGCCTTTTGGGCGATTGTTCCGGATGCAGAATGGTGGGACGGAATGAAAGAAATTTCCATTACTGCGGAAGACATGCCTTTCGGGACGGGATATCCATCCGAGGAGCCGGAAGGGGAGACCTTGGAGCTAGATGTCGATGGCCTTGCCCTTCAAGGCGACATCTACCGTCTGAGGACACAGAACTACGAAAACGAGTGCATCGTTCTTTCCCCCAGGCGAGAGGAGGCAGGGACCGCTTATTTCGCCATCGACTTTCCCGCTAGGGTCCGACGAATGGAAGTCGACATGGCGTTTTGGAGAGACCTCAGCAAAGAGAGCATTTCTACATTGACATACCGGCTAAGGCTCGAGAGGAGCTATGGCGCTCCGACTCCGCTTGGGGATTGGAAGGAGTTCGACGGCGAGCTTTCCTCATTGGGCACCGACCGTGAGGATCCTTGGACATTCGCCACGACGGGTCTGGCTAGCGGCTTTCGCCTAACGGCCGAGGATCTCCCGATCGGGGATAGCAACAAAGGGAGGGTGGTCATCGACGAGATTCGTCTGTGGTTCAAGGAGGCAGACATCATTAGCCCGGCCCTATGAGAATTGAGCTTCCCCTTCTTTCCGTCCTCGCCTTATGCGGCCCTTTCGGCTTATCCGCCTGCGCGGAGCTCGACCGAGAGCCAAGGCTCCTTTCTTACGGGGAACATGCGGTCCGACTGGTTCAGGTGGATGAGGAGGGGAATTTTGTCGAGGAGTGGGAAGGAACCCTCCTTGTCGAGCCTTTCGAGGATCCTCCAGAGATCGATATGCTCGGATACTGGGGAGGGAGCAGGCCTTCGTTCTGGAAGGAGCGGGTATACGTTGATGCGATCAGAAACCGCGGTCCCGACGATCCTCGCGAAGGGCTTCCCCGGGCCACGGACTACGACAAGGCGATCCTGAGCCTTAATGTGGGAGGGACGTGGGAGGGAATCAGTCTTTTCGCGCATGCCTACCAGATTGATTCGTATGCCATTTCCTGGACGCTCGCGGGGAATAACGAGGAAAATCCATTTCCCGAGGGGATTTTCTCAGCCAGCATTCCCGGTCTTATTAGTTTCAAAGGACCGGGATGCAAGGGGCGTTACGACCTTCTCTTCAGGCGGAAGAACGGGACCTGGACGAATATGGTTCCTTATGAAACCGAACTGATTAAGGCGGAATGACTTTCGGGGAAGGCGCCCTCTAATACCCCATGGTTCTCGGCAGTGGAGTCCTTAAGTCCCTGAGCGAAGGAAGATTTCATGTTCAAAACGGAACTCATTCATGGTCGGTGAAAAGGAACGCTCGCCTTTGACGCCGCGACTGGGCGCTTGGCTCGCCTCGGCGGCCACCCTCCGCTCCTGGAGGGAGGAGGTCAGGCTGACGCTGGAGCTCCGCCTCACCGGGGAGAGGTACTCGAACGGCATGGCGGAGAACTTGAACGGGAGGATCGCGACGCTCATCAAGAACTCGTCCGGCCCGCCCTCGTTCGAGAGGGCGAGGAGGCGCCTCCTCCTGCTTTTCGGGTGACCCCGCCCGACCACACAAACCACACTAGACCACAGAATATTGTGGAGCGCCGGTTTTCTCCTAAGGAAATGTTGCCAATGGGAGCGCGATTCTTAAGAACGTTTTCGAAAAGCCGCGCTTGCTGGCTCGGTCGCGGAGTTCTGGGAAGGAGGGCCTATGTCGCGAATGAGGTTGCTACGCAAGGCTCTGGTCTTCCTGCCGATCGTCCTTCTTTCATTCACCTCGTGCGCCTTATGCCTCGGGGAGTGGCGAGAGTTCGCCACTGGGGCTGATTCCGACCTGAATTTCATCGTTTACGGCGACTCCTTCCATTATGAAGTAGGAAGTGGGCTTACGATTCAGTTGCTTACTGCCTATGACGAAGATGGGACCCAGTTTTCTGAAGCCGGAATCGCACTGACTGCGTCAGTGGGTCCTGGCGAAAAGGACGAGGAGACAATCAATCTCACGGGGAAGGAGCCACCGGGAGGCTTTAAGGAAGAATGGGACAGGGGAATGGCATGGCTCCGTTACTGGGAGGCCGAGGAGTTCTTCATCCCTGAGCGGGCAGCCAATGTCGATTGGTGGCGCCCCTGGCCTTTTCAATACGAAGAATCCCTGTGGATCCCTCGCTTTATCCTTGGACAGGCGGAAGTGGGGAGGAAGACCCTTTCGCTTGGCCTATATGTATTCTTCTACATACCGGATAGGAACGCCTGGAATCCTCCGGCCGTTTTCCGGTCCCTTTCTTTAGACTTCCGTTGGATTGGCAAGGACGAGATTGAGATTCTCCCCGACTAAATGCGAAAAAGAAGGCAGATCGCCATCCTTTCCGTGGATATCCGCCCTAGAACAACGCGTCCAGGTCGCTGAGGAAGGCCTCGAGCTCCGAGAGATCCTTGAACTTCGCCCCGGAGGCCTGGGGGTGGCCGCCCCCGCCCCACTTCTGGGCGACGCCGGAGATGTCCTTCGCCTTGCTCCTGATCGAGATCCGCCAGCAGGGCTCCTTCGGGTCGTTGTCCTCGGTGATGGAGCACCAGGCGTTGATGCCCTCGATGTTGCTGAACATGTTCACGTGCTCCTTGCCCCGTTCGGAGGGAAGGCCGAGGGCCTTGAGCCCCTCCTCGGGGAGGAGGTAGTAGGCCACGCCCTTCGGGGTCACCTTGTAGTGGTCCAGCACGTACTTCTGGAACTCGAGGTCCCCGATCTTCTTCTCGTACATCGAGAGGTAGATGGGGCGGATGTCGATGCCCTTCTTGATGAGCCAGGATGCCGAAGCGAAGGTCAGGGGCGAGGTCGCCCCGTAGAGGAACCTGCCCGAGTCCCCGACGATCGCGATGTAGAGGGCTCTCGCGGCTTCCTCGCTGACCTTCCTCCTCTTCCCGAAGGAGGCGAGGAAGGCGGTCACGAGCTCGCCGCAGGAGGCGCTTTTCTCGTCAAGGAGCGAGCGTTGGCTCACGTCGGGCTTCCGGAAGGGGTGGTGGTCGATCTTGATGACCATCGCCGCCTTCTCGAAGCGCGGGTCGGCAATCCTTTCCTTGTCCCCGACGTCGAGGACGATCGCGAGGAAGGGGGAGTCGAACCACGAGTTCGGCATCTTCTCCGGCGCGGGGAAGAGGCGGGGGACGAAGGTGGGGTGGGTGTCCCCGACCTGGTGGACCTCCTTCCCCGGGAAGTTCTCGCGGAGGAAGTGATAGAGCCCGAACTGGCACCCCAAGGCGTCGAAATCCGGCTTGATGTGGCGGAAGATGCAGATGCGGTCGTATTTCCTGATGGCCTCGCGGAGGGAGCGGAACTCCTTCTTATGGGCCCGAAGGTAGTCCTTGAGCGCCTCTTCCATCAGAGGGTCCCCTCCAGCGCCTTCAGGCAGTCCCTGGCGATCATGACCTCCTCGTCGGTGGGGATGATCGCGACCTTGACCTTGCTCCCGGGGCGGGAGAGGAGCGCCTCCTTCCGGTTCTCGGAGACGTTCTTCCCGTAGTCGATGTCGAGCCCGAGGGCCTCCTCGACCCGTTCGAGGATAATTCGGCGGAAGTAGTCGCTGTTCTCGCCGATCCCGGCGCTGAAGACGATGATGTCGGCGCCCCCGAGGCGCACGAAGTACTGGCCGATGTAGTCGGCGACCCGGCGGGCGAAGAGGTTCGCCGCGCGGATGGCCTTGGGATTCCCTTCCTGGACGGCCTCCTCGATGTCCCTCGTGTCGTTGGAGAGCCCCGCGGAGACGCCGAGGAGCCCGGACTTCCTGTTGAGGATCTCGTAGATCTCGTGGACGTCCTTCCCGGTGCAGGTGCTGACGTAGTCGAGGACGGAGGGGTCGATGTCGCCGCTCCTGGTGCCCATCATGACGCCCCCGAGGGGGGTGAGGCCCATCGAGGTGGCGACGCACTTCCCGTCCCTCACCGCGGCAAGGCTCGCCCCCGAGCCGATGTGGCAGGTGATGACCCTGGTGTGCCTAAGCCCCGGGAGATAGTCCGTGGCCGCCTTCTCGGCGAGGTACTGGTGCGAGGTCCCGTGCGCCCCGTAGCGCCGGCAGTCGTACTTCTCCGTCCACTCGTCGGGGATGGGGAAGAGGTAGTCCTCCTCTTCCATCGTCTGGTGGAAGGCGGTGTCGAAGACGGCGATCGCCCTGGCGTTCGGGAGCGCCTCCCGGAAGGCATGGAAGCCGAGGAGATGCGCCGGGGCGTGGAGGGGGTCGAGGGGCGTCAGCTCGCGGATCTTCTCCTCGGTGTCCTTGGTGAAGAAGGCGCTCTTGGAGAAGTACTTGCCGCCCTGGACGACGCGGTGGCCGACGCATTCGATCTCCTCGAGCGAGGAGACGACCCCCGAGGTCGAAAGCGCCTCGAGGATGAGGCGGACCCCCGCCCCGTGGTCGGGGATCGGGAGGACGTCCTTCCGGTCCTCCTTGCCGCCCTTGAACTTGAAGATGCCGTCCTCGTGACCGATGCGGTCGACGATGCCGGAGGCGAGCACCCGCTCCTCGGGCATTTCGAAGAGCTTGTACTTGATCGAGCTCGACCCGGCGTTCACCGCGATGACCTTTGCCATTTCGTTTTCTCCTTGTCTATTCGCAGAGATTGTAGGCTTCGGAAGAGCCTTTTTCCATGCGGGCGCGCTCAACTTCGTCTATACTCTCGGAAGAAAATTCCGAAAAAGGAGAGCGACATGGCCTACGGACTCCTCTACGACTACCTCATGGGGCAGAGCATCGACGCCTACAAGTACTTCGGCGCCCATTTCGGGAAGTGCGTCCTCCCGACCGGGGAGGAGCTTTCCGGCGTGTGGTTCCGTCTCTACGCCCCCCTTGCCCAGGACGTCGCCGTCATCGGGGAGTGGAACGGCTGGGATCCCGGGGCGAACCCCATGAACAAGGTCGACGACTCCGGGGTGTTCGAGACGTTCGTCCCGGGGCTCATGAACTACCAGACCTACAAGTTCCACTTCCGGAACGCCCGCGGGGAGTGGGTGGACAAGGCCGACCCCTTCGCCTTCTATAGCGAGATGCGCCCGGGCTCCTGCAGCAAGCTCTACGACATCGAGGGCTTCCCCTGGGACGACGGGAAGTGGATGAGGGAGCGCGACCGGAACTTCGACCGCCCGATGGCGATCTACGAGATGCACCTCGGCTCCTGGCGGGGCGAGAGATGGGGGAGGAACCCCTCCTACGAGGAGGTCGCCGACGACCTCATCCCCTACCTCCAGGAGATGGGCTACACCCACGTCGAGGTCATGCCGATCGTCCAGTACCCCTTCGACGGCTCCTGGGGCTACCAGGCGACGGGCTTCTACTCCGTGGACAGCCGCTACGGGAACCCGAAGCAGCTGATGAGCCTCGTGAACCGCCTCCACCAGGCCGGGATCGGCGTCATCCTCGACTTCGCGCCCGTCCACTTCGCGACCGACTCCTACTCGCTCCGCGACTTCGACGGCACCCACCTATACGAGTACGGCGACCCCCAGCACACCTACAGCCAGTGGGGGAGCTGCCTCTTCGACCTCGGGAAGGACCCGGTGCGGAGCTTCCTGATGTCGGCGATGAACTACTTCCTCTCCTACTTCCATTTCGACGGGATCCGCGTGGACGCCGTCTCCAACATCGTCTACTGGGACGGGAACAAGACGAACGGGGAGAACACCGGGGCCACGGAGTTCATCAAGAGGCTGAACGGCAAGATCCACTACGAGCACCCCGACGTCATGATGATCGCCGAGGACTCCACCGACTTCCCGGGCGTCACCAAACCCCTCGAGTACGGCGGGCTCGGCTTCGACTACAAGTGGGACCTCGGCTGGATGAACGACACCCTCAAGTACTACTCCAAGGACCCCATCTACAAGAAGTGGGAGCATAACAAGCTCACCTTCTCGATGGCCTACTTCTGGAGCGAGAACTTCCTCCTTCCTCTCTCCCACGACGAGGTCGTCCACGGGAAGGGGACGGTCATCAACAAGCTCTATGGCGACTACGACACGAAGTTCGCCCTGCTCCGGAACCTTTACACGTACCAGTACGGCCACCCGGGGAAGAAGCTCTCCTTCATGGGGAACGAGCTCGCCTCCTTCGACGAGTGGAACGAGAAGCGGAGCCTTCCCTGGAACCTCCTCTCCTTCCCCAAGCACGACAGCGTCCGCCGGCTCGTCCGCGACCTGAACCTCATCTACCGCGCGGAGAAGGCGATGCACTTCGAGGAATATAATCCCGCCCGCTTCCAGTGGACGATGGTCGACAACCGCGACCAGTCCGTCTTTGCCTTCGAGCGGGAGTACGGCGATAGCGACCTCCTCTTCGTCTACAACATGACGCCAAACTACTACGAGGGCTACGAGGTCGGCTGCCTCCACGAGGGCACCTACGAGGAGATCTTCAACAGCGACAAGGACGTCTACGGCGGCTGGAACAACTATAACGGCCTGCCTTGCGAGAGCTATCCCGGCGCCCCCGAGGGCCGTCCCTACCACATCTCCATCAAGCTCGGCGCCTACGCGGCGATGATCTTCAAGCGGAAGATAGAGGAGGAGAAGCGGAGCCCCAACAGCACCGTCCAGGAGCTCGTCGTCACCCCCAAGGACCCCGACCCCATCTTCCGCGGGAGGAAGAGGCCCATCGAGATCGTCGTGGAGGAGAAGAAGCCCGCCCCGAGGAAGAAGGCGCCCGCGAAGAAGGCCTCCGGGACGAAGAAGGCCCGGGCGAAGAAGTGATTCCGAAGGAAAGGGACCAGGATTAGAAGGATTTTCTTATGAGCAAGAACGCGATCGACATGTTCGGCACGAAGGCCGCCTTCAAGGAGGAGTTCGCCCGGAGGCTCGAGGAGCGCTACGGGCGGAGCGTCCAGGATTCGCACGTCACCGAGCGCTACGTCGTCCTCGGGGAGATGGTCCGGGACTACGCCGGCAAGGACTGGCGGAGCTGCCGCGAGGACATCCTCGGGAAGGGGAGGAAGCAGTGCATCTACTTCTCGATGGAGTTCCTCATCGGGAGGCTCCTCCTCAACAACATGCAGAACCTCGGGGTGTACGAGGTCGCCAAGAGCGGCCTGGCGGACCTCGGCGTCGACATCAACGAGCTCGAGGACCAGGAGCCGGACGCCGGGCTCGGGAACGGGGGGCTCGGGCGCCTCGCCGCCTGCTTCCTCGATAGCGCCGCCTCCCTCGGCTACCCCCTCCACGGGAACACGATCCGCTACGACTACGGCTTCTTCCGCCAGAAGTTCGTCGAGGGCCGCCAGGTGGAGCTTCCCGACCAGTGGCTTTCCGACGGCTTCGTCTTCGAGGTCCGGAAGCCCAAGCACGCGGTCGAGGTGAAGTTCTACGGGAACGCGGAGACCTACCTCAAGCCCGACGGGAACTACGCGATCCGCCTCGTGAACGCCCGGGCCATCCGCGCCGTCCCCTACGACGTCAGCGTCGTCGGCTACCGCAACAAGGTCGCGAACACCCTCCGCCTCTGGTCGGCCGAGCCGAGCACCGAGAACCTCCCGACCGACTGCTCCTTCAACGAGTACCTCGCGACCCTCAAGGAGCTGACCTTCGGACTGTACCCGGACGACTCCACCGAGCACGGGCGGCTCCTGAGGCTCCGCCAGCAGTACTTCCTCGTCTCCGCCGGGCTCCAGTCGGCGATGCGCGGGGAGATGCGGCGCTACGGCACCCTCGAGCATTTCCACGAGCACTACGTCTTCCAGCTGAACGACACCCACCCGATCCTCGCGATCCCCGAGATGATGCGCCTCCTCATGGACGAGTACGGCTGGGGCTGGGACGAGGCCTGGGAGGAGGTCAGGAAGTCCATCGCCTACACCAACCACACCGTCATGCCCGAGGCCCTCGAGCGCTGGCCGGTGAACTACCTCCAGATGCTCCTCCCGCGCATCTACATGATCGTCGAGGAGATCGACCGCCGCTTCAACGCCTGGATGCGCGAGAAGGGCGTCGAGGACGGGCGCCAGTGGCAGATGAGGATCATCAAGGACGGCCAGGTGCACATGACGAACATGGCCATCTACGCCGGCTTCTCCGTGAACGGGGTGGCGAGGCTCCACACCCAGATCCTCGAGAACTACACGTTCCATTCCTTCTACGAGACCTTCCCCGAGAAGTTCAACAACAAGACGAACGGGGTCACGCACCGCCGCTGGCTCCTTTATAGCAACCCGCGCCTTTCTAACCTCATCACCTCCAGGATCGGCGACTCCTGGATCATGCGCCCGGAGGAGCTCCGGAAGCTCCGCGACTACGCGGGGGACGAGGAGACGAGGAAGGAAGCCCTCCGCATCAAGCTCGAGAACAAGAAGGACTTCGCCCTCTTCGTCAAGAAGGAGTACGGGATCGACATCGACCCCACGAGCGTCGTCGACACCCAGATCAAGCGCCTCCACGCCTACAAGAGGCAGCTGATGAACGTCTTCCGCATCATGCACCTGTACGCCCGCCTCAAGAGGGGCGAGAGCTTCGGCATGCTCCCGCACACCTTCGTCTTCGGGGCGAAGGCGGCCCCGAGCTACGAGTACGCCAAGCGCATCATCGAGCTCATCCTCGCCGTCCAGGACGTCGTCAACGGCGACGAGGCCGTGAACTCCCTCATGAAGGTGTGCTTCGTCGAGAACTACGGCGTCTCCCTCGCGGAGAGGATCATCCCCGCGACCGACCTCAGCGAGCAGATCTCCACCGCCGGGAAGGAGGCCTCGGGCACGAGCAACATGAAGTTCATGATGAACGGCGCCCTCACGATCGGCACCCTCGACGGGGCGAACATCGAGATCGCCGAGCTCGCCGGGAAGGAGCACGAGATCATCTTCGGCCTCACCGAGCCCGAGGTGAACGCCCTCCTGGGGAACGGGTCCTACAGCCCGTGGGACCTATATAACGGCGACCACGACATCAAGAACGTCATGGACTCCCTCTTCAACGGGCCCTGGGCCCTCGGGAAGGGGGACCGCTTCCGCCTCATCTTCGACGAGATCATGAACCACGGGGACCAGTACCTCATCCTCAAGGACTTCCGCGCCTACCTCGAGGCCAGCCGCAGGGCCGACGACTTCTACCGCGACGAGGAGCGCTGGGGCGAGGCGATGATCCACAACATCGCGATGTCCGGCTACTTCTCGAGCGACCGCACGATCGAGGAATATAACCGCGACATCTGGCATCTCGACCGCCTGGAGGTGCGGGAGTGAGGGAAGTCTCGCTCGACCATCTCTTCCCCCTCCAGAGGGAGCTCGACGAGAGGATCGCCATCCGCCACGGCTCCTCCTACGGGAAGACGATGCGGGAGCGCCTCCTCGCCTTCCTCGTGGAGCTCGGCGAGTTCGCGAACGAAACCCGCTGCTTCAAGTTCTGGAGCCTCAAGGGCCCTTCCCCGAAGGAGAGGATCCTCGAGGAATACGCGGACGGGCTCCACTTCCTTCTCTCGCTCGGGGCGGGGATGGGGGTGGAGGGCTACACCCACTCCTTCCGCGAGGAAGATAGGAGCCTCGTCGAGCAGATCCTCCTTTGCTACGCCCTCGCGGGGGACCTCGTCGAGGAGGGGGAGGAGATGGACCCCCGGAAGTACGCGCTCCTTTTCTCCGCCTATCTGAACCTCCTCCCGATCCTCGGCTACGAGTTCGAGGAAGCGGAGGAAAGCTACATGAGGAAGCGCGAGGAGAACTTCAAAAGGCAGGAGGAGGGCTACTGATGAAGCGGCTCACGAAGAAGCAGTACTCGCTCCTCACCGGGGCCTTCTACCTCATCGTCCCCCCGGTCCTCTGGCTTTTGCCCCTTTATTTCGTCCCGCCCCCCTCGGAGGACCTCAGGGGAATCACGACGAACCTCTTCTCCTTCCTCTCGGAGGGCGGGCCCTCGACGCTCTCGGGGCTCCTCCTCGGCTTCGGGTCGGCGATGCTCCTCACGGGGGCGCTCCGCGTCCTCTCCATCCTCTTCCTCAGGAAGAGCGAGGTCCGCGACAAGATCGCCTTCTGGACCTACATCGCCTACATCTTCCTCTCGGTCGCCTACGGGATCAGCTGCTACTACTTCGAGAGCTCCTACGCCTTCCTCGTCTCGATCCTGCCCGCGGGGATTCCCCTCGTCCTCCTCTTCGTCGAGGGCTCCCTCTATAGCGCGGAGGAGTGACCCCTTACAAGGGAGATAGGCGCCCCGGGCGCCTTTTTTCGTAGTTAGGGGCGTGTTTTGCATGGTTATTCCCATCCCTTCCTTCTTTGCGACTCCTTGTCCCGGTATAGGCGGGCTTATCCGCGTAAGGAAGCGCTTTCCCCCCATCGTCTTGACAAGATTTCGGGTTTTGAAAACACTATTGGCATGAACGACAGGGGTGAAAGGGACTTCCGCCTGGGCAAGACCTTCGGCGACCGGATCCGCCTTCTTCGCTCCAGGAAGGGATGGACGCAGGAGGAGCTCGCGAGGAAGCTCCTCATCAGCGACAAGGCCGTCTCCAAGTGGGAGAACGACCACGGGCTTCCCGACGTCGGCTACCTGGTGAAGATCGCCGACGTCCTCGAGGCCACCCTCGACTATCTTCTCCGGGGAGATCCTTCCCTAGAGGAGGCGGAATCCCTCTTCCGTCCTGAGGTGCCCGCGGAGTAGGGATTTTTCCCGGGGGATCGGAAGGCCGGAATTCCGGAGCGACAGGACCGCATCATGAAGTGGGAATACAAGTACATCGACGTGGATGCGAAGATGTCCTACAAAAAGACGATGGAGCTCCTGCATCAGGAACTCAACAAGATGGGAGAAGAAGGCTGGGGGCTCGTGAACTTTGCCCCGATCCTTATCGACGTGAGATACGCGTTCGTCTTCAAGAGACTGAAGGACTGATTTCTTAGGTCCGTCTCTTGGCCTGGACTTGGCTTAATTCGTTAGGTTGGGCCCTTTGCTATAACATTTGCCTGCAAGGCATTGCCTTCTTCTCGTTGTTTAGGGTAAAGTATGCGCGCTCCCTTCTGGAATGTGTGTCGCCGGAAACGGGTCGGACGTGCGCGGGGAGCGTTTTTTCGTTCCGATCGATGAAATCGCTGACCAGTGGCGGCCTTTGCCCGTTTCCTGTTGGGCGTCGACGTTCCACCTGGTCACGGCCCGCCGGGCTTCTAGGAATGGAGATCCCCACGTGACGAAGGCCCTCTTTCTCTGATTGGGTTCCGTTGATTTCTTGAGCTTCGATAATGATGCTCGGGCGTGACGGTGGCAAGGGAAGCAAGGCTCTCGTGTCCCGGACCTGCGGAAGAATCAACAGCAGCTATGTGAGATCTGCGCCTGATTCGCTGATCTTCATCTACGCTTCTTGAGAAGCGCGGTCACATATTCGTCGTCTGCCTCGCTCATTTCAAAGCCCTCTAGCTCGCGTTTCGTGTACTTGTTTTTCCGATCGCGCACCAGTTGCTTTCGCAGATAGGCGTTCTCATGCCTACCGAGCTCGGGATTTTTTGCGAGAAGGTTGTTGTTATGGCCTTTTCCCTTCTTGTTCGAATGAGTAATCCCGAACGAATAGAAATAGGGGCCTTCCTCTCCGACGATGTAGGAAGGGTGCATGATCCATTTCCCATGGACAGATGTCTTGTGGCCTCTGAAATGCCTCTCTTCCTTCGGATAGAAACGGAACATTGTCCTAGCCTTTGCGGCTGGCTGCCTGGCTTCGCCCCATATCATTTCCTTTCACCCTGTTTATAGGTTCATTCCTGGGCCAATTGCCCTAGGACCGAGTTTCTTGATCGTCGAAAAGTTTGACCCTGCATCCAGGAGTTCCCTTGCCGTGACTTTGCATCCGGGCGCCGGAATGAAGCCAGGCGGCACTCGTTGGGCGTGGATTCCTGCTCTTCCCAGCCGAAGAGGAGTATCGTAAGCGCCGCTAGGAGGTGAAAATACATGAAAGAAAAGAAACGTCCCGGGGGGCAAGTGGCCCTGACCGTGCTATCGATCGTCCTCTACTTCATTGGGCTGGTACTTCTCCTTGCAGTGCCTCTCTACTCCCTTTTCTCCGATGACGGGACGGTTCTCGGCACCCTCAGCCTCTTCGGGAGGAACGGGATCAACACGTCCCTTCCCTCCGTCTTCCTTTGCCTCGGGGCGGTGCTCCTCGCGGTCGCCCTTTCCCTGGGGACGGAAGCCCTCGTGCTCCTCTTCTCTCTCCGCTGGAGGGGAATGTCCTTGAGGGAATACGCGGAGAAGGCGAATTCCATCTCTTCCGAGGACACCGCAGGAGAGGGGAAGAAGGGAGAACATTACCCCAAGGTCGAGGGTAATCTTCTCCTCAAAGGGACCTTCTTCCTTGTCGCCCTCGCCCTCTCCATCCTCTTCCTTTGCCTCGTCCCCGCCTCCTTCCGGTGGATCAACTCCTTCGCTTCCAACCTATTCGCGGGGATCGGGGAGGGAGGCGCCGCCTTCCTCGTCCTCTTCGGATGCGCCGCCTTGGCAGGAGGAGTGAGCAACTCCTGGTCGCTCATGACGAAGGTCGATTGGAAGGGCGAGGGGGAAAAGACGCCCCAGGACGGGCCGAAGGACTAGGCCGGATAAACCCTTAAAGCGGGCCTTCTCTCGAAGAGGGCTCGTTTTTTGGTGCAAAGCTTGCAGGCCCTCGTAAGGCGAGGGAAATGGAGGCATGGACCTGCCCCCAGGGTTTCCCAAACCAACTTCCCAGTCGGTTCCCTCTTGAAATTCAGAGGGGGGGGTATTGTGAAGGCATTAAGGAGGTTTTCTATGTTGAGCGACGACTTCAAGCGATCCCCCATCGAGATCGCGATTGGGATTGTCTCCCTTGTCTTTTTCGTCCTTGGGATCACCCTTGTGCTAGCCTTGCCGGTATTCACTGCCTCTGCGGGTGGAGTTGTTTCCCAGGACTTCTACGTCTTCGACGACTACTACGACATGCTTTCCTCCGCCTTGGTCATTTTCGGAGGCCTTCTGCTCTTCCTGTCGCTTGAGCTGGGGGCGAATTCCCTCATGTTCGCCTGTTGTATGAAAGCCAAGAACGTGTCCTACGAAGACTTCGCCCCGACCGCCCGGTTCGCGCTTGGGAACAATGCGAAGGGGGCGGAGAAGAAGAGCGGCCTATCCGCATCCAAAGTGAAGGCCATCTTGATAGGCCAGGCGGCGACTGCGGGCGTCTCCTTCCTGGTTGGCCTAATTTGCCTTTTCCTCGCCTCTTCCTCCTTTGCCTCCGCGAACGATCTGGATGCTTACTATCTCCGTCTTGGTTCCGGCGGGATCTCGTTCATCGTCCTGATGGTCATGGGAGGCATCCTCGGGGCTGTGAGCTCCGGGTGGACGGCCGCTTCGAGCATCGACCACGTAGCAAAGGCGAAGCATCCCTTCCCTTCCAGCGGCGCGAACTAGTGGATTCCTGCCGGGCTGCTTCCCCGCCTTAGGGGAGGCGCCTTTTTGCGTCGCTCTGTCCCGGGCTGCCTTTGGGTGACTGGACCGCTTCCCTCGCCTCTCTTGACCAGGCGTTTTCCTTGCCCCACCATACGGGCATGGGAACGAAGAATCATTTGATGGACGGGAAGCCTTTGACCATCTTGCTCCGCTACAGGGGGAAGGAGGGAAGCGCGCTCCTCTTCTCAAGGGAGATGCATGAGTCGGGGCTCATGGAGGAGATAAGGAAGGAGAAGGGGAACCTTCGCTATGAGCACTACCGTTCGCTCGAGGACCCGGAGGTCCTTCTCCTCGTGGACTCCTGGGAGTCCCAGGAGGCGCTGGACCTTCACCATGCCTCTCCGATTATGGGAAGGATCGCCTCCTTGCGAGAGAAGTACGATTTGACCGTTGAAGCCGAGAGGCTCCTCCCCGCGGGGGAGAATCCCGGGGACGAGCGCTTCCTGAGGAGGTGAGGGCAATCATGGAATACGAGGAAGAGGAAAGATATCCCGATCCGAGGGACTTCGCGGAGAAGCTCCTCCGCCTCCTTTCGGAAAGGGATCCCCATTCCCATAAGGGGGACTACGGGAAGTGCTACGTCCTGGGCGGATCGAGGAAGTACGTGGGCGCGCCCATGATCGCGAGCAGGTTCGCCCTTCTCGGAGGGCCGGGGTACGTGACCCTCTCCGTCCCTTCCTCGATCGAGGAGGCTTCCAGGATTCTTGTTCCTCTGGAGGTCTGCCACATCCCCTCCCTTCCCTCAGGGAAGGAGGGGGACGACCTCCTCCCGGAGGAGTTCCCGGAAGGGGACTCCCTCCTCTTCGGGAACGGGATGCTTGATTCCCCGGGGAACCGGAGGCTTCTCGGGAAAATCCTCTCCAAGTTCCCCGGGAACGTCATCATCGATGGGACGGGGATAAGGATGATCGCCGCGGAGCCTTCCCTTCTGGAGGAGAGGAAGGAAGGCGGGCATGTCCTTCTCCTCCCGCATCCCGGGGAGGCGAGCGCCCTCTTCGGGCATCTTTCCCCGGAGAAGGTGGACTGGGACGTCCTTGCCGCGGAGGCGGAGGACTTCTCCGACGCCTACGGGGTGGACATCCTCCTAAAGGGATCCTCCTCCCTCTTCCTTGGGAAGGACGAGGAGGAGGACGGGGTGGAGATCGAATCCGTCTACGAGCCCGTCCCTTCCCTTGCCAGGGCGGGGTCGGGGGACGCCCTCGCGGGGTTCCTCGCCGGGCTCCTCGCCCACATGGACAAGTCCATGGACTTCGGGGAGCTCGTCATGGGGGCGGACCATCTCTTCCACGAGGCGGCGAGGTCCCTTGCCGGGAAGGTGGGGCAGACGGGGGTGAGCCTGGAGCTTCTGGAGGGGGAGATGCGCGAGAAGCTGGGAGGGATCTAGCCCTCTTGCGGCGATGATCGCTTGGGAAAGGTGAGATCGCATGGACAAGGTCAACTGCTTCGACGTTCTGATCGGCCTGATAAGAGGATGCCAGTCGGCGAACCACCTCGAAGGCCCTGATGGTTTCGGAAGGAGGATGGGCGGTTCCCGTTACCTTCTCAACCAGACCATTCGCATGGTTTCCGTCCGCGATGACCACAAGTGCGTGACCAAAAGCGCGTTCGAACTTTGGGACTCCCTGAAGGTCGAAGACTCGATCTTCGGATACTGGGACAGCAGGCCTGTCATCTACAAGAACGAAATCCCGGTCAAGGTCAAGTGGTACAAGGGGGCGCACGGGCAGCCGCACGAAGAAAGCGAGATCTTCCTCGGGGACCAATGGGGGTCGTTCATCTTCCGGCACGCCTTCCATATCGAGCACATCATCCCGATCAAGAGGTTCGTCGCTAGGCTGGTAAAGGTCGACCTTGGGCAGGACGTGGAGAAGGTCTATCGCGATATCGAGGATATCCTGGATGGCATCTACGTCTGTTTCATGCGGAAGGAAGAGGACAGGAAACTTCCGAGGACAAGGAGGCCGGATACCTTGGAAGAGGTGCTGGAGAAGACCTATAAGGGGGCCGGAATCGAAATCGTCTGCTGGAATCGGTAAGGGGCAATTTACTTTCCTGGTACCACTTTGGGAAGGGTTCTTGGTTGGTGGTGCACGATTCTAAATCGCTCCTACCACGATGTAGTGTTTACTTAGTGGACCAACGCTTATTTCAGAGATCTTTAACCGGAGATCTGAATGTGATCTAATCTAGGCATGGGCAGGAAAAAGCAAAGCAGATCTCTTTCAAGCGCTTATGACTTTATCGAAAGAAGACTGAAGGAATTTCGTGAGGAGAGTCCAATTCGCTTCGACGACCTGAATGATAACGATATTTTTTCCGTCATGGCTACGCGTTATGTGGTTGGAGGAGAGGCTGACGCTAATGATCAGGCTATCCTTCAAGCCAAGTTGGCTTTGGTTGATGGGCCTAACGACCGAGGAATAGATACTCTGCTGGTTGATTCGGATGAGGAAAGCAACTACTGCCTTTATGTTGGGCAAGGGAAGCACTACTCGGGTGATCGCAAGGCATCAATGGATGACGTGCGCAGCGCGGTGGCCAAGGCGGCTGAAGCTGCCCGGGATGTTCTTTTGATGTTGCGGGGGCGGAAGAACATTGAAGGCAATCAGAAGCTGTGCAATGTTCTGCGCACGCTTCGTGCAAAAGACAATGTGGAATACGAATCTGTCTCCCTTGAAATAGATGTGTATTTCTCCTGCATGGGAAGTTCCTCCGATGCCGATACCCGTCATTTTGCCTCCGACCAGGAGGAGGCCATCGCTGATCTCCTTAAGAAAGATGGTATGGTGGATCCCTCGGTTCGAGTCCGTGTTTGGTATGCGGACGAGCTTGGTGAACGAATTCGCCTGGTGGATCTCCGTGAACAGCATTTTGTTTCCAAGGGTAATATCGAGGGTAGTTGCGATATATGCGAAGTTTTCGAATCTCCGTATAGCGACAACTTAGTCGGCTATTCATGGGCCGCCTCAGCGATGTCGTTAGTTCGGCTTTACAGGGAGCATGAGTTTGGTTTGTTGGCGCAGAATCTCCGGTTTCACGTTAAGGGGAGTCTAGACGGGGCGATTCAAAAAACAATTCGTGGAACCCCTGGGAATTTTTGGTCGAAGAACAACGGACTAACCATCGTCGCGGAACAAGCGGAACTGGATGGTAAGGTAATGCACCTTAAAAATTTCTCCATCGTTAATGGAGGGCAGACGATTTGGAATCTTCAGAAGGTCGATCCGAAAACCGACTTCTACGTGCCAGTCAAAATTGTCCTTGTAAATGATGCTGAGCAGGCACGGAGAGAAAAGTTCATTATGGAAGTTGCTCAAGCCTCTAACTCCCAGAAGGTTATCAAGGACGTTGACCTAATTTCTGTGCAACCTGAGCAACAAAATCTGCGGAATGCCCTTCATCAATTGGGCGTTGAATATCTGCTCAAGCGCGGAATGAAGGAACTTAAGGGCGCAAAAGGAAGGATGAGAATAGAACTCGCCGCAACAAAAACTTATGTGTTGAGCGGAATCCTTCTGCTCCCGGGCTACGGAAGGAGCAATCCTGCTAAACTCCTGGCTCACAAAGGGGATAACGCCCTATATTCATCCGTTTTCTCCAAGGACGAATCGACGTCGTTGAAGTTGGCACAGCGGATCAGAGACCTTGCTCTTTTTGACGGCCTCTTTAAGAAATGCCGTGCGCGTTTCCGCGAGGGAATGGGTGCAGTAAGCGGGGAGGGTTATGATCTCGACCTTTCCCGTATATGGGATAACGCGCGCTCGTACGCTTTCGCCATGATCGGCTTGGCTTCCTATATTGCTCACGGCATGGAAGACCGGATGAGCATCCTCATGGATGTAAAAGGGAAACCTGCGCCTTCCGAGTACGAAAATGCTATGGAGGTCCTTGCCAAAGCCGGTCTCTCGCGATTCGGTTCAATTTTTGATGAAGAGAAAAGACGTGATTTAGATTCCTTTGAAGAAGAGCTTTACAGATATGTAGCCGGTTCCATGGATTTGCTTGCAGCGTCTTTCTACCAATCTGAGGTCCAGGACGTTTCGAATTTTCTTAAGGCAAATGAGACTTTTCGAAATGTTGTTGCGAAGTCGTATCCATTATCCAATGGCTTTAAGGCTTTAATTGAGAAACACATCGCCATTTTCTCGAAAGACTAGAAGAAATCTTGGGCGCAACCAGTATCTCATGTAAACGACGGAGCAGTATCCGGCCCCGGGTTGCTGCATGAAAAGTTGGGCCTGGTTGGATTTGTTTGCTATGACAACCAGAAAGGAGCCCTGAATGGAGGATTCTGGCGAACTGATCCTGGAGACGATAAAAGGAAAGGATGGCATGGGATCTTCGAGGGGGAGCCGGAGTCCAACCTAAGGTTCTTTATCTGCACGAACGACTGGGTCGGGCCGTTCCGCAAGCGCATCAGGATGACCTCTAGGCAACAAATCGTGTTTGCCATAGAGTGGGACCCAGGGTTGTGGGTCACATCTGCGCGCAGCCTCTTCAATGGAATGCTGGGAAACAGGTGGGCGATTTCTGCCTCACATGGAAACAAATGACAAATCTTTATCCTTCCGTTGGTAAAATGACCCACGTTGGAGAACCTTTATGACCAAACAGGAACTTGCCTCGAAGATTTGGGCCGCCGCAAACGAGATGCGGGGCAGCATGGATGCGATCGAATACAAGGACTACGTCCTCGGATTCATCTTCTACAAGTACCTATCCGATTCCGAAGTCGCCTGGTGGCGCAAGGAAGGCGCTACGGAGGAGGACATCGAGGCTATCGACGAAAGCGACGAGTCGGTCAAGGGCGATGCCAAGAAGTTTCTTGGCTACTTCATCGCGTACAAGGATCTTTATTCCTCTTGGGTGCGGATGGGCAGCGCCCTTCGGGTCTCTACCGTGACAGAGGCCATCCATGCCTTCGAGAGGAACTGCGGGGATGCATACAAGGGGATCTTCACGAATCTCACCACCGCCATCAGCAAGTACGGGGCGAACGAGGACGACCGTGCGAAGTTCCTCAGGAATCTCGTAGGGGTTGTGAACGAAATCCCGACGACCGGGAATACCGGCTTCGATGTCCTTGGGTTCGTCTATGAGTACCTCATTTCGATGTTTGCCCAGAGTTCTGGGAAGAAAGCAGGGGAGTTCTATACCCCCCACGAGGTATCCCTTGCAATGGCCAAGATTGTTGCCGGCCGGCTAAGGGACAGGGTCAAGGAACAAGAGGACATCAAGGTCCTCGACCCCACCTCTGGATCGGGGTCCCTCCTCCTTTCCGCGGGCAAGGAACTCGGGGAAGTGAGCGGGGAGCCGGAAAAAGTCCGCTATTATGCCCAAGAGAAGAATTCAACTACTGCGATTCTCACGCGCATGAACCTTCTTATGCGCGGGATCTCTCCGAACTACTTGACGGTGAGGAACGGCGACACTCTCGACATCGACTGGCCGTTTTTCCCTCCGGAACGGGAGAATGAGTATCAGCTTCTTCCAGTGGACGCGGTGGTTTCGAATCCTCCTTATAGCGTGAAATGGGATAGTGCAGGGGCCAACTCAGATCCCCGTTTCAGCAGCTATGGCGTAGCGCCCGCAGGAAAGGCTGACTACGCCTTCCTCCTCCATGGGCTTTATCACCTCAAGCCCGAGGGAATCATGGCGATCGTTCTTCCGCATGGGGTTCTCTTTAGGGGAGGATCCGAAGGAGAGATCCGCAAACACTTAATCGAGTCCGGGAACATCGAGGCGGTCATTGGCCTTCCTGCCAATATCTTCTACGGGACTACCATTGCCACTATCGTGATGATTCTCCGCAAAACGGGCTCGGATGGCTCTGTTTTGTTCGTCGACGCCTCCCATGGATTCCAGAAAGACACGAAGAAAAATCGGCTTCGCGCCTCCGACATCAAGCGGATCGTCGATACCGTCCTGGAAAGGAAGCCTGGCGATGGTGTTTATTCGAGGCTCGTCTCGAAAGAAGAGATTCGTCAGAACGACTACAACTTGAATATCCCTCGCTATGTCGATGGTTCGGAAAAACCTGAGGAGTACGATCTCCGCTCGGTTGTTAAGGGTGGGATCCCCCCTAAGGAAATCGAGTCACTTGCCACTTACTGGGACGCCTTCCCAGGCCTTAAGGAGGCCGTGTTTGAAAAAGACGTCGATGGCGTCTCTCATTTCAAGGATGACGTGGATGAGGATGCCATCCGTTCGTTCGGTAGCGTTGCTTCCTATCTTGAGGGATATAAGGAACGTTTCTCTCGGGTCACCGCTCTGCTGGAGGAGAACCTCGTGCAAAGATGGAACTCTTTCGGCGGCACCGAGGATGTCGAGGGGCTTGAGAACGGGGTGACGGATGTTCTTTCCGGGTACCCGCTCGTTGACCGCTACGATGTCTATGGCGCCATTCACGAAGGCGTGGAAAAAGCGCTGTCCGACATGGAAGTCCTTCGAGCGGAAGGATTGGACGCCATCCGCACCGTCACGATTGGCGAAGGAAAAAAAGGGTCAAGGCAGGGGAGACTTGTGTCTTTGGAACTTCTGGAGGAATGTTTTTTCCAAGAGGCCAAGAAGGAAGAACTTCGTCTTTTGGAAGAAATTTCCTCCGCCGAATCCTTGCTTTCGGAAGCTACAGAAGCTCTTGGCGAGGAGGATCGGACGGACGACCTATGGGACAGCGAAAACGACGAGCCGAACCTCAAGGGGATCGAGGCCGAGGCTAAAACCTATCTTCAGAAGATCGGTCGGAAAAAGGAAACCTTCGAAGTGGCGGCTGCCCGTTACGAAGAAGGTTCCTATGAGAGAACGATCCTCGACATCGCTGTCGCGAGCCTGGCCAAAAAGGCGGCGGATAAGGAGCTGAAAGATTTCCGGAAGGGTCTTGAGGAGAAGGTCGTGGAGAAAGCGGCTTCCCTGACGGATGAGGAGTGCCTGGCCGTGCTCCGGAAGCGCTGGATCGCCCCGATCTCGGATTCGCTCATGAAGGTTGCTGACGACGCCGTGGATGGATTCATCGCAAAGCTTCGCTCCCTGAAGAAGAAATACGAGGATACGCTCGTCACTTTGGTCCAGGAGATTTCCTCCGTTGAAAAAGAACTGGCTACTATGCTGGACGAACTTACCGGCGGGGAAGAAGACATGGAGGCCATCCGCGCCCTCAAGGCGCTCCTTGAGGAGTAAAAATGAGCGAAAAGAAATTGGTTCCCGCTATTCGCTTCCGCGGATTCACTGACGCTTGGGGGCAGCGTTCCTTAAGGGAAACATGCCGTTTTGGCAAGGGCAGGGCCTATGGCAAGGGGGATTCCTTGAGTCAGGGAATTCCCATGTATC
>CASFDV010000003.1 GCA_949293555.1 uncultured Bacillota bacterium
TTTCTTTAGCAAGCAAATCCTACTAGGGCCCTGCTTTTCATGCAGTCCTTGGAGCGGGGACTCCGCTCCAGCGTTTACACAAGATTCTGGTTACTCCCTTTGAATCGATGCCATCGATGTTTTCTGGTGCTCGTTCATGAGGCGGGCCGTCAATTTGGTCTTAAGGGGGCACGGGTTTTCCCTTTGCTAGCCCTTGGTCGCCTTCCTTAAGGCATGTCATCCTCGGTGGAATGGATCTGCCCTTGGATGCACGTGACCCTTTCTATGCTAATTCTCGCAACGAAACTACGCCAAAACGCACAACGAACATTTACCAAAACACACAACGGATAGGCGACAAAACGCGCAATGGATATACTATTTTTGGGAGGTGGGTTGATTCCATGAATTCATACAAGCCACGCATTGCCGATCGACTTCTCCGGGAGTGCCTTTCCGGCAAGGGGGCCGTGCTGGTGGAAGGGGCCAAATGGTGCGGCAAGACGACGACAGCCCTTCAGGCCGCCTCTTCCTTCGTTTATATGAACGACCCTAATTCGATGGAGCAGAACCTTTCTCTCGTTCAGCTTGATCCGCGCGGCTTCCTGAACGGCGAACCTCCGCTCCTCATCGACGAATGGCAGATCGCGCCAAGGCTATGGGACATCATAAGGTTTGAAGTCGACCAAAGGACGAAGATGGGGCAGTTCATCCTGACCGGCTCTTCCGTCCCGCCCTCCCTTGACGAAATCCACCATTCGGGCGCCGGGCGCTTCGCCTGGATCAGGATGCGTCCGATGAGCCTGTTCGAGTCCCTGGATTCCTGCGGATCGGTCAGCCTGCGCGCCCTATTCGAAGGGCAGACCTTCTTTCAAGGGAGGAATCCGCTCGATTTCGACTCGCTCGCGTTCGTGACCTGCCGCGGAGGATGGCCCATGGCGGTTGATATCCCGGACAAGTCGGTAGCGCTGGAACAAGCCTACTATTACCTGGATGCCATCGCCCGCTCCGACATGAGCCGGGTGGACGGCGTAACGCGTGAGGAAGGACGGGTCCGTCGCTTCCTTCGCGCTTATGCGCGGAACCAAGGCACCCAGGCGACGCTTTCCTCGTTGGTCGAGGACATGCGCGCCGCCGAGGGAGATTCCTTCAGCGTCAATACCGCCCGTTCCTACCTGAACGCGCTGGAAGGCCTTTTCGCGATCGAGGAGATGCCCGCCTGGAACCCGAACCTTCGTTCCAGGACGGCGATCCGCTCCTCTAGCACTCGCTACTTCGTCGACCCATCGATCGCGGCGGCATCCCTTGGCATCGGGCCACAGGACCTTAAGGCAGACGTCCGGCTCTTCGGATTCTTTTTCGAGGCCCTTTGCGCCAGGGACCTCCGGGTCTATGCGGACACTCTTAAGGGGAGTGTCTATCACTACAGGGATAGGTCGGGGCTTGAATGCGACGCGGTAGTGCATCTGAGGAACGGCTCCTATGGGCTCATTGAGATTAAGCTCGGCGGAACAGACCTTGTCGAAGAGGGGGCCCGGAACCTGAAGCGCCTGGCGTCCCGGCTGGACACAGACCGGATGAAGGCTCCCTCCTTCCTCATGGTCCTCGTAGGCGTGGGGGAAAGGCCCTACCTCCGGAGCGACGGAGTCCTCGTCATTCCAGCGGGATGCCTTAGGGACTGATTCTTTCCAGAAAGCGCGAGCGTTCCTTTGCCTAGTGATTCCGGCCTGGGCAATTCGCCTGGCTGTCACGGAGAAGCTGAGGCCGGCTCCCGCGAGGACCTCGATCGCCGCGCGGTTCGATGGCCTTTCGCTTCCGCTACGCGGGATCCACATCGCGGGGAGGGAGAAGCTTCGCAAGGCGGGCGATCCCTACTCCCGGGAAGCCCTTGCCGCCCGTTCGTCCAGGAGGTTCCCGAGCGTCCCGATCAGGTTGTCGGTCGTAGTGCCAGGGTCGTACAGGTAATCTTCCTTCGCGGCGTCCGCCCGCCATTCGGGCTTCAGCCTGTAGATGGCGTCGACGAGCGCCTGATCGATGTATTCGGGAAGGGGGCTTGCCGCCTGGAACAGCCTCCAGAGGCGCGCTTCGTCAAACCCTTCCTCGCCCACGAAGCTCTCGAGATAGATGTAGAGCAGGGGACGGAGCCAGCGGACCGAGCCGATCTTCTCCGCCCTGTCCGCAAGCTTCTCCCATTCGCCTATGTCGGTGACGAAGTTCAGGAGATTGCCGCGGTCGATGTAGCGCGATCCCTCCGGGAAGGCGAGGTCGTTGAATTCCCCGTCCCGGTGGAGGAGCAGGTGCCAGGCAAGCGAAGCGACGAGACGCGACCAGCCGTCCGTCCCGATTTCCTCCACGCCTGCGGCCTCCTGCCAGACGAGGCCCAGCGCCTTCCTCGCCGCCTCGGGCGACGTCCCGTCCTGACGGACGAGCCACGAGCAGTAGACGAGGATCGCCCCGAGGAAGGGCTGGTCCGCCCGGAGCATCTTGCGCCTTCTCATGCTGTCGTTCGCGTCTTCGCCTGCGTAAGCCCATTCGATGGCGAAGAGGACCTTTTCCGGACTCGCGCCCTTCTCGAAGGTCGCGTGGCGGGCGAGGAGGGCGAGCGCCTCGTCCCGATCTCTCTCGTCCAGGGACTCCTGGCGGTAGCTGAGGAAAAGGCCTCCCTCCTCGTCCACGTAAGGGACGGGGAGCGGACCATCCTTCGCCTCTCCTATCGGGGCGTCGATCTCCCACCGGCTCTTCCTGATCTTCTCGTCGTAGGCCTGGTTCAGGATCTTGGAATCCTCGTCATCGGAATTGGCTTGCTTCGCCCATTCGAAGTCGTCGAGGGCAAACGCCTTGGATTTCACCCCCTCCCTTCCTTCATCCCGCGCGAGCGCCATGACGGACAGCCGCGAAGCGAAGGCCCAGCGGAGCGGAAGAAGCGTGACCGCGCCATTTTTATCCCTAAGCTTGGCGAGCAAGGGGGTGCCGTCCTTGATCCGATCCGTCACGAAGCCCAGGATGGCGGTGCGCGCCATCCCGGCGGCGGGGCTCCTGGATATGGCCTCGTTGATGGCCGGCATCGCGTAATCCTTCGTGTAGCGGCTCTGGTCCTCGTAGATTGCCTTTATGAGGTCTTTTTTCTCCGATTTGCTGAACTCATCCGATTCCGCGATGAGCATGGATAGCCGGAACGCGAGGCCTTCATCGAAAAGACGCTCTCCCAGGAACATCCCCAGCCCCTGAACCGCTGGCTGGATGTCATATCCTTGACCTTTTGGGCCGAGATAATCGAGGGCGTCCTTGACTGTTTTCCGGTTGGGGAGGCGCGAGCCTGCGGGCAGCTCCTTCCCGAGGAAGCCGATGATCTGGTCCTGGAGGAGGGGATGCTCCTTGTCCGACTCCCTCCTCAGGATCTTCAGGACAGGCAGGGCGATGGTGCTGTTCGTCTTCTTTTCCTCGTTCTTCTTATCCATGTCTGAAGGATAGACCAAGGAGCCAAGAGAGTCCGTTTCTTGCCCGCCCATGAGAGAAATAACGGACAGGTGGTGGATCGTACGAAAGGTTGCATCCGTTCCCGGGCGAAGCGTCCGCCTTGTCCTCCGCTCCCTTCTGCCCGTCCCTGCAGAGGAGGTTCCTCTTTCAGATTGCAAACGTGCCGATGAACACGGGCTTATCCTGGACCTTTTCAGATTTGCCCCTAATTTTACGCCTGTTCCGCTATTGCCCTTCCCACCATTGGGCGTTTAAATGGATGGCACCCACATATCGGTGCCGCTTGAAGGAGGGATTCATGAAATCCAAGGCGCTTTTCCTTGGGATCCTGGCCGCCGGGCTCGCTCTCGCGGGCTGCGGGGACGGGGATTCCAGCACGTCGTCCACGACGCCCGATTCGACCGGAACGGGCAGTTCCAGCAACGTCATCGACAGCGACCCCTGGTCCGAGTACGACATCAAGACGGTCGCGGAGATCATCGAGCTCTGCGCCGACTACCCGGAGGACCATTCCGAGGAGAGGTACTACGTCCGCGGGATCGTCAGCAACCTCGACACCCAGTACGGCGGGATGGACCTCACCGACGAGACGGGCACCATTATGGTCTACGGCACCTACTCCGCGGACGGCGAGCTCCGCTACAGCGAAATCGCCGGCCCTAAGCCCGTGGACGGGGACGAAGTGCTCCTCTACGGAAACCTCCAGGAATACAAGGGCACCCCTGAGATCTATTCCGGCTGGATCATCGACTTCATCTCCAACGCCGAGCCGATCAACCCCGACGACTACGAGAAGGTCACCCTCCAGGAAGCCCACGAGGCCGAGGCGGGCACCACGCTCCGCACGGAGGGAGTCATTCTCGCCCACACCTACAACGCCGGCATGAACAAGATCGGCGCCCTCATCGGCGATAGCACGGGCACGATGTATGTCTACGACAACCAGATGGCCGCCTATGAGGCCGGGGACTCCATCGAGATCGTCGCCACCAAGGACTACTGGGTCCTCGACAGCGAGCAGGACTACGCCGACAAGTACGGCTACGTCGGGGCCAACCAGCTGACCGACGTCACCATCGTCGGCGAAGGCTCCGTCACCTCCTTCGACTACGAGGCCGTCGCGGAGAAGACCACCGTCAAGGACCTGATGGACAAGGAGTTCGACGAGGACATCACCGGCTCCCTCTACGAGGTCGCTGCCCTCATCGACAGGAGGGACACCCTCACCTCAACCGGGGAGATCGACTTCACCAACTACTACATCCTCGACCTCGACGGGAAGACCGGGACCTACAGCTACAGCCAGGCCAGCGGCAAGGACTTCGCCTGGCTCGACGAGCACGACGGGGAAGTCGTCACCCTCTACATGACCGTCCTCAACGCGAAGATGAGCTCCTCAGGCGGCAACTGGCGCTTCCTGCCCGTGAGCGTCAGCGAGACCCCCTACGAGTTCGATCCTTCCTACATCCCTGAGCTCGCGGTCGAGTACTACGCGCTCCCGCAGTTCGCCTCGCGCTACATCGCCGACCCGGCCCTCGAGCTCGTCTCCACGGTCGATAACGACGTCGTCGACTTCACGGGCGCCAAGCTCTCCTACCATTCGAGCGACCCGAGCGCCCTTTCCTTCGACAGCGAGAACGGGAAGATCGTCATGCACGCCCACCCGGGCGAGCCCAAGACCGTCACTATCACTATCACCGGCAGCTATGGCGAGCACGAGGACTACGAGGCGACCTACGAGACCCTCGTCGTCTCGCCCGAGGCGATGCCTTCCCTCACCGTGAAGGAAGCGATCGACACCGAGCCCGTGACGGCCGAGAACCCGGACGAGACCATCATGGTCCGCGGGATCGTCGGGCCTTCCGCGGTCAACCAGCCCGCCTTCTACCTCATCGACGAGACCGGGGCGATCGCCATCCGCATGGCGAGCACCGACCTCTTCGACGGCACCTTCCAGATCGGGGACGAGGTCATCGTCGAGGGCACCCGCGACATGTGGGGCAACAACGACACCCAAGTGTGCGTCAGCAACGCGACCATCTGGGGGAACCTCTACGGCGGGGACGGGACCTACCCGACGGACTCCTTCGTCACCGGACTCACCATCGCCGACCTTGTCAGCGACACCTACAAGACCCCCCTCGCCACCGCGGCGGTCTATGTCCTCGAGGACGTGAAGCCGGTCGTCTATAGCGGCGGCTGGAACGACCAGCTCGAGCTCGTCCCGGGCGATGCCACCCCCAACGAAGAGGGCAGCTACGACACCTACCTCAACATGTACCACAGCGGCGCCTCGCAGTTCTCCTTCATGGAGCCCTACTACGACCAGGTCGTCGACGTCGAGGTCGCCCTCTGCCAGTGGAATACCTCCGGCTACAAGGGCTGCATCCTCTCCGTCACCGGCGCCGACGGCGTCAAGGTGTACAACCAGTACAACTTCTAGCCTAGGCTAGCCGGAAGAGGCAGGTTCCCCGGAGCCTGCCTTTTCCTTTTCCTCCATCCTTTTCCGGATGAAGAGGATGAGGAGGGCGAGGATGCCGGCAAGGAGGGAGGAAAGGGGGAAGTTCAGCCAGATCCCGTCCGTGCCGGCGGGGTAGAGGACAAGGACGAAGAGAAGGGGGATGAGGAGGGAGACGGATAGGGAGATGAGGGTCGAGAAGAAGGGCTTCCCGATCGCCGAGTAGAAGTTCTGGACCGCGTAGGAAAGGAAGCGCGTCAGCCAGGTGAAGCCATAGATGAAGATCGCGGACGTCGTGATCCGGAGGGCGGAGTCGCTTTCGAGGAAGAGGGAGGCGAGGGTCCCGGGGACGGCGGCCATGAGGAGGAAGGCGAGAAGGGAGACCGTCCCCGTCCCCAGGAGGACGAGCCTCTGGATCCCCCTGACCCTTTCCTTGTTCCCGGCGCCCCAGTTATAGCCGATCGCGGGCTGGAGGGAGTCGCAGGTGCCGTAGAGGATCGGGAGGACAAAGCCTTCGATGAGCATGAGGGTTCCAAGGGCGGCCACCCCGTCCTCCCCGGCCCAGGAAAGGAGAAGCGCGTTGAAGAGGATCGCGGTGAGCCTCCCGGCGATGTTCGAGAGGAAGACGGGGAGCCCGTTCTTCACCGTAAGGAAGAGGGAACCGGGGGAGAAGGAAGGCCTCACGAAGCGGAGGAGCGAGTCCTTCCGGAGGAACATGAGGAGGGAGAGGAAGGTGACCAGCGAAAAGGAGATGTTCGCGGCGAGGGCGGAGCCCCATATCGGCATCCTGAAGGCGCCGAGGAAGAGGGGGTCGAGCCCGACGATCAGGAGCGACATGAGGATATTGAGGAACATGCTGTAGCGGAAATGCCCGCAGATCCTCAAATAGTTGTCCATCGCGAAGGCGAGTGAGGTGACGGGAAGGAGGAGGGTGTAGGCCCTCATGTAGGAGGTCGCCTGCTCGAGGAGCTCTCCTTCCGCGCCCATCGCATGGAGGATGGGCCCTCCGGCGAAGAAAGCGATCGTCGCGACGATGGACTGGACGAGGAGGATGAGGAGGATCGCGCTCGTGAAAAGGGAGCGCGCTTCCTCTTTCTTTCCCTCGCCGAGGCGGATGGCGATGATGACGCTCGAGCCCACGCCGATGAGGTCGGAGAGGGAATAGGAAATGATGATGAAGGGGAAGGCGAGGTTGGCCGCGTTATAGGCGGTCTCTCCGAGGAACATAGAGAGGAAGAACCCGTCGAGGACGGGGTAGATGGCGCTGAAGAGCATCCCGATCGCGCCGGGGATTGCGATCCTGAGGAAGAGCCTCCCGACAGGAGCCGAGCGAAAAAGAGCTTCGTGAGACATCGGTTCCTCCGCCTTCTAGCGCTTCTTCTCTTCTTCGAGAAGCGCCTCGCTCAAGGTCTTCGCGTATAGCTCGCTGGCGTCGATGAAGGCGGTGCCGTAACGCTTCAGGACCGTCTCCATCGCGAGCTTCTCCGCGTGGAAGATGCCTTGGAGGATGCGTTCGGCCTCCTCCCTTCCCCTGGGGGTCAGGAAGAGATGCATCTCCCTCCTGCTTCCCGGAAGCTTCTCTATGGCGATAAGACCTTGGTCGCGGAAGCGCATGGTAGTGGTGTTCACCGTGGAGCTCGGGATTCTCCATTCCTCGCAGATCCTCTTCTGCGAAAGATGGTGGTCTGGGTAAAGCGCATAAAGGATCGTCCACTCGCTCTCGTCGATCCCGAGGTGAGTGGAGTAGCGGTCGTATTCGCCATCGACGATGAGGGTCGCGATCGAGTAGCGCCTGATGTATTCGCTCAGTTCCATGCACGTCCTCCTTAATCCGATTTCGGAATATTTATAAATCCGATTTCGGAATAAGTCAAATCGAATATGCGCTCCGTGGACGGGGAAGTAGGAGGAAATCTTGGCAATATCTGTATATTGAAGCGCGTTTTGCAGACTATTCAGCGAGATAGATCGTCACTTTCTCATCGCGCTTCCTTTTCAGATATGCCTTCAAGAACGGGGAGAGATGGAAGGTCAGCGCCTTCTCTGGGCAAGAGGAAACGCAGGCCCCGCAGCGGATGCAGCGCGTCCCGTCGACCATTCCTTTGTGGACCGCATGGAAATGGCAGGCTTTCTCGCAGGCCATGCAGCCAGTGCACCTTCCTATGGGGGCGACCTTGGCGCCGGCCCTCGCCCTCCACTTCGGAAAGAACCAACGCCCGAACGTGTCCTTTTCCTTGGGGAGGACGAGAGGACCGTCCTTCCGGAACGCCCGGAGGATGGCCTCCGCTT
This sequence comes from uncultured Bacillota bacterium, assembly GCA_949293555.1. Taxonomy (GTDB): domain Bacteria; phylum Bacillota_I; class Bacilli_A; order RFN20; family CAG-826; genus UBA4951. The sequence goes on from CASFDV010000003.1 coordinate 8,204, forward strand.
CATTAAGAGGCATCTCGTAGTCGTCATGATGGAGGTAGCTGTGGGGCGCGGGGAGATACATCGCACCAACGAGTGGGAGCGAGAGCTTTCTCGCCGCCTCTTCGATCGCGTTCCCGTGCCAGATGCGCCCGAAGGTCAGGGCGATCGCGACCTTCCTTGCCTCCACGTTTTCAAGGAATCGGAAAGCTTCCTCGGGAAGCCGTTCCCCATGGACGGGCGCGAGGAAGAGGAGATTTTCGTAAACGGACGGGATCCCCGCCAGCCCGCATTCATAAAGAGGCCATCCGGACTTCTTCGCGAGGTGTTCCGCGGCCTTCTTGGTGTTTCCTGTATACGAAAGATAGACGACCGCGTTCAATCCTCTTCCAGGTACGCCTTCATGATCCGGCATTCGGGGACCTCCTCGAGCGAGAAGCCTAGTTCTTCCTTGATCTCGGCGATCGCCTCCTCACGCGAGAGATTCCTTCCCTGGCTTGCGATCGCCATCTCCAGCGCGCTGAAGGGGATCATCGTCGAGCGCATCTCATAGAAGCGGATGAACTGGGTATGCTCCTTGCAGCGCTCGATCCTGCAGGATGTGTGGAGGCCTTTCCTCATGCTTTCGGGCGGGCGGTAGCCGGCTTCCTTCTCCAGCATCTCCATCACCTTCCGCCAGTCGTAGGAGCCTCCCGCGGCCTCGTCGAGGTCGATCTGGACGAAGGAAGGCACTCTTCCCGTCCAGGAGGAGCGGCGGATCGCCCTTGTCAAAGGCTTCAGGAGGGAGGGGACCTCGTGGATCGCCTCCACGACGTGGGCGACGAGCTCGTTCCGATAGCCGGCCATGTTCTTCAGGGGATTGTCCCCGTAGGCGAGCTGCTTCATGGTGAGGAGGGTGTGGAGCCCTCCGTTCCGGAGAGGGGGACGAAGAGTCAGGACCCTTCCGAGGTTATATAGCAGGAGGAAGACCTTGCTCTTCCAGATGCGGTAGGCGGACTTCGGCGCCATGTGGTTGAAGTAGAGCCCGAGGATCTGCGCCGGCTCGTTCCCGGCGAGGAAGTAGGGGACCCCTAGCTCGACGAGCTCCGGGTAGAAGAGGACGTAGGCGAGGGAGGGGCATGCGCAGACGTTCTCGGAAAGCGACATGAGCCTCCGGTATATCTTCCGGAGGTCCTCGTCCAGCATCTTCCGGGAAAGGAACTCCACTTTCGGGAAGATGCGCTTCGCCTCCTCGATGCTCTCCTTCGCGCTCCTGGACATGTAGGGGATCTCCCACGTGAGGGCCAGCACCCGGAGGCCCATCTTCTTGGAGAGGAGGTAGAGGAGGTAGGTGCTGTCCTTCCCTCCCGTGTAGAAGAGAGCGACGTCGAAGCGGGACTTCTCCGCCTTCGGGATCTCATGGACAAGGGGGACGATGGAGCGGAGTTCCTTCGTCTCCTCCTTCATCTGGCAGATGGGGCAAAGCCCGCGCTCGTCGAACTCCAGTCCCGGGATCATAAAGTCGTTTGCCGCGCAATCCTTGCAAAAACGGGCTTCTTCAAGTGATTTCGGGATTTTCGGGTTGTCCTTTTCCTCGACGACGACCGTCCCGAGGAGCCTCTTGCCCAGAATCCGTTTTTCCTTCGCCGTCAGTTCCTTCGGGAGCGAGAGGAGGAGCTCCCGTTGCCTTTTTCCTAGGGGGATGTAGTTATGGAACAGGCTCCACTTGTTCCGGAGCCCGTAGTAGCGGACCCCTTTTTCCTCGGTCTTCCATCGGGACTTCAGTACGTGCATGGCTCATTCTAGCTTTCTCTCTTAAGGAAGTAGGAGAAGAAGCCCGCCAGAAGAATGGGTGAATTTCTACAAACGCCAAATTACCGAATGAAATCGCGCCAAATAACCGAACAAGAGAACGCCAAATTGCCGAACAAACTAACGCCAAATCGCGGAATGAAATTGCGCCAAATCCCCGAATGGACTAATATCCCAATGGATTTGAGGGGATAACAAACTTTATGGACGGATACAAAACCAGGATAGCGGACACCATTCTCAACGATAAGCTGAAAACTCACGGGGCTGTCCTTATCGAGGGAGCGAAGTGGTGCGGGAAGACAACCACTGCGGAGCAAGCCGCCGGATCTTGCCTGTACATGGATGATCCGGATCGAAGCCGGCAATACCTGTCCATGGCCAGTTTCGAACCGAGCAGGCTTTTAGAGGGGAATACTCCCCGCTTGATTGACGAATGGCAGTTGGCGCCTCGCCTTTGGGACGCTGTTCGCTTCGTGGTTGATCACCGCCGCGGGCTGGGGCAATTCATTCTAACGGGTTCTTCCGTGCCGCCCTCTTTCAGTGAGATCCATCATACGGGCACAGGCCGTTTTTCATGGATGCGCATGAGGCCGATGTCGCTATGGGAATCGTTGGAGTCGACAGGGGAAGTCAGCCTTCGTTCTTTGTTTGAAGGCTGTGGGCCTATAAGGGGTTCAAGTGAGCTGGACGGAGAGGGTCTTGCCCATCTGGTTTGCCGCGGCGGATGGCCGCTTAGCGTGGAGATGGAAGGCGAGTCTGCGCTTGAGCAGGCATTTAGCTATCGCGATGCCCTCGTGCGGTCCGACATCTCGCGATTTGACGGCGTTTCCCGTTCTCCAGAACGTGCAAGGCGTCTTCTTCGATCCTACGCCAGGAGCCAAGGCACGCAGGCATCCCTCTCCTCCATTGTCGAAGACGCCAGGAAAAGCGAGGGCGAATCCTTTGACGAAGGTACCGCTCGCTCTTACCTAAACGCTCTTGAGGGCGTTTTCGCCATCGAGGAGATGCCGGCTTGGAATCCGAACCTTCGCTCAAAGGCAGCGATACGCACGTCCAATACTAGATATTTCGTCGACCCATCCATTGCCGCGGCGTCTCTGGAACTAGGCCCAAGGGATCTTCTTGGCGACCTTCGGACCTTCGGCTTTCTTTTCGAGACCATGGCCGTCCGCGATCTGAGGGTCTACGCCGATTCCCTGGAAGGAAGCGTCTACCATTTCCGGGACAAAAGCGGATTGGAGTGCGACGCGGTCATTCATTTGCGAAGCGGGCGATACGGTCTTGTCGAAATCAAGCTGGGCGGCGACCCCTCCTTCGTAGAGGAAGGGGCGAAGAACCTCAATCTTCTTGCCTCGCGCATCGACACGACGCGCATGAAAGCCCCCTCGTTCCGGATGGTGCTCGTAGGAGTCGGGGCTTACGCCTACCAGCGTCCCGACGGGGTCTATGTCGTGCCGATCGGGTGCTTGAAGGACTGAATTCCGACTCGCCCTCGCCTTGCAAGGAATTCGCAGCGCTCTACTTCCCATTAGGCTTACCTGCTTTTCGAGAGCTTTCATTGCGGCAGGCAAGGAAAAAGGGCCGCCCTCCGGCGGCCCTGCCCCTTCCTTGCCTTTGGCTAGAAGGTCTTCTCGTATACCTTCTGGTCGTCCTCGAAGCGCACCTGGTAGGTGGTGGTCCCGTCGGGGTTCTTCGCAAGGGTGAGCCACCCCTCGATCTCTCGTCCGTTCCTCTTCTCCACCTCGAAGGAGGCGCCCATGAGCCCGTCCTCGTCGGCGTAGAGGGTGATCTCGAACTCCTCGCCACCGACCTCCCTCTCGAGCCCGAGGGCGAGCTTCCCGTTCCGGAGGGTCTCGAACTCGTATTCCATCGACTCGACCTCGCGGCCGTTCTCGACGAGGGTGTACTCGTATTCGTTCTCGTTGTCCTCGAGGGACTGCTCGATCTCGACGTAGTTCCTGGCGTCCAGGGCGATCCTCAGCTCAAGCTCGGTCTCCCATTCGTCGCGTTCCTTCTCCTCGCTCCGCTCGCCGCGGACGGCGTACTCCACCCCGTCCCGGATGGCGATGCCCTCGATCCTCGTGGTCTTCTCCCACTCGTCATGCTCCTCCTCGATCTCCCGGACGGTTTCGTTCAGGTAGAGGGAGTAGGTCTCGCTCGTCCCGTCGATGTCGTTGATGGTGACGACCTGGAGGCTCTCGTAGCCTTCCCGGTCGCTCGGGAGGGTCTCGACGCTTCCGGGGGAGAAGCTGAGGAGCGATCCGAGGGAGTGGGCGGAGAGGAGGATCTCCTCCGCGAGGAGGTCCTTCTCCGTCGGGACGGCCTGGCTTTCCGAGGCGATTTCGTCCCCAGGGGCGAGGTCCGGGGCCTTCAGGACTCCCGTGTGGAGGGATTCCGTCCCTCCGATCCCCCCGAGGAGGTCGAGGGAAAGGACGGCCTGGGCGAGGTAGCCCTTCTCCTCCTCGAGGACGAGCGTCCCGGCTCCGTCCCCCTGGGAGCCGCCCTGGCTCCCTTTGTCCGTTCCTGGGCTCGCGCATCCTGCGAGGATCCCGGCGGCGAGGAGCATCCCTGCCCCGAGGATGATGGCGTTCTTCTTCATATCGGTTTTTCTCCTTCCGAGGCTTTCTTGCCTCTTACGCCCACCAAACGGGGAAGGGAGGGGATTTATTACTTCTCTGCAAGAAATTTTCGTACGGGAAGCGATCCATCAAAGGTTGAATTCCCCAGAGCATGAAGAAAGGCGCCGGCCGGGGCCAGCGCCTTCTTGGGAAGAGGGTTCCGCCTAGCGGAGCGAGTAGGCGGCGAAGTAGCCGCCCCTGACCGCCTCGGCCACCTGGCCGACCTTGACGCAGTCGCCGATGACCTGGGTGGTCGGGTACTTCTCGCAGATCGCGTCGACGAACTCGTTGTTCGGCTTGGTGCCGAAGGCGGCGATGACGAGGTCGGCCTCGAGCCTGATCTCGCCATCCTTCCCTTCCGCGACGACGCCGGACTTGGTGACTTCCTTGATGGTCGCGGAGGTGATGGCCTTCACGTGGTTGTCGCGGAGGCGGAACATGAGGGGGTTACGGTTGTCGAGGATCGCCTCGGGGCAAAGCTCCGGCTTCATCTCGACGATGGTGACCTCCTTCCCTTCCATCGCGAGCTCGAGGGCCATGTCGCAGCCGGAGATGCCTCCGCCGCAGACAACGACCTTCTTGCCGCGGATCTTCTCGGGATGGACGTGCGCGTCGCACACCTCGACCGCGTTCTCGATGCCCTTGATCTTGGGAAGGTAGGGCGAGGCGCCGGTCGCGAGGATGATGCGGTCGGCTTCCTTCAGTTCCGGAGAATCAGGGGTGATCGCCGTGTTCATTTTGAAGACCACGCCGGCCTTCTCGCACTGGAGGACCTCCCAGTCGATGAACTCGCGGAGCCTTTTCTTAAAAGAAGGCGCGGAAGCGGGGACGAACTGGCCGCCGAGGACGTTTGCCCGGTCGTAGAGGGTGACGTGATGCCCTTCCAGGGCGGCCACGCGCGCCGCCTCGAGCCCGCCGGGGCCGCCGCCGACGATCGCGACCTTGAGGGGCGTCTCGGCCTTGGTGATGCGGTACTCGCCCTCGGCGACCGCCTCGGCGTTGATCGCGCAGCCGATCTTCCGGTTCTGGTAGAGGCGCTTCACGCACACCTGGTTGCAGACGAGGCAGGGACGGACGTCCTCCCTCCTTCCTTCGAGAAGCTTGTTGGGTAAATCGGGGTCGGCGATCAGTGGGCGACCCATCATCACGAAATCGCACTTTCCTTCCTCGAGGGCCTTCTCGCCCGACTCGGGGGTGTGGTTCCCGGAGTTGAGGATGATGACGTCGCAGGCCTTCTTGATCTCGTAGGCGTAGTCGACCATGCAGCCGTCGCCCTGATAGATGGAGGGGCAGATCCACTGCTTGTCCTCGTAGCAGCCCACGTCGATGTCGAAGGCGTCGACGCCGAGGTCCTTCATGTAGTTGACGATGCGGATGGATTCCTCGAGGGTGCGCCCGCCCTTGAAGTCATGGTCGGCGGCCATCCTCATGAGGATCGGGTAGTCGGGCCCGACCGCCGCCCTCATCGCCTGGTAGATTTCCTTGACGATGCGCATCCGGTTCTCGAAGGAGCCGCCGTACTCGTCGGTGCGCTTGTTCCAGGCCGGGGTCATGAACTGGTCGAGGATGTAGCCGCTATGGGCGTGGATCTCGATGGCGTCGGCCTCGGCGACGACCGCCCTCGCGGCGGCCCTCCCGAAGGCAGCGACGAGCTCGTGGATCTCCTCGAGGGTGAAGGCGCGGCAAAGCTTGTCGGGGAAGTAGAAGGAAGGGACTTCGCTTGCGCTCACCATCTGGGCGTCGGAGAAGGGGAAGGCGTTCCGCCCGAGCCCGCAGCCGATCTGGAGGCACGCCTTGGCGCCCTCGGAATGGATGGCCTCGATGATGTAGGACCAGCCCTTCATCTGGAGGTCGGTGTCAGCGGTGGTGATGTAGTCGATCCATGGGTCGGTCTTGTTGGTGCAGTACTGGGCCTCGATGAGCACCATCCCGACGCCGCCCCTCGCCCTTCTCCGGTAGTACTCGATCTGGGCGGAGGAGGGGAAGCCGTCGTGGTTCTCCGAGAATGTCCCCATTGGGGACATGACGATGCGGTTCCTGAGGGAAAGGTTCTTGATCTTCCCGCGGGAGAGCAGCTTTTCGAAGTTCGATGCCATTCTTTGGTGTTCCTCCTTCTGGTCCTGAACTTGGCCTTTCAAATGGTAGCGCGGCCAAAATAACGAAATCATGGGGTGATTTTATGAATTTCGAACGAAATACAGGGCATAATGCACAATGAGGAGGAAACCTATGAATCTCCTGGACATCGCAAGGAAGCTCGAGATCCCCGTCCTTTCCTCGGGGAAGGCGGAGGAGAAGGAGTTCTACGGGGTCGACTACTATCGCGCCGGGGAGGAGCACGGGGAGAACATCGTTTACCTATCCCAGGAGAGGGTTGATGAGCAAAGCCTATCCCTTGTCTATGGGGAAGGGGTGGATTCCTCATCCTCTCCCTCCTCCCTGAGCACGTCCCTTCCTCTCGAGGAATGCTTCCGGAGGTTCCACCGCTACTTCCTGAGGCAGGACAGGAAGCTTCTTCTCGTGAAGCCTTTCGTGAGCCTCTTCTTGAGCGCGAGCGACCACGACATGAAGAAGATCGCCAGGAAGGCCGCCGAGATCCTCGATAACCCCATCATCATCACGGACGCCGCCTACAAGGTGCTCGCCATCGACGATGCCGGGGCGGAGGTGGACGACCCCATCTTCGAAGAAGGGCTCAGGACGGGCTACTGCTCCTCCTCCTCGATCGCCCTCTTCGAGAAGGAGAGAGTCACGGAAAAGGTGCTCACGAGCCAGGAGCCCTTCATCCTCTCGACGGGGCTCGCCCGCAAGGTACACCGGATCCTCGGGAAGGTCATGATCCACGGGAAGGTCGTCGCCTATCTCGGCGTGCTGGAGAGCAAGCGCCCCTTCGACCAGGAGTCCCTCGGGAACGCCTCCCTCCTTTGCCAGATCCTCCGCCACGTGTTCGAAAGCGACTCCTCTCTCCTCGGCGGAACGAACATCATCCACGAGTCCATCATCCAGGAGGTCATGCGCGGGGAGATCGGGAGCCCCCTCGTCCTTTCCGAGCGCCTCAAGTCGGCGAGGTGGAAGGTGAGGACCCACTTCCGTGTGACCGTCGTCCCGACCTTCAACGAGCATCGCTCCATCGACAACATCCCCTACCTCATCGCCCGCATCTCGGAAAAGCTCCGGCTCAAGGTGGTGCGCTACGAGAACAACCTTCTTGTGGTCAATAATTACGACGATCCCAAGGAATGGCACCGCCAGGTCGCCTTCATCGAGAAGGAGGCGAGGACCCTGAACCTGAAGGTCGGGATTTCAAATGAGTTCTCATCGCTCCTGGACCTCAGGCATTACTACGAGGAGGCGCTCAAGGCCGTGAGCATCGCCCTCATGATCCAAGCGAAGGACACTACCTTCTACTTCGCGGCCTTCCTTCCCTACTACCTCATCTCCTGCGTCGACAAGAAGACCCTCCGGGAATGCCGGAACGTCTACTACGAAAGGCTGAGAAGGCACGACGAGAAGCATCGGACCGAGTACGTGGACACCCTCTACTACTACATCCTCTTCAACTGCAACGCGAACCGCGCCGCGGAAAGGCTCAGCATCCATAGGAACACGCTCGCCCACCGGCTGGAGAAGATCGTCGAGATCAGCAACATCAACCTCCAGAACGGCATCATTCTCCAGAACTTCGTCCTGTTCGCCCAGATCCAGCATTACCTAGAGAAGGCTCAGGATGGGGCAAGGGGAATGGGGGCCGCGGGGGATTCCAAGACGATTCTTTAAGAAACGCCGTGAGATCTCTATTTTCCAGAATCCTGTTTTTTAAGGTTTGGCATTAGATTTGCAGAGAAAACTAAGTGGTGGCGTACACTCCCAGAAAAGTGAGCCGTCTTCCTTGTTCGCTATAATAGGTCGATGAATCCTTTCCGGAACTTCTTCCTAAGGGCGCGCTTCCGTTTCCTTTCCCGCTCTCTTGAAAGGAAGGGGAAGACGGGGGAGGAGGTTCCGGAGAAGTGTCTTGACCGCTTTTCCTTCCTCCTTTCCACATTTCCGGAGGGGAGTAAGAAACGGGAGGAGGGGGACGCCCTTCTTGAACGAGCCCGAAGGAGGAACGAAGGAATCCGGAAGGCGAACCGGACGATCGTCTGGTTCCGGGAAAAGGATATTCGCCAACATCCGGAGAACATGGGAGAGGAGGAGGCGAACGGCCTTGAAGAGCTTCTGCTGGTCCTTGAGAAAGAGGGCTTCTCCAGCGGCAGCGAGCTTTCCGCGTTCCTTCGAACCGCCAAGGAGTCTCTTTCCCGGAGGAGGGAGTACCTGGAGCAAAAGGGCGTGTATGAGGCGCTCGAAGAAAACCTACGGGATATTTCCCGATGGAAAGGCTATCTCTCCACGCGCATGGGGGAGCCCTTTCGCCTGAAGGCGGCGAACCTTAGGAAGAAAGCCTCTTCCTTCGGGGCGCCTTGCTTCGCCTTTCCCGGCGGGGAAGAGGTTGAGGAGGCCGTTCGGGAGCATAACCGCCTTTATGTGGAGGAACGGCTGGGAGACTCTGTCTTCGACAACGTGAATGGTTTCTCTCTTGACCAGGACCAGAGGAAGGCGGCCTTGACAGAGGAAGAGGCGACGCTGGTCATCGCCGGGGCCGGGGCCGGGAAGACCCTGACCTTATGCGGGAAGTGCCGCTACCTTATCGAGAGGGAAGGGGTCGATCCACGGGACATCCTCCTCCTTTCTTATTCCCGGAAGTCGGCGGAGGACCTCCAAAGGAAGGCGCAAGGAATCCACCCAGCCCTCCGGGCGACGACTTTCCACGCCCTCGGGCTTTCCCTCCTTCAGGAGGCGAAAGGGAAGCGCCTGGCAGTGGAGGAGCAGTTTGAGAAGTTTGCCGAGGACTATTTCGGCGGGAAGGACAACCCCGAGCGAGCGAGGAGGATCCTCGAAATTTATGCCTGCTATTTCCCGCTCGAGGAGTCCGAGGATGGGCAAAGGGAGGAAAAGGCAATCCTCCGCATGAAGGAGAAGCGAGCCACGACCCTCCGCTCCGCCTTCCGGAAGGAAGAGGGGAGGAAAACGGTCGCTGGCGAGGCGGTGAAATCCGAGGAAGAGCTCGCCCTCGCGAACTTCTATTTCCTGAATGGCATCGACTATGAGTACGAAAGACCCTACGAGGCGGACCTTTCCACCCCCGAGCACCGCCAATACTGCCCTGATTTTTACCTGCCGGAGGCAAAGGCATACCATGAGCACTATGGCCTTGACCGTGAAGGACGGGCCAGGCAATACACCGAGGACGAGGAGAAGCGCTACCTGAGCGGGGTTCTCTGGAAGGAGGCGGTCCACCGCGCGAATGGGACGAAATGCCTCAAAACGTATTCCTACCAGTTCAAGGACGGGACGATCTTCGACTCCCTCATGGAGCAGCTTTCCTCCCTCGGGGTGAGGCTAAAGCCCTTGTCCGGAGATGAGCTCAAGGCAGCCCAGGAGAAGGTATGGGACAGCCAGGGGTTCCGTTCCTTCCTCCAGGTCATCCTTTCCTTCGTTCGGCTCTATAAGTCCGAATACAAGGACGAAAGCGGGTTTTCCTCTTTCCTTTCCTCCCCGAAGATCAACTATCGCTCGAAGAAGATCATCGCCTTGTCCCGCGACTTCTACCTGGCCTACCGCGCCCGCCTCAAGGAGACGGGGAAGATCGACTTCGATGACATGATCCTCGGGGCCGCGGAGGCGCTTCCTTCCCTGGAAGGCCACTCCTATTCCCATGTGATCGTCGATGAGTTCCAGGACATTTCGTCCAGCCGGATGCGCCTTTTGGAAGCACTTCTCGCGAAAGGGGGAGGGAAGCTTTTTGCCGTCGGGGACGACTGGCAGTCCATCTATCGGTTCGCGGGATCGGACATCGGGATCTTCCTTGACCTCGGGAAGCGGTTCCCTAAGGCGGAAACCTGCTTCCTCCGCGCCACGCATAGGTCGCCGCAGGAACTCCAGGAGATCGCCGGGAACTTCGTCATGAAGAACCCGCGGCAGATCCGGAAGGACATCCATGCGGAAAAATCCTTGGCCGCGCCCGTGAAGATCCTCTATGCGAATGCCGGCAAGGAGGAGGCTCTCAGGGACGCCCTCCGCTTCCTTTCGGAAACGCTGGATGACCCCGGCGTCCTCCTCCTTGTCCGAAACAACTCCGACATAAAGCGTTACGAAGGGGAGCTCCGCTTCGCGCGAGACGGAAGATGCAGCTCCCTGACCTTTCCGAAAATGAGGATGCGGGCCTCCACCGTCCATTCCGCAAAGGGGCTGGAAGAGGACGCCGTCATCCTTCTTTCGGGGGAAGAGGGCTACGTCGGCTTTCCCAACATGCTGGAGGACGACCCGGTCCTTTCCCTTGTTCTTTCTTCGCCCGAGCGCTTCCCCTATGCGGAGGAGAGAAGGCTCTTCTATGTCGCCATGACGAGGACCAAGTCCTATTTCCTGGCGGTCGCGGACCCGAGGCGGCCGTCGCGGTTCGTCAAGGAGATCGAGCCTTTTGCCCAAATCCTGTCCGGCGAAGAGGATTCAGCCCACAGCACCAAGGTTCTTTGCCCCAAGTGCAAGAGCGGCCGCCTCGTTCTCCGCCAAAAGGACGGTCGCGAGTTCCTAGGCTGCTCAAATTATCCTTACTGCGATTATCGTACCTCCCGCATCAAGGAAGCATTGGCTGGTCGTCGTTGCCCCGAGTGCGGGGACTTCCTCGTGGCAAGGCAGGCGCGGAACGGGCAATGGTTCCTTGGCTGCGGCAACTACCCACGCTGCCAGCATACGGAACCCTATCGTCCGCTTAAGAACGGCCAAAACCTCGATTAGGAAGCAGATATTCCATCAAAGAGCTGGGTTTTGCGAGGCTATTCTGCTTAGACGATTTCGATCGTCCCGAGGACAGGCCCTCCGTCCTCCTCGACGAAGGTGTAGCGGTGCCCTTTCTCAAGCCTTTCCACGAGGCAGCTTGCCTCCTCCTCGTCGGAGGGGGACTCCATCTCGTACTCGGCGAAGAAGCGGTCCGCCATCGCCTCGCCCCGGTACTCGAAGGAGCAGGAGGTAGTGGTCTCGCCTTCGCGGATCTGGATCTCGCTTTCGCCTTCCATGCCCTCGACCTCGCGCTCGAACTCGACCTCGCGCCAGGGCTCGGAGGCGCCCTTCTCGTAGTAGGCGTAGCTATATTCGTTCTCGCCCTGCTCGATCTCCTGCTCGGACTCGATCCAGGAGCCGTCGGGAAGAAAGAGGATGGTCTCCACTTCCTTCTCCTCGCCCTTCTCCTCGACCCGTCCTTCGAACCGGTAGGATTCCGTCCCGGACTGGATGGTCCCGGAGAAGCGCTGGAGCTCCTCGCTCACCTTTTCTTCCTCATAGTCGATCACAAGGGACAACTCGCCGTCTTCCACCTGGATGAGGGTGTCCCCGGCAATCAGGGAGATCGAGAGGCCGTCCGTCCTCTGGAACTCCTCGACCATCTCGATGTAGCCGTCGATCTCGCCGGCAATCCTTCGGAAGTCCTGTTCCGTGAGCGGCTGCCTCATCAGGAGGGAAGAGCGCTCCTCTTCCTCGGCGAGGGTGACGAGGGAAAGGGCCTGCCTCGCGAAGGCGCCGGCCTCCTTCTCGTCGAGGGTCGTGAGCACGGGAGGGATGGAGGAGGAACCGTTCACGTCCGGATTTCCTTCTCCCTGCACCGCGAAAGGAAGGGCGATGAGAAGGGCGATCGCAGCGGCGCCCCCCGCCAGGGCGGGCGCGAGGACCTTCCAGCGGGGCGCCTTCCTCCTTCCTTCCTGGGGGATGGGCTCCACGGAAAGAACCTTCTCCCTAGTCTCCTCGAAAGCGTCGGGAAGGGGAGCCTTCCTATAGGCTTCGAGGATCTTCTTCTCGATGTCGTTCCTTCTCATTCCTTTCCGGCCTCCTTTCTTAGCTTCTTCATCGCCCGGTGGTAGGTTACGAGCACCGCGGAGAGGCTCTTGCCCATGACGGACGCGACCTCGCGGAACTTGAGCTCGTCGAGGACGTGGAGCGTGACGACTTCCCTTTCCAAGGGAGTGAGAGGGGCGAGAAGCCGGTCGATATCGTCCTTCGGCGATTCCTCCTCCCTTCCGTCCAAACCCTCGTCGTACTCGACCGTCTCGCGGTCCCTTCTCCTGAGCTCGTCGTAGGCGAGGTTCCGGACGATCGTGGCGAGGAAGGCATAGGGGTTGGTCCCGTCCTTGTAGGAATGGATCCGTTCCACGAAGCGGACATAGGCTTCCTGGGTGACGTCTTCCGCCTCCTCATGCGAGGAGAGGAGCCCGTAGGCGATGTAGTGCATCTTTCGGTGGGTGGCCTCATGGAAAAGCTGGAAGCGGGAGAAGTCCCCGCCTCGCATCTCCTGGATGACCTCGTGGATTGGTTCCTGCATCGCTCCATCCATGCCCCTCCGCCTACCAAACGGGGAAGGGGCCTCCTTTATTACATCCTTTTTGAAGTTTCTTTTCCTGCCTAGGACTTTTTCCTTTGGATCCTCATGGCGATCTTCGCTAGAAGGGAGGAAGGGAGGAGATGGAGGAAGGGGCGGATCGCCCGTGTCCTCCAGTCGGGGAACAGGTAGAAGCGGCCCTTGAGGAAACGGGGGACCGCGTAGGAGGCGACCTTCCCCGGGGTCATGCCCTTGAGGGCGAAGCGCACCCCCGCCCGTTCGGAGAAGGATGTGTCAACGGGACCTGGGCAAAGGATCGAGATGGTCGCCTTGGACTTGCGCGCCCTGAGTTCTTCGCGGATTGCCTCAGAGAGCCTCACCACATATGCCTTGCTCGCGTAGTAGGAGGCCATGAGGGGTCCGGGGAGGAAGCCTGCGATCGAGGCGACGTTAAGGATCCTTCCTTCGTCCTTCGCCACCATGTTCCGCAGGAACGCACATGTAAGATGTTGGAGCGCGATTACATTGGTTTCTACCAGTTTCTCTGCAGATTCCTCATCATTTTCTAGGAATTCGCCGAAGATTCCGAAGCCCGCGTTGTTGACGAGGATGTCCGCGGAAGCGAATTCCTCGATAAGGGATTCCCGCTCTTCTTTCCTCGTCAGGTCCATCGTCCGGATCTGAGAAGGCCCTTGAAGGAGGGCAGCCGTCTTCCGGAGCTCACCCTCGTTCCTTCCGACGAGGACGACCTCATACCCGCTTGAGGAAAGTTCGCGGGCGATTTCCCGCCCGATTCCCGAGGAGGCGCCAGTGACCACTGCGAGCATGGGGCTATTTTACCTGAACGGTGTCAGAAGGCTTTCCGGCGAGTCTCCCTTTCCGGGCCTTCGGTTTTCTATTTGGCTTGTATTCCGAAATCCATCCCGCGATGAACAGGACCAGAAGGGCTCCGAAGAGCACGAGCCCGATCGCGGTGGGAACCGTGACGCCCAAGGGGCTCCACAAGTAGGCGAAAGCAGCAAGGATGAGCGAGGCGCAGTAAAAGACCGCGAAGACCATCATCGGCAGGAAGGAGCAGAACGCATACCCCCACTGCTCGTCCGCGCACTTCTTATCTAAATAGAGCGTGATGACGGAGGCGGGGAACCAGCAGGCGACGTAGGCCGTCTCGAAGACAGAGCCGAAATAGAGCCCTCCCGCGGACATGACCGCGTCGAAGGAGGCCAACGCTCCCGCGGCGAGGTAGAGGAGGAAGCAAAGGCCTATCAAGATGCCCTTCACGACGGAAGCGACCTTCCCCTTCCATTCGTCCAAGACGAAGAAATGGACGTAGGAGAGAAGGAGCGCAAGGGCGAGCGCTGGGGAGACGAGGGCGATGGTGCTCCCGCCCCGGAATATGGCGGCCATCTGGGTAGGGAGAAGGGGGATGAGCAAAGGGATCGCCACCCAGGCGAGACGAGGCATTAGCCCTGTGTATTTCATCTTCTGATTATACAAAGGCTTCGCGATCTGGGATGAAAGGGAGCCGCCCCATCAATAAAGGTCGTCCAGCGCGATGAGAAGGAGGTCTTCTCTTTTCTCAACCTCCTCCGTGAAGCCTGCCTTGGAGGCGAAGCCGTGGCGGACGACATGGAAAGGAAGCCCCTCCCACTGGGCGATTTCCTCCTCCACGTCCTTGTCCGTAAGCGGGCGGTCCACGAATTTGCACTCGATCGGGAGATAGGCGTCCTCGTTCTTCAGCACCACGTCGAACTCGCGGTTGATCTCGCGGCCGCCTTCGCGCGCGTGATAGAAGAGCCTTCCGGCGCGCTCGAACAAAGGAAGGGCGAGCCCGTTCTCCCGATAGCAGTACTCCTTGACGACCTCCTCGAACTTCCGGGGCAAGTATTTCGTAAGGAAATCCTCGCGCACGAAGTTCTCATAGAAGACGCGCGGGGACATTCTTTCGCGGAGTCTCGTGGAGCGGAAGAGGTATGTGTAGTAGAAATCGAGCAAGTTGTCTTTCAGGCAGTAGAGAGGCTTCCTTTCCAGCCGGTCGCTGACCATGTAGGACTTCTCGATGAGCCCGAGCTCCTCGAGCTTCCTCACGTAGCGCCCGATGTTGTCCTTCCCGGGATCCCCGAGCCTCTCATTGAGGTCCTTGTACTTCCTCACGCCGGAGGCGATGAGCTCAAGGATCGCATTCGCGTTCGCGTCCTTCGTGATTTCGTTCCGGATGGTGGCGACGGCCTCCTTCTCGAAAAAGGAATCGGGGCGGATGAACTCTTCGATCAGGTTGTCCTCGAACGGGATGGAGTAGTCAAGGTTCGCCAGGTTGAAGGCCGTCCCGCCGAAGACGGCGTAGTAGCGGAACCTTTCCTCTAGAGGCAGGGAAGCGGAGAAGGCCCCGGCGTCCTTGTAGTTGAAAGGCTTTAGGAGAAGGATCTCGTTGAACCTGCCGTACAAAGGGGAATCGCTTTCGACAAGGCGCGACATCGCCTCGATATAGGACCCGCAGAGGATGAGGGCCATCCTGGCCTTGTCCTTATTGAGCTCGATGGCCTTCTGCAGGGAGGCCTCGACCGCCTCTTCTCCTTCCGACAAGAAGGGGAACTCGTCTACGAAAAGGATGAAGGGGTGATCGGCCGAGTAGGCGAGCAGGGTCGAGAAAAGCTCATAGAAGCTACTGGGCCGGAAGGCGGGCGCGTTCATGAACCTCGCCGCCTCCTCCCCGAAATCGGAAAGGTTCAAGGAAGGGATCGTCCTCCTGGCGATAAGCTCCAGGCAGGGCTTGCCTCTATTCTGAACGGCCTTCCTCACCAGTTCGGTCTTCCCGATCCTCCGCCTCCCATAGACCATGATGGCCTGGAAGTTCAATAAGGCAAGGCGCCGCTCGATGCGTCTCAGCTCGTTTTCTCTGCCGTAGAACATCTTCTCTTCCCCTATGCGGATACTAGCATACTTTCAAGTAGGCTACTTTGAAATAGGCTGATTCCACAAATAATTCTTTGATCCCGCCAGAAAAGGGATCTCTTGGGTGCAATCAATCGTTTTCCCTGCAAACCACGCGGATTCGCGCGGTTGTTGTTGGTCAATCTCTGTGCATTGCCCAACCCCTTCGCAAACAAAAAAGTCTGCCTTCAATGGGATGGCAGACAGGATTCGCGTGGTGGCCCAAGGCGGAATCGAACCGCCGACACAGGGATTTTCAGTCCCTTGCTCTACCGACTGAGCTATCGGGCCGCGCTGGCGGACCATACGGGATTCGAACCCGTGATCTCCTCCGTGACAGGGAGGCATGTTAGGCCGCTACACCAATGGTCCAACTTGCAGCGCTCGCGCATTATCGGGCTTCCTCCTTTCCTACGCAACTGATTTCGCTCGAGAACCCATCCTTTCGCTTGCCGAACATCGTCCATGTCCTCCTTGGCCAAGGCTGATGCGTTTCTCAGTTGACGTTTGCTCACACTGTGAGTTAATTGCCGGCGTCCCTCGGAGGAGGGCCTATGGACAAGGAAAAGTACGACATCGCCTATGAACGGATCCGCCAGATCCTCCTGAACCTTTCCTCGATGCCGCGCGAAGGGCGCCCCATGGAGCACGGCAAGGGCACCTTCCTCATCCTCCTGGCTCTCGCCGATGCCGGAGGCTCCCTCCTCTCAGGGGACATCGCGCGCCGGATCAAGGTGGGCACAGGGAGGGTGGCGACCGCTCTAAACGTCCTCGAGGCCAAGGGCTACGTCCTCCGCTCCGTTCCCGAGGAGGATCGGCGGAAGGTGCTGGTTACCTTGACTGAGGAGGGACGCTCGTTCGTCGACGGCCTTCGTTCCGCCTTCCATTCCTCCCTCGACGACGTCGTCCAGGCCATCGGGGAGGAACGCTTCTTCTCCTTCCTCGATACCTATGTCGAGATTTCCGCCGTGCTTTCAAGGAGAAAGGGCTAGATGTTCCGCCTATACAAGCGCCTTCGCCCCTTGGACTGGGGGATCGTGGCCATCATCGTGGGGCTCACCATCCTCCAGGTGTGGTGCACCATGCTTCTCGTCGACTACACGAGCGAGATGATCAGCGCCATCCAGCTTTTGAACTGCCATAACTCCGCCTCGGAGTTCCTTCTCATGGCGGAAAGCGCCTTCGGGGAGGAGGGGGCCCCCTTCGTGGAGACGCTCCGCGCGCTTCTTGCCCCTCACACGACCGCCACGGGGGCGATCGACTGGGGCGGCCTCCTCGTGGACCCCTCCTACCAAGGGCTCCTTGCTTCTTTCCCGGCGGGGCTCCAGGACGTCTTCCATTCCCTTGAGTCGGCTTCCCCGGGAGACATCTGGGTCAACGCGGGCATGATGGTGCTCGTCGCCCTTGGGACGGCTTCCTGCCAGATCCTCATCGAGGTGCTCGCCAGCCGCGTCACCGCGAACCTTGCCTCCCGCGTCAGGGACGAGTTCCACCACAAGGTCGATTCCTTCGGCCTCGGGGAAATCCGCCGCTTCTCAACCGCCTCCTTGATCACCAGGGCGACCAACGACGTCCAGCAGGTCTCGATGTGCACGCTCCTTCTCCTCAGGATGGTGTTCGCCGCCCCAGTGACCGCGATCTGGGCGATCTGCAAGATCCAGTCCGTCGCCGGGGAGCTGACGCTGGCGACCGCCCTCGCCGTGCTCGTCCTCGTGGCCGCCCTCGTTTCCCTCATGCTCCTCGTCCTTTCGGAGTTCAAGAGGATGCAGAAGAGGATCGACCTCCTGAACTCCCTCACCGAGGAGAACCTTTCGGGCATCCGCGTGGTCCGCGCCTATGAGGCGGAAGGCTACCAGGAAGGGAAGTTCCGGAAGGCGAACGCCGAGCTGACGAGGAGCCAGCTTTTCACAGGAAGGGTCCTCGCCCTCCTTTCGCCCGCGATGATGATCGTCATGAACGGGCTGACCCTCGCCATCTACTGGATCGGCGCCTATCTCATAAACCGGGGCGGGACCACCCTCGACTACGCCTCCATGAGCGCCTTCAGCTCCCTTGCCACCCAGATCGTCATGTCCTTCATGATGCTCCTGATGATGTTCGTTCTCTGGCCGCGCGCCTCGGTGAGCGCCCGCCGCATCAACGAGGTCCTGGGGACGACGCCTGCCATCGAGGATCCGGAAGCGGAGGAAGCCCTGGCGGAAGAGGGAACCGTCGAGTTCCGCGACGTTAGCTTCCGCTACCCCGATAGCGAGGCTGACGTCATCGAGCACGTGAGCTTCCGCGCCAGGAAGGGGGACACCGTCGCCTTCATCGGCTCGACCGGCTCGGGGAAGAGCACCCTCGTGAACCTCGTCCCGCGGCTATACGACGTTTCCGACGGCGAGGTCCTCGTGGACGGGGTCGACGTGAGGAAGATAAGGCAGGACACCCTCCGGAAGAAGGTCGCGCTCGTCCCGCAGGCCGGGGTCCTCTTCACCGGGACCGTCCGTTCGAACGTCGGGCTTGGCGCGCCCTCCCTCAGCGAGGAGAAATGCCGCGAGGCCCTCCGGCTCAGCGAGGCGCTTTCCTTCGTCGAGGAGATGGAAGGGGGACTGGACGCCCCGATCGCCCAGGGAGGCACGAACGTCTCCGGCGGGCAGAGGCAGAGGCTATGCATCGCCCGGGCGCTCGCGGTCGATCCCGAGATCCTCGTCTTCGACGATTCCTTCAGCGCCCTCGACTTCAAGACGGACCGCTCCGTCAGGGAGAACCTCGCCCGGGAGGCGAAGGGAATCACCAAGCTCATCGTCGCCCAGAGGATCGGCACCATCATGGACGCCGACCTCATCCTCGTCCTTCAGGAAGGCAAGGTCGTCGGGGAGGGAAAGCACGAGGAACTCCTGCAGAACTGCCCTGTTTATCGCGATATCGCCCTCAGCCAGATGTCGAAGGAGGAGCTTGGCCTATGAGAAGGGACGCGCTCGACAAGAAGGCTTTCCAGAGTTTGTTCAGGTCCTTGGGGAAGAAGGGGATCCTCCCTGTCCTCATCTCTTCCCTCCTCCTCATCCTTTCCGTCGTCCTCCAGATCCTCGCGCCGACCTACCTCAAGGAGTTCACCGACCAGATCGCGGACGGCTACCTGGCCCACGCGATCGACATGGATGCCCTCCTCAGGACCGGGATCACCCTCATCTCCTTCTATGTCGCGGTCGCGGTTTCGGGCTACCTGGCGAACTTCATCCTCACGACCGTCACCCAGCGCTACGCAGAGCGGCTGCGGAACGAGATCGCCCGGAAGATCAACCGCGTGCCGCTTAGCTACTTCGACGGCCACCAGCACGGGGACGTCCTCTCGACCCTCACCAACGACGTCGACCAGATCGGGAGCTCCCTCCAGCAGGCGGTGGGCATGGTCGTCCAGTCCCTCTTCATGCTCGTAGGCGTCCTCGTCGCGATGTTCAGCGTCTCCTGGCAGATGGCCCTTTCCGCGATGGCCTCCCTCCCCCTCATGGCAGTCTTCGTCCTGATCGTCCTGAAGATGGCGATGCCTCGCTTCAAGAGGAGGCAGGACGGGATCGCCGCGGTGAACGCGCTCGTCGAGGAGATATACAAGGGCCACCTCATCATCAAGGCGTTCCGCGCCTCCTCGAAGACCGGGGAGGCCTTCCGGAAGAGGAACGAGGAGCTTCGCGAGGCCATGTTCCAGGCCCAGTGCCTCGGCGGCCTCTTCCAGCCCTTCATGAGCTTCATGAGCTACTTCGCCTACGCGGCCGTGTTCCTCGTCGGCGGCCTTCTCATGAACGAAGGGGCGGGCATCACCTTCGGGACGATCGCCGCCTTCCTCGTCTACGTCTCCCTCTTCCAGTCGCCCCTCAGCCAGCTCGCCCAGGCGATGAACACCCTCCAGATGGCCGGCGCAAGCGCCTCCCGCGTCTTCTCCTTCCTCGGGGAGGAGGAAATGCCGGACGAATCCGGGAAGAAGCCCGTCTTCCTGCCGGCGGGAGGGGAACGGCCCCTCAAGGGCGAGGTCGTCTTCGAGAACGTCTCCTTCTCCTACGACGGGGAGCGCGAGATCATCCACGGCTTCAGCGCGAAGGTGGAGCCAGGCATGAAGGTCGCGATCGTCGGCCCCACGGGCGCGGGGAAGACGACGATGGTGAACCTCCTGATGCGCTTCTACGAGATCGAGGGAGGCAGGATCCTCATCGACGGGACGCCGCTTTCCTCCTTGTCCAGGGACGAGGTCCACCGCCTCTTCGGGATGGTGCTCCAGGACTCATGGGTGTTCCGCGGCTCGATCCGCGAGAACCTCGTCTACAACACCCCGGACGTCGGGGAGGAGAGGATCCAGGAGGCCCTCCGGGACTGCTCGCTCTGCCACTACGTGCAGACCCTTCCGGGCGGGCTTTCCCACGTAGTCGAGGATCCCGGCGAGATCGCCGGAGGGCAAAGGCAGCTCCTCACTATTGCGAGGGCCGAGATCAAGGATGCGCCGCTCCTCATCCTCGATGAGGCGACGAGCAACGTCGACACGAGGACCGAGGAAAAGATCCAGGAGGCGATGGACCGCCTCATGGAGGGGCGCACCTCCTTCGTCATCGCCCATCGCCTATCCACGATCAAGAACGCCGACCTCATCCTCGTCATGAAGGACGGGGACATCGTCGAGCAAGGGACCCACGACTCCCTCATGGAGCAGGGCGGGTTCTACAAGGGCCTCTACGAGGCGCAGTTCAGCCTGGGGGACTAGAGGCTAGGGACGCTCCCGTCCTCGCCGAAGTAGAAGATGACGCGCCTCGTGCTGTCCTCGAACTCCTCCTCGAGGTCCAGCGGATGGACGCCTTCTCCCGGATCTTTCCCGGCTTCCTCGGGGGACCAGCCGTCCCCTCCATGGAGGATGACGTTCCCTTTCCAGTCTTCGGGCGCGAATATGTCGAGGGACTTCCCTCCGATCGCGCGCTGGCCGTCCTTATGGACGATCGTGCCCGCGCCCCCTGATATCTCGAGGGTGGAGCGTTCCTCCATGTGGATGTAGATAGGCACTTCCTCGCCTTCCCGCGATCCTAGTAGGGGATAGCCTTGCTGGAACCGGTATTCCTCCGAGTGGGCGATGGTCACGTGCCCCTTGATGGCGAGATGGAGCGGCGTTTCGTTCGTGTTGAGGAACTGCTCCTCGCTCGTGCGGACGTCGATGTCCTCAAGCGTCAGGAAGAAGTCCCTGTAGGTGGGGAGGGCGATGGAGAAGTCGGCCTCCTCCCCTCCTCCGACGATCCGGAGGGACTTGAGGGCATAGGGAAGGTAGATGTCGACGTGCTCGGCCCCGTATCGTGGCATGTAGTGGACCGTCATGGCCTCCTTCTCGGTTTCTTGAAGGAGCTCCTTGAGGTCCTCGGGTTCCCTCACGGGGTTCTCCATGCTCCCGAGGTCCTCGGGAAGTCCTTCCTCCTCGCCCTTGGGGAGAAGATGGATCGCCGTCTCCGTACCGAGGTAGGCGAAGCCCCCTAGGGAAGCGAGGCACCCGATGGTCGCGAACGCGGAAGCTAGCTTATGCATCGCCTGGATTTTACCCCAAACCGAGTGGAAATCGGGCATTGCAGGGAGCATATCCTCCTACTCATCCCGGTTCGCTTAGCGAAGATTTCGCATTAACCTTGCATTACCTAGACCAAAGGGCTGGTTTCTGAGCGAATTGCCGAATAGTTGAGCATCTTCACGTTCCTTTCGCACCCTCCCCACGCGCGGGAGCCGTGGTTAAAATGTCTTCCGTATGGAAAAGATCGAGTCCGGGGCGCGTCCTGCCCTCCGCCTGAACTACAAGCGGACTTTCCTCATCGGCTTCGCCTTCTTCGGGATCCTGCTCCTTTGGCAGGTGTACGACTCCTGGTGCCCCACGATCCTCACCGAGCTCTTCGCCCGGAACATATTCGGCGTGGAAGGGGGCGCCGCCCTCTCGGAGGAGCTTTCCCTCGAGGTGCAGTACCTCGTAGGCATCATGATGGCGATCGATAACCTCGCCGCGCTCATCCTCCTTCCGATCTTCGGCTCCCTGAGCGACAAGACGAAGTCTCCCATCGGCAAGAGGATGCCCTACATCCTCGCCGGAACGCTGGTCGCCGCGCTCGCCTTCCCCTTCATCCCGCTTCTCTTCCACTACCTCCCCGACCAGATCGGCGGGCTCGTCGGCGTCATCCTCATCATGCTCGTCGTCATCGTCGCGATGATGACCTACCGGAGCCCGGCGGTCTCCCTCATGCCCGACCTCACGCCGAAGCCCCTCCGGAGCAAGGCGAACGGAATCATCAACATCATGGGCTACCTCGGCGGGGCCTGCGCCACCTTCATGGGGATGGGCTTCGTCCTGAGCGACTACGTCCGCGACCCGGAAAGCTGGTGCTACCAGAACATCTGGGCGATCGAGCTCCCCTTCCTCATCGCCTCCCTCCTCATGGTGGTGTCCGCCTTCGTCCTCTTCTTCAAGGTGAAGGAGAACAAGCTGGCCGAGGAGCTCCGTCCCGAGCTCGAGGAAGGGGAGAGGCTTTCCATGACCGCGGAGAAGGTCGACGACGACAAGCCGATGGCGAAGGCGAACAAGGTCATGCTCGGCCTCATCCTCGGGGCCGAGGTCTGCTGGTTCATGGCGGATAACGCGGTCAACACCTTCTTCTCCCTCTTCGTCCAGTACTACCTGAACTGCTCGACCTCCTCGAGCTCCCTCCTCACCATCCTCGGCGGCGTCTTCAGCGTCCTCGGCTTCTGGTTCGGGGGAGTGATCGCCGACAGGATCGGAAGGAAGTGGACGATCTCGATCGGCCTCGGCCTTTATATCGTCGGGGCGATCCTCATGTGCTTCGCCTGGCCGACGGAAGGGGCGGATGGCGCCTACGTCCTCCCGTGGATCCTCTACCTCGTCTTCCCGATCAAAGGCTTCGGGATCGCCCTCGTCAACACCTGCAGCTTCCCGATGGTCGTCGAGCTCTGCTCCTCGAAGAAGGTCGGGAAGTTCACCAGCTACTACTACGCCGCCTCGATGGGGGCCCAGTCCGTCACCTCGATCGCCCTGGGCGGGCTCCTCTACCTGACGAAGAGCTACAGCACCCTTCCCATCTACGCGACCTGCTTCATGGCGGCCGCCTTCCTGATCTTCCTCTTCGTGAGGAACATCAAGGCCAAGGTGGTCCGCACCAAGAGGGGACTTGAGGCCCTCGATCAGGACTAGGAGGGGATATGCCAGCGATCATCACCCATTACGCCTTCGCCCTCGGGGCGATGGAGAGGAAGGACCGCGCTCCTGAGGAGAAGGAAGCCCTCCTCGTCGGCGCCCAGGGGCCCGACCCCTTCTTCTTTTTCGGCCAGCGCCCCTGGCTCCGCCGCCATAGCAGGGAGGAGGTCACCTCCTTCGGGCACGAACTCCACCACGTCGACCCCACCGACTGCTACTTCCTCATGATGGACGAGGCGCGGAAGGAGGGGGACGAGAAGGCGAGGAGGATCCTCTTCTCCTACCTCGAGGGGCTCTTGCTCCACTACTCGCTCGACCGGAACTGCCACCCCTACGTCTGGAGCCGCTGCGGCTACGGGCGGACTCCGGAGGAGAAGAAGGAGTGGGGGGCGAGCCATACGTGGCTGGAGACCCTCATCGACCGCGTCTATGGCGGGGAGAAGGGCGTCTTCACCATCCACGCGGACAAGTACCTCGCGCTCGACTATCGCTCCGCCTCTCTCATCGGCGCCCTTTGGGCGAAGGCGAACGACGCCACGCTAAGGAAGGAATCCTTCGATGAGAACTCCTTCCTCCTTTCCCTCGTCGACTACCGGGCCATCATGCGCCTGACGAACGTCCCCCACGGCTGGAGCCGCTTCCTCACGCGTCTGATGGGGAAGAAGTCCGTCCCCTTCCGCATGAACCTTCCGATCCGCCTCAAGCCAGAGGAGGAGGCTCTCGACGTCATGAACGAGAGGCACGCCATGTGGCGCGACCCCGTCATGGGCCATCACCGGAGCGAGTCGCTCCACGAGCTCATGGGGAAGGCGGAGGAGGACTACAAGGTCGCCCTCGGGATCCTCAAGGACGCCTTCGAGGGGAAGGAAGGCGCCAAGGAAGCGCTCCGGCGCTTTTCTCACGGCCTCGACCACGACGGCTACCGCCCGAGCGAGAAGCTCCTCTACATGAGCCCGATCTGGCCCGGCTCCCGGGAGAGGGCCCCCAAGGACGAGAGAAAGGCGGGATGAAGCTTTTCCGGAGCGGGTTCTGGGCGAAGGCGGTCACCTGCCTTACGATCCTCGTCGAGCTGGCGCTCCTGATCGCTTTCTCCTACCTCTTTTCCGCCGGAATCCTCGAAAGCGAGTACGCGGCCATCTTCGTCCTCGTCCTTTTGCTCCTCAACCTCATGGCGATCGTCATCGCGGTGAACGCGGGCGGGGAGACGGACTACAAGGTGAGCTGGCTCGCCTTCCTGGGCGCGATTCCCGTGTTCGGCCTCCTTTTCTACGTCCTTTTCGCCCACAAGTTCACGAGCCCCTCGCAGAAGGCGTACATGAAGCGCTACGACGAGGCCCTCCTGAAGCGCGAGACGGAGCCTTCCACCCTCAAGGCGTTGGATGCCCTCAACCCCTCCGGAGGGAGGATCGCCCGCTATATAGAGCGTTCCTCGCACGGGGCGCTCTACCGGAACAGCGCCGTGACCTACTTCCCCCTGGGGGACGAGGCCTTCCCCGCGATGCTGGAGGAGCTAAGGAAGGCAAGGCACTATATCTTCCTCGAGTACTTCATCATCCATCCCGGGATCTTCTGGGACGAGATCCTGAAGATCCTGAAGGAAAAGGCGAAGGCGGGCCTGGATATCCGCCTCATGTACGACGACGTCGGCTCCTTGGCCACCATTCCGAGTGGATATCGGCAGGAACTCCGCAAAATGGGTATCAAATGCGAGGTATTCATGCCGATCCGCCCGTTTCTGGACATCCGGATGAACAACCGCGACCACCGCAAGATCCTCGTGATCGACGGGCATACCGCCTTCTCGGGAGGCATCAACCTCGCCGACGAGTACATCAACGCGGTCCCGCGCTTCGGGCATTGGAAGGACAACGCGGTCATGGTGAAGGGGAAGGCCGTCGAGGGCTTCACCCTCCTCTTCCTCGCCAACTGGGCGGCCTCCTTCGATCCCAAGGGCAAGATCGACTACGACTACTACCGGCCCGAGACCTTCATCGACGAGGCCGGGGGCTTCCCTTCCTCGGAAGGCTTCCTTTCGCCCTACGGGGACGTGCCTTACGACGACTGGTCCACCGGGGCCGGGGTATATAGCGCCATCATCACGGGAAGCCGCCGCTACCTTTATGTCTCGACCCCCTACCTCATCCTGGACTCCAGGCTCAGGGACGAGCTATGCCAGGCCGCCCTCTCGGGCGTGGACGTACGCATCCTTACCCCCCATATCCCCGACAAGAAGACGGTGTTCCAGTTGACGAGGGCGAACTACGGCCCCCTCCTCAAGGCGGGCGTGCGCGTCTTCGAGTACACCCCGGGGTTCGTCCACCAGAAGATGTTCGTCTCCGACGACTCCCTCGCCACATGCGGAACGATCAACCTCGACTACCGCTCGCTTTACCTCCACCTCGAGAACGGCCTCTTCATCGCGGAAAGCCCCGTCATCATGAAGATGAGGGACGACTTCCTCGAGAGCCTTTCCCGTTCTGAGGAATGGACCTACGAGACGTGGAAGAAAAGGAGGAGGGGGAAGCGCGCCTTCTGGGCGATACTCCGCGTCTTCGCCCCGTTGCTCTAGTGAAGGTCGGGTGCTGGACGAGGGGAGGGGCCTCCTATCTGCTCCTCCGGAACAAGGACGGCTTCCGGATTGTCCTTTGCGACGTCGGGGCTTCCGTCCGCGACATGTCCTGGAAGGGAAGGCCGCTCGTCGTCTCTCCCAGGGAGGAAGCGACTTTCCTTTCTTCCTCCTGCCAGTACGGGAAGTCCATCGGGAGGATCGCCGGGAGGATCCCCGGCGCCACCCTCCCCTTCCTCGGGGAAACCCTTTCCCTGGAAGAAAGCTGGCCGGGCTGCACGATGCACGGCGGCCCCCATGGCTTCTCGATGCGGAGGTTCCGCATGGAGACGAGCCACTTCCGGGAGGGGGTCCGCGTCACCTTCTCCCTCCTTTCCCCGGACGGGGAAGGGGGCTTCCCCGGGGAACTGCACGCCATCTTCCACTACTTCGTCCCCGAGAGGGGGGCCTGGTTCCGCTACGAAAGCGCGGCCCTTTCGAACAAGGCGACCCCCTACTCGCCCACCCTGCACCTATATTTCAACCTCGGGGGAGAGGGGGATGTCCTTTCCCACTCTCTCCTCCTTCCGGCGGATTCCATCGTGGAGACGGACGAGCGTCTCTTCCCCATCGGGAAGAAGAACATCGAAGAGGGCGGGCCCTTCGACTTCCATGAGGAGCGTCCGATCGGGGAGAGGATCGACGATCCCTTGCTCCAGGGGACGGGCGGGTACGACCACACCCTCTATCTTGAGAGAGGGAAGCCCGTCCTTTTAAGGAACAAAGGGCTCTCGCTCAGGATCGAGACGGATTTCCCGGCGGTCCAGCTTTACACGGACAATCGCGGGAGCGGGCTTCCCCTCACCAACGGAAGGAACGAGGGGGATCGCGCCGGCGTCGCGATCGAACCCTTCTACCCCTTGGTGGACATCCGGGCGATGGGCCTTCTCCCGATGCGCCAGAGAAAGAACGTCACCACTTACTTCTTCGAGGAAAATCCCTAGAAATCCCATTCCCTTTTTCTGAATTCGCTAGATTTCCTTGCTTGAGGGAATGGCCTCGCCATTCTCCGGGAGCGCGAAAGCGCCCGTCCCATGCTATAATCCGAGGGAAAAGCGAGGATAACGAATGGAAAGAGTCACGGGAATCCTGTCTCCCGTCGCCAGCCTCCCTTCGCGGCACGGCATCGGCGACTTCGGGAAGGAGAGCTATCGTTTCGCGGAACTTTCCGCCAAGGCCGGGTTCCGGCTCTGGCAGGTTCTGCCCCTCAACCCCCTCGGGTACGGGCATTCTCCCTACCAGCCCTTCTCAAGCTACGCGATCGACGAGCTCTACTGCGACCTCGATGCGCTCAAGGAAGAAGGCCTCATCAAGGGGGACATCCCGGACTTCGCGAAGGATAGCGCCAAGATTCTCTACGAGGAGATCCGCGACTTCAAGCTTCCCTACCTCCACGAGGCCTTCGCCTCCTTCATGAAGAAGAGGGGCGCGGCGAAGAAGCTCGAGGACTTCCGGAAGGAAGAGGAATGGGCGACCGCCTGGGGCCTCTTCATGATGAACAAGAGGAAGGAGTTCCTCCGGAGCTGGACCACCTGGGAGAAGCGCCGCCAGAGGATGAACGAGGGGAAAGTCGTCCTCACCCCTGAGGAGAAGGACGACTTCGACTTCGAGATCTGGCTCCAGATGACCCTCTACTCCCAGTGGAGGAAGCTCCTCGAGCACTGCCACGCCCTCGGGCTCAGGATCGTCGGGGACGTTCCTTTCTACGTCGGCCATGACTCGAGCGACGTCTGGGCGAACCTCGAGTACTTCCTGATCGACCCCAAGACCAAGGAGCCGACCTTCATCGCCGGCGTCCCCCCCGACTACTTCTCCGCGACAGGCCAGCGCTGGGGGAACCCGATGTACAACTGGGACTACCTCGAGATGAAGGACTTCAGCTTCCTCACGAAGCGCCTCATCGGGAACGCGAAGCTATACGACATCGTCCGCCTCGACCACTTCCGCGCCTTCGACACCTACTGGAAGATCCCCGCGAGCTGCCCGACCGCCATCGAAGGCGTCTGGAACGAGGCCCCGGGCTACAAGTTCTTCGACACGCTCCTCAAGGAAGCCCCCGGCATCGAGATCATCGCCGAGGACCTCGGGGACCTCAGGAAGGAGGTCCTCGTCCTTCGCGACCATTACGATTTCCCCGGCATGAACGTCGTGCAGTTCACCTTCCATGACGCCGAGATCGCCAAGACCGACGATCGCGACCGCGAGAACATGGTCGCCTACCTCGGCACCCACGACAACCAGACCATCCGCGCCTATTACGAGGAGCTTCCCGAAGGGGAGAGGAAGGCCTGGGACGAGGCGCTTTCCTCGCTTGGCATCCCGGAAGGGGACATCACCGAGAGGGCAATCCGTTACGAGCTCTCGCTCAAGGCGAAGTACGCGATCTTCGCCGTCCAGGACCTCCTCGGGCTCGGGGACGAGGCCAGGCTCAACAAGCCCGGCATCGTCGACGACGTGAACTGGACCTGGAGGATGAAGGACTACGAGGAGCTTGAGGAAAGGCTTCCCCATCTCACCGACCTCATGAAAGAGTACGGGAGGCTCCAATGAAGGCCGCCCTCGTCTCGCTTGGCTGCGCGAAGAACCTCGTCGACAGCGAGATCGTCCTGTCCGTCCTGGAAAGGGGCGGGATTTCGCTGACCTCCGACCTCAAGGAGGCCGACCTCGTCATCCTCAACACCTGCGCCTTCATCAAGCCGGCTAGGGAAGAGGCCGCCCGCGAGATCAAGGGCATCCGCAAGAAGACGAAGGCGAGGATCGCCGTCATGGGCTGCTTCCCCGAGAAGGACCTCGAGGAATGCAGGTCCATGCTCCCGGAGGCCGACCTCCTCATCCCGATCCACGACTACCCCCGCTTCGGGAAAATCCTCGGGGACTTCCTCGGGATTTCCGAGCTCCCTGCGATGGAGCCGACCAAGCGCGTCCTCTCCACTCCTCCCTGGAGCGCATGGCTCCGGATCAGCGAGGGGTGCGACAACCACTGCGCCTTCTGCGCGATCCCGAAGATCCGCGGGCCGTTCCGCTCGCGCCCCTACGAAGAAATCCTCGCGGAAGCGCGCTCCCTTAAGGAGCAAGGCGTCCTTGAGCTTTCCGTCGTAAGCCAGGACACTTGCCGCTACGGAAAGGACCTTGGAGAGGGGGCGAAGACCCTCGTCGACCTCCTCAGGGAACTGGACGGGATGGGTTTCTACTCCATCCGCCTCTTTTACCTTTACCCCGCGGAGGTCACCGACGAGCTCCTTGACCTCATCGCCGGGAGCAAGAGCATCGCCCACTACCTCGACCTCCCCATCCAGTGCGCCTCCGACCCCCTTCTCAGGAGGATGAACCGGAGGGACACCGTCGAAGGCATGAGGGATCTCTTCCGCCGCATCCAGGAGAAGATCCCGGACGCGGTCTACCGCACGACCCTCATCACCGGCTTCCCCGGGGAGACGGAGGAGGACCACCGGAGCACCCTCGAGTTCATGAAGGAGATCCGCTTCCACCACCTCGGCTGCTTCCGCTTCAGCCCCGAGGAGGGGACTCCCGCCTACAAGATGGATGGGGAAGTGCCCGAGGACGTCGTCCGCGCCAGGGAACGGGACATCATGGGGCTCCAGCTCCAGATCGCCGCCGAGAGGTGCCGCGAGATGGTGGACAAGGACCTCGAAGGCATCGTCACCGGCTACGACGCCCACCGCCACCAGTACACGTTCCGCTCCTACTGGAACGCCCCCGACGAGATCGACGCGAACATCTACTTCTCCTCGCCCATCACCGTCCCCTCCGGCTCCATCCGGAAGCTCAAGGTGACGAACGGCTTCGTCCGCGACCTCGCCGGGCAGCTCCTGCCCGAGGAGTAGCCTTCCGCGACGGGAAAGAGAGGCCTTCGGGCCTCTTTTTCGATATGTCTAATCAGGAATTGCTGGCTTATTCCCTAATCCAGAATCTCCCAGCGGCCACCGTTCGGAGGCCCCGACCTCCGGATCCTCCTTGAGGAGCGGATCATCCTTTCGATCGTGCATAGCGAGGTCCCGGCGGCGTCCGCCATCTCCTGCCTGGACATCCTTGGGTTCTCCTCGATGAGGCGGAGGAGGGCCTCCTCGAGGATGTCGCTCCTGATGGCGGGGGAGGAAGCGCAGCGGCAGGGCCTTCCTCCAGGATCGGGTTTTTAGTGGCATCGCCTTCGACAGCCTCTTCGTAGTTAAGGTTGGGGAGCGTGACGAAGAAGTAGCGGTCGATCACCTGAAACTCTGGCTTCCTCGGATCGTTCTCGTATGCCTCCCTTATGCGGAGCAGCCCGGTCCCGTAGTTCTCGATCAGGCCAAGCTTGTCGAATATCCTGACGAGCCCGGGGTTCCGGAATGTCTGGAGGCCGTTCAGCGCGGCCTCCAAGGTCGAGTGGAAGACGTTCCCGGGATTGATGATTCGGGCATAGCCGGGGTGGAGCTCGATCTTTATGCTCGAGGGGAGGGAGTAGTCCGCGTGGCAGATGGCGTTCAGGACGGCCTCCCTCATGCTTGCGCCCGGGAAGGACTTCGTCTCGACCCTTTCGGCCTGTCCTTGAAGGATCCTCGCGGAGGTGTCGTTGAACATCTCGACGTATTCGAGAAGGCTTCTCGCGATGTGGACGAGGGAGCCCCTGAACTCCTTCTTCACCTTGAAGTCCATCCCCTCGGTATAGACGGCGAACTTGACGACGACAGGGCTTTCCTCGCTGAGGAGGAGTCCGAGATTCGTGAACTTTCCGTGCGCGTCCTGGATACCGAGCGCCATGAACTTGTCGGGTCCGAAGGGCAGGCCTTGCTCCTCCGCGTTCTCATGCATATGGCGGAAGGTGAGGTCCTGCCTTTCGGAGACGCCCTTCTCGAAGCTATAGTCTCTCGAATCCATCGCCGGATGGAGGATTTCCTCCTGGTCAACCTGGCGGACGCTCCTTCCGAGGCGAACGAAGGTCCCGCCCGGCCTTGGGCCCTTGGAGGCGAGGTAGTAGGGCTTCTGATCCCCCTCCTCGATCCGAATCTCAAGGACGCCGTCCTCGTTATAGGCAAGTTGCACCTTGCTCCGGCAGCTTGGGGCAATAGCGTCTCCGATCAAATTCCCAACCAGCCCGTCGTAACGATCCCTTAGTTCGGGAGGGACGCTCACTGGCCTTCCCTGGTCGTCGACCCCGATATAGATCACTCCGCCCCGGGCGTTCAGGAAAGCGACGATCTCCTTGTCGAGATGGTCCACCATCTCGCGCTTCAGCTTTACCTTGTCGCTTTCCTCGTATCTCATAGCCGTGGTCCCCTTGCGACTTTCTTGTTAACAGCACTGAATAAGGCTGAGAGGGAGAGTGTCCAAAGGGATTTAGGTCAAAGCCTCCTTTCTCGATCCTGTCGGTTTGCGGCAAAAAGACAGGAATCACATGGGTTGCCATGATCGCTTCTCGTCCATGGACCTTCAGCACTTGCCCAGGCAGGAACAACCGGCTTTAAGTCTGTTTGAAAGAGGGATTCCGAATTTACGACCTGCTTCTGTATGGTTTTCTGCTATTGCTTAAGGAAAAGGCGGCCCGAAGGCCGCCTGGGGAATCGCCAGGGACTAGAGGTATTCCGTATACGTCTCGTCCTGGACGAAGGGGATGTAGACGGTAGGCGTCCCGTCCTCCGCATCGACCGTCCCGATCACCGCGCCGAACACCATCCCGTAGCTCGCCTCGTCCGCGATCCCGTAGGAGAGGCAGACTCCGATCTCCCCGTCCGCGGGGTCGTACTCGAAGGCGAGGCGGTACTCTTCCGCGGCGATCCCCGTGTCCGTGACGTTCGTCTCGTACACCATCGCGCGGATCCCGCCGTCCACGTATTCGTAATAGAACCAGTAGACGTCCTCATGGGTCTCCTCCGGGTTTTCCTCGTCCGCGGATTCGATGTAAGTGTCGACGATATAGCCCTTGAGGGGGCTCTCGTAGCTATCCTCGCCTCCCTCGTAGGGCTCGTCTGTGAAGACGATGTGGGTATCGGGGTAGCCCACCGGGTCCATCGTGACCGTCCATGAGGTGCCGACGGGGGTCATGTCCTGGGGGAGTATCGTGAAGGTGAAGACCACCGCGTTCCCCTCGCCCGCGGGGGGATCGTACCAGTCGCTCGTGCAGGCGACCCGGACCTCGGTGGGCTCATCGACGGAACCGGCCCTGAGGGTCAGCCTACCGCCTTCGGTGGAGACGACCTCGAGGAGGGAGGGGTTCTCGCTTTCGGCCTCGAAAACGCAGGGCGCGTTGTCCGGGACCTGGTTCACCACGTAGCTTTCCGTGGTGTTCTCATAGATTCTCGCCCTGTCGATGTCCTCGACCATGTCGCTCAAGGTCCAGTCGAGGGCGAGGGCGTGGAACTTTGTCGTCGCCCAGACGCGGATCGGCAGGGCGTAGGTCGCCCCGGGATCCTTCGTCGCGCGCCCGATGGTGACCTCGACGCCCGTCTCGTCGGTGAGGCCGAGGGCGGTCATCTCGGTGTAGTCGTCGGTGTCGCTCTTGCCGATCTTGCTTTCGTCCTCCGAGGCGATGGGGCCGTACTGCCAGAGGTCGAGCGCGGTCCTCGGGAGGTAGCTTGCCTCGACGTTCTCGATCTCCTCTTCCTCGAAGTAGGAGGCGAGGCGGATCTTGTCGCCGTAGTGGACGGCGGAAGTCTCCCCGTCGTCCGCGACGCCGGAGTCAGGGTTATAGAAGCGGATCTCCTCGAACTCCTCGATGAAATAGGGGGAGAGGTCGAAGGGGGCTTCCCCTTCGAGGGGGTCGCCGTACCGCCATTCGCCTTCCATCCTCTTCCCGACTTTCCCGGACTGGCCCGCGAGAGGAGCGTGGCCCACGAAGTCCCACTCCGTCTCGGAGTAGACGGTCTCGAGATAGTCGAGGCTCTTGACCGCGCCTCCCTCGGTGAAGCCGATCTCCATGTGGAAGACATGGCCCTCGTGCATCTCCTGGGTGTAGGTACCGCCCTCGGAGCTATATTCGACGTAGGTGTCGACTGTGGTGAGGAAGCCCTCTTCCTGGGGCTCGCTTTCGATCCGGACGCTGTAGGAGCTCGTCTCCTCCATCTGGAAGCCGCTCCGGTAGGCGTCCATGATCTCGCCCTCCAGGAGCTTCATCGCGTAGGGGAAGGTCTCGAGGGACTTCCTCGCGAGGCGATGCGAGATCTCGAAGGTCCCGAGGTCCTCCGACTCCTCAAGGGAATCCTCGACGACGTCATAGGTCGCCGAGTAGGCGTTCTCCCTCTCCCTCGTGAGGTCGTTGTTCCCGAGGGCGTGCGTGTACTCGTCGACCACCGTGAGGGTCCCCGCCTCCTCGTCGAGGCGCTTGTAGACATGGTAGTCCCGCCCCTGGAGGAGGTCCTCCGCGACGAAGAGGAAGGAGCCGTCCTCGTAGCGGTTCATCTCGAGTTCCTGGGCGAGACCTTCCCCAGGGATCGTCAGGGAGAGGGCCATGCCCTGGACGTCCGCCGGATGGATCGCCGTCTCCGAGCGGATCGAGAGGCCTGTGTTGAAGAGGGAGCTGAGGGAAGCCTCGCTATTGGGGAGCTGGTCCACCTTCACCCTTTGCACGTAGCAGGGGAACAAGGGTGAGCTCGGGTCGTAGAAGAAGTCGTAGGTCGACCCGGAGGCGATGTTCAGGTTCTCCTCCGCCCCGAAGTTGAAGGAGATGTCGGCGAAGCTCCTGCTCTCGTCCAGCGAATAGGCGGAAAGCTTGGAAAGCGCGCCCCCTTCCCCTTCGACGTTATAGGAAAAGTTCGCCCGCGCCTGGGGGACGTCGACCTTGACGTTCCTCGCCGCGTAGACGCCGTTCTCCTCGAGGGCGAGGACGGCGGCGATGTCGCCGGAGAGGGTGACCCTCCCCTCGACCTCGACCTGGACGGTCACCCTGACGGACCGTCCGGGCATCCGGAAGGAGAAGGTCTTGTTCCCGTCCGTCGAGACGAGATCCTCGTCGTTCGCCTTTGCCCCGGTCACCTTGAAGCCAGGGTCCGTGGAAAGGATCGTGAGGGTGATGGTTTCCCCTTCCTCGGCCTCCTCCTTGTCTAGCTCCGCCTCGACGCCCGCGGGGAGGGTTAGGGTGATGATGTACGTCTTCTCCTCCTGGCGGGAAGAAGAGGAGCCCGACTCCACGGGAAGGGACTGGCTCTCGCCCGCGCTTTCGGAGAGGGAGGAGGAAGGGAGGACGTCGTCCCCGCCGCAGGCGGCGAGGGCAAGGGCGAGGGCAGGGAGGATGAGGAGGCTCTTCTTCATATCGCTTTCCTTTCTTAGTCCATGCTCGGCAGGAGGAAGCAGAGGATCGTCTCCTCGCCCCCCGCCACGTACCAGAGGTTGATGAAGTCGCCGGTCCTCGAGATCGAGAAGGAACTGAGGGTCGTCCTCGCGGTCTCGGAAGGCTCGTAGGAGATGGAGTAGAAGTGCGTCTTCGTCGCGCTTTCGTAGTAGGAATATTCGTAGGTGAAGTCGTAGCGCTGCCCCGCCCCCATCTCGTCGGACATGAGGAGGAGGCCCCGCTTCTCCTCCGGGTCGACGAAGGTCATCTCGTAGGTCCCGTAGGGGTAGCCGGGGGGCTCGTTCCACGAGGTCACGGAGAAGAGGTAGTCGTCCATCTCCTCGAGGGGGATCTCCTTCCTGATCTTCACGACCTTCTGGCAGTAGGAGAACCCGTCGTCCCCGTAGATGGTGAGGAGGACGTTCCCCGCGCCTTTCGCGCGGAGGAGGAAGGTGAAGTCTCCCGCAGGGTCGACGATGGCCTCCAGGAGCGAGGGGTCGCTCGTCTCCACGACGAGGGAGGACACCCTCTTGTCGTCCGGGGCGAAGGAGCACTCGTACTCGTCCCCGACCGTCATCGCGTAGCCCATCTCGAGCTGGAGGAGGTAGCCGCCATAGGCGCCTTCGCAGTATTCCTCCGCCTCGATCGGGGGATAGCTCTCCTCCCAGACGGGGAGCTTCGTCTCCGAAGAGGAGGAACTATCCTCGACGGAGGGGGAGGAGCTCCCTTCGGGAGGGGTCCCCGAGCAGGAGGGCAGCAGGAGGAGAAGCGGCAGGGCGAAGGCGGTCTTTCGCATGGGGCACGTCCTTTCCTATTGAGGCGTCACCACGCTTTTATATGCATCCGCGCGATTTTCTCAAGGAAAAACTTGAGCCAGAAAACTTTCCCTTGCTGCGTTCGATTTCCTGTTGAAAGTTATCGCGAAGCGGTTACATTCGATGCGACGAAAAGGAGAAGGAGAAAGGAGTTCCAATGAAGAAGAGACTGCTGCTTCCCTTGCTCGCGGCGGGCGCCCTGGTCGGGATCGCCGCCGCGGGGAACGTTCCTGGCCGCACGCTGGCTGGGCCGGGGACAACCCACCACGCCTTGGAGGAGGGAGAGGAGGCGATCGTCCTCTCGCTCCCGCCCGAGGTCACCGCCGAGGCGCCGGAGGGCGCTGCTCCCGGCGAGATCGTCCACGTGGACATCTCCTATGAGGAGGGGGACATCCTCGTCCACGCCCTCCTCGTGAACGGGAACCCCGCCGCCGAGGACCCGGACGGGGGCTACTACTTCCCGATGCCGGGGGAGGGGGCGACCATCACCCTCGCCTACGACTACGTCGGGAAATACGAGGTGAACGACATCTCCGCCGAGGGGATCGCCCTGACCGGTCTTCCCGAGGGGCTCGTCCGCGAAGGAGATGCGATCACCTTCAGCGTCCACACCCTCCCGGGCACGCCCGTCTCCTTCACGGGGGTCGTGACCATCGAGGATGCGGAAGGGAACGAGGTCCCCTACACGAAGAACGGGAACGAGTACTCCTTCGAGATGCCCGATTCCGACGTCACCATCCTCTGCGGGACCGAGACGCGCCTCTTCCGCGTGAACGAGGAGAAGTACGCGGCCGACGACACTTCCTACGACCTCATCCTCAACTACGGCGTCCTCGGCGAGGAAGGCTCGGTCGAGGATATCACCTACAAGGGGGCCGCCCTCGCCGGATCGACGATCCGCGTGACGATGAAGGAGGCGACGCGCTACCGGCCCACGGGCGTCGAGATCAAGGAGTCCGGGGCGACCTACATGCTCGAGGAAGGCTCCCTTGTCCTCGACATCCCGCTTCCGAACCACGACATGACCCTCGTCCCGCTGGCTGAGCTGAAGTACCTTCCCTTCGCGTTCGAATGCCCCGAGGGCGTGACCGCGACGGCCTACACGAAGGACGAGACGGGCGCCTATCAGGTGATGGAGACGCTCGAGGCCGTCCCTGAGGACATCGTCTACCTCAAGGCCGAGACCACGAGCCCCGACGTGAAGGTCACCGGCTGGGGCGGAACCTACCTTGCCTCGTGGGGCTCGGGCACGATCCCGAGCGCCCGCTTCGAGGAGGTGGGGGACGGCTACTGGTCCTATGAGATGGACGACGAGGAAGAGATCG
This sequence comes from uncultured Bacillota bacterium, assembly GCA_949293555.1. Classification (GTDB taxonomy): domain Bacteria; phylum Bacillota_I; class Bacilli_A; order RFN20; family CAG-826; genus UBA4951. The sequence continues at coordinate 44,127 of CASFDV010000003.1, forward strand.
TCCTCGTCCCGGCCACCATCGAGAGGATGGAGGTGACGCTCCCCGCCTCGGAGGACGTCGAGATCGCCCTCTACGCGAAGGACGCGGAAGGGGAATACGTCTCCCAGACGGGCTTCTTCCCGGGCGACACCGTCTACGCGAAGGCGACGCTCCTCAACGAGGAGGCCCGCGTCGAGTCCCTCACCCTCCTCTGGGAGGAAGGCTGGAGCGACGGAGAGGTCCTGATGACCCTCAACGAGGAGGGCTACTACGAAGGGACGATCGACAAAGCCGCGACGGGCGGCTATGCGATCGAGGCGGAGATTATCGCCCCGATCGACGTCGCCCTCACCAACAGCCAGAGCCTGACGGGCACCCTCTACGGCAAGGACGAGGGAGGCGCATACGTGGAGAAGAGCTCCTTCCTCCCGGGCCAGACGGTCTACGTCCGGGTCGCCGGGGAGAGTGAGGACATCAAGGTCCGCGACGTCCTCCTGGGCTGGTACGAGGAAGGGTACTACTCCTCCGAGGCGGCGAGCGAGTCCATGACCCTGAACGCCGAGGGCTACTACGAGGGGACGATCCCCGCGGACGCTCTCGCCCCCTTCAGCGTCACCATCCTCGAGGAGAACCCGACCGCCTATGCGGACTACCCCTTCGTCGGGAGCTACCTTGTTGCGGAAGGGTACGCCACCTACAACGACCTTTACGACGAGCCGCCCAGCGGGACCTCGGCAGAGCTTCCCGCCTCGGGGATCGCCTCCCTCGGTGGGACGGAGTCCGTCATCTCCTCGATCGAGGGGAATCCCGAGGACAAGGAGGGGATCATCCACTTCACGAACGGGAAGATCCTCGCCTACGGGCCGAACCTGGTCCTCTCCTCCTGGAGAAACTTCGATACCCTCGCCAAGAACGACGTCTGGTGGGGGCTCAAGACCGCGGAGGACGGGGCCACCTACAGCGCCTCGCTCCTCAACGTCTCCGGCTACACCGGCCTCTTCCAAGGCTACCGGACGGATAGCGACGGGACTAGGACGGTCATCGCGACAGGCTTCTACCGCTACGAGTCCTCCATCTCCTATGAGCTTCACCTTTCCGGGGTCGAGTGCAAGGACGGGGAGGGGAACCCCGTCGAGCTCCCCAAGTCTTCGGACGAGGAGGCGGAGATCCACGTCTACGTGGACGGGATCAAGATCGGCGTCATGACCCATGGGGCCTCTGAGAACGTCTGGACTCCCGCGGAGTAAAGAAAGGAAACCCTAACGATGAAACTCAAGAATGCATATGCCCTCATCCTCGCCGCCGGGGCGCTCGTCCTTTCTGGCTGCGGGAATGGGGAGACATCCTCCTCCTCTTCCTCGGAGGAGGGATCCTCATCTCTCACGGGAGGCTCCTCAAGCGGCAGCTCCTCCTCATCCCATGAGGGAGGCACTTCGAGCGGGAGTTCCTCCAGCTCGTCGTCCAGCTCCTCCAGCTCCTCCAGCTCCTCCAGTTCCTCTTCTAGCTCCTCGAGCTCCTCTTCCAGTTCCTCTTCCAGCTCCTCCAGCTCTTCCTCTAGTTCCTCCTCCAGCGAGCCCGTGGTGACCTACCCGATCAGCGTGGAGGCGCCCGATGGCGTGACCGTTACGGTGGACGAGAGGGCCGAGGAAGGCGCGCTCGTCAAGGTCGTCGTGGACGCCGGGGAGCTCATCGTCGACTCCGTGACCGCCAACGGCTATGCGTGCGGCCTCCTCGAGGCAGGGACCTACTACTTCGAGATGCCCGCGGAGGCCGTCACGATCGTCGTGACCGCCCATGAGGCGGACGTCCCCGGGACCCTCTACACCCTCGAGGCCGCGGGTGCGATCACCCTCCAGGGGGCCAAGTCCTCCTACGAGGAAGGGGAGGAAGTCTCCTTCACCGTCCTCGTCGATCCGGGGATGGTGTTCAACGGGCTGACGATCGCAAGCGACTCCTTCTTCAACCCGACCGTGGTCGAATACGAGACCGAGGCGGGCGCGGACGGGACCACCGTCTACACCTTCGAGATGCCCGCCTTCGACGTCGTCGTCACGGGCGATACCTCCTACGGGCTCTACGAGCTCATATGGGACGACCCCAACATCTCCGGCGTCTACGCGAAGGCCCCGGGCGAGGAGTACGCCTCCTCGGTGAACTACGATGTCGTAGCCTATAAGTCCGAGGTCGAGGTCCGCCTCAAGGACACCGACACCCACCTCGCGAAGGGGATCCGCATCGTTGAGACCGGGGAGGAGATCCTCGCCGCCGAGGGCGAGATGAGCGTCACCTTCTCGATGCCCCACAGGAACATCACCATCGAGTCCGTCGTCGATCCCTACTACCGCACGATCGTCGGGGAAGCCTCCGCGCACCTGACCCCGGACATCTACCGTCTCCTTGAGGACGGGACCTACGTCCTCGACGACGAGTTCCTCGCCGGGGAGACCGCCTACGTCAAAATCAGCGGCGTGAGCGAGGACTACCAGGTTCTCTCGCTCGTGGCCGGATACGAGGGCGCTTCCGGGGAAGAGACCGAGGACCTCCTCGCCGCCGGGGCGAACGAGGACGGCTACTACGCCTACGAGATCACCAACGAGAGCGACTCCTTCTTCGTCCGCGTCGCGGAGAAGGACATGACCGCCTTCGTGGACGCCCCCTTCCTCGGTAGCTACCAGGGCGTCAACGTCTATAACAACACCTATGCGAACAACACCGCGTGGTACGGCGAGGCGCTCGCGCCCACCATCGACGCCTCCGGCTACTTCTCCTACCGGGGCGGGGAGGCCAGGATCCTCGGTTACGAGGAGGAGACCGGCACCCTGACCGTCGAGTACGAAGGGAACGAGGGAATCGCCCTCTACGGCGACAACATCATCTTCTCCAGCTGGGGCCTCAGCTCCCTGACCGGGAACGACAACGTCTACATGGTGAGGATGGAGGAAGGGGACGACCCTTCGCTCTACACCGTCGAATACAAGCACTTCGGCACGAACCAGGTCGTCCAGGCCAAGCGGGACGGCGAGGTGTACGCGACCGCCTGGAACGACATGGCGAGCGGCGTGGTCCACTTCGGGGTCGACTTCGTCCTCAACGAGGGCGCGGCCTCGATCCTCGACACGAGCGAGACGGGCGGCTACCTCATCCAGAAGGATGGGGAGACCCTCCTCGAGATCGGCATCAAGGACGGCGCCTTCGTGACGCTGGACGGCTACCAGGGCACCTACACCCTTGTAGGAGGAACGGACACCCTCGTCCTCGACGGGACCGGGGCGGCCACCTACCTCGGCGAGGAAGGGCTGACCTACCAGATCGTCGACGAGACCCACGTCACCCTGAAGAAGGGCGGCGAGACCTGGGACATCGAGCTCGGCGAGGGAACCTACACGGTGCTGGCGCACCATGAGCCCGCCAACGAGTTCATCGGCTGGACCTACGTCGGCGAGTGCGACTACAACGACATCACCCTTGAGTTCGTGGACGAGACGAAGTGCTACTTCACCCTTGGGAGCTGGAACGACTACATCGGGGGCGACGCCGCCCAGGATAACGTCGAGAACCAGACCTACGTGATCGACAGGGATGCCAACACCATCACCGTCACTACTTGGGGTTATGGGACTCAGTACGAAATCGTCCTCACCATCGGGGATGGCACCCTGACCTTCGTGGAGGACCTGAGCTGGACCTACCCGACGGAGGGCACCGTCCTGACCCGCCAGTAGGCCGGCCTCATCGACATCCCCAAGGCGCCCTTCCCTCCGGAGGGGCGCCTTTCTTCTTGGCGGTCGAATATCAAAAAACCAGCGGCGTTTCCGCGCTGGTCGAGCAGGTTTTGCCTAGATTCCGAGATTTAGGACGAACTGATGGAGGTCCTCCATGTCGATGGAGGCAAGGAACTTCATCCCGGGGACTTCCTTCCCTTCCTTCAGCCATCCGCGGGCCTGCCCGTCGACCGTCCCTTCCTCGACCTCGTGCCGCACCGGGAGGAAGTCCAGCTTCTCTTCCTTGAGGAGCATGTAGAGGGCGAGCGCGTCGTGGGGGGTGATCGGCCAGTTCGTGCTCTTCTGGAAGCGGCGGACTGCCTCCCTCCGGAAGTCCCCGAGCGGGTCGCTCCCTGTCCTTGCGAGAAGTTCCTCTTCCGCGGGGGAGAGGGTGCTTTTCTCAGTGAGCTCGAGTCCGACCGCGCGGATGTCGAGCCCGGAGTAGAGGATTGTCTTGAACGCCTCGACGTCGCACTCGAGGTTCCACTCGGGACGATGTTCCCGGTATTCCCCTCCCATGAGGAAGACGCGTGAGTTCTTGAGGACCCCTTCCTTGTCCTCGAGGATGGTCCTGGCGATGTTCGTGAGGGGGCCGATTGCGAGCAGGACGAGAGGGGCCTTCCTCGCCTCTTCGAGGATCCTCCGGGGGACGAGATGGGGGTCCTTGGCCTCTTCGCCGTGGATCCCGGGATCGGGCGTCTTCTCGTCGAGGTCCCATTGGGAGAAGGTCTCGTGGGGCCGGACGGGGGTGAGCCCCCGGATGGGGACGGGGGAGCCGGCGAGGACGGGGATCTCCTCCCTTCCCGCGGCGCGGAGCATCCTCGTGGCGAACTCCGCGCGGAGAGGGGTGTTCTTGAACACGGTGGACATCCCCACGAGGTCAAGGGATGGGTTCCGGAGGATTTCCTCCAGGACGAGGGTGTCGTCGATGTCGTCCCCGATGTCGGTGTCGAGCCAAATCCTTGTCTTTTCCATATAAGGGCTTCCTTTGCTGGGGCTATTCTCCGGCAGGGGGAGAGAGGTGGCAATGGCGTTCCTTCCCCAGGAGAGTGGCTCCCCAACGGGAAAGGAAACGACTGGAAGCGCCGGTTTTTTCGGAACGCCAAGAGGAACGGCGATTGCTATTTTGTCTAGGTGGCATATTGGGATATAGAAAGAGGAGGGCGTCAGGTGAAATTCGCCTTGAGATTTGCCATTCCCTTGCTTTCGGTCATCGGGATTTGCGCCCCGCTTTCCTTGTCCTCCTGTTCTTCAGCCGACTCGGAACCGAGGCGCCTTTCCTATGGCGGGCATGAGGCGGGACTTGTGCAGGAGGAGGAAGGCGAGACGGTCGGGGAATGGGAAGGCATCCTTGTCATCGAGCCTTTCGCGACTCCGCCTGAGGCCGGTGTCCTCGAATACTGGCAAGGCAAGGACGATCCGGAGCGAGTCCTCGCCCCTGTCTACGAGGATGCGATCCGGAACAGGGGGCCGGCGCTTCCATGCGACGGGGTTCCCGTGGCGACGGACTTCGGCAAGGCGACCCTCTTCCTCGTCGTGGAAGGGGCCTTGGAGCAGGTCCGTATCTATGCGAATCCCTGCGGGAACGATGCTTACGCCCTGTCCTGGGCGTTTGAAAGGAATAGCGAGGAAAACCCCGCTGAAGACGATGTCTTCTGGTTCTCCTGCCACGGCCTCCTGAGTTTCCCTGGCCCTGGCTGGCGGGGATTCTACCGGCTTCTGTTCCGGCGCGATGATGGGACTTGGGCAAGGGCGATCCCTTATGAGTCCGCCTTCCTCTCGGAAGAGTGATCGCTTCTTTTCGCATCATCGCAAGGGCTGGGTTCCGGATATTCAAGTTTTCCGGCCTTTCCGCTTCCTCCGGCATTGGTTGCTCCACGGCTTCGGAGGTATGTTCTTCTCGCGAACGAAGAGGCAAGCAGGCCTCATCCTGATGCGGATTGCCTCCATTGCCGCAAAAGGACGCCTTTCTCACTTGCATGGAGGGGGTTCTTCCACTAACATACGCACGCTGCACAAGCAGCATGCCCCGCTAGTTAAATGGCATAACAGATCCATGGTAAGGATCAATCCGTAGTTCGATTCTGCGGCGGGGCACCACAAGATCGGGCATGTCTGACGCGCCCTGGGCTGAGGCCTAGGCGCCCAGGCATTTTTTTCGTAGGGAGAGTGCGAGGCCGCGAGGCCGACGCCAGTTTCTCGCGTTTGTCCATTGAGATATTCGAAACTTCTGTAGAAGGCTACATAAGATTCGGAATTCTCTATATCATTCGCAGATTCTGGTTACTCCCTGAAAACCCGTAATTTGCAGAGGTTTTTGAAGAATGAGCACGGATTGCGCCCGCTTTCCGCGGGTCTTGTTCGTGAGGACATCTACCTTTCTCTCAGCCAGTCCTTGATGAAGAAGGCGCAGAAATGGGGGAGCGTCAGGACTTTGCCGCAGTAGGAGATGTTCTTCCTGGTGATCTTGATTCCTTCGGATATGTCCCCGTATTTCGGGTTGGCGATCGCTTCCCGGAGGCTATAGGCGTTGCCGTCCTTGCTCTTGACTTCCACCGGGACGATCCCGTCCTTGGTCCTGAGGACGAAATCCAGCTCCAAGGTGGAATCGGGCCTCTTGTAGTAGTAGAGGTCCAGCCCGCTTTTGCTCAGGCATTCCGCCACGGAATTCTCGAAGACGGCCCCTTTGTACACCCCGAAGTTCTTCCTGACCCGGAAGTCCTCCCCGCTTTCCGGGTCCAGGAGGGAGAGGAGGAGGCCTGTGTCGAAGAAATAGACCTTGAAGGCGTTTGGCACGGTGTTGCCTCGCAAGGGGATCTCGGGAAAGTTCAAGAGCCGGGAGGGGGTGACGAGCCCAGCGTCGCGAAGCCATTCGATGCATCCGAAGTAGTCGGCGAACCTTCCTCCCTTCCGGACGTGGGAGAAGACGAATTTCTTGTTCTCCTTGCCAAGCTCCGGGGCGATCGAGTCCATCACGCCGATGATTCGCTCTTGGTCCAGGCCGCCAGCGTATTTCCTGACGTCCGAGCGATAGCCGCCGATGAGTCCGTTTTGGAGTTCCGGGATGCCTTGGAAGTTTCTCCGAGCCAGATAGGACGATATGACGGCAGGCATTCCGCCAACGACCATGTAGTCGAAGAACAGGCTTTCGTATGCATCAAGCTCGTTCTCGGAGAAAGGGGACATCGCTTTCACGTGCTGGCGCATGTCCTCTGCCGTTTCCTCGCCATGGCCGCACGCCCAGAGAAACTCCTCGAAATCGAGGGAGGTCATCTTCCGGATCGTCTGGTAGCCGACGCTGATGCTTTCTATCCTGGAGAGCTGAACCCCGAGGAGAGAGCCGCTGCATATGACGTCGTACCTTCCGTCCAGCTTGAAAAACTTGAGCGAGGATGTGATTTCGGGACAAGCTTGTATTTCATCGAAAAAGATGAGCGTCTTGCCCGGGACGAAGTTGAACGCGGGATTGACGAGGGACATGTTCCTGACGATTTTGTCCGGAGAATAGCCGTCGCCTACGATCCGGGAGAAAAGAGGATTCTCCGCGAAGTTGACGTAGGCGAGGCTTTCGTAGTTTTCCTTGGCGAACTTAAGGATGCTTTCCGTCTTTCCGACTTGCCTTGCCCCGGTGACGATCAAGGGCAGCTTGTCGGGGGCGGACTTCCATTCGAGGAGGTACATGTCCACATTTTTCTGAGATATATATTTCCGGCCTTCCGCTTGATTAATCAGTACACGTACTAAGATTGTCGATGACGGATATCAACAGAAACAAGGGCCATGTCTATGTTGAAAACTACAGAAACAAGGGCCTTGTTTGTGAGAAGGCGCTCGGAATCTCGTACGGACGAACCTCGTAGGAAATAGGAACCCAAGCAGCCTCGCAGCATCCGGCTCTCTCCATCAGCGCGCTGCCTTCCGTCTCCCCGTAGCCCCTTTGGCCAGCTCGCTAAATTTCCTTGCAGGGCTCCTTCTGGCTTTCTTGGAAGCAAATCCGGCAAGGTCCCTGCTCTGTCTTACAGTCCTCTGTCTGCGGAGGCCGTTCCGTCGTTGCACAAGGCTCCGTGCACTCCAAGGCAATCTTGCGTTCCCCACAATAGAGTGTCGCATGAACCCTGCGTTTCCCGCAATAAAACGTGTGCCAGCGCCGCTGACGTATGGGAAGCAGATCCGGTTCTCGACGGAGGAACCCTGGAGAAGAGGGACGTCCCGGTGTCGCTCCCCTGCCACAAGGCGCCCGGGAGGCCGAGGGTGAGGTGCTGGAGGGGGTCTAGTTGAACATTGCGAAGCGAGACAATTGGGATCCTGACGTCCTACTAGGCACGTCTGGACGAGAATCAGCTCGCTCTCGGAAGCTATGTAGCCTTCTGCGGAACTTCCGGCGCAAAGCTCCTCAGTCCAAGGAGACGTCAGGGGCGCTATCTTTTTTTCATGCGCTTCCTCTTATTTCACTTGGGAGGAGAGTGGCAATTGCCACCTATCTCTCAAATCCCATTAAAGGAATCGCGTATATATCAGAATTTCTAGGATCGTTCTTGAAGGCCTTCCCTATCGGAAAAGAAGGCTGAGGGAACCGACGATGATCTCGCGGAGGGAAAGCCCGATCTCAGTGCCCGTCCTCCTCATCGCCTCCCTCTGCACGTCGATCGGATAGGCGATCGGGTAGTAGCCGTACATCATGGTGATGAAGGAGGCGGCGAGGATGTCCGCGTCCCTCTCCCTCCCGCATTCCCTTGCCAGGCTCCTGAAGGCGGTCTGGAACCGCTTCAGCTCGCCTTTGAGGACGACGAGGTTCTCCAGGGAGGAGGAGCGCTCGATGTCCTCGAGGCCGCAGGACATGATCTTGAGGATGATGACGTTCTCCTCCAGGAGGCTCGCGATGGAGGAGATGATCCCCTCCTTGGTGGAAAGCCCCTTTCCCACGAGCCTTTCCAGCCCGTCGTCCAGCTCCACGAAGTGGTTGTAGAGGGAATCGAGGAGGATCTCCTCCTTGCTCCTGTAGTAGGAGTAGATCGCCGTCCTCGAGATGCGGGTCATCGCCGAGACGTCCTTGAGGTAGATGGACCGCAGCTCCTTCTTCAGGTAGAGCGCGTCCATCGCGCAAGGTCCGGGGGAGGGCAGATCCTCCTTTGCACCGACGGGGAAGGCTGGTGCCAGGAATGGGGGAAGGAGGCGCGGAAGCTCCATCCCGGCGACGTCGTCCTCATCGCCCCCGGCGCCAAGCACTGGCACGGGGCGAGCAAGGACGAATGGTTCGCCCACCTCGCGATCGAGGTGCCGGGGGAAGAATGCTCGACCGAGTTACTCGATCCCGTCTCGGACGAGGAGTACGGGAGGCTCTAGCGGGCCTCCCTTTTCGCAGGGAGCCCGGGGAATGTAGACTGGCCCCATGTCCCAGCACGTGATCGTCCGCGAATACGACCCCCGCTACCCAGCCCTATATCGGAAGGAGGCGGAGCTTATCTCCTCGATCCTCGGGAAGAACCTCGTCGCCATCCATCACATCGGTTCCACCGCGGTGCCCGGGCTCAAGAGCAAGCCCGTCATCGACATCATGGCGGCCGTCCGTTCGCTCGAGGACGTCGACGGGAAGAAGGATGAGCTCACGGCGATCGGGTACGAGTGCATGGGGGAGTTCGGAATCAAAGGGAGGAGGTATCTCCGGAAGGGCGGGGATGAGAGGACCCACCAGATCCACGTCTTCCAGGAAGGGGACAGGGCGAACCTCATGCGCCACCTCGCGACGAGGGACTATCTCATCGCCCATGAGGACGTCCGGGAGGAGTACGGGAGGATCAAGGAAGAACTTGCCCTCCGCTTCCCCTATGACATCGAGGGGTACTGCGACGGGAAGGAGGCATTCGTCCGGAAGCTCGAGGGGAAGGCCCTCCGGGAATACGTCCGGGAAGGAAAGGACATCGGGATCCTCCTGCGTCCTTTCCAAAGGGGATGGGCGGAGGGCCTCGCCCATATATTCATCCGCGCGATTGATGCGACTTGCGCGAAGGATTATTCGAAGCTCCAGCTCGAGGCATGGGCTTCCGCGGCAGATCAGGATGGTTGGGCGGATAGGTTCGAGTCCTCGCTCACACTGGTCGCCTTCCTCGGGGAAGAGGCAATCGGGTTCGGGAACATCGAGGAGGGCGGGCATCTCGACATGCTCTACGTCCATCCGGACTATCAGGGGATGGGCGTCGCCTCGAGGATATGCGACATGCTTGAGTCCCGTGCGGAAGGGGAGATCCGCGTGGAGTCCTCGCTCACCGCGAAGGGGTTCTTCCTCGGAAGGGGCTATGAGGTCCTCGAGGAGGAGACCGTTTTTCGGAACGGAGCGCCCTTGAGGCGCTTACTTATGAGGATGAGGAAGGGGGCTTAGGGCAATAATCGCCGTTTCTTGGCGATAACTTCGCAGAACTGCCTTCAATCCCCGGATATCGTCGTTACAAGAGGAATCCCGCGGTTTTGCTAGGCAACCCTTCTTTTGGGGCATGCTTTATGCATCTTGTTGGATAGGGAGAATCCTATGGAACGGGAGCGACCTTCTTTCTACAATTGCCCTATGGAAGAAAGGCTTCCCACCTACATCGCCCAGTGGACGATGGTCCTCCGGGGCATGCAGGTGGACAACACCTACAAGTGCGCTTGGGCCCGTGCAATCCTTTCCTGCCTCGGGAAGGGACGCTTCATGCAACTTCCCCCTGACGGGAAGGCGATGCTCCATTTCTCCGACATCGCCAAGGAGATGGTGAGGCTCTACTGGAACCAGACCTGCTTCTTCCACCTCCGTCAGGCGCCGGAGAAGAGAGGCCAGAGGGGTGCGCTGATCGTCTCCTACGTCGAGGACCTCATCGAAAGCTACTATGCGCTCCTCGGGACCAGGAGGCCCTCCTGGTGGAGCGAGGCGGAGCCTCTCCTCAAGGAGGAGAAGGGGCTCCTCGAGAAGACGTTCCGCGAAGTCGGGAATGTCCTCCCCCAGAACGTCGCCCATCGCTTCCTGAACCTCAAGGGGAGGAGGGACCCCCTGCCCCTATACGAGTACCGGAGGCCCGAGAAGGCTATCTATTTCGCCTCCTGGCAGGTCGGGCTCCTCATCTCCTTCCGCGAGCTCCTCGAGGATGAGGTCGACCTCCGCTGGGCGGAGATCCTCGAGAGGTTCAACGGATCGCCGAGGATTGCGAGGAAGGTCGTCGCAGCCTCGAACGAGGAGCTGAGGAGAGGAAGCCTCAAGGAGTTCAAGGACGTCATCCAGGACGCCTACCGCCGGGTGAGGATCCCTGATTTCTACGAGGAAGGGTCCTATGTCCCTCTCGACGACTTCTCCCTCGACCACGTAATCCCGTGGAGCTACCTTTACTCCGACGACATCTGGAACCTCGTCCCGACGAGGAAGGGGAATAACTCCGCGAAGGGGGACTCCCTCCCGGGAAAGGAGGACATCGTCCGCCTCAAGAGGAGGAACCAGGACCTCCTTCCCCGCCTCAGGGGGATGAAGGGGATGGAAAAGCACGTGGGCGCCCTCCTTTTCGCTGAGGAGAACCATCTCGTCGACCTCTACTACGGGGGATGCCTCCTGTGAGCGGCTTCTACGAGGAGAACGCGGAGTTCTACGTCCAGGGCACCTTCCATCTCGACATGGAGGGGACGAGGAGGAAGTTCCTTTCCTACGTCCCCGAGGGAGGGAGGATCCTCGACCTCGGGTTCGGGTCGGGAAGGGACATGCTCGCCTTTAGGGACGCTGGCTACCAGGTGGTGGGGATCGACCCCTGCCTTCCTTTCGTCCGGAGAGCAAGGTCCCTGGGGATGGAGGCGCTCGCCCTAAGGGCGGAGGACATGCCCTTCGTAAACGAGTTCGACGGAATCTGGGCCTCTGCCTCCCTCCTCCATTCGGAGGATCTCCCGAAGGCCCTGGGGAAGTGCCATAAGGCCCTTAGGGAAGGAGGGGTCCTCTACTGCTCCTTCAAGAAGGGAAGCTTCCGGGGGATGAGGGACGGGAGGTTCTACGCCGACATGGAGCCCTCCACCTTGGAGCAATCCCTGAAGATAGCGGGTTTCTTCCCTCTTTCGGTATGGACAAGCGAGGATTCCCTTAGGCCGGGCCTCTTCTGGACGAACGGGATGGCCCGTAAATAGACATTCGTTATACATTAAAAAAATTCCGATGAAATCGTCGTTTTTTGCACGTCATCTTGAAAAATCAAGGGGGGGGTATTCTTCCTTTGTTTTTTGGAGGTTTCGGGAGAGTGGGAGGCAAGATGGCGGAGACGAATCTTCGAGACGTGCTCGGTCTTGGCCATGACTATTCGAATACGCCAGACACCCCTATCGCGGATTACGTTTTGAATCCGTGCCTCAGGGAGGCTAAGTCCTTCGACGCCCTATTCGGCTTTTTCTCAAGCGAGTCCTTGATTGCGATCTCTCCCGGGCTGGAGACCTTCTTTTTCCATGGAGGGAAGATCCGCCTAGCGATATGCGCTTTCGTCAAGAAAGAGGACGTAGCGGCTATCCAAGAAGCCTACGAGGACAAGGAAAGATTCCAGGCGTCTTTTTCCGAAGCCGAGAAGCGTCTGCTGAAGGAACTCAGGAAGGCCGCCGAAGAGAACCCTGACTCCGTTTCCTTGCTCCGCGAGATGATTGCGGCGAATCGGTTGGAAATCATAGCCGTCGGACCCTATATGTCGTCGGGCCTGATGCACCAGAAGATCGGAGTATTCGAAGATTCGCATGGGAATTGCGTATCTTTCAGCGGAAGCTCGAATCTTACCGGAAGCGCGATCACGAGTATCAAAGGGGTGTGGAACTATGAGGACCTCAAGGTGTTCCGGTCCTGGGAAGTTGGAGAAGACAAGTACTGCTTTTCCGATAGGAAGAAAGTCCAGGCCGCGTTTTCGGGTGAGGATCAATGGCTCGAACGAAGGGAGCTTAGTGCGATTGTCAGGGAATGCATTGATTCCATCCCTGCCGTCTCGCTAAAGCGAAGCTCAGCAAGCGTTCCTTCGTCTGGGCAATCTTCAAGCGTTAAAGAGGATATAGGGGTTGGCTATCTATACGACTATCAGAGAAGTGCCGTCGACAGGTGGTTTGAGATGGGTTGCCGTGGCTTCTTCATGATGGCGACTGGCACAGGGAAGACGAGGACGGCACTGGCCGCGGTCAAGGAATATTGGGAGAAGGGGAGGAACGCCATTGTTGTGGTCGCCGTCCCTCTTCTGGCCCTGGCCGACCAATGGGAAAGGGAGATTGAGCATTGGCTAGGCGTTCGGCCGATCATGTGCAATTCAAAGAACCCCCAGTGGCGAGAGGAGGTGCAAAGCGCCTTGTCCGGAAGGAGGTTCCGCAACAAGGACGCAAGGACGGTCCTCTTGGTCACGTACCACTCTAAGAAAAAACTTGAAGCCCAGCTTCGAAACTACCCTAGCGAGAAGTGCCTTCTTCTTGCCGATGAGGCTCACCACATCGATCCCGATTGGCTTGAGCAGGCGAAATTCTTCGGCCCTTGCATAGGCTTGAGCGCCACCCCCGGGACGGGAATGCCCGGGGACGAGCTTGGTCCGCGGATCATCAGGGACTTCGGAGGACTCGCTATCTCCTTGTCGCTTGAGGAAGCTCTCGAGAAGGGCGTGCTTGTTCCATATGACTACTACCCGCTCTTCTGCCATCCCAACGACAAGGAAGAGGAGAAGTTCCGTCACTACACGCAGCTTATCGCCGCGGCCCTTCAGAGTTCCGATCCGAAGAAGAAGGAAGATTGCTCTAGGCTTATTCGCCTTCGTTCCCAGGTCGTTGCCAATTGCAGTGACAAGATTTCGCGCCTTGGCGAGTTTATTCAATCTGTAGCGAAAGAAGATCTCGACCATCTGCTTGTCTATTGCGGAGCGGGGGACATCTATGGCGGAAACATTGCCGAGGAAGAACGCTTCATCTCCTTCGTTCATAAGAAGCTGAAGGAAACGTTGCCATGGCTGATCGTCTCCCCGTTCACCAGCCGCGAGGATAAGGTCGAGCGGACTTTGATTTTGAGAGGATTTCAGGAAGGGACGATCAACGCCATAACTGCGATTCGCTGCCTAGACGAGGGAATCGACCTTCCCTCTATCCGTGCCGCCCTTATTCTCGCAAGCGGTTCGACTCTTCGGGAGTTCATCCAGCGGAGGGGCCGAATCCTTCGTCTTTCGAAAGAGACGGGCAAGGATCATGCCTCAATCTATGACGTGGTTTGCCTCCCCCAAGGTGCGGACTGTCAGGCCCTGGCCCGTTACGAGCTTAGGCGTTTCTATGAGTTCGCTAGGAGCGCTAGAAATTGGGAGATGGGCCTTAAGGATCGTTTGGAACATTACTTGGTTCATTACGGTCTTGGGACTATTGAGGAAGCCTTCTTTGGCAAGGAGGACGATTTCGTGATGGAGAAGATACAGATGGAAGGAGACGAAGCGGATGCCTAGGCGTGAGGATAAAAACGAAGTCAGCCAGGCCGCTGCAGCCCAATTGCGCGAGGGCGCTTTGTCGGAGGCGAAAGATATTCTTGCCTCTCCGCAGGTCAACCTCAGCATGAAGAAAGCAGCAGCCCAGAAGCTTTATCAGACGGCTCTCAAGCTTGCAGAAGTCGAGCTCGCAAAAGAGGAGGACTCTGTGGATGCTGATTGAGAAGGTCTGGGCGGAGAATTTTAGAAACTTCCGTAAGTTTGGAAGGCGCGACCGCCCAATTCGTTTTAATACTGACGGCAAAGTCAACTTGATTTACGGGAAATCCGGCTTTGGGAAAAGCACTATCCTTCAGCTTCTCCAATGGATTCTCTATGGAAGATGCGAGTTTTCTGAAGACGATCTGGTCAACAGCGGGGTTAGGAAGGACGCCGATATTGGGTCCGATGTCACTCTGTACGGGTCTTTGACCATCTTGGTGGATGGGATTCGTTATTACATTCAACGTCGTTGGCTATTCTTGAAGCAGCCCGGTGGCGGTTTGCGCAGGAAGAAGAAAAAGGATAAGAACGACCAAGAACACCCTGAAGAGTATTTCACTATTGAGAAAGAGAACCCCGATGGGAGCGCCACGCCGATTCAAGGCGAGAAAGGGGATGAGGGGCGGGAGTTTATCGATCGAATCATGCCCCAGGGGCTTGCTGGCTACTTCTTCTTTGACGGCGAACAGTTCATAGATCGGTTTGAAGACAGCAAAAACTCAAATGGGAAGAGACTGAAGGAAGCGATCGCGACCTTGTTTCAAACGGATGTTTATAACGTTGCGAAAGAACTTCTTTCAGGATCTGCGTGGTCGGTTTCGGGCATGTTGGATAAAGGGCTAAGCGAAGCGAGATATTCCGGCTTCAAAGGCCTGGAAGAGGCTCGCGAGGCTGAGGAGCAAGCAAAAAACTCTTTTCACAGGGCGGAACAGATGTGCGAATTGCGGAGGCAGGAAGCAAAATCCGAACAGAAAGAGATGCTTGTCCTTTCCGAAACGCTTAAGGACATCCCTAACCAGGAAGATTTGAAGAGGCGGATTAACGATTTAGAGAAGGAACAGGAGTCGTTGCGGAGGCAGTATGACGACCTTCTTCTTAAGATTGCCGCTTCTGCTAGGTCCCATTTCATGTCCTTTGCCGTTGCCAAGAATGTCGTTGATGCCGTAAGGATGAAACCGGATGAGATTGGCGACCAGGAAGTGCCGGCCTCGTTGACCAAAGAACTTATTGAATGCCTAGAGGAAAAGGAAGAATGCATTTGCGGCCACCGTATTGGGAAACTGGAGAGAGAGCAGTTGGAACGATGGCTTACAGCGCTCCCTCCAGCATCCTATCGACCGACATACGATTCTTATCTCGAGCGGAAAGACTCAGCAGTGGAGCATGAATTGGAGCGGGGATTCCGCGACTTGCACAGCCTCGTGGAGGAACTGGTCGCCAAAGAAGAACGAATTAGAGTCTTGGCCAACAAGCTCAAGGAGGCCTGGGAGCGGCAGCGGGCGGGTTTTGATGCCGATGCCGAAAGCAAATGGAAAAGGCTAAGGGCGCTTCAGGAGAAAGTTAAAAAGACCAACGATTCTATTGGTGAGTTATCTGCGGAGGCCGATCGAAAGAAACACATCTGGGAAGCGGCAAGGAAACGTTTTGATGAGGCCTTAAGGCAGGCGAACATCGCCCGAAAGGAGCGCTATGCCCTTTCGTTGTCCAACGAGGTCGCCGAGCTTTTTGAAGCACTCGCCAAGCAACGTACCTTAAATGTCCGAACGGATCTCCAGCAAGCGATCGAAGAGTACCTCAACAAAATCCTTGTAGGAGCCGTAAAGACCGCTGAGCTAAGCGAGGATTTCAAGCTTACGATCCGCGAGGGGGATATCACTTACAAGTCGAGAGGCCAGGCCGCAGTCGCCTGCTATAGCTATGTCCTTGGCATCCTCGCGGTTCTTAAGCGTTTCCGGGATCGCCATGAGGATGACATCCTTGACCTCTCCGACGAATACCCACTTGTCAT
The DNA here is from genome assembly GCA_949293555.1 of uncultured Bacillota bacterium. GTDB lineage: Bacteria > Bacillota_I > Bacilli_A > RFN20 > CAG-826 > UBA4951. The sequence continues at coordinate 60,335 of CASFDV010000003.1, forward strand.
CGACGCCCCTTTCAGCGAGACCGACAGGGAGCAGACCCTGCATGCCCTTTCCTATTTCCGTGAGATTCCTAAGCAGATTGTCCTTATGTCCAACCGCGACCTGAACGACATGGTCGAAGAAGTGGACGCGGGGACCATCTATGTCATTAAAGGCGTAGGGGTGGACGCCTTCATCGAGGAATGCTCTTACGAGGATGTGGATCGCTACTTTGCCGAGGGTGGCGAGAAGGAGGACTAGATGAACAACAGCCAGCCAATTTCAAGTTCCATCGTCCTTTATGGCGCACCTTGGCATGAGGCCAGGGCAAAGTTTTGCCAAAACAAAGGGAACGGCATCCTCTTCGAGACTGCCGCCGAGCTGTTCATCTTTTGCTCGGCGATAGGGGTGCGAATCGGCTCTCCGACCGAACAATTTCCACCGGATGAGGAAAACCCGCAAGGCGTCGAGGTTCCTTATACGGTCCTTGAGCGGCCAAAGAACAAGGATTTTCTTAGCGACCTCTACGCGACTGTTTTGTTTAACCGGTGGATTGAACCAAAAAAGACAGACATTCAGCGTCTGGAGGTGATTTTCGAGAAGGGTGCTCCCTCTGACCGCCACAAGATCCTTGAGCCCTATGCGCGGACAGGGGTCCTCCACCTTCTCGAATACACGAAGGACTTTGTGAAGGAATGGCCCCTCATTGAACGAGTGTGGTCGGATCTTGCGGAACTCTACGAAGAACCGCGCATCCTTGGAGGGGAAGATTCTTCAGAGGAATGACGATGACAGAGGATGGTCGCCTTTCCGTCTTTTCGTCCGTCCTCGAGGACATGGAGAGGGTGTACCTCCACGACCAGAGGCCCTGGATGATCGGCTATAGCGGGGGCAAGGACTCCTCTCTTTTGACGATGCTCGCCTTCGAGATGCTCCAGAAGATCCCGGAAGGCAAGCGTTGGAAACCGATATACGTGGTTTCCAGCGATACTCGCCTTGAGAACCCGGTCGTCTCCCTCTACATGCATGCGTCCAACCGGAAGATCGGACGTTACGCCCATGAAAACAATCTCCCGGTCATCTCGGAAATCATCTATCCCAAGGACGAAGAGACGTTCTGGACCCTCGTGATCGGGAAAGGCTATCCGACCCCGGAGCCTCCGGGGTTCCGCTGGTGCACCGAGCGTTTGAAAATCAATCCGATGAACCGTTTCGTCGACGGGATCATCCAGGAGCATGGCGAAGTCGTCATCCTCCTGGGAGTCCGCAAGGGCGAGTCCGGGACGAGGAAGAGGAGCATCGAGTCCCGCGAGATCGAGGGGCGGCTTCTCCAGCATCACGAGACTCTCCCCAAGGCGTGGGTATTCAATCCTCTCACGGAGGTCCCTAACGACCTTGTCTGGCCCTATCTCCTGAAAGGGGATGGAATCGCCCCTTGGGGGACCGACCTTAAGAAGCTTTACGCGATGTATCGCGGGGCCGACCTTTCCGAGGAGCAGTCCGTGATCGGGCAGGTCGACATCTCGAACATGCCGGTCACGGGGAACAGCCGCTTCGGGTGCTGGTGCTGCACCATCGTGAAGGAGGACAAGTCCCTCGCGAACTTCATCGCGAAGGGCGCGAACGAACTCGCTCCTCTGAGGGATTTCCGGAACTGGCTCGTCTCGATCCGGCAGGACCCCGCCTACCGGGAGAAGCATCGGGCGAACGGGAAGGTCTACAGGAAATCGGACGGGGAAGTCGGGCTTGGCCCTTTCACCCTGGACGCGAGGGAGGAGATCCTGCGGAGGCTTCTCGCCCTTCAAAAGAGGACCGGCTTCTCGCTCATATCGGAAGGAGAGCTCCGCCTCATCGATCGCGCCTGGGAGGACGAGGGGGATTTGTCGCGCCGGCGCCTTGTGGACGCCTACCGTGACGTCATGGGGAAGAAGCTTCCATGGGACGAGGAGAAGCGCGCCCTGATGGACGAGGATTTCCTCAGGGAGCTTGAGGATTTGTGCGATAGGAACGGCCTTCCGTTCGAGGCCATCGGGAAGGTCCTCATGGCGGTCGAGAAGGGGAGGGTCGGGAAGACCAGGGATGCCCTCCGCAAGTCTGCGAAGAGAATTCTTTCCCAAGAGTATCTCCATCAGGACGCGCTGAGGGAGGGGGAGGAAGCATGAAGATTCTCGCCGCGGAAATCGAAAACTTCGGCCCCTACGTCGGGCGCACCCGCTTCGACCTTTCTCCCGAAGGGACCATCCGCAGGATTGTGCTTATGGGAGGGAAGAACGGAGCGGGCAAGACGACTTTCTTCGAGTCGCTCCGGCTTGCGCTTTACGGTCCGAAGGCGTTCGGCCTTGCCGTCAGGAACGCCAAGTACGGTAAGAAAGTCGCCTCCCTCGTCAACAAGCGCGTGCTCCGGGAAGGGAAGGCGCGGGCCTCGGTCGCCGTTTCCCTTCGCCTTGAGGACGGGAACCATGAGAACGGATCCTATCGGCTCGATCGTTCCTGGGAAATCGAGGGCAAGGACGTCAGGGAAACCCTCAAGGTGTCCTTCAAGCCGGATAACGGGGACGAGAGGCTCCTTGGCAGGGAAGAGGAACAGGACTTCGAGATGACGCTTGAGTCCCTCTTGCCCTTGTCGCTTTTCCCGTTCTATTTCTTCGACGGGGAGAAACTCACGGACTTCTTTCTGGACGGCAAGGGCTTCCGCGAGACCTTGATCGCGATGACCGGGCTGGAGAGCCTCGACATGCTCGTCTCGATCCTTGGCGACCTCGCGAAGAAGGAGGGGAGGGCGAAGGACGCCGGGAGGCGGTTCGAAAAGGCGGAGAAAACCTATCTTTCCCTTAAGTCGAAATGGGATGCCCTCCGCGAGGAACGGGATGCCCTGAAAGAGGAAATCGAGAAAAAGGAAGAGGATTTCCAGGAATTTCAGAAGGAATTCCTTAGAAAAGGAGGCCTTTCCGTGAAGGCAAGGCGCGCCCTTGAGAAAGAAATAGAGCATGAGACGGAAGAAAGGGAGAGGAAGCGCGTGGAGCTCAAGGCCTTTGCGAACACGCATCTCCCTCTCCTCATCATGGAACGACAGGTGCGGAAGGCGCTTGAGGGGGCCGATTCCTCCCGTTCCGCCTTCCTTGTCCGGGAGATCAAGAAGGCCGCGGAGGAGCGAGGGGTCCTCCCTCTTATTTCCGAGCAGCTCGGTCCCGAAGGACTCGACGGGCTCCTTAGGTCCATCTTCGGGGAGGAGGCGCTCAAGGGGGAAGGCGCAGGCTTCTACCGCCCCTCGCCGGAAGAACTTTCTCGCATTCATGAGCAATTGGCGGAGGCTAGGTCCGCCGACCTTGGCTATTTCAAGGCGATCGAGGAAGACATCTATGGCTCCATGTCGATGCAGCGGGGGATACGGGAAAGGCTCAAAGGAGTTTCCGAGGAAGGAGAGAGGGCGCTTGAGAAAGAGCGGAAGGAACTGGAGAAGTTCCGCTTCTCTGTCCTGAGGAAGATCAGGGAGAAAGAAGATTCCCTGGAGGCGCTCCTTCCCGATTTCCTTAAGGCGGAGGCGGAATATCGCTCGGCTTCCAAGGAGAGGGACGACCGGCTGAGGGAAGAGTCCGCGCACAGCCTTGCCGCGAAGGCGCACCTTGTCCTCGCGGAGTTCGAACGCCATCTTTTCGCGAAGCAGGTGGATCGGCTGAAGGACTCCTTCCTCTCCATCTTCTCTTCGATCATCAACAAGGACGGCCTTGTCGACGGGCTTGAAGTCGATTCCATGCTCCGCGTCTACCCCGTTCTTTCCGAACAGGTATCCCTGGGGGAGATGGCGCGCCTCCGCGAGGAGCTGGGAGAAGCCGAGTTCGAAGAACGATACGGGGAGGCTGCCCTTTCCATGACCTATCTTGAGATGGATGAAGAACAGGTCCGGATGCCACTCAAGGTAAGCGGGATGTCCGCCGGGGAGAGGCAGGTGTATCTATTCGCTCTCTACGGGGCCCTTGCCACGATCGCCGACCACCGGATGCCCTTCCTCATCGATTTCCCGTTCGGCCGGGTCGATACCGTCCACCGCATGGGCATGGTGGACCATTTCTTCCTTTCCCTTCCCGGGCAGGTCGTCATCCTTTCGACGGACGAGGAGGTGCAAGGGGCGCTTCTGGAGGAGATGGACCCCTTCATCGCGAGGTCCTACACGATCGAGAGCAAGGGGGACGGGACTAGCCGCGTTCTCGAAGGCGTCTACTTCGGGAAGGAGGTTCCTTATGGGAAACAGGCTTAGGACGTCCCTTCATACGAAGAAGGTGTTCGACGAGGTGAGGAACATCAGCCGCCTCCAGCCGTTCGCTCTTTCGAAGATCGCCCTCGCCTTGTCCATTCGCATGGAAACCCCCTTGTCGGAGGAAGACTTCAAGACAGATAACGAGGGGCTTGAGCTGGCAAGGGAAACCGTATGCGGACCGTATGATTCCCTCTTTTCCATGGTCGTGTGCGAGGACGCTGGGAAGGCGATCGCGGACTCGGAAATCTTCTCCACCTATTTCAAGGCCCATATCGACCGGGGCGCGAAGGAACTGGAGAAGGAGTTCCGTTACGACAAGAGGCTTTTCCGTCGCCTCATCGGCCTGAAGGATTCGATCTAGCACTGCTTTGATATCGCCTTTTCAATACAAGGCAAATCAACGTATCTACGGTTTTTTATAACTAAACTCCAGAAAATCCGGAATGCAATTCCAGAAAATCCGGAATTCAGTCCTTTTCCTAGAGGAAGAGGAACGCCTCGGCCTGGAGGGCGAGTAGCCCTATGAGGAGGGCGGGCACCGCGACCATGAGGCCTTCCCTCGTGAAGCGAAGGAAGGTGAGAGGGGCCCCTTCCTCCCTTACCTTCTGGAGGAACATGAGCCCAGCAAGGGCCTCGAAGGGGGTGAGATAGGCGGCGAGGTTCGAGGAAAGGATGACCGCGTAGGGGGCAAGGGCCTCGTAAGGGGCGGACAGGAACACTTCCTCGAAGAGGACGGACATGGGGATGTTGTTCATGAGGTTCGCCAGGAGCATCGACCCGAGCCCGTGGCTCCAGATCGAATAGCCCTCCTGGTTCAGGTTCCCCGCGAGGAGGGAGGTGATCCCCTGCTCGTCCAGGGCAAGGACGACGACGAACATTCCGAGGAGGAGGGGGAGGAGGGAATAGGGAAGCCTCCCGCTGGAGAAGGGCCTGACGCTCCCCTCGATCGACCTCGGCTTCCTGGAGGTGGGGTCCACCACCTTCTTCTGGATCATCGGGATCCTGATGACGGTGCCCTTCTACTCCTACTTCGCCCCTAAGGTGGGTATATCTAGACCCTTGGGGATCCTCGTCGGGCTCCTCATCGTCATCCTCGAGGCCTTCGGGGCGAAGATCCTTTTCTTCATCGAAAACCCCTCCTCCCTCGGGGACGGGGTGAGCTGGCTCGGGGGCTTCTCCCTCTTCGGGGTGTTCCTCTTCTCTCCTCTCTTCCTCGTCCTCGTCGCCCTTTTCCTCAAGAGGGACGTCCTCTCCTTCCTCGACTACTACGCGCCCGGGATCCTCATCGAGCTCGCCTTCTACCGGGTGGGGTGCACCCTCGCCGGGTGCTGCCGGGGGATCTACGTGGGCTGGGGGATCTCGGACGGGAGGACGGACGGGCTCTTCCCCGTCCAGCCCGTCGAGATCGCCCTCGACCTCCCTCTCTTCGCCTTCCTCCTGTTCCTGATCCTCCGGAAGGACGCCTTCTCGAGGAAAGGGCTTCTCCTCGGCGCCACGTTCCTCGGCTACGGGGCGATCCGCTTCGCCCTGGAGTTCGTCCGGGAAAGGACGAACATCCTCTGGGAGCTCTCCCTTTCCCACGTCTGGGCCTTGATCACGATCCTCGCGGGCGCCCTTTTCCTCCTCCTTTCCCTTTGGAAAGGGAAGAAGGCCGGGAAAGAAGGGGGCAAGCCCTCCCTTTCCGACGTAAATCGTTAATCTTTCTCCGGAAACCCCCTTTCTGCAGGGATTTCCCGCGCCCATCCGCGAATTCCTTGCAAAGCGTTCCTTCCCTCCTTTACGATGAAGTCGCCCCAAGGGGCCATCAAGGAGGTGCCTACCATGAAGAAAAGGCATATCGCCCTCGCCCTCGCCCTCGCGCCGATGCTGGCGCTCGTCTCCTGCGACACCACCTCTTCCTCCTCCGATCCCATAGGAAGCGGTTCGGAAGGGACCTCCCAGTCCAACGGGGAAGGAGAGACCCCCGTCGGAGGGGGAGAAGGATTCCACGTCGAGGAAGGGATCCCCGACAAGAAGGGGGACATCACCGAGGAGGCCTTCCTCGCCTTCACGGCGGAAGTCGCTTCCGCCATCACGGGGGAGGAAATCCCCGACCCCTCCCTCGAGGACATGCCCGAGAGCTTCCTCCCGACCCTCTCCAAGGGCGGCTGGACGGACGCGCTCCTCGAGGACATCGCCCCCGTCCTCACCTCGGAAGGCGCCGTCTCCCTCATCCAGTCCGTCATGATGGCTTCAAGCGGCATGCCCATGGATCCCACGATGATCCCCGGGATGGTGGGCCAGGCCTACGACGTCCTGGGCGAGCTCCTGCCCATCGTCGACGAGGACCAGTTTGCCGCTATCCTCGTCGCGGGCTTCTCCACCTGGACCGTCTCCGCGGGCACGAGCGCCCCCCTCTTTGCCTTCGGGCTGAACTACGAGAACCAGGAGGAGGTCCTCGAGGTCGCCAAGGAAGACCCGGCGGCCCTCGCCTTCTTCGAGGGAGTGATCGAGCGCTCCGACTACGGGGTCGATCCTTCCGTCTACGAAGGCTGGAACGAGGAGACGGAGGAGCTCCTCTGGATGGCCGGGAGGACCGTCTACGGAGTCCTCTCCGCGATCATCGAGAACTTCGAGAAGACGGAGCTCGCCTCTCTCGTCGATAGCATCCTCGCCCTCACCGCAACCACGTCCGGGGCCGCTCCTTCCGCGGAGGACGTCCTGGCTCTCCTCCACGGGGCGGGGAAGATCCTCCTGAACTGCCTCCCCGACGGGGAGTCCCTCTCCCTTCTCTTCGGGAAGGTCGCCGCGCTTCCGAGCATGAGCAGGGGATGCTTCGAGAACGAGGTTCTCGTCCACGGCTACTGGGGCGGGAACGTCTGGAACGAGGACCCCCTGACGGGGCTTCCCCCTCTGGGAGGGGACTTCCGGACCCTCCTCACCCTCCTCGGGACGATGCTCGAGAACGCCGAGCTCGAGCACGCGGAGGCGATCCTCGCCTTCGCCGAGGCGAGTACCTCCACCGACCCCGCGGCGATGGAGGCGATGACCGGCGCGATGGTCTCCCTCTCGAAGCTCTACGCCGAGGCCCTCGGCCTCATGGGGGACAAGGCGGACGAGGTCGCTCCTGCCATCGAGTCCGTCCTCTCCTTCGCCCTCGGGCAGGATTCCTACGAGACCCAGAGCTCCTCGAGCGGGGATTCCTATGAGTTCCAGATCACCAAGACCACGAACGCGCTCGACAAGGAGGCCCTCGCCTCGCTCCTTGATGCCATCGAGCTCATGGCGGACCTCGACATGGAGAACCCCGACCCCGACCTGATGTTGGAGATCTCCGCGGCGATGGAAGCCGCCTCCGCCCTCGCCACGAGCGAGAGCGAGACCTACCTCCTCGCCTACGAGGAAAGCGGTCCTGTCGGGGAGAGCTACCCCGCCCCGACGGTCAGCAAGGTCAGTGAGGCGGGCGAGACCCCGGTCGAGCACGTCCTCTCCGGGATCGACACGTCCGCCCCGGGGCAGGGGCTCGCGACCATCACGTTCGAGGACATCGAGTTCCTGTTCCGCTACGAGGTCAGCGACATCGACCGGAAGGTCTCCTACCTCGAGCTCCGGCATGAGAACGGCTACTTCTCGAGCGACGTGTCCAAGACGCTGGCCCTCTCCCCGGACATGGGCTCCATCCAGGAGATCTCCTACCGCACGACGGACGGGGTCTCCGTCGCCGTCCCCGTCGAGGACCTGATCGGCTTCGACCTTTCCGTCCCCGAAGGGATCTTCATCCTGCCTCTAAGCGAGGAGGGGGCTTCCCAGCCGAGCGAGTACCGCGCGGTGCCCTACGTCGTCCTCAGCGAGGAAGCGTAAGGAAAAGGGAGCCTTGCTCCCAGGGGCCCGGGAGACCGGGCCCTTTCCTTTCCCTTCCTACGCCTTCCCTCGGGAAGCCCGAAGGAGGAGCGAGAGATAGAAGAGCCCCTTCTCCTCCCCGAGCCCCTCGTATCGTTCGAGGGCCCTCCCGGCGAGAGAAAGCGCGTCCTCCTTCTCCTCCTCGCCCGCCCCTTCCTTGAGGATCGCCGCCGAGGCCAGGACGAGGGCCGCCCCGAGGGCCTCCTGGTCCAGGGGCCCTCTTTCCTCCCAGGAGGCGAGGACGTCCTTCAGGGAGCCTCCTTCCGGAGGGAGGGCTCCCTTCCTTGCAAGGAGGGAGAGCGCCTTCCTGAGGTCCCTTTCTCCCGGGGCCTCGTCCTTCCCGTAGGAAAGGAAGAGCCAGCCGTCCTTCTCGACGTAGGGGAAGGGGCCTTCCTCCCGTTTCGGCCTGACGGCGACCCCGATGAAGTTGGCGGTGTCGGGCCGGAAATAGTCCGCCCGGGGCAAGTCCAGGAGTCCGAGCTCCTTCTCCATCCTCGCCTTCAGAATCTGGCCGTAGCGCTTCTTGACCTTCCTGACGCCCTTCTGGAGGTCCTCGTCCAGGTCTTCCTCGTCCCTCACCTTCCTTAGGTTCCGGAGGTCGCGGACCCGGATCCATTCCTCGCCAGAGAAAAGCCGTTCGAAATCGGGGGGCGCCAGATAGCAGGAGACAGCGTGCACCTCCATCCCCTTCCCGCCCTTGCCGATCCGGAAGCCCATGGGAATGAAGGGGAACTGCCCGATCTTCGCCCTCTGGGCCAGGAGGACGCCCATTGTCTCGGAAGCCTCGTTGAGCATGGCGAGCGTTTCCTGCTCCTTCGGGTCCTCGCCTTCCTCCTCTTCCGGGTCCTCGATCGCCTCATAGATCCCCTGGAGCGCGCGCTTCCGGACGTATACGCTCTGGTCGCACCATAGGGCCTCGATCGCCTTTTCCTTCTCCTTCCTGAGAAGGCCCGGGGCCCTGGCGATCCTATAGGAAATTTCCGCCGCCTCCGCCTGCCCGTAGCTCCGCTTCCCGAGATAGATGCCGCCGCCGGGGACGTCCCTGATGTCGCAGCCGATCCCCCGTAGATAGTCCCTCGCGTCGTAGAAGGTGTGGCGGTGGATTTCCCCTTGCGCGCCCATCTCCTTCAGCTTCCTTGCGAAGAAGTCGTCGAAGGAAAGCGGGTGATCCCTGTCCGAGTATTCCCGGAGCACCCTGAGGACCGGGATCGCGATGGTGCTCTTGGTCGTGGGCGAGCCTTGCCCTTTCTTGCTGCTCATGAGGGTATGGTATCCGCGCCGTCCCCTTTGCGGAAGGGGAGGGGACAGGCGTTCGGGATTCCTAGGGCCAGGGACGGCTTCCCTTTCCTTACCATCTTTCCCTTTCTCCGTCTATAATCCGGCCCATGAGGAAGAGGCCTCTCCGTTCCCTTTTCTCCCACCCGGGGCTTGCCCTGGGAGGGACGTTCCTCGCCCTTCTTGGGGCGACGGGAATCGCCTTCTCCTCCTGGAGCACTCTCCATGGGGCGAGGCTTGATGGAATCCGGGCGGAGTTCGCCTCCGTCCTGGACGTCAGGGAATACGTGTATGTCCCGGACGAGGAAGGCTATGGCTATTCCTGCACCCCTTATTCGAACGTCGGCTTCCTCGGCGAGGACGACAGGATCGTCTACGACGGGTCCTTCTCCTTCGCCTTCCAGGTGAGGACGGAGGACGGGGCGCTCCTATCGGTGTACCCCGACGGGATCCCTGTCTCGCTAACCCTTGAGCATTCCTCTGATTTCTCCGCGGCCTTCCCGAACGCGATCGCGGGCATTTCCGTCGAAGGCGCCACTGGGCTTTCGGTCGAGGGCGGCCGCTGCAGCTTCCTGGTGACTCCCCCTTCCTCGGGGAACGCCAAGGTGACGCTTTCGATGCCCTTGGTAGCGGCGGACGCCTATCGCTCCCCTTCTTCCTTCGTCACGGCGGCGAACTCCCTTGAAAGCGTCTCCGTCACCCTTTCGATCGGAGGGGCCTCATGAGGAAGTCCCGCTTCCTTCCCTTCCTCCTTGGGGCGCTTGGCCTCGCTTTCCTCATCCCCACCGCCTCCTCCCTCTATCTCGTGAACCAGGCCTCGATGCGCTACGACTTCGACATCGTAAAGGGGAACGAGAGGGCGGTCGCCGTCATCGGCTCCGAGCCCGGCGTCTACTACGCGAGCGTCGAGGGGGCGCTGAGGTCCGCGACTAGCAAGGTAAGCGATGCCGGAGAGAATCAGACCGTCTACGTCCTCCCCGGGATCAGCAATGACTCGAATCCGATCGTCATAGATGAGGATTGCATAGTTTCCTCGGGGGTGATCCTCTCCTTGCCCTACGCCCAGAGCGGGGATACGTTCACCACCGGCTTCGAGCATTCCGAGGCCAAGGACATCTACGGGAGCGGAACGAATTTCGCGGACAGCACCCAGTCGAATGCTCAGACGAACCGGAAGACCCTCGTCCTCCTCGAGGAGGGAGTGAACCTGACGATCGAATCCGGGGGACGTGTGATCGTCGGAGGGGCGCTGGGCACTGGTTCCGGAGGCTCCAACACCTTGGGCATGACCTCCGGGAGCTACGCGGAGATCGCGATGAAGGCAGGCTCTTCGATCGACTGCCTCGGGGCATTCGACGTCCGGGGATACGTGAAGCCCTGGGATGAAGCCGACGATGATGACGCGAACGGATGCCGCATCACGGTTGGCACTCCCTCCAGCAGCGGAGCTTCCCTTTCGCTTCCCTTGGTGTTCTATGGGTTCGAGGGCGGTTCGAAAGTCCTGGCGGGCGATGGCAGCGCGGGCAACCCTTTCTCATGGGATGGCTCCGCCCTGAATGGCGTCTTCCCCTTCGAGATCTTCGATTTGCCGAACGTATCCGTCCCTTATACCGTCTATGAGGGAAATTCCGTCAACTGCACTTACGCTTTCCAAATGAGTTTCCAAGGCACGACTTATACGCTGGGCGGTCCCTTGAACCTTCTTGGCGAAGATAATGCGATCATGACCCTTGTCTCCCAAGGGTCGAGCATGACTTTTGACTACGAGCCGGCGGCTATCTATGAAATTAGCAGAATCGAGGATGGTGTTGTGACAACCATTCGTCGCGGGCTCTCCATCAACGATGCGTGGTGCTTGAAAAATGGCTGCGGGTGGCCCGCTGGCGTTTCTATTTCTGAAACGGGCATGGCCAGGACCAATGCCGAGATCGTCGGAAGCGCACGTACGAACGACATCATCATCAGCTTCAAAGGCCTCGAGATCGATTTTGGCATAAGCATCCCTATTGGCGACGGAATTGAAATCGGCACAGGGGGCGGACGTGTCTTTGGGCTTTTGTCCTATGACACCCTTGCCATTCCCTTTTCGTACAAATGGGACATCGCTGTCGCTGGCGGGACGATGAGCATCCCGAACCACGTGAAGTTCCTGCCCGGAGCCAACCTCGAGCTGATGTCCGGGGGGACGCTTTCCGTTACAGGGGAGTTCGTCTCCGTCGGGGCGAACGAGAGCATCAGCCCTTACTATCCGACGGCAAGCAAGGACAAGGCGGCGATCCCCGGATGCGTCGTCTTGAACAACGGCGCCATCCAGGTGGGGTCCGGCGGCCGCTTCGGCTCGGAAGTCACCACCAGCGTCTCCGGCGCGACCGTGACGTTCGCGGGAGGAGCGAACCAGACTAATGCCACCGCGGATGCCTTCGAGCCTTCCTACAAGAGCGCAGCCGGCGTGTATGGCCCAAGAAACTTCGCCTCCAAGGCCTACATCGGGGCAAGCGGCGATTCCGCCTCGCTCAAGCCCTTCTCCGGGGAAGGGGAGACCTTTGTCTCGAAGGCCGGGGGAGATGCCGGCTACTACTTCGGCTATCCGACTTCGACGCTCGGCATTGAGACGAACGGCATTGAAGGCGTCGATATTCAGATAGATGGCGTCTCTGTCGATTATTCATCCGGGAGCCTTCAGATTAAGACAGGGGCGACGGTCAGGCTCGTCTTCGACTACGCGGCACTTGGCGAGCTCCGCTTCGATTTAGATGGAACCCCGTTGGACCTCGTTCCTGAGGGGAACAATCACGTCTCCGCTTCCTTTGCGCCCGGAGTCGGACATCACCTGGTTGAGTTCTATAAGGCGGAACCGATCTCCTTCTCAGGCGCCAAGGCCCATATCGCGGATGAACACAGGTCATTTACGATAACTTGGCAGATCAAGAATGTGGTCGGAGACGTTGTGGACAGCGGGACTTATGCGGTTGATCAGAGCGGGACCTTGGATTATACGCTCTTTAGCGCCGCGAAAACCGTCTACCCAGGCTGGATCTTCACGGTCTCCGCAAGCAATCCAGGGAACGGGGACACAGCTAGCATTTCCTTCATTGCCAGCTCGGGCGGCGGGTCCGCGAGCGGCTCCACCTATACTTTCTCTTCCAGTGACAACAACGCCACCTTGACCGTGAACGTCGGCTACTCCGGCTGCATCGTCGAGGGCACCCTTATCGACATGGCGGACGGCACCTCCAAGAAAGTAGAGGACCTCGAGGTCGGGGACATGGTCATGGCCTTCGACCACGAGAAAGGACAGGAAGTTGCCTCGCCCATCCTCTGCGTCGACGTCGAGCCGGAGGGGGAGTACCTTGTGAGCGACCTCCTCTTCTCCGACGGCACCTCGATCGGCATCGCCTTCGAGCACGGCTTCTTCGACAGGACGCTTAACCAGTACGTCTATCTTACCCCGGAGAACGCGGAAGAGTATGTCGGGCATGAGTTCTATTCTCTCGGAGGCGAGAGCCTTACCCTCGAGGGGGTGGAGACATTGCGGAAGGAAGTCGCCCTCTACTCTCCCGTCACCGCCTATACGATGAACCTCTTCCACGAAGGGCTCCTCGGGATGCCGGGAGGGGTTGAAGGCTTCTTCAACGTCTTCGAGTACGGCGAGGACATGGCCTACGACCCCGCCAAGAAGGCGGAGGACATCGCGAAGTACGGCCTTTATACCTACGAGGATGTCTCCGGGCTCATCTCCAGGGAGGCCTTCGACCTCCTCCCGATCCCCTACCTCAAGGTCGCCGTGGGGAAGGGCATCATCGCCTGGGAGGACATCGTCCGCATGGCGAGGATGTTCGCGGACCTCCTTCCCCAGTAAAGGACAAGGATCCTGGTCCCTTCCCCCTTTCTCCTGGGATAATCCCCCCATGGAAGGAAGAAGGACGCTCGCGGAGTGCCTTTCCTACGTGATGGAGCACTTCCTTTCGGAATGGAAGGAGAAGACCGACAAGAGGGACAAGAGCTACCAGGCCCTTGCCGAGGCGAAGCACTTCCTGAAGGAGTTCTTCAAGGACGAGGGGTACGACGCGAAGGCTTCCTTCGGGATGAACCAGAGGAGCCACGTCCCCTGGCTTTGCCTGAGCGACCCGAACCTTGGGAAGGGCGCCTCCTGCGGGCTTTATATCTCCTACCTCTTCCAGGCGGACATGGAGGCGGTCCATCTCGCCCTTTGCCAGGGATCGCGCTACTGGGAGGACCTTTTCGGCGGCAGGAAGAAGGAACATGCCCTGTCTCTCCTCGACGACTTCTCCGATCGCCTGTTCGATGCCTTCGGGGACGGAGGGGAAAGGACGAGGATCGACCTGAGGGAGAGCCTTTTCCCTAGGGCGAGGGCGGCAAAGGGCTACGCCCCGGGGACGGTGTTCTCGATCCGCTACCCAAGGGGGACCCTCCGGGACGAGGTCCTCCTGAGGGACCTCCGGAAGATGGACGCCCTCTACCGGCGGATGGTGGACGAGATTCCCTCGATGGACGCCTACCGGAGGCTTGTCGAAAGTTATGTTGAGGGAGCGCTCGGGAAGGAAGGCCTTTTCCTCCTCCCGATCGAGGAGGCGGAGCGAAGGATCCAGGAGGCCCTTTCCCCCGCGGGAGGATGGGGCCCGCACCACAAGGAGAAGGAAGTCCTCCTCATCGCTCCCGAGGAAGCGCCGCGCTCCCTTCTCGGGGGACTTCCTTCTTCCCGGGGGAAGCTCGACTACCTCGAGGTGGCGAAGGAGAGGATGGAGGTGGGGCTCATGGGGGAAGGGCTCGTCCTTTCCTACGAGAGGAAGAGGCTCCTTTCCCTCGGGAAGGAGGACCTCGCGGAGAAGATCAAGTGGGCGAGCCGGGAGTCCGACTCCTATGGGTTCGACGTCCTTTCCTTCGACGAGGACGGGGGAAGGCGCCTCATCGAGGTGAAGTCGACGAAGGAAGGCGCGGACTGCCCCTTCTTCCTGAGCAGGAACGAGCTGAGGGTGTCGCGGAAGGAGAAGGGCCGCTACTGGCTATACCGGGTGATCGACTGCTACGAGAGCCCGAGGATGTATGCCCTCAAGGGGGCGCTCGACGAGCGCTTCCTCCTCGACCCCTCGGAACACCTCGCCTACGGTCCCAGGGGAATCCCTTCCGTCCAGAGGATGAAGGAATTCCTCGGGGGATAGCCTCCTGGATCTTCAAAAGGAAGCCTTCGCTTGCTATCTTTCCCCCATGGCAGGGGAGCTGAAGGTCCTGAAGATCCTCCTTGAGGAAGGAAGCCTTTCCGGGATCGCGAAGGTGAGGATGGCCAACTGGAGCGGCGAGCTCCTTTCCTCGCCCCGCGAGAAGTCGGAGGATCTTCTGGAAGAGGAGGACATACACCGCTACGGGGTGTACCTCCTCCTTTCGGACGAGAAGGCCTACGTCGGGCAGTCCCGCGATCTCGCCAGGAGGCTCGGGGAGCATCTCCTCGGGAAGGACTGGTGGGACCGGGCGATCGTCCTCACGAGGATCGAGGGCGAGGCCTTCGACCGGAGCGACATCGACTACCTCGAAAGCGTCCTCATCGAGAAGGCGGAGGAGGCGGGGACCCTCGACGTGGATAACCATAACCACGGGAACCCCCGCAAGGTGGACGAGTTCAAGAAGGCGGAGCTCGATAGCTTCCTCGAGAACGCCTTGTTCATCATGAGCCTCCTGGGGGTTAGCGCCCTTGAGAAGGGGGCGAGGAAGGAAAGGCCCCTCATCGAGGCCCCGGGGCATCCCGACGAGGAAGGGCTGAGGAGGAGAAGGAAGGGCGACGCGATCAGGTTTCTCAAGAGCAAAGGAGTGCCCGTCGAAGGGAAGAAGGCGAACTACGCGGTCCTCGACCAGAAGGGGAAGAGCTTCTGGCTGAACCCAAGGCCGGAGAGGCTCGAGGACGACTGGTGGCTCATCCTGAACGACACGGAGGAAAAGAGGGTCCATGTCCTCTTCGTCCCGAAGGGAAGCCTAAGGAAGGAGCAGTTCCTTGTTCGTTCGGACAAGCCTTACTACCTCGACATCCATATCGAGAAGGGCGCCTTCGTCGAAAGGAAGAGCGGGGTGGATTTCTCCCCGTATTTCTTGGAAGTCGTAAGTTACTGAGGGGCTCTGGCTTCGGGCTTCTCCTCTGTACGGAGGTTACTAGGGCTAGCCCCCTTTCCGATGCGGTAGCGCCTCGCCCTCACATCCTTGGCGACGGTCGTCCGGTCCTTGCCGATCCGCCTGGCGATGGCGGAGAAGCTGAGGCCGGCTCCCGCGGGGACCTCGATCGTCACGCGGTCCTCCATGGCCAGGTGCTTGTTCTTCCTGGCCTTCTTCATGTTCCTTTCCCTCCTTCCGGGCCAGGGGCCGGGGCCGGCGGGGACAGAATATCGGAAGGCTCCCCTCGCTGTTTCCCAAACTAACTTCCCGAAAAGCGCAAAAGCGGGAACTTAAATAAAAAACTTACTTAGGAAGCTCGGGTCTTGAAATTCTTGGGGGGGGTATTCTAAGCGATGTGGGTCAGGATATTTACCATTACACGACAGTTGGATCGCTGATATCCATTCTTTCTACCGGGATTTTTCGATTTTACAGCCTGCAAGAAGGCAACGACCCTAAGGAATTGTCGAATTTAGCTGAAGCGTTGACGTGTTATGCAAGAAGAAAAGCGGGGAACGGTCTCAGTTCTTTTCAATCAGCTTTAGCTGTGAACGAGCTCAAGCGGGCTCTGGAACAATATTCCTGTTATGGCATATGCCTGACGGATAAAGGGGACGATTCCGAGCTTTGGCTTAGGTATGCGCCCGATGATGGAATTAATATCAGATTTGATTACGATAGGATTTACGATTATTTCAAGAATATCCACGTTCAAGTCGGTTTTGAGGATGACAACAAGAATTACCTCATCACCCAATGCGACCGGGTCGCTTATTGCGTTCCTTCTTCCTGTGCGCTCGATAAAAGATTCAACGAAATATTTGGGGAACAGCTGGTCTCGATTGACGCGTTGACTTCTGAAGAAGTCCTTGCGCGTCTATTTAGATTGTCCTGCCTTATCAAAAGTAGGGAATGGAGATCGGAATCCGAAACAAGGATTTGTTTCCTGAATTTTGCGGATTCGGGGTCTAACTCAGCGCCGCCTTCTGTTTCTTTTGACGGCAAGCAAGAAGCATGCGATCTGAAGGTTGCTTATACCTGCGGGAAATTTCGTTACTACTACGAAATCCCCTTTGATCCAAATCTTATTGAGGGGATTGTGGTTGGACCGACTTGTTCGATTCAGGACAAAGATCGGCTTAAGCGCATCCTCCGTATCGCCTATTTCGCAGGCTGTAAGCGGCAACAGTACAGCCTTCAGCCTCCTTCTGGCGTTATAGGCTTTTTATCAGACGGCAGCATTTCTTCATCACTGTTCTGCATAGGAGGAAGAAGAAGATGAAAAAAACGAATAGGTTTGTATTCTTTGGGTTGGCCCTTTTGTCGATTTTTGGCCTATCCGCTTGCTCGGGCGAAGGGCCGGCCGGACCCCAGGGGGAGCAGGGGTTGCCAGGGAAGCCTGGTCTAGACGGCGAAGACGGACGATCGATCGTCGCTATCGACCTGCTGGATTCTGACGGATTGGTTGATACTTACGTTATATCTTATTCGGACGGGACGACCTCGACGTTCGTCGTTACAAACGGAGCGCAGGGGGAACAGGGGATTCAGGGACTTCCTGGGGAAGACGGACATAGCCCTACCGTGAACATAGACTCCAATGGCTATTGGGTCATCGACGGCGTCACTACGAACATCTGCGCCAAGGGCGAGGATGGGGAAAAGGGAGCTGATGGAACTTCCTGCCGCACAGGGAACGGGGCCCCCGATAGCAGCCTTGGTATAAGCGGCGATTCCTACATTGACCTTGATACCTGGGACTATTACGTAAAGGTTTCCGGTCAATGGGTTAAGTCCGGCAACCTAAAGGGCGGGCAAGGCCCCCAGGGCGACAAAGGCGACCAAGGTCCCCAAGGCGAAAAAGGCGATAAAGGAGAACAGGGCGTTCCGGGCGAAGATGGGAGCGCTGTCTTGACTGGAAACGGAAGGCCGGTTGGAACCACTGGGAAAAACGGCGATTCTTACATCGATCTGAGCACCTGGGACTATTACGTGAAGAAAGACGGCCTGTGGGTCAAGGAGGGAAACATCAAGGGAGATGGCCAGGATGGCGAAGACGGGGTCTCCATCGTTTCGATCAAGCTAACTTCTTCGAAGGAGAACATTGATACCTACACGATTGAATATTCAGATGGGAGCAAGACTACCTTCACGGTTACTAACGGCGTCGACGGAGAACAAGGCATCCAGGGGCAGCCGGGAAAGGACGGGCACACGCCCGTTATAACCATTAGCGAAGACGGCTATTGGGTCATCGACGGGGAAAAGACAGGCACTCTCGCTCAAGGGGACAAGGGCGAGCAAGGGGACGAGGGGCTATCGGCTTACGAAATCTACATCAAGTACCATCCCGAATACACTGGGACGGAGCAAGAATGGATCGAAGATCTCGTAAACGGCGACCTTCGCGAGACCTACACCGTCACCTTCAATACGACCGGGGGTTCGAAGGTAGAATCCCAGGAAGTCAAATACGGGCGCTTGGTCACGAGGCCAGCCGACGATCCGACGAGGACGGGCTACCTCTTCGACGGCTGGTATATGAACGGGGAGCCCTTCCCGTTCAATTCGTATCAGGTGTATGACGACTTGACCATCCAGGCAAGATGGAAGGCCAACAACCTGACAATCACTTTCGACCCGAACGGCGGAACGGTGGAGTACAACACAAAGATCATTACTTATGGGGTTTCCTATGTTCTCCCGACTCCGGAGCGAGCGAACTACGTGTTCGACGGTTGGTATTTGGACGAGACGGTCCTCTGTCCGCAGAGCGGCACGTGGGACTTTGCTAAGAGCGACATAACCCTTGTCGCCCGCTGGGCCGGGACGGTCGCGGATATAATCTTGGTCGGCGACGAGAACGTCTCGATCAAGGAACCAAATGTACAGCTCTCCTATGGATCGGACTATCAGTTGCCGGTTCCAACGATCACCAGCGGGGATTCTTTCCAAGGCTGGGCAGGTCCTGACGGAAATCTGGTGACCGACGAGACCGGGGCATCTTTGAGCCCATCAGCTTTCACCGGGCCTACGACATTGACAGCTGTCTATTACGTCCCGGTTCGAACCCCGAATGAGCTCCTGAAGCTTTGCAGCCTCACGGCTGGCGATAAGAATCTTTCCCTGACCTACTCCATTCAGAACGACCTTGACTTCACTGGTTTGGCGAACGAGCGGATTGAGAATTTTGAAGGCCGTCTGCTGGGCAACGGCTACAAGATTATCGGGCTTGAGAACCCGCTGTTCGGCTCTGTAGGGCGACGAGTTGTCAACGCCTCTTCGGACATTGTCATCCAGGATATTGAGTTTGACGATTTCTCCGCCTCCTCCTTCATCGAAAACGTCTATAAGTGCTCCAGCTTGGTTGTCTCTGGCCTGACGATCAATTCCTTTGTCCGAGATGACATGTCCTATTGCGGGACCTACGGCGTTGTCCGGAACGTCGGACTCGAAAATTATCTGGCCTTTGGACCCGACGATATGACGATGAGGGATTGCCATATCCTTGACGAATGGGCGACGATCGAAAGTGGGCTTATCCAGGCCTTCGAGTCAGGGCGATCCTTGTCGGTTGAATGTTGCTCTGTTCGCGCCAACACGAAACAGGCAGCCTTCTTGAGTGAGACATCTCATAACATTGAACGTATTAAAGAAGTGTATTTTAGTGAAGTATACTCACCTGATCGTTCTTATGTTGGAGTGAAAGAAAATATCCATTTCTTGAGATGTTCTAACAGCGGTTCAACCGCTGGGTTGATCCGGGCGGCAGTTGGAAAACTCGTGTACTCTACTAATTCATACTCAAATGGTTTCTATAGAGATTTAAATGTTGTTGAGTGTATAAACACTGGAGACTCGATAAGACCACTATTCACGAGCACCTTAAGTGATTATGACTTCAACTGGTATGAGTCAGAGCGTTCCGTTCGTCTTAATAATTCATTCAACGTTAAGTCTACGCTGAATTTCGGTTCTGCACCTACAGTCTTCGGAGCCATGGTGGAGGCAGATAGCTATCTTTCCGAGGATAATTCCTTCAGCGTCGAGTCCTGCTTCAACGCAGGAGAAGTCAGTTCTGCATCCTTTTCGATAACAACGTCCATTAATAACAATTATCAGTTTGTACCGATCGCGGGCATTGAGGATCCGGGCGCTTCATCCATCAATAACTACGCTCAAGTCAATGCCGATTTCTTCCGAAACACGATCGGCCTGGATGATGAGGTCTGGAATCTGTCGTACATCAATCTCCAGGATGAATATGGACTGCCGAAGATTTTCTATTAAGGAAAGTGGAATGAAGAAATTCCTCTTTGCCCTTTTCCCTCTAATTTGCTTAGTTTCGTGCTCGACCTCTTCCGCATCGTCCTTGACCCATATTCATGCCGGCGACAGGGTTTCTCATGACGACGATAATCATTGGCATATCTGCGACCATGACGGAGAGAGATTCGACGAGGAGCCCCACTCTTTCGTCGAAGTTCGTACCCTCAAGGAACCGACCTGCGTAAACGAAGGCAAGGTGGAGGTTGCATGCACGGGCTGTGGATATGTCGCTTATCAAACGGCGCCTGCTAATGGACACCGTTACGATAAGCGCTCGTATGGGCATTCAAATAGCTACCATTGGCTTTTGTGCGACGTTTGCGGGGCGATCGGGGAAAGGCAGGAGCACGACTTCGATGGCGGCGTGGACAAAGTCGAGGCCACTTGCCTTTCTAATGGCATAAGGACGTTCGCTTGCAAAACTTGCGGCTTCCGGAAAGATGTCGAAACATTGGCATTGGGACACCAATGGGAAATGAGTTTTGATGAGGATTTCCATTGGGAAAAATGCCATAGGTGCGGCAAAGAAGACTCTCGCAAGGCGCATACGTGGGAAGTTGCGGATGCCACCACACACGCCGGGACCTCGCTCCGGCAGCTTGAGTGTTCCGTCTGCGGATATCGGAAGACTATCTGCATTGAACATCATTCCGAGGATGGATACGAATACGATGGGTCCCGCCATTGGAAGGTATGTTCTTCCTGCGGGGCGAATTTTGACGAGGGAGAGCATGACGTTTCGACATTTTATAGTCATGATGGCGAAAGCCATTGGCGCGAATGCCGGGTCTGCCATGCCAAGTTTGAGCTAGAGGTCCATGACTTCTTCAGGCAGCTCGTAGCGGTTCCTGACCATTTTGACGACGGGCTCGAGAAGTTCACTTGCAAGATATGCGGTTATGTTAAGGAAACGACGCTCCCCAAGGGCGAGCACGCATCAAGTGCGCCATATTATTCTGACGAAGAGGGGCACTGGCTCGTTTGTGATGCCGATGGCGCTAAGTTCGATCTCGAGGATCACGTTTTCTTTGATAGAGAAACCATAGAGGAACCCACATGCGCCGAAAGCGGATCCAAAGTGCAGGAATGCTTGGTTTGCGGGTTTGATCGGACAATCGAGGTCCCGCCCCTTGGCCACGTCGAAACCTGGGAATACGATGCGAGGACCCACAAGTGCGTTTGCTCAAGATGCCACGCGACGTTGAAATGGGAGGAGCAGCATCGTTTCGATGACGGCGAGATCATCGGGATCGTGAGCTGCACCTCGAGCCATGAGGTTTTGTACAAGTGCTTGGATTGCGGCTACTCCTACCAAGTGACGGTAGAAGCCAAGGGCCACACGAGCCAATCTTGGGAAATGAATGCGGAAAGGCATTGGCAGATCTGCTCCGCTTGCGGAGAAATCTTCAACGATTCTCCGCATGTGTTCGACGAGGGGACGATAACCGAGCGACCTATGGCGGACAAGGAAGGCGTTCTCTTGCGAACATGCGAGGATTGCGGCTATCACATCGAAGAGCCCGTGCCGTATGAATATCGGATCGTGATGAAGGATCTTCCTATAGCGATCGAGAATTCCTCGTATACCGGAGGAACGACATATAGCGAGGTAACCGACATCTTCTTCGCGCCAGATGGAAGCGGGGTAGAAGGATCCATCTATGCTTATGTCCGTCTCATTCGCGGCCAGGCCAGTTCGATTTCCTTGGAATTTAAAGTGTCCGATAGCCAAGGCTTCGTCTATTTCACAGGCTCTTCCCAAAATGTGAGCGCGAGCCTTACGCCCGGTGAGACCACGAGAATCAAGGTAACTTCGATCAGCCCGAATTGGAGCTCGGGGAATTATGTACCGGTAGGCCCCTTTGTTTTCGAAATCCTGAATGAATGCGAAGTGCCCGAAGATGCCTACCCGGAAGGGTGGTAGAGGAGAGGAATCATTCCCCTTACCTAGGGCGCTATCGAATTGAATTCGTAGAACGACCCCCCCTCCTTCTGTGAATAAGGGAAATTTAGCTTGGGCAGCTTCCTTTTTCGAGCTTAGCTAACCCCATGGAATTGTGTGGCCTCGACCGCGGGATGTATCTGGCCCTGTTAGCCAAGCATGGCGCGAAAAGGACCTGGGACGCTCTCCTGGAGAAGCTTGAGGAGATGGGGGAGGAAGAATTTTCCTCTGCAATCTGTCCCATACCCTACCTATGCCGGCTATATGAATCCGGCCTGGCGGAAAAGGACAAGGATTCGAAGAAGTCATCCGGAGTCTATTTCACCCCCGAGGACATCGCCTCCCTCATGGCGGACCTTCTTCTTGAGAAGGGGCTTCCTGAGGCGCCTTTCTGCGACGTGGGGTGCGGGACCGGCATGCTTTCGATCGCCTTGGGCAGGGCGATTGAGAAGAATTTCACCCCCCCTGCCGTCCTGTTGAGCTCCACCTCTACGACGTAGACCGCCTGGCGCTTTCGATTGCCCGCCGCCTCTTGGAAATCCTTTTCCCGGGGATGTTCGCCATCCATCTTCACTCCGGGTCCTTCCTTGCCTCCCGCGTCTCCCTTCCGGAAGGGTGCTACGTAATCAGCAACCCTCCCTATTCCAGAAGCGGCGGCGCCTTGAAGATGGAAGGCGCGGGCGATGCCAAGGACCTTTACGCCGGATTCCTTGCGAAGACTGTCGAAAAGGCTGATCGGTCGGTCGCGATCTCTCCCCAGTCCTTCCTAGTGGGCGGGACCTTCCTTACTCTTCGGCGCCATATCGCCTCCCATGCCCATGGGGAGATCTTTGTCTTCGACAACGTGCCTTCCGGCGCCTTCTGCTTCCGGAAGGAAGGGGTCTTCAACACGAATTCCTCGAATTCCGTAAGGGCGGCGATTTCCCTTTTCGAAAAAGGAGCGGGACTCTTCCGTCTCACTCCTCTCATCCGGTTCCATTCCTATGAGCGGAGGCGCCTGTTCAAGAAGGAGACTCTAAGAGGCCTTCTCGGGAACAGGGGGCAGGATTTGGAGCGGCCGGCGAAGCTGGACCGCGCCCTTGAGGATTTTTATTTCGAAAGGGTCGTCCCAAGCAAAGCCTGTGTCGGTGACCTTTTGGATGATTCGCGCCTCGACGTGCCACCGCTTTGCCTTTCCACGTCCGCTCGCTATTTCCTGACCGCCTCATCCAGGAACCTCAATCGCGGAGGGAAGATCATGCTTCACGCCAGGGATGAGAAAGCTAGGATGCTTCTCTACGCTCTCCTGAACTCGAGCTACGGGTTCATGGTCTTCCGGGCATGGGACGGAGGAATCAATATCTCCTCATCCTTCATCCGGAGCGTCCCCATTCCCCTCGGCGTCTCGATCACGCCCGGAATCGAATCCATCGTCCATAGCTTGATTGCGAAAGAGGATCTGCGACTTTCCTATAAGAAGAACGCTGGGGTTTACCAAGAAACCGTGAAATTCATCGAGGAAGAACGGGGTTTTCTCGATGAGGCGTTGTTCCCCGGAATCGACTTCTCTTCATTGACTTCAAGGAGTCCTTTCGATGGCAAGGGGTGCTAGGAGGGCGGGAGACGTCCGCCTTCTCCGCTCCTTCTTCAAGAGGGTTTATGCGAACGGAGACTTCCTTCCCTTGGTCCCTTCCTGGGAAATGCTCCGGACGATGGAGGAACGCCTGAAAGCGAGCGAAGAAGGAATAGCATGTGATATCGCGGATTTCCTGAGGGATTGTGGATTGGACGGTGATGCGGAGAAGGCCCTGAACTTCGGGGCCCAGGATGCCGGGTATCTTCTTCTAGAGAAAAAGCTTCGGGAGGGAAAGCCTCATCTCCGGCCCATGGAGCTTCACGAGTGCGCCGTGGCAAAGACGGTCGCTGCTCTCTACGGGATGTCGTCCATTTGGTCGAAGGACATGGATTCCAGCCCCGGCTGGCTCACCGCGGCCCTCCAAAGGGTGAACAACGCGGATCGTTCCGTCGCCGAATATATCTACTACGCTCCGCGCGACGAGGGCTCTTCGCTCCTCATGCTCCTCGGCGGCCCGAATACGACCGACATGCTTCTTTCGAAAACAGGCGGGTCTGTTCGGATCGAGGCAAAGGGTCAGCTATCGAAGCTCGGAGAATACGATTTCCCAGATATCGACAAGGATGGGAAGCTCGTTATCGACGATGAGTTCAGAGACAAACGGCAAGGCCTTGTCCCATTTGCCGCGGAGTTCAATCGGAGGACGAGCATCTTCGAGATTCTTGGTTCGAATTACTCGCTCGTTCCGATGATAAACGAACACCCGGAATGGCTAGAGGGGGCTGTAGGCGGCTATCTCGACGAGAAATCCCCGGACATCTTCCTCATAGAACATGCCCCGGGGAGAGGAAAGCCGACGGTCTTGGTGCCGGCCCTCCCTGAATTCCTATGCAAGGCCCTCGACTTCTCGGGGAGCGAGATCCGTTCCAACGGAAGGAACCACAAGAAGGTGCGGAAGGACGCCGATGAACCGTACTTCCAGATGGCTATTGAATTTGCCTTAAAGCTTGGCGGCCGGTACGAAGGCGGCCGTTTCGTTTTGCCAGCCTCGAAGCTTGAACCAAGGAAGGAAAGAGGCAAGGCGAACTCCATTTCCGGTTGGAAAATGAACGGACTCTTTTATTTCGAGGGCGCGCCCATAGCGATGTCAGGGGACGAGATGTCCTTCTCCCCGGAATCGCTCCAGCGGACGAAGCCATCCATATCGATCCATGCGAGGCCTAGGGTTGATGACCATTCCTTATTCCTTGAAGAGCTTGCGTTTCTTCGGGATTAATTCAGGAAATGTAATCTCTTCAGGGTTTCGATAGTCTTAGTCAGTTTTGCTCGCCACCGTTTTTCCCAAGCTATTTGGGTGCATTTGGGATGATAAAATTCAAGCATGAGCATCCAGGAAATTTTGGACGCTTTCCGAGAACAATTGGGCAGGAAAGACAAGCACCGCCAAGGGGATGAACTGGGGGAGGTGCTTAAATCTGCAGCTTGGGAGTTTGTTCGTTTTGCCTTGAGTCTTGACGGCGAACTAGTTAAGCCAAAGGGGACAGGAGCTCAGTGGCAGCATAGTGGTAAGGTTTGCGACTATATTTGGGTCCGCCTGGTTCCAAAGGAACATGTTAACGACTTTGCCACCAAGAGGGCGAGAGATCCTCAAAGGGCCGTCCCCTTCTCTGTTTCCCTGTTTCTCCATCGTTCCGCGACTGATTCCTCGCTTATGGCCCTTACGGTCTCCCTCGAGCCGGAGCATGATCGCATGGACCCGGAAGGGTTCGAAGCATTGAAGAGCCTTCTCGGAAGCGTCCCCGTGGGACTCGAAATGCGCCCGAAATCCTCGTGGGCAGGTTCAAAGCTCACTTCGCAAGAAGAGGCTTTGGAATTTGCTACGGTTACGCCTGCGAAGAAAAAAGGAAAGAAGCCCAAATACCATTTCGTCCACATCGCCCAGACTATCGAAGAAGTCCCTGGCAAGGACGACGACTACTATAGGAATGCCCTCGTCCCGATCTTTGAGAAGCTCGTCCCTCTCTACTGGAAGGCCTATGACAAACTCATTGAGCTTCGTACCGGCCAAAAGCCTGTCCGTGCCGAAAGCCCTGTCGTGGAGGATGCTCCATCCGCCGTCATAGAGGAGAAAGACCCTTCTCCCGTTATTAAGAAAGACCCCTCCTTCCCCCTGAACCTCATCCTTCAGGGACCTCCCGGGACAGGGAAGACCTATCGCTCGATCGCCCTAGCCTCCGCCCTCGCCCAGGGGAACTACTCCATGGCGAGGGATATCGTCTCCGGCAAGGGCATCAATGATGATGAATACAATGGCCTCCAGTCCCACTACAAGAAGGACCTTCTTTCCTTTGGAGCGAACGGGGAGCCTTCCAAAGGCCATATCGCCTTCACCACCTTCCACCAGTCCTACTCCTACGAGGAGTTCGTCGAAGGGATTTTCCCAAAGGTGGACGAGAAAGGGTCCCTGACCTACTCCATCAAGGACGGGATCTTTAAGTCCATCGCCAACCTGGCACACGAGCATCCCCACGAGAACTACGTCCTCCTCATCGACGAGATCAACAGAGGCAACGTCTCCAAGATCCTCGGGGACCTCATCTCCCTCCTCGAAGGGGACAAGCGCCTTGGGGGCGAGCATGAGCTCAAGGCCGTCCTTCCCTACTCAAGGACCCTCTGGGGAGTGCCCCGTAACCTCTACCTCATCGGGACGATGAACACCGCGGACCGCTCGATCGAAAGGCTCGACACCGCGCTCATGCGCCGCTTCGCCTTCTTCGAGATCGGCCCGAACCCCGTCCTTCTTTCCGACCGCCTTCTCAGGAACGGGAACGACCCCCTCTCCCTCTCCCTCTCCCTCCAGGAGCTCCTCGAGGCGATGAACGAGCGCATCAAGCGCTACCTCGGGCCCGAGAGGATGATCGGCCATAGCTACTTCATGGGCCTCGGGAAGGACGTCTCCCTCGAAGCGCTTGCCGACGTCTTTCGGAACCGCATCCTCCCGACCCTCCTGGAAAGCGCCCTTGGGGACTACCGCAAGGTCCGGAAGGCCCTCGGGGAAGAGGAAAGCCTCAAGGACGGGATCGTGCGCGCCCTCGGGGACGAGGATTCCTACGAGGACCACGCCGGCTACGCCTTCAACTATGGAGCCCTCTCCTTCTTCGAGACCTACCGGAGGATCGCGACGAAGGAATCCTCCCTTGAGGACGAGGAAGGCTAGGGATGGCCTCCTCCCATCCTTACCTCAGGGAGTACGACAGGATCCTTTCGATGCTCCCCGGGAAGGAAGGGGAGGAGCCTTTCTACTACGACGAGAAGGAGAAGGCCTATCTCCTGAAAGCGGACCGCTTCGACAGGATGCTCCATGAGCTTTCCGCGATGAGCAAGAAGAGGAAGGCGGGGAAAGAACCTTTCTACTCCTTCTCCAAGAAAGGGGGGCACGACTGCCTTTCCATCAAGAACTACGTCGGGGTGCTCTCCCTCGGGAAGGGGCTCCAGCTCGAGGTGCTCCCCAAGGTGGACCTCCTGGGGGAGGAGGCACTTCCCAGGGAGGAGGAACGGAAGAGGCTCCTCAACATCCTCGTGGGGATGCTTTCCTTCCTCCCCGACTTCCCGGGAAGGCCGGGGGACTCCGCCTACTTCCAGGACCAGGAGATGGAGCTCCGGGAATTTTTCATCGGGCTATATCTCCGGAAGGCCGAGCGCCTCTTCCAGGAAGGACTGAGGCGTTCCTACCGCGAGGTGAAGGAAGAGCTCCCCGCCCCGAAAGGGAAGCTCGACGTCCATAAGGCCTCCTTCCTTCCGCCCGGGAAGCTCCACCGCCTGCCCTACGTCCATGACGAATATCTCCTAGACAATCCCGAGAACCGCCTCGTGAAGTCGACGCTCCTTCTCCTTGCCGGGGAGGCGCGGGAGGAAAGAAACGCGAGGAAGGCGCTCTCCCTCCTTTCCTACCTCGAGAACGTAGGGGAGTCCCGCGACCCGGAAGGGGACTATCTCCGGGCCAGGAAGGACAAAGAAGGAGGGCGCTACGAGCAAATACTCGCCTGGTCGCGGGCGTTCCTCCTCCATCGCTCCTTCCTCGTTGAGCAGGGGGACGTCCCCTCCCACTCCCTCCTCTTCCCGATGGAGAAGGTCTTCGAGTCCTTCGTCGGGCGGCTCCTCAAGGAAGCGGCCGGTAAGGTGGCCCCGGGCTGGAAGGTCTCTCTCCAGGGAAGGGACCATCTCTTCGACGTGCCCCGGAAATTCGAGATCCGCCCCGACATCCGCCTCCACAAGGAGGGCCGGAGCATCGTCCTCGACACCAAGCGGAAGAGGCTCTCCGACGAGATGAGGCACGGGGGAGCCAGCCAAGGGGACATGTACCAGATGTACGCCTACGCGAAGCGCTTCCGCGCGCATGACGCCTGGCTCCTCTACCCATGGTCGCCGAAGGCCGCGCCCCTTGACGGAAGGGTCTATCGTACGACGAGCGACCCCGGGGACACCAACGTGGCCGTCCACATCCGCCTCGTCGACCTCTCGCCCCTCGGGGACAGCTCCGGGAGGAAGGGGATCGACGAGGTGAGGCAGTCCCTTTCCTCTCTCCTCAAGGAGTGCCTTCCTTCCTAATCCTAGGATTTCCCTACAAATCCTCCCCGAAGGACCTTATCCTTACCTTGACCAAAAAGGAGGATTCCCATGGAAGAGAGAGTCCGGAAGTACGTCCGCCTGGGAGGGAACATCGCCCTTATCCTGGGCCTTGCCCTTCTTCTTATAGCTTTCCTTTTCTCCGCCTCGATGGACCAGTTTGCGACCTTCAACGCCTACGTGAACACCCTCTCCGGCCTAGGAGTCTCCCTCCCGATCCTCCTCCTCGTCCTCGGGACCGCCTTCTGGTTCCTGGGGAAGGAGGGAATCCTGAGGATCCTCGCCTGGTGCTTCCTCCTTTCCGGGGACCTCATCGCCCTCGGGGCGTCCCTTTCCGCCTTCGCGGACCAGCACTCGAACTCCGCGATCGTCGCCTTCGTCGGCGCGCTCCTCCTTCTCCTGGGGATGCTCGCCCTTCCGGCCTACAAGGCCGCGGAGCACTACGTCCCTCTCCTCGTCTCCGGGGCGCGCGGGGAGCCTTCCTCCGCCCCTAGGGAGCAGGACGGTGAAGGGGAGGACTACTGAACATGGCCTACATCCTGAAGGACTCCACCCTCGAGGCGATCCGCCTCCTCTACAAGGACCAGGGGGAGAAGCCCGTCCTCTCTTCCAAGAAGGACGCGGAAAGCCTCGTCTACGCGATCGCCTTCTTCCTCATGGCGGCGTCCTCCAAGAAGAACCCCACCCCGGAGCAAGAAAGGACCCTCGCCCTCCTCAAAGGGGCCGCCGAGGAGCTCAAGGAGCACTCCTCCGAGATCGACTGGGACGATGCCAATAGGCGCCTCTAGGAAGGCGCCTTTTCCGTTCCGAACCATTTTCGCTTGAGTTGAAGCGCCTTTCTTGTATATTCGCCCCATCCTTGAAAAGGAGAAGACATGGACAAGAAGACCCTTCTCATCCCCCTCGCCCTCCTCGCCCTCGGGCTCAGCTCCTGCGTCCCCGAGAGCTCTTCCTCATCCTCATCCGCCGGAAGCGCCGGAGGCTCCTCTTCTTCCTCCTCCCAGGGGGATTCTGGATCCTCCTCCATCCCCGTCCCGGACATCCGGACGGACATCGACCAGGAGTTCCTCGACCGCCTTTCCTCGTCCTCCCTTTCCTTCTCAGGGACGATGGACGTGGACGGCTTCCTTTCCTCCGTCCAGGGCTTCATCGGGAAGGAAAGCTACTCCTTCCATGACGAAGACATCCTCCAGGTCTACGCGTATGCGGACGTCTCCCTCTGGAAGGACGAGGAAGGGAACGCCATCACCATGATGGTGGACACCACGAACACCCTCCAGGTCGGAGACTACCTTGACGAGAACTACCAGAAGGTGTCCTTCGACGAGCACTTCCACAACCCCTTCCAAGGCGTATCCCTCGCCGATCTCACCCACGAGGACGGGCTCTACCTCCTCTCG
The DNA here is from genome assembly GCA_949293555.1 of uncultured Bacillota bacterium. Lineage (GTDB taxonomy): Bacteria > Bacillota_I > Bacilli_A > RFN20 > CAG-826 > UBA4951. The sequence continues at coordinate 89,732 of CASFDV010000003.1, forward strand.
ACTGAGAAGGCCCTGTCCGCTGCCGAACCCCTCAACTACTACACGGACACCGCCGTCTCCTCCTTCGTCCTCGAACGGAGGGACGACGTCCTCCTCGTCGAGATCGTCTCTTCCTACACGGATTCCTACGGGGACATCTACGCGCGGGTCTCCGACTACGAGATCCACATCGAGGGGGACAAGGAGATCCCCGAGCCCGCCCCTTACGAGACGGAGGAGTACCACGGGGCGATCCAGGACGCCATCGACGCCTGGAACATCGCCCTCTCCGGCCCCGGGGACGAGACGGGCTTCGTCTACGAGAAGACGATGACGCCCCTCGACGACGAGAGCATGGGCATCGCCACGAGCCGGAGCACCATCACCTACGACGCGACCCTCTGGGACAACGACGGAGGGATCACTTCCGAATACGACCACGGCTACGCGACCTTCGACGACGGGAACATGTACGAGTTCACGATCGTCGAGGGCGAGGTCGTCGTGGGCGACCAGATCAGCTTCTACGACGCCTACATGCCCTGGCCCGGGATGGTCGCCGCCGAGCTTTTCGTCCCCACCGAGGAGGAGAACGTCTACGCCTACCGGGACGAGGTGAGCCTCCTCGACGCCGTCTGCTCCTTCCTCGAGGACGGCGAGGTCGCGAGCTACCTCTACTACTACGGCGGGGCCGAGGACCTCACCATCACCCTCGGCGAGGACGGGAACGTGACGAACTTCTCCTACACCTCGCTCATGATGAACTACTCCGGAGGCTTCTATCACGAGCGCACCTCCGTCGACATCAAGGACATGGACGAGGCCACGATCCCCTATGAGTTCATCCTCCCCGAGGTCGAGATCCCCCAGGGGATGCTGGGCGAGTGGTCCGGGAAGGACCTCTACACCCAGGAGCCCTACGAGATGACCGTCACGGAGGACTCCATCCTCGTCAACGGGGAGGAGGCGACCCTATCCGGACTTACCGAGGACCAGTGGGGGAGCTGGAACGGCACCCTCTCCTTCGGAGGGGAGTCCTATGACTTCACCTACAGCCCCGCGACCGACACCCTGCCCGCCCAGATCACCTTCGGGGACGACTATGGGTACGTCAACGTCGTCCTTACTCCCTACGTCCCCCTCGGGGTTCCCGCGGAGATCCACGGCACCTGGATCGGGGAGGGCTACACGGTCGTCGTCTCCGAGGACGGGGTCACCCTCAACGGCGAGAACGTCGAGACCAGCGAGTGGACCGAGTCCCTCAAGGGCTACAAGGCCACCTTTACCCACGACGGGCTCGAGCTGACCCTCTCCTACAGCATCAAGGACGATACGATGCTCCTTTCCACGGACGATGGGGAGACGGTATACGTTGAGCTTACGAGAGAAGGCGCGGAGACGCCTGCCCTCGACCCCAAATACGTCGGCACCTGGAAGGGCACCGACGATGCGGGGACGGAGCACACCCTCGTCATTAATGAGGACGGGACCGCGACCTTCGACGGGAACGCCTTCGACGAGCCCCTCGAGTTCAAGTCCTCTCTCTTCATGACCACCGCGGAAGGGACGATCGACGGAGTCCTCTACACCCTTAACTACATGGATGCGACGGACGGGACCTACATCCGCCTCTTCGACGACAACTACCTCATCGATGTCGATCTCTACAAGGAAGAGGTTACCACCCCCACTATCGACCCCAAGTACGTCGGGACCTGGGAGGGGACGGACGAATGGACGGGGATCCACTACACCCTCGTGATCGAGGAGGACGGGACGGCGACTCTTAATGGGGAAGCCTTTGACGAGCCCCTCGAGTTCGTCGCCGGCTTGTTTGGCGAAAAGGCCGAAGCCACCCTTGGAGGCGTTTCCTACACCCTCACGTATAGCGAAGGCTTGGATGGCGCCCAGATCCGCGTGGTGGACGAGAACTATGACGTCGACGTCTTCCTCACCCTCCAGGAGGAGGGAGGGGACGAGCCCGTGACATCCGAAGTCTTCCCCTCCGAGATCCTCGGGGAATGGAAGACGAATGACGGGAGCCACACTCTTGTCGTGAACGCGGACGGGACTGTGACCTTCGATGGGACGACCTCGGACGGGGCCTTCGCCGATACCGGGTACGGGAACGAGTGGTCGGGGACGATCGGGGGCGAGGGCTATTCCCTTAGCTACGTCGACTATCAGGACCCGGCCTTCCTCATGCTCTTCTCGGACGCGGGCGACTACTTCATGTTCTACCGCTAGGGAGACTAACGCTTCTCCAAGGAGGCCCTCCGGGGCCTTTTTCTTCTGGAAGGGAGGGGGATTGCGAGGAAATCCCTTCTCCCACCTTCAAGGAACGAGGGGAAGGCCTTACAATCACGGGTAGAAAAAGAATGGAGGAGCATCCATGGCGAAAAAAGGCAGGATCGTAGTCGACGACCCCGGGAGGAAGGAGAGGAAGGCCCGCTACAGGGCCGAGATCCTCAAGGGCGGCATCCTCCGCCTCCTCGTCCTCCTCCGCGGGGAGTTCCCCGAGGGGGACACCTTCCTCGTCCCCGGGCTTTCCGCCCTCCGGGGCGCGGAAGGCGAAGTCATCGAGGAAGGCGAGGGGCGCTTCCTCTTCGAGGTCCCCGGGGAAGGGGAGTACCGCCTCTCCGTCCAGGGGACGGGGGAGCGCTCGCTCGCCCTGGAGGGGCCAAGGGGCCTCCTCCTCGTCCAGAACCCGCTCGTGCTAAGGAACTCCGGCACCCTCCCCGACCCTTCCCTCACCCCCGAGGCCTATCTCCTCGTGGACTACCCGATGGTGACCCTCCCGAAGGACCGCTACGGGACATCGGAAAGGCTGGACGGCGGCTTCAAGGCGAGGCGGGACTGCTTCGCCGTCTACATCCTCCTCGCCCACAAGGACCCGCGGCTCCTCCGGAGGCAGTACCTCTCCCTCACGGGAAGGCCCCCGATGCTTCCCCTCGGGGCGCTCGGATGCTGGGACTCCCGCTACTACGAGTACACCGACGAGACGGTGAAGGAGGAGGTCCTCCGCTACGAGAAGGAGGGCCTCCCCCTCGACTACTTCGTCATCGACACCGACTGGCGCGAGTCGGGCGCGAAGAAAGGCGCCGGCTATAAGCTGAACGAGAAGGACTTCCCCGACCTTCCCGCCACCTTCCGGTGGCTCCATGAAAGAGGGATCCGGGCGATGTTCAACGACCATCCGGAGCCCGTCGAGGGGGCCAGGAGCCTCATGGATCCCGAGGAGAGCAAGTACCGCGCGGAGAACCTGGAGCATTACCTCGCCCTCGGGCTCGACTCCTGGTGGTACGACCGCAACTGGTGGACGCGCCTCAAGGCGCCCGTGAAGGAGATCCGCCCCGAGACCTGGGGCTTCCACCTCTACCAGGACGTCACGGAAGCCTTCCACGAGAAGAACCCCCTCCCGAGCGGGAAGGTGCTCCGGAGCCTCATGATGGGGAACGTCGACGAGGTCACCAACGGCGAGTGGAAGGGCATCGGGAATAGCGCGAGCCACCGCTACGGCGTCCAGTGGACGGGGGACAACTGGATGAGCTGCCGCTCCCTCAAGGCAGAGTTCCGCAACATGCTCCGCGCCGGGAGGGACATGGTCCCCTACTGCTCGAGCGACCTCACCGGCCACATCGGGGACGGCTCCTCGAGGCTCTACGCCCGCTGGGTCGAGTTCGGCGCCCTCTCGCCCATCTACCGCTTCCACTCCACCTGCGGGAACAAGCGCTACCGCCAGCCCTGGAACTACGGGGAGGAGGGGATGAGGGCCGCCAAGGAGTACGGCTCGCTCCGCTACCGCCTCATGCCCCTCTACTACGCCCTCGCCCACGAGGCCTACGAGACGGGGATGCCGCTCCTCCGGAGCCTTTCCTTCGAGGATCCTTCCCCCGCGGCGAGAAGGGAGGACGTCGCCCTCCTCGGGCGTGACCTCGCCTTCGGCCTCGTGCCCCACGAGGACCGCTACTACGAGCCTTCCGCGGATAGCTTCCCCGGCGGGATCGAGGCGACCTACTACGACGGGGTAAGCCTCGAGGGAGAACCTGTCCACCGGGCCAAGGAAGGCGTCCTTTCCTTCGACTGGTCGAGGAGGTGCCCGATCCCCGGGCATGGCCTTGAGAAATGGAGCGCCTCCTTCGAGTTCGACTTCCGCTCGCCCCTCCCCGGCAAGAACGTCCTCCTCATCGGCTCCGACGACGGGATCCGCGTGTGGGTCGACGGGATCCTCCTCGACGACTCCTGGGGGAACCGGGGCTTCGCCTACGACGAGGTGCTGACCCTCGAGGGGAAGGAAAGCCACCATGTCAGGATCGAATACTTCCAGGACGGGGGCGGCGCGGGGCTCCGCCTCGCCCTCCGCCCGGTCGAGGAGAAGGAGGATATCGCCGGGAGCTACCTCCCCAGGGGGAGGACGTGGATCGACCTCTTCAGCGGGAAGAGGAGGCGGGGCGGGCGCTCCTTCAAAGGCAAGTACGCGTCCCTCGAGATCCCCCTCCACGTCGCCGAGTGGGGGATCCTCCCGCTCCTCCCGGACCACAGGAACGCTTCAAAGATGGGCTGGGACCGCATCGCCCTCGAGCTCTTCCCCGGGGAGCGATCCGGGATGGGGAGGCTCGATTTATACGAGGACGACGGGGAGACCCTCGACTACAAGGACGGGAAGTTCCGGACCACGGGCTTCCGCCTTTACCGGATCAATGACGACGTCGACGAGCTCGCCTTCGAGGTCCCCAAGGGAACCTTCGACGGCCCCCGCTTCATCAAGGCGAGGCACTACGTCTTCCGCGTCCACGCCCCCAAGGGGAAGAAGGTCGTCTACTGCTACGACCCCGGGGACGGGCAGGTGCTTCCGATCAAGTACATCCCCCGGGACGAGCATGCCTTCCCCCTCAAGGGCAAGGGCGGCGCTCCCGACGGGGACGTCTACGAGATGGAGGCCGACGTCCCGCTCGTGAACGTCGGGGAGATGCGGCTCCGCTTCGTCTACGAATAAGGGACATCTTCAAAAAAGGGGCCGCGCGCCCCTTTTTCGATGGAAATCCCCGCAGAAGGGATGTCTTTCCCTAGTTTTCTAGAGCGCCTCGCCGATCGCGACGGCGGCAAGGGGCAGGCACCTTTCCTCCACCCCGGCCGTCTTCCGGAGGGCGAGGAGCCTTTCTTCGAAGGGCGCCCCCTCGTGGACCCCGAGCCAGACCGTGCCTAGGCCGAGGGACGCCGCCATGAGCATGACGTTTTCCGCGAGCGACCCCGCCTCCTGGTCAAGGAAGGGGCGGTACGGCTGGACTTCCGGGTCCCCGTAGACGAGGAGGAGGGCGGAGCAGTCCCCGATCGAAGGCTGGCCCTTCTCCTCGAGGATCCTCTTGATGAGCCCGCGGTCCTCGAGAAGATAGGTCCGGAGAGGCCTTTTGTTCATCGCGCTCGGGACGAGCGTCGCGGCGAGGAGGATCCTTTCCCTCTCCTCTTCCTTCAGGGGGCGGTCGTTCCTGTAGGAGCGGACGCTCCTCCTTTTTTCGAGAAGTTCCTTGAATTCCACTCTTCCTTCCTCCTTCAGTAGAGCGCCCTCGCCCTTGCCGTGGGCGTTCCTTTTCTCCATGATAGCGCCGAAAGAGAGGAATACCTCATGAGTTCGAAGATCATCATCAGCGCCGAGGCGAGCTGCGACCTCCCCAAGGAGCTGGTCGAGAAATACGACGTCCGCATCATGCCCGCGACGGTCATCGTCGGGGACGACATCCTCCACGACGGGGAGATCGAGGGGGAGGATTTGTTCCGCTACTTCGAGACCACCGGGAAGCTCCCAAGGACCTCGGCGACGAACGTCAACGAGTTCGACGGCTACTTCGGGAAGCTCCTCGAGGAGGCGGACAGCGTCATCCACTTCTCCATCTCCGGCGGCATCAGCGCCACCTGCGGGAACGGGGCCAAGAGCGCCCAGGGGATGAGCGAGAGGACCGGGAAGGAGGTGCTCTCCTTCGACACGAGGAGCCTTTCCACCGGGATGGCCCTCCAGGTGCTCTACGCGGCGAGGCTCCGCGACACCGGGAAGTACACCGCCAGGGAGATCTACGACATGGTCATGGCGAGGCGCCCATACGCCGAGACGAGCTTCGCCACGGAGTCCGTCAACTACCTCGCCGCCGGGGGGAGGTGCCCGAGCGTCCTCGCCCTCGCCGCGAACGTCCTCAAGCTCCGCCCGCAGATCGTCATGAAGGACGGGAAGCTCCAGAGCGCCAAGAAGTACCGCGGCAAGATGTCCAAGTGGGTGCCCGAGCTCATCAAGGACACCCTCGAGGAAAACCCGGACGCGGACAAGGAGATCTGCTTCCTCACCTATAGCTCCGCGGAGGAGGACGTCCTCGAGGCCGCGGAGAAGCAGCTCTACGACTTCGGCTTCCGCAAGGTCGTCAGGGCCTTGGCCGGGGCGACGATCTGCTCCCACTGCGGCCCCCACACCCTCGGGGTCCTCTACTACTCCGACGGGGAGCATCCGGTCGAGTAGGGAACGGACATCCCTAAGAAGAAGGCCTTCGGGCCTTTTTCTCTATCTTTACAGATAGAAAGCGCTTTCTTGACGTATCCCGAAAGGGATGTATATTGCCTCACATGAAGAAGGTTCTTTCTCTCGCTTTGGCATCCCTCGGGGGACTGTCCCTCCTGGGCGGCGCGCTCCTCGTCGGGAACGAGGCGCCCACGGAGGTCCTCGCGGAGGGGACGGGGACGTCTTCCTATGAGTGGACCGAGGAGATCCCGGACGATGTGCTTTATGTCTGCATCCCCAATGGGTCCACTTGGTCTAATCAGTTCGGTTGGGGAAGCAGCCTTTACGCGGAGTTCTGGGGTGGGACCACCGAGAACCTGGATGGCGTCCAGGCCGTCTGGGACGAGACGACCGGCTACTGGAAGATCGAGGGCTACGCGAGTGATTCCACGAACCTTGTGCTTGAAGTTCGCGCCAATTCCGACCAGAACGTCTGGAATACATGGGATTACTACGGAACCAACGCACTTCCTGCCGGAGGATATGACTTCTTATTCCATGGCGGTGGCGAGAACAATTTCTACGGCTACAAGATCGACCACTTCGTTTGCCAGGAAGTGATTGTCGAGGCCGAATCGGCCCCTTACCTCTACTATTGGACGGATGAGAAGGAAAATATATCCGTGGGTCCTAGCTGGCCCGGATTTAGGATGGAGGCGGTCGATTCCTCCTGCGTGTACTCCGTTACGGATGAATACTCCCTCTACCGCGGGGTCGCCCGCTTCATTCCTTTCAGTTGGATTGAAGATTACAGCAGCGTCTGGAAAGCGATCGTCCATGACAACATTGGCCATCAGACCGCGGACCTTCCCGATTCCCTTCTTCAGGAAGCCGGGTATCTCCTGCGGTTCGATAATACAGATGGGAGCTATTCCACTGATGATTCCCCCACGAAGCGCTCCGCCTACGAGTTCCTCCAGGAATGGAGGACCCTCCGGAAGGAGCACGAGGGGGTGCAGGACTCCATCTGCTGGCTCCTCGAGAACGAGGTTAAGCTCGGGGAAGTGATCAAGACCTACGAGGGGGCCTCTGCCTATCTCTCGGGAGTGACGGACATCGACGGGGTCACGATCGATAAGACCATCGAGTACCTCCGGAGCGTCTCGGGAGGGACTTCTCCCGGGGGCGAGCCCTTCCGCGCCTTCTCCGGCGGGAAGGAGGAAGGGACGCTCTATCTCCTCGGAGGGGCCCTTCTCCTCGGGCTCTTCGCCGCGGGAGGCTACTTCATCTACCGGAAGAAGGCCCGCCGGGGCTTGTAAAGGGAGGAGGAAGCCTCTAATATCCTCCACGACGGAAGCCCCGCGGGGCTCCGTTACGCGCCAATCGATAGAGTTGGGCGGCCTCAGGGTCGCCCTTTCTCGTTAGGAGGGACATGGCAGGGACCGAGGAACTAAGGAACATCGCCGAGGAAGCGCTCGGGAGGCTAGGCTACCGCCTCCATTCCCTGAGGCTCTCGCGCCAGAAGGAAGGGACGCTCCTCAAGATCGAGATCGACCGCGAGGAGCCCATCTCGCTCGAGGACATCGTCGAGGCGAGCGAGGCCCTCGGGGCGGCCTTCGACGAGAAGGACCCGATCGATGGGGCCTACACGCTGGACGTGAGCTCCCTGGGAGCCGAGAAGCCGATCCCCGTGGAGGATCTTCCCAGGAAGAGCGGGGCCTACGTCCTCCTCTCGCTCCTCCATCCCATCGACGGGGAGAACGAGCTCGAGGGGACGCTCCTACCGATGGAAGGGGAAGCCCTCGCCCTCGAATGGAACAGGAAGGGAAGGAAGAAAAGGAGCGAGATCCCTCTCTCCGAGGTGAGGGAGGCGCGCCACGCGATCAAGTTCTAGGGAACTAGGAAGAAGATATTGAGGTAATAGACATGGACTTCGAGATGCTCAAGGCGGCGATCAAGGAGATCGCCGGGAACCACAATCTGTCGGAGAAGGTCGTCGTCGCCTCCCTGGAGTCGGCGATCGAGAAGGCCTACCTCCGCGAGATAAAGACGCCGGACGCCGAGGTGAAGGTCGGGCTCGACATGGAGACGGGCCTCATCACCGTCGCCCAGCTGAAGCTCGTCATGAAGGACGAGGAGATCCAGGACGACGCCCTCGAGATCGACTACGACGCCGCCAAGGAGGACGCCGACCTCTTCCTCGAGAACCTCGAGGAGGAGAAGGAGGAGGCCCTCAAGGACAGGGAGGAGGCCCTTTCCCAGAAGAAGTCCCCGAAGAGGGACAGCCGCCTCAAGGACCTCGACTGGCGCCTCCTCGAGGTGGAGAACCTCTCGCGCCTCGTCAAGGAAGCCCGGGAGAACGTCCGCTTCGGGGGGAAGTACCCGATGTACTGCGACATCGAGTCCCTTTCCAAGATGATCGTGCGGATGGTCGGCTCCGGCTTCCGCCAGGCGATCGCCGAGGCGGAGAGGGAGGCTCTCTACGACGTCTACAAGGACCACATCGGCGAGATGGAGACCGGCATCGTCGACAAGGCCGACGAGCGGACGATCGTCGTCAGGCTCCGGCACGGGGTCACGGAGATGTCGCGCCGCGAGCTCATCGGCGAGGAGACCTTCAAGCCCGGCGAGCAGATCAAGGTGTACATCGAGGAAGTCCGCCCCGTGAACGAGCCCGGGAAGCCCCAGAGGGGCCCCCAGGTGCAGGCCACCAGGGCGAGCGAGGGCTTCCTCCGCCGCCTCTTCGAGGAAGAGATCCGCGAGGTCTACGACGGCACCGTCCTCATCAAGGGGGTCGCCCGCGAGGCCGGGGTCCGGAGCAAGGTCGCCGTCCTTTCCACGGACGATGCGATCGACGCGACCGGCGCCTGCATCGGCGCCCAGGGCTCGCGCATCCAGAAGGTCGTCGACCAGCTCGGCCATAACCTGAGCGAGAAGGAGAAGATCGACATCATCTCCTATAGCGACTACCTGCCCCTTTACGCCGCGGAGTCGCTCCGCCCGGCCGAGGTCCTCGGGGTCCATATCTCCGAGGAGGAGCCGGAGGAGGGGAAGCACAGGGTCTGCCACCTCATCGTCGACGAGAGCCAGAAGAAGCGCGCCTACGGGCGGAAGAGGAGCAACCAGCGCCTCGCCGGGAAGCTGACGGGCCTCCACATGGAGATCCTCACCCCGGAGGAGGCCGAGGACCTCGGGATCGAGTGGACCCCGACGGAGGAGCTCCGGAAGCTCGCCCAGGAGGACAAGCTCCGGCGCGAGATGGCCGAGTACGCCCGGAAGAACCGCGAGGAGGCCGAGAAGAAGGCCCAGCGCCTCAAGGAGGCCGAGGCGAGCCTTCCCGCGGAGAAGGAGGCGGAAGCGCCCCTCCCCGGGGAGGAGACGCCTCTCGTCGAGGAAGTCCCGTCCGGGGAAACGCTTCCCGAGGAGCATGTCGAGGAGGAAATCCCCGCCTCGCCGCTCCCCAAGGAGCCCGAGCCCGTCCGGGAGACCCTCCACGTCCGCACCACCACGACCCTCGAGGACCTCGAGAAGGAGCTCTCGAGCACCCCGAGGAAGAAGGAGGGCGGGCGCGAGGACGCCCGGAAGAAGGGCGGCAAGAAGCGGCCCCACCATATCGGCGAGGAGGAGGTCGCCCACGTCAAGCCCCAGGAGGCCCCGGCCCCCGCGATGCCCATCTACAGCGAGGAAGAGCTCGCCGAGATCGAGAAGGAGGAGGCCCTCGAGGAAGAAGGGCAGGGCTACGACGACCTCGACTTCGAGGACTACGACAAGTACTACGACGACAATTGAGCGATGAGGAGAGAGAACCCCCGCATGTGCCTCCTCACCGGGAGGAGGCTCCCCAAGGACGCGCTCCTTCGCTTCGAGGAGAAGGAAGGAAGGCTCCTCCTTTCCCCCGAGGGGGAGGGGAGGGGGATCTACCTTTCCCCGGAAGGGCTCCGCTCCCCGAAGGCGCGGAAGGCCCTCGAGGGCAGGCTCCGGAGGAAGCTCTCCGAGGAGGAGTGGAAGGAGGCGCTCTCCCATGGCGGGGAGGACCGCTAGGCTCCGCTTCCTCGGGCTCCTCGAGCGAGGAGGGAACCTCGTCTACGGGCCGCTCCTCCAAAGCGCGAGCTGCGCCCTCTACGTCGAGGCCAAGGGCGGGGAGGAGACCGGCGAGAGGATCCGCCAGAGAGGAAGGCTCCAGGTCCGCGGGACCCTCGTCCAGGACGAGTTCTCGCCCGAGGAGCTCGGCCTTGCGATCGGCAGGGGCTCCCCGGTGAACTTCGTCGGCATCAAGGACAGGAAGGCGGCGGAAGGCTACCTCATGAAGTTCGAAAGGAGATAGGGATGGACAAGAAGAGATACGGCAGGAAGAAGAGCGACAGGCCCAAGCAGAGGCAGAGCAACTTCGAGCCCCGGCAGCAGGGGAAGAAGGAGTACGCCAAGGTCAACGGCGGCGTCTTCCTTTACTCCAAGCCCCTTTCCGTGAGCGACCTTTCCCAGGCGATCAACGTCCCCATCAACGCGATCATCAAGTACCTCTTCGCCCAGGGGAAGATGGTGACCATCAACCAGATGCTGGACGACGAGATGATCGGCGAGCTCTGCCTCGAGTTCGGCTACGACTTCAAGAAGGAGAAGGTCGTGGACGCCGAGCACTTCGAGGAGCTCGTCGTCGAGGACGACCCCTCCCTCCTCGAGGAGCGTCCCGCGGTCGTCACCGTCATGGGCCACGTCGACCATGGGAAGACCTCGATCATCGACGCGATCCGCCACACGAACGTCGCCGGGAAGGAAGCCGGCGGCATCAGCCAGGCGATCGGCGCCTACCAGAAGGACTGGAAGGGCAAGAAGATCACCATCATCGACACCCCGGGGCACGCCGCCTTCACCCAGATGAGGGCCAGGGGCGCGAGCGTCACCGACATCGTCGTCCTCGTGGTGGCCGCCGACGACGGGGTCATGCCCCAGACCATCGAGGCCATCGACCATGCCCGCGCCGCGGGGAGCGAGATCATCGTCGCCATCAACAAGATGGACCTTCCCGGCGCGAACCCGAACAGGGTCAAGAACGACCTCGTCGCCCAGGAGGTCGTCCCCGAGGAGTTCGGGGGCGACGTCCTCACCGTCGAGGTGAGCGCCAAGACGGGGAAGGGTCTGGACGACCTCCTCGACACCATCCTCCTCAAGGCGGAGATGATGGAGCTGAAGGCGAATCCCGCGCGCTACGCGATCGGGACCGTCCTCGAGGCGAACCTCGACAAGGGCGAGGGCCCCAAGGCGACCCTCCTCATCCAGAACGGCACCCTTTCCCAGGGCGACTTCGTCGTCGTCGGCACGACCTTCGGGAAGATCCGGCGCATGGTGAGCGCGGACGGGGAGGTGCTGAAGACCGCCGGGCCCTCAACCCCGGTATCCGTCATCGGCCTCAGCGAGGTGCCCCAGGCGGGGGACCGCTTCATGGCCTTCCCCACCGAGAAGGAGGCGAAGGAGGTCGCCGAGGCGCGCGCCCTCAAGAAGAGGGAGGAGGAGCGGGGAGGGACGAGCGCCCTCACGCTCGCCGACCTCAACAACATCGTCAACTCCGGGAAGATCCAGGACCTCAACATCATCGTCAAGGCGGACACCCAGGGCTCCGCGGAGTCCTTGAAGGCGAACCTCGAGAAGCTCTCGGGCGAGCAGGTGCGGATCCGCGTCCTCGAGGCGCGGGCCGGGGCCATCTCCGACAGCGACGTCCTCCTCGCCAGCGCTTCCAAGGCCATCATCTACGGCTTCAACCTCCGCCCGGACCAGCACGTTCAGGAGAAGGCGAAGGAGGAAGGGGTCGAGATCCGCACCTACCGCATCATCTACGAGATCCTCGAGGAGGTGGAGCGCGCGGTGAAGGGCATGTACAAGGCCGAGATGGTCGAGCGGATCGTCGGGACCGCGGAGGTCAGGCACCGCTACAAGATCACCGACGTCGGCGTCGTCGCTGGCTCCTACGTGCTCGATGGCTCCATCAAGGTGGGCGAGAAGTGCCGCCTCATCCGCGACCAGGTGGTCGTTTACGAGGGAAAGGTCAACTCTCTCGCCCGCTTCAAGGACCGCGTGAACGAGGTCAAGAAGGGGTACGAATGCGGCATCACCCTCCACAACTACCAGGACATCAAGGAAGGCGACCTCATCGAGTGCTTCGAGATGGTCGAGAAGGAGTAGGGATGGACCGGCGGCCTCGCCTGGAGTCGATCGTCCAGAAGGAGCTATCCGAGATCCTCGCAAGGGAGCTCCATAACAAGGGGATCGGCTTCCCCTGCCTGAGCGAGGTGCGGCTCAACGAGGACTACTCCCTGGCGCGCTGCTACGTCTCCTTCCTCGGGAGCAAGCGCCCGCAGGAGAACCTCGAGGAGCTGAGGAAGCTCAAGGGCCTCGCGCGGAGCCTCCTCGCGAAGAGGATGTCCCTCTACAAGGTCCCCGACCTCCAGTTCCTCCTCGATGACACCTTCGAGAAGGCCGAAAGCCTCGAGAAGACGCTCGAGGAGGAGGAGAAGGCGATCCGCTCCTTCCACAAGGACGAGTGAGAAAACGGGCCGCCTGGCCCGTTTTTCTTCATTCGAAGGCAGTTTTGCGAGGCTTTTAGAACGTCCGTCCCCTTTGAAGGACCTTCCCCATCCTCGTCCTCCCCTTCCTTCCGTCGAAGAGGGGGGAGTAGCCCGCTTCCTCGGGGATCCCCTTGCGGGCGGAAAGATAGATGGTCACGGGGTTGATCGAGCGCGCGATCTTGTTCTCGAGGTAGTCGATCGCGAAGAGGAGCGCCTCCTTCCCGCCCTTGAGCGCGCGGATCGAGTATTTCCTCGCCCCTTCCTCCCGGACAAGGATCTCCCCGACGGGCCTTTCCTTCCCGAGGATGAGGTAGCCTTCCTCCCCTTCCCTCCTCCTCCTTTTCGCGAAGGTCGTCCCGGGGACGTCCTCGATGCCCCGGATGGGCCGGAGGGCGAAGCGGTGGTCCCGCCAGCTGAGGCGCTCGTCCTCAAAGGGGAGGTAGAGCGAGCCCGCGTTATATAGCATCGAGAGGAAGTTGTCCTTCGCCTCGGGGAAGAGGGAATAGGCGTTCCTGAGGAACTCCTTCATCTTCTCCCTGTCGGTGAACCCGTCCGCGGGGCAGCGGCTCTTCATGACGGGGAGCCCCTCCTCCTCGGCGCACCTCCGGACGTCCTCCTCCCTGGCGAGGTAGAGGGGGCGGAGGAAGGTGACCCCGGCTTTCTTGAGCTCCATCCGGGGCGCGAAGGTCGCGATCCTGCTCCCGTGGACCATGTTGAGGAAAAGCGTCTCGATCGCATCCTCCGCGTGGTGGGCGAAGGCGACCTTCTTCGCATGGAGGCGCCTGGCGGCGCCGCAGATCGCGGCCTTCTTCATCCTCGAGCAGATGGAGCAGGGGAGATGCGCTGCCTTCCCCTGGTGTTCCTTGAGCACCTCGTAGGCGAAGCGGGAGTCGTCCACCTCGAGCGCGAGCCCGAGGGAGGAGACCCATTCCTTGACCGGGGCGATGTCCGCGCCGAAGCCAAGGTCGATGAAGACGGGGAGGATCTCGAAGCCCTTCCTCCCGTAGTAGCGGTACTCCAATAGCGCCCTCAGGAGGACGAGGGAGTCCTTGCCGCCGCTCACGCCTACGACGATGCGGTCCCCTTCCTGGATGAGGTCGTGCCTTTCGTCGGCCTCCCTCATCGCGCGGAGCACTCTCCGGATGCTTTTCATGGGCGACATTCTCTCATAAGCGTGCCCTGGATGCCCGGGGAAGGGGGAGGTTCGCGCTATAATCCCCCCGCATGAAGGACGGCATTCTCCTGATCGACAAGGAGGCGGGGGTCACCTCCCGCTTCGTGGACAACAAGGTGCAGCATCTCTTCCAGACGAGGAAGGTCGGGCACCTTGGGACCCTCGATCCTTTCGCCACGGGGCTCCTCGTGCTCGCCCTCGGGAAGGGGACGAAGTTCCTCCCCTACATCGGGGACGAGGAGAAGGAGTACGAGGCGCGGCTCCGCCTCTTCGAAAGGACTTCCACCGGGGACCTCGACGGCGAGATCCTGGAACGGAGGGAAGGGGAGTTCCCCGGGGAAGGGAAGATCCGCGAGGCTTCCTCCAGGATGCTCGGGGAGAGGGAGCAGCTCCCCCCGATGGCAAGCGCGGTCAAGGTCGGGGGGAAGCCCCTCTACGAGCGCTTCCGGAAAGGGGAGGAAGTCGGGAGGAAGCCGAGGAAGATCAAGGTCCTTTCCTTCGATATCCTTGGGATCGACAAGGATTTGAAGGAGATTTCCTTCCGGACGAAGGTGAGCAGGGGCACCTACGTCAGGGTGCTGGGGGAGGAGTTCGCCTCGCTTCTGGGGACGATCGGGCACCTCGTCGCCCTCCGGAGGCTTTCGATCGGCGCGATACCCCTGGAGAAGGCCCGCCTTCTTTCCGAAATCCGCGAGGAGGACGTCCTGGATCCCATGCCTTTCCTTAGCCTCCCCAAGGCCGAGATCGAGGACGAGGAGGACTTCCGCTTCGTGATGAACGGGGCGGGAATCACCCTCATGAGGGAGGAGGAGAGGCTCCTTCTCGTGAAAGAGGGGAAGGCCCTCGCCGTCTATCGGAAGGCGCTTCCCCATTACTACGTCTCCGAAAGGGGGCTCTTCTGATGGAAAGGATCCTCCTCCCGTTCGGGAAGGCAGTCTCCGGGCCCGGGGGAGGGACGATCCTCCTCGGGACCTTCGACGGGGTCCACAGGGGCCACCAGGCGCTCGTCCTCAGGGCGAGGATGGAGGGGCCAGACCCCATATCCGCCCTCCTCTTCGACAAGAACCCTGCGGAAGTGCTTCCGATCGGGAAGAGGAAGGAGGTCCTCACCTCGATGGAGGACAAGGTCCGCCTCCTCCGGGGGCTCGGGGTGGAGCGCTTCTACCTCCTTTCCCCGACCCTCGACTACATGGGGCTCCCGCCGGAGGAGTTCCTGGGGAAGGTGCTCCTTCCCCTGGCGCCCCGCGCCCTCGCCTTCGGGGAGGACTACCGGTTCGGGAAGGGGGCGAAGGGGACGCCTTCGCTCCTCCGCGAGCATTTCCCGACGATCGAGTCGCCCCTCCTCGAGCTCGAGGGCGGGAAGGTCTCGACCCAGCGGATCGGCTCGCTCCTCGAGAAAGGGGACGTCAGGGGCGCGGCGCGCCTCCTCGGCCGCCCCTACGAGATCCAGGGGAAGGTCGTCCCCGGGCTCAGGAACGGGCATCGGCTCGGCTTCCCGACGATGAACCTTTCCCTGTCCGCCCCCTACCTCCTTCCCAAGGAAGGGGTGTACTTCGGGCTTTCCCATCGCCTCGGGAAGATATACCGCTCGATCGTGAACGTCGGGAGGAACCCGACGATCGGGGTGCTCAAGGAACGGAAGGTCGAGGCGCATCTCCTCGACTATCCCGAGGAGGAAGGCTACGGGGGGACCCTCTACGTGGAGTTCCTCTCCTTCATGCGGGAGGAGAAGACGTTCGCGGGCCTCGATGGACTGAGAAAACAGCTCGAGATGGACAAGGAAGAGGCAAGGAGGCTTCCTCTCGACCTATAAGGAGGGTGGACATGGAAACACTGTTCAAGAACGCGCGGATCCTGAGGAGGCCTTCCTCCGGGATCGTCGAGGAAGGGGAGCTCCTCGTCTCGGGGACGAGGATCTCCTACGTAGGGAGGAAGGCCCCTTCCCGCCCCTATGACAGGGTCATCGACTGCCGGGGCGGGCTCCTGATGCCGGGCTTCAAGGACGCGCACGCCCACTCGGCGATGGTCTTCGCCAGGAGCGCGAGCGACGACCTGCCCCTCGACCGCTGGCTGAACGAGCGGATCTTCCCCCTCGAGGAGCATCTCTCCCCGGGGGACGTCCTCGCCCTCTCGAAGGTCGCGATCCTCGAGTACCTTTCCGGCGGGATCACCGCCGCCGCGGACATGTACTACTTCCCGGAGGAGATCGCCGAGGCCGGGCTCAGGACGGGCTTCCGCTTCCTTGTCGTGGGCACCCCCAAGGAGGACGGGGAGGGGATGGAGGAGTTCATGGGGCTCCTTCGGAAGTGGAACTCCCTCCCGGACTCCCTCGTCCGCTTCGTCCCGGGCTTCCACGCCGAGTATACGGCGAGAGAAAGGATGCTCCTCGCCCTTTCGAAGGCGAGCCATGAGCTAAGGATGCCGGTCTGGGCGCATAACTCCGAGACGGCGAGGGAGGTGGAGGAGTGCCGGAGGCGCCACCGCGGGATGAGCCCCACGGAGTACATGGATTCCCTCGGGCTCTTCGACTACGGGGGCGGGGGCTACCACTGCGTCCATTTCTCCGAGTCGGACATGGAGATCTTCAGGAGGAGGGGCTGCCACGTCGTGAGCTGCCCCGGGAGCAACTCCAAGCTCGCCTCCGGGATCGCCCCTCTCTCGGAGTTCCGCGAGAAAGGCATCTCCCTCGCCCTCGGGACGGACGGGGCCGGGAGCAACAACGCGCTCGACATGTTCTACGAGATGCGCCTTTCCGCTGTGCTCCAGAAGCTCCGCCTCCAGCGGGCGGACGCCTTCGACGGGCTCCTCGCCCTGGAGGCCGCGACGGAAGGGGGCGCCCGCGCGATGGGCCTTGCGGACTCCCTCTTCCTCGAGGAGGGGCAGAAGGCCGACCTCGTCCTCATCGACCTCGACCGGCCCGAGATGCGGCCCCTCAACGACATCGCGCGGAACCTCGTCTACTCCGGCTCCAGGGACGCCGTCCGCCTCACGATGGTGGACGGGAAAGTGCTCTACGAGGACGGGGAGTTCCATGTGGGCGAGAGGCCGGAGGAAATCTACCGCAAGGCCGAGGAAGTCACCCATCGCCTCCTTTCCGAGAGCGAGTCCGCTTGAAAGCCCTTACAACTGGTCTATAATCCCCAAGAGAAAGAAGGAGAATCTCATGAGAAAGCTCTTCCTCCTAGCCTTCCTCCCGCTTCTCGGGCTTCTGGCCCCCAGCCCTGCCATCGTCGCGAAGGCCGCGGACACCTCGCTCCCCCCTCCGGGAGGGGAGGTCGAGCTTCCGGCAGTCGGGCTCGTCGGGGACTTCACCGACCCCAGGACCGGGAACGAGCAGGACTGGAACACGAGCGACCCCGTGCCCTTCGAGGAGAAGGTCGAGGACGAGGACGGGACCTGGTGGGCCCTTGAGATCCACCTCGACGAAGGGAACGAGTTCAAGGCCTACGCGCCTTCCGGCGGAATCTGGATCGGCCCGGGCCAGGACGGCGGGCTCGATCCTGAGTCCTTCTCCTTTGGCGCCTGGGACGGGAACTGGTCCGTCCTCAAGAGCGGCAGCTACCGCATCCTCGTGAACGAGGAGGCGCCGACTTCCTTCGGCGCGGATTCCTCCGGCGTCTGGAAGGGCGGCGAGGAGGTCGAGATCGAGCTTGGCAAGATCGTCTACCACAACGGGGACGAGGTCATCGGGGAGGACGAGGGCCCCCTCGGAAGCGCGAAGCAGACCCGCTGGATCTTCCAGGAAGGGATGGTCCTCGACGGCTGGTTCTTCGACCCCGAGCTCACGCTTCCCGTCTCGATGGCGATCCAGCTCGACGGGACGGTGAACGTCTACGGCAAGTACTCGCCCGCCGGCCCGGACATCCGGATCGAGCACCTCGGGGAGTACACCCACTACCACTACTGGAACAGCGCCTCGGGCGCCTCGAGCGTCTGGCCCGGGAGCGAGATGACCTTCGAGGAGGACCTCCTCGGCGGCCACCATGTCGCGGTCATCCCGGGGGAGTACGACCCCACCGGCATCCTCTTCCACGACAACCAGGGGAACCAGACCCCGGACATGAACATCGACGAGGCGCTCGTCGGGGAGGACGGGGCGTATCCCCTCTTCGCCACCGACTCCGGCTGGCTCCCCGAGGAGAGCTCCCTCGCGAGGAGGGAGGCGCTTTCCTTCCTCGACGCCTGGGAGAAGGACGTCGTCAAGGACGGGGACGTCTGCTGGCTTGAGGAGGACAAGGAGAGCTGGGACGCCCTCCGCGCCTCCTACGAAGGGCTTTCCGCGAGCGCCCGGAACCTCGTGGATTCCTACGAGACCGTCGGCGAGACGACGATCGGCGACACGATGGGCTACCTGTCGCTCCTCATCGACGGGGCGCTTCCCGGGGAAGGGCTGAGCCCCTACCAGGGGATCGACCCCCTCGCCCTCGGGCTCGGGATCGGGGCCGGTGCGCTCGTCCTCCTCGGCGCCGCCGTCATCATCCTCCGCTCCAGGAAGAAGGGGCGGAAAGAGGCCGAATAGCCTTTGTAAGTCTTTCTTTCCACCACTTGTCCGCTTTGTAAGCGGTTACTAGAATTCCCATAAGGTTTCAAAGGAGTTTCATCAATGAGAAAAGGATGGATCCTCGGGCTCGGGGCGCTTCTCGCCCTCGGCTCGTTCGCCGCGCTTCCCCACGGGGAGGCTTCTATCGCCTACGCCGCGGAGGGGGACATCACTCCTGTCGAGGATGCCGACCTCCAGAAGTACTTCATCGCCGGCTCGGGCTTCATGGTGGGGGATGTCTCTGCGTCCTGGCAGAATACTCCGCTTTATCCGACCTCCGCCTTCCACAAGGAAATCGAGGACGGCGCACAGCAGCTTTGGTACCAGGTCGAGGTCGTCTTCACCGAGGGGGCCGAGTTCAAGATCGTGAAGGTCGTCGACGGGAACCAGAATTGGATGACTCCTCCGATTGCCGACGCGAACCCCGACTATTTCCAGGTCTATGGGAACGACGCCAACATCAAGGTTCTCCAGACGGGGAAATACACTCTCAAGTGGGCGGACGGCTACGAGACGTGGGGCGAAGGAGCGAGCTGGGGATGGGCTATTGAGTACGCGCCCATCGAGACGAAGTACGACGTAACCTACTGGGACGGGGACACGGTCGTCGCGAAGTACGAGGACGCCGCTCTCGAGGGCACCTTCTACCAGCCGACCTTCCAGTTCTACGAGGGGCATACGCTCGACGGCTACTACAGCGATCCGGAGTGCGAGAACCCCATCACGGGCGCCATCCCTGTCGCGGGCGATATCGACATCTATGGCCTTTGGGGACCTGCCGCCACGGTCATCGACCTTACCATCTACTTCCAGGGAACCTATGAGTACGCCTACGCCTGGCGCGATGTCGACGGGGGCTTCGAAGTAGCCTACCCGGGCTACGTCATGACGACCGATGTCCCCGGTTCCTTCGCTTCCGACGTGAAGGCGGTGGTGCTGCCCGGCGAATACGAGTTCGACAGGATCATCTTCGGGAACAACAGCGACGACGCGAAGACGGCGAATCTCGAGATTTCCATCGACAACTATCTCTACACCTCCGACACGACCGCGGAGTACAAGTTCTGGGGCTCCGATGCGGGATGGATGGACGAGACCGCTTCCGCGGACCGCCATACCGCCCTCGAAGTCGTCGAGCTCTGGAGGACCTATATCCGCCGCGGGGATTCGATCTGCTGGCTCGAGGATAACCCCACGATGTGGGAGACGGTGAAGGCCCAGGTGGAGGAGGTCAGCGCCGGGGCCTACAATCTCATCTATAACGCCGAGGACATCGAAGGCGTCACGATCGGACAAAGCTACGACTACCTCGTCCAGCTGATCGACGGGACGGTCCCGGGCGGCGAGGCCTTCGGGCTATATCCCGCCGGGACGAGCCAGGAGGACATCGCCCTCTATCTCGCCCTCGGGTCCCTCGGGCTCCTCGTCCTCGGGGCGGGGGCCTACCTCCTCTACCGGAGGAAGAGGAACCGCGCCTAGGAAGGTTTCCCTCATAGGGGGAGCGGGTTCGCTCCCCTTTTTGCGTTATCCCCTTCAAATCCCACGGATTTCCTTTAAAATTTGGAAAACCAAGGAGGACGAACATGTCCAAGAAACGCCGCGCCAAAGCATCCCTCCTCCCGCGCATCCTCGTCTGCGTCGGGATCCTTCTCGCCATCGCCGCCATCATCTTCCCGGCGATGGACGCGCTCATGCTGGAGACCGTCACTAAGAACCTGATCACCGGGGAGGTCCTCTCCACCAGCCAGGAGCCGCTCCTGACCGGCTTCCAGGTCGCCTTCGGGACCGAGGTCTCCAACGACTACTTCAGCATCCAGACCCTCGAGCCGAGCGGCGGGACGATCGCCTTCCTCGCGCTTCTTGCCGCTGGCCTCCTCGCCGGGCTCCTCGCCCTTGCTCTCAAGTGGACCCACCGGAGGAAAGGCGCCCTCATCCTCGGCCTTGCCGCCGGTCTCCTCCTTGTCGTAGGCGGGGTCGGGTTCTTCTTCCTCCCCCAGATCGCCGAGCTCAAGCTCAGCGCCGACATCGGGTTCGCGGAGACGAACGTCGTCCTCGGCCCCGGGGCCTACCTTCCTGCGATCTTCGGGATCTCCGGGGGAGTCCTCGTCGCCGGCGGGTCTGCGCTCCGCTAGCGGGCAGTCCCTTGGCTTCAGGCGGGCATCGCCCGCCTTTTCTTGTCCCCGGGGCATCCCTTCGCTTCTGGGGAGGAATCCTTCGCCAGAATCGGGCAAGAGGGCGTCCGGGATCCAGATCGGCTCCAACAAAGAGCCGTCCAGGCCCCGGTCGATCTCCTGCCAGTTCCCGGAGAAGATCGCCGTCCTTTCCTTCGAAGCGACGCTGACCTAGAACGCGACGGGCACGTGGAACGCGGCCCTTGGCGAGGAGTCCTTCGAGGAGCTGTTCACCAACCAGGACCAGACGGCCGGGTTCGGCAGGGATGGCCTTCCATCCGGACGATGTCTTCCTGCCTTCCGGCGACGACCGCGGAGGAGTACTACGAGGGGATCGACTTCGACGCGGACGGGGAAGCCCTCGAGGAGGATCCCCCGCCCTTGTCTCTGACATGACGCGGATTGGCTACCAGGACGCCACGGACATCATGAGGTACACCGACGAGGATCCGGAGAACCCAGGCTACATGCACGGGGCCGGGGACGGGGACCTCATCCCGGCGACGGAGGACGGCTCCTGGAACAAGGAGCACGTCTGGGCATGCTCCCACATGAAGCTGAACGGGGTCGATCCCCGCCCGGACGGAAACGAGAAGAACCACGCCTCCGACATCCATAACCTCCGGGTCGCCTGCACCTGGGCGAACGGCCTCCACGGGAACCTCCATTACGACGAGCCCGGGCCGAACGAAGGGTTCTACCCGAACGTCCAGGACAACGGGAACGAGGTCCATCTCGTCGAGGGCGTCATCGCGGGGACGTCGCCCGCGCCCTCTTCTACATGGCGGTCCGCTACGACTTCCTGAGCCTCGCCTCGGGCAAGGCGGAGTACGGCGAGTGCGAGATGGGGAGCCTCGAGACCCTCCTGGAGCGGAACGAGGAGGACCCGGTGGACGCCTTCGAGAGGCAGAGGACCTCCCGCATCTATGAGTATTAGGGGAACCGCAATCCCTTCATCGACCACCCGGAGGCAGCCGATGCCATCTTCGGCCAGGATATCGCGACCGCTTGATTTCGATAAGAAAGTGCTTCCCTTTCTGAAAGCGCTTTCTATAATGTCCTGAACGGGAAGCAATTCGGCTAAGCCTTTGCTTCCCGCGACATCAGCCGGCGATCGATCGCCGGGGAGATGAGAGGGACGGCTCGCCGTCCCTTTTCATTGCCTCCCAAGCTGGAGGAGCGCGTCTATCGCCACGTTCCTTTGGATTGCGCTCGCTCATGAAGAAGGGTCTCCGCCTTGCCTCTTTTCCCCTAAAATTCATGAGGAAAGGGCCCTTCATGCGGAACGACGATTTCCAAGATGCTTGTCCTAGGGGTGAGTCCCTGGCGATCCTTTCTTCCGAAATGTCCGGGGACCCGGACTCGGAGGAAGGCTGCTCCTGGCTAAGGGCGCTTGTAGCCTTTGCGAACACCCAAGGCGGCTCCCTTTGCGTTGGCATGGACAGTCGCACGCGCATGGCGAAGCCCCTTTCCCAGGAAGAGGCCGACAGGGTCCAGCTCCTCGCATGGCGCCTTCTGAGCGAAAGGTCGGAACCCGTCCTTCGTCCGCGGATCGAAGCGATCCCCATCGCTTCGAAGGGAGAGATCGGCTATCTGGTCGAGATATGTGTGGAGAAAAGCAAGCGGCCGCCCGTCGTTATCAGGGAAAGGGGTTCCTCCGCAATCTACATCCGAAGGGCCGGGCGGAATGTCCTGGCCTCAGGAGAAGAGATCCGTTTCCTTGTCCAGAATAGCGGGCAAGCCGCCTACGACTCCCTCTTCACAGAGGAAGTCTACGACCCTTCTGAATTCCGGCGCCTGCGGAAGGAATACGCAAAGTCGCACAATGGCGAAGAGCTTTCCGTGCGAGACCTGATCTCGATGGGCTTCCTGAGCCCAGACGGACATCTTTCCCGCGGGGCGCTCCTGTTTCGTGACGGGGAGAGCGACCCTCGGACCCTTCTCGTCTGCACCCATTACCCGGGCTTTGACAAAGGAAGCGACCTTTTCCTTGCCACGCGCGCTAGGAAAGGATGTCTCCTGGACGTCATCGAGGCAGCCCTTTCTTTCGTTCGCGAAAGAAGCGCCTCGGGCTTCCGAAAGACGGAAGATGGCCAGGTAGACGCCTTTTCCTACCCTCCGATGGCGGTGCGCGAGGCCCTCGCGCACGCTTTCTGCCAACGGAACTACTATCTCCAAGGCAGACAGGTCGAGGTGAACGTCTATCGCGACAGGCTGGAGATCGTTTCCCCCGGGTCCCTTCCCGACTGTCCCGATGCCAGCGGGGAAAGGGATCTAGGGAGAGTGCCGCCCGGGAAAAGGAACAAGGTCCTTGCCAAGATGTTGTCCGCCCTTGGGATGATGGAAGGGGAAGAAAGCGGGTTCCCGCGCATGGAAAGCGCCTACCGCGACGCGGATTTCAGGCATCGTCCCTTCTTTGGGAATGATGGTTTTTCCTCCGCCCTTACCCTTCCTGACCTCGAGTACGCCCCAGGGCTTCTTTCGGATAGGGAGAGCCCTGCCATCGTCGTAAGGCCGGCCCCGAAAGGCGCGAGGTCGGTCCCCGTCCTTTCCTTCTGCTTCCTGAGGGAGAGGAACATCGGTGAGATTGCGAATCATCTAGGGCTTTCCTCCGCCTCCTACTTGCGGAGCAGGATCCTCCGCCCTCTCGTGGAGGAGGGATACCTCCTTCGAAGAAGCGCCGCCGGGAAGTTTCTCTACCGCACGAACCCTGCCAAGGTTACGCTTGAGTGAAGTTCTGAGTGAAGTCGAGTGAAGTTTACTTCATTCGCTTCACTCGTGATAAAGAAAGAGGCGCATGCATGAAAATAAGGGCCGAGGCCCTTACTTTCCTTCCTTCTCGGCCCGGCGCCTCGCGTCGAACTTCTTCCGCTCGCTCGTGTCGAGGATCCTCTTCCTCATGCGGATCGCCCCGGGGGTCACCTCCACGAGCTCGTCGAGGTTGATGTAGTCCAGGCACGCCTCGAGGGCCATCCTCCTCGGGGTCTTGAGGACGACGGTCGTCTCCTTGGTGCTGCTCCGGACGTTGGTCATGGGCTTGCTCATCGTGCAGTTGACCGCGAGGTCGGAGGGGTAGCGGTGCTCCCCGATGATCATCCCTTCGTAGCAGGTCTCCCCGGGGGTGATGAACATCGTCCCGTGCTCCTCGACCTTTTCGAGCGCATAGGCGGTCGCCTGGCCCTTGTCGGTGGAGACGAGGACGCCGATCTGGCGTTCGCCGACCTCCTTCCCGTAGAGGGGCCGGTATTCCTTGAAGGTGTGGTTGATGATCCCGTAGCCCTTCGTCATCGTCAGGAAGTTCGAGACGAAGCCGAGGAGCCCGCGGGAAGGGATCACGTAGACGAGGCGGGTGTTCGTCCCGTCGTCCGTCATGTCGAGGAGCTCCGCGCCCCGCTCGCCGAGGGTGGTCATGATGTCGCCGACGAACTCGTCGGGGACGTCGATCTGGAGGTCCTCGTAAGGCTCCTCCCGCACCCCGTCGACCTCCTTGACGATGACCTGGGGCTTGCTGACCTCGAGCTCGTAGCCTTCCCGCCTCATCGTCTCGATGAGGACGCCGAGGTGGAGCTCGCCCCTCCCGGAGACGAGCCACCTCTCGCTATTGGGGATCCTCTGGTAGCGGAGCGAGACGTCGCGCTGGGTCTCCTTGAAGAGCCTCTCCTCGATGAGGCGCGCGGTCACGAACTTCCCGTCCTGGCCCCGGAGGGGGGAGCTGTTGGTCCCGAACTCCATCTGGAGGGTGGGTTCGTCCACCCGGAGGGGCGGGAGGGGCGAGAGGAAGCCCTCGCCGCAGACCGTGTCGCCCACCCCGATGTCCGGAAGCCCGGCGATGCCGACGATGTCCCCGTAGGAGGCTTCCTCGACCTCCTCCCTCCTCATCCCGAGGAAGGTGTAGATCTTCATCGCCTTGAAGGACTTCTTCGTCCCGTCGGGCCTGAGGTCGGTGACCGTGTCCCCGACATGGACGTGGCCCCTCCGGATGGTGCCGATGCCGATCCTCCCGACGAAGTCGTTGTAGTCGAGGAGGGCGCACTGCCACTGGAAGGGGCCCTCTTCCGCGCGCGGGGAGGGGATCTCGCGGAGGATCATGTCGAGGAGGGGCTCCATCCCCGGCTTCTGGGACTGGGGGTCGGGGGAGAGGGAGGAGGTATCCTGGAGGGCGGAGACGTAGCAGACGGGGAAGTCGAGCGCCTCCTCAGGTGCGCCGAGCTCGATCATGAGGTCGAGGACCTCGTCGACGGCCTTGGCGGGGTCGGCATGCGGGCGGTCGACCTTGTTGATGCAGACGATGGGGCGGAGCCCGTGCTCGAGCGCCTGCTTCAGGACGAAGCGGGTCTGGGGCATCGTCCCCTCATAGGCGTCCACGAGGAGGAGGCAGCCGTCCACCATCCCCATGATGCGCTCGACCTCGCCGCCGAAGTCGGCATGCCCCGGGGTGTCGACGATGTTGATCTTGCTGCCCTTGTAGTGGATCGCGGTCGTCTTGGCGAGGATGGTGATGCCCCTTTCCCTTTCCAAGGAGTTGCTGTCGAGCATCCGGTCCTGGACCGCCTCGTTCTCGCGGAAGGTCCCGGAGCTTTCCAGGAGGGCGTTGACGAGGGTCGTCTTCCCGTGGTCGACGTGCGCGATGATGGCGATGTTCCTGATGTCCATGGGGATCCTCCTTCGTCTTTGACGGGCGGATTATACGCGCCTGCGCGAGGACGGGCGCATGAAAGCCCCTTCACCGGATTAGCGTTCCGATTTTCTCATTTCGGGGAAAAACGGAACGATGATGTGGTAGCATTTCTCCATGAAGGAAATCAAGCGCGAGATATACCTGGAGCGGATCCGCCCTTTCTATGATTCCTCCTACATCAAGCTCGTGGCGGGGACCCGGCGCTCGGGCAAGAGCGTCATCCTCCGCCAGATCGCCGCGGAGCTTCTTGAAAGGGGAGTTCCCGGGGAGAACATCCATTTCTACGACCTCGAGGGGAAGTCCGGGTCCGGGATCGTCGATAAGGATTCCCTGGAGCGGAAGCTTGACGCGGACCTTGTTTCGCCCGGAAGGCACTATGTCTTCCTCGACGAAGTCCAGAGGATGGAAGGGTTCGAGGAGGCGCTTGGCTATGCGCGTGCGAGCTACGGCTGCTCCATTTTCGCTACGGGGAGCAACTCGCGCCTTCTCCACGGAAGGATGCAGCATTTGCTGACGGGAAGGGCGAAGGAGTTCCGCGTCCTCCCCTTCACGTACCGGGAGTGCATGGAATTCCGTTCCCTTAACGGCATCGAGACGCCGGAAAGGCCTGTCCTCGAGTTCCTGCGGCTCGGGGGGATGCCCCAGAGGTTCGAGGAAAGGGATGAGGAAGGGGTCCTCGACTATCTCCGGGCCGTTTTCTCCTCGATCGTCGAGAAGGACGTCTTCGGGGAGCACCCCCGCATCTCCCGTCCTGCCTTCATGAACATCGCCGAGTATGTCGTCGGGAATGCGGGAGCGCCCTTTTCCGCGGCAAGCCTCGCCTCCTACCTCCTTGGCGGGAGGGACCGCGTCGCCTTGGAAAGAGGGGCCAGGGCCATTCTCAACTACCTCGACTATCTCGAGGAGTCCTATCTCCTCATTTCTTGCCGGCCCTACTACATTTCCGGCAAGAAGGCCCTCAAAGGGACGAGGAAACGCTATGCCCCCGACGTCGGGCTTCGTGCCTCGATGAGGAGCGAGGACAAGGAGGACGGATTTGGATTAGAAAACCTCGTGTTTCTTGAGCTTCTTTCCCGAAATTACGATGTCCGGTGGGGCGCGATGAGGGACGGGGAGATCGATTTCGTCGTTTCCAAAGGCGCGCGGAAGGCCTTCGTCCAGGTGGCCGCGCACCTATATTCGAAAGAGACCTTGGAACGGGAGTACGGCGCCCTTCTCAAGGTTCGGGACGCCTCGCCCAAGTATGTGATATCCCTCGATGAGGAGGATTCCTCCCGCGACGGGGTCGTACATGTATATCTGCCCGACCTTCTGGAGGGGAAGGTGGATCTGTTGCTTACATGACAGCGTTCCGATTTTCTCATTTCGGGGAAAAACGGAACGATAAATGAGATGGCAGCCTCTAACGAAACATTGCCTTGCGCGCGCCTGAGGTTGAGAGAGGGGGCGGGGGGTGGTTTAATCCGCCTTGTACAAAATAGGCTGGTAGCAAGAGAATGTCCGCTTCCCAAATAACCTGGCTCGTCTTCGAGATCATCAACTACGCCGCGATCATCCTGACCTCGGTCGGCTTCCTCTTCCAGATCGTCATGATCCTGTTTTTCTTCCTCAAGGAGAAGAAGTTCCCGAAGTCCGAGAAGCTCGCGAGGATCGCGATCTGCATCCCCGGCCATAACGAGGCGGAGGTCATCGGGACGACGGTGAGGCGGATGCTCGAGGAGCTGGACTACCCGAAGGACCGTTACGACGTCTTCGTCTGCGCCCATAACTGCACGGACGAGACGGCGAGGCTCGCCGCGGAGGCGGGGGCGAAGGTCCTCGTCCTCGAGGATCCCTCCCAGAAGACCGCCGGCTACCCCACCGACTTCCTCTTCAAGCACGTGATGAAGGAGGAGCTCGGCTACGACTTCGCCATCAAGTTCGACGCCGACAATATCCCCGACAAGAACTACCTGCGGGCGATGAACGACGCTTACCAGTCGGGGGTGGAGATCGCCCGCCCCTTCGAGGCGAGCACGAACGCGACCCAGAACACCTGGACGGCGGTGTCCGCCGCCTACTACATCCGCGACGGCAGGATCGCCTGCAACTTCCGCGAGCGGCTCCGCCTCGACTCCATCCTCACCGGCGCGGGCATGATGGTCTCCACCAAGGTCATGCGCGAGTGCGGCGGCTACGACGCCTACTCCCGGAGCGACGACACGGAGTTCTCGCTCAAGAGGCTATGCGAGAGCAAGAGGATCCACTACGTCGCCGACGCCATCGTCTACGAGGACCAGCCGAGCTCGGCGAAGGACACCTACGCCCGCCTTTCCCGCATGGGGAACGGGATCAACCGGGTGTTCTGGAAGCACGGCTTCAAGCTCCTCGGGCACTTCTTCGTCTCCGGGAGGTGGAGCAACGTCGACCTCTTCGTCCAGATCATGTTCGTGCCCCTCGACGTCATCTGCTTCCTCTGGTACCCCCTCTACTACATCGCCTACGCGATCTGCCACATCATGAACGGCTTCGGGCAGTTCGCGGGGCAGGTGCTCCCGTGGCTCGGGGCGGACGCCGCCTCCGCGGCCCTGGCGAGCCAGAACGCGCTCCTATCCCTCGCCCTCATGGCGGGCGTCGTCGTCCTTTCCTTCCTCGTGCTATATACCGCCCAGACCTTCCTCGCGATCTTCCTCGTGAAGAAGAAGCTCGGGATGAAGCACATCAAGGGGATGAAGAGGGGCGCCTTCCTCTCCTCCCTCTTCATGGTGTTCTACGGCTTCTGCGTCATCGCGGGCATCTTCACGAACGCCGGGTGGGCCAAGGTGACGAGGAACCAGGCTGCTCCTGCCGTGGAAGCGCCCAAGGAAGCGGAGCCTCCTTCCCAAGGGGATAAGTAACGCTATCCGGGAACGCGAGGCGTTCCCCTTTTTCTTTCGTTCAGGAAAGCTCTGTCAGGATAAGTTCATTCGATAACCAATATCTCAGAAAACGTCATATCCATTAATAAACAAGGATTTCATTTTCAAATCACCGAAAGAAGACCTTTCAAATCACCGAAAGTCTCCAAATGGCCGAGCCGAATGGATCGCTGGGTCGAAGTGGCTTTTTCAAGATTTTACAGCCGTATCGCAAGTGAGACCGTTGGATTTGGACTCTCGCGCTTCGTTTTCGATATGCGCCTGATAGAGTTCGGGGTGTTCTATCAGTCCCTCGCGGCAAGGCATGGAGGTTCGCGGCTATGAATGTTTCGAAGTATCGGATGCAACTGGAAGCCCAACGCGATTTCTCCGTCCGGTTTTATGGTGTCGACTACGAGCTCCGCTTCTTTGCTCTTTCCTCAGAGAAGCCCTGCCTTGGGTTCGGAAGCCCTGGCAGGGAATGGGTCTTCCTTCCCTTGGAGAAGGGATGGATCGAAAAGCTTTCTCTGCTGACCTACCGCGATCGGACGATCCGGGAGATCCTGGAGAAGGGGGATAGGCTATGACGCCCCTCGAGATGCACTACGTCCTCCTCTACCTCGCCGAAAGCGTGTTCGAGGTGGACGGGACCGAATACGTGATGAGTCACGAGCGTGACTGGACGGAAGAGGATCTCCTGGGAGGGGGAACCGTCTGGTCCTTCTGGTCCCGTTGGCAGGAAACGATCTCCGCGCCTTCTTTCGACATGCTCATGGAGTCCACCTGCCGTGGGCAGAAGATCAAGGACATCATCGCCCGCATCAGCTGGGAGGAAGGCTGCTCGATCGCTCTCCTTGATCATCCATCCGTCGAGGAGATGGAGGAGTTCGTCGCAAGGAACGACCCTTGAGTGTCACGGAAAGCTGTTCCTTGTGCTCGCCGCGCACCTGATGAACAGCAGATTTTGCACACCATACTATGTAAAATATGCACGTTTTGATATACCATAGTATGCAAAGATAACGGTATGGACACGGAACTTCTCATTCGGATAATGGACGATAACGTCCGCCTGGCGGCGAGGAAGCGCATCTTCCCCCGGGACATTTTCCTCGAGCCCAAGGGGAACCACGTCCTTTCCGGGGTGAGGAGAGCCGGGAAGTCCACCATCCTGCAGGGAGAGATCCAAAGGCTCCTCGAGGAAGGGGTGCCGGCTTCCTCTATCGTCTATCTCAACTTCGACGATGAGCGCCTTGCTTTCATGAGGCGTGAAGAACTGGACGACATCCTTCTGGCGGAGGCCAGGAGATCTCTTGACCCCGACGGGGCGACATTCTTCCTGGACGAGCTGCAGAACATCGATGGATGGGCCAACTTCGCAAGGCGCCTGGTTGACGAAGGGAGGCGCGTCTACATCACGGGAAGCAACGCCCGGATGCTTTCCCGTGAGTTCGAGGGAGTCCTGGGGGGAAGGTACCTCATCCATGAGGTTTTCCCCTATTCCTACGAAGAGGCTTCGCGCGCCGCGGGGATCGCGGACGGGAGGGATACGCTTGCCGTTGGGGAAAGGGAAAAATTCCTTGCCTCCTACCTCCAGTGGGGCGGCTTCCCGGAATCCCTTTCCTACGTGGACAAGAGGGGATACCTTGGCTCCCTCTATGGGAAGATTCTCATCGGTGACATCGTCGAGCGGCACGAGGTGCGCCGCCCCCAGGTCCTTCGCCTCATGGCAAGGAAGCTCGCGGAGTCCGTGGGGGAGCCTCTTTATCTTTCCCGTCTTAGGGGGATCCTTTCTTCCCTGGGGGCGAACGTGAACGCCCAGACCGTCACGGACTACCTGTCCTTTCTCGAGGAGGGATATTTGACTTTCTCCATACCTTGCGGGGTCGGCTCCTTCCAGGAAAAGGAAGGGGCAAGGAAACGGTACTTCGTCGATGACGGCATCCTTTCGCTTTTCCTCGAAGGCGGAAGGGGCGATTCCGCCCTCCTTGAGAACGCGGTGGCGATCGCCCTCCGGCGCAAGGCGGGGGAGGGGTCGCTCCGCTTCCTTCGCGGGAGAAGCGGGCGCGAGGTCGACTTCTATTGGCCTGAGCGCTCCCTCCTCGTCCAGTGCGCATGGTCGCTTTCAAACCCCGAGGCCTTCGAGAGGGAAGTGCGGGGGCTCCTCGCGTTCAATGGCGTCGTCAAAGAAGGTTCCCGTCTCTTGATCGTCACGCGCGAGGAAAAAGGCCAGATCGAGCAAGATGGGGTCCGGATCGAAGTGCTCCCTTTGGGAGAGTTCCTCAATTCCCAGTTATAGCAGGACGGCTTCCCTATAGCTTGTGTTGAACTAGGGGAGTGGCCGCCATCCTTGCTGGAGGAAGCGGCGCTTGGAGACGAGGACACTTCTCCCGTCCTCGGTCTCGAAAGCGACAAGGAAAGCTAGCGTCCAGCGTATGCGCACCTTCCCGTAGGAGGCGTGTTCCAGCACGGCGCCTCTGAGGAGGCCCTCCGCGCCATGGAGGAATGGCTGTTTTGCAGGTATCGCGTTTCCTTGTTCATGTCCCCCCGAGCTTTTTTCGTGCAGTTGAACATGATCTGCAGGGATTTCAGTCAATGGTTCCTCTTCCGCCTTCTTCTCGTCCACATTGTTTCCAGAGAGGACATCATTTCGCGGAGCCAGTTCCTCGTCCTTGCCCCGAGGCCCTTCCTCGGAAACCGGATCAGCCTTTTCGGACGTCATCGGGGAGTCCGTTTCTTCATCGCTATAGAACCCGGCGATCTTCTCGCCTTCGTGCCTGTTGACCCCAAGATATGAAAGAGATTCTTGTTCATGGCGTCTGAATGAACGTACCGCGTCATTCATCAAAGGGGCGTGGAATAGTTTTAGTTTCAGAAGAAGTTCAAAGTCTTGTATGGACAGACCCGTGACCTTTGTGAACAGGACAGGGTCTTGACTGCGGATTACGTCAACGAGAGATTGTTCCCGTTTGTCAGTGAGGTACATGAATATGGGGATTCGCTCAATGAATTTTTGCAGTTTTTCACGTATTTTCTTCTTTTTGTCAGCGTATTCCTTTTTCTCTTTCTCGATTTCCTTACTCAGTAACTTAGGATCGCCGCCTTCTTTGCTATCAAGTTCTTTAATTCTTTTCGACGTTCCGATGACAGCCGCTATTACTTCCCGTGGCCTGCCAAGTTGCCTGAATCCTTCGATTTTCTCAATTGCCCCTAAAGCATCAGGGGTAGAGAGAATATTTGTCAGTACGTCCGCGCTAAGATTGATGAGGCGTATGTCATTCCATTTCTTGGCAAGCATATCTGCCGTGGTGCCTGTAGATAGGAAATCAAGTATGGATGATGCATTTACATTTTGGAAACATGATCCGTCGTAGACAAGAACCGGAAGATAAGAGATAAGTTCTTCGATATTCTTCTCCTGTGTTTTGCCCTCTAGGCATGACACGTCTCCGGCGTTCGCCCCATACTCGGCGATCTGGCTGAGGGCGCGCGTGGGTGAGAAGTCAAAGATGTAGCACTGTTCCTTGTAGATGATCTCGTTTCCTTCCTCATCCTTTCCCGTCCACGGGGACTGAATTCGGAAGGCGCTTTGGAAATAGGTCTCGGGCGACTTGAGATCTCGGAGCATCAGAATTCCAGACCATGGCCGCACAGTCACTCCTGTGGTTAGTTTCCCGCAGGTGAGTGTGATTGTTTTTGTAAGCAAGGGATTAGCCATTGCTTCCTCAACTGGAGCAAGGGCGTCGATTCCGTTGCCGGCTTCCGGGCCAGACGCATCGATGATATGGAACTGGTTATAGAAGGGACGGTGTTCGGGACTCTGGAGCAGCTGTTTCATTGCATGGCAGGCGGCGACGCCCTTGAGGAACCACACAGTATGGTTCATTGCCTTGGGTGAGTTTTTCCCTTGGGAGAAAGGCCATGGTGCCTCGTCTCTCTCCCCAAGTTCCTTTTCTGGGCTTCCAGCATGAAGCAGGGTTAGAAACTTAGACACTTCATTCTCGTGTAGAAAACGATAAGTCCCTCCGCTTTCTTCTGCCTTGAAAAATTCGTCAAGCGCAAAGGAATCTTTCCCTTCCTTCACCCCCGCTTCTTCTACCCATTCAGGAAGCCTGATTGCATATAGCATTATTTCGGGAAGTGATCGATACGGATTTTCCCCTCTTCCCCCTTTCCAACTCGCCTTTGCCCTTTGCTCATCGCTATAGGTCCAGGTGAACATTTCTTTTTCGGTGAATTCCCCATTCCCTAGCATTCGGAAGGGTGTGCCAGAAAGGTACAGATAGTGTTTGCTATTTATGCGCAGGTCTTTTTCAGAAAGAGGGTAATTGTCTAACGACTTTTCAGCAACTTCTGCCTCTGCATCAGGATTCTCCTCGTCCACGTTTCCGAAGAAGGCTTTCGCTCCTTCCCTCCAAGCACCAAAGTGATACTCGTCGAAGATTACGAGATCCCAGTGCTCCTCATGGAGGAATTCATGCTGTTTCTTAAATTTTCCTGCGGTTTTGTCGGCTCCCAGAAGATCTTGAAAGGAACCGAAAATGACGATTGGGCGAGACTTGTCCGCTTCCTTAAATTGTTTGTCTATCTTTTTCCCAAGGGACTCTCCCTTCTTCCGCGAGATGTATTGCCATCCTTCGAAATCCCTGTGGCGGAGCAAGTCTTTCTCCCATGCGTTTTCTGCCGCTGGTTTGAAGGTGAATATAAGGACTTTCTTATAGCCCATTCTCTTCGCCAGCTGGTAAGCGGCGAAGGTTTTCCCGAAGCGCATCTTGCAGTTCCATAAAAAGCGGGCGGGAGCCCCATCTGGATCGTCGTCGGTTTCCTGGAAATGCCTTCCGGCTGCTTGGACCGCTTCCTCTTGCTCTCTTCTCATCGGAAAGGAAAGGTCTCGGGCCTCCTGGCTTTCTCGTTGATAGAAAACATCCCAATATGCGGACACTGCCTCTTCCTTCCTGCAGCGGAAAAATTCAGTTTTCCTACCGTCTGCGCTTTCGAGCCTCCGCACCCCCTTTTCCTCGAGTCGACGGTGGACTGCGTGGTCGTCGAAGGTTGTTCCGTCGGGACGGATAGCCGCCCCGTGGAAAATTATCTCGTAGTCTTCTACACCCGCTGGACGGAGCACGCCTGAGACGGCCTGTTCAACCCTTTCCTTCACCCCAACGGAGGTCATCCCGATTTTAAGAACATCTTCTGGGTCCCTTGAATCATGGTATATGTAGATTTCAAGGCTCTTTGAGGGAGGTTGGGCGAGCACAATTGTCGGTTTCTCATTCATCTTCTGTACTTCCTTCGGGCCAGACGGTGGATCTGATGAGAGAAATTTCTGCGTCATTCAGGCCAAAATATGTGTTCAGTAGCTCGTCGCTCCAAATCCTGTCCCAAGGCACTACAGGAACTTGGGCATAATTCCTCCTCAGACAATCGTGTGTTGTCCTTGTCAAGGAAAGGAAATAGTGGAAAAACCGCGTATCAATATAGCTAGCCACTGAATCGGCTTCAGCCCGATTTTTGAACGGTGCTGCAGCGATAAATGTTTCCGTGCAGATATCTCCTGGCTCGCCAATCTCGCAAAGGACGCGGTCGTTTTCGGGCGTCCCGCTTCCTACCGCTTTCGGGAGAAAAATCTTCCAGCAATCAATGAATTCCCCTCCCTTACGAATCCGGTCTTTCGAAACGAACTGATAAAGCCGTCCGTCTTCTTTGGTTCTTCCGAGAATGCGCACACAATCTTTGAAGGGCTCTACGTTGAGAACAAGATTGTATTTTTCTGGTGCCGAGAAAGAGTCTGTTGCGAAATCGAAGGGATCTTGCCCAGTAAGGATGTCCTGGAAGGAACCTTTTGCAATGCGTTTGACTTTAGCCACGAGTGAAAGGGCTTCCGGAAGCCGAATGAAAGTCTCCATCCCTTTTTCCAGGAACGGACGCTTCAATACAGTTTCACGTGTCAAGTCGTAGTGTGTATGTATGGTCGGGTCGCCACAATATGATCTATCCCAAAGGAAGAAGCAAATTCCTCCCTTGATATCGACATCTTTGGGGAAGCAGTCCTTGCTAT
This sequence comes from uncultured Bacillota bacterium, assembly GCA_949293555.1. Lineage (GTDB taxonomy): Bacteria > Bacillota_I > Bacilli_A > RFN20 > CAG-826 > UBA4951. The sequence goes on from CASFDV010000003.1 coordinate 124,249, forward strand.
GAAGGTAATCATGGAACTCTTTGATGTGATTCCCCGAAATCATTTCCCTTCGGAAAGGCGCGAGGCCGTTTGCCACCCCCGTTCCCAGCCATTTCGCAGGTATGATCATTACCACCTTGCCTGGGTTGCACTTAATTGCATTTTCAACGAAATATTGGAAAATTGGATTTGCCCCGTTATTCGCACGATTGTTCCCTAATTGATATGGCGGATTGCCTATGATCACGTCGAAATGCATGTCGAAAATCTCCTTTATGTCGCGATGAATGAATTCGTAGGCGAAGCGTTCCTTGCCTTCACGCCTCTCATCTGAGAACAGCGATGCGGGAGCGCCGCAATTGATGCATTTCCCATTTTTGTTAAAGGAGTGGCATAGATTGCTATCGAAATGAATATTCCCTTCTGAATTGTTCATCGTCGTCGCGGAGTATTTCCCGGAAGCGTCCTTCGAACAGTAGAGGGTCCTTCTGCTCATAAGCGCAGTCAATTCCGTGATGGCGATTCCATAGATTTGATGTTCGAGGATATGGCGCCTCCGTTCCTCTGGATCCGGGATCGTCTCCTTCAGCCCTTCGAAAAGCCGCCGGGCGATCTCGCGGAGGAAGATTCCGGTCTTGCAGGCCGGGTCAAGGAACGTCTTGCTTGGTTCAGAGAAGATGCCGGGGGAATTCTCCTCGAGCATGTCGAGCATCTTGTTCACGAGCCACGGGGGAGTGAACACCTCGTCATTGGAAAGGTTTGCGATTGTCTCCAGGATGTCAATTTCCCTTCGACCAGTGATAAGGAGGTTTTCTGGCACATCGCTCATTGGAATGCCTCCTGAAGGGGAACAGGGCCGACATGGGTTGTTTCGGGAGGAATCCATTCCCCTTTCTCATCGAACTGGTCGTAGTTGAACAAATCCTGCTCGGGCGCGCCTTCCACTATGTCCTGGTAGCGGATCCCCCTCCCTTCCAGCGTGCCGTCTTCCCCGAGGCTCCATTGAAAAAGAGAGACGTCTTTCCCTGTCGCGTCCTTGAACGAAAGCGCGTCCCCTTGCACAAGGTTTGCCTTGAGGATCCCCGCGATGAGAGCTTCCTCCTCGGGCGACATGTCCCGCTTAAGCGAACGCTTCAGGCTCTTCCTGAATTCGGAAAGGCAGCGTGCCCTGGCTTCTTCGACGTTATCTTGCTGAAGCTCGATCCCGTATGTCGAAAGGGCGACCCGGGCGTGGAGGAAGAAAGAGGCCTTCCCTACTTCCTCAGAAGACCAGGATTCCTCTCTCTCTCTCTCTCTCAGCAGCGCTCTAGCGGTCTTTAGCTTTCTTCGGAAGATTTCGACGAGGAAGTTCCCGTTCCCGCAGGACGGTTCGAGGAAGGTGGCGTCGATCGAGTAGCTTTCCTTCCTGACCAGGTCCAGCATCGCCTTCACCTCCCGAGGCGCAGTGAAGACCTCGCCGCTCAAGGCGACTCTTTCGCGGCTCTTGATCTGAGAGGAAGGCTTCTTCATAAGGAAATGTTCAAACTGAAGCCTCCTGATATCAAGGGAAAGTAGGTGTTTCCTTGGCAAACGCTGAGAAACTCCCTTCTTTTAGCGAGGAAATCCATTTACCAGGCTGCCGAAGCCTTCTCCTTGGCCAGGGCGTTAAGTTGCATAACGTGCAAGAAGCGCTGATTCCTAACTTGCATAACGTGCAACAAAACAGAAATGCAAGCTTGCATAACGTGCAAACATCCGATGGCACCCGATCTTTTGCCCTAGGGAAATATAGTGCGTTTCCCGTTAACGGGCATTGCTATAACACACTTGCCCTCCCGACCGCGCACGCGTATAGTCCGCCTTGCGACATCCCCCAGTCCAGGCCGTCTCCTCGACCGGGCCGGAGGGAAGGCCGCCTAGTACCAAAGAGAAAGGAGAAACGCACATGGCCCTCAAGAAGGAAGAGAAGAGCACCATCGTCAAGAAGTACGGCAAGAGCGCGACCGACACCGGAAGCGCCGCCGTCCAGGTCGCCCTCCTCACCAAGCGCATCGAAGAGCTGACCGCCCACCTCAAGGCGAACAAGCAGGACGCCTGCGCCCGCCGCTCGCTCCTGATCCTGGTCGGCAAGAGGAGGAGCCTCCTCGCCTACCTGATGGATCACGACCGCCCGGCCTACGAGTCCCTCATCGCCTCGCTCGGCCTCCGGAAGTAGTCCCGGAAGAAGGAGATCGAAAAGCCGTCCCGCAGGGGCGGCTTTTCTCTTCCCAAGAGATCGGGAGTGATTTAATCGTTCCAAACGGCCCATCATCCCCAGGGTCCGGCACAGGTTGTTCGATGGAGAAGAGCCCTTGGCTTTGGTCCCATTCAAAAATTGCATATTCGGCAAAATCAAGGATCCATAACTGAAGTTCCTCCTGTTTTCTGCCAAAACACATGAAAGGTTCCTCATGATTTTTGCCAAACGCATTGAAGCAGATTGTGTCCGGAACCTTGTGCAGAAGGTCCTGCTCTTCAGGGGCTAGCAGATTGAGCAGATCGCAAAACGCATCTCCTCGCCCGTCATGCCGATGGAGCAGGGCTTCAGCGCCGCCGAGGTGACGAGGTAGGTCTTCCGGCGGCGCAGGGGCTTCGCTATGGGCCCGTGCTTCCTTTAGCCGAGGAGGCCGATGCACTCCGTCGTTTACGCTGAGTTCTGGTTACTCCCAATGAGAAATATGCGGTGACAATGTGATTAAGCCGGCAAATCACGCTCTCTTTTCCGGATAAAGAAGATTAACCCTTCGGAGCACGCCACCTTTTTGGTGAATGCGCCACTTCCCTTCATCCAGGGGGGGCTTCCGATTGACGGAAGGGCAGGGCGAGGCCTCGCCCTGCTTTTTCTTCCTATTTCCGTGCGTTGTCCAAAGGAGAGGAATCCTCTCTTGAAAGAGAAGCCTTCCGAATTTACCTTGGCATGGAAAACTTTGGGAGGGAAAGAGGCTGGAAGAAGGAAAGAAAGAGGACGGGAGCCGGATCGAGGTCTCCTGGGACCTGCTGGACGAGGAGCGCGAGGAGGAATCCTTTTGCGATGCCGCGACGGCCCTTGCCCGCTGCCTGAACGAGAAGGGCCGCGTGGACATGGAACGGATCGCTCGCCAGGCAGGGCTTTCTGTCGAGGAGGCGCTGAAGGCGCTCGGAGGAGCGGTCTATCTCGATCCAAGGAGCGTCGCCTCCGCCCCCCGCTACCTCACCAGCGACGAATATCTTTCCGGGAACATCTTCGAGAAGCTGGGCGAAGCAAAGGAGGCCGCCGAAAGGGAGCCCCTCCTTTTCACGCGGAACGTGAAGGCGCTGGAGGCGATCCTTCCTCCCGAGATTCCGGGGAGCGAGGTGTACATCGCCCTTGGCGCCCCCTGGCTCCCCGAGGAGACGGTGGATGATTTCATCTACTACCTCTTCGGCGATTTCTACGATTACTTCGGGAGCAAGTTCCGCCCCGGGAAGCTTGCGACAAGAAGCGAGAGCGGCGTCTGGAAGATTTCCCAGAAGACGCTTTTCAACAGCGGGGACAAGGAAGTCATCAACTTCCAGAAATACGGGACCTCCCGCGTAAGCGCGATCCGGATCATCGAGGCGACGCTCAACTGCTCCACCATCCGCGTCTATGACACGGTGGAGGGCAAGGACGGGAAGAGGAAGCGCGCCTTCAACGAGAAGGCGACCCACCTCGCCTGGGAGAAGCAGGAGCTTATCGAGAAAGCCTTCCGCGACTGGGTGCACGGCGACAAGGCGCGCCTCAAGCGCCTCATGGGAATCTACTACGAGAAGTACGGGGCTATCCGGAAAAGAACCTACCACGGGGACTTCCTTTCCCTCCCAGGCCTCTCGGGCGGGATCGCCCTCAGGGACTACCAGAAGGACGCGGTGGCAAGGATCCTTCTCTCCCCTTCCACCCTCCTTGCCCACGACGTCGGGGCGGGGAAGACCTACGTCATGGCGGCCGCGGCGATGGAGCTCCGGAGGATGGGCCTTGCGAAGAAGGTCATGATCGTCGTCCCAGGGAGCATCCTCACCCAGTGGAGGGCCATCTTCCTTTCGATGTACCCCCGGGCGAGCCTCTACTGCATCGGCCGCAAGGAGTTCGAGCCAAGCCGGAGGAAGAAGGCCCTGGAGAGGATCGCGCTGGGAGGCTACGACGCCGTCCTTTGCACCTACTCCGCCTTCGGGATGATCCCCGCCCGCGCCAAAGAGGGGGATGAGGGGCGGCAAAGGAAGGCGCCTCCCAAAAGAAGCCTTTACTTCGGCTACTTCTTCGAAGACCTCGGGATCGACGCCCTCTTCGTCGACGAGGCGCATAACTTCAAGAACCTCCCGACGGAGGGGATGCAGGAGGTCGGGGGCGCCTCTTCCTCCGAGAGGAGCCTCGACCTTCTCCGGAAGGTCCGCCACGTCCAGGGCGAGACGGCGGGCAAGGGGAAGGTCGTCTTCGCCACCGGGACCCCGATCACCAACTCGATCGTCGACGTCTACACCATGCAGCGGTACCTTCAGCCGGGCGAGCTGAAGCTTCTGAGGCTCGAGCGCTTCCCGGACTGGCTGGGGCTGTTCGCGGAGAAGAAGATCCGCTTCGAGGTGGACGTCACCGGTGCGGGCTTCCGCCTCATCTCCCGCTACTCACGCTTCCATAACCTTCCCGAGCTCTCGGCGATCTTCTCATCGATCATCGACCTATACGCGATCGAGAAGGAGAACCTTCCCGACCTCCATGGCTACACGGACATCGTCTCCCCGAAGTCGGGGGAGTTCTCCTCCTTCCTGAAGAAGCTCTGCCGCCGGGCGGACCTCATCCGCGGAAGAAGGGGCGGAAGCAAGGACAACATGCTCAAGGTCACGATGGACGGGAGGAAGGCGGCCCTGGACCTTCGCCTGGTCGACGAGAAGGCGCCCTTCGATCCGGAAGGCAAGCTGGCCAAGTGCGCCGAGGAGGCAAGCAGGATCTACTTCGCCACCATGGGACGGAAGCTCGGGCAGCTCGTCTTCTGCGACACCTCCGTCCCATCCTCGGGCTTCAACGTCTATGACGAGCTCAAACGCCTTCTCGTCGAAAAAGGGGTGCCCGCGGAGGAAATCGCCTACGTCCACGAGGCAACCTCCGACAGGAGCCGGGACCTTCTCTTCTCCGCGGTGCGGGAAGGAAAGGTGAGGATCCTCATCGGATCGACCTTCAAGATGGGGATCGGGGTGAACGTCCAGGACAGGCTATATGCGATCCACCACCTCGACATCCCCTGGCGTCCCGCGGACATGGTCCAGCGGGAGGGAAGGATCCTCCGCGAAGGAAACCAGAACGAGGAAATCAAGATATTCCGCTACATCGCCGAGGGCTCCTTCGACGCCTACTCCTGGCAGCTCCTCGAGACGAAGCAGTCTTTCATCTCGCAGCTTCTTTCCGGCGGACTCATGAGCCGGGACGGGGACGACGTGGATGAGGCGGCCCTCGACTACGCGGAGGTAAAGGCCCTGGCGATCGGGAACCCCATGGTCCGGAAGAGAGTGGAGGCGCAAAACCGCCTCTCGCACCTGAAGCTCCTCCAGCGCGCCTTTGTCCTGGAGCAGCAGGAGAGCAAGCGCTCCCTGGCCTCTTTGCCCGAGAAGATCGCCTTCGAGGAGAAGCGGCTGTGCGACCTCCGGGAAGACCTCGCGGCAAGGGACGCCTTCCTCGGTTCCTATCTCGGCGAGGAAAAGGACAGGATGCGGGGCATCCTCTTCTCCGAGCTCATAGGGAAGGTCGGCATGGTGGAGGCGCGGAAGCTCTTCGAATACCGCGGCTTCGAGATCCGTTCGCCCTCTTACATCGAGTCGGGGAAGCCCTTCGCCATCCTCCGGAAGAGCGGATTCGAGCACCGCGCCTACCTCGGCAAGACGAAGGAGAAGTCGCTCTTCCTCCTCGATCACTACCTTGATTTCACCCTGGTCCGGCTCCTCAAGGGGAAGGAGGAAGAAATCGTGAACCTCAGGACAAGGAGGAAGGCCTTGCAGGAGAGGCTTTCCCACGCGGGAGGCTATGCGAAGGAGATCGAGGATGCCGAGAAGGCCCTCGAGGAAATAGAAAAGGAGATGCTGCATGGATAGAAATAGAGAGATCGCCCAGGACGCGAACATTCCCTCCCTTTCCGCGGGAAAGGCGGTGGAGATCCTTTCGAAGGCCTATCTCGCGCTGGCGAAGGCCGGGAAGCCTTTCCGCCTCTTCCCTTCCACGATGCTCTGGGGGCCTCCGGGCGTGGGGAAGTCCCAGGCGGTCCGCGAGATCGGGGAAATACTCGAAAGGGAGACGGGGAAGAAGGTCGTCCTCACCGACGTGCGCCTCCTTCTTTTCAACCCCGTCGACCTCCGGGGCATCCCGACCTTCGACAAGAACCGGGAGTTCGCCATATGGCTGAAGCCCAAGATCTTCGCCATGGACCCCGGGGACGGGACGATCAACATCCTTTTCCTCGACGAGATCACCGCGGCGCCCCAGTCGGTCCAGGCCTCCGCCTATCAGATTACCCTCGACAGGAAAGTGGGGGAGCACGGGCTTCCGGAAAACTGCATCGTGATCCTGGCGGGGAACCGCTTGACGGACCGCTCGGTGGCGACCAGGATGCCCAAGGCCCTGGCCAACCGCCTCATGCACTTCGAGATCCGCGCGGATTTCCCCTCCTTCCTCCGCTGGGCGGTCTCGCGCCACCTCAACGAGAAGGTCCTGGGGTTCCTCTCCTTCGATTCCTCCAATCTCATGAAGTTCTCCGCGGAGGAAGAGTCCCTCGCCTTCGCCACGCCCCGCTCCTGGGAGATGGTCTCCCGCATCCTGGATGAAATCGAGCCGGACCCTCAGAAGGCCTCGCCCTATATCCAGGGGCTCCTCGGGAAGGGCCTGGCGCTTGCCTTCCTCAGCTATTGCAGGATCTACCGCGGCCTTCCCGACCCCAAGGACATCTTCGAGGGGAGGTTTCCCCCCGCAGGCAAGGGGGCGGACGTCCAGTACGCCCTGGTCTCCTCGCTCACCCACTACGTCTTTCCCCGGAAGGAAGATTTCCCCAAGGTGAGGAACACGATCCTCTACGCCACCGAGCATCTGACCCCGGACTTCGCCTATCTCCTCATGGACAACTACTCCTATTTCCGGCCCGGCTACCAGAAGGACCTCCTCGAGAAGGTCCCCGAATACAAGGAATTCATCCGGAAGAAAGGCGCGCTTCTCAATGGAGCGGGACGATAGGGCGGAGGAGAGGAAGGCCGCGAGGAAGCTTCTCCTCGCCCGGATGGACATCCTGGCAAGGCACGGCTTCTTCGGGATGCTCCTCATGGACGCTCCGCTGGGCCTCACGAAGGAATGCCCCACCGCGTATACCGACGGGAGGGGAATATATGTGAACCCCTCCTTCATCGAGGGGTTTAGCGTGGAGGAGGTGGGCTACCTCCTTCTCCACGAGGCGCTCCACATCGCCCTCGACCACTGCGGGCGCCGGAAGGATCTGGACAAGGAAACCTATGACATCGCCGCGGACATCGTCGTGAACTCGACGATCCTCTATAGCCTCGGGATGAGATTCGAGGAAGGCCTCCTCCTCGGAAAAGGCACTGCGAGCCCCGTTTCCATGATCCACGTGGCCCCGGACGGGAGGGAAGGCCATCTGTGCACCGCGGAAGAGGTCTATGCGATGCTTCCGAAAGGGAAGGCGCGCAAGGGAGCTTCCGGAACGATGGGCGGAATGCCCGGCATGGGGTCTGCTCAAGGGGGACAGTGCGGCCCGTTCTTCGACGACCATTCCTATTGGAAGCCCGCGGGGGAGGAGGAGAAGGCGAAGATCCTCTCCTTCGGCGAGGAATACATGAGGAAGCAAAAGGCCGACGCGGAGTTCGGAAGGAAGGGGATCGGACGCCTTCCGGCGAACCTGGAGCGGACCATCCTCGCCCTTCATCGCGGCAAGGTCGACTGGCGCCTCGCCCTCCAGGAGTTCCTGCAGCTGGAGATATCCGACTACAGCTTCCTCCCGCCCGACCGCCGCCACCAGGAGGATTTCTTCCTTCCGGACTTCAATGACATGGGGGACCCCGAGCTCCGGAACATCGTCTTCCTCGTCGACGTGTCCGGCTCGATCTCCAGGAAAATACTCACTGCCTTCTTCTCGGAGGCGAGAAGCCTCGTCGATCAGTTCAAGGGGAAGGTCTCCTGCTGGATCGGCATCTTCGACGCGATGCTTCAGGACCTCGTCCCCTTCTCGAGCATGTCGGACGTAGGGAAGATCAAGATGAAGGGGGGAGGGGGAACGAACCTATTTGAGCCTCTTGAGCAAGTCTTCCGGAGGATCCAGGAAGACTCCATCCTCGCCTTCGTCGTCATGACGGACGGCCTTATGGTTTTCCCAGGGCCCAAGGAGTTCCGCGGGAAGCCGGTCCTTTGGGCGATCCCAGGGGATGAGGAAAGCATCGGCAGGAATGGGGGGCCTTCCTACGGGCAGGTCGTCCCTATCAACTGAATGATTAGGGGAAATCGTAATTTTGAGGTCATTATTTCAGGGTTTTCCTGCTATTCATTCCATTCTCCGAACTATGGATAGCCTCGGAAGGAAATCTTCGATGAACCTCTTCTTACGGGCGGGATGCCCGGGGCATCCGAGGGGCCGCGCGTTGGGGACGGCGGATATATCTTCGTCGTGGAAGCCGTTCTTGCGGGGCTGAGGGAGCGCCCATGGTCCCTTCGTGTCCTCCCCGGTCCGCTTCGAAAGGAAGCGACCGATGGAAATCCCTTAGGGAAGGAAAGAATCACTTTGAGACTCCTTTCTAACCGGGAGGCCGCCTCTACGCGTTCCTAGCGGCATCTTTCATCAGAGCCTTGATCGCCTGCCTCGCCTTGGGGCAGAGCTGCACCTCGTCGAAGACGATGAGGGTGTCGCGCCTCTTGAAGGAGACTCCGTAGGCAAGCTGGAGGCGGAGGAAGAGATAGTCCAGGTCCCGCGGGGCGTCTAAGAGCCTTCTCACTTCCTCTCCGGCGTTGGTGAAGTCGACGAGGAGATGCGAGGAATACTCCTTCCTGGCGAACTCCTTCACGATGGTGGACTTCCCGACGCGCCTCGCTCCTTCTATAAGGAGGGCGGTTTTCCCTTGGTAGCGTCCCTTCCAGGCGAGAAGCCTGTCGTAGATCTTTCTTCGGGAGAAGGCGATGGCCGATGAATACGTCTTTTTTCGGCCCCGTTCAAGGATATCTTGCGTTTTCCGCAACAGGAAATTGACCATTTCATGCGTTTTCCGCAATAGAGAATCGCCGGAACTCTGCGTTTTCCGCAATAAAACATGTAGCAGGCCCGCTGAAGCGCCGGAATCGGATACTTCAGGACACCGGAAAACGGAAAGAGATTCATAAGACCGAGAAGGGGAGCGTGGCAATTCCTTTCCAAGCACGGACATTCCGTCTGATGGGGATCAATCCCCGGATCTTGCGATTGAAGAACAAGCCTGAACATCCTTGTGCCCGCGGCCCTTTTGTCCGATCGTTGCGTTCTCCTGTTCTGTGACAAATGATGTGAACCAAAATCAGGAGCATGAGGACGATAGCGCAAGGCAGCAAGACGCGGATCCACGCCGTCCGGCTGGCCGTCGTCTCCAGGTGGCCGATCAAGAAGGTCTGCGGCCACTGCCGCGTCTCCAGGGCGACGCTCTGGAGGTGGGTCAGGCGCTACGACGGGACGGAGTTCTCGGACAGGGCGTTCCGAAAGGAGGGCGCCCCCGGGGCTAGGCGAGGCGCCCCATGCTCCTCCGGCGTTTCACTTCATCTGTCAGCTAACAGTTAACCGAGCTTCATGATGCGGGTCCCTCTGCCTTCGCCCTCCTCGAGGTGCTAGAATTCGCCCCGTTAAGGAATAAAAGATAGAAAGAGAGACAGAAACAGATGAAGAAAATCTATTCCCTCGATTTCGCCGGCAGGAAGCTCCAGGTCGAGCTCGGCGAGATCGCCAAGCAGGCCGACGGAGCGGCCTTCGTCCGCTTCGGCGACACGGTGGTGCTTTCCACTGCCTGCTGCAGCGACCAGCCCAAGGACGGCGACTTCTTCCCGCTGACGGTCGAGTTCCTCGAGCGCCAGTACGCCATCGGGAGGATCCCCCAGGGATTCCTCCGCCGCGAGGGCCGTCCCACCGAGCACGCCACCCTCTCCGCCCGCCTCATCGACCGCCCGATCCGCCCGCTCTTCCCGGAAGGCTTCCGGAACGAGGTGCAGGTGGTGAACACCGTCATGTCCGTCGACTACGACAACGACCCGCAGATGACCGCGATGTTCGGGAGCTCCCTCGCCCTCTGCATCAGCGACATCCCCTTCGACGGCCCCGTCGCCGGGGTCTACGTCGGGCGCGTGGACGGGAAGCTTATCATCGACCCGACCGACGAGGAAATGAAGAAGAGCGACATCTCCCTTGCCGTCGCCGGCACGAAGGAGGCCATCATGATGGTCGAGGCCGGCGCCGACCAGGTCCCCGAGGAGGAGATGCTGGACGCCATCATGTTCGGCTTCGAGGCCATCAAGGAGCTCTGCCTCTTCCAGGAAAGGATCGTCGCCGAGTGCGGGAAGGCGAAGCGCCACATCGACCTCTACCAGCCCGACCCCGCGATCGTCCAGGACATCGACTCCCGCATCAAGGAGAGGATGGTCAAGGCCATCTCCATCTTCGACAAGCTCGAGAGGCAGGACGCGATCGACGCCCTTAAGAAAGAGATCCAGGACGACTACGACTCCCGCGCCTACGAAAGCGAGAAGGCGCACGTCAAGACCATGCGGATGGTGAACGACATCCTCGAGAAGATGGTCGCCGACGAGGTCCGCCGGCTCATCACCGAGGAGAAGATCCGCCCCGACGGACGGAAGGTCGACGAGATCCGCCCGCTCGACGCCCAGGTCGACCTCCTGCCCCGCGCCCATGGCTCGGCCATGTTCACCCGCGGCCAGACCCAGGTCATCTCCACGACCACCCTCGGCCCGATGTCCGACGCCCAGATCATCGACAACATCACCACCGAGACCGAGCGCCGGTTCATGCATCACTACAACTTCCCGCCCTATAGCGTCGGCGAGGTCCGGCGCATGGGAAGCGTCGGCCGCCGCGAGGTCGGCCACGGGAAGCTGGGGGAGAGGGCCCTTTCCTACGTCCTTCCCTCCGTCGAGGAGTTCCCCTACACCATCCGCTGCGTCTCCGACGTCGTCGAGAGCAACGGCTCCTCCTCCCAGGCCTCGATCTGCGCCGCCTGCATGTCGCTCATGGCCGCCGGCGTTCCCATCAAGGCCATGGTCTCCGGCATCGCGATGGGCCTCATCTCGAGCGGCCCCCTCGACGGGAAGCATCCTTACACCATCCTCACCGACATCCAGGGCCTCGAGGACCACTTCGGGGACATGGACTTCAAGTGCGCCGGCACCGAGAAGGGCATCACCGCCCTCCAGATGGACATCAAGATCCACGGGGTCACGAGGGAAGTGCTCTCGGAGGCCCTCGCCCAGGCCAGCCGCGCCCGCGCCCAGATCCGCGAGACCATGAAGGGCGCGATCCCCGAGCCCAGGAAGGAAGTGTCCGAATGGGCGCCAAAGATGGTCACCTTCCACATCGACCCGGACAAGATCCGCGACGTCATCGGCACCGGCGGCAAGGTCATCAACGGCATCATCGCCGAGTGCGACCAGGTCAAGATCGACGTGGAGGACGACGGCTCCGTCACCATCTACCACACCCGCAAGGACATGATCGAGAAGGCCAAGGCCATCATCGACGACATCGTCCGCGAGGCGAAGGTCGGCGAGATCTACGAGGGCAAGGTCACCCGCGTTGAGGAGTACGGCGCCTTCGTGAACCTATTCGGCGACACGGACGGGCTCTGCCACGTTTCGCGCCTCGCCTGGGACTACGTGGACGACGCTACCAAGTACTGCAAGGTCGGCGACACGATGAAGGTCGTCGTCATCGGCCTCGACGAGAAGGGCAAGGTCAAGGTCAGCCACCGGGAGTTCCTCGAGAAGCCCGAGGGCTACCAGGAGCGCCCCGAGCGCCCTGCCGGCGAGAGGCGGGAGCACGGCCCCCGTCGCGAAGGCGGTCGCGGAGGGGAGCGGCGCGGCGGGAGCCGCGGGGGACGCCGCTAGTCGGAAAGATATCCGAAGAGGAGGGCGACCTCCTCTTTTCTTATGCAAAAGCCGCCTATTTCTTCAAGTAACGGGATGGATCCCGGGATGTATAACAAGGCTTTGTTATATTCTGTTATACAAATCCTATTTGTTATATTTCTTCCAGGACGACACCTCTCGCGGGTTTGCTATAGTTAGGCATGGCGCTTTATCTCAGGCCTTCCTCCCTCGAGGTCCGTTCCCTCCTGGGGCTTGGGGAAGGGAAGCTCGACTTCGGGGAGCGGAAGAGGATCCGCAAGGGGACCTTCGACCCCGCGATCCCCTCTTTCTTCGGCCTCTACGGGTATAACGGCTCCGGCAAGAGCGGCTTCATCAGCGCCTTCCGCATCCTCCGGGCGTTCCAGAAAGGGCAGTCCCCGGAACGGAAGGCCGAGGACTTCGTGAAGGCGGGGGAGAAGGAGTGCTCCATCCTCCTGGAATCGCTTGTCATGGAGGAGGAGCGGCCCCTCGCCTTCCTTTCCTACGAGCTTTCCTTCTTCAAGGACGAGAGAAAGGGGAAGAAGGGGAAGGAGCGCCTCCTTTGCCGCCCGATCGAGGGGAATGGGCTCGGGAAACCTCTCGTCCTGCTTCCGAGAAAAGCCTTCCGGGAAGGGCGAGGCTCCTTCCTTGAAGGGCTCGGGCATCCTTATGGCTCCCTTCTGAGGCGCACCTTGAGGGACGAGCTCCTCGTCTTCCCCTTCGACGAGAGGGAGGATACCCAGTTCCTCCGCCTCCTTCGCGGAGGGTCCGTCTCTCTCGAGGAGGGCGAGCGGTGCAGGGCGAGGCTCCTTTCCTCGCTCGAGGCGATCTCCCACCTCCTTGCCTTCGAGATCGACCTCGAGGTAGGGGAGAAGGACGGCCGGGCTATCCTCCTTTCCTCCAAGGGCGAGGAGAAGATTCCCTATCTCCTCGAATCCGCGGGGACGAGGAAGCTCATGCTCCTCCTTTCCTCCCTGGCCCCCTATCTAACGAGACGCTCCGCGTGGGCGATCCTCGACGAGGTGGACGCGGGGATCTTCGAGTACCTCTTCGGCGAGCTGATGCGTTCCCTCTACCAGAGGGGCAAGGGGTCGCTCCTTTTCACCTCCCACGACCTCCGCACCCTCGAGACGCTCCCCCACCACCACGCGCGCTTCGCCTCCCTCCTCGCGGAAGGGCGCTTCTACGAGATCAAGGCGGGCAAGGGGGAGAACCTCCGCGACCTATATCTCCGGAGCCTCGCCCTCAGGAGCAAGTACCCCGGGGAAGACATCCCCGCGTTCATGAGGCGGGCGTCGCGCCTTGGAGGGGACGAGTGATGGGCGCGATCCTCTTCCTCACCGAGGGCGTCACCGACGTGATGACCCTCGAGTCCCCCCTCCGTTCCCTTTTCCTGAGGGAGGGCGAGGAGCGGCCGCTCTTCTTCCACGCCGCGAACGGCGACCTCACCTCCAAGGGCTCCTCCAGGACGAAGAGCACGAGGGACTACATCAAGAAGGAAGTCATGGGCTTCCTTTCGGAAACGAAGCTCCGTCCCTCCGACCTCGACATCATCGTCGAGACGACGGACCTCGACGCCTCTTTCGCGAGGAGGGACGCCTACGTCCAAAGCGAGGAGGTCTCTCGCCAGACCTACGTTCCCGAGGAGGGCCGGGCCTACGTGGAGGACGCGGAAGGGCTTTACCAGATGAGGAAGCAGAAGGGTGAGAACCTCCTTTTCCTCGTCGAGGGCAAGACCCTCTGGCTCAAGAGGGAGAAGATCCCCCACCTCATCTGCTACTTCTCGATAAACCTGGAGCACGCCCTCTACGACGAGCCCAACTGCAGGAGCCACGAGAAGAAGGAGCTCGCGTTCCGCTTCGAGGAGAAGTACGCCGACGACCCCGACGCCTTCCTTTCCCTTCTCCAGAGGCTCGGGAAGGGGAGGGGGGACTACCTCTCCTCCTGGGGGGAGGCGCTCCTCAAGGACACTGCTTTCCAGCGCGGCAGCAACCTTTGCCAAGGGGTGAGGATCCTTCTGGGCAAGGCCCCTCTCCCGGCATAGAAAAAGGGTCCTTTTCTCAAAGAACCCTTGCAGAACCCTGTCCTAAAGAGAGTTTTTCCTTGTGAATCCGTCGAAGTTCCAGCGGATTTTGGCAACCTTCCCGTCCTCCGGATAGGCGGAGTCCTCGTCAAGGAGCCAGCCCGTCTCCTCGCTTCTCCAGACGGTTTCTTCCTTAAGGAACATGTTGGTCTCCCAGTCGTAGGAGACTTCCCTCTCGAAGATATCGTCCTCATTGACCGTCTCGCCGCCCCCATGCTCGTTCGCGTAGTCGTAGGTCGCGGGCAGGTATTCCTCGCGGGTGAGGACGCTGCACCATGCCCTGGTCCTCACCTGGTCGGGGGTCCCGTCGTACCAGGCGCGGGTCATGTCGCCCTGCGTGAACTCCGACATCATGTAGTCGTTCGCGTAGTCGGGCGTGCCGCATCCTTCCCATGGGGTCTCCGCCCACTTGTAGATCGCGTTGGCCCAGCGGTCGAAGTCGTTCATCCGCTCGTCCACGTAGGCCCCATTGGTCCAGCCGGTCCTTTCCATGCTGATCTCGACGTTGGTGCCCTTGGAGGTGAGGTAGTGCCCGAGCTCCACGTTCTCCTCATCCTGGTAGAGGAGCCAGGAGGAGCCATCCGTCAGGACCGCCTCGCAGTAGACCCCGTGCCTCCCGTTCTGGGGATCCCAGTCCCCGTCGATCTTCAGGGAGGAGAAGCCCCGGAGGAAGGAGGGGAGCTCGTCGGTTTCGCCTCCGAACTGGATGCTGATCTCCTCATGGAGGGGCGGGTTCGGGTCGAGGTCGCTGAACTGGATCGTGGACTCGGCGAGGCTCACCGAAAGAGGCCCTTCCAGACTCGACCCGGTGAGGCGGTTGGTCGTCCCGAATGTCGCGCCCCAGTCGGCCTTGATCTCCTGGCCCTCCATCCTGAGCGAACGGACGAGCCCTTCCGCGTCGATGTCCACCTCGAGGGATTGGCCTTCGTCCCCCTCCTCGAGGCCGGCGGTGTTCATGCGGAAGATATAGCCGCCCGTCTCCGGGAACTCGAGGTCGACGTAGGGGTAGAGGAGCTCGGGGATTTCGTAGACGACGAGCCCCGCCTCGACGGGGTCGGCGAGCATCCTGAGCGACTCCATCGCCCCGGACTCCTCGAGGAACCGCTCGGCGTCCTCTTTGTCCAGGAGGCCTTCGACGGAGCCTTCCTCGCCCGGCTCGCGGAGGAAGATCGTGTAGCAGGACCAGTCGTAGTCCTCGCCGGGGATCTGCGGAATAAAGAGGGTCTCCCCGCTTTCGGGATCAATGTTATGGAGGTAGATGGGAATTCCTCCAAGGGAGTCGAAGATGACTTCCATGAGGCCTTCCTGTCCTCCGGCGACCGCCTCAACCTTGACGCGCCCGCGCGATTCGGCCGCGGCGAGGCCGTCCTGGCCGTCGATCATCTCCTGGAGGCGGAGCACCTCCTCCTTGTTCGTCCCGTCCCCGATGTCGACGGGAGGGAGCTTGGACGCGGAGCCATCGCCGTCCCCGCAGGAGGCGAGGGAGGCGATGAGGGGGAAGAGAAGCAAGGGAGTGATTTTCTTCATAGGGCACCTCACGAGGAAAATATACGCGCGAAAGGCTTGGTTGGGGGGATATGGCAAACTTCTAGATTTTTTTCCATTCGTGATTGGGATTACGGATAAATTGTGGCGGATTTGCGGGGTATCCGCGTGAAGCCTTCTTGATTTCCGGGCGGAAACATCCTGCGGAAGGCGCGGGTGGTCGCAAGGGGCGCTCGCGCCCGTTATAATTCCGCTGACAGCGATAAGGCAACATATGGAACTGAACGGAAAGATTCTCTTTGCGAGCGACCTCCATGGGCGGAGGGAGCGCATGAAGCTTCTCGAGGAGCGGATCCTCGAGGAGAGGCCCGACTGGATCCTCCTCGGCGGGGACCTCGTCTACTACGGGCCCCGGAACGGCATCCCCGACGACAGGGACGAGGAGTACGTGCGGGAGGCGCTCCGCCGCCTTTCCTCAGGCGGGAACCTCATTTCCTGCCGCGGGAACTGCGATCGCCCCGAAGACGAGATTCCTTTCGAGCAGCCCCTCGTCTCCGAGATCCTCCTGAACGGGAAGGAGGCGGTGCTCTTCCACGGGCACGAGGATTCGCTCCTCGCCCTTTCCTCCCGCAAGTACGAGTGCTACCTCTTCGGGCACACCCACGTTCCCCTCGTCGACATGAGGGAGGGCTCCCTCTTCCTGAACCCCGGCTCGCTCGGTTTCCCGAAGGAAGGCTCCGAGCCGGGCTACCTCATCATCCACGAAGACTGGTCGATTGAACGGAAGTCCCTCGCGGAGGGGAAGGCGCTCCTCAAGGCCCGTCCCTTCGGAAAGGAGGCGCGCTGATGGAAGAGACCGTCAAGATCCTCGCCCTCGGAGGGCTCGACGAGGCCGGGAAGGATTGCTACCTCGTCGACGTCTCCGGGGAGCTCTACGTCATCGGCTGCGGGCTCCGCTACCCGGACAAGACGATGCCGGGCGTCGACTACGTCATCCCCGACTGCACCTACCTCATCGAGAACAAGTCGCGCCTCAAGGCCTATTTCCTCCTCCACGGGCACGAGGACGAGCTGGGCGGGCTCGTCTACCTCTATGAGAACGCCCCGGCCCCCATCTATGGCTCGGACGTCACCCTCGCGATGCTCCGCCTCTTCGCGGAGAAGGCGGGGAAGGGGAACGTCTCCTTCGACCTCCGCCCCGTCGAGCCTACCTCGACCTTCAAGGTAGGGGATAGGACCTGCCACTTCTTCCAGACCGCCCACTCCATCGCCAGGAGCTCGGGGCTCGCCATCGACACGAAATTGGGCCATGTCGTCTTCACCGGCGACTTCGTCGTCGAGAACAGCGCCGACCCGAACTACCTCCACGACATCAACGCCATCGCGCGGCTCGCCGAGACCCCGACCCTCGTCCTCCTCTCGGAATCGGGCTACGCCGAGAAGCCGGGCTACACCGCGCCCCGCCATCGCCTTTCCCATCACGTCGAAAGCGCGGTGAAGGACGCACCCGGGAGGACTTTCGCCGCCCTCTTCTCCAGCAACTACTTCAACATCGAGGAGCTGATCCGCATCGCCCGCGAGACGAGGAAGAAGATCATCCCCTACGACCAGGAGACTTCCTCCCTCCTCAAGGCCGCCCAGGAAGTCGGCCAGCTCCAGATTCCCAAGGAGAACTTCGCGCCCTACGAGGACCTCAACCGCCTCCGCGACCAGGACGTCCTCGTCCTTCTCCTTGGCTCCGGGCGCGAGCTCTTCGGCAAGATCGCCCTCCTCGCCGCCGGGACGAACGAAACGCATAAGTGCTACCTCCGCGAGAGCGACCTCTTCCTCATGGCCGCTCCCGGGAGCGACAACACCGAGATCGAGGCCACCGACGCCCTCGACGAGCTCTACCGGAGCGGCTGCCACGTCATCTCCCTTTCGAAGAAGGACCTCCTCAGGATGCACGCCAGTGAGGAGGACCTCCGCATGATGGCCGCCCTCCTCAAGCCCCGCTTCTACCTCCCGGTGAAAGGCTTCTACAAGGACCTTCTCGCCAACGCCCGCCTCATCAGCACGATGGGCATTGGCCTCACCCATAGGAACATCATCATCCTCGACGACGGCATCACCGCCATCTTCGACAGGACCGGCGTCCGGACGATGGACGAGGGCGTGCCCCATGGGAACCTTCTCATCGACGGCATCGGCATCGGCGACGTGGGGAGGGAGGTTATCAAGGACCGCGAGAAGCTTTCCGGGGGAGCGATCCTCATCGGCATCACCGTCTCGAGGAAGCGGAAGGCCGTCCTCGCCGGGCCCGAGATCGAGATGAGGGGACTCGCCTACCTCAAGGAGACCGAGCCCATCCGCAGGGAGATCGCCAAGATCGCCGAGACCGCCCTCCAGGAAGGCCTCCGGAAGCCGGTCCCGGACCTGAACGCGATCAAGGGCGAGATCTACGACAAGTCGGTCCGCTACCTTCGCGGGCGCTGCCAGATGGAGCCGATGATCCTGCCCCTTCTGGTGGAAGTCGCCTAAGCGAAAAAAGAAGTCCCTTTTGCGCGAATTTCGGCGCTCAGGGAAAAGATGACTAAGGTATAATCCGGGCATGGAGAGAAAGCCCTATACCTCGGAGAGGACAAGGAAGGCGCTGGGCGCCCTCCTCGCCCTCCTTTCCTTGCTCGTCCTCCTTTCTCCGCCCTCGAGGCTCGCCCCCCTGGCCTTTCCTTTCTACTACCTCCTCGGTGCCGCGGGCATCTGGATCCTCCTTCCGTGGCTGATCCTCGCCGGGGCGCTCCTCTTCCTCTTCGGCCGTCTCCCGCGCCCTTGGGCGGGGAAGACCTTCTGGATCGCCCTCCCGATCCTCGTCCTTGGGCTTTCCTCTCTCCTTGGGGTCATCGCCGAGGACATGGGCCGCCTTCTTGACATCGGCTACGACCTCTCCTACTGGAACTCCCTCGCCCTCTCCACCCTCGAGGAGGGGATGGGCGTCCTCATGTACGCGGACGCGCTCACTCAAGGCGGGCTCCTTGGCTTCGGGATCGGGAAGCTCCTCGCCCCGGCAGGGATCGCCCTTGGGATCTTCCTTTCGGTGCTCCTGCTTCTCGTCGGCCTTCTTGTCCTCGCCCTTCCTCTCATCCACTTCCTCATGAGGAAGTCCAAAGGACGTCTCCGCTTCCAGAACATTGAGGAAGAGGAACCTTCCGCCCCCGAGGAAAAGGGCGGCGAGGCCCCGCGCCTGGTGATCGAGGAGAAGGAGGAGCCTCTCGACCCCCAGGGGGAGGAAGCCCCCGCGAGCCGCTCCGAGCTCTACTTCGACCTCCCCGAGGACGGGCTTCCCAGGGAGGCCGCGCCGAGGACCCCTTCCGAAACCCCGATCCAGGACGGGGGGCTACGTCCCGCCGACTTCCTCGGGGCCTTCCGCCCCGGGACCTCCCCGAGGGAGGATCCGGAGCCACTGCCTCATGATGAGACCCCGGCAAAGGAACCTTTGACTCCTCCATCTTCCCAGCCTGTCCTTCCTCCCGTCCCTCCTGTTCCCGGGCCTGAGGAGAGGAAGCCTTCCACTGTTCCCGAGATTCGCCCCATCCCGCAGGGAGAGGCGCATAGGGAGACCCTTGCGAACGCGCTTCCCTCTAAGAAGGAAGAGCCTTTTCGTGAAGAACCCCTTCCTTCCCTCTCCCTTCCTCCTGAACCCGAAAAGCCGGCGGAAGAAAAGGGAACCGCGGGGATTTCGATGGATTCCGGGCTTGATGCGCCAGTTTTCCCTGGCATCCCCCGTTCGGAAGAGGAGACTTCCTCCGTCCGTCCCGCCGGGTTCGGGGGAGAGGTTCCCGCTCCGACGCCCGAGCCCCCCGCCCCTCCCGAGGTCCCGATCCTCGGGCCGGCCCTGACGCCCGAGGAGATTGCTTTGGCGAAGCTCCACCAGCCGCGGAGGAAGGAAAGGCCTCCCTACGAGCTTCCTTCCCTCGACCTTCTGAAGACCTACGGGAACGAGAAGAAGAGCGAGGCCCTCATCGCCGAGTGCGAGGCGAGGAAGGAGGCGATCGACCAGGCCTTCCGCGACTTGAACGTCGGCGCCTCAATCGCGAGCTACACCATCGGACCCTCCGTCACGCGCTACGACATCCAGACCGAGCGGAACGTCTCCGTCTCCACGATCGGGCGCTACATCGCCGACCTTTCCGTGCGCCTGGGAGGGGTGGCGACGCGCTACGAGCCCATCGTCATGGGTTCTTCCTACTCCGGCCTCGAGATCGCCAACGAGGAGACGACGACCGTCGGGCTCCGCGAGATGATCGAGGCGATGCCACCGCGCGAGAAGCGGCCCTTCTCCATTCCCTTCGGGAAGTCCATCTCGGGGAAGTGCCTGAACGGGAACCTCGCCGAGTTCCCCCACATGCTCGTCGCCGGCACCTCGGGCTCCGGGAAGTCGATCTTCATGCACGGGCTCATCATGTCGCTCATCATCCGCAACAGGCCGGAGGACCTGAAGCTCGTCATCATCGACCCGAAGCAGGTCGAGATGAGCAAGTACCGCGACATCCCGCACCTCCTTTGCCCGATCATCACGGACGCCCACCAGGCGAAGGCGTGCCTCGAGCGCCTCATCGAGGAGATGAACCGTCGCTACGACCTCCTTTCCCTCGCCGAGGTGAGCAAGATCAGCGAGTTCAACGAGGACTACGCCGAGGAGCACGGGGTCGAGCCCCTTCCCGAGATCGTCTGCATCATCGACGAGTACGCCGACCTTTCCGACTCCTGCAAGGACATCGGGGCGCCCCTCCTCACCCTCGCCCAGAAGGCCAGGGCGGCCGGCATCAACCTGGTCGTCGCCACCCAGCGCCCCTCGGTCAACGTCATCACCGGCACCATCAAGGCGAACCTCCTCGTCCGGGTCGCCCTCGCCGTCACGAGCGCCGTCGACTCCGGCACCATCCTCGACCAGGGAGGGGCGGAGAACCTCATCGGCAAGGGCGACATGCTCGTCAGCTGCACCGAGCTCTCGCGCACCGGGCTCGTCCGCGCCCAGGGGTGCTACGTCAGCAACCGCGAGATCAAGGCGGTCTGCGACTTCATCCGCGGACAGATGGGCCCGGACTACGACCCGCGCTTCCTCCATCTCGACGAGGGAGGGGAGGACGCCTCGGGCGCCACGGGCCTCGCCCCGAGCCCCGAGCCAAGGCATCCCCGCCCCGCCCCGGGGATGGGGGACGAGGACCTCTACCAGGAGATCCGCCGCTCCGTCATGGCGCTCGACTACTGCTCCGTCTCCTGGCTCAGGCGGAACTACGGCCTCGGCTTCCCCAAGGCGGGTTCCATCATGGACCGCCTCAAGAAGGAGGGGATCGTCGCCGAGCTCGGGCAGAACGCCACCTCCTCCAAGGGCAGCAAGGTGCTCATCCATTCCGAGGAGGAGCTGGAGGGCGCCCCCGCCCCGGAGGATCCCTCGTGAGAGTGGGGACGGACATCGTCCTCGTCGAGCGGCTCCAGGCCCCTTCCCGGCGCTTCCTCGAGGAGGTTCTCGCGGAAAAGGAGCGCGCCGACTATGATTCCCGGGGCGGCTCCCCGGAGTTCCTCGCCGGCCTCTGGGCGGCCAAGGAGGCCTACCTCAAGGCGACGGGGGAGGGGCTCGGGTCCCTCGCCCTCAAGGAAATCCAGGTGCTCCACGAGGAAGGGGGGAGGCCCTACCTCCTCGTCCAGGGAGCGCGCCACGAGGTATCGATCGCCCACGACGGAGGCTACGCGATCGCCGTAGTGATCATCCCATGAAAGACACTTTCCTCTCTGCCAGGCTCGTGGAGCCGGACCTCATCCGCCTCGTCCTCTTCAGCTCGCTTGCCTACGAGCCCTTCGAGGCGCTCCTGCTTGTCGACAAGAACGCCTACGTCCCCCTCCGGGCGAGCAGGGTGAACAGCACCGCGAACGTCCTCATCGCCGACTACCACCTCAAGGAGCCCCTGGAGCTCGGCCACAGCTACGCGCTTTCGATCTACAACTACCCGACCGTCCCTCTCGACGTGAGCGAGGCCACCTCCTTCCCCGACTTCGACCAGCGCTACTGCTACCTGGGCAACGACCTCGGCGCGACCTACCGCCCCGAGCACACCGACTGGGCCCTCTGGGCCCCCTTGGCAAGCGCGGTCACCCTCAAGGTGAGAAGGAGGGACAACCAGACCGGGAGGTGGCACTACCGTCCGATGGAACGGGGCGAGCGCGGGGTCTGGCGCATCCGCCTGAAGGGGGACTACGCCCTCGCAAGCTACCTCTACGTCGTCACCAACAGCGAGGTCGAGAGCGAGTCCATCGACCCCTACGCGAAGGCCTCAGGCCCGAACGGCGAATGCTCGATCGTCCTCGACGAGGACGCCCTCCCGCCCCTCGACATGTCCGGGAAGGGGCTTCCCGCGATCGAGGGCCCGGGGAGCGCGATCGTCTACGAGACCTCGATCCGCGACCTCACGGTCAACAAGGAGAGCGACATCTTCCGCAAGGCCCAGTACCTCGGCTTCGTCGAGGAAGGGAGGAGGACCCCGGGCGGGAATCCCGCCGGCTTCGACTACCTAAAGGGCCTCGGCATCACCCACGTTCAGATCCTTCCTTTCTATGACTTCTCCACCGTCGACGAGCGCCATCCCCTGGCTTCCTATAACTGGGGCTACGACCCGAAGCAGTACTTCGTCCCCGACGGAAGCTTCGCCAGCGACGTCGAGGACCCCCTTTCGCGCATCCGCGAGTGCCGGCAGATGATCCACGCCCTCCATGAGGCGGGGATCCGCGTCGTCATGGACGCGGTCTACAACCACGTCTACGAGTACCAGCGGAGCTCCTTCGAGAAGGTCGTCCCCAACTACTACTTCCGGAGGCGCAGGGACGGGAGGATGGCCAACACCTCCTACTGCGGGGACGACGTCGCCTCCGAGCGACCGATGGCGCGGAAGCTCATCGTCGACTCGGCGAAGCGCTGGATCGACTTCTATGGGGTCAACGGCTTCCGCTTCGACCTCATGGGGATCATCGACTGCGAGACGCTCCGGGCGATCGAGCGCTACGGGAAGAGCAAGGACCCCTCTTTCCTCGTCTACGGCGAGGGCTGGAACATGGGGGGCGAGTGCAAGGAGCCGCTCGGCCACATGGACAACTACCGCCTCCTCCCCGGCTTCGGCTTCTTCAACGACTACTTCCGCGAGAACGTGAAGAAGTTCCTCGCCTGCGACATGGGGGTGAAGGACCAGGTCAAGTACGTCTACCTCGGCTCTTCCTCGCCCTACTCCTGGATCGGGCCGAAGTTCCTCGACGCCGGGCAGTCGGTGAACTACATCGAGTGCCACGACGACAAGACGTTCTTCGACTGGCTCTCCGACGCCCGGGGCGACCTTTCCGCGAAGGAGAAGCTCGACCTCGCGAAACTGGGCGTCGCCTTCGTCCTCCTCTCCTTCGGGATGCCCTTCCTCCACATGGGCCAGGAGCTCGGGCTCACGAAGTTCGGGAAGCCCAACACGTACAATTCGCCGGACATCTACAACCAGATGCCATATCGCCTCCTCGACGAGCGGAAGGAGATGTATTCTTACTGCCGCTCCCTCATCGCCTTCCGCAAGAGGATCCCCGCCTTCCGCGAGGTGGAGCCCGGGAGGATCGCCCCCAAGGTTTCCTTCGAGGACCGCGGGGCGGCGCTCGTGGTCCATCTTTCGGGGGAAGGGCTCGGCGACTGGGAGGAGCTGGACCTCTTCTTCAATCCCGCGCGGGAAGGACTCGTCCACGAGTACCAGGAGGACCGCATCCTCGTCCTCGACCGGACGGGGATGGTGATGGACGCCGGCTTCAAGGCCAGGCGCCTCCAGGTGCCGGGGGAGTCCCTCGTCGCCGCCGGGCTGAAGAAGAGATCCACCAGGAAGGGCGGCCAAGGCCGCTGAGGGGCATCAGGCCCCGGAAAGGAGGAGAGGATGCTCTCCAGCGTTTTCCTCACGGGCCGGCTCGGCGAGAAGCTCGACGACAAGGTCCGCTACGTCGAGGTGGATCGGGTCATACCCGGCCCCACGGGCAAGTTCCTGACGGACAAGATCCCCTGCCGCGGGCTCTATGGGCCCCGGGGCCGCTTCATGAGCGCCCCCAGCGGCTCCTTCATCGCCCTCAAGGGCCGGATCGAGATGGACGAGCGCCACGGGCTCATCATCGTCGCCGAGATCGACGAAATGCATCGCCCGCGGAAAGAGGAGGGCTCTCCCTCGCTATAATGGCCCCATGCTGAAGTACCTCCGCCTCATCTTCGGGATCCTCCCGGCCCTCCTCCTCGAGTGGCCGCGCTTCGCCTGGTACGCCCGACATCCGGAACGGACGCCCCTGGCGGTCCGCTACAGGAGGATCCGCCGGCTCGTCCTCCGCCTCGTCCGCCTCCTCCATCCCGACTTCCATATCGAGGGGAGGGAGCTATTCCGCAGGATGCTCGAAGGGGAGCGGAGCTTCCTCCTCGTCTCCGACCACGTCTCGCTCCTCGACCCGGTCATCCTCATCTTCCTGTCCGAGAGGCCCCTCAGTTTCGTCGCGAAGAAGGAAGTCATGTCCTACCCCCTCATCAGCCCGATCCTTCGCGCCCTGGGCGGGCTTTCGCTCGACCGCGAGGACCTCAAGGGCTCCGTCCGCGTCGTCCTCGAGCTCAGGAAAGGCCTTGAGAAGGACGAGGCGGCCTGGGGCATCTTCCCCGAGGGGACGAGGAGGAAGGATCTCGAGGGCCCCGTCCTTCCCTTCCATCCCGGCTCCTTCAAGGCGGCGCTCAGCGCGAAGAGGGACGTCCTCCTCCTGGCGATGGAGGGCCAGGAGCGGCTCCTTTCCTTCACCAGCTGGAGCCGCTACCCGATCGGGGTGCGCTTCCTTGAGGGCATCTCGATGGAAGAGGCCGCGGAGAAAGGGAGGACCACCGTCGAGATCGCCGAGCATGCGGAGAAGGTCGTCCAGGAAGGCGTCGCCCGCATCCACGAGGAGAACGAGGACTACGTGAGGAGAGGGCTCCACAGGCTTCCCTGGCGGGGCGGCGCGAAGGTTCGCTAGATAGAAAAGAGGCGGAACCCTGCAGGAACCGCCTCTTTTTCATGGTTTCTACTTCGCAATGTCGAGATCCGGATCCCACTCGGGACGGCGGAGGCCCTTGGGGTAGTGGTTCTTCGCGACCCCCTTCACCACCTTCACGAAGCCGAGGTTCAGCCCCATGTAGCTGATGATCGCGAAGCCGTCCATCCTGTGGAGCGGGAAGGTGAGCCCCTGGATGTAGCGCTTGGCCTCCTCCTTCCCGACGGGGACGGAGTGCTCCGGCCCGAGGTAGGCGGCCAAATGATGGTCGGGGATGTAGATCTGGCTCGAGCGCATCTCGAGGAGCTTGACCCCGTAGCGGAGCAAGTTCATGTGGCTGACGTCGAAGGAACGCTCGAGGGAGTAGAACTTCTCGCGGTGGAACTCGTTGCTCCTCTCCTCGAGCCCGTAGTGGCGGACGAAGTCGCGGTACTTGGAGTATGCGGCGAGCGAAATGACCTTCCGCGGGGTCGGCGCGAGCTCGCCAGGCTTCTCGACGAGGCAGACGAACTGCCCTTCCCCGGGGTAGCGGTGGGGGAAGAGGTAGACCGCCTCGGGGACGTCCGCGGGGTGATAGAACCTCTCGCCTTCCGGCAGGGGGACGAGCCGGGCATCCCTCCTCGTGCGTAGGAACTCGAGGATCGTGCCTTCGTTCTCCTCGTAGGAGAATGAGCAGGTGCTGTAGGCGATCCGTCCGCCGGGCTTGAGCATCTCGTAGGCGTAGCTGAGGAGCTCGACCTGGCGGGCGTGGTTCACCATCACCTTGCGCTCGGTCCAGTCGGCGAGGACCTCAGGGTCCTTGCGGAACATCGCCGAGCCGCTGCAGGGGGCGTCCACGAGGATCTTGTCGAAGCACTCGGGGTAGGACTCGTGGTTGAAGCTGACGTCGTTGGAGGTGACCACCATGTTCCCGCGGCCCATCCTCTCGACGTTCTGGGAAAGGCTATGGGCCCGGGGGAAGCTGACGTCGTTGGCGACGAGCACGCCCTTGTCCTCCATGAGAAGGGAGGAGGCGAGGGCCTTCCCGCCGGGAGCGGCGCACATGTCGTAGACGACCTCCTCCGCCTTGGGCGCGAGGAAAAAGGCCGGCATCATCGCGGCGGCGTCCTCGATCGAGTAGACGCCCGCGTCGTAGAGGATGCTCTTGCCGAACTCGTAGTCGGACTTCCGGTAGAGGAAGGCGTGGGGGACGTCCGGGTGTGGGATGACCTTGGGGAAACGGGCGAGGAAATCCTCGTCGCCCATCTTCTTCGTGTTCAGGACGAGGGCGTAGGTCCTCTCGCCCTCCTCGACGCTTGCCCGAAGCCGGGCTACCTCTTCCTCGGGAAGGTGCTTCAGGAGGGAATCCCAGAAGCCGGAGGGTGCTGACGCTTGGCTCATACGGCGATTATACTTGAAGTCAAGGAAAAATTAATCGGGGGAGCGTTCTATGAGGATGGTCGACATCATCGAGAAGAAGAGGGACGGGGGACGTCTTTCCGACGAGGAGATCGGCTTTTTCGTGCAAGGTCTCGTCTCCGGGGAGATTCCCGACTACCAGGCGAGCGCCCTCCTCATGGCGATCCTCTTCCGCGGGATGGACGAGGAGGAGACGAGGATCCTCACCGAGCGGATGGAGCATAGCGGCGACACGATCGACCTTTCCTCGATCGAAGGGATCACCGTCGACAAGCATTCGACAGGGGGCGTGGGGGACAAGACCTCGATCGCGCTCGGCCCGCTCGTCGCCGCCTGCGGGGCGAAGCTCGCGAAGATGTCCGGGAGGGGTCTCGGCCATACGGGCGGGACCCTCGACAAGCTTGAGTCGATCCCCGGCTTCCGCGTCCAGCTTTCCGTCGAGGAATTCGTCTCCCAGGTCAACCGGATCGGGCTTTCCATCATCGGGCAGACGAGCGCGGTCGACCCTGCGGACAAGAAGCTCTATGCGCTCAGGGACGTAACCGGGACGGTCGAGTCCATCCCCCTCATCGCCTCCTCGATCATGAGCAAGAAGCTCGCCGCCGGGGCGAAGACCATCCTCCTCGACGTCAAGTATGGGCGGGGCGCCTTCATGAAGACCTATGAGAAAGCCGAGGAACTCGCCCGCCTGATGGTGAAGATCGGGAACGGGCTTCGCCGCGACACGAAGGCGATCCTTACCGGGATGGAAGAGCCCCTAGGTCTCGCCGTCGGGAATTCCCTGGAGGTAAAAGAAGCGGTGGAATCGCTACATGGGAGGGGTCCCCGCGATTTCATGGAACTGCTCCGGAAGGCCGGAGGGATCATGCTTCTCCAGGCCGGGATCGTCCCAAGCGAGGAAGAAGGGGAGAGAAGGATCCTCTCCGCGATCGAAGACGGGAGCGGCTTCCGGAAGCTTCGCGAGATGGTCGCCGCCCAGGGGGGCGACGTCTCCTACGTGGACGACCTTTCGCGCTTCCCCGTGGCCAGGAGGATCATCCCCGTGATGGCGACGAGGAGCGGGCACGTCTCCCGGATCGACAGCCTTGAGATCGGCCTCGTCGCGATGCGCCTGGGGGCCGGGCGGGCGAGGATGGATGACCTGATTGATCATTCCGCGGGGATTTTGCTAAGGAAAAAGGTGGGCGACGCCGTCCGGGAGGGCGAGGTTCTCCTCGAGCTCCATACGAACGCCGAGGACGAGTCGCTCTGGGAACGGTCCGTCGAGGAAGCAAGGGGCGCCTACGAGATTTCCGACGAGCCGCAGAAGGCTCCGGACGTCGTCGCCGGCTACATCGCCTCATGAAGGTCGTCCTCACGAGGGTCCGCTCCGCCTCGGTCTCGATTGCCGGGGAAGTCGTCGGCGCGATCGGACAGGGATATCTCCTCCTCTCGGGCTTTGCCCCGGGTGACACGGCGGAGACTGTCTCCCGCATGGCGGAGAAGATCCATAAGCTCCGGATCTTCGAGGACGAGGGCGGGAAGACGAACCTTTCGATCGATTCCGTCCACGGGAACGTCCTTTCCATCAGCCAGTTCACCCTGTACGGGGATTTGGCCGGAGGGAACCGCCCGTCCTTCTTCAAGGCGATGGATTCCCATGAGGCCGAGCGGCTCTACCTTCGCTTCAACGATGCCCTCCGGTCGTATTTCCCCAGCCTTCAGGAAGGCCGCTTCGGCGCCGACATGGAAGTCAGCTCGCTCAACGATGGGCCCTTCACCCTCGTCCTTGATTCCGAGGAACTTTTCGGAGGGAAGCGATGAAGGTCCTCCTCGGTTTCTCAGGCGGGGTGGACTCCGCGATTTCCGCCTATCTTCTCAAGAAGGAGGGGCACGAGGTGACCGGCGCCTTCATGCGGAACTGGGACGCGCTCCTTAATAACGACTATCTCGGGAACCCGACTGCCGGCGACTCCCAGTGCCCGCAGGAGAAGGACTACCAGGACGCCCTTTCCCTTGCGCGCAAGATCGGGATCCCCCTCGTCCGCATCGACTTCGTGAAGGAGTACTGGGACGAGGTGTTCTCCCTTTTCCTCGACGAATTTAGGAGAGGAAGGACCCCGAACCCCGACATCCTTTGCAACAGCAAGATCAAGTTCGGGCCGTTCCTGGACTACGCGAAGGAGCATGGCTTCGAAAGGATCGCGATGGGCCACTATGCGCGGAAGGCCGTCCTCGACGGGCTTGCCCATGTCGCCGTCCCGAAGGACAAGGACAAGGACCAGACCTATTTCCTCGCCGATCTAAAGGAAAGCCAGATCGCCCCGTGCCTTTTCCCGATGGAAGGGATCCTCAAGACGGAGGCAAGGGAGCTCGCGAGGTCGCTTGGCCTGAGCGAGTGCGCCGACAAGCATGGCTCCACGGGAATCTGCTTCATCGGGGAGAGGAACTTCCGCCCGTTCCTCGAGAACTATCTTCCGGCCAATCCCGGCAAGATCGTCGACGGGGACACCGGCGAGGCCCTCGGGATGCACGAGGGAGTCCTTTTCTACACCCTCGGCCAGAGAAAGGGGCTGGGCATCGGGGGCGTGAGCGGCCGCGGGGAGGGGCGCTGGTACGTGTACCGGAAGGACGTGAAGGAAAACATGCTCTATGTCGCCCAGGGCGAGGGCGACGAGAGGCTTTTGAGCGACGAGTCGGAGATCGAGTCCCTCAACTGGATCGGGCCTTTCCCGGAAGGAGAGAGGGAAGTCGTCGTGCGGTTCCGCTATAGGATGAAAGGGGTGCCTTGCCTTTTCTCCGCCAGCGGAGACGGAAGGGCGAGGCTCCGCCATCTCGGTCCGGTCAAGGCAGCCACCCCGGGGCAGTGGGCCGCAATATACAATCGGGACGGAGTGCTCCTTGGTGGAGGCATCATCGATAAGGTCTGGAGAAAAGGGGACCTTATTTCCTAAACCCTGCAATTCCTTAGTGAAATGCTCGGAAATTGCGCTACTCTTTAGCCATGGCAAAGCGTAAGAAACCCTCTAAGAAGAAACTCGTCGGATTCCTCGTCTCCCTTCTCATCGTCCTCATCCTCGCCTTAGTCGGCTACTGCGCCTACGAATTCGTTTTGAAGGACCGCCTTGCCGGCTCATCCTCGGACGGCTCCTCTTCCTCCGCCCTATCCTCCAGCGAGACTTCCTCGAGCCAGTCCTCAGGGAGCGTCCCTGAGGATGGCTACGACCCTATCTCCTTCCATTTCCTTGACCTCAAGATCCGCTATACGGGCGATTGCACCTACATCAAGGCGGGCGAGAACGACATCCTCATCGACGCGGGGGCGAGGCAGGCTTCCGCCGCTATCATCGACGAGTATCTCGGCCAGCACGTGGAGGACGGCAAGCTCGAATATGTGATCGCGACACATGCCCACCAGGATCATATCGCCGGCTTCGTCGGGAACGCGGACGACTCGCTTCCAGGCGGGCGCACGGGGATCCTCTACCAGTACAAGGTCGATACCTTGATCGACTTCCCCCTCACCGACGCGACCACGAACATCTATAAGAACTACAAGGTCGCCGTGGAGCATGCCGTCGAGGAGGGGGCGACCCACTACACCGCCCTCCAGTGCGTGAAGGAAGAGGCTGGGGCGAAGAAGGTCTACGACCTAGGGAAAGGACTGACGATGGAGGTCCTCTACAACTACTTCTACGACCACGACAAGAGCGACTTCGAGAAGGACTTCCCCGAGATGGGCGGCTCCTTCAGCGAGGAGAACGACTTCTCCGTCTCCCTCCTCTTCCGCCAAGGGGAGAAGGCGATGCTCTTCACCGGCGACTCCGAGGAATGGAGCGAGCATTCCCTCGTCACGCAGAATGATCTTCCCGAGAACGTCGTCCTCTATAAGGGCGGCCACCACGGATCCTACACAGCCAACGGGGAGGAGCTTCTCAGGGCCACGAGCCCCGACGCCATCGTCTTCGAGTGCACCGCGGGGAACGACGAGTACGCCTCGACCCCGGAGCATTCCTTCCCTGCCCAGGAAACGATCGACCGGATTGCTCCCTACACCGAGCGCGTCTACGTCACCCAGCAGGGGGACTGGGAGGATTCCGCCCACTTCGAGCCTCTCAACGGGACGGTCGTCGCCTCCTACGATTCCATGGGGAACGAGTCCTTCTCCTTCACCGGGAGCGACCTTCCCCTCAAGGACAGCGAATGGTTCCTTGAGAACCGGACGATGCCCGAGGCCTGGCGCTAGCCCTTGCCCCCTTCCTTCCTGTCCTTGATAATCCGTCCATGAAGAGACGTTATCTTTTGTTCGGAGGGATCGCCCTCCTTGGGTCGCTGGCCCTCGGCCTCGCGGTTGCGCCTTCCTTGGGGAACGCCCTTGCCATTGGCGCGAGGATGGAGCCCGCAAGGCTATGCGCGGACATAACGTTCGGGACAGAGAAATACTCGCTATCAAGCAATTTCACGGGCAAGGAAATTCCCGTTACTAACATTGGTGAAGTTTCCATCGATGCGGAGAACGCCTATTGGGGAGAAAGCGGCGATGCCGTTCGCCTGGGCAGCAACAAGAATGCCGGTTCATTGACTATCCATCTTGCTGAACCTCTGCTTGTCGAGGAAATCAAGGTGCTTTGCTACCTATACGACAGTTCTGGCTCCCTTACTCTCGAGACGGACCAAGGGCGAGGAGATACTCTGGCTGTCACATCCACCGTCGCACCGTCCATCTCGGACGACTCCACTGACCCAGGATATGTCTTCTCCGACCTCGGAGGACTGGATGGCGTTTCGACCGAATCGATCTCTTTGTCAAACGTGAAGGGCAAGAGAATCTGTCTATGCAAGGTCGTCATCGCCCACTATGGGGAGGGTTCCGCAGGCGGCTCAGGAAACACTTCGTCCAGCAGTTCCTCTTCTTCCTCTTCCTCAACGTCGGACACTTCGGGCGACCCCTCGATTCCCGGAGATTTGCCTTCGTATTACGAAGATATTGATTGGACTTTGAGGGGAGTGGATCTCATGGGCGAGCTTTCCTATCTCATCAATCCTCATAAGAAGCTGACCTACGACGACCTTTGGGATGCCTTCTACGACGTCGATGCGGATGAGGAGGGCAGGCTCATCGACATCTATAGCGACAACCGCTGGACGAAGTCAGACCAACAGGGCACAGGAGGAGCCTCCGACGAAGGGATGTACTACAACCGCGAGCACTCCGTCCCCAAGAGCTGGTTCGGCGACCGGAAAAGCCACCCGACTTACACCGACCTTCACCACCTCTTCCCGACGGACAGCTACGTGAACAACAGGAGGAGCAATAATCCCTTGGGGGAGGTGGGGAGCGCCACCTACACGAGCGGGAATGGCTCGAGGCTCGGGAAGTCCTCCTACCCCGGCTATACCGGCACCGTCTTCGAGCCGATCGACGAATACAAGGGCGACCTCGCCCGCGTCTACTTCTACTTCGTCACCTGCTACCGGGACGATGCCACGAACTGGCAGGACGGGACCGAGCAAAACATCGACCCGACCGAGGAATTCCGCCTGAAGCCCTGGTCGCTCGACATGTTCCTCGAGTGGGCGGAGATGGACCCGGTCTCCCAGAAGGAGATCGACCGGAACGAGGCGATCTACGCCGTCCAGGGCAACCGGAACCCCTTCGTCGACTGTCCCGAGGCCGCCGCCCTCGTTTTCGCCGCCTAGCCTTATTCCCGATTGTCCTTAGGGGAGTACGGGCGGATAATCCGGGCAAATGAAGACACGAACGCTTTTCCTTTCCCTGCTTCTCGTAGGCGCAAGCGCGCTCGGCGGCATCGCCCTTTCCTCCTGCGTCGAGGAATCCTCCTCGGACGGGACCGTCGGTTCTTCCTCTTCCGCTGAGGGGAGCTCTTCCTCGGCCGGGGCGGGAGCGGATTCCTCCTCCTCCTCCTCTTCCTCCGTCGAGGAAGGCGGGGAAGGCGATCTTCCCGACTGGGACACGGAGGTGGAGCGCTACTACGAGGACGTCGACTGGACGAAGGAAGGGAACGACCTCATGAAGGACCTCACGGGCACGATCCGCCCGCACGACACGCTTTCCTACAATTCCCTTTGGTCGGCTTATTCCTCGACTGACGTCCGCGCGGACGGAACTCTCTGGGACATGTATAGCGACATCCATTGGAAGCCCGGGCAGAAGCAGTGCGGGAACTACAAGAAGGAAGGGGACTGCTATAACAGGGAGCACTCCGTCCCCAAGAGCTGGTTCGGCGACAAGAGCCCGATGAACACAGACCTCCATCACATCGTCCCTACTGACGGATACGTGAACAACAGGAGGAGCAACAATCCCTTGGGAGAGGTTGGCTCCGCCACTTACACGAGCGGGAACGGCTCTAGGCTCGGGAAGTCCTCCTACCCCGGCTACAGCGGCACCGTCTTCGAGCCCGTCGACGAATACAAGGGGGACTTCGCCCGCATCTACTTCTATTTCGTGACCTGCTACGCCTCCACGAGGTCGAGCTGGGAGACCGGGAGCACCAACCTCAGCAATTCCGGGCTCGGGCTCAACTCGTGGAGCAAGGAGATGTTCCTCGAGTGGGCGGAGATGGATCCCGTCTCCCAGAAGGAGATCGACCGGAACGAGGCGGTCTTCGACATCCAGGGGAACCGGAACCCCTACGTGGACATGCCGGAGGCCGCGGAACTCGTCTTTGGAGCCTGACATGAGAAAGAAAGCGTTCGGCATCCTTCTTCTCGCGCCACTTCTATGCGCGTGCGTAGAGAATCCCTCCTCTGTCTCGTCCTCCCTCTCTTCCTCTTCTTCCGTGGGAGGGGAGTCGCTCTCCTCCTCGATCGCCGAGACGTACGAGGACGTCCCTTTCCGGGTCGCCCCCCAGGTCTCGGAGGACGGGAGGAGCGCTGACATCTATTCCTACTCCGTCGAGGATGGGGCGCTTGTGAGAACCTACGAGATCACCCTGGAAAAAGGGGAGAGTTACGTGGACTTCCAGGAGGTCGCCCTCTACTACCTCGCCTTCGGTGAGGCGCCCGCGAACTACTTCTGGGAGAAGAGGCTCGCCCAGGCCTACGGCTCGGAAGGACGCTACATGCAAAGCTTCGGCCTTGGGGACTACGACGGCCCGAACTCCTACACGGAGGCGCTCGGGACCTTCAATAAATCCAAGGGCACCTACCTAGAGCTCGACATCGACGTCGACGGGAGCTACCGTCCCCTGGGGAGCCGCGGCGCCGGGCGCCTCGTCATCGTCGTGGACGGGATCGAGGACTACGGGCCGGACCCCGTCGTCTACCAGACCGAGGACCACTACGACTCCTTCTCCGAGTTCTATAACTATCCCGGGGGATGGAGCGATCCCTTCGACGGGACGGGCTACGGGCTTGGCGCCCGCGAGGCCGTCCCGACCTACCGCTAGGAGCTATCTATGCCACGCTATCGCCCGGAGATCCACCTTGCGCCCAGGAAGGGCTGGATGAACGACCCGAACGGCTTCTCCCTGGACCCCAGGGGAGGGTACCGCCTTTTCTACCAGCACCACGACGCCCTCGAGGGCGACGTCCTCATCGACTGGGCGCTCGCGGAAAGCGACGACCTGGTCCATTTCGAAGACAAGGGGACAGCGCTTCTTCCCACCGCGCCGGAGGAAGGCGTCGGGAAGGATCCCCTTTGGGGCGGCTGCTGGAGCGGGTCCGCCTTCGAGCACGAGGGCAGGACCCATCTCCTCTACACCGCCTGCAGCAGGGACGGGGAGCGCCAGGCCATCGCCGTCCGTTCCGAGGACGGGCTTTTCCGGATGGATCGCTCGCTTGGCCTTCTCAAGGAACCGGACGGAATCCCGACGGAGTTCTTCCGCGACCCCTTCGCATTCTCCACGATGGAGGGGGACTTCGTCCTCCTGGGCGCCAGGCTTCCCTCCGGGGAAGGGGGCGTGCTCCTTTATCGGAGGGAAGGGACCGCCCTTTCCTACGAAGGCGTCTTCTTCTCGCTTCCCGGAAGCCACATGATCGAGTGCCCGGGGATCTTCTTCCTCGAGGAAAAGGCGGTGCTCGTCCTTTCGCCCATGGGGCTCGACGAGAAGAAGTGGGGCCCGCATCCTTCCTGCTATCTCGCGGGAAGGCTCGAGGACGGGGTGCGTTTCGTCCCGGAGGGTGAGCCCGCCCTTCTCGATCACGGATACGACTACTACGCAGCGCAGCCTCTCCAGGAGGGGAAGGGCGCCCACCTCGCCGCCTGGCTTTCCCTTTGGGACAAGGACCTCGGGAGCGTCCCGAGCAAGGAGGAGGGCTTCGTCGGGACGATGGGGCTGGTCCGGAAGCTTTCCATCAAAAACGGCGCGCTTTTCCAGGAGTGGGAGCCTTCTTTGCTAGGATATTTTGAAAAAGAGAGACGTTTTGATGGGGATTTCCTTAAATTTGAGGACGCCCCTCTCTCGATGTTCTCCCTCTCTTCCGACGTCTCCTTCGAGACAAGGCTCCTGGGAGGGGAGAAGGACGGGCTCCGGCTTTCCTACGACGCTTCCTCCGGAATGCTCCGGATGGACGCCCATGACTCGGAGCATGTCCGCGCCGGATTGAACCTCGTCTATCCCGGTGTTCGGGAGGCAAAGGCCCTCCCAGGGGAGGAAATCCGCGTCTTTGTCGACCATTCGGTCGTCGAGGTCGTCCTCGGGGGAGGGCGGATCTGGATGAGCTCCCTCTTCTACCCTTCCGCGGACCATCCTGTCCACGAGTTCTCCGGGAGGGGGCTCTCCCTTTCCTTCGCGAGAGGGAAGGCCCCTCAGATTATTTCCTAAACCTCTCGCGCGCACGCTATACTACGCGCGGCCGGGAAGAAGCCCTCGGGCGAGCCACCCCGGCGTCATGCGGGCAATGCCGCCGTTCCCGGCGTTAACGGGAAATCAAGCGCGCCTCTTGGCGAAGAAGGATGGTACCGCGCCCTCGGGGGCGTTCCTTCGTGAGGGGCCTTTTTTCTGCCCCAGGAGGTCAATATGGAAAAACTGACGGGACGGGAGATCCGCGACCGCTGGATCCGCTTCTTCGAAAGCAAGGGGCATCGCTACATCCCCGGGGTGAGCCTCATCCCCCAGGGCGACAAGTCGCTCCTTTGGGTGAACGCCGGGGTCACCGGGCTCAAGAAGTACTTCGACGGGACCGAGGTCCCGCCCTGCCGGAGGATCGTCAACGTCCAGAAGTCCATCCGCACCAACGACATCGACAACGTCGGTCACACGGCGAGGCACCACACCTTCTTCGAGATGCTGGGGACCTTCTCCATCGGCGACTACTTCCGGAAGGAGGTCATCGCCTGGGCCTACGAGATCCTCACGGACGAGGAGAGGGGCTTCGGGATGGACCCCCGGAGGCTCTACTGCACCTACAACCCCGCCGACAAGGAGGCCTTCCGCTTCTGGAAGGAGCAGGGGATCGAGGAAAGCCACCTCATTCCGCTTGAAGGGAACTTCTGGCAGATCGGCGAGGGCCCCTGCGGCCCGAACACCGAGGTCTTCTACGACCGGGGCGAGGCCTATGACCCCGAGGGGAAGGGGATCGAGCTCCTCCGGAACGAGGAGGAGAACGACCGCTACATCGAGATCTGGGGCATCGTCTTCAGCCAGTTCAACGCGGTGAACGGCGTCCCCAGGAGCGAGTACAAGGAGCTCCCGAGCAAGAACATCGACACTGGCGCGGGCCTGGAGAGGATCGCCTGCATCCTCCAGGGAGCCGAGACGAACTTCGAGACCGACCTCTTCCTCCCGATCATCCGCGAGGTGGAGAAGATCTCGGGGAAGCGCTACGAGGAGGGGACCCGCCTTCCCTTCCGCGTGATCGCCGACCACGCGCGCTGCCTCGCCTTCGCCCTTTCCGACGGGGCGGGCTTCTCCAACGAAGGGAGGGGCTACGTCCTCCGCCGCCTCATCCGCCGGGCGATGCGCCATGGGCGGAAGCTCGGGCTCGAGAAGCCTTTCGTCCACCTCCTGATGGACGTGGTCGCCCGGGAGTACGGGGATTTCTACCCGAACCTGAGGACCGAGCTTCCCAAGGTGAGGGAAAGCGTCCGCCGGGAGGAGGAGCGCTTCCTCCGCACGCTCCTTGCCGGGGAGGAGATGCTCGCCGGCATCCTTGAGAAGGGGGAGAGCCTCGACGGGGAGACGGTGTTCCGCCTCTACGACACCTACGGCTTCCCGGCGAGCCTCACGAAGGAAATCGCCGAGGAGAAGGGGCTTTCCGTGGACATGGAGGGCTTCCGGGCCCTCATGGAGCGCCAGAAGGAGCTCGCGCGCTCCTCGCGGGGCGAGGTCGAGAGCTTCCATAGCCAGAGCGCCGACCTCCTCGCCTTCTCCGCCCCTTCGGAGTTCTCCTATGAGGAGCTTTCCCTTTCCTCCCAGGTCACTGGGATATTCAAGGACGGGAAGAGGGTTCCTTCCCTCAAGGAGGGCGAGGAAGGGGAGATCGCCTTCCTCCGCACGCCTTTCTATGTCGAAAAGGGCGGCCAGGTCTCCGACACGGGGACCATCGAGGGGGAAGGGGTCCTTCTCGAGGTGGACGGGATGCGGAGCGCTCCTCGCGGCCAGGCCCTCCATCATGTCCATGCGAAGGAAGGGGAGGTCCGGGAAGGGGACGTCCTTCTTCTTCATGTCGACGAGGGCAGGCGGAAGGCCGTCGAGCGCCACCATAGCGCGACCCACCTCCTCCACGCCGCCCTTTCCGAGGTCCTCGGGGAACACGTGGAGCAGAAGGGCAGCTTCGTCGGGCCCGACTACCTGCGCTTTGACTTCACCCACGGGACGAGGCTGAGCGAGGAGGAGATCCGCGCCGTCGAAGGCAAGGTCGCCTCCATGATCGAGCGCGCCCTTCCCGGGAAGACCGAGGTCATGGGCATCGAGGAGGCGAGGAAGACCGGCGCCGAGATGGAGTTCGAAGGGAAGTACGGGGACACCGTCCGCGTCGTCTCCTTCGGGGAGGAAAGCAAGGAGCTATGCGGGGGCACCCACGTGAGGAACGCCTCCGAGCTCATGCCTTTCCTCATCGTCTCCGAGGAGGCGATCGGATCCGGGCTCCGGCGCATCACCGCGAAGGCGGGCGTGCCAGCCTACGAGGAACTGAGCGCCTCCCGCCATGTCCTCCAGGGCATCTCCCGCGAGCTCGGCGTGAAGGAGGAGGAGCTCCTCCCTGCGCTCCGCCAGCTGGAGGAGGGGCTCCGCGACGCGCGGAAGAAGGCCCGTTCCCTTGAGGAGGAGCTCCGGAAGGGCGAGGCGCTCCGCCAGGCCTCGAGGCTTGAGCGGGTCGGAGGGATCGACGTCCTCCTGCTCTTCCAGGAAGGCGCGAGCAGGGAGGAACTTCTCTCGCTCGGCGACCATCTCAAGGCCAACAGGCCGGACCACCTCTTCGTCCTCGTCGGCGGGAAGGAGGGGACGAAGCCCGTCGTCATCCTCGCCGGGGGGAAGGCCCTCCAGAAGGTGGAGGCCGGCTCCCTCATGAAGGAGCTCGCCCTGAAGCTCGGCGGCAAGGGCGGGGGACGGAAGGAAAGCGCGGCCGGGGCGATCCTTTCCGTCGAAGGCTTCCGCGAGTGGAGCTGCTCGGTGAAGGAGCGTCTCCTTTGAGGCGCTACGTCGGGCTCGACCTCGGGACGAGGAGCCTCGGGATCGCCGTCTCCGACGTCGTCGGGATCGTCCACGCCCGGGAGGAGTTCCTCTTCCCGAAGCACCACTACCGCCTCGCCGTGGAGCGGGTGATCTCACTGCTTGAAGAGGAGAAGATCGAGGACGTCGTCCTCGGCTACCCCCTCAACATGGACGGCTCCCTGAGCGAGGGAACCCTCCGGAGCGAGCGCTTCAAGGAGGCGTTATTGAAGGAAAGGCCTGCGATCCGCGTATATTTCCAGGACGAAAGGCTGAGCACCGTCTCGGCCGCGGAGGTCATGCGGGAGCATGGGGTCCCGCGGAAGGAAAGGGACATGAGGATCGACAGGGCCGCCGCCGCCCTCATCCTCGAGGAGTTCATGGCGGCCAAGGAACGGGAGGAAAGAAAATGATCGAAGCCAAGGACAACGACATGGTCATCACCCGCGAGGACGGGACGGAGGACCTTTGGAAGATCTACTTCTACTACGTGGAGGAGGAAAGCGGGAAGTCCTTCTACTTCCTTTATAAGGAAGAGGACCCCGACTCCCTCATCGTGATGGCGAGCCTCGACGGGAAGGAGCTTTCCCCGGTGAGCGAGGAGGAGCTCGCGCGGGCCGAGGAAGTCCTGGCCGCCTACGAGGAGGACCCTGCCATCCAGGAGGCGAAGTGAGCCTCTCGCGCCTCTTCGCTGCGATATAATCCGAAAGTCTCAAGGAGAAAGAACATGACCGAAACGATTCTCATGACCCAGGCGGGCCTCGACGAGCTCCGCCGCGAGAAGCGCCGCCTCCTCGACGAGGAGCAGCCGCGCGTCAAGGAAGCCCTCAAGGCCGCCCGCGACCAGGGCGACCTTAGCGAGAACGCCGACTACGACGCCGCCAGGACCCTCCAGGCCCAGATCGAGGCGCGGATCGCCGAGATCGAGCATATCGAGGAGAACGCGAGGGTCGTCGAGCCCGGGGCCACCATCAGCATCGGCTACCAGGTCCACTACCGCGAGGTCGAGACCGGCGAGGAGCACCAGATCCTCTTCGTCGGCTCCGTCGAGAGCGACCCCCTGGCCGAGCCCTTCCCCAAGATCAGCAGCGAGTCCCCGCTCGGGAAGGCGCTTGCGGGCCACAAGGACGGGGACGTCGTCCTCGTCGAGAGCGCCAGGCCCTACAAGATCGAGATCCTCGCCGCCGCGGCGAAGTAGGAGCCCTTCCTCCATAAGATCCCAAAAGGGGATCTTTTTTTGCACTCCACGGGGCAGGTTTCCTTTTTCGCACCCTAAAAGAGGGTGGAGGTGAGAACCATGATAAAAATCATCATCGGGGTGGTCATCGCCACCATCATCGGACTTGTCGTCCTCGGGGCCGTGGAAAGCGGCCAGGCGGACAGCGGGGGACTCCTCGCCGACGGCCTCGTCGTCGAGGATGGGGAGACCGTCCAGGTTTCCATCGCGGGCGAGGTGAACCGCGAGGGGACCTACCTCATCGACTCGGGATCCACCCTCGGGGACCTCATCCTCGCTGCGGGTTCCGCCACTGGGAACGCCGACCCCAGCGCCTACGACGTCAACTGCCCGATCGGGGATAGGCGGAGCTTCTACATCGCCCCTCTTTACGACAACAGCGACATTTGCGCGACCGAGCCCATCGAGAAGACGTGCATCAACACGGACGACAAGGGACGGCTCCGCGAGATCGTGAGCGCCTTCAGCGACACCGTCGCCCAGGCGATCGTCGACCATAGGAACGCCAACGGCGACTTCCAGTGCATCGAGGAGCTGGACGATGTCAAGGGCATCGGCCCGGCCACCTTCGAGAAGTGCAAGGATCTCGTGACGCTTCGCTAGCCTCTTTTCCCAGGGGAAGAGGGCGAGCCTGGCTGCCCTCGCCCCTTCCTCTCTTCCTCGCCCTCTTCCTCACGCTGAACTTCCTGTTCCTTCTTCCGGGGGCGGGCTCCATCGCCCCCGGTATCGCCATCGTCCTCCTATCCATCCTCTTCCTCCGGAAGGGAAAAAGGGAGCTTCTCTCCTTCCTCCTCGGGGCGGGGCTTTCCCTTTTCATCCTGCTTTTCCTCATCCTGCCCCCTTGGGAAGGAGGGCAGTCCCTTGGGGTCGTCGTCCGGGCGAAGGATGGCTACTTCCTCGTCCAGACCGGATTCACGAGGCTCTATGTCCAGGAGGAGGGGTGCCTCCGCGAGATCGGAGACATCGTCCGGCTGGACGGGAAGGCCGAGCCTCTCGTCATGACGGAATACGAGAGCAGGTTCTCGTTCCGGGAATACTTGATCGAGCGAGGCGTCAGGGGTGAGTTCAGGGGAGAGGCGGTTCCTGTCCTTTCATTCCCCCTCCGCCTCAGGGAGTGGGCGCAAGGTACCCTTCAAAGGGTCGGGGAAGAGGCGCGGCCGCTCCTCGATAGCCTTCTGTTCGACCGAAAGGACTACGAAGCCCTCTCGTTGTTCGAAGGAGCCGGCCTCCTATATTGCCTATCCGCGTCGGGGCTCATCTTCGGGACGAGCCTCCGTTTCATGGACTGGTGCCTCGCCCTTTTCCTCCGGGAACGGCCCAGGAGGATCGTCGGGATCATCCTTTCCATCGTCCTGATGCTCTTCCTGCTCCATAAGGCCGGGGTCTGGCGGATCTTCCTAGTCTGGAACATCCGCGCCATATGTTCCCTGAAAGGGAAGAGGCCCCCGTCCGGGGCGATCATCAACCCATTCATCGGGATCGCCTTCATCGCCCTCGACCCGTGGCTTGCCCTCGACACCGGGTTCCGGCTCAGCTACCTCCTCGCCCTTTTCATGGGCTTTTCGAAGGAGATCATCGATCGAGCGCCTCGCAAATGGCGCCCGTTGGTTTCGAAGGCGATACTCCTCGCCCTTCTTTTCCCCACGTTCCCGGAAGGAAACGAGCTCAGCCTCCTCGCGCCGTTCCGGACGATGCTCTTCCTGCCCTTCGTCCTGCCGTTCCTTGGGCTTGGGGCCCTAGGCCTGTTCCTCCCCATTTCATCTGCGCTGGACGGGTATGCCCGTTTCCTCATGGACTTCGCCCGCCTTTGGGAGCGGTTCGACATCAGCGTCCCTTGCCCTTTTCCGGATGAACTGTTCCTTGGGCACTATTTGTTGCTTGGTTTCCTTTTTCTCATCTATTCCATAGGGCTTCGGAAGCACTCCCTCGTCCTCGGATGCGCCTCCGTCCTCCCATTTCTCTTCCTTGCCCTTCCGCTTCCAAGGCCCTTCTCATCCCAGGTGTCGTTCATCAACGTGGGCCAGGGGGATGCGATCCTATTCCGAGAAGGAGAGACCGCCGTCCTCATCGATACGGGAGGAAACATGTCCGTCGACATCGCCAAGGAGGTCCTTATCCCGTTTTTCAGAAAGGAGGGAGTGCGGGATTTGGACGCGGTGATCATCACCCACGGCGATATGGATCATGACGGAGCCCTCCCTTCGCTCTATGACAACTTTCCAATCGGGGAGATTGTCAGGGAAACCTCGCAATTCCCGTTCGAAATTGGCAATTTCGCCTTTGAAAACCTCAACGATTATGGGTTTTCCGGTGAAAACGAGTCGTCCTTGGTCCTGTTCCTCGGGGATTTCCTCGGGAAGGACTGGCTATTGATGGGGGACGCCCCGAGCGAAGTCGAAGCGAGGATCGCGGAAGATCATCCCGAGCTTCGCGCGGACATCCTCAAGGTCGGCCATCACGGTTCCTCCACCTCATCTTCCCTCCCCTTTCTTCTTCAGGTCCGTCCGGAGGAGGCAATCGTCTCGGTAGGTGCGGGGAACCGGTATGGCCATCCTGACGAAGACGTTCTCGGGCGTCTTGAGGAGGCCGGGGCGGTGGTGAGG
Source organism: uncultured Bacillota bacterium (assembly GCA_949293555.1). Lineage (GTDB taxonomy): Bacteria > Bacillota_I > Bacilli_A > RFN20 > CAG-826 > UBA4951. The sequence continues at coordinate 165,800 of CASFDV010000003.1, forward strand.
AGGACGGATCTAGAAGGGACAATCACCTACCGGGGGTGGGGGACTCGCTAGGCGGGCCTTATAATCACTCTTGTGGTAACCGCGATTTTCCATCCGCAGGCGATGATGGTCCGAAGCGCCCTGAACGCCGATCTGAAGAAAAAGGGCTTCGAGAGGGATCCGCTTTCCGAGCGTTGGCTCGACATGGCGAAGGAAACGCTTTTGACCCTGGCCGACGAATGCTCGTTCCTGCCCCTGGGCTCCGACCGCAAGCTCGTCGTCGCGGAGAACTTCCGCTTTCTTTCCTCCGGCAAGGACGCCAAGGAGCTCCTGAAAGGGGACGAGGAAGGCCCTTTTCTTGAATTCCTCCGCCATCCCGACCCGGCGATAGAGGTCTATCTGCTGACCTACGCATCCGAGCTTGACGAGAAGGGCGAGTTTTTCCGCGCCCTTGCCGAAGGCGGGGGACGGCACGTCCGGGTCAAGGAATTCGACGCCGCCTCCTGGGGCGACTACATGGACCGTTATTTCAGGAAACGCGGGGGAAGCATCTCTCCCGATGCCCGGGACGAGCTTCTGAGGCGCATCAACGGGGACTTCGCCGCGTTCCAGAACGAAGCGGCCAAGCTTCTTGCCCATTCCGACGGGAAGGAGACGACCGTGGAGGATGTGCGGGAATTGACCCCGGAGCCCCTCGAAAGCTCGACGCTCGCCATCAAGGACGCCCTGTTCGAGAATCGGACGGGAGACGCCCTCCACATTTTCCGCGACCTTCGCGTCCAAGGAGTGGACGTCGTCAGGATGATCCACTCCCTTGGGACCCAGATGGTCGTCCAGTCCGCCGCGAACCATCTATTCGCCCGCGGGGCAGACAAGCGCGACGTAAGCGCCTCGCTCGGGATTTCCCCGGGCTACGCCGGGCAGCTCCTGTACCGGGCGCGTTCCCTGGACGAGGAAGCCTTCGGGAAGGAGATCCTCCGCCTTTACGAGTGCGAGAGGGCGATCTTCTTCGACGGCAGGGACGGCGACGAGGCGTTCGAGGAATTCCTCCTTTCGTTCGGGGGAGCCTTGTGAAGATCGTCGTCTGTTCCGATACGCACGGGGATTTCGGCCCGCTCCGGACTATCTTGCTCCGCGAAAGCTACGCGGACTGCTACCTTCACCTGGGCGACATCGGAGGGACCTTGGAGGAAATCCGTCCCTTCGCCGCGGTTCGCGGGAACTGCGACATGTTCCGCGCCGGGCTCCCCCTTTGGCGCGAGGTCATGACCCCGATGGGGAAGATCTGCTGCCATCACCGCCCGGTGGACGGGCATGCGCTCCGCGACCTCGCGGAGGACGGCTGCGTGCTTTTCCTCCATGGGCATACCCACCGGAAGGAAGAGGACACGGAAGGCGAGATCCCCTCCCTTTGCCCGGGATCCTGTTCCTTTCCGCGCGACGGGACGGCCTCCTACCTCGTCCTGACGGTCGAGAAGGATGGCTACAAGGCGGACTTCAAGCTCGTCTAGCACGAAAAAAGAGGGCCGAGCCCTCTTCCGGCAGTTTCCCCCTTCCTTAGGCGATGGAAGCGACGAGGCGCTCGAGGCGCGCCTTGCTGTGGTCCATCTTGGCCTTGGAGTAGATCTTGCTCTGCGCGGCCTTGTCGCAAAGGGAGATGGCCTCGCGCATCGCGAGGACCGCCTCTTCCTTCTTTCCCTCGGCGGCGAGCGCCTCGACCTTCTTGATCGCGGTGCGTACCGCCTTGCGGGCGGCGCTGTTGATGGCGCCCTGCTTCTCGTTGAGGGCGGCGCGCTTGATCTGCTTCTTGATGTTCGGCATGGTTAGTTCCTCTTCTATTTCTCTCTGGCTTTCTATGCGGGGCGCATTCTACTCTTGCTTGTCCTCGTGGGCAACGGGGGCAGGGCTCCCATGGCGAAGCTGGAGGAGAAGGAGTGCGAATCCGCGCACCGTCCCTACTTTCCCATAGGACTCGCGGGGGATCTCGAGCCCTGTCCTCTCGTCGAGGTCCGCGATCATGCTGACGTAGGACATGGAGTCGCCGCCGAGCTCCTGGTTCCATATGTCGTCGTCCCCGATCCGGGAGGCGGGAAGGCTGAGGTTTTCGGCGAAGCAGCCGCGGACGAGGGCGAGCATTTCCCTCACCTCGTCCTCCGGGAAACCGTTGAAGGAGATCGTTTCCCTTGCGGCGACCTTCCTGCCGTCGAAGTAGAGGAACTTCTCCGGGCGCGCGAGATAGTCGTCCTTGACGGCTCCACGCTTCACCTTCATCGAGTTGGCGAGGGGGAGAGGCCCCCCTGCGACGGCCATCTCGCTTACCTTGCGGCTTCCCTCGAGCCCTTGGTTGACCTCCTCGAGCGCTTTCCCGAGGGACCTGAGGCCCGCTTCGTCCGGCTGGATGTCGGTCTCGACGACGAGGACGACCCTTTCCTTGGCGCCTTCCTCGATCCCGAAGGCGACCGCGTTCCGGACATGGGGGACATCCTTGAAGTAGTGCTCGATCTCGTCGGGATACACGTTTTCGCCGTCGTTGCTGATGATGACGTCCTTGCTCCTCCCGCGGATGTACCAGCGTCCATCGCGCTCCTCCGCGATGTCGCCCGTCCGATAGAAGAGGGAAGGGTCGTTTTCCTCCGCCTTTCCTCCGATGATGCGGGCGATGTGGGCGGAGGGCGCCTGGACGAGGAGCTCTTTCCCGTCCAGCTTGTAGCTCACCCCGTGGAGGGGATGGCCGATCGAACCGAGGACGCGGGTTTTCGGATCGGGGGATAGCTCGACGGAGGTCACCCCGAGCTCCGTCATCCCGTATCCGTTGGAAAGGGAATAGCCGAGCCCGTTGATGAGGCGGAGGGTCTCCTCGGAGACGTATCCTCCTCCGGTGATGCAGAAGCGGGGCGAGTTCCCGAGCACCTTCCTCCTGATCAGCTTCTGGAACATGGGGAAGCGCGCGATCCCCGCCTCGCTGGCAGGGATTTCCCCGAGGTTATAGGACACCATGGCGCCAAGGAGGCTTTCCATTTTCCCGCCCTTCATGCGGAAGGTTCGCCGGACGGTCTGGGCGATCCCGTCCCATAGAAGGGGGACGCTGAAAACGTGGGTGCAGCGGCCCTTCCTGATCGCGTAGAGGAGGTCCTTGGTCGCCATCGAGCTCGGGTAGACGAGGGTCTTGCCAAGCGCGGTGAACCAGAGGAAGACCGCGACGAACCCGAAGATATGGTGGAAGGGAATCATCGCGAAGTTCCGGATAGGGCCTTCGTAGACAAGCTCCTGGGTTTCGGAAGGGATGTCCCTCGCGCTGTCGATCTGGGCGAAGGCGCGCTCGCCGTCATAGACGACGATCTTGGCGTCCCCCGTCGTCCCGGAAGAGCAGAAGAGGACATGGTCGGCCCACTTTCCCTTGCCGCCGGGCCGCGCCTTCTTCAGGTCCGCGAGACGGTAGGAGGGGACGGAGAAGGGCCCGCTCTCGTTGGTGAGGATCGCCACGGCCCCGGCTTGCCTCAGGAGGTTCTCGGCGTTGGCCTTGGGAAGCCTCGCGTCAAGGAGGAGGACCGGATGGCCGCTGGCGAGGATGGCGTAGAAAAGGGAAGGCCACTCGGGGGAGTTCCTGTACTTGAGGGCGACGGGGGAGCCTTGCTTCCTCTCCCCGAGGAGATTTCGCAGCCGTGCCCCGAGGTCGCGGGCAAGGCCAGCCATGTCCCCGTAGCTTTGTCGGACCTTCTTCCCGTCCTCGTCGAAGGAGATGGCGCAGCATTCCTTCCCGTGTTCCTCCTCGATATAGCCGAGGAGCGCCTCGAAGGTATGGGGGATGCCCCTGATGGCTTCAAGCACCCGCTCCACGTAGGCGATCGTCTTTTTCCTTTTGTCCATGAATGCCCTCCGGGCGGCGAGTATAGCGCCCCGAGGGGAGGAAAGCCCTCGGGGGAGCGCTATAATTCCGTGGCTGGAAAAGGAGAATCGGATGGGAGCGTTGCTGGAAGGCTATCGTGGGCTCTATATGGGGACGCCGGAGATGTCGGGGGACCTTCTTTCCCGCCTGATCGAGGACGGGGTTTCCTTTTCCGGGGTCGTGACGAACCCCGACCGCCCCGTCGGAAGGAAGGGGGTCCTCACTCCCTCGCCCGTGAAATCCGTCGCCCTCCTCCACGGGATTCCCGTGTTCCAGCCGGAAAGGATCCGCAGGGATTTCGCCTGGGCGGATGGCGTTCCCTTCGATTTTGTCCTGACTTTCTCCTACGGGCAGATCGTCCCGATGGCGCTTTTGTCCAAGGCCAGGCTGGGCGCCTACAACATCCATGGGTCGCTTCTTCCCGAATATCGCGGGGCCGCCCCCATCCAGCGCGCGATCATGGATGGGAGGGAAGAGCTCGGGGCCTCGCTCATGGAAATGGTCCAGGCCATGGACGCGGGAAGGGTCTACGGCATGCGCGCCTTCCCTCTTTCCCTTGAGGAGAACTACGGGGACGCCTGCCGGAAGATGGTGGACGCGGGGCTCTCCCTCGTCCGCGAGGTTCTCCCGGGGGTGCTCGAGGCGCGGGAAGCCGGCGCGGTCCCGGGGATAGAGCAAGACGAGTCCTTGGTCACCTTTGCTCCGAAGATCCTTCCGGAAGAGGAAAGGATTCCCTTCGAAGGATCCGCGAGAAAGGCGCTCGACCACGTGCGTGCCCTTGCCCCGAGGCCCGGGGCGCACGTCCTTTTCCGTGGGGCCGCCCTGAAGGTGTGCCGCGCCTCCCTTGCCGAAGGGGCTGGCATTCCAGCGGGCCATCTTTACGCCGGGAAGGGAAAACTTCTCCTTTCCTGCGCGGACGGCTCGCTTTCTCTTGAGGCCGTGCAGCTTGCGGGCAAGAAGGAGACCGCGGGCCGCGACTTCCTGAACGGCGCCCGCCTCCTCGTCCCGGAGAAGGTCCAGTAGGGATGGGAGAGCCGCTCCGCCTTTCCGTCCACGGGCTCGTCGACCTCCTCCTCAGGGAAGGGGACATCGACAACCGCATTTATAACGCCGATACGATGGAGGTGGGCTCCATCCTCCACCGGCTCCACCAGAGCAGCCAGAAAGGGGAGTACATCGGGGAGGTTTCCCTCTCCCGCCTTTTCCACGTCAAAGGGAAAGATGTCCTCCTCGAAGGACGGGCGGACGGGGTCATCCTAGGGAGAGGGATCCCAGTCCTTGAGGAGATCAAGACCTCGGTCATCGCCCCGGAGCGCTTCCATGATGAACAGAGGGAGTGGCATCTCGGGCAGGCGCGCTGCTACGCCCTCATGTACCTCCTGGCGCATGGGGGAGAGGAAATCCGCATCCGCCTCACCTACATCAATCAGAAAGACTTCAAGGACATCTTCGTCGAGGAGCTCGTCGAGGACCGCGAGTCCCTGGAGAAGGAAGTCCTCTCCCTCATCGAGGAATACCTTTCGCTTCTCGAGGGCGAGTTCGCGCATCTGGAGGAGAAGGATCGCTCCCTCGAGGGCCTGCCTTTCCCTTACGAAAGCTACCGCGCCGGCCAACGCGACATGATGCGCTATGTATACGGTGCCATCCGGAAGGGGCTCCCCCTCTTCCTCGAGGCCCCGACGGGCATCGGCAAGACGATGAGCGCGCTCTTCCCGGCGCTCCAGGCGATGCGCGGATCGCGGAAAGGGAAGATCTTCTATCTCACCGCGAAGACCTCGGGCGCGAACTCCGCCCGGGACGCGCTCGCCCTTCTTTATGCGAAAGGCCTGCGCGCAAGGGACGCGCACCTTGTGGCAAAGGAACGGATCTGCCCGAACCCAAGCGCCTCGTGCAACCCTGTGGAATGCCCCTTGGCGAAGGGCTACTACGGCAAGATGAGGAAGGCCCTCCGCGACGCCTCCAGGGAGCTTGGCCACTTCGGCACCGGGAGGATCCGCTCCATCGCAAAGGAGCTTTCGACCTGCCCCTTCGAGCTCTCGCTCGACCTTTCCCTCCTCGCCGACGTGATAGTGGCCGACTACAACTACGTCTTCGACCCTTTCGCGAGGCTGGAGCGCTACTTCGGAGGCGAGGCGGAGAAAGGCGTCCACGTAGCCCTGGTCGACGAGGCCCATAACCTCATCGAGCGGGGGAGGGAATGCTACGGGGCCGAGCTCACCTCGGGCGACTTGGAAGAAGCCCGGCGTTCTTTGAGAGGAAAGAAGGACAAGCGCCTTCTGACGATCTCCCGGTCTCTCGGCGCGCTTAAGAAGGAAGTCCTCTCGTTTCTTCCCGAGGAGGGAGCCGACCCCGTCCGGATGGCGGAAGTCCCGCCTGCGATCCTCAAGCGGCTCGACAAGACGGAGGAGAAAAGGAGCGCCCTCCTTCGCGAGGAATTCCCGCCCCATTTGCCTTTCGCCTGCAAGGAATTCTCTCGCGAAATCCATCGTTTCCGGAAGATTAACGAGGAATATGCGGAGGAAACGATCCCTTACCTGGAGGCGCTCGGGGAGAAGGGCTGGCGGCTCCGCCTTTTCTGCCCGGACGCGAGCCCGATGCTGCAGGAAAGCGTCCGCTCGCTCCGCTCCGCCATCTTCTTCTCAGGCACCCTCTCGCCGAGCGACTACTACATGGAGGCGCTGGCAGGGAGCAGGGAGGTCCCCGGAGCCTCCCTTCCATCGCCCTTCCCTCATGAAAACCTCCGCCTCATCCTCGCGCCCGGGATCTCAACCCGCTACCGGGACAGGGACAGGACGCTCCCTGAGGTCGCGGGCTACCTTTCCTCCTTCGTCAAGGCGCGCCCGGGGAACTACCTGCTCTTCCTCCCTTCCTTCCTCTACCTCGAGAAGGTCCTCCCGCTTCTTTCCATCGACAGGGAGGACTTGATCGTCCAACGGAAGGAGATGGACGAGGAGGCCAAGGAAGAGTTCCTCCTTTCCTTTCGCCCCGATGGAGGCAAGAGGAAGGTCGGGCTCGCCGTCATCGGGGGCTCCCTCGCTGAGGGGATCGACCTATCCGGCGACCGGCTTATCGGGGTCGCCATCGTCGGCGTCGGCCTTCCCACGCCAAGCTATGAGCGCGAGCTTCTCCGCGACCACTTCGAAAGGAAGCTCGGCCAAGGCTTCGCCTACGCCTACCGCAATCCCGGCCTCAACAAGGTGATGCAGGCTCTCGGCCGCCTCATCCGGAGCGAGCGCGACGTCGGCGCGGCCCTCCTCATCGACGACCGCTACCTGAAGGGGCCCTACTTCCCGCTCCTCCAGAGGAAGGATCCCGCCCTTTCCTTCGCCTATAGCAAGGAGGACGCCCAGAGGATCGCCGCCTCTTTCTTCGAAGGAAAAGAAAGGGAGGGAAGGCTATAATCCGCCCATGCCTTTCGACCAGAAGCACATTCGCAACTTCTCCGTGATCGCCCACATAGACCACGGGAAGAGCACCCTTTGCGACCGCATCCTCGAGCGCACGGGCGCCGTCGAGGCCAGGCAGCTCCGCGCCCAGATGCTGGACGACATGGAGCTGGAGCGCGAGCGGGGCATCACGATCAAGCTGAACGCCGTCACCCTTTCCTACAAGGCGAAGGACGGCGAGGAATACATGATCAACCTCATCGACACCCCGGGGCACGTCGACTTTTCCTATGAGGTGAGCCGCTCACTTGCCGCCTGCGAGGGGGCGCTCCTCCTCGTGGACGCCACCCAGGGCGTCGAGGCCCAGACCCTCGCCAACGTCTACCTCGCGATCGACAACGACCTCATGGTCATCCCCGTCATCAACAAGATCGACCTTCCTTCCGCGGACGTCCAGATGTCCAAAAGGGAGATATCCGAGCGGATCGGCCTTTCTACGGAGGACTGCTGCCTTGTGTCCGCCAAGACGGGGGCCGGGGTGGAGGAGATGCTCGAGAAGGCGATCGAGCTCATCCCTGCGCCGGATGGCGACGCCTCCCTCCCCCTCCAGGCCCTGGTCTTCGACAGTTACTACGACCCCTACCGCGGGGTCATCCTCCTCCTCCGCGTGCGGAACGGGGAGGTGAGGAAGGGCGACGAGATCCTCCTCATGGCCTCCGGGAAGCGCTACGTGGTCACCGAGGTGGGGGTGCGGACCCCCAAGGAAATCCCCGTGGAATCCCTTCGCGCCGGAGAAGTCGGCTACCTCGCCGCGACGATCCGCGACATTCACGACGTGAGCCCTGGCGACACCCTGACCTTGGCAAGCCGCCCGGCGGAGAAGCCCCTGCCCGGCTACCGGCGCATCAACCCGATGGTCTACTGCGGAATCTATCCCGTCGACTCCAGGCGCTACCCCGACCTCAAGGACGCCCTCGAGAAGCTTTCCCTCAACGACGCCGCCCTTCTATTCGAGCCCGAGAGCAGCGAGGCCCTGGGCTTCGGCTTCCGCGCCGGCTTCCTCGGCCTCCTCCACATGGACGTCGTCCAGGAGCGGCTCGAGCGAGAGTACGGCCTCGACCTCATCCTCACCGCCCCGAGCGTGCGCTACAAGGCGGAGCTGACCGACGGGAGCGAGGTTTCCTTCGACAACCCCTGCCGGATGCCCCCCGCCCAGAGGATCAGGAAGATGATGGAGCCCTACGTGACCGCCTCCATCATGACCCCGGGGGAGTACGTGGGCGCGGTGATGCGCCTTTGCCAGGAAAGGCGGGGGATCTACCTCGACCTCGTCTATTTCGACGACACGCGCCAGGTTGTGAAGTACCTCCTGCCCCTCAGCGAGGTCGTCTACAACTTCTTCGACCGCCTCAAGTCGATGAGCAAGGGCTACGCCTCGCTCGACTACGAGCTGGAAGGCTACCGCGAGAGCGACCTCGCGAAGATGGACATCCTCCTCAACGGCGACGTCATCGACGCCTTGAGCTCCATCGTCTATCGCCCCGACGCCTACCGGAGGGGGAACCTTATCGTCCGCCGCCTCAAGGAAATCATCCCGAAGCAGCAGTTCGAGGTGCCCGTCCAGGCGGCGATCGGCGGCAAGGTCATCGCCCGGGCCGACATCAAGAGCGTCCGCAAGGACGTCCTCGCCAAGTGCTACGGCGGGGACATCTCCCGCAAGAAGAAGCTTCTCGAGAAGCAGCGCGAGGGGAAGAAGCGCATGAAGGAGATCGGGTCCGTCGAGGTCCCGCAGGAGGCTTTCATGGCAGTCCTGTCGCTTGACGAGGACGATGATTGAGGAAAAATCCTTGTAAGCGGTTGCAACAAGCCATCGCCTGCGCATAATAGCCAACAGAGAAACGAGGTTGTTCAGCATGGAAAGAACCCCTATGAAGGTCAGCAAGCCGGTTGACGAGACGGAACTTTCGAACTTCAAGCGCACCGAGCGGATCACTCTCATCTTCTGGATTTGCTTCGGGGTCGCCGCCCTGGCGATGGCATGCCTCTACTTCGCCTTCATCGCCCTCCCGAACTTCCTGACCGTCACGATCGGCGAATGGAACGTGACGAACCCCGCCTGGAGCCTTCCCGAAGGGTTCGACTGGAACGGGACCATCGCCGGGACCTACGCCTTCTCGATGATCGACCTCGTGAACGGCGGCTGGAGCATCCCCGTGACCTATCTCAACACTCTTGCCAACGGGAACGTCCAGACGATGAACGTCACCTATTCCCTCGGCCAGACCCAGATGGTCGCCGCCTCCTTCTACCTCCAGATCGTCAGCATCGCCATCTTCGCCCTCGCCCTCGTCGGGGCAGCGGTCGCCTACTTCTCCAAGAAGAAGCTCTCCGCCCTGCCCGTGGGCCTCGCGCTCCTCAGCATGATGATCTCGATGCTCGGCCTCGGCTATCTCCTCCTGGGCTCGACCTCCATCATCTGCCGCCCGTCCAACCCGATCACCCCGGACGTCACCTACGGCGGGATCTACTGGTACCAGATCGCCGTTCTCTGCGTCTTCTACGTCCTGGGCGTCACCTTCGTCGCCATCAGCCCCTACGTCATCGACCACAGGGCGAGCGCCCTCTACGACCTTGGGCTCAAGCACTAAGAGGCAAGGAAAGTCGCGCGGCAACGCGACTTTTTTCATATCCATCCCCTTTGCTCTAGTAGATTTCCGGTATTTAACCTGTCCTTGTCCCGGTCTATAATCCGATTTATGGCAATCGAGCCCGTCGTATACCGCGTCACGGACGCACGCTACCTGAACGAGCTTCTCTTCCGCATGGAGATGCGGATGGTCGGCTCCGACGCCGTCTGGAAGAAGGTCCTCCAGTACCGGGCCTCCCACCGGCTCTCCCTCGCCCCGTTGGAGACGCTTCTCCGCGCGCCCTGCTATTTCACGATGACCGAGGCGATCTCGCAGAAGGTCGAGCAGGGGGAGAGGATGCTCCGCCGTTTCGCCGAGTCCCTGGAGGCCGGGAGCGAGGAGCTCCGGAGGCACGCGCTCGGGCGCTCCCTTTCCGCGGTCAACGCCTTCGAGGAGTGCGAGATGAGCCCCCTCGCCATCAAAAGCGTCCTGAACGGGACCTACCGGGGGAACGAGGACTTCCATGAGCCGCTCCTCCGCTACCACGCGTACCTGCTGGAGCTTTTCTCCTCGCGCGGGGAGGAAGCGCTCCCGGACGAGGACTTCCTAGGCGAGGCCCTCGCCAGGATGGAGGGGGTGGAGGAACTGAGCTCCTACTACCGCTCCCGCGACTTCGACCAGCGCCCCAGCAGGCTCTGGCGCTTCTCGCCGAGCGCCGACTTCGAGTACTGCCCGATGGACAGGATCGAGGAGGCGATGGGGAACCTCCTCCAGTCGCTCCGGAACGAGAGCCCCCTCCTCGTCAAGGCGCTCTCCATCCTCTTCTTCGTCAGCTGGCTCCAGCCCTTCGACTCCCACAACGACTCCCTCGCCGCCCTTTCCGCCAAGCGGCTCCTCGCCTCGGAGATGGGCCCTGGGGCCTACCTCCTTCCGATCGAGCCCTTCCTCCAGGACCTGCGCCTTGATTCCAACCGGACGAACGTCCTCCTCGAGACGAGGCGCTCCGGCGATCTGACCTACCTCCTCGAGCCCTTCCTCCAGCGCCTCTCGCGCGAGACGAAGGACTTCGAGGCGCTCGAGAAAAGCCTGGCCAGGGAAGCGCGGGAGGAGCCCGCGCCCCCTGAGGAGGTCGCCCCCGAGGAGCCCGCCCTCCCGGATGAGGAGGAGGAAGCCTTCGAGGAGCCCGCGGAGACCGCCCCCGAAAGAAAAGAGGAAGAGGAGGTCCCCGTCCTCGAGGAGGAGGAAGAGGTCCTGCCCATCCCCGCGAAGGAAGCCCCCCGCCCGCCCAGGAAGGAGACCCTTCCCGAGCCAAGGAGGAGCGCCCCCCTTCCCGGGGCCAAGCCCCGCCTCAGCGAGAAGGAGACCCGCGAGTACGCCCAGTACCTGATGGAGACGGACCCCGAGCTCAGCAGGAAGCAGGCGAGCTTCCTCGCCTCCCACCTCGAGGAAGGCCACCACTACACCATCCAGCAGTTCAAGAAGTTCGCCCGCTGCAGCTACGAGACCGCCCGCACCTCGATGGACCGCCTCGCCCGCGCCGGCTACTACCGCAAGGGCCAGGTCAAGAACAGGTTCGTCTACACCCCGATCGCGAAAGGAGAGCGCCAATGACCTTCCCCCTTGTCCTAGCCGACTTCTGGAGCAATCCCGGAGTCATCCTTGTCCTCATCCTCATCGTCTTCGCCCTGGTGGCGCTCCTTGTCTTCCTCCTGAGGAAGTACCTCCCTTTCTTCAAGAACGAGGAGAAGGAGAAGACCCCCGAGGAGGTCGCCGAGGAGGAGGTGCGCCGCCTTGTCGTCGATCCCGAGGAGGCGAACGAAGGGAAGGAGGGGCGGGAAGAGGCCCCTGAAGAGGAAGAAGGGCCCCGGGACGACACCCTCGAGCGCATCCTCGAGCCCGTCGAGGAAGAGGAAGCGAAGCGCGAGATGGACGAGGAGCGCCGCTCCAGCGAGGAAGGCGAAGGGGAGAAGTGATCCCCTCGCGGCTCTACGTCCACATCCCCTTCTGCACGTCGATCTGCCGCTACTGCGACTTCCCGAAAGTCATCCATAGCCCCCGGTGGGAGAGGGAGTACGTCCCCGCGCTCCTCCGGGAGCTTTCTTCCTTTTCCCCCGCGCCTTCTTCCTTCGAGACGATCTACCTAGGAGGCGGGACCCCGACTTCCTTGAGCGAGCAAGGCACGAGGCTCCTTCTGGGAACGCTCCGCCCTCTCCTCCAGGAGGGCGGGGAGCTCACCGTCGAGGCGAATCCCGAGAGCCTGGACCTAGCGCGGGCGCATCTCCTCTTTTCCTTGGGCGCGAACCGCCTTTCCCTGGGCGCGGAAAGCTTCCGGCCCGAGTTCCTCCTCAAGATGGGGAGGAAGCACGGTCCCGCGGACATCGTCCGGGCGGTCGCCTCGGCAAGGGAGGCGGGATTCCGGAACATCTCGCTCGACCTCATCTACGGCCTTCCTGGGGAAGGGCTCCCCGAGCTCATGGAGGACGCGGGGCACCTCCTCGCCCTCCGCCCGGAGCATATCTCCTGCTACTCCCTTTCCGTGCTCCCGGGGACGAGGTTCCATCTGGAAGGAATTTCCGAGCAAGACGACGAAATCCTGCGGGAGCAGTACGACTGGCTCCGCTCGAGGCTGAAGGAAGAAGGCTACGAGCGCTACGAGGTCAGCAGCTTCGCGCTCCCGGGCCATAGGAGCCGCCATAACCTCGGCTACTGGATGGACGAGGACTACCTCGGGATCGGCATGGGCGCCGCCGGGGCGATCGAAGGGAGGCACTACCGGAACTCCCTGAGCCTTGCCCGCTACCTCGAGGGGGAAGGGAGGGAATGGGAGGATCCGCCGCAGGAGAAGGACCGGCTCGAGTACTATTTCCTCACCAGGCTCCGCCTCGCGGAAGGCTTCCCCCTCGAGGAGTTCGAAAGGAAGTTCGGCTTCCCGTTCCTCTCGCGCTACGGGGAGAGGGCCAGGAGGCTCGAGGAGAAGGGGCTCGCCCTCCTAGAGGACGGGCGCTTCCACGCCAGCGAGGAGGGGCTCTACCTCCTCGACCGCGTCCTCCTCGCCCTTTTCTAGGAGTTTTGGCACTTCGGCGTTGACTCTGCTAAGCCCTTTCCTATAATTGCGCTTGGCAGTCGGAAGAAGCGATTGCCAGGAAGGCGGAAGGATGACAAGGAGAGACGAGATCCTCAAGCTCATCGTGGAGCACTACATCCGGACGGCGGAGCCCGTCTCGAGCAAGACGCTCCAGGAGGAGTACGGCCTCGAGGTGTCCACCGCCACCATCCGCAACGACATGAACGCCCTCGAGAAGGACGGGCTATTGGAGAAGAACTTCGCCTCCAGCGGCCGCGTCCCCAGCGTCCAGGGCTACCGCTACTACGTCCAGAACCTCCGCTCCGGCGAGGTCGACGGCTCCGCCAAGCGCGCCCTCCAGACGATCCTCTCCACGAAGACGAAGTCCGTGGAGGAAGTGCTCCGGGAATCCTGCGAGATCCTCTCGAGCATGACTTCCCTCGCCTCCGTCGTCCTCGGGAAGAAGGCCGAGGAGGAACGCCTGGCCTCGATGAGCGTCGTGCCCATCAACGGCCATAGCGCAACCGCGATCTTCGTCACCGACCGGGGCTACGTGGAGAACAAGACGTTCCTCATCGACGAGACCCTGAAGGTGGAGGAGGTGGTGCGCGCCGTGAGGCTCCTCAACGAGCGCCTCGCGGGCACCCCCATCTCCCTCATCTGCCAGAAGATGGAGTCGCTCCGCCCCATCCTCCATGAGTACATGGTGGGGCAGGAGCTCATCTACGAGGCGATCCTCGGGGCCTTCGCCCGCTTCGCCACGGAGCGGATGAACTCCTACGGGAAGGAGGAGCTGCTCTCGCAGCCCGAGTTCCGGAACGACGCCGCGAGGGTCCGCGAGATCCTCGCCCTCCTCGACGACCCGGGGCGCCTCAAGGCGGCCCTCCAGGGCGGGGGGACGAGCGTCGAGGGGGTGAGCGTCCGCATCGCCAGGAAAGGCGAGGGGCAGCCGGACGTCGCCATCGTCTCCGCCGAGGTCGCCCTCCCGGGGGACCAGGACGCCGCCCTCACCCTCGTCGGCCCGACGAGGATGGACTACGACAAGGCCGTGAGCACGCTCCGGTACTTCGCAGACGCCCTCGACCGCTACTTCCGCGGCGAAGGCGCAAAGGAAGGAGAGGACGATGTGGGGCAGAAAGAAGGGAACTAGCAAGGTGGAAGAAGAGAAGAAGGACAGCCCTCCCGAAGAGACGGAGGGCGAAGGGAAGAAGGAGACCCTCGAGGAGGAGCGCGACCGCTGGAAGAACCTCTACTACGAGGCCTACGCGGACACCCAGAACCTCCGCAAGTCCCTGGAGGAGGACCACCGCCAGGCGGTGCGCTACCGCTCCCAGGGCTTCCTCGAGAAGCTCATCCCCTCCCTCGACTGCCTCTACATCGCCCTCCAGGGCGAGTGCCAGGGGGACGAGGCGAGGAACTACCGCGAGGGCTTCCGCTTCATCTACCGCCAGCTCGAGGAGGCGCTCCTCTCCGAGGGGGTCAGCTACGTCGAGCCGAAGGAGGGGGACCTGTTCGACCCCCGCCGGATGGAGGCGATCGAGACGGTGGAGGGCCAAGGGGAGCCCGGGCATGTCGTCCGGCTCCTCAGCAAGGGCTACCTCCTCCACGACCGCCTCGTGAGGGCCGCCCGCGTGGTCGTCGAGGCCATGCGCAAGGAAGCGCCCGAGGAAGAGAAGAAAGAAGAGAACGCTCCCGCGGAAGGGAGCAAGGCCGAGGAGGCCTAGGAAAGGAGAACATCCATATGGCAAAGGAAATCATCGTCGGGATCGATCTCGGCACCACCAACTCCGTCATCTCCTACATGCAGGCCGACGGGAAGGTCAAGGTCATCCCCAACCCCGAGGGCACCAACACCACGCCCTCCATCGTCGCCTTCAAGGGGACGGGCGAGGAAATCGTCGGCAACAGCGCCAAGCGCCAGGCGATCACCAACCCCGACACCGTGAGGAGCGCAAAGCGCCTCATGGGCACGAGCGAGAAGTTCCACATCGCCTCGCTCGACAAGGACTTCACCCCGCAGGAGATCAGCGCCAAGGTGCTCTCCTACATGAAGTCCTACGCCGAGAAGGCCATCGGCCAGCCGGTCAAGAAGGCGGTCATCACCGGGCCCGCCTACTTCAACGACGCCCAGCGCCAGGCCACCAAGGACGCCGGGACCATCGCCGGGCTCGACGTCGTCCGCATCATCAACGAGCCGACCGCGAGCTGCCTCGCCTATGGCCTCGACACCGACAAGAGCGAGCGCGTCCTCGTCTTCGACCTCGGGGGCGGCACCCTCGACGTCTCGATCCTCGACATCGGGGACGGCACCTTCCAGGTCCTGAGCACCTCGGGCGACACTAGGCTCGGGGGCGACGACTGGGACAACGTCGTCGCCGACTGGATCCGGAGCGAGATCCAGCGCGAGTTCGGCATCAACCTCACCGACAAGATGGCCGAGCAGCGCTTCATCGACGCCGCGGAGAAGGCCAAGATCGAGCTCTCGAGCTCCCTCACCGCGACCATCTCCCTCCCCTTCATCGGCATGGGCAAGGCCGGCCCCATCAACTACGAGGGCACGCTCACCCGCGCCAAGTTCCAGGATCTGACCCGCCATCTCCTCGAGCGCTGCAAGGCCCCGATGGAGAAGGCGATGAAGGACGCCGGGCTCTCCTACAGCGACCTTGGCGACGTCCTCATGATCGGCGGCTCCACCAGGATGCCCGCCGTCCAGGAGATGGTGAGCAGCATCACCGGCCATAAGCTCAACATGTCCGTCAACCCGGACGAGGCCGTCTCCATGGGCGCCGCCATCCAGGGCGCCATCATCGCCGGGGACGTGAAGGACGTCGTCCTCCTCGACGTCACGCCCCTTTCCCTCGGCATCGAGACCCTCGGCCAGGTCATGACCGTCCTCATCCCGAGGAACACCACGATCCCGACCACCAAGAGCCAGATCTTCAGCACCGCCCAGGACAACCAGCCCGCCGTCGACATCATGGTCTACCAGGGCGAGCGCCCGATGGCCCACGACAACAAGCTCCTCGGCCACTTCTCCCTCTCCGGCATCCGTCCCGCCAGGCGCGGGCAGCCCCGGATCGAGGTCACCTTCTCCATCGACGTCAACGGCATCGTCAAGGTGTCGGCCAAGGACCTCGACACCCAAAAGTCCCAGGACATCACCATCAGCGGCTCGAACGGCCTTTCCAAGGAAGACATCGACCGCATGGTGAGGGAAGCCGAGGAGAACAGGGCCGCCGACGAGAAGCGGAAGGGCGACATCGAGGTGAAGAACCGCGCCCAGACCTACGTGGACGACATCAACCAGGCCCTCGTCGAGCAAGGCGACAAGCTGAGCGAGGAGCAGAAGGAGCAGCTCACCAAGCTCCGCGACGAGGCGCAGGGCGCCCTCCAGAGCGAGGACATGGACAAGCTCCGCGAGATCGTCGGGCGGCTGGAGGACGCGGCCCGGATGGCCGCCTCCCAGGCCGGCGCCGGGAACCCCGCGGGCGAAGGCTCCTCGGGCGGCTCCTCCTCTTCCGGGGACGGGCCGATCGACGCCGACTTCACCGACGGGCAGAACAACTAGCTGACGACATCCAAGGGAGGCCCTCCGGGGCCTCCCCTTCTTCCTAAGGAGCGAGGGCATGGCAGAAAAACGCGACTACTACGAAGTCCTCGGGCTTTCCAAGGACGCGACGAAGGACCAGATCCGGAGCGCATACCGGAAGCTGGCCAAGGAATACCACCCCGACATCAACAAGTCCCCGGACGCCCCCAAGAAGTTCCAGGAGGTCCAGGAGGCATATGACGTCCTCTCCGACGATGCGAAGAGGGCGCAGTACGACCGCTTCGGCATGGCGGCCTTCTCCCAGGGCTCCTCGACCGGCGGGGCCGGGAACCCCTTCCAGCAGGGAGGCTTCGGCGGCTTCGGGGCCGAAGGCTTCGGCGACGTCGACCTCGGCGACATCTTCTCGAGCTTCTTCGGCGGCGGGCAAAGGAGGCGGGGCCCCCAGGGCCCCCAGAAGGGGAACGACAGGATCCTCCGGGTCCAGATTTCCTTCATGGACGCGATCAAAGGCCGCGAGATCGAGATCCCCGTCGACTACGAGAAGCCCTGCGGCCACTGCCACGGGACCGGGGCGGAGCGCCCCGACGCCTACCGGACCTGCCCCGAGTGCGGGGGGCGCGGCCGCGTGGTCCGCGAGATGCAGACCATCTTCGGCATGACCCGTACCGAGAGCGTCTGCCCGCGCTGCGGGGGACGGGGGAAGGTCGTCTCCGAGAAATGCCACGAGTGCGGCGGGGAAGGCTATTCCCGCCAGAGGACGCGCCTCAAGGTGCAGGTTCCCGCCGGCATCAGCAGCGGGCGGCAGCTGAAGATCCCCGGCTACGGGGAGCGCGGCTCCCAAGGGGGGCCGAACGGCGACCTCTACGTCGAGGTCCTCGTCAAGAGCGACCCCTATTTCGAGCGCGAGGGCAACGACATCCACGTCAAGGTGAACGTCGGGATGGCCGAGTGCGCGCTCGGGACGAAGATCCGCGTGCGCACCGTCTACGGCGAGGAGGAGGTCGACGTCCCCGCGGGCACCCAGCCCGGGGCGATCCTCCGCCTCCGCGGGAAAGGCGTCCGCGAGGGCGCCCTCCGCACGGGGGACGAGTACGTCCATCTCGCGATCGAGGTCCCCCGGGACCTCAGCGCCCGCCAGAAGGAGCTCCTTCGGGAGTTCATCAAGGAAAGCGGGACGAAGCGCCCCTTCTTCGACCGGAGGAAGGGCTAGGGAGGCTCGGCCTCCCTTTTTCCGAAGGGAGAGGGGACTTATACTAGGAAATCGGGGGTTGATGCATGGAAAAGAAGGACTTTATGGCGCTTGCCATCGAAGAGGCGAGGAAGGGGATCCGGGAGGGCCACGGCGGCCCTTTCGGCGCGATCGTCGCCAAGGACGGGGAAGTCGTCGGGAGAGGGCATAACGAGGTGCTCCATACGCAGGATGCGACCGCGCACGGCGAAGTCATGGCCATCCACGACGCGAGCAGGAGGCTCGGGACGTTCGACCTTTCCGGCTGCGAGCTTTATACGACCGGCTACCCTTGCCCGATGTGCCTGGGGGCGATCCTCTGGAGCAACATCGGGAAGGTGTACTACGGCTGCACGGCGAAGGACACGGAGGAAGTGATCAACTTCCGCGACAGCGCCTTCTACGAGCTCCTCCGGGACGAGAAGAGGCTCGGGGAGTTCTGCCAGGAGCTCTCGCGAGAGGAATGCCTCGCCCTCTACGAGGAGTACCGCGCGATGGAGGCGCGGCGCTACTAGATGCCGACCTGTCGGAACTGCGGGCGCGAGATCACCCGCTTCGACCAGGACATATGCCCCCACTGCGGCGCCAAGCGCCCCATCGAGCCCGGCTACGAGACGATGGACATGACCGGCTTCATCGACCGCATGGGCGGGGGCGTGGAGGAGCTCCGTCCCGCGCGGAAGGAAAAGACATATCGGGCCCTCCTCTTCCTCCTCGGGTTCCTCGGAGCCGATCTCTTCTACCTCGGGAAGTGGGAGCGGGCCCTCATCGTCCTCCTCGGGGGGATCCTCCTCGCCGCCCTTATCGCCCTCGGGCTATATTTCGTCCCCGGGATCGGGCTCTGGGGGATTCTCATCGGCGCCTCCGCCCTCATCCTCGGGAACCTCGTCCGCGCCTTCCTTTCCCTCGGGCGCGAGGTGCGGGACCGCGACGGGGAGGCCCTCCTCTAGATGCGGCGTCTCTTCCCATCCGGGCTCATTGAGGGGGTCTTCCTCCTCGGGGAGGAGGACCGCCACCACCTTTTCCACGTGCTCCGGACCCGGGAGGGGGAACGCTTCCTCCTTTCCTACGAAGGGAAGGAATATCTCGGGGAGGCCCTCCCCGCGAGCGAGGGGATCCGCCTCCTCGAGGAGATTCCCCCGGCGAAGGAGGGGCGGAGGCTCGTGCTCCATTTCCCTCTTTTGAAAAACGGGAACGACGAGCTCCTCGTCCAGAAGGGGACCGAGCTCGGGGTCTTCTCCTTCGCCCCCTTCCTCTCGGAGCGGACCATCCGCCGCCCGAAGGGGGACGCGCTAAAGAAGGCCTTGGAAAGATTCCGCAAGATCGCGCGGGAGGCCTCCTCCCAGTGCGGCGCCCCCAGGATCCCGGAAGTCGCGGAAATCCTCCCCTTTTCCCGGTCTTTCCCCGGATTTCCCTTCCTATTCGCCGACGAGAGGCTCCAGGGCGAGCCGCTATCCCTGAAGGATGCGCTCCTCTCGCTCCCCGGAGAGGAAATCCACGCCTACATCGGCCCGGAAGGGGGCTTCGCGGATTCCGAGAGGAAGATTGCCGCCGAGGCGGGGGCGATCCCCCTTTCCCTCGGCCCGCGGATCCTCCGCGCCGAGACGGCGGGAATCCTTCTTTCCTCCCTCGCCCTCCTATTGGGGGAAGGCGCCCTATGAGCCTCTTTTCCTACCTCGAGGGCGTGAAGAGGAAGACCGCCTTCGACAGGGGGAGCGAGGCCCTCTTCTTCGGGGAGAACTCCTATCTCCTGAGCAGCCACGAGCCCTTCCAGCCCTACCTCCACCCGAAGACCCCCTTCCAGGTGGCGAGGAGCAACATCCTCATCCGCGCGATCGTGAACAAGCGCGTCATCGAGCGGCTCTACCTTTCGCGGGCCATCCTCGCCGAGAAGGAAGGGAGGCTCGGGAAGGAAGAGTTCATGAGGGAAGCCGTCCTCGAGCTTCCCTTCCTGCTCCTGGCGAACGGGGAGAAGGTGTACGTCCCCTTCTTCTCGCGCGCCCTGAACCGCATCTACGCGGGCGACTACGGAAAGATGGAGAGGATGCCCTACAAGAGGATCCTCGGGGAGTTCGACTCGATCGTCGTGGACCCTTTCGACTACTGGGGGAGCGCCCTCTTCGACTCCCATTTCACGCGCCTGGTCAAGGTCGCGGGGAAGGACGGGGCGCTCGCCATGTACGACTACGACGCCGAGCGGCTCCACTTCATCGCCCCCGAGGGAAGGCTCGAGGCGACCCTCCCCCTCTTCGACCGCTTCCTCCATAACCCCGCGAGGACCCACCTCATGAGGCGCCTGGAGGACGTCGGGGCGGCCTATTTCGCAAACGACAGGGAAGGGTTCTACAAGGCGCTATACGAGGGCAGGCTCCTTTCCCGGGAGGCGCTCCTCCGCTACCGGAAGATCGCCCTCCGCGAAGGAAAGGAAGGCCCGCCCCTCCTTTGGGAGGAAAGATGAGGAAGGCCTACGCGCGCGCCCTCGGCTGCAAGGTGAACGCCTACGAGGCCCGGGCGCTTTTGAACGAGGCGCTTTCCCTGGGCTTCCTCGAGGCGGAAGCCCCCGAGGAGGCGGACCTCATCATCCTCAACACGTGCGCGGTCACCTCCCTTTCCGCGCGGAAGTCCCGCCAGGCGCTCCGCCACCTCCGCCGCCGCTCTCCCGGGGCGAGGATCCTCCTCATGGGGTGCGCCGCCGAGGAAGACCCCGCTTCCTTCGAGGACGCCGACCTCCTTCTCGGGACTTCCGGGAGGAAGGACGCCCTGAAGGCGCTTCTGTCCCTGAAGGAAGGGGAGAAGTCCGCCCTTCCCATGGTTCCCTGGCGCGAGAAGGAGTACGAGGAGATCGGGAAAGGGGTCCTGGGAGGCGGGGCCAGGGCGAACCTCAAGATCGAGGACGGATGCTCGAACTTCTGCTCCTACTGCCTCATCGCCTCGCTCCGGGGACGGCCCCGGTCGAGGAAGCCCGTGGACGTCCTCGAGGAAGCGAGGCGCCTCCTTTCCTCCGGGACGAAGGAGCTCGTCCTCACCGGCACCCACATCGGCTTCTACGGCCATGACCTCGGGGAAGGGGAGGGGCTCCCCTTCCTCCTCAGGGAACTTTTCAAGATACTGCCGGAGGACGGCAGGGTCCGCCTTGGCTCCCTTGAGGAAAGCGAGGTCGGGGAGGAGATGCTCCGGCTCTTCCACGAGGAGAGGAGGCTCTGCCCGCATCTCCACCTTCCCCTCCAAAGCGGTTCCCCTTCCGTCCTCAGGCGGATGGGGAGGAAGTACGGGAGGGAGGAATACCTTCGTTCCGCGCGCCTTCTCCGTGAGGCCCGCCCGGAGATCGCCCTCACCACCGACCTCATCGTCGGCTTCCCGGAGGAGACGGAGGAGGAGCATGGGGAAAGCATGGCCTTCCTCCGGGAGGCGGGGTTCGCCCGCGTCCACGTCTTTCCCTACAGCAGGCGCCCGGGGACGAAGGCCGCCCTCCTCAAGGACCTTCCCCCTTCCCTGAAGAAGAAAAGGACGAGGGAGGCCCTCCTCCTCGCCCAGGAGCTCGAGGAAAGCCATCTCCGGTCGATGGAGGGGAAGGAGGGGACCCTCCTCGTCGAGAAGGCCGAGGGAGGGAAGGCCTATGGCCATACGGAGGGGTATCTCGCCCTCGCCCTCCCTTCGGAAGGGCTCCGCCCGGGGGACACGAAGCGCCTCCTCCTCCGCAGAGAATGGATGGTTCGTTCGGACGATGAATAGGAAGCATCGAGCATTTCCTGTCCATAACTTGACATTGTCTAAGTAATCGTTGAACCTTGCCCCTCGCTTCCTATAATCGCCCCAGCAAGAAGGAAAGGAGCATAGGATGGCAGTACCTCAGAGAAGGACCAGCAAGACCGCGAAGAGGCTCCGCCGCGGGCACTTCAAGCTCGCGCCGGTCTCCCTCGTCGCCTGCCCCCGCTGCGGGGCGCTCGTCCGCCCGCACCACGTCTGCGGCGCGTGCGGCTACTACAAGGGGAAGGATATCCTCCGCCTCAAGAAGGACGAGGACTAGGGCCCAGGGGGGACGGGGATCCGTCCCTTTTTCCTTAGGGGCGGACCCCTTGCCATCGTGTATCATTAGGAAAGCATCCTTGGAGGAACCCCATGAGATTCAGCAAGTACTTCGACCACACCGACCTCAGGCCCGACGCGCGGCTCGAGGACATCACGAGGCTATGCCTCGAGGCGATGCGCTACCGCTTCATGAGCGTCTGCGTGAACCCCTTCTACGTGCCCGTCGCCGCCCGCCTCCTCAAGGGGAGCGACGTCAAGGTATGCACCGTGGTCGGCTTCCCCCTCGGGCAGACGACCCCGAAGGAGAAGGCGAGGGAGGCCGTGGAATCCGCCCTTGGGGGAGCCCAGGAGATCGACATGGTCATGAACGCCGGGATGGCGCGCTCCGGGGAGTGGAAGTTCGTCGAGGCCGAGATCCGCGGGGTCCGGGAGGCCCTCGACTCCGTCCCCGGCGAGAGAAGGATCCTCAAGGTCATCCTCGAGACCTGCCTCCTCGACCGGAAGGAGATCATCCAGGCCTCCCTTGCCGCCAAGCGCGGCGGGGCCGACTACGTCAAGACCTCGACCGGCTTCGGGAAGTGGGGCGCGAAGGCCAAGGACGTCGCCCTCATGCGGAACGCCGTCGGGGAGAGCATGGGCGTGAAGGCCAGCGGCGGGATCCGCACCCTCGACGACTGCTACAGGATGATCGACGCCGGGGCGAGCCGCATCGGCTCCAGCCGCTCGGTCGAGATCATGGAGGAGCTCCTCGCCTCCAGGCGATGAGGGTCCTCGTCTACTTCGAAGGGCAGGAGAAGATCGCCCGCTCCGGGATCGGGCGCGCGATGGAGCACCAGCTCCGGGCGCTCGAGTCCGCAGGGGTGGAAACCGTCACGGACCCGGAAGGCTGGGACTTCGACCTCGCCCACGTCAACACCTACTGGCCGAAGAGCCAGCATGTCCTCCGAGGGGCGAAGGCGCGGGGCATCCCGGTCATCGTCCACGGCCACTCCACCTACGAGGACTTCCGCGAGAGCTTCCGCCTCTGGAAGCTCGCCTATCCTTTCTACAAGGGCTTCCTCCGCTCGATGTACCGCCGCGCGGACATGGTGATCGCGCCGACGGAATACGCCGCCGACCTCATCCGCGGGCATGGCTTCTGCAATAACGTCCTTTCCGTCTCCAACGGCATCTCCCTTTCCGACTACGCCCCCTGCCCGGAGGCGCGGAAGGAGTTCCGCCGCCTTTTCAAGCTGGGGGAGAGGGAGCCCTACGTGATGGGGGTCGGCTTCCCCTTCGTGAGGAAGGGGATCCTCGAGTTCATCGAGACCGCGCGCCTCATGCCGGACGTCAGGTTCCTCTGGTTCGGGTCGCTTGAGAGGATATTGACCCAGCCCCGCGTCCTCAAGGCGATGGAAAGCGCTCCGAAGAACTGCCTTTTCCCGGGATATCTCAAGGGAGAGCTGATCCGCGGGGGCTACCAGGGAGCGGCCGCCCTCCTCTTCCCGACCCACGAGGAGACGGAAGGGATCGTCGCCCTCGAGGCCCTGGCCTCTTCCACGCCCCTGATCGTGCGGAACATCCCCGTCTTCCGGGGCTGGCTCAAGGGAGGGGAAAGCTGCCTCCAGGGCGAAACCCCCGCGGAATTCGCCTCGATCATCCGGAATCTCATCGAGAAGGGCCCTCCGGAGGGGCTTCTTGAAAACGGGCGCCGGATCGCCGAGGAACGGGACCTCCCTCTCATCGGGATGAGGCTCCGGGAGTGCTACCTGAGGCTCCTCGGGTCCTCGACATAGCGGCTTTCCAGGAAGAGCCTTTCCCCGAGGTCCCGCCCGAGGAGAGGTTCTTTTTCCATGAGGATCCCGAAGAGGTCCTTCGCGCGGCGGACCTCCTCCTCCCGGGCCCCCGCCTTCCTGTCCCTCCTGATGTCGTAGGAAAGGGAGAGGGCGTGCCTCCAGCGGTATTCCAGGAAAAGCCGGACCAGGTCCTCCCTTCCCATCTTCTCTAGGGAAAGGCGGAGCGCCATGAGGGCGCGGACGTGCCAGAGGGAGCGGTCCTTCCTCGGGGTCTCCGTGGAGGAGCCCGGGCGGAGGCGGTAGCGCACGAGCGGCCTTGGGACGAGCGCCAGCGAGCCTAGCCTCGCAAGGTAGCTCCCCGTCGAGGCGACGTCCTCGAAGAGGTCCCCGACCTCCCCGAAATGGTAGACGGGCGTGGAAAGGAGGAGTTCGCGGGGGAGGAGCTTCCCCCAGAGGAAGGAACGGACCGAGAAATCGCGGAAGAGGGCGCCCATGATCCTCTCGCCCTTGAGGATTCCATGCGGAAGGAGGAGGCTCGGCCGGACCTTCCCTCCGACGTAGCGGGAGTAGCCGCAGGCGCTTGCCTCGGCCTTTCCCTCGAGGACAGGCGCGAGAAGCCTTCTCCCGGCATCCTTCTCCAGCGCGTCGTCCCCGTCGAGGAAGAGGACGTATTTCCCCCTGGCTTCCTGGAGGGTGAGGATCCTCGCCCGTGCCTGCGCGGTCCTTCCGGGGAAGGCGAGGACCTTGAGCTCCGGATGCTCTTCCTGCACTTTCCGGACTTCCTCCTCCGTCCCGTCCCCGGAAGGGGACATCCCGAGGATGACCTCATGAGGGAGGGAAAGGTCCTGGAGGAGGGCGCTCAGGAGCGCCTCCCTGATGTCCCTCCCGTTCCGGTAGGTCAGGACGAGGATTGAAAGAACGGGCTCTTCCATGGCCCAATCCTACCAAGGGCCGGGGAAGTCATAAACCCGGGGCGCTGGGATTGCTATCATCTAGGAAAGAGCGGAGGAAAGTTCCATGAAGCGTTACGAGGAAATCGGCAAGATCCCCTACGTGGGCCCGGAAAGCAAGGAGCCCTTCGGGTTCCGCCACTACGACCCGGATGAGGTCATTCACGGGAAGAAGATGAGGGATCACCTCAAGTTCGCCCTCTCCTGGTGGCATACGATGAACTACTGCGGCACCGACATGTTCGGCGGGGACACCGGGGACAAGTCCTTCGGGGAGCAGGAAGCGATGGCGCTCTATCGCCGGAAGGCGGACGTCGCCTTCGAGCTGATGGAGAAGCTCTCGATCGACTACTACTGCTTCCACGACGTGGACGTCGCGCCCCAGGGGAAGAACCTCGCCGAGTCGCTCCGGAACCTGGACGAGATGGGCAGCTACCTCCTAAAGAAGCAGGAGGAGACGGGGAAGCGTCTCCTTTGGGCGACGGCGAACAACTTCGGGGACAGGCGCTTCATGGCCGGGGCAGCGACCTCGCCCGAGAAGGACGCCTTCTGCCTCGCCGCGGCGAAGGTCAGGTCCGCCATCGACTGGACGATCCGCCTCGGGGGGACGGGCTACGTCTTCTGGGGCGGGCGCGAGGGCTACGACACCCTCCTCAACACCGACGTCGCCCTTGAGCTCCGGAACCTCGGGAACTTCCTCCGCATGGCGAGGGACTACGGGAGGAAGGCCGGTTTCCGCGGGGATTTCTACATCGAGCCCAAGCCCAAGGAGCCGACCAAGCACCAGTACGACTTCGACGCGGCGACCTGCTGCAATTTCTTGAGGAAGGAGGGGCTTTTGGAGGATTTCCGGCTGAACATCGAGGCCAACCACGCGACCTTGGCCGGGCATACCTTCCAGCACGAGCTCCGCATCGCGCGGGTCAACGGTGTCTTCGGCTCGATCGACGCGAACCAGGGCGACCCCCTCCTCGGCTGGGACACCGACCAGTTCCCGACCTCGGTCCCCGAGTGCGCGCTGGCGATGCTTGAGGTTCTCCTGGAGGGCGGCTTCACCAACGGCGGGCTGAACTTCGACGCGAAGACTAGGAGGCAGAGCAACACGATGGAGGACGTCCTCCTTTCCTACATCGCCGGGATGGACGCCTTCGCGCTCGGCCTCCGCATCGCCTTCCGGATCCTCGAGGACGGGCGGCTGGGACAGTTCCTCAAGGAACGCTACCGGAGCTACCAGGAGGGGCTTGGGAAGAAGATCCTCGAGGGGAAGACGACGCTTGAAGAATGCGCACAGCATGCCCTTTCGCACGACGACTTCCTCATCCCCTCGGGACGCCAGGAGTACCTCGAAAGCGCCCTCAACGACCTCATGTACCGGGGCTAGGATGGACCTCTTCGTCGGAATCGACCTCGGGACGAGCGCCCTCAAGGCCGTCCTTGGGGACGGGGAGGGGAGGATCCTCCGCTCCGCGCGCGTGCCCTATCGCACTTCCTCGCCCCATCCCGGCTGGAGCGAGATTGACCCCCGCCTCTGGGAGGAGGCGCTATACGGGGCCCTCCGGGAGCTCCGCGAGGGGACCTCTTCCTGGGACGAGGTGCGCGCCCTCAGCTTCTCCGGTCAGATGCACGGGCTCGTCCTCCTCGATCGGGAGGGGATCCCCCTCCGCCCGGCGATCCTCTGGAACGACTCCCGGAACGCCGAGGAGGTGAAGTATCTCAACGAAGGGGAGAGGCGCCTCCTCCTTCTCCAGGAGACGGGGAACATCGCCCTTTGCGGCTTCACCCTCCCCAAGATCCTCTGGGTCAGGAAGAACGAGCCGGAGATTTTCGAAAGAACCGCGAGGATTCTCCTTCCGAAGGACTACCTCGCCTACCGATTGACGGGACGCTTCGCCTCCGAGGCGAGCGATCTCTCGGGCACCCTCCTCTTCGACGTCGCCAGGGGATGCTATTCCGAGAAGGCCCTTGCCCTTGCCGGGATTCGGGAGGGGATGCTCCCGGAGGTCCTTCCTTCCACGGGGCTCGTCGGTTCGGTCGGGAAGGAGGCCTCCGCCCGCTCGGGGCTTCCCGAGGGATGCCAGGTCGTCATCGGAGGCGGGGACCAGGCGATCGGCGCCCTGGGCGCCGGGATCCTCGGGGAGGGGCTCCTCGTCTCGCTCGGGACCTCGGGCGTCCTCCTCCTTCCGGAGGATAGCTATTCCTACGACCCGGAGGGCAGGCTCCACTCGTTCCGCCGGGCGGACGGGGGCTATCTCCTCATGGGATGCACCCTGAGCGCGGCCGACTCCCTCCGCTGGTGGGCGGAAGGGATCCTCTCTCGCGCCGTCCCCGAGGTCCTCTCCGCCCTCCCGGAAGAGACGGAGGAGGAAGTCCTTTTCCTCCCCTACCTCATGGGGGAGCGCTCGCCCATCAACGACCCGCGAGCCCGGGGGACCTTCTGGGGCATGACCTCCTCCACGAGCGCGGAGGAGATGGCCCTCGCGGTCATGGAGGGCGTCGCCTTCTCCCTCTACGACGTCTACCGCGCGATGGGGGAGAGGACCTCCTCCCTCAAGGAGATGCGCCTCATCGGGGGCGGGGCCAGGAGCCCTCTCTGGCGGAGGATGCTCACGGACCTCATCGGCCTTCCCGCGCGCTCTCCCCTCGCCGAGGAGGGGCCCTCCTGCGGGGCCTACCTCGTCGCTCGCTCCTCTTGCAAGGGGAAGCCCCTCGCCGAGCTCGTCCAGGGGATCCCCTTGGGGGAGAGCGTCCTTCCCGACCCGGGGAGGGGAGAGAGGCTCCGGGCGAAGTACGCCCGCTACAAGGAGCTCTACCGCCGGCTCAAGGGCTTCTAGGGGCCTTCCTCCTAGGGAAGCGTCCCTTTTCCCAAGGATGCCCTTCCATTTTCCCTCGCCTTCCTCTATCATCCCCGACGTTTCCGGGAAGGAGGTGAGTCCTCGATGGCTGTGAAAGTCGTGATCCGTCCGGACGAGACGGTCGACGAAGGGATGCGCCGCTTCAAGCGCGCCGTCAACAAGTCGGGCATCGTCATGGAGAAGAGGAAGCGCGAGTACTACCTCAAGACCGCCCTCCGCCGCAAGCAGAAGAGCGAGATGGCGCGCCGCAAGAAGTGGTAGCCCCGGGGACCGCAAGGTCCTCTTTTTCGTCTCGCCAGGGATTCTCGGAAGGCTTCCTCCGGTCCTCAAGGCCCTTCCTTTCCGCGCATATGTTACAATGTTCCTAAGGCAGGGGACTGCCGTTTTGAAGATGGGCAAGAGGCGCTCCGGAAATAGGATTCGAGGGGGGGGGTTGTTCCTAGGGCTTTTCGCCCTTAGCTCCCTTTCCCTTGGCTTTGCCGCCTGGGTCGTCCCGATCCAGGGGGTCGCCCAGGACGTCGGGGTCCTCGCTTCCTTCGGCGCCACGAGCGCCCTCAGCTTCCTTAAGTTCGGGACCCCTGAGGTTCCCTATGTCTACGAGGACTCCTCCTCCCTTCTCGTGATCGAGGAGGACGCCTTCACCGGAACTTCCACGATCCGCGTGCCTTTCCTCATCGACCACCGCCTGGCGCACGCCGGGGGCTACGTGGACGAGGGGAACAGGGTCTTTCTTCGCTTTACCCTGGAAGCCCCCTCTTCCATCGTCGGGATCGACAATCCCCCGGTGGCGCGCTCCAATGTCTCGGCGTACCCCTTCCAGGCGTCTTCCTCCGAGGAGCATGCCCTTGTTTCCGAGGGATCGGTCGTCCTTCTGAGCGAGCAGGCGACCGGGGAAAGCGCCTACGTCCTGGAGTACACGGTCCATGACGCGGCCGCGGGGATCTTGCTGGAGGGAACGCTTTCCCTCGAGGCCTTCGCCCTATGAGGAAGCGTTCGAAGATCCCTTTCCTCGTGATGAGCGGGGCCTCGCTCCTCGCCCTGCCCCTTTCAGGCTTCGCGACCTATTTATACGTGGAAGGAGCGGCTTCCGTCAGCCTCGGGAGCGCCGGCACGAAGAAACGCGTCTGCTACATCACGGGCGACGGGGGCGCGACGAAGACCTACTACACGGACATCGGCAAGGCGATCTCCGTCTCCAAGAGCGGCGAGACGATCGTCGTGCTCCCGCGCCCTTCCGACCTTAGCTGGCAGGAAGGAAGGAAAGACGAGGACTATGTCATCGATGGGACGTACGCGACGGACGGCGTATTGACGATTCCCACGGGGGTCACGTTAAACATTCCTCATGGACTGGATTCGAATGGAAACCCTATCGCCAATAGCAAGAAAGGGGATATAAACGCTCCTTCAAACGCGGCGATCGAAGATCCAGGAACCTACTGCAAGTCAACCGTCCGATTCTCTCGCGTATCGGTCAGCAACCTCGGGAATATCGAGATCGGCGGGATTCTCAAATCAAGCCAGGCCAATAGCAAGGGAACCGGGAGGACAGGGGGGAACTATTCGGAAGTGTTGCTTTCCGATGGCGCAAAGATAGTGAACGGCGGCGAGCTTTGGCTTTATGGCCTCATCGACGATATCCCAGGGGCAGACGAGGATGGGTCCGTGGCTGCGGGCGGATTGGTCGAGAATCTTCCCGGATCATCGACGAATCTCCCGATGTGCTGGCACGATTTCGGCGGAGGGAGCGCTCTAAAGGGGACATACAACCATATCGATGAGAGGGAATGCCTCCCTCTTGACGATTTCTATTTCGAGAACATCGCTTGTCCTGTCATCTACCATGGAGGGTCCTCCATGACCGCCTGGGTAAATTTCCGGACAGGCGCTATCGAGGTTGGTGGTATTCATATCAGCGATCCGATTGCCCCCGTGTACGACATGAAAATCATCGATGAGGACAGCACCGGAATCCTAGCCATTCCTTCCGGCTCGATTCTGAGAAGCGATTTTGACTCTTCAATCGTTCGGCATGAATTGGATTTTTACGGTGATTTTGCGCTGAATGCTTTGGAAATCGACGTGGAGCAGGCGGTTAAAGATAATGGGTATGGTGCGCTTTGGGGCATAGCCTCGCAGATGTTGCCATCATCGGTTTCCTCAGCCGAGGGATATTTTCCGATTTCCCATGTATGGGATATTTCCTTGCATCCAGACAATGAATCAGGCACGGCCTTTGTAGACGGAGGTTCAGGAAAATACAAATTATTGAACGGTTCATCGTTGACTATCGATAACGGGGTCGAATTTTGCGCAGGCGCCCTCGTCGTCTATGACGGGACAAATTACTTGGACAATAGGGGAACCCATGCTAAAAATTTCAATAAGAGCGGGATTATCGCGAATTATAAAGAAAGGCCTGCCGAGTGCGTGGTGAACGGAAGTCTTACGGCGGGGCTCGTTGCCGGGGAGCTTCGCTCTAGCATGCAAGACGCGCGCATTTCTGCATCAAACGCGACTAGCGTGACGATGAACGAGCCGATGGCTGGCGAAGGGTCGACCTTGACCGCCGACATGACGCAATGGTTCGAAATCCCTCTTTCATTAAAACTGCTAGGCGACGATGGGTTCGTCCATGAATTCGGCGGAGAGGATGACATTGGACTTTATGAGACGATTGCGCTGGCGCCGACGGGGGATGGGGAATCCTATTACTGGCACCGCGTCCTCGAGGAAATCAGCTCCGTTTCCATTGTTTCCGCCGAAGGGTTCGATACCCCATCCGGCCAGGCCATGAGCTTCTCGCTCAGCGCTCAGGCTTATCCGGCCCTCAACCAAAGCACGATCACCGGCTACGAGTGGAGCGTTGCCGGGGAAGGCGCGAGCCTGTCCTCGAGGACAGGGCAGGAGACAATCCTTTCCCTTCCTCAGAACCTCGATAGCAGCGAACCGCTTTCCTTCACCGTTTCCCTCAGGGTGAACGCCACCCGTTACGACGGGACCCCCTTCTCCTTGGAAACCTCCCAAGCGTTCCGCTCGATGCCATTGTTCGACGCGACTTCCGTCTCGATTAATCCAAATGGCGGTTCGAGCAGCAATAACGCGGAAGGGAACTGGGACCTTTCCTTGACAATCGGGCCCGAAGGATATGCGACAGACATCACTGACGTCGAATGGAGCGTCACTCCCTCGAAAACGGGGGCGGACTATACCCTGAAGGAGGATTCGGACGATCCGACCAAGGCGCATCTCTGGGTGGCCGCGGTCGCAGAGGGCGACGGGGACACAACTTACGATGTCAAGGCGACGGTGACCGGCACCTCGCCTTTCGGGCACGTTGTCACCCTTGAATCCGAGGCAGTGACGTTCACGGCAAGCGATGCCGGATGCGTCCTGGCCGGTACGCGGATCCTTGTTCCTGGCGGGGGCACCCTCCTCGTGGAAGACATCAAAGAAGGGGATGTTGTTCTTGCCTTTGATCACGTGACGGGCCGCATGGTCGAGAGCCAAGTCGTGCTCGTTCTTCGCGAAAAGGCGGTGACGACGGTCTGCGCCCTTCGCTTTGAGAACGGGACTGTCCTTGAAATCGCGAAGGAGCATGGGCTCTTCGATCTGACCGAAGGGAAATACGTTGAGCTTGACAGCGATCGCCCTGGCGAATACGTTGGCCATGACTTCCTTTTCCTGGATGAAGAGGGGAATATCGCGCGTTCCATGCTCGTTTCTGTGGAAGCCAGAAGGGAAGAGGCCTCCTTCTATGACGTGGTGACCGCCCGCAACCTTAATTACGTTGCGAACGGCGCGCTTTCCGTCACAAGGGCCCTCGCCCCCTTGGCAAACACCTTCTCATTCCGACCGGACGGGAAGTACGACAGCGTCAAGAAGGAAGAGGATATCCGCAAGTACGGCCTGAGCACGATGGAAGAGTGGGCGGGCCTTCTCTCGGAAGAACAATTCCTGGCTTTCAACGCCTCCGTGACAAAGGTCGGCCTCGCGAAGGGGATCTACACGAGGGAATACCTGGAGGAACTCGTCCGCGCCTATCTATCTTCCTAGGGCTAGGAAGGGCAGATTGTCTTTTTCTCCCCCTATAACTAGGTCGTGGACGCCACGGTTTACCAGCACGGGGAGGAAGAATGCGGCTATGCCGCCCTCCGTTCCTTCCTCATCCTTCTGACGGGAAGAGAGGGGTGGAGATACCTCCCTCGCCCCAAGGAAGGCCCCCTCGACCTCGAGCGCCTTTCCCGCATGGCCGCGGAAGCAGGGGTCTCTCTCGTCTGGAAGAAGGCCCACTACAAGGGCGCCCTTCTCGAGAACCCGCGGCTTCCCCTCCTCCTTCTCCTTGAGGAGGGGAGCCGGGGCCATCTGATCGTCCTCCGGAAGAAGAAAGGGGACCGCTTCCTCGTGGAAGACCCGGCGAAGGGCCGCGCTTGGGCGAGGGCCAAGGACCTCCTCTCCTCCTGGAACCTTGTCTTCGGGGAAGGGGAGCTCCTCGAGAAAAGGGAGCCGCCTAGGAAAAGAAGACTCCAGGACCCCTTCGAGATGCCCCTCCTCCTCGCGATGCTCACCCTCGAGCTCGCCCTCCTGATGCCGGGGCTATATTTCCTTCAGGAGGACCCGCGCCTCTTCTACGCGATCCTTTTCCTCTCGCTTTCGCTTTTCGCCCATCTCCTCCGGGAGGGGCTCTCGCACTACTTCCTCCTCCGCTTCGATAGGAGGAACCTTCCGCTTCTCAGGAAAGGCTCCCCTCCGGAGGACTTCCTCTTGTACCAGAAGGCCAAGTCCTCCCTGACAAGGGGGCCGATGCATCTTCTTTCCTCGATCCTCGTCGCGCTCGTCCTTTATCTTTATCTCGCCCTGGATTCCCCGGGCTTCGCCCTCGCCGGAGGGAACGTCCTTGTCCTGGAGGGGCTTTATCTTCCCGTCGCCGCCCTTCTCCGGAAAGAGGAAAGGAAGCTCGAGGAAGTAGAGCTCCCCCTTCTCCGGAAGCCCTATGAACCCGGGCGCGGGAAGAGGGCGTCCCTGATGGCGCACGCCCTCGCCCTCAAGTCCCGCCTCCTCGAGGCCCTTTCCTACGTCCCGCTCCTGCCCCTTTCCTTCCTTGCCCTCTGGGGGGCGAAGGACGGGGGTTTCCCGCTCCTCGTCTCTTCCTTCCTCTCCCTCTTCCTCCTGGCCCGCTCCTTCCGTCCCGCGCTCCGCTATCCCTTCTACAGGGAAGAAAGGAGGCGCCTTCTCGACGCCTTCCATGAGCGCTTCCTCTCCCTTCCTTCCCGGGATTGGTAGAATGTCCTTGGATGGAAATCGAATTCGCGAGCCCCTTCGGGGAAGAGTACGAGGCCCTCTTGCCCCGCTACAGGAAGATCGCCGAGGAGGCCTTCCGCCTCCTTGGGACGCCTTCCGACTACGAGATCGACGTCTCGCTCGTCGACGAGGGGAGGATCCGGGAGATCAACCGCGACTACCGCGGCAAGGACAGCGTCACCGACGTCATCTCCTTCGCCTTCGACGAAGGGGAGGACCCGGTCTCCGAGTCCTACCTTCCCGGGGCGTCCCAGATGCTCGGGGAGATCCTCATCTGCCTCCCCCGCGCGAAGGAACAGGCCCTTGAGATCGGGAACTCCCTCGGGAGGGAGCTCTGCTTCCTCTTCGCGCACGGGCTCCTCCACCTCCTCGGGTTCGACCATATGGAAGAGGAGGAGGCGAAGGAGATGTTCGCCATGCAGGAGAAGGTCCTCGCTGTCCTAGGAGGTGACTATGGAACCTATTGAGCTCATGAAGAAGGCCAGGGAGGCGCGCGCCCTCTCCCACTCGCCCTATAGCGGCTTCCCCGTCGGGGCGGCGCTCCTTTGCAAGGACGGGACGGTGTATCTCGGGGCGAACGTCGAGAACGCCAGCTACCCCCTCTCCATGTGCGCGGAGAGGAACGCCCTCTGCCACGCCCTCATGGAGGGAAGGAGGAAAGAGGAGTTCCTCGCCCTCGCCGTCTGCGCGAAGGGGCGGCCGGTGAGCCCCTGCGGGGCCTGCCGCCAGGTCCTCTCGGAGTTCTTCCCGCCCGAGGCCCCCGTCTACCTCGGGAACCTCGAGCTCGAGGTCAAGGAGACGACCGTGGGGGAGCTCCTGCCCTACGCCTTCGAGGAGAAGGACCTCGGATGAAGGTCGGGACCGTCGCGCTCCTCGGGCTTCCCAACGCCGGGAAGAGCACCTATCTCAACGCCGCCCTCTCCAGGAAGGTCGCGATCGTCACCCCCAAGGCCCAGACGACCCGGGAGGACATCCTCGGGGTGTACCGCGACTCGAAGTGCGAGATCGCCTTCCTCGACACCCCCGGGCTCCTCGAGGGGAAGAACGCCCTCGAGAAAGGAATGATGAAGGAAAGCCGGCGCTCCCTTTCGGGGGCGGACGCCGTCTTCTTCCTCGTGGACGTGACCGTCTCGCTCAAGAAGGCCGCGGACGCCTTCCGCAAGATCCATACGGACGCGCCCATCCTCGTCCTTCTCAACAAGATCGACCTCATGAGGGCGCCCGACATGGAGAAGGCCCGCGAGGAGGCGAAGTCCCTCTTCGCCCCCTATGAGACGATGGAATGCTCCTTCAAGGATGGGTTCGGGCTCAAGGAAAGCAGGGAATGGCTCCTTTCGCGCCTCCCGGAAGGGGAGCCCATGTACGGGGAGGACTTCCTGAGCGACAGGACCCTTTCCTTCGACATCCGCGAGGTCGTCCGCGAGAAGCTCCTCCACTTCCTCCACGACGAGGTGCCCCACCAGGCGGCCGTCCTCCTCGATTCCCTCGAGGAAGGGGATCGCTCCTTCCGCGCGAAGGCGCGGATCCTCCTCGAGAAGGAATCCCAGAAGGGGATCGTCGTCGGAAGAGGCGGGGAGATGATCGGCAAGATCCGGAGGAGCGCCGAGCAGGAACTCACCCGCATGAGCGGCAAGGCCGCGCACCTTTCCCTCCAGGTCGTCGCAAGCCCCGGCTGGCGCGAGGACCCCGCGATCCTCAGGAAGCTCGGCTATGGCGAGAGGGGCGGAGAGGAAGAGTAGGGGGATCCTCCTCCGCAAGACCCTGTACAAGGAAAGCTCCCTCGTCCTCGACTTCCTCGGGGAGGAGGGGCTCCTCGTCGTTTCCTCGCGCCTTCCCAGGATGGGGAAGGGGGCGGGGGACGCGCTTCTTTATGAGGAGGGCCAGGAAAGCGCGCTCCTCC
This sequence comes from uncultured Bacillota bacterium, assembly GCA_949293555.1. Classification (GTDB taxonomy): domain Bacteria; phylum Bacillota_I; class Bacilli_A; order RFN20; family CAG-826; genus UBA4951. The sequence continues at coordinate 200,327 of CASFDV010000003.1, forward strand.
TCCGGGAAGGAAGGGCCGGGGGGCTCCGCCTCGTGGAAGGGAGCTCCCTCGACTCGCCCCCAAGGGACTTCAAGGGGCTATCCGCCCTCTCCTTCATGGCCAGGGCCTCCTGGCTCGCCCTCCCGGCGATCGAAGGAAAGAGGCTATACCCGGTCCTCGCCCATCTCCGGAAGAAGATCCTCGAAGGAGGGGACGCCCTCATGTGCGCCCTTCTCCTCCTCGCCTTCCTTCTCAAGGAAGGAGGCTGCGGCTGGATGGTGGACGGCTGCCTCCGCTGCGGCCAAGCCTCCGGCATCATCGCCCTTTCCCCGGAGGAAGGGGGCTTCCTCTGCGGGAAGGAGGAGACCCCCGGGGACGCCCTCAGGGGAGTCCCGCTCCTCCGGCTCGCGCGGACGCTCTTCAAGGGCGATCCGCTCCGCTACGAGGGGGACTCGGCCTCTCCCGAGGACGGAAGGAGGCTCCTCCTTGCCCTCGAGGGGCACTTCGAACGTTCCTTCGGGAAGAAGATACCGGGGCTCAAAATGTTCATGAGCGCCATTGACGGGTAGTCGTTCCCACTCTATAGTGTTGACAACATCCTTAATAAAGGGATATTCTCCGCGCTTGTGCGGGCTTTTGCCCCTATATCGAGGTATCCCATGGCGAACAGGTTCGACTTCTCCCTTATCCAGTCCCATCTCGTGCAGACGGGATTCGTTTTCCCCGGCTCCCAGATCTACGGGGGCCTGGCCAATTCCTGGGACTACGGCCCCTTGGGCGCGGAGCTGAAGAAGAACGTCCGCGCGGCCTGGTGGAAGAGGTTCGTCCAGACGAGCGAGCTGAACGTCGGGCTCGACGCGGCCATCCTCATGAACCCGAAGGTGTGGGAGGCGACGGGCCACGTCTCCACCTTCAACGACCCGATGGTCGACTGCCGCCACTGCAAGGCGCGCCACCGCGCCGACGAGATCATCCGCGAGGAGTTCCCGGACGCGGACGTCGACGGGATGGACTTTGCGGCGATGGACCGCTTCATCAAGGAGCACGGGGTCAAGTGCCCCGCCTGCGGGAGCCAGGACCTCACGCCCATCCGCAAGTTCAACATGATGTTCAAGACCCACGTCGGGGTCACGGAGGACGAGGCGAGCGTCTGCTACCTCCGCCCGGAGACCGCCCAGGGCGTCTTCGTGAACTTCCGGAACGTCCAGCGCGCGCTCCGGAAGAAGCTCCCCTTCGGCATTTGCAACGCGGGGAAGAGCTTCCGGAACGAGATCACCCCGGGGAACTTCACCTTCCGCACCAGGGAGTTCGAGCAGCTGGAGATGGAGTTCTTCTGCAAGCCCGGGACCGACCTCGAGTGGTTCGCCTACTGGAAGGAGCACTGCCTCCGCTTCCTCGAGTCCCTCGGGATCAAGAAGTGGAACCTCCGCTACCGCGACCATGAGCCCGCCGAGCTCGCCTTCTACTCCAAGGCCACGACCGACGTCGAGTACGACTTCCCGACCATGGGCTGGGGCGAGATCCTCGGGATCGCCGACAGGACCGACTACGACCTCTCGCGCCACCAGGAGCGTTCCGGCGAGGACCTCACCTACTTCGACCCGGACACCAACGAGCGCTACCTCCCCTACGTCATCGAGCCCTCGATGGGCCTCGACCGCCTCATGCTCATGGTGCTCATGGACGCCTACGACGAGGAGGAGCTGGAAGGAGGGGACAAGAGGACCGTCCTCCATATCGCCCCCTTCCTCGCGCCCTACAAGGTCGCGGTCCTGCCCCTCTCCAAGAAGCTGAACGACAAGGCGGTCGAGGTGTTCCGCATCCTCGCCCCCCATCTTTCCGCGACGATCGACGTCACGGGCTCGATCGGGAAGCGCTACCGGAGGGAGGACGAGATCGGCACCCCCTACTCGGTCACCATCGACTTCCAGACCCCCGAGGACCAGACCGTCACCGTCCGCGAGCGGGACTCCATGAAGCAGGTGCGCCTCCCCATCCAGGAGCTCGCCACCTACCTCTCCGTCAAATGCTTCTACTGATGCCATAGGAGACATCTAGTAGGTAACTAGTTAACAACTAGTAGATATAGACAAGAAACCATCGAAGGAAACACCAAATTGGCATTCATGGACGATTCCCTCAAGAACGACATCCTTCGCCACGCGGACATCCTCGCGGTGGTTTCCTCCTATGGCATCCAGTGCCAGAAGAAGGGCAAGTCCTACGTCGCCCTTTGCCCCTTCCACGACGACCACAACCCCTCGATGAACGTGAATCCCGAGCGCGGCACCTTCATGTGCTGGAGCTGCCACACGGGCGGGGACGCGATCACCTTCGTGCGCAAGATGGAGAGCCTCGGCTACCTGGAAGCCCTCCGCAAGGTCGCCGAGATCGCCGGGATCCAGGATCCCCGCCTCTCCGCGCTCGTCCCCGAGAGGAAGGAGGACCCGGAGGTCCTCTCGCTCAGGAAGACGATCGAGGACCTCTTGGCATACTACCGCTACGCCATCACGACTCCGGAAGGGGAGCGGGCGGGCGCCTACCTCCTTTCCCGCGGGATCGACGAGGAGGCGCAGGCGCGCTTCCAGATCGGCTACGCGCCCCTGGACGGGGCGAAGACGGTCGAGTTCCTCCTCAAGAAGGGGCACTCCCTCCACGACATCGAGGGGATCGGCATCATCGGCGGCCCATCCCGCCCCTACGACATGAACGCCGGGCGCGTCGCCTTCCCCCTCTTCGACCCGGAAGGCCGCCCCGTCGGCTTCTCCTGCCGCGTGCTGGGGGACGGGAAGCCCAAGTACGTCAATAGCCCGGAGACCCGCCTCTTCCATAAGAACGAGCTCCTCTACGGCTTCCACCTGGCGAAGGAGAAGGCGCGCCACGCGGGGCGCGTCTACGTCCTCGAGGGCTTCCTCGACGTGATCGCCCTCCACCAGGCGGGCGTCGACGAGGCGGTCGCCCTCATGGGGACCGCCCTCACCGAGCGCCAGATCCGCCTCCTCTCCTCCCTCAAGTGCGAGGCCTGCATGTGCCTGGACGGGGACGAGGCCGGGCGGAACGGGATGATGCACGCCGTCCTTCCCCTCGGGAAGGCGGGGATCCCCGCCCGCTTCGTGCATGTTGAGGGGGAGACGAGGGACCCCGACGAGATCTTCCGCCAGGAAGGGAAGGAGAAGCTTCTCGAGACGCTCTCCCATCTCCTCTCGCCCTTCGAGTTCCAGCTAGAGATCCTCCGCTCCCGGGGCACCCTCCGGGGCAAGGAGGGGCGGGAGAAGGCCGTCCGCTACTTCGCCCCCTACCTCCTCTCCCTCCCCGCGGGGATCGAGAGGGAGGACGCCCTCGTGAGGCTCGCGCAGGCGACGGGCTACGAGGTCCTCGCCCTCCGGGAGGCGCTCCGGGACGCTTCGCTCCGCCCCAGGGAGAAGGCCCCTCCCCCGGAGGAGGGGATCCCCGTCTCCAAGGAAAGGGAATGGGAGCTCCGGGACGTCCCCGAGGAGAAGAAGCGCTTCGCCAGGCTCGAGAGGGAGCTCTTGACCTACATGCTCCGGAGCGAGCGCGCGATCGCCCTCTACGAAAGCCGCCTCGGGAGCTTCGAGAGGGAGGACTACCGCGAGATCGCCTCCTTCCTCCTCGACATGAGGTACGAGAGGAAGGCGATCCCGGGGGAGCAGGAGCTCCACTCCCGGATCGAGGAGGAGACCCTCCGGAAGGAAGGGGGCGGGGAAGGGAAGGCCTCGCGCCTTGGCGCCATCCTCCTCTCCCTCTACGAGGAGGACTGCTATCCCCCCGAGAGCGAGCAGGAGCTCCTCTCCCTCGTCGAGGGGCTCCGCGCCGAGCGGAGGGAGGAGCTGGAGAGGAAGAGGCTCGACGGGCTCTCCCTCAAGCCCCAGGAGGAAGCGACGAGGCTCCTCCAGGGCTACGCCGAGTCGAGAAAAAGGATGTTCGAAAGGAAGAAGGGCCGGAAAGGCTAAGGAGGCAGTATGGCTGCGAGAAGGAAAAGCGAGGAGACGCGCGAGGAGAAGGAGCTCCGGAAGGCCGTGGAGGCCTCCGGGGTCGAGGCAGGGGAAGGCGAGAAGGACCGCTACACCCGCATCAAGGAGTCGCTCCTCCGGAAGGGCAAGGAGGAAGGCTACCTCCTGAGCGAGGAGGTCATGGACGCCGTCCGCGACTTCGACCTCGAGGACAGCGACCTCGAGGCCCTCATCTCCTACTTCGCCGAGAACGGCGTCGAGGTGAAGGGCGAGGACGACGACTTCCAGGAGGAAGAGCAGGAAGGGGAGCCCAAGGAGCTTTCGGAGGACGCGATCAAGGCCGGGGAGGCCGAGGCCCTCGAGGATGAGATCGACGCCGAGGCGGAGTCGGACGCCCCCAAGGACCCCGACGCCCAGGAGGCGGAGGACTTCGCGCGCTACCAGGCCGGCGAGGTCAAGGTCAACGACTCCGTCAAGATGTACCTCAAGGAGATCGGCAAGTACAACCTCCTCAAGCCCGCCGAGGAGACCGCCCTCGCCCAGCGGGTCGCCCAGGGGGACGAGCAGGCGAAGTGCCAGCTCATCGAGGCGAACCTCCGCCTCGTCATCTCCATCGCCAAGCACTACACCGGGCGCGGGATGCACTTCCTCGACCTCATCCAGGAAGGGAACCTCGGGCTCATGAAGGCGGTCGACAAGTTCGACTGGCAGAAGGGCTTCAAGTTCAGCACCTACGCGACCTGGTGGATCCGCCAGGCGATCACCAGGGCCATCGCCGACCAGGCCAGGACCATCCGCATCCCCGTCCACATGGTCGAGACCATCAACAAGATGACGAGGGTCCAGCGCCAGCTCGTCCAGGAGCTCGGGCGCGAGCCCACCGCCGAGGAGATCAGCGCCAAGATGGAAGGCGCCCTCTCGCCCGAGCGGATCCGCGAGATCCAGCGGATCGCCCTCGAGCCGGTCTCCCTCGAGACCCCGATCGGCGAGGAGGACGACAGCCACCTCGGCGACTTCATCGAGGACAAGGAGGACCAGAGCCCCGAGGAATACGCGACCAAGGCCCTCCTCCGCGAGCGCCTCTACGAGATCATGCAGGACCTCAACGACCGCGAGCAGAGGGTGCTCATCCTCCGCTACGGGCTCAACGACAACCGCCCCCGCACCCTCGAGGAGGTCGGGCGCGAGTTCAACGTCACGCGCGAGAGGATCCGCCAGATCGAGAGCAAGGCCCTCCGGAAGCTCCGCCACCCGAGCAGGGCGAAGATGCTGGGGGACTACAAGGACACCAACTTCGGCACCGGCCCCGACGCCCAGACCCCGGGCTCCGGGAGGCGGGGCGAGGACGAGGACTAGGCTTCCCTCCCGGGGAGCCCTTTCCTTATGTGCTAGGATTTCCCCATGGAATCCCTCTCCCCGCGCCTCCTCGCCCTCCTTTCCCTCGTCCCGGAAGGAATCGATGGCTTCGCCGACATCGGGAGCGACCACGCCCTCCTCGCCAGGAGGATCCTCGAGGAAGGGAAGGCGGGGAAGGGCTTCGCCGTCGAGAACAAGGAAGGGCCCTTCCTGAGGACGAAGGAGGCGCTCCGCGGGCTGGAGGGCGCCTGCCCCCTCCTCGGGGACGGCCTCTCGCCCCTCCCGGAGCCAGTCGACCTCCTCATCCTCGCGGGGATGGGCGGGGGACTCATCAGGAGGATCCTCCTCCGGGAGGAGGAGAAGGCGGGGAGCTGCTCCTACCTCCTCCTCGACCCACATGGGGAGGAGGGGATGGCCTTCGAGGCGTGCGCCTCCCTAGGCTTCTCTCCCCTCAGGGAGGAGATTGTCCTAGAAAGAGGGCACTTCTACCGCCTTACTCTCCTTGGGAAGGGGGAATGGGAACCTAAGAGGGAGGACGCGCTCCTCGGGCCGCTCCTCCGGAAGGAACGCCCGCCCCTATGGGAGGAGTACGTCCTCCGGAAGGAAGGCGAGGTCGAGGCCATCCTCCGGAAGGAAGGGATTCCCTCGGAAAGGAAGGAGGAGCTCCTCGGAGAGCTCCGGATATACAAGGAGGCCCTCGGAAGATGATCAGGACGCGCGCGCTTTTAAGGAGGCTCGGCACGCTCTACCCCCAGTCCCTCCGGGAGAGCTGGGACCGGGGCGGGCTCATGTGCGGGACTCTCCCCGCGGAGGTTGGGAGGATCCTCCTCCTCCTCGACCTCGACGAGATCGCCTGGGAGAAGGGGAAGGAGTTCCGCCCGGACCTCGTCATCACCCACCACCCCTTCCTCTTCGGCCCGAAAGGGAAGGTGTTCCGCGAGGATCCTCGCAAGAAGGCCCTTTATGAGGAGATTTCAGGGTCGGGGGCGGCGGTGCTCAGCTACCACACGAACTTCGATGGCGCCCCCCGCGGCATGAACGAGGCCCTCGCGGAGCGGCTCGGCCTTCTCGGGGCATCCCCCGTCCCCGAGTGCCCGATGATGTGGGGCGGCTCGCTTCCGGAGGAAATGGAGACGGAAGCCTTCGCCAGGCGCGCGGTCGCCCTCCTTGGCTCAGGCCACGGCTCCCTTATCAAGGGAAGGGAGAAGGTCAGGACCGTCGCGATCATCGGGGGCGGGGGCTCCCGCGAATGGAAGATCGCGATGGAGAAGGGCTTCGACATCTACCTTTCGGGGGACTGCCCCCACCACGCGCGGAGGGACATCGTCCGCTACGGCTACAGCTACCTCGACCTCCCGCATGAGATCGAGCGCATCTTCATGGACCGGATGAGGGAGGTGCTCCTGGGGATGGACCCTTCCTTGGAGATCCTCGCGCTCGACCACGAGGAGGAGCCGCTCCTCGTCTAGAGGGAGCGGAGGCAGGCTTCCGCCTCGAGGAAGGGCTCCTCGGGGTAGGAGGCGCCGCTGGTGAGGGCGACTTTCCGGAACTTCCCGAGAGGAAGCCCTCCGAGAGCCTCCTTTCCCTCGGCGAGGAACACGGGGAGCGAGGGGAAGAGGGCCTTCGCCCTGTCCCGGAGGGCGAGGGTGTTCCGGCTTTCCTTCCCCCCGAGGACGATGAGCGCCTCGGCGTCCTCCTCGATCCGGAGGAGGGCCTTCTGCCTTTCCTCCGTCGCCCCGCATGGGAAGCGGCATTCCAATCCCGGATCGATCCGGAGGAGGTCCGCCCTCGCCTTTTCGACTTCCTCGAGGCCCATCGTCGTCTGGGAGACGAGGAGGACCGGCCCCTCCTTGGGGAGGGGGTCCCTTCCATAGAGGGGGACGCCGGGGAACTCGGAAAGGACCGCCCGGCATTCCGCATGCCCTTCCTCCCCGAGATAGACGGGCTTCCTTCCTTCCTTGAGGGCGGAGCGGATCGCTTCCGCGTTCTTCCTCACGAAGGGGCAGGTCGCGTCGATCGTCCGGAGCCCCCGTCCCTTCGCGAGGATATCGAGCGCGGGGTCGTGCCCGTGGGCGCCGAAGAGGAGGAGCGAGCCTTCAGGGACCTCGGAGACCGCCTCCCGGAAATCCTTCTCCCCGGGGTCGAGGAAGATCGCCCCTTCCTTCCGGAGGGACTCCCGCACCCCTTCGTTATGGACCAAGGGGCCGAGGACATGGAGCCCTCCCTCCTTCCGGAGGGCGTCCCGCGCCAGGGCGATCGCGCGGAGGACCCCTCCGCAGAAGCCGTGGGGGACGAGGACCTGCACTTCCATGGGGGAAGGATAGCATTTCCCGTGGAAATCGCCTTCTCCTGGAAAAGTAGGCACGCAGAATTTTCTACTTTCACCAAATCCTGCGCATGGGAGGATGCGTCCACTTCCAAATTTCAACGCATATGGAGTTATTTATTGGTTCATCCCAGGGACATCGGATGATTTCCGATCCATTTTTCCCTCAATAGGGCGGGATTTAAGCAGTTTTCCTTGGAACCTTTAAAAAATAGGCACGCAGGATTTTCTACTTTCGCCAAATCCTGCGCACGAACTTTACCCGGAAGGGCTCGCGAATGGGCAAACCCTCCCTCCCTTCCGTATAATTCGGCCCATGGATTTCAAGGGAATGAACCTCTCGCCCCGGATGATCGAGGCCCTCCGGGGGCTTGGCTACAAGAACGCCTCGCCGGTGCAATCGCGGGCGATCCCCGCCGCGCTCAGGGGGGAGTCGCTCCTCGTCCAGTCGGCGACGGGCACGGGGAAGACCCATTCCTTCCTCATCCCCTTGGTCGAGAGGACGGACCTTTCCCTCTCGCGCCTCCAGTCCGTCGTCATCGCCCCGACCGCCGAGCTCGCGCGCCAGACCTACGAGTTCGCCCGGGAGTTCCAGCGCTACTTCCCGTCCTTCAAGCCGCGGCTATACACCGCCGAGGACGAGGTGAGCCAGAACGTCGAGGGGAAGGAGGTCCCGCCCCACATGGCGATCGGGACCCCGGGGCGCCTCAAGGACATCCTCCTCTCGCGCTCGCTCTTCTCGCTCAGGAACGTCCGCTACCTCGTCCTCGACGAGGCGGACATGCTCCTCGACATGAACTTCATGGGGGAGGTGGAGGCCCTGGGGAAGGCGCTCCCCCCGAAGTGCTCCTTCCTCGTCTTCTCGGCGACCCTCCGCCAGAACCTCCGGGACGCCCTCTCGAAGTTCGTGCGGGAGGACTTCCACTACGAGGCGGAGGAGACGAGGACCGCCTCCGGGGTAAGGCATCACGCCGTCGACATCGGCCACATGGGCGCGATGAACGCGCTCCTCCAGCTCCTGAGGATCAAGAACCCCTACCTCGCCCTCGTCTTCTGCTCGACGAGGGAGGAGGCCTCCTCGCTCCACCGCTTCCTCCATGAGAACGGGGAGGAGGCGCTCCTATATAGCGGGGCCATGGAGAGGAGGGAAAGGAACCGCGCCCTCCGGAGGATCCGCGAGGACAAGGAGAGGACCATCGTCGCGACCGACCTCCTGGCGAGGGGCATGGACATCGAGAACGTCACCGACGTCTTCTCCCTCAGCTTCCCCCAGGACCCCGACTTCTACTTCCATAGGGCCGGGCGGACCGGGCGCTTCGGGAAGGAAGGGGACTCGTGGCTCCTTTATAACGCAGATACGACCAAGGGTCCCCTCCGCCTCCTCGAGGAAGGGGTGCCCCTTATCTACCACACCCTCCGGAACGGCGTCCTCAAGGACGGGAAGGGCACCGACCTCAAGCCGCGGAAGGCCTCGCGCAAGAAGGAGCTTCCCGAGGAAGAGAGGAAGGAGATCCTCATCGCCAAGGCCATGACCCGGAAGAAGAGGGTCGAGCCCATGCACCGGAAGAAGACCCAGATCGCGATCGAGCGGGTCAAGAGGAAGTACCGGAGGAAGGCCATCAAGGAGGCCGTCCGGGGAGAGCTCGACAAGAAGTTCCGGAAAGGCGGGAAGTGATCCCTTATCTTGGCTCGCACGTCCCGATGGCGGCCCCTCTTTTCTACGAAGGGACCGCCAGGACCGCCCTTTCCTGGGGCGAGGACGCGTTCATGTTCTACACAGGAGCCCCCCAGAACACGAGGAGGCGGCCCCTGGAGGAGCTCCGGATCCCCGAAGGAAGGGCGATCCTCAAGGAAAGGGGCCTCGACGAAGGCAAGATCCTCGTGCACGCCCCCTATCTCATCAATCTCGCGAACCTCGGGAACAAGGAGACGAGGGGTTTCTCCCTCCGCGCCCTCAAGGACGAGATGAGGAGGACGAAAGCCTTCGGCCTCTCGCTCCTCGTCTTTCATCCCGGCGCCTCCCTTTCCTTTCCGCGGGAAGAGGCGATGAAGGCCGTCTCCTCCGCGCTCGACGAGGCCCTGTCCGAGGTCGAAGGGGTGTGGATCCTCCTCGAGGCCATGGCGGGCAAGGGGACGGAGCTCGGGAGTTCCTTCGAGGAAATCTCCATGATGATCGAAGGCTGCTCCAGGAAGGAGAGGGTCGGCGTCTGCCTCGATACCTGCCACGTCCATGACGCGGGCTATTCCCTTGACGATGCGGACGCGCTTCTCAAGGAATTCGACCGCGTCCTTGGCCTGGGAAGGCTCCGGGCGGTCCACCTGAACGACTCGAAGAACCCCCGGGGCGCCCGGAAGGACCGGCACGAGAACATCGGGATGGGCGCGATCGGGTTGGATCGCCTCTTCCGCCTCGCCTCGCACCCCCTCCTCCGGGATGTCCCGAAGATCCTCGAGACCCCTTACGTCGGGGAGAAAGCGCCCTACAAGAAGGAAATCGCGATGCTTCGGCAGGGGATTTTCGAGGAAGGATGGCGGGAATCCCTCTGAAACCCGTTTGGATGATTGGATAAGCCAAGCCGGCGTTATCTATGTTTAGAGGGGAGTTCTGCAGGGCTCCCAAGGAAGGAAAAGGGCGAACCCGCCGGATCCGCCCTCTTTTCACGGATATTCCTCTACCTCGCAAGATAGGCGTCTATCGCCTCGAGGAGCCTCCCGTAGGCTTCTTCCTCGGGGAAGGAGAGGACATGCTCCCCCTTCCGGTAGAGGGCCCACCTTCCCTTGCCCCCGCATAGGGCGAGGTCGGCGTGCCTCGCCTCCCCGGGGCCGTTCACCGCGCAGCCCATGACCGCGACGGTGAGAGGGATCCTCCTTTCCTCCAGGTAGTCCCGGACCCTCCTTGCCAAGGGAAGGAGGTCCACCTCCGTCCTCCCGCACGTGGGGCAGCTGATGAAGGTGGGGTAGTCCGGGAGGAGGCCGAGGTCATGGAGGAGGCGGCTGGCGGCCTTGATCTCTTCCTCCGGGGGCTCGGTGAGGGAGATGCGGACCGTATCCCCGATCCCGTCGAGAAGAAGGGGCGCGAGGCCCGCGGCGCTCCTCACGAGGCTTGTCTCCATGGGCCCAGCCTCGGTGATACCAAGGTGGAGGGGATAGGGGTATTTTTCCGCGGCGAGGCGGTAGGCCTCCACCGTCTCCCGCACGTCGCTTCCCTTGAGGGAAAGGACGATGTCATGGAAATCCAGGGACTCCAGGAGCGAGACGTAGGGCGAAATGGAGGAAAGGAGGGCCTCGGCCCGCACCTTGGGGGACTTCTCTTCCAGTTCCTTCGGGATCGAGCCGGAGTTCGCCCCGATGCGGATGGCGGCGCGGTGCCTCCTCGCCGACTCGACGACCATTTCCGCCCGGTCCTTGCCCCCGATGTTCCCGGGGTTGATGCGGACGGCGGAGGCTCCCTCATCCAGGGCGAGGAGCGCGAGGCGGTAGTCGAAATGGATGTCGGCGACCAGGGGAAGGCCGCTTTCCTTCGAAAGGAAGGAGAAAGCCCGCGCGTCCTCCTCGTCGAGGACGGAAAGCCGCATCAGGTCTGCGCCAAGCTCCTTGCAGCGGAGGAGCTGCCCCAGGACCTCCTCCTTTCTCGAGGTCTTGACGGAGCACATGCTCTGGACGAGGGGACGGGGGCTCCCGCCCATCTCGATCGTCCCGATGCGGACCTTCCTAGTCTCTTCGCGCCTTCTCATGCCGGAATGATACCTCGGGGAGGGAGATGGGGCGCCTCCCGCTTCCGGATTCCGGCTCGGGGATGGGCTCGGCCCCCTCAAAATAGGGATCGTCAGGGGAGAGGTAGAGGACGAACCCGGTCGTGTGGGTGTTGTCGTCGTGGCGGCCCCCTATCCAAAGGTAGGGGTTGGGATCGAGATAGACGTCCCCGTCGTAGGTCCCTGCCTCATAGACGAGAGACCGCCCGAAGGAGTAGTGCTCCTCGCCCGTATCCCGGTAGACCGTCACCCCTTCCTCCATGTCGATGTCGATGTCCATATGGAATTCCTGGCCCTTGCTTTCGCCTCTCCTCCACCTTCCCGAGAGGAACGTGATCGTGTAGAAACGGCCCTCATCCTCAAGATGGACCTCTTCCTCGCCGCGCTCCTCGACCTTGATGAGGACGTCCTCCGCCCATGTGGAGAAAAAATAACCTACATCGAAGCAATTTGCTTCGATCGCCTCGTAGACTCCCGGGACGATATGGCCGGGCACCATGCCGTGGTAGGAGCAAGTTATCTCCGGTTTCCGCGAACAAGAAAAGGCGGTGGTTAGGGTAAGGGCGGCTATGCCGAAAGGAAGGATCGCATTCATCAAAGAGACCCCCTTCTCCGCGCCGGGACCGGCGAGCTTAAGCGGTGATATATGCCCTCCATGTTGCGATATTAAGGGCGGGTGGCGAAAAGCCAAGAGCGGTCGAGGCGAAGGCGAGAGGAAATGTTAAGGAACACGCAACTTTTTGATTTTCGAATGGAATTGCGTATTCTATACATACCTATGATGCAATTCCCTAGGAAAGAACTTGTTTCCGCGCTCGTCGATCGTTCCTGGAACGGGCGCGCCAAGGTCATCACGGGGCTTCGGAGAAGCGGCAAGAGCTACCTGCTCTTCCATCTCCTCCCGCCTCTTCTCAAGGAGAGGTTTCCGGACGCTCATGTCCATAAGTTCTCCTTCGAAAGGCCGGACGACATCGACCTTCTGGAAGGCTTCCTTCCCGAGCGGCCACTCTACGTCCGTGCGAACGGGAGGAAGCTGGTCGACCAGCGGAAGTTCCGGGCCTATCTCCGGAGCCTTCTTCACGAGGAGGGCAGGCACATCCTCCTTCTCGACGAGGTACAGGGGCTCGAGGACTTCGCCCTCGTGCTCGGAGGCGCCTTGACGGAGGAGAGGGTCGACCTCTTCGTCACCGGAAGCAACGCGCATCTTCTTTCCAGCGACATCAGCACGGAATTCAGCGGGCGCGGGGAGCCCTTCTCCCTGAGGTCGCTCCGTTTTCGCGAGGTCATGGAGGAAAGCGCGCTTCCCTTCGAGGAATGCTATCGGCTTTATTCCCGCTACGGCGGGCTTCCGCCCGTGTGGCAGGAGAAGGACGACCGGGCGAAGGAAGAGTATCTTTCCCGTCTCGTGGAGGAGACCTACCTGCGGGACCTCCTCCTTCGCCATAAGGTCAGGGACGAGGGCTCTTTCCGCGGCCTCCTTCGTTTCCTTGCCTCTTCCGTGGGGAGCCTCGTGAGCCCGCATCGGATCGAGGAGACGTTCAAGGGCAAGGGAGCGCGCCCATACGCCCACGAGGCCATCGCGCGCCACCTCCGCTACTTCGAGGACGCCTTCCTCATCGAGGAAAGCCCGCGCTTCGACGTCGTAGGCAAACGGCATCTCGTTTCTTCCTCCAAATGGTATTTCCGGGATCTCGGCGTAAGGAACGCCCTTCTATCCTTCCGGGAATATTCGTCCGGGCATCTCATGGAGAACATCGTGGAGGACGAGCTCCGGGCGCGCGGATATGACGTGGAGACCGCCGTCCTCCCCTACGCCCTCCGGGGCGAGCGGGGGAAGGGTCGCGTCGAGGTGGATTTCAAGGCAAGCAGAGGGTCGCTTTCCTTCTACGTTCAGTGTTGCTACCGCATGGAAGAGGAGGGGACTCTGGCAAGGGAGACCCGCCCTCTCCTCGCCATCCGGGATGCCTTCCCGAAGATGATCGTCTTCTTCGGGGAAGGAGGGACCTGGAGGGACGAGGACGGGATCCTTCGCGTCCCTCTCAAGGACTTCCTCGCCGGGGACATCCTAAATTGCCTGGAGAGAACGGCCTTTTGAGGGGACTGGCCCCTCTTCCTTCGACGAGGCATACAGTTTTGCCTTGGGGGTTTGGGCATTCGGCCCGCTTGGCCATGCATGTAGGTCCATGGAAGCCTAGAGAAGTGCAAACTCTGCACCTCTTGAAACATGAGGTGCAAATCCTGCACCTTTTCTAACTTAAAGTGCAATTTCTCGGTTCCTTATCCATTTCTTGCCAGTTTTTGGGACGGATGAGGCTCTTTCCCGCCTTCCCCGGCAATCGGGGACAATCTTGTGGCGCGACCCTTTCTCTTGTGCTACTATCACGCCCGCAACGAGAAGGAAGTGATAAGGAATGGCCAAGGCGAAGAAGCGCGAGAACACGACGCTCAAGTGCTCCGAGTGCGGGGAGCACAACTACATCAGCACCCGCAACAAGAAGACCCACCCCCAGAAGCTGGAGATCATGAAGTTCTGCTCCCGCTGCGGGAAGATGACCCTCCACAAGGAGGCGAAGTAAGGGAAGGCCTCCGGGCCTTTTTTTCTTGGCGATGGAAGTCCTGCCCTACTGCCCCGGAGGACTCGCGGGGAACATCTACCTTCTTCGCTCGGAGGAAGGCTTCCTCCTCGTCGACGCGGGCCTCGCCCCCGGGAAGGGGCTCCGTTCCTTCCTGGAGAAGGAAGGGGCCTTCCCCCTCCTCGCCATCCTCCTCACGCACGGCCACTTCGACCACATGGGAGGGCTCCTTTCTCTTCCAAAGGACGTCCCTCTCTATCTCGGGGAAGAGGACCTCCCCTTCCTCGGGGATCCCCGTTTGAACGGCACCCTCCTCTTCGGGGAGGAGCCCCTTTCCCTTTCCTGGGAGAACGCCCTTTCTCCTCAGGACGGGGAGGAAGCCCGGATCGGAGGGATCCTCGTCCGCTTCCTGAAGGTCCCCTACCACACGCCCGGGAGCCTCGCCTTCTATCTCCCGGAGGAAGGGATCCTATTCAGCGGGGACGCCCTCTTCCGGGACGGGATCGGAAGAAGCGACCTCCCGGGGGGCGAGCCGCGGAAGGAAGAGGGCTCCCTCAGGAAGATCCTCTCGCTCCCGGGGGAGACGCTCGTCTATCCGGGCCATGGGAAAAGGACGACGGTCCTCCGGGAACGCCAGAGCCTTTTCCCGGGCTGGGACGGGCGCTAGGGACTGGAAGGAAAAGGCGGGACTCCGGATCCCGCCCCTTCCTCATCAGGCTTCCTCGGAAGCTTCCGCCCTCGTTTCCTCTTTTCCGGGAGGCCTCTTCCGGGGAAGGGCTCCCCATGCATCCAGGAGAAGGAGGGCGAGGAAGAGAAGGGTTCCCGCGGCGGAAACGAAGTAGCCCACCTGGGCGAGGTTGAAGGAGCTCTCGGTGTCCTTGAGGGCGATGACCAGCGGGTGGTTGGAATCCCCTGCGGCATTCTCCATCGGGGCGAGGACGTACGTGCGGATGTAGAAGCCGGAAGTGACGACCGTTTCCCTGAGCTCCCATCCTACGGCGGTCCCGCCTTCCAGGACGTAGGGACGGAACCCCGTGTCCATCGTGATCGCCTGGACCAGGGAATAGGCGCCCGAGACGAGGGTCAGGGCCATCATGCATGGCGGGACCACGAAGTCCCACCATCTCCGCCTTTTCCTCGTGAATATGGCGTATACGAGGAGCATTGCCTCGACGAGGAAGGATGCAAGGTAGACCCCGCTCAGCTGCTCGGGGAGGAAGGTCCCGCCCGTAAAGGCCATGAGGAGCGAGTCCAGGAGGAAGGGGACAGACGCGCAAAGAAGCGCGAGGAGGAACGGCGAGCCAAGGAAGGAGGGCCTCCCCCTGCCCTCCCGCGGCCTCTGGCATCCCTTGCCCATCTTCCGTCCCCCCTTTCCCCTTGGATTATGACAAAGCAAAAAAAACAAGGCAACCCGCGGAAGGAAGCCCCCGATCCGCCTCCTTCCTATGGAAGGACCGCTCCTCGCGCGCTACAATCCCCTTCGGTTTTCCAACGGAAAGGAGTTTTCTTATGAACGTCACCGAGCTTAGGCCGGGCAACTACTTCGAGGACGAGGACGCCCTCTACCAGGTCATCGACATCCTCCTCAACAAGACCGCGATGCGGAAGATGGTCGCGAAGATCAAGGTGCGGAACGTCCGCACCGGGGCGATCACCGAGCTCGCCAGGAACAGCGGCTACGACGTGGAGCAGGTGTCCGTCACCAAGCAGAACATGCAGTACCTCTACGACGCCGGCGAGACCCTCGTCTTCATGAACCCCGACACCTACGAGCAGATCGAGATCGGGAAGGTCGCCCTCGAGCGCGAGATCCCCTACCTCGCCCCCAACGGGAACGTCATCGTCCAGAGCTACGAGGACGAGGTGCTCGGCATCGAGCTGCCCGCGAAGGTCACCCTCGAGGTCGTCGACACCGAGCCCGGGGTGCGCGGGGACACCGTCACCAACGGGGGGAGCAAGGACGCGCGGCTCGAGACCGGGCTCACGATCAAGGTGCCCCTCTTCGTCAACATCGGGGACAAGGTGCTCATCGACACCGCCTCCGGGAAGTACGACAAGAGGGCCTAGCCATGATGGAGATCGCCATCTGGCAGTTCGTCCTCTACCTCGTCCTCCTCTTCGTCGTGGGGGCCGTCGGGGCCTTCTTCCTCGCCCGCTGGCTCTTCAAGCGCGAGCTTGAGAAGCACCCGCCGATTGGCGAGGCCCAGATCCGCGCGATGTTCCAGGCCATGGGCAGGAAGCCCAGCGAGGCCCAGATCCGCGCGGTGATGAAGTCGATGAAGAAGGGGCAGTAGGGCCTACTCTTCCTGAGGGGAGCCTTCCGGGGCTCCCTTTTTCTTGCTCTCGAAGCAGGTCCAGGCGGGCGTCCCGAGGAGAAGGAGGGCGAGGGAGCACCAGGCGAAGGGCTCGAGGATCCTCCTCGCCAAAGGGCCGGGGTAGCGGAGCTCGAGCGTCCATTCCCCTTCCGGGACCTCGAGGGCGAGGAAGCCGTCGACGGAAGAGACGGCGGCGGAAACCCTCTCCCCGTCCTTCCCGAGGAGCGTCCCCTCGTAGCCGTCGTAGTAGATCTGGGGGAACTGGACGAGGGAGTCCTCCCGGGCGAGGAGCGAGAAGTCCGCCTCGGGCGTGCTGAGCGAGAGGATCGCGATCTCGCCTTCGCCCTCGAGGAAGACCGGGGTCACGTACTCCTCGATCCCGAAGGGCGGCTCCTCGTGCTCGACGATGTCCTTCCCGAGGGTGTGGACGAGGCTATCGGGGTAGTCGCTCTCCGCCTTCCCGTCGAAGATGTCGTAGATGATCCTGGGGAAGTACTCGTTCTGGTGGCCGAAGTGGTCGATCTCGCTGACCGAGGAGACGGTCGGCTCCACGTTATGGCCGTTCCCCTTCTCGACCGCCCAGATCCTCTTGTCCACCGTCGCCATCTGGAGGACGAGGAAGAAGATCGAGAGCCCGAGGGCGATGGGCGCGGCCTCCTTCCTTCCTCTCCCGAGGCGCAGGAGGGGGAGGAGGAAGAGGAGGAATCCCATCCAGAAGAAGCCCCACCAGCGGAAGGGGAACTGGCAGAGGCGGAGGAAGGAAGGCGCGATCCTCCAGAAATAGGGGAGGAAGAGCGCGATGAGGGCGAGCCCCATCGTCAGGATCCCCGAGAAAAGCTCCCCTTCCTTGAGAAGCGCCCGGAAATCCAGCCTTTCCTCGCAAAGGCCGTGGGAAAGGAGGGCGAGCCTTTCCCTCCTCTCCTCCCCGGGAGGAAGGATCACCATCACGAGGTAGCAGAGGAAATAGAGGAGGAAGGCGAGGAAGAGCTCGAGCCTCGCCCCCATGAGGAGGGGAACCCCGAGGGTGAAGAGAAGGAGCGCCAGCGCGCGCGTGAGGAAGAGCGTCCATCCCTCGAGGCCGCTCCTTTTCCTAAGGAAGAGGTCGAGCGCATAGGAAAGCCCGATCGCGACGGGATATAGGACGAGCCCCAATGTCCAGGAGAGGAAGGTGTCGCCCGCGCCACTTGGCTGGTACTGGTCGCGCCAGGGGAAGTTGAGGAAGCCCGCGTACTGCATGCTCATCGGCACCGTCCCGACCAGATGGCCCGCCTCCGTCCACATGACTTCCTCGTCCGAGACGAGGTAGGCGCCCGAGGAAAGGGCGGATGCCATCGGGACGAGGAAGGGGAGGACGAGGAAGAGGGCGAGCGCGGCAGCGGGGAGGATCCGGACCCAGAAGCCCTTCTCCTTGGCCAGGCGGAGGCAGTCCTTGAAGCGGAAGGCCGCCATCAGGAGGAGGGCGAGCACTTCGAGGAAGGCGGTGTAGGGGTGGCTGAGGGCCGTACCGGCGATCGAGAGGGCGAGGATCGAATAGGGCGCTATGCGCGGGGATTCGTCCGTGAAGATCCGGTAGGCCCCGTAGAAGGCGAGGGGCGGGAACATGAGGGCGAAGGCCTCGCTCAAGGAGAAGCGGTAAAGGAAGCAGAAGAGGCGGTAGGGCATGAACACGTAGAAGATGCCCAGCGCCAGGGCGAGGCTCCTCCGCCCCGTGGCCTTGTAGGCGAGAAGGTAGGCGAAGGCCCCCGAGACGAAGAGGGAAAGGACGGCGACCGTCTTGATGGAGCCGATGAGCGTCGCCCCCGCCCATTCGAAGAGATAGGCGAGGATTGCCGCGAGGTACTGGAACAGGAGGCCGTAGAAAAGGCCCATGTTCATCGCGTAGTTCCCCATGTAGACGTGGTTCGTGGAGAAGAGGAACCCGTGCTGAAGGCCGTAGTAGACGTCGTATGCCATCGCCAGCTGCACCGTCCCGTCGTCCCCGTCGGTGATCCAGGGGAAGAGGACCCACACCCAAAGGGCGATGAGCGAGCAAAGGAGGATGACCCCGTAGGGGAAGAGGCGGTGGAACCAGGAGAGCGCCTTGCTCCCCTCCACGGGGGCGGGGAGCGCCCCTTCCTTCCTGACGCGGATGCTCATGGATGGAGTTATAAGCAAAGCGCGCGCATGCGACAAGGGGAGAGGAGAGAAAGCCTCCTCTCCCGAGGGAATTCGCCTCGCCTGCAAGAAGGAGGGGAGAAGGGGCCAGGGACCTTGGCCAGACGGGCAGGGATCAGGCTCGGAAACTTGCAGCGAAATTTTCGGAAGGCATTTTTACTACGCCATCCATAAGTTCCGATGAACTCTATCCCAATTAGTTTTTGAGTGCTACTAGAAAACTACTAGATTCTGTCAACTTCTCTCGTAGACCAGTCCGCGGCCTTCTCCGTCCCGGCGCGGAGCCTTTTGATGTTGGGGATGTGCCGGATGACGAGCACGAGGTAGGCCAGGAAGGCCGCCCCGAGGCTCCACCAGCCGAAGGAGAGCCCGCCGGGGAGGAGGCCGAAGGTCCAGGTGAGGATTCCCCCCTCCCAGCCTGTCCCGAGGGCGACGCTCCCGAGGATGATCTCGAAGAGGAGGAGGATTGCCCCGGAGACGAGGCTCGAGAAGGAGACGACCTTCTTCCGGATGGCGAGGACGAGGAAGAAGCTGAGGAAGCAAAGGAGGAAGCCGAGCCAGCTCGTGCCCCCGACGATCGCCATGAAGCAGGCGACCCCCTTCCCGCCCTTGAACTTCAGCCAGACGGGGTAGCAGTGCCCGAGGGAAGCCATCAGGGCGGCCGCCCAGGGAAGATAGGCTCCCTCGAGCCAGAGGACGCCCTCCCCATAGGGGAAGAGGAAGCGCGCGATCGCCCAGCTCGCCCAGAAGACGAGCGCGGTCTTGAGGATGTCGAGGACGATGACGAGGAAGCCGATCTTTTTCCCGAACACCCTTCCGGCGTTCGTCCCCCCGGGGTTCCCGGAGCCATATTTCCTAAGGTCCTTCTTGTAGAGCCACTTCCCGAGGAGAAGGCTCGTGGGGATGGAGCCGACGAGGTAGCCCCCAAGGAGAAGGCCGAGGAGCAGGAGGAGGTTCATGACCCAGTTTTCCATCCTAGGCACTATACAACAGGAGGTTTCTCTCCAAAAAGCGGGAACCTGCGGAGGTTTCCCCTTAGGGGAAGCCCCGATCCGGGTTATAATCCGCACGATGCCAGAGCTAGAACTTGACAAGGTCCTCCCGGAAGAGGACTACGACGCTTCCTCGATCGAGGTGCTTTCCGGCCTCGAGGGGGTGAGGAAGCGCCCCGGGATGTACATCGGCTCCACGGGGCCTTCCGGACTCCACCACCTCGTGTGGGAGATTTTGGATAACGCGGTCGACGAGGCCGTGAACGGCTACGGGAAGAAGATCAGCCTCACGATGCACCGGGACGGCTCGGTCTCGATCGAGGACGAGGGGAGGGGCATGCCCGTGGACATCCACCCCAAGACGGGGATCCCCGCCGTCCAGCTCATCTTCACCGCCCTCCATTCCGGCGGGAAGTTCAATAGCGCCGCCTACAAGGTGTCCGGCGGGCTCCACGGGGTGGGCGCGACCGTCACCAACGCCCTTTCCGAGCGCGTCAAGGTGAACGTCTGGCGGAAGGGGAAGGCCTACGAGATCTCCTTCAAGGACGGGGGGAAGCTCGACCAGCCCCTCCGCGAGGTCGGGGACACCTGGAAGCACGGGACGATGGTGACCTTCAAGCCCGATGCGACCATCTTCCCCAACACCCGCTTCTCCTACGAGACCATCGCCCACCGCCTCGAGGAGAAGAGCTACCTCCTCACCGGGGTCCGCTTCATCCTCAGCGACGAGAACACCGGCCAGAAGAAGGAGTTCTACTGCGAGAACGGCCTCAGGGAGTACGTGCTGACCCTCACGAAGGGGAAGGCGCCCCTGGGCGAGGTCATCGACTTCTCCGGCGAGAAGGAGGGCATCCGGATGGAAGTCGCCCTCCGCTGGAGCCAGGGGGACTACCAGGAGAGCATCTATAGCTACGCCAACGACGTCAGGACCGGGGACGGGGGCACCCACGAGAGCGGCTTCAAGAGCGGCCTCACCAAGTGCCTCAACGAATGGGCCCAGGCCAACGGCCTCCTCAAGGGCCAGGCCCTGGAAGGGTCGGACATCCGCGAGGGGCTGACCGCCGTCGTCTCCGTCAAGGTGCCCGAGGGCATGAACGAGCTCGAGGGCCAGACGAAGGGGAAGCTCGGGACCCCCGCCGCCCTTCCCGCCGTGAGCGCCCTCGTCCAGGAGAAACTCCCCTACTTCCTCGACGAGCACCGCGAGTTCGGGCTCGAGCTCGTGAGGAAGTGCGAGGCGAGCCGCCACGCCCGCGAGGCCGCCAGGAAGGCCCGCGAGGCCGTCCGCGGCACGAGGAAGAGGACCCCGGAGGCCATCATCTCCGACAAGCTCGCCGCCGCGCAGGGGAAGGACTACCGGAGGAACGAGCTCTTCATCGTCGAGGGCGACTCCGCCGGGGGCACCGCCAAGACGGGAAGGGACCGGAGCCACCAGGCGATCCTTCCTCTGAGAGGAAAGCCCCTCAACACCTATGGGCTTCCCATAGGGAAGGTCATGGAGAACGTCGAGTTCGCCACCCTCGTCCAGACCATCGGGGCCGGGGCGGGCGAGGAGTTCGACCCCAAGGACAGCCACTACGGCAAGATCATCATCATGACCGACGCCGACACGGACGGGGCGCACATCCAGACGCTCCTCCTCACCTTCTTCTGGAACTTCATGCGCCCCCTCGTCGACCAGGGGATGGTCTACGTCGCCCAGCCGCCCCTCTACCGCGTCTACAAGAAGAGCGACCCCTCGCGCCACGTCTACTGCTGGAGCGAGGAGGAGCTGGAGGCGGCGCGGAAGAAGATCGGCGCCGGCTACGGCATCAACCGCTACAAGGGGCTCGGCGAGATGAACGCCCAGCAGCTGGCGGAGACGACGATGAACCCGGGGACGAGGCAGCTCCTCCGCGTGGTCGTGGAGGATCCCCTCGCCCTCGAGAAGAAGATGGGCGTCCTCATGGGGAAGGACTCCCTTCCGCGCTGGGACTGGATCCAGGAGAACGTCACCTTCGTCCTCGAGGACGAGTTCCAGGAGATCCTGAAGGGAGAGGGCAATAATGGCTAGGAAGAAGGAAGAGCTCCGTCCCGTCGAGGAGACGCTCCACGAAAGCGAGATGGACTCGCTCCTCGGGGAGCGCTTCGCCATCTACGCGAAGGACGTCATCCAGAACCGGGCGATCCCCGACGCCAGGGATGGCTTGAAGCCCGTCCAGCGCCGCATCCTCTACGGGATGTGGGTCGCGGGGAACACGCACGATAGGCCCACGAAGAAATGCGCGCACATCGTCGGCGACGTCATGGGCAAGTACCACCCGCACGGGGACTCTTCGATCTACGAGGCGCTCGTCAGGCTCTCCCAGCCCTGGAACACGCGCGCCCCCCTCGTCGACTTCCAGGGGAACAACGGCTCCATCGACGGGGACAGCCCCGCCGCCTACCGCTACACCGAGGCGAGGCTGAGCGCCCTTTCCGAGGAGATGCTCGAGGACCTCGGGAACGACACGGTCGACATGGCCCTCACCTTCGACGACACCCTCGAGGAGCCGACCGTCCTCCCCGCGCGCTTCCCGAACCTCCTCCTCAACGGGGCGGAAGGGATCGCCGTGGGCATCGCGACGAACATCCCGCCCCATAACCTCGGGGAGCTCGTGGAGGCGATCTCCTACCGCATCGAGCATCCCGACTGCACGGGGGAGGAGCTTGCCGACCTCCTCGGGGGCCCCGACTTCCCGACCGGCGGGATCCTCTACAAGGGGGACGGGGTCAAGGAGATGTACCTGACCGGCCGCGGGCGCTTCCTCATCGAGGCGAAGGCCCACCGCGAGGAGGAGAAGGGCCACGCCCTCCTCGTCGTCGACGAGATCCCCTACCAGGTGAACAAGGGGCAGCTCGTGAAGTCCCTCGACAAGATCCGCCACGAGAAGGAGCTCCCCGGGATCGAGGAGGTGAGGGACGAAAGCGACCGCGACGGCCTCCGCATCGTCGTCGAGCTGAAGCCCGGGACGAACGAGGAGGCGGTCCGGAACTACCTCTTCCAGAAGACCCAGCTCCGCACGAGCTACAGCGCCCACATGGTCGCGATCGTCGAGGGAAGCCCGCGGACGCTCTCCCTCCAGGAATACTGCGACTCCTACATCCAGCACGCCCTCGAGATCGTCGCCAGGAGAAGCCGCCACCTCCTCGGGAAGGACCAGGCGCGCCTCCTCATCGTCGAGGGCCTCCTCCGCGTCGCCGAGGACCGCGCCCTCCTCGACCAGGTCGTCGAGACGATCAAGCGGAGCAAGGACAAGGCCGAGGCGAAGGAGAACCTCGTCCGCGAGTTCCAGTTCGTCCCCGAGCAGGCCGAGGCCATCCTCATGATGCCCCTCCACCGCCTCACCCACGGGGACGTCCTCCTCCTTTCGAAGGAACGGGACGGGCTCCGGACGGAGATCGCCGGGCTCGAGCAGCTCCTCCAGAGCCAGAAGAGGAGGGAGAGCCTCATCGCCAAGGGGCTCCGCCGCATCGCCAGGGAATACGGGGACGAGCGCAGGACCGAGCTCCGGGAAGGGGAGCCGGGGAAGGCCATGATCGACCGGCGCGACCTCATCCAGAGCGAGGAGTGCTACCTCGTCTGCACGAGGCACGGCTACTTGAAGCGGAGCTCCCTCATGAGCTACCAGAAGAGCAAGGGCCACGAAGGGGTGCGCCCCGGCATCAAGAGCGAGGACACCTTCCTCTACCTCGGGCGCTGCACCACCAAGGACTTCCTCCTCCTCTTCACCGACAGGGGGCGCTACCTCCAGATCCCCGTGAGCGAGATCCGGAGCGCCAAGTGGAACGAGGAGGGCTTCCACGTGAGCTCCCTCGTCCAGCTCCAGGACGGGGAGCGGCTCGTCGGGGCCTTCGCCCTCTCGCGCTTCCGCGAGGACGTGCCCGTCCTCATGCTCACGAGGAACGGCACCATCAAGCGGAGCCTTCTCTCGGAGTTCCCGCTCCAGCGCTGGAGCAGGCCGGGCCAGGCCATCTCCTTCGGGCGCCAGGAGCAGGACCGCCTCCTCCTCGCCATCCCGACCTCGGGCGCGGACGAGCTCCTCCTCATGGGGGAGGAGGGGACCTACCTCCGCTACCCGGAGCGCGAGGTGCCCCTCACCCACATCCGCTCCGGCGGCGTCATGGCGGGCAAGTTCAAGGGAAGGCCCCTCGCCGCCCTCCTCGCCTTCCATCCGGAGGAGAAGAACCGGAAGTTCGTCCTCCTCACCGACGGCGGCCACCAGCGGGTGTGCTCGCTCGACCGCTTCGAGGCCGGGCATAGGACCGGGGCGGCGAAGATGATGTACCCGACCTTCAAGGGCAGCCCCCAGCGCCTCCTTTTCGCCGACAAGTGCCTCGGGAAGATGACGCCCTTCTCCTATGACGCCGTCATCCTGGAGGACAAGAGCAGGATCGACCTCGTCTTCGAGGACTTCCTCCTCACCGACCCCCAGAGCTACGCCCGCCCGGCGGAAGGCTTCGGGAAGAAGCGCCACGTGGGCGCCGTCTCCCTCGAGAACGGCGAGTACGTGGACGAGGCCTTCCTCGCCCATCCCGCCCCCCTCGGGGAGGAGCCCCCGAGGAAGGAGGAGGAAGAAGAGGGGGAGATCTCGCTCCTGGAGGAGCTTGAATGAGGCTTTCCCCGGCCTACAAGGGGAAGTCCCTCTTCCATCTGGAGCCATGGATGCTCCATGAGATGGGGAAGGACGTCCTCCTCCTCGACCTCGACAACACCCTCGACCCCCACGACGTCCCCCTCCCCTCCCCGGGGAGGAAGGAATGGGCGGAGCGGATGAAGGGGGA
The DNA here is from genome assembly GCA_949293555.1 of uncultured Bacillota bacterium. Taxonomy (GTDB): domain Bacteria; phylum Bacillota_I; class Bacilli_A; order RFN20; family CAG-826; genus UBA4951. The sequence continues at coordinate 224,545 of CASFDV010000003.1, forward strand.
GGGGATCCTCCTCCTCCTTCTCTCCAACAACCGCGGGAAGAGGGTGAGGAAGTACGCGGAAGCCCTCGGGATCCCATTCCTCGCGGGGACGGGGAAGCCCTTCCCCTGGAAGGCGAGGCGCTTCCTGAAGGAGAGGGGGATCGCCCTCTCGCGCTGCCTTCTTTGCGGGGACCAGGTGCTCACCGACCTATGGGGCGCGAAGGCGCTCGGCGTCCCCGCGCTCCTCCTCGAGCCGCTCTCCCGGAGGGAGGCGGTCTGGACGAGAATCAACCGGGTTTTGGAGAAACGCGCGCGAAGACGCATAATGGAAGACACGGGAATCCCCGTCTTGGAGGAAACATGGGCGAGATCGGAATCGTAAGGCGCTGCAGCATCTGCGGGGCGATCCTGCAGACGGAGAGGAGGGAGGAGCCGGGCTACATCGACCCGGAGATCCTCAAGGGCAAGCCCCTGGACGCGCTGGTGAGCTGCGAGAGCTGCTACCTGGAGAACATGCAGGCGCTTTCCCCGCGGGGAAGCCAGGTGAGCGAGGACTTCCTCACCATCCTCGACGATGCCAGGGCGATGGAGGCCCTCATCGTCTACCTCGTCGACCTCTTCTCCTTCGAATGCTTCTTCTCCCCGGAGGTGAACGAGCGCATCAAGTCGCTCCCGATCCTCGTGCTCGGGAACAAGAGGGACCTCCTGCCCCGGAAGATCAAGGACGAGGACCTCCGGAAGTACGTCGCCCACCGCTTCCGCGTGGGCGGGCTTCCCGTCCAGGAGGAGGACGTCCGCCTCCTCTCCCTTTCCGCAGGGGCGGGGATCGAGGAGATCCGCGACGAGATCGAGCGGAGGAGGAAGGCCCACGACGTCTACATCATCGGCGCGCCTCTCTCCGGGAAGTCCCTCTTCTTCAACGCCTTCCTGAGGACCTACCGCAACCGTTCCGGGAGGAACATCGAGACCAGGCGCTACAAAGGCACCGACCTCCGCCTCATGGCGATCCCCCTCGACAGCTCCTCCTACCTTTACGACACCCCCGGGGAAGGGGGCGACAACGCCCTCCCCCTCCGCCTCCCGGAGGTCGGGAGGTGGACCTACTATCCCGCCGGGGAGACGAAGGCCCGCTCCTTCCAGCTCGAGAACGGGGAGTCGCTCCTCCTCGGGGGCGGGGTGAGGCTCGACCGCCTCGAGGGGGAGGGGAAGGCCCAGCTTCGCTGCTACTTCGCCCCGCGGGTCGAGATCCAGAAGGCGAAGGGGAGGAAGGCCGAGGAGCGCTACCTCTCGCGGAACGCCCCCCATCCCCAGCTGAAGGAAGGGACGACCCTCAAGGACATCGACGTCTTCGACATCCGGATCGAGGAGGAAGGCCCCCGCGACATCATGGTCGCCGGCTTCGGCTGGATCGAGTGCCAGGCGAAGGGAAGCCTCTTCCGCATCTACGTCCCCCGCGGCGTCGGCGTCAGCTACGGTCGCGCGAAGGTAGGGAAGTGAGCGAAGCCCGCCCCCTCCTCCTCTTCGGAGGCTCCTTCGACCCCGTCCACGGGGGGCATCTCCGGATGGCCTCCTATTTTTCGAGGCGGATGGGCTACGACGTCCTCCTCCTCCCCGCGGGAAGCCCCCGCTGGAAGAGGACGGAGGCGGAAGGAAGGACGCGACTCCTTCTCCTCGGCCTCGCCCTTTCCTCCCTCGGGGAGGAGGGGATCGAGATCGATCCGCGGGAGCTTTCGCGCGAAGGGGAAAGCCGGACCATCGACACGGTCCTCGAGATCAAGAGGGAATGGCCCGGGAGGGAGCTCGCCCTCCTCCTCGGCGCCGACCAGGCCCTCCGCTTCCCCGATTGGAGGGAGGCGGGAAGGCTTTCCTCGCTCGCGCGGATCCTCTATGTCCCGCGGGAGGGGGTCGAGGTCCCGGAAGAGACGAAGGCGCGCTTCCATATGGAGGAGGTCCCCTACAAGGGCGCGGGCATGACCTCGAGCACGATGGTGAGGGAGATCCGTTCCCTCGACCTTCCCGACCCGGAGCTCGTCGCGATCGAGGCCCACCGCCTCTACAAGTGGGGGAAGGTCGCCGAAAGGATGGGGGAGGGGCGGTACGAGCACTCCTTGAGCGTCGCCCACCTCGCCCGCGCGATCGCTTCCTATAATCGCCTCGGGGAGAGGATGGAGCTATTGGCCTACCGGGCCGGGCTCCTCCATGACCTAGGGAAGGACCTCGGGGAAGAGGAGGGGAGGAGGCTCCTCGAAGGGGAAGAGGTCCCCGCGGGGATGCCCCCTTACTCGCTCCACCAGTGGACGGGCGCGGTTCTTGCAAGAGAGGAGCTCGGGGAAGAGGAGGAGGACGTCCTCGAGGCGATCCGCACCCACTGCACGGGGGACTCCGGGATGAGCCCCCTGGGGAAGATCCTCTACGCGGCGGACAAGATCGACCCGGGGAGAGGCTGGGACTCCCGCCCCTACGTGAAGGCGATGATGAAGGACTACGAGGAAGGGTTCCGCGCGGTGCTCCGGGCGAACCGCGAGTACCTGAAGGAGCATGGAGGGGAGAAGAACCCCATGAGCGAGAGGGCCTACAGGGCCTATCTCGGGCAGGAAGGAGAATGAATATGGAAGAGGCAAGGAAGGAAGGGACGGGCATCGCCGAGAGGGCGAAGGCCCTCCTCGAGGAGAGGAAGGCGGAGGACCTGCTCCTCATCTCCGTGGAGGGGATCTCGCCCTACGCGGACTGGATCCTCCTCGGGACGGCGCCGAACGAACGCGCCCTCGGGGCGTACGCGGAGGCCCTGCAGGAATATTGCGAGAAGGAAGAAAATATAATTCCAAGGATAGAAGGCAAAGGGACGTCCGGCTGGGTGCTCGTCGACTGCGGCGATTTGATCTGCCACCTCTTCCTGAGAGGCAAGAGGGAGGAGGTCGCCCTCGAGGAACTCTTGGGGAAGAGCGTCCGGCAGGACTAGTAGATCGACCAGGGCAAGGCGGTCCGAAAGGGCCGCTTTCCCTTTTTCATGTCCACTTCGCATAATGGCTATTATGTATAGTAACGCTTGGAAAAACACAGATAAGAACAGATGTTATTGTAGAATAATCAGCAATATATCCCAACGATGTTCACCGTTATCCACAAAGGAAATCTCCAAGTTAGAAACTACTAGTTATCTACTACCTTGGAATTTGCCATCTCTTTCTCCTCTCGTATCTCTAAGCAAGGGAGACGGCCGTTTTACCAGTCTAAAGTCTCTGCAAGGTTATTTCACTTCCGACCCTCTTGGGGACTTTATCGGGCAAGTTATTGAATGGCGCTCTTGTCTGTGAACGCCGGTTTCGAATATTTCTTCGCCCTTATTTACAAGCGGCAAGATGGGACTTCAGTCCCGTAGCCTTAGATTATCCTTCCTCCATGGAAGGCATCGGCGACCTCTTCCCCGGATGGTTCACCGACATCCATGACTACCACTTCGTCGATCGGCTTGATTCCGATCCGGGCAGGGAATGGGAGAAGGCGGTGGTCGGCTTCCTCAACACCTGCGGGGGCGAGCTCCTGGTCGGGATTTCCGATCTAAGAGGGACTCTCCGCGGGATGGGCCGGAAAGAGCTGGAAGCCCAGAGGGAGATCCTTCGCCGATGGATTTCCCGTTCGCTTGTCCCCTGCCCTCCTGGGTGCTGCTTTTCGTACTGCTACCCTTCCTATCAAAAGGAAGGAAACGAGCTCTATTTGATGAAGGTGGCCGTCCGGGAAGGGCCTTTCCTGCCCTATGCCTTGAAGGAAGAGGAAGGGGAGGCCGCCTACCTCCGGCAGGAACGTTGGACGAAGCGGGCCTCAGTCGCGGATTTCCGCGCGATCGTTTCTTCCTTCCCTCGCGATCCCTTTGACTCAGGCAAGACCGACGTCCTTTTTGACCCTGGTGACTTTCAGAGACTTTTCTCGTTTTTCCAGGAACAAAATGGGTTCCCTCTGGGCGAGGAGACTCTCGAAGGCGTCTCCTTCTTCGACGAGGCGCGATGTCTCCGGCGAGGCGCGCTCCTCTTCCGGGATGGTTGCCGATCCCCGGAGACCCTCGTCTCCTGCCGGAGATGGAAAGGGGTGGATCCTGCTCTTTCCGTCCTCATCCGGAGGGAGGAAAGGCGAGGCGACCTCCTCGGCCAGTTCGAATTCCTTCGCGGCTTCATCGAGGAGAACTCCTGCATCGGGCTGGAAAAGATGGACGATGGGAACCGCGAGATCCGCTCCTACCCTGTCCAAGCGGCGCTTGAGGCGGCCGGGAATGCCATCCTTCAGCGCGATTACCGGATCGAAGGCGCCGCGATCGAACTCGACATCTATGACGACCGCCTGGTCCTTGCTTCGCCCGGATTTCCTCTTGGCTGCAGCGGAACCTTCAGGGAAGAAGACCTCCTCTCGTATGCCGCAAGGACGAGGAACCCTCTCATCGCCCACATCCTGTCCCTTTGCCCCCTCAGCGAGAAAGATAGGCTCCCTTTCGCGAATACGATCGAATGCTATAAGGATGCCGGCTGCGGGAAGAGGCCCAGCTGGAACGTCATCGACGGCTCCTTTTCCCTCGTCCTTCCCGACTTGCTCTACGCGGGGCCTGGCTTCCTTTCGCTACGCCGCCCGCTGTCCTTCGTCCCTTTGCCCGGGAAAAGGAAGCACGACCGCGCGATTCTTTCCTATTGCTACGAAGGCTCAAGGAAAGCCGTCGAGATTGCCAAGGCAATCGGGTTATCGAGGAGCGCCTATTTCTACAATAGGATCCTCGCCCCCTTGGCCCGGCATGGCTACCTTGTCTATATCGGAGATGGATACCTTACGAACCGGGATTTCGTGAAAGAGGGATAAGCCGGGCGCTCCGCAAGTCCTGCGAAGTGTTTGCGAAGTCCTGCGAAGTGAATTTGCGAAGTAAATAACGAGCCTAGAGGACTTCCTTCTCCAGCTTCCTCTTGAGGAGCGCCAGGGCGCCGTCCGAAAGAAGGACGAGGAGGATTGCGACGAGCGAGTAGGCGAGGATCCCCTCCATGTCGTAGATGGGCGCGGTGTTCTCGCGGATGAGCTCGCCGAGGCCTTCCCCGACGGAGCCCCCGACGGTGATCTCCGCCATGAGGGTCACCTTGAGCCCGAGCCCGAGGGACTGGGCGAAGGAAAGGAGGAGGTAGGGCAGCGCCCCAGGGCCGTAGACTTCCCTGAGGGCGAGGAAGGACCGCTCCCCTCCTTCGAGGCGGAGGGCCTCCCTTTCCTCCCGGGAGACCCCGTCGAAGCCGGAAAGGACCGCTTCGTACTGGATCGGGAAGATGACGAGGAAGCCGAGGAAGACGGGGATGTAGCGCGCCCTTTCCCCGTAGCCGGGCCCGAAGAGAAGGCTCGAGAGAAGGACCGCCGCGGCGATCGTCGGGACCGCCTTGAGGAGGGTCACCCCAGGACGGAACAATGTCCTTAAGGACGGGAAGAGGCCGGCCAATGTCCCAAGGAGGAGGGCAAGGACGAGGGAAAGGAGGAAGGAGAGGAAGAGGCGGAACGTCGTCCAGCCGATGCCAAGCCAGGTCCGCCCCGCCTCTTGGGGCAGGAAAAGGACCTCGAGCGTCCTTCCGATCGTCTTCCAGGGGTCGGGGAGGTTGAGGTTCCCTCCCGCCTCGAGGGAAAGGGAGAGGATCCACCATAGGAGGAGAACAAGGAGTGACCCCATGAGAATCAGAGAAGTTCCTTTGGCCCAGGACCAGTTCGCCTTCTTCCTCTTCTCCATAGCCCCGTGATGATATCACCTCGCCACCTTGAGACGGAGGAAGGCGCTCCGGCGTATTATCAAGCGTATGAAAGCAAGGCTGCTCCCGCTCCTCCTTCCCCTCGTCCTTCTCTCCTCTTGCAAGAACCCTTTCCAAGGGATTGCCGCCGGTGGGATGACGGAGTTCCGTTCGGATTCCCTGCCCTCCGAGCCTTACGAAGGCGAGATCCTGCGGACGATCGAGGGCCACGAGTTCCTCTTCCGCGGGGTCCTCTCCGACGGGGAGGGAGGCTTCCTCCTCCTCGAGGAGGGCGAGGCGCCCTACATCCGGAACAAGGACATCCAGTTCGGGCTCCGCTTCGAAAGCCGCGAGGGGGTCATCCTCCGGGAATGGGACGAGGAGGAAGGGCCGGGAGAGATCATCGAGCCGATGCAGGTGGAGGAAGGGATCGCCTACTACGCGGTCGACTTCGGCTTCGAGATCACCTTCGACCCCGTCTACGACAAGACCTTCCCCCCGACCTCGATCGGGACCTTGGTCCACTGGTGCTAGGACGGAAAAGGCGGGCCTTCTCCCGGCCCGCCTTTCCTTTCGCCCCCCTCCTAGAGGAAGAGGGACTCCCCGAAGAGGGTCGCGCCCTCCCCCTCGAGGTCCTGGAGGAAATCGTTCACGAACGCCCGGTTGTCCTCGATGGTCCCGGGGAGGATCGCCCCGAGGCCGTTGTCCTCCTGCACCTGGCGGAGGGTCGAGGCGTTGAAGCCCCACCTCCCCTGCTGGAGGGAGGGGTCCTGGGAGTAGGCTTCCATCGCCTCCGCGGCCTTCTCCGGGTCCTCGATCGCAAGGGTCAGGTTCTTGTCCACCCTCTCGAGGAAGGAAAGGAAGCCTTCCTCGTTCTCCTCGTAGGCGCTTTTCCTCAGGAAGAGGGCGGCCTGGGGGAGGGCGGGGCTTCCCGTGCTCTTCTCCCATTCCTCGCGAAGGTCGTAGATCTCATGGACGGGGTTCTCTTCCCCGAGGGCGTTCCTCGCCGCGGTGAGGGCGGGCTCGGCGATGAAGTAGTAGTCGTAGCTTCTCTCCCCCGCCCCCCGGAGGGCGGTCGCCACGTCCTGGACCCCGTTCCCGTACTCGATCGAGAGGTCGGCGAGGTCGATCCCGAGCTCCTCGGTCAGGAGATGACGGAAGACAAGGTCCGGGAGCGCACCCTCGTTGAAGGAGAAGACGGTCTTCTTCTCCCCCGGGGGGAGCGACTCCTCGGTCCTCGAGACGAGGTGGAAGTTCCCGCCGGTGAGCCAGCGGGCCAGATAGAAGTCCTCGTTCTTGTTCTTCACGAGGTTCCGGAGGCCGTTGACCCCGTCGAAGACGATCGCGTCGTAGCCGGGCGCCTGGAAGGCCGCGGGGATCTTCGTCGTCTGGCTTTCCACGTCCCAGCCTTCTTCCTCCCCCATGTCGAGGAAGGCGATGGTCGGGGCCCCGGAGGGGGTGAGGAGGGCGGGGACGAAGGAAGGCTCCTCCTGGGAGGAGGAAGAGGAGAGGCTCCCCTCCCCGTCCCCCCCGCAGGCGGCGAGGAGGAACGAAGAGAGAAGGAGGATCGGCAGCTTCTTGTTCATGCGATGTTCCTTTCGAAAAGGGGCAGGGGATTCCCTGCCCGCGATTATAGGAGCCTTTCCCCTAGAGGGCTTCCTTGACGCTTTCCCCGATGAGGGAGGAGGGCATCTGGATCCCGAAGTTCCCGAGTATGGTCGCCCCGATGTCCCCGAAGGAACTCCGTTCGGCTAGGACCCTTCCTTCCCCGAGCCCTCGCCCGCGGAGGAGGAGCGGGACCCTCTCCCTCGTGTGGTCGGTGCCCTTGTGGATCGGGTCGTTCCCGTGGTCAGCGGTGAGCATCAGGAGGTCCCCCTCCCCGAGGAGCGGGAGCGTCCTCCCGAGCTCCTCGTCGAGCTCCTGGATGCAGCGGGCATAGCCCGGGGCGTTCCTCCGGTGGCCGTAGAGGGAGTCGAAGTCCACGAGGTTGACGAACCAGAGCCCTTCCTCCTCCCTTCTCGTCTCGATCGCCTTCCGGAGGGAGGCCATCCCCGCGCGGTTGTTGCCCGTGTGGTCGCTTTCCCGGAGCCCCTTCATGTCGAAGATGTCCCCGATCTTGCCGATCCCGGAAGTCATGAAGCCTTCTTTCATGAGGACGTCGAGGACGGTGTCCATGGGCGGGGGCACCGTGTAGTCCTTCCTGTGCTCGGTCCGGACGAAGCCTTCCTCCTTGCTCCCGAGATAGGGCCTGGCGATCACCCGTCCGACGAACCACTCGGGGCGCATCGTGAGCTCCCGCGCGATCTCGCAGCAGCGGTAGAGCTCCGGAAGGCCCGTCGCTTCCTCGTGGGCGGCGATCTGGAGGACGCTGTCGGCGGACGTGTAGACGATGAGGGAGTTCTCCTTCATCTGCCTCTCCCCGAGCTCAACGAGGATCTCCGTCCCGGAGGCGGCCTTGTTCCCGATGACCTTGCGGCCGGTCTCCTTCTCAAGGGCCTCGATCAGCTCCTTCGGGAACCCCGTGTCCGTGAACGTCTGGAAGGGGACCTTCGTCTCGATCCCCATCATCTCCCAGTGCCCGGTCATCGTGTCCTTGCCCGCGCTTTTCTCGTTGAGGGCCATCGCGAGGGTGTCCCTCTCGATCCTCGGGGAGTTTCCCGGCATCGCGGAGAGACACCCGAGCCCCATCCCCTCGAGGATAGGGAGATGGATCCCCCCCACGCTAGCGAGGGCATGCTCGAGGGTGCTCGCCCCGAGGTCGTCGAACTTCTCCTGGTCCTTGGCCCCGCCGATCCCCATGGAGTCGGCGACGACAAGGAAGACGCGCTTCCACTTTCCCATAGATGCTCCTTCCTTCGCCCCGATTTTATTCGTCATCCCCGTCGAAGAGCAAATCATAGGCCTCGAGGATGCTCTCCCGCCGGAGGTGGGTGTAGATCTCGGTCGTCGAGATCTTCTCGTGGCCGAGGAGCTCCTGGACCGCCCGGAGGCCCGCCCCTCTTTCCAGGAGGTGGGTGGCGAAGCTATGGCGGAGCGCGTGGGGGCTCACCCTCTCGCGGAGCCCCGCCCTGAGGGCGTACTCCCTGATCGCCTTGTAGAAGTAGTCCCTGGTCAGGGGGCGCCCCCTCTGGGACAGGAAGAGGACGGGGCACTTCCTCCCGGGGTTCCGGGCGCGCCAGGCCGTCTCGTACAGGAGGATCTCGTCCCGCGCCTCCTCGGCGAGGGGGAGGACGCGGTCCTTCTTCCCCTTCCCCCTCACGCGGAGGAGGAGCCCCTCGCGGTCGACGTCCCTCCTCCTGAGGGAAAGCAGCTCCGACACCCGGAGCCCTTCCTCGTACATGAGGAGCGTCATCGCGCGGTCCCTGCCGGCGCGCTCCCCTTCCCGCCCGATCGCCTCGACGAGGCGCATCGCCTCCTCGTGGGAAAGGAAGGAGGGGAGCCTCCTTTCCCCCTTGGGCGTCGGGATTTCCCTGAGCCCTTCCTCGAGGAGCCCCTCCCCTTCGAGGTAGGAGTAAAAGCCGCGGATGCTCGAGAGGGCGCGCGCGATGGTCGCCCTCGCCTTCCCCTCCCGGAGGAGGAGGCGGAGGTGGAGGAGGACCTTCTCCGTGTCGAGGGAGCCCGTGTCCTCGGCCATCCCCCTCCTGAGGAAGGCGCGGATGTCCTCGTCGTAGGAAAGGACCGTGGAAGGGAGGAGCCCCCGTTCCGCGAGGAGGGTCCTCTCGTAGGCCCTGAGGGCCTCAAGGGCGTCCATCCCTCTCCTTCCTGAGGGAGCTGAGGAGGAGGAGCCTCGCCCCCGGGAACTTCCGGTTCCATTCCTTCACGAGGGTCCTCGTCTGGTCGAGCCTCTTGTACTCCTCGTAGTTCCAGAAGGTGAGCTGGACGTCCTCCTTCCGGGGGTCGACGAGCCCCTGGAGGGTGATTCCCACGAGCCGGAGGTCCATCCCGAGGAAGTTCCGTTCGAAAAGCTCCTCCGCGCGCGAGAAGATCTCCTCGAAGGAATCCGTCGACTCCTTCAGCGTGAGGGAGCGGCTGTGGTTATGGAACTCGCTGTCGCGGACGAGGAGGACGACGGTCCTCCCCTTCCTTTTCCTCGCCTTGGCCCCTTCGGAGACGCTCCTGGCGAGGGAGAGGAGGTGGTCGCGGATCCTCAGGTAGTCGGAGGTGTCGTAGGGGAAGGTCTCCGAGTGCCCGATGGACTTCGGGTCGAAGGGGCGGGGGTCGACCCGGTCGTCGCCCTTTCCCTCGAGCCAGGCCCTCGCCGTGTCGACGAACTTCCCGAGGCGCTCGCGGAGGAGGGGCTCCTCGTCCTTGAGGGCCCTCGCGAAGTCCCCGATCGTCATGACCCCGATCGCGCGGAGGCGCTCCGCCCCCTTCTTCCCGATCCCCCAGAAGTCCCCGATGGGGAGGGGGTATAGCACCCCGGGGATGTCGCGCTTCCGGAGGATCGTGATGCCCAGGGGCTTCCGGAGGTCGGAGGCCATCTTGGCGAGGAACCTCGTCGGGGCGACCCCGATCGAGCAGGGGAGCCCGATCTCGTGGAGGATGTCCCCCTGGATCCTCCTCAGGTAGGGAAGGGGGTCCTTCCGGGGGATCCTGTCCGTGAGGTCGAGGTAGCCCTCGTCGATCGACACTTCCTCGACGAGGGGGGCGTAGCGCTCAAGATGCGTGAAGAAGGAGCGCGAGAGCATCTCGTAGTAGCGGAAGTCGACGGGGCAGTAATGGGCCCTGGGGGCCCTCCTCCTCGCCTCGAACATCGGCATCCCCGAATGGACCCCGAGCTTCCGCGCCTCGTAGCTGGCGGTGCTCACGACCGCGCGGGGCCCTTCCCCGCCCACGACGATGGCCTCGCCCTTCCATTCCGGGTGGCGGAGCCTTTCCGCGCTGGCGAAGAAGGCGTTGAGGTCCACGTGGGCGAGGATGCGGCTCATCTGCCCTCCCTGAAGGCCTCGAGGGCCTGCTCCGGATGCGCCCCGCACTCCCGGAGCTGCTCATCAACCGAGCCCTGGAGGACGTATTTCTCGGGAAGGGCGACCCCCCGCGCCTTCCCTTGGTAGCCTCGTTCCTCCAAGGCGGCGAAGAGCCTGGAGAGGAAGCCTCCCTTCGTCCCGTAGGGGTCGTAGACGAAGATCTCCTTTTCCTTGAGGAGCGCCTCGACCTCTTCCTCCCGGAAGGGCCATAGGCGCGTCGCCTTCCCCGCGCGGAAGGGGATCCCTTCCTTGAGGAGCATCTCCTCGAGCCTCCTCCCGAGAGGCCCGAGGGCGAGGAGGAGCGGCCCTTCCCCAAGGGGCGGGAGCCTCCAGGAGAAGGGGTCCTCCGGGGGAAGCCCCTTTTCCTCTTCCCTTTCGAGGCTATGGGGGTAGCGGATCGCGAGGATCCTGCCTTTCATGGAAAGGGAGGATTCGAAAAGGTCATGTCCTTCCCTAAGGGTCCGGGGCATGTACACCTCCACCCCGGGGATGCTCATGAGGAAGGCGGGGTCGTAGATGCCCTGGTGGGTGTCGCCGTTGGCCCCGGCAAGGCCCGCCCGGTCGACGAGGAGGGTCATGCCCGCCTTCATCCTCGCGCAGTCATGGAGGAGCTCGTCGTAGGCCCTCTGGAGGAAGGTCGAGTAGATGGAGACGATGGGATGGAGGCCCTGGAGGGAGAGCGCCCCGGCGTAGGTGAGCGCGTGCTCCTCGGCGATCCCCGGGTCGAAGGATCGCTCCGGGTATTTCCGGAAGGCTTCCTCCATGTGGCTCCCCTTCATCATCGCGGGGCAGATGAGGACGTTCCTCGCGTCTCCCATGGCCCGCAGCACCTCGTCCCCGAAGAAATGGGACCAGGAGAGGAGGCCGGGGTGCTCCTCCCTGGGGGAGCCGGACTCCGGGTCGAAGGGGGTGACCCCGTGCCAGTAGCCGACCTCGTCCTTCTCGGCGGGAAGGTAGCCCTTCCCTTTCTTCGTCTTGATGTGGACGATGACGGGGCCTTCCGCGCGAAGGGCCCGGCGGAAGGAGCGCTCCATCGCCTGGACATCGTGCCCGTCCACGGGCCCGAGGTAGAGGAACCCGAGGTCGTCGAAGAGATTCGATCCCACGAGCGCGTTCTTGAGCCAGTCGCGGATCTTCCGGAGGGAGCGGAGGGTCCTCCCCCCTCCCCAGGAACGGGAAAGGAGCACCTTCGTCCGTTCCTTGAGGCGGAGGTAGCCCTTGGAGACGGAGACGAGGCGGAGCCTTTCGGAGATCGCCCCCCGGGAGGGAGAGATCGCCATCTCGTTGTCGTTGAGGACGAGGATCGCCCTTTCCTTCCTTCTCCCGAGGTCGTTGAGCGCCTCGAGGGTGAGCCCGCACTGGAGGGAGCCGTCGCCGAGGAAGCCGATGATCTCGCCTTCCCCGCCCTTTATCCTCCGGGCGTCGAGCATCGCCAGGACCGCGCTTGCCGCGGTGCCCGCGTGCCCGGCCTCGTATGGGTCGTAGGGCCCTTCCCCCATCTTCTGGAAGCCGCTCGTGCCCCCTCTTCCGTTCAGGTTCCCGAGGGACCTCCCGGTGAGGAGCTTCCAGGCGTAGCACTGGTGGCCGACGTCGAAGACGAGGCGGTCCCTCGGGAAGTCGAAAACCCGGCAGAGGGCGATCGTCGCCTCCACCGTCCCGAGGTTGCTCGAAAGATGCCCGCCCCGGGAGGAGGTCGCCTCGATGATCTTCTCCCTGAGGCACGCGGAAAAGGCGGGAATCGCCTCCTTGGGGAGCGATTTCACCTTATCCGGGCTATTTACCTCGGAAACATCGATGGCGACTTTCTTCCTTGACATCGTGAAACAGCAAATAAACTACTAAATGACTACTAGTTATCTTCTTTCGGCATCTCGTCGAGGATTCGTTTGCGCGCCTCCTCGAGCTCTTCCTCGAGGGCCTCCCCCAGGGCCTTCCCCTCCTCGGTGAGCCGCACCGATTCCTCGAGGGACAGGTTCCCCGACTCCACCTTGGCGACGATCTCCTTGAGCCTCTCGAGCCTCGTCTCGAAGCTATCCTTCTTCTCCATCTTCCCTTACCTCCGCGCGGGAGAGCACCTCCCCCTTCATGAGCCTTGTCCTGAGGAGCGCCCCCGGGATCACGTCCTTCTTGTCCCGGAGGATCCTTCCGTCTTCCATCGTAGTGATGGAATACCCTCTTTCAAGCGTTCTTTGGGGCGAGAGGGACTCGAGGATCCCCCGCAGGTGGAGGACCTCCCGTCCCTTCCCTTCCAGGGAGGACTTCGCCAGGAGGGCGAGCCTACCCCCGAGCGCCCCCACCTTCTCCATGAGGGGAAGGAGGTTCCCCGCCCCCTGGAAGAGGGGCCGCGAGAGGATTCTCCGGAGGCCCTCCTCTTCCCTCTCCATCCTCCGGAGGAAGGCCCCCTGGAGGCGTTCCTGGAGGGAGAGGATCTCGGGGACGATTTCCCCGATGTCGGCGGTGATGGCCTCGGCGGCCGCGGTCGGGGTGGACACGCTCATGTCCGCCGCGAGGTCGGCGAGGCTCTGGTCGATCTCATGGCCGATCGCCGCGACGAGAGGCGTCCTCATCCTGAGGATCGCCCTGACGACCCCTTCCTCGTCGAACACCGCGAGGTCTTCCTTCGAGCCGCCTCCTCGGGCGAGGACGACGACGTCGTGGGCGCCCCCGTCGGCCTCTTCGAGGGCCTTCTCGATCTCGGGAAGGCTCCTCTTCCCCTGGACGGTCGTCCCGTAGGTCGTCACTTTCGCGAGGGGCCACCTCCGGAGGATGTTCCTCCTGAGGTCCGCCTCGGCGGCGCTCCCCCTGGCGAGGACGAGGGCGATGTCCGTCGCGAAGGAGGGGACCTTCTTCTTCCGTTCCGGGGAGAAGGCCCCTTCCTTATATAGCCTCTCCTTCAGGAGGCGGAGGGCGAGGAGGCGCTCCCCCTCCCCCTTCCTCTTGAAGGAAGAGACGCGGAAGGAAAGGCTGCCCCTCTTCTCATAAAGGGCGAGATCCCCGGAAAGGAGCACCTGCTCCCCCTCTTCCGGGGGCTTCTCCCCCGTCCTTCCCGGCCAGTAGGAGCAGGAAAGCGCGCTTTCCCCGTCCCGGAGGTCGAAGAAGTAGGCGCCCTTCCATTCCTTGACGCGCCCCACCTCCCCTTCCAGGAGGAGGGCATGGAAAAGCCTCTCCTTCGAGAAGAAGAGGCGGAGGGTCCTGAGGAGCTCCCCGACCTTGACGGGCGAGGGGAAGGGCGATTCCATCATCCCTTCCTCTTGCCGGGGAGGACGTTGTCGAGGATGGCGTTCACGAAGCGGTAGTCGCCTTCGCCGAGGTATTTCTTCGCGAGCTCGACCGCATTGTCGATGATAGCGGCCCTCGGGGCGTCCTTCTCCACGTAGGAGAGATGGACGTAGGCGAGGACGAGGATCGCCTGCTCGACCTTGTCGAGGCGCTGGAACTTCCAGTCCTTCATCTTCCTCTCGAAGGCGGGGACGATCTCGGGCAGGTGGCGGATCGCCGAGAGGAGCGTCCCCTTGAGGAAGGGGTCGACTTCCTCGTAGGGCTCGCCGGTGAGGCCGGACAAAGTCGCCTCCACGTCGAGGGGCTCCCCCATGTAGGCGTAGGTCAGGGCGTCGTAGATCGCGGTCATCGCGATCTGCTGCGTCTCCGTCCTCGTCCTTGCTTCCCCGTCCTTCTTCTCAAAGATCATTTCCTAGCGCTCCTCGCCAAGAGCCGTAGTCTAGCATAAAGACCCCACCGAAGGAGGAGGGCGAGAAGAAGGATCCCGCGATATATCCAGAAAAGCGCGAGCATTCCGTCCAAAGGAAGCGCGTCCTCCCCCTGAAGGGGAAGGAAGGGAAGGATGGTGTCGAGGAGGAGATAGAGATCCCCGGGCAGGGTCCACCAGGGATTCCCCTTCCTGTAGACGGGGAGGATGGCGAGGACGGAATAAACGAGGAGCATGCCCATGATCCCCCATGCGAGGAGCCATTCCCCGTGGAGAGAGAGGATCCTCACGGAGAAAGGCGCCATGAGGAGGGCGTCCTCCGAAAGATAGGAGAAGGCGAGGGCCAGCGTCCCCACGAGGGGGAAGAGAAGGAAAAGGAAAGCCGCCCCCCAGTAGCGGAGGAGCGGCCTCTTGAGCGGGCTTCCCGTCCCTTCCATCAGGAAAGGGAGCTCACCCTCACTTCGATCGAGAAGGGCAGGGCTTCCGCCATCATGCGGACGGCGGAGTCCACGGCCTCCTGGATGGAGGCGCAGACCGAGCCCACGTCCTTGGCGTCCCGGGAGATGCTGACGTCGAGGCGGAGGTCGATCCTCCCGTCCTTCCGGAAGCTCGCGCGGACGGGGCTCTCGAGGGCGAAGAGGCTCTTCTTCCTGCCCTGGACCTTCGCCCCGGGGACGCTGTCGGCGGCGATCGTCGCGATGTGCTCGATCGCGTGGCGCCCGATCGCGAGGTCCCCCGCGTTCTCGAAGTTGTTGATGTAGTAGTAGTCGCGCTTCATAGGGACATTCTAAGCGTTTTCGCCTTCCTCGTGGTAGAGCGCCTCGATCCTCTGGGCCACCTTCTCCGCGCTGAAGCCGAAGGAAAGGAGGACGTCCTTCATGGGGCCGCTCGCCCCGAAGCCCTCCACTCCGATCGGATGCTCCGCCCATTCGTGCCAGAGGAGGGGCGAGAGCATCTCCAGCGAGAAGCGGAAGCGGTAGGGCAGGGGGAGGACCTTCCTTTGGTACTCCTTCCCTTCCTTCCGGAAGCGCTCCATCGAGGGCATCGAGCAGACGAGGGCGGGAATTCCCTTCTCCTTCAGGATCCTCGCCGCCTCGAGGGCGAGCGTCACCTCGCTCCCGGTGGCGATGATCTCGATCTTGGCCTCCTTCTCCTCGTTCACGAGGTAGGCTCCCCTGAGGGCGCCTTCGAAGGAGGACCTCTCAAGAGTCGGGAGGTCCTGGCGGGACAGCACGAGCGCGGTCGGCCCTTCCTTATTCCCGCATCTTTCGTAGAAACGATAGTAGCCGGCCTTGAGCTCCTCGATGTCCGCGGGCCGCCAGCACTCGAGGCCGGGGATCATGCGGAGGGCGCCCAGCTGCTCCACCGGCTGGTGGGTGGGCCCGTCCTCCCCGACGGCGAGGGAGTCGTGGGAGAAGAGGTAGAGCGTCCCCGCCTTCATGAGGGCGCTCATGCGGATCGCGTTCTTCATGTAGTCGCTGAAGACGAGGAAGCATCCCCCGTAGGGGCGGATCCCCCCGTGGAGGGCCATGCCGTTGTTCATCGCGGCCATGAGGAACTCGCGGATCCCGTAGCGCACGATCCTTCCCGCGGGGTTCTCCTTCGAGATCGGCTCCGCCCCTTTGATGTCGGTGAGGACAGAGGAGGCGACGTCCGCCGATCCCCCGAGGAGGAAAGGATCGATCGCCGCGAGGGCGTCGAGCGCCCTCCCGGAGAGGCTCCTCGTGCTTTCCTTCTCCTTGGAGGGAAGCGCCTCGAGGGCGGACCTCACCTCCCCGAGGGAGGGGCCTTCGAGGGCAGAGAGGGCCTTCTTCCCTTCCTCCGGGGCAAGCCCTTTGGCCCAGAGGTCCCACTCCTCCTTGGCCTTCCTGCCCCTCTCGAAGAAGGGGAGGAGGGCGTCTTTCGCCTCTTCCGGGACCTCGAAGGGACCCCAGGATACCCCGAAGTTTTTCTTCGCCTCGTTCCCGAGATCTTCCCCGAGGGGCTTTCCGTGGGCCTTGTGCGAGCCTTCGTAGGCGGTTCCCTTCCCGATCCTCGTCCGGAAGAGGAGGAGCGAGGGCCTCCCCTTCCTCTCCTTGAGGACGGAAAGGGCCTCGCTGACCTTATGCCAGTCCTCCCCGTCCTCGACGACCTCGACGTTCCATCCCGCCGAAAGGAAGCGGAGGGCGACGTCCTCCTTCATCGAGACGGGGGTCTCCGCGTCGAGGGTGCTCCCGTTCGCGTCATAAAGGACGAAGAGGTTCTCGAGCCCCTCCTTCCCGGCGAAGGAGATCGCCTCCTGGCTCACCCCTTCCTCGAGGCAGCCGTCCCCGAGGAGGCAGTAGGTGCGGTGCTCTGGCATTCCCTCTAGCCCAAGCCGGGCGCGGATCGTCCGCTCGGCGAAGGCCATGCCCACGGCCTCGGCCAGCCCCTGCCCGAGGGGGCCGGAGGTCGCCTCGACCCCCGGGGTCTCGAGGACCTCGGGGTGGCCGGGGGTCCTGCTCCCGAGCTGGCGGAACCCCATGAGGTCTTCCTTCGTGAGAAGCCCGACGAGATGGAGCATCGCGTATAGGAGCGCGGAGACGTGGCCGGCGCTAAGGACGAAGCGGTCCCTCCCCATCCAGGAAGTCCCATTCTCCCCCGGGTCGAGGACGAGGTGGTCCCGGAAGAGGGCGAAGAGGGCCGGCGCGGCGTCGAGCGCCATGCCCGGGTGGCCGCTATTGGCCTTGTTCGTCATGTCGATGACAAGGCCCCGGAGGGCGCTGATCGCGATTTGTTCCTTTGTCATTCCTTGCTTCCTCCATCGAGCTTGATCCCGAGGGCCTCGAGGGCCTCCGGCGAGGCGGGCCCGGGGGCGTCCGACATCCGGTCGACCGCCATGAGGTTCTTCGGGAAGGCGATGACCTCGCGGATGTTCTCCGTCCCGGAGTAGATCATCGCGAGGCGGTCGAGCCCGAGGGCGAAGCCCCCGTGCGGGGGCGCCCCGTAGCGGAAGGCGTCGAGGAACCAGCCGAAGCGGCGCCTCCTCTCCTCCTCCCCGAGCCCGAGGAGCGAGAACACCTTGTCCTGGACCTCGGGGTCGTAGATGCGGAGCGTACCCCCGCCGGCCTCATAGCCGTTCATGACGATGTCGTAGGCGTAGGCGAGCACCTTCTCCGGCTCACCCTCGAGGAGGGGGAGGTCCTCGTCCCGGGGGCGCGTGAAGGGGTGGTGCTCGGCGACGATATTCCCTTCCTCGCTCCTCGTGAACATCGGGAAGTCGACGACCCAGAGGAGGTCGTAGGTCCCCTCCCTGGCGAGGGTGAGGTCCTTCGCGAGACGGCTTCGGACCGCCCCCAGGGCGAAGTCCGCCTTCCTCCTGTCCTTATTTCCGAGGAAGAGGAGCGAGTCCCCCTCCCCCATGAGGGAAAGGATCCTTTCCCTATCCTCCTCGCCAAGGAGCTTGAGGACGCTTCCCTTGAGCTCGCCCCCCTCCTTCCGGAGGTGGAGGAGCGGGAAGGCGCGCATCTTTTTCGCCTCCTCGCCCAGTTCCTCGGCCTTCTTCCTTGAGATCTGCCCGAGGGAGGAAGGGACGATGATCCCGCGCGCGAAGCCTTCCTCCATTCCGGGAAGTCCTTTCCCAAGGAGGAAACCAAGGTCGATGAGCTCGAGCCCGTAGCGCGTGTCGGGCTTGTCCGAGCCGTAGCGGTCCAAGGCCTCCCAGTAGGGGATCCTCCGGAGGGGAAGCGGGAGCTCCTCCCCGAGGATTTCCTCGTGGAGCCTCTTGAAGAGACCCTCGCATACCGAAAGGACCTCCTCCTGGCTCATGAAGGACATCTCGACGTCGATCTGGGTGAACTCCGGCTGGCGGTCCGCCCGGAGGTCCTCGTCGCGGAAGCAGCGGGCGATCTGGTAGTAGCGGTCCACCCCGCCCACCATCAGGAGCTGCTTGAAGAGCTGGGGCGACTGCGGGAGGGCGTAGAAGCACCCCTTCCTCGTCCTCGAGGGCACGAGGTAGTCCCTTGCCCCCTCGGGGGTCGCGAGGTTGAGGATCGGGGTCTCGACCTCGAGGAAGCGGTTCTTCTCGAAGTAGTCCCGCGCGATCGAGCATATCCTCGCCCGGATCTCGAGATTCCGGAGGAGCGCGTGCCTCCTGAGGTCGAGGTAGCGGTACTGGAGGCGCGTGTCCTCGAGGGCCTCCGTCTCCTCCCTCACCGGGAAGGGGGCGGGCTCCGCCTTGCTCAGGATCTCCATATGGGTCACCTCGAGCTCGAGGTCGCCTTTCTCGACCTTCGGGTTCGGGACCTCCTTCTTCCGGAGGATCCCGGTCGCCGAGACGCAGTACTCGTTCCGGGCGTCGGGCACCTTCGCGGCGTCCGCCCTGAGCTGGAGCACCCCGGTCCTCTCCCGGAGCTCGAAGAAGGTGATCGCGCCCATCTTGCGGACCGCCTTGATCCAGCCGGCGAGCGTCACCTCTTCCCCGAGGAGCAGCTCGTCCAGCTCCTCGATCCACTTATTCCTCATGCCCATCTTCCTCTTCCTCCTCGCCGAATATCTGGTCGAGACGTTCCTGGAGCCTTTCCAAGGGGACGTCCTCCTGCTCCTCGCTTTCCATGTCCTTGAGCCGGGCCTTCCGCCCTTTCATCTCCTCTTCCCCGAGGATGAGGGCGACCCTCGCCCCCTTCCGTTCCGCCCGGCGGAACTGGGCGGAGAGCTTCCCGGCCCGGAGGGGCGTCTCCGCGGAGTAGCCCATCCCCCGGACGAGGTAGCTCGCCTCCTGCGCGTAGGGAAGGGCCTCCTCCCCGACGGGAAGGACGGCGACCTCGACCTCCCGGCCTTCCTCCTCCCCGAGCCCCAGCTCCTTCATGAGGGCGAGGACGCGCTCGGCGCCGATGGCGAAGCCGACGCCGGGGAGGTCGGGCCCCCCGAGCTCCTTGAGGAGGCCCCCGTAGTGGCCCCCGCCCCCGAGCGCCCCGTAGTCCTTCCCCGAGGGGGAGAGGAGATGGACCTCGAAGACGGTCTCGCTGTAGTAGTCGAGCCCGCGGACGAGGCCTTGGTCGATTTCGTAGGGAATCCCGAGGGAATCGAGGATCCGGAGCGTCTCCTCGAACCTCTTCCTGCTTTCCTCCCCGAGGTAGTCCTGCAAGGAGGGCGCGCCTTTTGCCAGCTCCTGGTCTCCCATCACCTTGCAGTCGAGCATGCGGAGGGGGTTCAGGCGGAAGCGCTCCTTGCAGTCCTCGCACATGCGCTCGAGATGCGGGCGGTAGTAGTCCCGGAGGGCGGCCCGGTAGCGGTCCCTGCTCTCCTTGTCCCCGAGGGAGTTGACGAGGAGCCTTAGGTCCTGGAACCCGAGGAGGCGGAAGCCCGTCATGAGGAGGGCGATCGTCTCCGCGTCGAGGGCAGGGGAATCCGCGCCCACGGCCTCGACGCCGAACTGGTGGAACTCCCGGAGGCGCCCCAGCTGCGGGCGCTCGTAGCGGAAGGCCGGGCCGAAGTAGCAAAGCCTCAGGGGCATGTCGGGGAGGCTATGGAGCTTCTCGCTCATGATCGCGCGCATGATGCCCGCGGTGAGCTCGGGGCGGAGCGCCAGGGGCCTGCCGCCCTTGTCGAGGAGCTCGTACATCTCCTTCCTCACGATGTCGGTCCCCTCGCCCGCCCCGCGGCGGAAAAGGTCGACGCTCTCGAGGATCGGCGTCTCGATCTCCTGGTAGCCGTATAGCGCGGCGGTCCCGAGGAAGGTGCCCTCGATCCTCCGAAGGAGGCGCATGTCCTCCCCGAGGTAGTCGCGCATTCCCTTGACGGGGTTCATCTCTCCCATGTCGTTCTCCTTAGTGCGTGTAGCGGTTCGCGTCGTATACGCCCTTCACCGAGCGGAGGGCGCGGAAGGTGTCCTCGAGGGCGTCCTTGTCCCTCACGTAGAGGAGGAGGGTGAGGACGACGTTCCCGGTCCGGGGCACGAGGTTGGCCCGGAGGCTGCTCACCTTCGTCCCCCGGCTCTGGAGGAGGGCGAGGATGTCGGCGATGAGGCTCTCCCTGTCCTGGGCGTACACCCGGCAGGAGGCGGGGAAGCTCTCCTTCCCCTCGACCGCGCGCCAGGAGACGCCGACGAGGCGGCTCTCCCCTCCCCTCAGGTTCGGGCAGTCCTTCCGGTGGACGGAGACGCCTCTCCCCTTGCTCACGTAGCCGACGATCTCGTCCCCGGGGACGGGGGTGCAGCAGTGGGCGAGCTGGGAGAGGACGTTCGAGGCCCCCTCGACCTCGACGGGCGAGGAGCCCGGAGGGAGCGGCTTCTCGAGCCGGAAGTCCCGCTTCTTCCGGAGGTGGAGGGCGCTCACGACCTGGAAGGGGGCGGGGTTCTTGAGGTTGACGCGCTGGTAGAGCTCGCTCAGGGAGCGGACGTTCCAGCGCTGGAGGACGCGTTCGTCCCCAAGGAGGCGTTCCATCTCCTGCTCCCCGACGTCGACCTGGCGGAATGCCTCGAGGAGCTGCTCCTTGCCCCGGCGCTCGGCCTCCTCGGGCGGGATCTCGGCCCCGGCCTTCTTCTGGAGGTAGCGCCGGATGTGGGTCTTCGCCCCGCTCGTGCGGACGATGTCGAGCCAGTCGCTCGATGGCCCGGGGGCGTTCTTCGCCGTGCGGATCTCGCAGACGTCCCCCGTGCGGAGCTCGGCGCTCAGGGGGACGTTCGCCCCGTTCACGCTCGCCCCGACGGCAGTGTCCCCGACATGGGTGTGGATCTTGTAGGCGAAGTCGAGGACCGTGCCCCCGGTGGGGAGCTCGATGACCTTCCCCATGGGCGTGAAGACGTAGACGTTCGCGTTGAAGATGTCGTGGGAGAGGCCCTGGACGTATTCCTTGGCGGACTCGCTTTCTTCCTCGCCCGCCATCGAGACGAAGTCGCGGAACCAGTGGAGCTTCTCCTCGATGTCGCGCTGCTCCTCGCGGGCGCTCCTCGCCCCTTCCCCTTCCTTGTAGCGCCAGTGGGCGGCGATCCCCTCCTCGGCGACCTCGTCCATCTCCTCGGTGCGGATCTGGACCTCGTATATGTTCCCGTCCCCGGCGACGATCGTCGTGTGGAGGGACTGGTACATGTTGGGCTTGGGCATCGCGATGTAGTCCTTGAAGCGGCCCGGGATCGGCTTGTAGGTCTGGTGGATGATGCCGAGGATCTCGTAGCACTCCATCTCCTCGCGGCAGATGATGCGGACGGCGAGGACGTCGTAGATCTCCTCGAAGGAATGGCCCTTCTGGTACATCTTCCGGTAGATGGAGTAGATGGACTTGACCCTGCTTTCGATGCGGAAGGGGATGCCCCGGGCGTAGAGGATGTCGGCGATCCTTTTCTTGAGGGCGAGGAGCGAGCCCTGGCGGTCCTCCTCCTTCTTGTTGAGGAGGGCGAGGATCTCCTGGTATTTCTGGGGCTCCAGGTACTTGAGGGAAAGGTCCTCCATCTCCGACTGCATCTGGTAGATGCCGAGGCGGTGGGCGATGGGGGTGTACACCTCGAGCGTCTCCTCGGCGATGGCCTTCTGCCGTTCCGGGGAAAGGGCGTCGAGGGTCCTGAGGTTATGGAGCCTATCGGCGAGCTTCACGAGGATGACGCGGACGTCCCTCGCCATCCCGAGGAAGATCTTGCGGTGGTCCTCCGCCTCGAAGTCCTGCGAGGTGCGGTGCGAGAGCTTCATCCGCTGGATCTTGGTGAGGGAGTCGACGATGAGGGCGACCTCCTCCCCGAACTCCTTCCGCACGTCCTCGACGGTGAGGTCGGTGTCCTCGACGGTGTCGTGGAGGAGGGCCGCGGCGAGGGTCGGGGGGCCGAACTTCAGCTCGGCGAGGATGTAGGCGACCTCGATCGGGTGCTGGACGTAGGGCTCGCCGGTCCTGCGGAACACCCCGCGGTGCTTCCGCTCGGCGAGGCGGTAGGCCTTCTCGATGAGGGCGCGCCCCTCCTCGTCGTGGATGTAGAGGAAATAGCGGGCCCGGAGGTCCTGGAAGCTGTGCATGGGGTAGCCCCCGTTCGGGACGAGCCTCTTCTCCTCTTCCATGCGCCCGATTATACGCGGGCACGCGCCCCCGTGAGGAGCGAAGAGGCTAGCCTTCCCTGACGATCTTCTCCGCGAGGTAGGTGTAGCGGAGCGTCCCGCGGAAGCGTTCCTCCTTCGCCCGGGCGAGGAGGGCGACCCTCTCCCCGGGCCGGAAGTCCTTGATCCCGAGCCGGAAGCTGAAAAGGCGCGCGCCTTCAAGGGGCATGGAGAGGTACTTCCCCTCCTTCACGAAGGAAAGGGAGTCGGCGGGAACCCCCTCGATCCTGAGGAGCGGGTTCCTCCAGCCTTCCCCGAAGGGGGCGAGGCTCCTTATGAGGCGGGCGTTCTCCCCGTTCGCCTCCCGGAGCGACATGGGGAGGGAAGGCTCCGCGGGGGGCTTCTCCCCCAGGGAGCGCTTGCCGGCCTCGAAGAGGAACTCCTTCCGGAACTCCTCGAGGTCCTCCGGGCGGATCGAGCATCCCGCGGCCCCCTTGTGGCCCCCGAAGGCGAGGGGCTTCCTCCTCATGTTCCGGAGGAAGGAGACCGCGTCCATCCCCTGGCCTGTCCTAAGGCTTCCGACGAGGAGGGCGCCCCTTCTGGCGAAGATGGCGACGGGGACGCCCCGTTCCTCGAGGAGGCGCGAGGCGATGAGGCCCGAGAGCCCGTCCTTCACGGGGAGGAGGTGCACTTCCCCGATGCCCTGGGAAGGCGGGATCGAAAGCGCCGCCTCCTGGGCCAGGCGCTTCCGTTCCTCGTTCGTCTCCTTGAGGAAGATGGCGATCCGCTCTTCGTCCTTCCGGTCCGCGAAGTAGGTCAGGAGGCGGTTGATCCTCCCCTCCTCGTCGAGGCGCCCCACCGCGTTGATCTTGCCGTTTGCCTCGATCGCGACGTCCTCCTCGCTCCGCCCTTCCTTCTCCATGAGGCGGAGGATCTCAGGGGGCTCCCCTCTCTCGAGGCGGCGGAGCATCCTCCGCACGACCTGGCGGTTCGGCCCCCGGAGGGGCATGAGGTCGGAAAGGACGCTCAAGGCGGCGAGGGACTCGAGGTAGGGATCCTCCCTCTTAAGGAGGTTCGCGGCGAATAAATATGAATAGAAGCCCGCGCTCACCTGGGGCTCCACGTAGCTGTCGAGGACGGGATGGAGGATCCCCTCGCATTCCGGAAGGGCCTCCGGAGGCGTGTGGTGGTCGAGGACGAGGACCTTGAGCCCGAGGGAGCGGGCTTCCCGGATCGCCTCGCGCTGGCTCACCCCGTTATCGACGAGGAAGAGGAGGGAGTAGCCCGCCCGGGCGATCTTCCTGGCGTTCTCCACGGTCAGCCCGTAGCCGTCCCTGTAGCGGGTCGGAAGATACCCGCGCGACTCGATCCCGTGCTCCCGGAGGGCGCGGAGGAGGATCGAGGCGCCCATCGCCCCGTCCACGTCGTAGTCCCCGTAGACGAGGGCCTTCCCCTTCTTGTCCCGGACTTCCTCGAGGAGGGCTCGCGCCCTAAGGAAAGAGGCCCCGTCCCCCATCTCCAGGGGAAGAGGCCTTTCCCAAGGGTCCTCGAGAAGGGCGGGCAGCTCTTCCTCCTTGACATGGAGGAAGGCGAGAAGCCGTTCCCGGAAGCCCTCCATCAGTCGTTGATCCCGATGAAGACGGATTCCTCGGGCTCGCCCCCGCGCTTCTTGGCAAGGACGTCGTTCCCGCGGGGCTCCCCGCTTTCCCTGTCCTTGCGGAACTCCACCTTGATCTTGGAGAAGAGGCGCGCGAGGAGCGTGGAGCAAGGCTCGAGGAGGAGGAGCGGGAGGGCGATCGAGAGGAGCGTCCCCGCGAGCGTCATGAGGAAGCCCATCTCCCAGGCGACTGGCCCGAGCCCGAACTCGAAGAGGAGGACGCCGAGCGACGTCCCGAGGAAGAGGAGCGCGTCGAAGGCGCTTTCCTGGACGCCCTTCCGGAGCGCCTCCTCGCGGAAGGCGAGCGAGCGCTTGTCCTTCTCGCGGGAATCCTGCTCGATCTCGCGCGCCCTGTGGAGCGGCATGAGGAGGAGGAGATAGGCGAGGAAGGCGGTCCCGAGCATCGCGATCGAGGCGGTCGGGCTCACGGGGATGCGGCAGAGGGCGAGGATCCCGGCCGGGACGAAGGACATCCCGGCGAGGAGGAAGGAGGCGGAAAGCCCCTTCGCGGGCCGGTAGCGAAGCACGAGGTAGAGGGCCATCGCGAGGAGCCCGATCCCAAGCCCGAGGGAGGCCGTCCCGAAGGAGGGGAGCCCCGGGGTCACCCGGACGTCCTGGGCGAGGGCGGTCAGGTCGCTTCCCACGGCGCTGTCGGCGGCGGCGGTCGCCGCGTCCTGGAGGCTCGCGAACTCCTGGCCCTCGACGGCGAACTTGTATTCCTTGGCGGCGAAGTACTCGGGAAGGTCGATCGTGAAGTAGTAGACCTCGAAGTAGCTCTCCTCCTCCGTGAGGTAGGAGGCGCTTTCCTCGAGGACGATGTCCCACTCGCTCCCGTCGAAGGGGACGCCGTCCAGCTCGATGAGCGGGAGGTATTTCGTCCGCACGTCGTCGACGGTCGCCATGGCGAGGGTCGCGGTGTTCCCCGCGGGGACGCGGTACTCGAGCGCGAGGACCGTCTTGTCCTCGTAGAGCGACCCGAAGGAATAAGGCTCACCGTCGAGGGCGCTGAAGGCGCTGAGCCCGGCGATCGAGGCGAGGAAGAGGGCGCCGTAGACGATCGCGCCGGGAAGGGCGCCCTTGCGGAAGTTGGCCTTGGCGAAGGGGCCCTCGCGCCCTTCCTTAAGCACCAAGGCGCCGGTCTCGTCCCGCTCCGGGAGCTTCTGGGGGTCGGCCCCCCAGGTGGAGAGGACCTTCGTCGAGGCGCTCTCGTCCCCCGAGAGGATGTTCCCGAGGAGGCGGACGAAGAGGAGGTTCCCCGCGCCGGAGAAGAAGGAGCCGAGGACGAGGGCGAGCCCGAGCTGCCCGAAGGCGCCCGGGATGAGGGAATAGACGCAGACCCCGAGGAGGATCCCGCCGATCGAGCCGTCCATGACGGGCCAGAAGGTCTTCTTCATGGCCTCCTGGTGGGATTTCTTCGCGGAGCGCCCGAGGTAGAGCGACTCCTTGACCTTGGAAAGGTACCAGATGGTGCCGTAGAAGGAGAGGAGGAGGGCGAGGATGAGCCCGACGAGCGTCCCGATCCCGAACTGGGCGCCGAAGTAGGAAAGGAGGAGGAGCGTCCCCATGAGCGTGATCGTCCCGTTGGCGAGGATCATGAGGGAGCCGAGGCGGTAGAAGGCGGCGCTCACGACGATGCCGACGAGAAGCGCGCAGAGGGAGGCGATCATCGTCGCCCCCATCGCGGGGGCGAGATGCCACTCCCCGGCGGAGACGAGGGGCTCGACGGTCGGCTCGACGATCGTCGAGTAGGCGAAGGTGACGTCGTAGCCGGCGCCGATCTCGGCGTAGGAGCTCGCGTTCAGGAGCGACTCGTAGTAGAGGGCGGCCTTGTAGGCGGCCCCGGCCTTGCTCTCGTCGAACTGGCCCGACTCGATCGCGGTGCTGTTGGGGATGATCTGGAGGCGGGTGTAGTCGAGATCGTCGTCATCGTCGTCCCACCACGCCTGCTCGGCGGGCTCGCCGAAGATGAGGCGCATGGACATGTTCGCGTCCCATTCCTCATTATCGGAGTCGGCGGCGACGGCGAAGCTGTCCCCTTCCTGGTAGTTGCTCCAGAAGGCGAGGTAGGTGGTCTGCCCTTCCGTCCCGGCGGAGCTATCGGGCGCGGTCGTGTTCTCCTGGCAGTAGTCGATGAGCTGGGCGAGCTCCCCGTCCTCCCCGGGCTGGTTGACCCCGATCGTGACGACGGGGATGCCGTTCAGGTAGCGGATGTCGGCCTCCTGGCCGTCGAACATGAGGTTGTTCCGGTAGGAGTCGAAGGAGGGGGCGTTGGCGAGGATCTCCTCGTCCGTGGTGCCCGCCATGAGGGAGAAGTTCCCGCCGGAGAAGGGGAGGTAGCGCTGCAGATAGCCGTACTCCGTCTCGTCGGCGCTCTGGCTGCGGATCGTCACCTTGACGGTGCTGTAGCCTTCCTTCTCGACGGTCCCCTCGATCCCCCAGTGGGAGAGGCGGGACTCCATCTCCTCGGCGACGAGGTCGACGGCCTGGTAGCCGTCCTCCTCGACGTAGTTCTCCGGATAGACCCCGTTGAGGGTCGTCCCTTCCTCGCTCACCCGGAAGTAAAGGGCTCGTCCCGTCCCGTAGGTCACGTCCGTGTCGAGGCTCGTGATGGTCGAGGCGATCGTGGCCGCTCCCCCGAAGAGGACCGCGGCGCTCAAGAGTATGTAGGCTAGCTTCCGACGCATTGTTCGCTCCCATGTCCACGCGAGAAAAGGCGCTCGCATGCAGGGCGTATCTTAGCGCGCAGGCACGTAGGAGGGAAGAAGAGAACGCGCGTGCTTTCTGTAGTTTTCCGAATAACCGGAAAAGCGTGGGGTTTCTGAAGGGTTCTTTCGACAACCGGCGGAATCCCAGCCGCCTTTAGCGCGTTACTTCAGGTGGAAGGTCAGCTCCCAACCTTCCTGGTTCATGAAAAATGTGCCGCTCCTCCGATCGGACGCTGTCCCATAGATAGCCACCGGATCGAAATGAAGAGGATTTGCCTCGCTATTCCCTTCGAAAGCCCAGGAGAGGATGCCGAACTTGTTTGGCAGGATATACATATCTACCTTCTCAAGGCCTTCCCCGCGGTCGATCTTCAGCTCGACGAGGTCGATGCAGTTCGCTGCGTCATAGATGGGATTCGCGACAGGCGCGTGGTTCCCCATCGCGTTCTTGAGAAACGTCAGGGTCTCGGAAAGGACGTTTCCTTGCTCGTCCGTGTACCAATAGGTGACCTCCTCGTAGGGGATGTCCTCCTTCTCCACTCGGGAGGCGCGGATGGTCCCCTTCCAGTCGAGCGCTGCGGTGCCGACGGAATCTGAATAGCTGAACGTTACTTTATTCGTCCCCAAAGGAATGTAGTAGTTGGCGCCGAGCTGATTGAAAAGCAGGTATAGATCACATGAGGTCAGGGAAACCGACCCGGCCAAAAGGAGACCAAAGGCAAGGATGGAGCGCTCTATCTTTCTCATAACGTTCCTTGCAGGTGCAGTTCGACCTCAGAAGGATTGACCCAGATACGGAGCTCGTTAATCACGAATCGCCCCTTGTTGGAGTCGCCGACAGCAAGAGAGGAAACATCAATTCGTAGCCCATAATGTCCAAGCGCGAAAGGAATCGTGCATGGCTTCGTCCTATCTTGCGGAATCCGATCGAGCTTCGAGGTGTAGTCCTTCACGACAACGAACGACATATTCGTCCCGCTTCTCCAACTGAATTTGAGTTCGTAGTTGTTACCATCGATATATTCCTTTTCCCAGGATCGCCAGAAGGAAACATCGAGCTCTGCGCGAGCAAGACGCACAGGGGAACGGAATTCGATCCAAGCGCTTCCGAAGTTCTCGCGGCGCGGCGAGAGGACGATGCATTCGTCCTCGTAGTTCTGGACGCGAAGGCGCCTGGTCTCGATCTCGGATGCGCCTGCAGAAGTCCCTACCGATACGTAATCGGGCGTTTCAACTCCGGGATAGCCGGTGCCGAAGGGCATGTCTTCCGCGGAAATGGTGATCTTGTCGAAGATAGAGACATCGCCATCTGGCAGTAGAACCCAGACGTCGTCGAGCAAATCTTGCCCCAGCCAATCCATGTCGTAATAGCAAGGCTCGGCGAGCATCCAGTTCTCGTTCACGCGGAACATTAGCTTCTGCTTCGTGTCATGCATCGTCCGGACGGTCCATTTCTCGTAGCCCGTCACGGTGATGTAGTGATTGCCATAGAAACGCGAGGAGGGGCTGCAGTTGATGACGAAGGGATACCCGGCGTCGATCACGGACTTGAAGAATGCCTCCCTGTCGGGATATACGAAATATTCGATCTCCGTGAAGCCTAGTTGGCAGACCCTGGAATATCCTCTCAAAGTCGATAGTAAGTTCGGGTCGCAGGCGCTCAGGAAAGACAGTGCCGCAAAGAAGGCCGCGACGAGCGTTAGGTTCCTCCGCAAAGGGATGGCTCGGCGCCGCGCCCTGCCCCTTTTCTCCATGCCTTAGGCTAGCATTTCGGGGTAGGAAAGGCAAAACCTCCTCAGAAGAGGGGCTTCTGGAAGGATTTCCGGAGGTGGCGGTACGCCTTCTCGGTCGCGACCCTTCCCCTGGGCGTGCGGTCGATGAGGCCGATCATGATGAGGTAGGGCTCGTAGACGTCCTCGAGGTTCGTGATCTCTTCCCCGATCGCGGAGGCGATGGACTCGAGGCCCACCGGCCCTCCGCGGTAGCGCTCGATGACGGCCTCGAGGTAGCGGAGGTCGACGTCGTCGAGCCCGAGCTCGTCGATGTGGAGGGCGGAGAGGGCCATCCTCGAGATCTCCTCGTCGATCGTCTCGTGGCCGAAGAAGGAGGCGAAGTCCCGCACCCTCTTGTAGAGGCGGTTGGCGATCCTCGGGGTGCCGCGGCTCCTTTGGGCGAGGATCCGGACGCTTCCCTCGTCGATGGGGGTCCCGATGACCCTCGAGGTGCGGCGGATGATGTCCTCGATCTCCTCCTCACTATAAAAGTTCAGCTTCGCGGAAATGCCGAAGCGGTCGCGGAGAGGGGCGGCGAGGTCGCCCGCCCTCGTGGTGGCGCCCACGAGGGTGAAGGGCGGGAGAGGCAGCGTCAAGGTCCTCGTCGAGCCCTCGCGGTTCATCACGATCTGGAGGCGGAAGTCCTCCATCGCCCCGTAGAGCACCTCCTCGACGGCCCTTGAGAGGCGGTGGATCTCGTCGATGAAGAGGATGTCCCCTTCCTCGAGCTCCGAGAGCACGGCGGCGAGGTCCCCCGTCTTCTCGACGGAAGGCCCCGAGAGGGTCCTGACCTGTCCCCCCATCTCCGCGGCGATCACGTAGGCGAGCGTCGTCTTCCCGAGGCCCGGGGGGCCGTAGAGGAGCACGTGGTCGAGGGGCTCCTCGCGCTTCCTGGCCGCCCCGATGAAGATGCGGAGGTTCTTCTTGAGCTCGGTCTGGCCGATGTACTCGGAAAGGGTGCGGGGCCGGAGGGTCTCGTCTACCCCGAGGTCTTCCTTGTCCTTCTTCGCGTCGAGGAGGCGGCTCATTGCACGGTTCCTTTCCTAAGGTGGCGGAGGGCGAGGCGGAGGATCTCCTCGTTGGGGAGGTTCGGGGCGTCGATCTTGGCGAGGGCCTCGTCCACCTGCCTCGCCTTGAAGCCAAGTCCGCGGAGCGCCTCCCGCACCTCCTCGAAGCGCGCCGGGTCGTTCTTCGCCTTCTTCCTCCCGGCCTCGCTGGCGAGGTGGCCCTTGAGGTCGAGGATGATCTGGCTCGCGGCCTTCGGGCCGATCCCCGGGAGCTTCCGGAGATAGGCGGTGTTCCCGGCCTCGATCGCGCGGTAGAGCCCGTCCGGGGTCGACTCGCGGAGCGCCCCGAGGGCGGTCCTCGGCCCGATCCCCTTCACCGAGCATAGGAGAAGGAAGGCCTCCTTCTCCGCCTTCGTCGCGAAGCCGCATAGGTAATGCTCGCTCTCGCCGAAGACCTCGTGGCAGTACACGGTCCTTCTCTCGCCCATGAGGAAATCGGAACCGCGCGGGACGGAAAGCTCGAAGGCGACGTCCCCCGCCTGGAGGGCGATCTGCTCTTCCTTCGCCTCGAGGATGGTGCCGGTCAGGGAATAGAACATCTCTTCTGGATTATACCTTCCGTAGGAATGGCGGGGCGGGCTAGCTCACGTAGTCGAAGCGGAACGAGAGGAGCCTTACCTCGTCCCCGTCCTGGATGCCCATCTCGCGGAGCGTCTTCTCCACCCCGATCTTCTCGAGGTAGCGGAAAAGCGAGGCGAGCCCCTGGTCGGTAGTGAGGTTCCATTCCTTGGCCTTCTCCTCGGGGCCCTTACCGGAAATCCGGAAGATGCCGGGGGATTCGCGGGCGATTTCGAAGAGAGGCTCCTCCTTTTCCAGGGAAAACACCATCCGGGCCTCGCTCTCCTCGCCCTTGAGGGGGAAGCGGGGCGCGTCCTTGAGGAGGCGGACCGCCTCCTCGAGGATCTCCTCGTAGCCCGTCCTCTCGAAGCTCGAGAGGGGGAAGGCCTTCTTCCCGATGGCCTTCTCAAAGGAAGAGAGCCGTTCCTTGGCCCCTTCCGTGTCCATCTTGCTCGCGACGACGACCTCGGGCCTTTCCTCGAGCCTCGCCCCGTAGCCGGCGAGCTCCTTGCGGATGCTCTCGTAGGCTTCCAGGGGATCGCGCTCCCCGTCCATCGCGACGAGGTGGACGATGAGGCGGCAGCGCTCGATGTGCCGGAGGAAGCTGATCCCGAGGCCCTTCCCCTCGCTCGCTCCTTCGATGAGGCCGGGCATGTCGGCGATCACGTAGCGATGGTAGTCCTCCCCGACGAACGTCCCGAGGTTCGGGCTGATCGTCGTGAAGGGGTAGTCCCCCGTCATGGCCCGCGCGTTGGTGACGAGGTTCAGGAAGCTGGTCTTCCCCGCGTTCGGGAAGCCCACGAGGGCGATGTCCGCGGCAAGCTTCAGCTCGAGGCGGAGCCTCATCCTCTCCCCTTCCCGCCCGTTCTGGGCGATGCGGGGGATCCTTCTCCTGGAGCTCTTGAAGGAGGCGTTCCCTCTTCCGCCCCTGCCCCCCTCGGCGATGAGGGCCTTCGCCCCGGGCTCGTCGAGGTCGGCGATGAGGCGCATGTCCTCCTCGCGGTAGACGGAAGTCCCGACGGGGACCTTGACGATGACGTCCTCCCCGTCCTTCCCGTGCATGAGGGCCTTCCTGCCCTTGCCCCCGTCCGGGGCGATGAAGACGCGCGAGTGCTTGAAGGCGAAGAGGCTGTTCACGTCCTCGGCGGCGACGAAATAGATGGATCCCCCTCGTCCTCCGTTCCCGCCGTCGGGGCCCCCGAACTCGGTGTTCTTGTCGTGGAGGAAGCTGATGGCCCCGTCGCCCCCCTTCCCCGCCCGGACCTCGACGGTCGCGCGGTCGATCAGCACGAAAGGCTCTCCCTCTCCTCCTCCGTGAGGAGGTAGGAGTCCTTGTGCTTCCTGATCTCCAGGAGCTCCTTCAGGAAGTTCCAGGAGGAGCGGAACGCCCCCTTGACGGTGCTGTCCGGGTCGTCGGTCCAACGGACGGGAAGCTCGAGGACGGGGATGCCGTTCCTCTGGAGCATGTACAGGTACTCGCTGTCGAAGGCGAAGCCGTCGATCCTCTGGCGCGAGGCGAGGAGGAGGGCGACGTCCCGCCGGATGAGCTTGTAGCCGCACTGCATGTCCTCGATGCCCTTGATCCCGAGGAGCGAGCGGATGAGAAGGCGCGAGCCCTTCCCCATGAGCCTCCGGAGGAAGCCCTGGGGCACGGGGAGCTCCGCCCCTTCCTTGTAGCGGGATGCGATGATCACCGGATATTCGTCGATATAGGGACGGAACTTCGTGAAGCTCTCGAGGTCGGTCGCCATGTCGCAGTCCATGAAGAGGACGTAGTCGCCCTCCGCCGCCTGGATGAGCCTCCTCACGTTATGGCCCTTCCCCTTCTTGCTTTCGTAAGGAAGGAGATGGAAATGGTCGGGGAGCATGCGCATGCCCCCTTCCATCGCCCGGCGGTTGACCTCGTCCGACCCGTCCATGCATATGAGCACCTCGTAGTCGACCCCGCACCCCTCGAAGTAGCGCCACAAGGGTCCCTTGAGGTTCTTGAGGGTCTTCTCCGCCTGGTCTTTCGTAGGAATGAGAACGCTGAGGAACATACGGGGAAATTATAGGAATTCCCCCCGAAGAAGGAAGGGGAAGGAAAAGGCGCCCTCCCTCGGGAGAGCGCCTGGCCCCCTAGCGGCGGACGACGACGGCCGAGTGGGGCGGGAGCGTCTTCTCGCTCGCCCCTCCGTAGGAGAGGACGCATTCGCCCTCCAGGGCGATCGCGTCCCACTTCGCCGTGGGATGGAAGTTGATGACGACCTCGTAGGTCTCCTCCCCGAGCGTCCTCAGGAAGTGGAGGACGTAGGGCGCGGGCTGGCTCCCGCCCCCGGGGAGCTGGACGTCCCAGCCCACGGGGACGTAGTTCCCGCGGGTGAGGGTGGCGCTCGACGCCTTGAGCCGCATCGCGTCGCGGTAGGCTTTCCAGGTGGAAGAGCCTTCCCTTTCCTCGACGCTCGGGACGAGGGAGGAGGAGTTCAGCTCGTCCAGCGCGACGCTCTTCCCGTAGGAGCCGGTGACGCCGTAGCCCGTCGTCATCGACCCGTCCCCGGGCTCGCCCCCCTGGACCCACTTCATGGGCTGGCGGTAGCTGAGGTCGCTGTAGTCGCTCTGGGAGGTCGCCCCTTCCTCGTAGTTCCCGCTCATCCCGAGCTCGTCCCCGTAGTAGACCCAGGTTAGCCCAGGGAGCATGAGCTCGGCGATCGCGACGAGGGTCGCGGAAGGAAGGTAGTTCCCGTACGTCTCCTCGGTGAGCCGCCCTTGCTCGCTGATGTCGCTGTTGCCGCCGCCCCTCGTCCCGGCGATGCGGTTCACCAGGCGCGAGATGTCGTGGTTGGAGGTGAAGGAGCCGCCGAGGAAGGTGTAGCCGTCCCCGGGCCCCTCGCCTCCCGAGCGGTAGCGCTCGTAGGCGTCGTAGACGGACTTGATGTCCCAGGCGCCGCCGTGCTGGATCGCGCATCCTGCCCCGGTATTCCCGGCGAGGCCCTTGTTCGGGTCGGTGTCCCCGGAGGCGCTATAGCCGCCCCCCGAGGAGTAGGCCCCGCCCCAGTTGGCCACCGCTCCTCCCACTTCCCCGTTCCGGAGGGCGTGCGCGGCCCCGTTCGTGAGGTTGTAGTACGTATAGAAGTCGAACATCGAGTCGAAGCCCTCGTAGAAGGGGGCGACGTGGTAGGCGTGGCCGTCGAAGTTCTCGCCGACGAAGAAGCAGTCGGGGTGGGTCTTCTTCACCTCCCCGATGAGGTACTGCCAGAAATGGAGGTTCTTCGTGAGGTTGCTCGAGTAGTCCTGGATCCGCCCGGTCTCGGGGTTCGTGCTGACGTCGAGGATGATGGTGTCCCCCTCGTCCCGCTCGACCTCGTCGTCCATGAAGATGTGCTTGACCGCGTCGATGCGGAAGCCGTCGACCCCGATCTCGCACCACTGGCGGGCCATGGTCACGACCGCCTCCCTCGTCGCCACGTAGCTGTAGTTCAGCTCCGGCATCCCCGAGCCGAACTTCGCGTAGTAGCTGTAGGGGTGGTCCCCGTAGGGGTACCAGAAGCGCTCCTCGCTGATGTTCCCGGGATCCGTCTCGTGGTTCCCCCACTGGTAGAAGCCGCGGTAGTCCTCCGAGAGCTGGGCGCTTTCGAGGAACCAGACGTTCCCCTTGGATGTGTGGTTGATGACGAGGTCCATCACGACCGCCATCCCGCGGGCATGGGCCTCCGCGAGGAGGTCCTTGTAGTCCTCCATCGCCGAGGCGGCGGTGACGAGGCCGTCCTCGCTGTTGGGCGAGCGCTTGCTCCCGAACTTCGGGTCGACCTGGGTGTAGTCGCTGATGTCGTAGCCGTGGTAGCTGTCCGAGAGCTGGATGGGCGTGAGCCAGAGCACCTCGACCCCGAGCTCCTCGAGGTAGTCGAGCTTGCTGGTGATGCCGTAGATGTCCCCGAAGCCGTCCCCGTCCGAGTCGGCGAAGCTCGACACCATGATCTGGTAGCCGACCCCCGCCCCGGAGGAAAGTGTTCCTTCCGAGGAAGCCCCCTCCCCCTTGAGGAAGAGAGGCGAGGTCGCGGGGCGCTCGACCGTCTCCGTCCAGTCGACGTCGCTATATTTCTCGTTCCCGTAGGTGACGTTCGTCCCGTCGTCCCCGGCGAAGGGGTCCTCGACGTCCGCGTGCGGGCGCGGGGAGGGCTTCTCCACCGCGTCCTGGACGAGGAAGGCGTGGTAGCTCGTCGAGCCGTCCTTGTTGAGGAGGGCCATGTCCTCGAGGAGGAAGCTCTGGTCGCCCCCGTCGTTCCGCCAGAAGCCGGAGCCTTCCGTCCGCGTCCTGCTCTCGACGACCTGGACGCCGATCTTCTCGGCGGGCTCGCCCTCGGCCATGTAGGAGACGGGGACCCCGCCGATCGACTTGCTTCCGCTGTTCCAGCCCCCGTCGTAGGAGCCCCCGAGGTCGATCTCGACGTAGGCGCCCCCGTAGGCGTCGATCGTGGCGTTCCCGGTGGCGGAGAGCTTGTCCCCGGACGTCCTCCTCCCGGCCCAGTCGAACTTCGCCCCTTCCCCTTTCTCCGGGGCCATCTGCCACACCCAGAGGTCCCAGTCCTGGTAGGAGGCCGGGCTGTTCTCGTGGCGGAGGTAGTGGATGTAGAGGCGATTCCCCTTGCTCGTCTCCCGGAGCCCCTCCATGTACTGGTCGATGTTCTCCTCGGTGAAGGAGCCGGAGACGAGGCTCGTGTCCGGCGCCTCGGGGACGCAGGAGGGGAGGAGGAGCGAGAGGAGGAGGATCCCTCCGATCACGCAGGGTCTTTTCATAGGGTCCTCCTAGCGCGTCCTCCGGACGCAGAGCATCTCGTAGCCGTAGATCCCGAGCGAGTTCGTCACGTCCATCGTGGTCCCGGCCTCGCGCCTGGTGCTGTAGACGACCTCGAGCGCGCCCGCCCCGATGCCGATGTCGATCATCTCGCTGTTGTTCATGCGCCCGCCGAGGAAGAAGTACATGTCGGACCTCGAGGGGTCGATCCTGCTCCACTCGGTCTGGGCGGCGAGGATCGGGCGGAGGCCCGTGACCCCGTCGTAGGCGCCCCGGGAGATGAGGTCGTCCCAGAGGCGGCTCACCTTGACGGTCCTCTCCCCGTCCTGGTACTCGCCCTGGACGACGTCCTCGTAGGAGGCGGCGAGGTAGCCTTCCTCGATGAGCGCCCTCCTCGTGCGGACGGCCTCCCTGTACTTCTCGTAGAAGTCCTTGTAGAGGGCCTTCCGGTCCCACTGGAAGGCGTTGACCGCGTCCCCGTAGCAGTAGCTGTTGCGGATGAGGCGGTTCTCCGTGCCGGGGAGCGAGACGTAGTCGTTCTCCTCGATCTTGTCCCAGTAGGGGTCGCCCGGCTCCATGACCTTCGTCCGGAGCATCTCCTCGCCCCCGTGGAGGAAGGCCGCGCCCTGGGAGAGGAGGACCCAGGCGGTGGTCCCGAGGACCGCCTCCGCGACCTTCTCGACGTTCTTGTCGGTGTCGGCGTCCTTGCCGCCGTCATAGGTGTACTTCAGCTGGTCGTAGAGCGTGTAGTTGTCGTGGCAGCTCACGTAGTTGAGGGTCTGCGAGGTCGGGGTCGGGATCCCCTTCCCCGTCATCTCGCGCTGCTCGCCGAGGTAGACGACCGCCGCGTTATACATCGTGTCCTCGGAAAGGTACTCGGCGCTTTGCGACATGAAGCCGTAGGAAGGCGCCGGGGAGCCCCAGGTGGTGTCGCCCTTGAGGCCGTTCCTCCCGCAGTCGTTGAAGGCGCCGACGGACCCCTTCCCGTTCTCGCCCAGATGCTGGTAGACGGCCTCCTTCCCGGCCTGGGACTCCGTCGCGCCGCCCGAGCCCCGCCAAGGCTCGCCGTAGACCACGATGTTCGGGTCGATGTCGTAAAGGGCGTCCTTCGCATCGCGCATCGTCTTCCACTCGATCGCGCCCATGAGGTCGAAGCGGAAGCCCATGACCCCCATGTCGCGGGCCCAGTGGGAGACGCTCTGCACCACGAAGCGCGAGGCCATGAGGCGGTTGGTGGCGAAGGTGTTGTGGACGCCGGTCTCGTCGATGTAGGCGCCGTTCTCGTCCTTCTTGAAGTAGTAGCCGGGCACGATCTTCTCGAAGCTCGACCCGCTGACGCTCGACATGTGGTTGTAGACGACGTCCATGATCGTCCGGATGCCCTTCTTCGCGAGGGCGAGCACCATCTCGCGGAACTCCAGGAGCCGGAGGGCGGGGTCGTATGGGTCCGTCGCGTAGGCGCCCTCGACGACGTTGTAGTTATAGGGGTTGTAGCCCCAGTTGTAGCCCGGGGCCTGGACCTTGGTCTCCCCGTTTTCCTTGTAGGAGAAGGTCCTCTCGTCGTTATCCTGGTCGAAGAAGGGGAGGATCTGGACGGCGTCCACCCCGAGCTCCTCGAGGTGGTCGATGCCGGTGGTGACCCCGTTATAGGTCGTCCCTTCCTCGGCGAAGGCCTTGTAGCTGCCCCTGGGGTTCCCCTCGTTCGACACCCAGGTCTCGTCGGCGGTGAAGTCGCGGACGTGGACCTCGTAGATCGTGAGCTCCTCGAGCGAGGTCCTCGTCTCCTCCTCGCCCTCGGCGTAGCGGAACTTCGAAAGTTCCTCCTCCCAGCCCTCGGGATAGGTCGCCTCGTACTCCTCCTCATAGAGGAGAGCGGTCCGCTGGCCGTTGATGCCGGCGGAGATGCCGTAGGGGTCGGGCGCCTCGACGGTGGTGCCGCCGTTGCTCACCGCGACCGTGTAGAAGTTGAAGTAGTCGCAGTAGTAGCCCCGCATCTCGGTCTCCCAGACGCCATGGCCGACAGGGTCCATGTAGAAGAGGCGCGAGGTGTCGTCCCCCGGATGCTCCTCCGTCCCGAGCGACTTGGGGACCCCGCTCACGTAGGCGCGGATCGCCACCGAGCCGGAAGTCGGCGCCCAGACGCGGAAGCGGAAGCGGTCCTGCTCGGGCACGGAGACGTCGCTCATGCCGAGGTCGTCCCCGTCGTAGGTGTACTCCTTGATGAACTTCTCGGAGTCGTAGAGGGCCTCGAAGCTCGCGCCCCCCTGCTTCACGGCGTCGGGGTTCTGGGCGAAGCGGCACTCGAGGATGTAGTCGTGGTAAAGGGGGACGTCCTCGTCGAAGACGATGTCGAAGGAATTGCTGTTGGGGGTCCCCTCGGCGATCTTGTAGGTCGGCTTGGCGGGGATCTTCTGGGCGGCGTTCATCTTGTACCAGACGTCGTCGTAGGCGTATAGCTCGTAGGAGGTGACGACCCCGACCTCCGACTCGTCCCGCCCCTCGGGGACCCCGGTCCCCTCGACGCGGAGGGTGCGCCAGTCGATGAACTTGGCGCTCCCGATGCGGTCGCCCATCGCGTCCTGGCGGTTCCAGGAGATGTCGACGTTCCCGTTCCCGAGGTCCCAGGAATAGATGTGGATCATCTCGCGGCCGTCCCCGTCCTCCTCGAGGGTGCTGCTGTAGTCGTTGAGGGTGCAGACGATGTCGGCGCTTTGCCCGGCCCAGGTGCCGCGCTCCTTGATGATGAAGGAGACGCTCGACTGGGCGGCCCGGTTCCAGGGCGCTTCCTGGAGGTCGACGTCGTAGTAGAGCCCGTAGTCGTCGGGCGCCCCGGCGTTATCGAACTCGTACTCGTAGCCATCGATGCCGACGCCCCACACCCAGATCGCCTTGGTCATGTAATTCGCGGTGTCGTTCCGGTAGTGGATCCGGACGATCCCGTCCCAGCCTTCCGGGAGGGGGTCGGCCTCCGGCGGGACCTCGCCCGTGTCGTTCACGGAGCCTGAGGAAAGATCGTCCCCGCCTCCCTCGACCTCGCAGCCAGCGAGGATCGGGACGGAAAGGGCGAGGAGGAAGAGAAGCGTCAGCGGTCTGAAGCGCATGGGGATGCCTCCTTGTACGGAAGGAATCCTAACGCATGCGGGAAAATAAGAAAACGCTTTCAGTAAAGAATCGCGGATGCATATCCGGACATTGTAAGGATTTCCCCGGATAGTTCCGAATGTCCGGCGGGCGCGTCGAGCCTGAGCCCGGGGGGCACGATGAGCTTGCTCTCGCCCGCGCCTTTATGGTGGAAGATGAGGATCCTTCCTTCCGGGAGGACAGACTCGAGGGCGAGGACGTCCTCGGGAAGCTCGAGGGCGGGAAGGCGGAACTCCCCTTTCGCGAAGTATTCGTCGTGGCGGTTCCTCATCGCGACGAGGGCCCTTGTCCTCGTGAGGAGGGAATCGGGGTCCTTGATCGCGTCCTCGGGCGATATGGCGACCGTCTTCTCGACGTAGCCTTCCGGGTTCTTGCAGCGCACCCCGTCCTTCCAGGGCATCGCGGTGCGCCTCGGCGCGTCGCTCAGGGGGCCTTCGATCCCGCGCTTCCCCTCCATCCCGAGCTCCTC
Organism: uncultured Bacillota bacterium; assembly: GCA_949293555.1. Lineage (GTDB taxonomy): Bacteria > Bacillota_I > Bacilli_A > RFN20 > CAG-826 > UBA4951. The sequence goes on from CASFDV010000003.1 coordinate 263,048, forward strand.
CCCGTAGTAGAGCCACGGGGTCCCGGGCGTGAGGAGGAGGAGCCCCATCGCGAGCTTCATCCTCTCCCCCTGGTCCTTGGTCCCGGGGGCGACGACATCCTTCCAGCGGTCGGTGTCGTGGTTCGAGACGAAGAGGGCCATCCGCGCCTGGCCGCCGGAAGCCTCGAGGAGCTTCCGCTCGTCCTCGACGATGCGGCGCGGGTATTCCTTCCAGGCCTTCTTGAAGCTCACCGCGGCCCCGGGGCCCGCCTCCCTGGCCAGGGCGAGGGGGAAATGGAACATCGGGATCCCCGAGGAGGCGTAGTCGAGGATCGACCGGAGGTCCGGGAAGTCCTCCCATGCCTCGCCGACGATGTAGGCGCCCGGGCGGTACTTGTCGCACGTCCTCCTGAGGAAGCGGAGGAACTCCACCGTCTTCTCCCGTTCCTGGAAGTAGTAGAACCGCACCGCGTCGAGGCGGAAGCCATCCACCCCGAGGGAGAGCCACTTCCGGCAGATCCCGTCGACCTCCCGCCGGACGTCCGGCGAGTCGAGGTTGAGGTCGGGCATCCAGCCGCTGAAGCGCCCTTCGTAGGCCTTCTTCGCGACGGGGCTATACGTGTAGGCGTGCCGGAGCCCGTCGATGTAGCAGTAGTAATCCGCCTTCGACCCCGGGCCATAAAAGCCCCGCCCCACGTCCTCCTGGCTCTCCAGGAACCAGGGATGCTGGAAGCTCGTATGGTTGAGCACGAGGTCGACGATGACCTCGATCCCCTTCGCGTGATAGGCGCGGAGGATCGCCTTCAGGTCCTCCTCGTCCCCGAGGGGCGGGTCGACCATGAGGTAGTCCTCCGTGTCGTAGCGGTGGTAGCTGCCGCTTTTGAAGATGGGGGTGAGCCACACCCGCCCCACCCCGAGCGCGTCGAGGTAGGGAAGCGCCTCGAGGATGCCCTTGAGGTCCCCCTTCCCGTCCCCGTCCCCGTCGCGGAAGCTCTCGACGAAGATCTGGTAGCCGACCCCGCCCTTCCGAGGGCAGGAGAATCCTTCGCCCCCGACGATTTCCTTCAGTTCGATCATAGACGGGGGAATTATACAAAAGGCGCCCCGCCCAGGGGGCGCCTTTCGGAAAGGAGGCTTCCTAGCCCTTGACCGCGCCGCCGGTGACGCCGGCCACGTAGTACTTCTGCATGAACATGAAGATGATCGTGGTCGGGATCGCGACGCACACCGCGCCGGCGCAGAAGGTGCGCCAGTAGGGCGGGCGGGAGTTGTAGTCGCCGTCGTTCAGCATCCCGTAGAGCGTGCGGGCGACGGTCCAGTTGTCGTAGGCCGGGGCCTTGGCCGGGCCCATGATGTAGGCGGAGGTGATGTAGTCCCCCCAGGGGCCCATGAAGGCGCCGAGGGCGACGTTGACGACGATGGGCTTGGAGAGCGGGAGGATGATCTTGTAGAAGATCTGGAAGCGGGTCGCCCCGTCCACCATCGCGGCCTCGTCGATCTGCTTCGAGATCGTGTCGAAGAAGCCCTTGGAGACGTAGTAGTTCGTCCCCGCGCCGATCGAGTAGATGAGGGCGAGGATGAAGAGGTTCCGGAGGGCGCCGGTGTCGTCGATCCCCTGGAGCGTCCAGTAGATGACGATCATGCCGAGGAAGCCCGGGAACATGCCGATGACGAGGATGATCCGCATCATGAGCGTCCGGCCCTTGAAGCGGAGGCGCGAGAAGGCGTAGGCGCTGCAGAGGGTGAAGCAGGTGGCGATGACCATCGAGAGGAGGGCGACCCAGATCGTGTTGGTGAAGGAGCCCAGGGCCAGGGAGCCGCTGTCGGTGATCATGCCGAACCAGTTGAAGCGGGCCGGCGTCAGGTTCCCGTTGAGGTAGACCTGGTTCGTCGCCAGCATCATCCATGGGTCCGTCGACCAGGAGTTGGGGAGGAAGAGGTTCGCCGAGCCCATGTCGGAGTCCCCGGAGAAGCTCTGGAGGACGAGCCAGATGATGGGCGAGACCCAGCAGACGGCGATGATGGCGAGGATGAGGTAGACGGCGGCGTCCGCCGCGATGCGCCTTGTCTTCATTACTGGAAGGCCTCCTCGTTCTGGACCGATCCAAGGCGGCTGTAGGCTACGAGCGAGAAGAAGCCGCAGAGGATGAAGATGATGATGCCCAGGGCCGAGCCGAGGGCGAAGTTCTGCTGGGTCGAGTCGGTCGCCAGGGTGTAGAGCCAGGTGATGAGGAGCGAGGTCTCGCCCGCTCCTGTGACGAGGAGCGGGTTCGTCCCCTTCGGCTCGCCGTTGGTGAGGAAGAAGATGACGTTGAAGTTGTTGATGTTGCCGACGAAGGTCGTGATGAGCGAGGGGCCGGTGACGAAGAAGATGTAGGGGAGGGTGATCGAGGCGAGCTGGCGGAAGGGGCCGGCCCCGTCGATCTGGCTCGACTCATAGAGATCGCTCGGGATGTTCATGAGGATGCCCGAGGTCGAGAGGACGGTGAAGGGGATGCCGATCCAGATGTTCACGAGGATGACCGTGAGCTTCGGGATGATGGCCCAGTTGTCGCCCGAGCCCTGGCCCCGGACGAAGGGGATGCCGCCCGTCGACCAGACGCCGTTGCCGCCCATCGATCCCCAGCCCATCGACTGCGAGAGCCCGACGAACCAGTCCTGCTTGATGAGCCAGGAGTTGATGAGGCCGCCCTGGTCAGCCGGCTGGAGCATCTTGTTCATGACCATGAGCGAGATGAATCCCGGGACGGCGACGGTGATGATGAGGATCGTGCGCCAAACCCGCGGGAACTTCAGCCCCTTCCGGTTGATGAGGAGGGCGACGATGATGCCGAGGATGTAGCAGCTGAAGGTCGCGCAGATGGCCCAGACGATCGTCCACCCGAGCAGGCGGAGGAACGTGTAGCCGTAGCTCATCGTCGTGGTCTCAGAGGATGACGCGCCGAAGATGTCCGAGAGCTGCTCCCACGCGCTCGCCTCCCACTGGAAGACGTCGAGGTGCTGGAGGTTCCAGTTCGTGAACCCGACGAAGAGCGAGCATAGGAGCGGGATGATCGTCACGATGAGGCAGCCCAGGACCGGGAGCGACATGACGGTGACGGCGAACTTCTCGTCCGCGAACTGCTTGATGCGGCGGAGCGAGGTGACGGGCTGGCCGTGGAAGCCCATGACGCGGAGGGACTTCAGCCTCCGCTCGTAGCGCCGGGCGAAGCGCTCGAGGAGCTCCCGGTTGTCCTTCCCTTCGCGCGAGGCGAGGTCCGAGGCCTGGTAGAGGTCGTAGAGGGCGAGCCCGTCCTCCGGGAGGACCCCCTGCGCCTCGGCGGCCTTCAGGAAGTTCTCCTTCCCGAGGGCGAGGTTCGCCTCGAGGACGCTCGGGTCGCGGGCGAGCTCGACGGTCCTCTCCGCGGAGCGGATGGGGGCGTCGTGGTAGCGCTCCACGAACTCGTCCATGTATTCCTGGTGGTGGAGCGAGATCTCCTTGAAGCGGAGGATGCAGGCGTTCCGGAGCTCCTCGCCCCGGAGGCCCTCCTTCCTCTTCTGGTCGATGACCTGGATCGCCGCCTTCGTGATCCTCCGCCCGAGGGGGAAGGTGATCTCGAAGGTGCCGATGACCGCGGAGACGCGCTTCTTGACGGTGAGCTTCGCCTCGTCCGGGAGCGTGGCCTCGCCGTTCTTCTCGGAAAGGATGTCGCGCCCGAAGATCGAGTCGAAGAGGGACTCCCCCGCCCCGAAGACGGCGACGAGGGCCTTCTCGTCGCGGATGGTCGCGAGGTAGTCGTTGTACTTGTCGTACTTATGGGAGAAGCGGATGAGGGCGAGCCTCTCCTCCTTCAGGAGGACGTAGCGCCCGTACTTGTCCTTGGGCTTCTGGAGATACCAGTAGCAGTAGCGCTCGAGCGCCCCGAACCAGAAGAGGTGCTCGAGGACGTACTTCCGGCAAGGGTCGTAGACGGTGAGGTACCAGGATTCCTTGATCTTGCGGAAGAAGCCGGCCGTCTTCTCCCAAAGAAGCAGGAAGAAGGCGCGGGTTTTGCTGAGGAAATCGCCTTCGGAACGGAAGATGTTCCCGATGGAGGAGGAGCCGTCCTCCCCGATCGCGAGGCTCCTGGGGTCGGCGGCCCTTCCCCACTTGACGCGGGAGGCCACCCTCGCCGAGAGGCGGTCGAAGGCGTACTCCTTCCGGAGGACGCGGTTCACTCCCCCGGAGGTCATGCGCGAGAAGTCGACGACCTCGCCGGCCTTGTTCGTCCCGTGGTACGCCTCGGGGTGGCCGATCACGTGGATGGACTCGATCCGGGCGCGCTTGTACTTGTCCGCGACCGTGATCATGTAGGAGTCGTAGGCGCCCTTGATGCTCAGATAGTAGCAGACGAGGAAGCCGACGACGATCACCCAGGCATAGAAGCCGAAGATGAGGTCGATCCTCGAGTTCAGCTGGCCCTCGTTCCCGAGGTTGATGAACTGGATCATCGCGCCCACGCCCATCCCGACGTCCCCTCCAACGGGGATGAACATGTAGAAGAGGAAGGCGAGCTCGACGACGAGGAACACCGCGCCGTCCAGCCACTGCTTCCGCTTCAGCTGGCTCGCGCCCATGACGAGGAAGCTCAGCTTCCCCGCCCAGTCCATGTCGTTGAACATCTGGACGGCCTTCCGCCCGAGCATGTAGATGCCGGGGATGATCATGAGGATCGCGCCCAGCACGTACTTGACGACGAGCAGCAGGTACTTCAAGGCGTCATAGACGATGCCGCCGATGAAAAGCGCGACCTTCAGGAGGAAGCGGAGCACCGCGATCCCCGCGGTTCTCCACCACGGATCGGGCGTGAACTCCGTCTCCTTGAGGGCGTTCAGCTCGGACAGGTCAAGGGCCTTCTCGCCATCCTCCTCAGCCGGGGCGGCGAGAACGTCCTTCTTTGTCTCTTCGCTCATAAGGGTTCTCCTTTATCGAGAAGAAGCCCCGGGCGGGGATGTCCGCCCGGGGCAAGAAGGTGAGGGATGCTATTCCTGCGGAAGAGTGGAGTAGTCGTACCAGCCGTCGCTGCCGCAGAGGGTCTGGAGCTTGGCCTTGCAGTCCTCGATCGAGGCGAAGGCGTCCCCGGTGGCGTTCAGGATCCCGCTGCAGAGCTGGTTGCTGATCGGAGTCCAGAAGGTCGGCGCGACGTTCGCGCCCTGGGCGACGTAGGCGCCGGACTCGATGGTCTTGTTGATGGCGGCCATGTGCGGGAGGGCGGCGAGCTCCTCGGCGTACTCCTTCTGCACGTTGAGGTTGGTGACGCCCTGCTGGAGCTCGGTCACGCGGAGAGCCTGGTTCTCCTCGCTCGCGGCGAAGAGGGCGAAGGCCTTGGCGGCCGCGACCTTCTTCTCAGAGACGTTGCTCTTGACGGCCATGCCCTTGTAGCCGACGAAGGGCTTCAGCTGGTGAGTCCTGGACCCATCCTCGCTGGAGAAGGTCGGGAGGGTGGTGCACTTGACCTCGGGACGGCTGTCCTCGGTGATCTTGGCGAGCTCCTTCTGGGTCTCGTTCCAGAAGTTGTAGATGACGTAGGCGGCGGTCGGCTTCTCGCTCTGCGGATCGAGCCCGGCGAGGATGCCGGCGGTGTCGGCCTGGTCAGAGGCGACCATGTTGCTGGTGTACTTCTTGTAGAGGCTCACGAAGTCGTAGAGCGCCTCGGCGACCTTCTCGTTGCTCGCGAAGTCGGCGACCTGGACGGTCTCGTCGTTCACGACGCGAATCTCCATCTTGCCCTCGGAGAAGAGGACGGAGGGAAGGACCCAGCTGTTCCCGATCTGGAAGTAGACGGTCGCGTTCGCCTCGGCGGCGGCCTCGAGGATGGTGTTCATCGACTTGGCCTGCTCGTCGGAGACGATGTTGGTGTTGTAGTAGAGCATGTAGCTGTTGTCGTTCCGGTAGGGGACGGCGAGGAGGTCGTCGTCGACCATGAACGCGTCGACCGCGCCCTGGCCCTCGGAGGCGACGAGGTCGGCCTTCTCGTCGTTGAAGTCGAGGAGGTAGCCGGCGTCGTTCATCGAACGGGCGTTGTCATCGGCCATGCAGAAGACGTCGGCGGCGCTGGCGATGTCCTTGCCGGCGTTGGTCCAGATGTCGCCCTCGCCCATCTGCGCGAGGACCTGGACGTCGAGGGTGCCGGTGACGTTCCCTGCCTCGTCCTTGAGCTCGAGGACGTCCTTGTGCGCCTCCTTGAAGGCGGGGATCACGGTGTCCTCGAAGTAGCTGATGTCGCTCTCCGGCGCCCAGAGGGTGACGACGTTCTCGTAGGGATCGCTGCAGCTGGTGAGCGCCACGCCCCCTACGCCGGCCACCATCGCGAGTCCGGCGACCGCGATCAGGCCCTTTTTGAGATTAATCATTTAAATCTACGCTCCTTTCCAAATCACTAGGGCGCTCTCGCAATGGACATGCCGAGGACGCCCGACGCGATTTAACTGATTAACATGAGCGAAATATAGCATCTCCCGAGAAGCCGGCAAGCGCTTTCTGCAACCCCTTACATAGGAAATGTAACCCCTTTTTTGGGGCAAGGGATGCTCTTTTGGTGAAAAAGAGGCGCATTCGCGCGGAAAAGGGGGACCTGCAAAAAGGGAAGGCGGCGAAAAAACTTTTTGGGAAAATCTGAAGTTTTCCCTTGAAGTCGCCCCGATGAAGGGTATCGCGCGGACGCCGCGCGCCTATATATGAAGAAAAGGGGAGGCGCCGCCTCCCCTCTCCAGGGCTCGTCCCTACTCGGCGTAGACGCTGACGCGCTTGCCGTTCTTGCCGACCCGCTCGAAGCGGACGATCCCGTCCACGAGCGCGAAGATCGAGTCGTCCCCGCCGCGCTTGGCGTTGACGCCCGGCTTGATCCTCGTCCCGCGCTGGCGGTAGAGGATGCTCCCGGCGGTGACCTTCTGCCCGTCCCCCACCTTGGCGCCGAGGCGCCTTCCGGCGGAGTCGCGGCCGTTCCTGGTCGAGCTGACGCCCTTCTTCGAGGCGAAGAGCTGGAGGTCGACGACGTACTTTCTCATGGCATCTCCTTCCTCACGAGGACCAGATGGGAGGGCGAGGCCTCCATGATCCCCCTGATTTCCTCCGTCACGCACTGCATGACGGCCTCGTCGTGCTCGTTCAGGAGGCCTTCGGGGGCCTCCAGGAGCACGCGGCCCGGACTCACGAGCGTCCGGTAGCTCCCCTCCAGGGCGTTGAAGGCGCCCGGGAGGATGCCGCTCAGCGCGGCGCAGACGAGGTCATGCCCCTTCGGGCCCGACCCCGCGTGGCCCTTCGCCTCGAGGCGGACGAGCCGCCCCGCGCGGTATAGGGCCTCGACGCGGATCATCCCGCGATCGACTCGCAGACGAGGCAGGTGTAGGGCTGGCGGTGGCCCTGCTTCTTGCGCTCGTTGGCCTTGGCCTTGTACTTGTAGATCACGACCTTCTTCCCGAGCCCCTGCTTCTCCAGGCGGAAGGTGACCTTGGCCCCTTCCACGTAGGGGGAGCCGACGGCGACCTTGTCCCCGCCGAGGAGGACGACCTTCTCCAGGACGACCTCGTCCCCGGGGTTGCCGGGGATGCGCTCGACGTAGATCCTCTCGCCCGGGGCGACGAGGACCTGCTTCCCGCCCGTCTCGACGACGGCGTACTTGCTCATGCTTCCACTTCCTTTCTCCTATACTCGCTCGCTACGGCCTCCCGAGGGAGATGTCCCCGCGATGCGGTTGCGGCCCTAGGAAGGCGACAACGCGCGAATTCTACCAGCCCCGGCGAGGAATGGAAGGGGGGTCAGGAAGGAATGAGGCCGGCCTCCTTGAGGCTATAGGGCCCTTCCTTCCCGTAGACGATGTGGTCGAGGAGGCGGAGCCCGAGCCTCTTCCCCTCCTCGAGGAGGAGAAGGGTCGCCCGCACGTCCTCCTCGCTTGGGAGGGACGCCCCTTCCGGGTGCGAGTGGCAGAGCACGTAGCCCCGCCCCCCGAGGCGGAGGACGCTCCGGAAGCATTCGCCCGGCTCGAAGAGGAGCCCGCGGTAGCCCCCTTCGGCGAGGAACTCGTGCCCGCGGTACTCCCCGCGGGGCGAGTAGGCGATGAGGAGGAGCCGTTCCCTCCTCTCCTCCCCGAGGAGGAGGGCGCCCCTCCTCTTCGGGTCCTCCTCTTCCCCAAGGAAGGGGAGCCTCCGCGCGATCTCGAAGGCGGCGAGGATCGAGAGCGCCTTCCCCGCGCCCACGTCCTTTTCCGAAAGGAGGGCGAGGGGCGCGACCCCCATGAGCCCGCGGAGCCCGCCGTGGCGTGCGAGGATCTGGCGGCTGAGGGCGAGGACGTCCCTCCCCTTCCCCCCGTGCCCGAGGAGAAGGGCGAGGAGCTCCGCCTCCTGGAGGGAGGAAAGCCCTTCCCGGAGCGCCTTCTCGCGGGGACGCTCCTCCTTCGGCAGGAGAAAGGGCGGGCTCACTCCCAGGTGAAGGCCCAGCCGCCCGGGAGCTTGACGTTCCCTTCCTGGCTGCGGAAGAGGCGGAAGACGACGACAGTGACGATGGCGACGGCGAGGACCGCGAGGACCGCGGTCAGGGTGAGGGCCTCCCCGGGAGCGAGACGCTCGCGCTCGGGGAGGGTGAGGATCCTTCCTTCCATAGGCGCCTCCTTTCGCCCTTCTTATAGGGTCCTGGGAGGCGCCTTTGCCCTAGAGGAGCGAAAGCCGCCTCCGCGCTTCCGTCAGGAGCGCCTCGTTCTTGCGGAGCTTCTCCTCCTCGAGGGCGACCTTCTCCCGGGGGGCCTTGGCCCGGAAGCCGGGGTTCGTGAGCATCTTCCTCCCGCGCTCGACCTCGGAAAGGAGGCGCCGCTCCTCCTCGAGTAGCCGCTCCTTCATGAGGGCGGGGTCGACGTCCTCCTCGATGAGGAGGGCGACGTTCTTTCCCTGGAAGCGGAAGCTCATCGCCCCCGAGAGCTCGCCCCCGATCTCGGTCTTGTGGGCGAAGAGGAAGCGCCCGAGGAGCGAGGCGCACCCCTTGAAGGGCTCGCGGTCCATCCGGAGGAGCACCGGCGCGTTCGGGGCGAGCCCGAGGGAAAGCTTCCTCTCCCGGAGGCGCGGGAGCATCTCCGAGAGAAGCTCGAAGGAAGAAAGCCCGTAGGCGGAGCGCCACGGCTTCCCCTCCTTCCGGTAGACGGCGCGCTCCAGGCTCTCCTCCATGATGCTTTCCTTCGCGCCCGGGAGCGCGCGGTAGATCCGCTCGGTGAGGAAAGGGGCGAAGGGATGGAGGAGGATGAGGATCGCGCGGAGGAGGAAGAGGAGGGTGCTCCTCGCCCCCTTCGCCCCGTCCCCTCCTTCCTGGATCTCGACCTTGCTCCACTCGAGGTAGCGGGAGCAGAAGTCGTCGTAGACGAAGGAGCGGAGGAGCGCCCCGGCCTTCCCGAAGGCGTACTCATCCATGAGCCTCATGTAGCGGGCGTGGACGAGGGATAGCTTCGAGAGGATCCCCTTGTCGATCGGCGAGAGGAGGGCGAGGTCGATCGCCCCGGGGTCCTCCTCCCCGAGGACGCCTTCGAGGTAGCGGGCGCTGTTCCACACCTTGTTCAGGAAGTCCCGGGCGCCCCGGACCTTCTCCTCCTCGTAGCGGATGTCGAGCCCGGGGGCGGTGCCGTTGACGATGAAGAAGCGGAGGGCGTCGACCCCGTACTCCTCTATGACGTCCATCGGGTCGACCCCGTTCCCGAGGGACTTGGACATCTTCCTGCCCTCGCGGTCCCTGACGAGCCCGTGGATGACGACCTCGCGGAAGGGGCGCTCCCCGGTCGCGAGGAGCGACTGGAAGATCATGCGGCTCACCCAGAAGAAGATGATGTCGTAGCCCGTGACGAGCACGGAGGTCGGGAAGTAGCGCCGGAAGTCCCCCGTCTCCTCGGGCCAGCCGAGGGTGACGAAGGGCCAGAGCCCGGAGCTGAACCAGGTGTCGAGGACGTCGGGGTCCTGGACGTAGCCGGAAAGGTCCCGCCCCTCCTCGGGGGAGACGAGCATGTCCTCGGGGTCCTCGATGTCCCCCTTGTACCACACCGGAATCCGGTGCCCCCACCAGAGCTGGCGCGAGAGGCACCAGTCGTGGCAGCCCTCCATCCAGCGGAGGAGCGTCTTCTCGAAGCGCGCCGGGCGGAAGCGGACCTTCCGCGCGGGGTCCTTCTGGTTCTCCTGGACCATCCGGGCGATCCCGTCCATCCGCAGGAACCACTGGCGCGAGAGCATCGGCTCGATCGTGGCGCCGCTCCGCTCGCTATGGCCGACCGCGTGGACGATGTCCTCGATCTTGACGAGGCGCCCCTCCTGCCGGATCCGCTCGACGAGGCGCTCCCGGCAAAGGAGGCGGTCCATCCCCGCGAACTCCCCGGCGAGCGCGTTCATCCTCCCGTCCCCTCCGAAGCACTGGGGCATCGGGAGATGGTATTTCCCGGCGAGGGCGAAGTCGTTCGGGTCGTGCGCGGGCGTGCACTTCATCGCCCCCGTCCCGAAGGAAGGATCGACGTAGTCGTCCTCCATGAGGGGCAGCCATTCCCCGTTGGCGGGGTTCCTGGCCTTCTTCCCCGCGAGCCCCGGGTACTTCCCGGGCGCGAGGAAGACGGCGACGTCGGCGAACATCGTCTCCGGGCGCGTGGTGGCGACGACCAGGGTCCCGCCCCCCTCCACCTCGTAGGAGAAGTAGTACATCTTCCCCTTTTCCTCCTCGTGGACGACCTCGATGTCGCTGAGGGCGGTCATGAGGACGGGGTCCCAGTTGATGATCTTCCTCCCGCGGTAGACGAGCCCCTTCTCGTAAAGGGAGCCGAACACCTTCTTCACCGCCTTCTGGACCGAAGGGTCGAGGGTGAAGCGCTCGCGCGAGTAGTCGAGCGAGAGCCCGAGCGCCTTCCACTGCCCGTGGATGAGGTGGGCGTGCTCTTCCTTCCATGCCCAGCAGCGCTTCAGGAAGCCTTCCCGCCCGAGCCCCTGCCGGGAGAGCCCTTCCTCGCGAAGGGCGGCCTCCACCTTGGCCTGGGTCGCGATCCCCGCGTGGTCCATCCCCGGGACCCAGAGGACGTCCTCGCCCTTGAGCCTATGGTAGCGCGACAATACGTCCATCGGGACCGTGTCCATCGCGTGGCCGAGGTGCAGCTTCCCCGTCACGTTCGGCGGCGGGAGCACGAGGGAGAAAGGGACCCGCGGGTCCCCTTCCCCGCCGGCCTTGAAGTAGCCCTTGTCCCTCCACTCGTCGTAGAGGCCTTCCTCCACCTTCCTCGGGTCGTAGTGCTTCTCAAGCATATGGATCCTCCCCCGGGAACGAAAAAGTCCCCGCCATGGGGACGCCAGGAGGCGCGGTACCACCCCACTTCCGCCTCCCTTGGGGAGACGGCGCTCTCCGGGTTCCCGTCCCGGCCGGGGAAGCCTTGCTCTGGGAAGCGACTTCCCCGCCCCTGCCGCCGCGCTTCCACCCTCCGCGGCTCTCTATCGGCAGTCTCTCGGGGTCCCTCTTCCCGGGCTTTCCGGGGCGGATTATAGGGCAAGCCTAGGGAAGATTGAAGGCGCTCAGGGATATTTCCCGCTCCTCCTCCCGGATCCCCGCGTGGTGGCCCTTCATCGTGCCGCCCTCCGGGTCCCACCGGGAGGAATATAGGGCCGTGCTCCCCTTCGCCAGGGCGACGTATTCCCCGATGGAGCCCCGGAGATAGGGCCCCTCGGGGCCGAAGAGGGGGAGCGCCTCCTCTTTCCCAAGAAGGAGGAAGTCCTCCCCGAACGCCTTGAGGAACGTCTCGCGGAACTCCCCTTCCCTCCCTTCCTTCAGGTGGAAGCTCAGGAAGCGCGCGTCAAGGGTAGGCGGGCAGCGGAAAGTCTCCTCGAGCCCCGGGACCTTCGAGAGGTCCTCCCACCGGACGTCGAGCTGCCCGTGGTCGCTGAGGACGAGGAAAAGATAGGAGGGGTTCTCCCGGACGAGCCGCGCGACCCCGGAGGCGATCTCCTCGATGAGGAGGGACACCTCCTTCGCGCCCGTCCCCCGCCCGTGCATCGTCCCGTCGGGCTCGGTCGAGTAGACGTAGAGGAAGTCCGGCCCCTCTTCCTGGAGGAGGGAGGACGCCTTCCTGAGGAGCGCGCCCGGGGAAAGGGGCTCCTGCTCCCCCTTCCTCGCCCCGTCCCAGGGGTAGAGGGACATGGCCCTATGGCCATGCTCCTCAAAGATCTCGAGGATGCTCCTGGTGGGGCGGAGCCGCCGCATCGCGTCCTTCTTTCCCTCGGGGAGGGGCCTCTTCCCGGGGACGAGGCGGTCGGTGAAGGGCTCGAGGGCCTCCCCGAGCTCGGGGAGATACACCGTCCAGCCGAGCCACCCCGTCTCTCCCGGGAACTTCCCCGTGAGGAGGGAGGTGGTCGCCGCGACCGTCGTCGAGGGGAGGACGGAAAGAAGGGAGGCGAGCCCGTGCTCGAGGAAGAAGAGCCCCGCGGGATGCTTCCTGAGGATCGCCGTCCCCATTCCGTCGAAAAGGAGGAGGGCGACCTTCCGCCCCGGGGAAAGGATTCCGTCGAGCTCCGGGAGCGTCCCGTGGAAAGGCGCCCCGCCGAAGTGGCGGACGAGCGAGTTCGCGACGGCCACGGGCGTCTTCCCGAGCCCCGGGAGCAGCGGCACGCCCTTCATCTTCTTCCGATCCATAGCGGGCGATGATAGCGCTTTCCCCTGCCCGCGACCAGCCCTACTTCGAGGGCGGGGAAAGAAGGCGGGCGACGAGCGCCCTTCCCTCCCCCGCCCCCTGGGAAAGCCCGGTGAGGGCGAAGGGGAGCCCGAGGGAGGAGGCGAGGGCCCTCGCCCTTGCCTTCTCCTCCTGCCGCGCCTTATCCGCCTTCCGGAAGGCGAGGGCGATAGGGATCCCCGATTCCCCAAGAAGCGCGAGCATGTCCTCGTCCTCGCTCGTCAAAAGGCGCCTGATGTCGAGGACGAGGATGGCCCCCGCGATCCGCCCGGAGCGGAGGTAGGGCTCCATGAGGAGGGAGAACTCCTCGTCCTTCCTCCCCCCGCCCCCCTGGTAGCCGTACCCCGGGGTATCCACCAGGTAGGTCCTATCAGGCAGGAGGTAGTAGTTGAGCGCCTCCGTCTTCCCGGGGCGCTTCGCGCTAAAGGCGAGCTTCCGTCCGAAAAGGAGGTTCAGGAAGCTGCTCTTCCCCGCGTTGCTCCGCCCGAAGAGGGCGATCTCGGCCTTCCCTATCGGAGGAAGGGGGGCGCCCTTGGGCGCGGAGAGGAGGAAGCTTGCCTTCTTGAAGTCGATCATGGGGGAAGTATACGGAAAAGAGGGGGCCCTTGTCCCCCTCTCCTGAGGCGCCTCCTAGGCGTCCTGGCCCGGGAGGAGCGCCCGCTTGAGCGCGTCGTCGACGTTCTTCATGAAGAGGATCTCCATCCCCTCGCGGACCTCCTTGGGAAGCTCCTGGACGTCCTTCCTATTCCCCTCGGGGACGAGGATCGTGCGGATGCCGCTCCGGAGGGCGGCCAGGGACTTCTCGCGGAGCCCGCCGATCGGGAGGGCGTTCCCGCGGAGGGTGACCTCGCCGGTCATCGCGACGTTGTTGTCCACGGGGCGGTGCGAGAGCGAGCTGATGATCGCGGTGGTGATCGCGACCCCCGCGCTCGGCCCGTCCTTCGGGACGGCGCCCTCGGGGACGTGGATGTGGATGTCGATCGAGGCGAAGAGGTCGGGGTCGATCCCGTAGCGCACCGCGTTCGCCCGGACGTAGTCGAGGGCGATCGAGCAGCTCTCCTTCATCACCTCGCCGAGCTTCCCGGTGATGACGAGGGCGCCCTTCCCCTTCGAGTAGTTGACCTCGATGGGGAGGATGTCCCCGCCGTACTGGGTGTAGGCAAGGCCTGTGACGAGGCCGACCTGGGGCTCCTTCTCCTTCTTCTGGTCCTCGAAGACGGGGACGCCGAGATAGAGGCGGACCTTCTCCTTGTTGATCCGGACGGGCGCCTTCTCCTTCCCTTCCAGGAGGTCGACCACGGCCTTCCGGCAGATGGTCGCGATAAGGCGCTCCAGCTCGCGGACGCCGGCCTCCCGCGTGTAGCTCTCGATGATCTCGGGGACGCTCTCCTCCTCGAAGAGGATCTCCTCCTCCTTGAGGCCGTTCTGCTCCATCTGCTTCTTGATGAGGAAGCGGAGGGCGATCTGGACCTTCTCGGGCTCGGTGTAGCTCGGGACCTCGATGAGCTCGAGGCGGTCGCGGAGCGGCTCCGGGACGTTCTCGAGGTAGTTCGCGGTGGCGATGAAAAGGACGTGGCTCAGGTCGTAGGGCTCCTCGAGGTAGTTGTCGTTGAAGGCGAAGTTCTGCTCAGGGTCGAGCACCTCGAGGAGGGCGCTCGAGCAGTCCCCCTTGTAGGAGCTCTGCCCCACCTTGTCGATCTCGTCGAGGAGGAAGACGGGGTTCCTCGTCCCCGCGCGGAGCATCCCCTGGATGATCCTCCCGGGGAGGGCGCCGACGTAGGTCCGCCGGTGCCCGCGGATCTCGGCCTCGTCGGAGACGCCGCCGAGGGAAGCCTTGCAGAACTTCCGCCCCAGGGCCCGGGCGATCGAGCGCCCGAGCGAGGTCTTCCCGCAGCCCGGGGGGCCGTAGAAGCAAAGGATCGGGGCCTTGAGGGAGCCGGTCTTGCTCTTCACCGCGAGGTACTCGAGGATCCGCTTCTTCACCTTGTCGAGGCCGAAGTGGTCCTCGTCGAGGATCTCGCGGACCTTGCCGATGTCGTCCACGTCCTCCGTCTCCTCGTGCCAGGGCACCCGGAGGAGGGTGTCGAGGTAGTTGAGGATGAGCGAGGCCTCGAGGCTGTTCTCGGGCATCCCGCGGTAGCGCTGGAGCTCCTTCCTCGCCTTGGCCTTGACCGCCTCGGGGAAAGGCTCCTTCTCGAGGCGCTCCTCGATGCGGGAGACGCCCGAGGCGTCCTCCCCGTCCTCGCCGAGCTCCTGGCGGATCGCCCGCATCTTCTCGCGGAGGTAGTACTCCTTCTGCGACTGCTCGGCGCTCTGGCGGACGCGCTCGTCGATCTCGCGGTCGACCTTCCTCGCCGTCTGGCGGGCCTCGAAGGCTTCCTCGAGGATCTTCGCCCGGACGCGGGGGTCGGGCTCCCCGAGGAGGCGGATCTTCGCCTCCGTCGGGAGGCGGAGGGGGTTGGGCAATATGTCGAGGACAGCCTCGGCGCTCCTGCCGTCGAGCCTCGGGGCCGCGGTGGTGCGGAGGGCGGCCATCGCCTCGGGGTCCTTCCCCGCGAGGCGGTAGACGGAAGCGATGATCTCGTTGTTCTCCTCCGGGGTCAGGGGGATCTCGGGGAGGGGGGAGGCCTTCGCCTTCCAGCACTCCTCGCCCTTCTCCATGGAAAGGAGGCGCATCCTCCGGAGCCCGCGGATCGTGAGGTTGAGGACGTTCCCCTTCTTCTCGCTCACGAGGATGCGGCAGAGGGTGCAGAAGGGATGGACGGAGTCCTCCTTCACTTCCTCCTCCTCGCTATCCTTCTGGGTGGCGACGAGGATGAGGGAGTTCGTCTCCTGGACGGCCTTCTCGGCGGCGATGCGCGAGAAGGGCCGGGCCGCGGCGACGTTGCAGCGGTTCTCCGGGAAGACGACGAGCTCCCGGGCGACGAGGAGGGGGAGGTAGGTCCCCTCCGAAAGTTCGATGGCGTTCTCTTCCATGGTCTCCTTTCCGGGCGGTGCCCTCGGGACTCGTTGCATTATAGGATGCCCTTTAGCAGAGTCAACGTGCATCTGCTAAAAGGAAGGAAAAGGGGAGGCGACGCCTCCCCTCGGGACTTCCCTTCCCTACTTCGCGAGGGAGCGGAGCCAGGCCTTCGCCTTCTCCTCGAGGAGGCGCCTCTCGTAGGAGCGCTTGTCGCGGAGGACGATCTCGCGGACCCGCTCCTCGTCGATCCCGTACTGCTCGCCCATGCGCTTGATCTCGGAAGAAAGCTCCTCCTCGCTCACGGCGAGGGCCTTCTCCTTGATGATGGCCTCGACAAGGAGGGCGTGCCGGAGCGCCTTCTCGTCCTGGTCGCGGAGCGACTTCAGGAGGTCCTCCTCCTTCTGGCCGGTGATCTCAAGGTACTGCTCGAGGGTGAGCCCGTTGCCCTCGACCTGCTTCTTGAACCTCTCCTGGCTTTCCTTGGCCTGGCGGTCGAGGATCTCGGGGTCGATGAGGAACTCGCTCTTCTGGCAGGCTTCCTCGATGAGAGCGTCCTCGAAGCGCTCCTTGGCGGCCCTTTCCTTCTCGCGGAGGAGGTCGGCGCGGCACTTCTCCCTGAGGGAAGAGACGCTCTCGACGTCCTTGATGCCGAGCTCCTTCACCGCCTCGTCCTCGAGGGCGGGGATCTCCTTCTCCTTCACCTCGAGCACGTGGACATGGAAGGTGGCCTCCTTCCCGGCGAGGTCCTTCACGTAGGTGGTCGGGAAGGTGACCTTGACGTCCTTCTCCTCGCCCGCCTTGAGGCCGACGCAGCCCTCCTCGAAGCCGGGGACGAACTGATGGGAGCCGAGCTCGAGGGAGAAGCCCTCGGCGGCGCCCCCTTCAAACTCCTTGAGGTTCCCCTCCTCGTCGGGAAGGAATCCCTTGAAGTCCATGACGAGGGTGTCCCCCATCCTGCTCTCGCGCTCGACGGGCACGAGGTCGGCGTTCTCCTCGAGGTGGCGCTTCACCCTGGCCTCGACCTCCTCCTCCGTCACGGAGGGGGCCTCCTCCTTCGCCTCGAGCCTCTCGATCGCCCCGAGGGCGCAGGTCGGGACGAGCACCATCTCGTAGACGAGGGTGAGGTCGCTGTCGCTCAGCTTCGTGACGCTCACGGAGGGGCTATAGGCCGGGCGGAGCTCTTCCTTCTGGAGCACCTCGCGGAAGAGGGGGTCGAGGAGGGAGTCGATGGCCTCGTTCATGACCTTCATGCCGTCGAGGTGGCGGCGGGCCAGCGCGATGGGGGCCTCGCCCTTGCGGAAGCCCTTGAGGGTGAGCTGGGAGGCGAGCTTCCTCTCGCTCTTGGCGATGCTCTCCTTCCAGAGGGCGGGGTCGGCTTCGACGGTCGCCTTGACCTTGGTCAGGCCGATCTTCTCGATGGTGATGGTGTTCATGCGGATTCCTTCTTTTTTCTTCTTTGAAAGCGCCCCCAGGGGCAGCGGGCGCCATTCTACTCTTTTTCGCTGGGGATTGGGGAATTCCTATTCCCCCTCTTTCCCGAGGAGGCGGCGGACCTTGTCCCCAAGGGGAGGGGGCACCTCCCCTATCTCCTCCCCGAGCATCCTCCTGCTCGCGAGGAGGGCGGCTTCCGCCCACTCCTCCTCTTCCCCGAGGAAGGGAAGCTCGGGGTAGGAGAGGACGGCCATCGGGCGGAGAAGCCCCTCCATCACATGGAGGTGGGAGGGCGAGGGGGCTTTCCTCTCAAGAAGCCCCTCGAGGAGGAGGAAGCTTTCGTCCATGAGAGGGGGAAGGGCGTCCTTTGGGATGACCTTCCATTCCTTCCCGTCCCTCCGGTAGAGGACTTCCTCCTCGTCATGGATCCGCATGAGCGAGAGGAGGGCGAGGAGCGAGAGCTCGCCCTTCCCCTTCCCTGCAAGGGCGTGAAGGAAGGGGCGTTCCCGCCGGAGCCCTTCCTCGTCCAGGGAAAGGATCCCCTCGCGGAGGGCGTCCCCTTCCCTTTGGGAAAGAGGGAGCGAGGCCCTCCTCTTCCTCTCCTCTTCCTTCCGGATCCTTTCCTTGAGGCGGGATTTCGCCTCGATGAGGCGTTCCTCGAAGGCGATCGAGACGTAGGGCTTCCCCTGGAACCTCTCGAGGTCCTCGTAGCATTCCCCGTACTCGCCCGCCCGGAGGCGGAGGACGAGGTCCGTGTCGAGGGCGAAGGAGGGGTCTTCCCCGTAGAAGCCCTCCCAGTCCCCGAAGAAGAGGGCGTGGGCTTCCTCCCACTTCCCTTCGTCCAGGAGGGCGAGGAGCCTTTCCTTCCTGCTCATTCCCCAAAGGCCTCCTTGACGAGGGCGGGTATCCCGGAGGGACGGCTCGCTTCATAAAGCGCCCCGTCCGCCTTCCCGAAGCCATAGGAAGCGTGGACGAAGGGAATCCCGGCGAAGGAGGCGGATTCCTGGTCGAGCGAGGTGTCCCCGACGTAGAGGGCCTTCCGAATCCCTTCCTTCCTCATGAGGAGGGCGATGTTCTCCCCCTTGGAACGAGGGCTCTCACCCCAGGAGACGTGCCCTTCGAAGAAAGGCGCCGTCCCGGTGGAGGAAAGGAAGGCCTCGATATAGCCCTTCTGGCAGTTGCTGACGATATAGAGCCTGTATTTCCCGTGGAGTCGACGGAGCATCCCGGTCACCCCGCGGATGGGGTGTGCCCCCTTCTCGGCGATGTAGTCCACCTCGTAGAGCATCGCCTTCTCCCCGTAGGCCCTCCCTTGCCCCTCCCCGAAGCGCGAGATGAAGAGGCGCTTCACGATCTCGTCCATCGGGAGCCCCATCGCGGACTTCACCTCCTCGAGGGAAAAGGTCCTGGGGTTGCCCGTCAGGGCGTGGAGGATCGCGTTCCAGGACTTCCAGACGAGCTTTCTGTTGTCCGCGAGGGTCCCGTCGAGGTCGAAGATGACCGCGGGCATGTCCTTTCTCGCCGCCTTCATCGGCTGCTTCCCCTCCCAGTTGGCCTTGTGGATTGATAGGTCTCGTTACGTTCAGTGCTCATCGAATATAACCAATTAGGATTAGTATCTTTCTAGTTTATTTCTAGTTAAATATCTGCTGTCCGGTCACTTTCTCGACGACCCTGCGGACTGTCTCTTCGGGATCCTCGTTCGCCTCGATTGCGATCTTCTCCATCGGGCAGAGGCCCTCCCCGTCCTCGCGGAGGATGTTCGGCGCCAGCTTCCCCCACGAGGCCTTGATCCCATGAGACTCCAGCAGGCGCCGGGCGGGCTCGCTCATGAGCGCCCCGTATGCCTCGCTGACCTTCCAGAGGATGAGGAAGGAGGCGGCCGCCCTCCCGATGGCCTTGTCAGCGAAGATCGATCCTTCGGGAGCCCCTCCCCGGAGATGGAGCTCCACGAGAGGACGGATCCTCCGTCCCCCTAGGCGGACAATCTCCCCGCCCTTCATGTAGCAGGCGCTGACCCCGTCCTCGTTCAGGACCTCAAGGAGCGATTCCACCGATGATTCCTTCATCCCGTGCATTATACCTTCCTCCCTCAAGGGAAAGGGCCCTGCATGAAGCAAGGCCCGCGGTTCTCTTTGGCGCGCCCAAGGCGACTCGAACGCCTGACCCACGGCTTAGAAGGCCGTTGCTCTATCCGGCTGAGCTATGGGCGCATGCGCCGGATTATAAGGCGCTGGATGCCCTAGGGCTACTCCTCCCCCTCCCTCCGCATCCGGAGCCTCGCGGAGAGGCTCTTCCGGGAAGGGAGATAGAGGGCGAGGAGGGCCACCGTCCCGAGGGCGAGGAGGGCGATCCCGATCGCAAGGAAGGAAGCTCCCCAGGAGGGTCCTGCGAAGGCGGGGTCCAGGGTGGGGCGGGGCTCAAGCATCGTATAGGCGATGCCCCCTCCCCAGGCGCCCAAGGGCGAAAGGAGCGCCCCGAGGAGAGCAGGAATCCCCAGGAGCAAGGCAAAACGGATGAGCCCAGGCGCCTTCCTTTTCAGGAGCGGCATTCCCCTTAGCTCTAGCGAAAGCTCGTCCTTCCTAACGTTCTGGCGCACGAGGAGCGACCCGTGGGCGAGCGCGGTCCCCAGGAGCGCGAGAATGAAGTGCCCGGCAAGAAGGAAGAAAAGCCGGGCGATTTCGATATATTTCCCAAAAAAGTAGGAGGCGTTGGATCCTAGCAACATGAGCCCGTCGTAGTCCACGCTTCCATTCGAGACGTTCCCGTCGAAGAAGAAGGGCCCGATCCTATCCGCAGGGACGAAGCGATTCCCCGTCCACCCGAGGGGACGCTCCTCCATGTCCTCGACGAGCGCCTGCATGACGTCCGCGGAAAGAACGTAGGCCTGCCCATCGACATTCAATGGCATCTCTTCCTGAGGGAGCCGAACGACTCCGGCAAGCCGGAGGGCCTCGATATCCGAAGGGAGGTCGGGAAGATTCTCAGTGCGCGTCCCAGGGAGGGCCTCCCGGGCGACACGGACGCTCTGCCCGACGTAATCCTCCGGGAAGGAGGGGTCCTCTTCGGACAGAAGGATCGCGAAGCTTCTCTCGGGAAGGCCCGCGATTCCCGCGGCTTCCTCAGATACAAGGTATGGGTAGAACAAATCGACCGCCACGACGTCCATGTAGAGGAGGCTATATGCCATCCCTGTCGCGTGGGGGCCTAGGTTGTTCTCGCTTAGCACCCCTTCCTCAACAATCCGAAATAACCCGCCCCTGGTCAGGAACCCCTTCTGCTTCAACGCGGTCCCGGGCTCGTAGGGAAGCGCTACCGTCCGGAAATCCAGGCCGCACACTTTCACCGTCCCCGGGCTCCCCATCTCCTCGAGAATCGACTCGGGATAGGCGATCTCGTCCGCCTCAAGAGGGCAGTTCAGCCCGAAGTCGTAGATTCCGTCCTTGTCCAGGAGGACGAGAGAGTGAAAGCCCCCTTCCTCCTGCCCGTACCCGCCGATCCTGAGTTCCGGCCAGCTGTTCGCTTTCATTACCTCATTGCCGCCGCCGGGATCCGTCACGAGCGCCGCCTCCTCCCCCGCCTTCTCGAGGAGCGAGCGATAGTAGAGGCTCGCGTCGGGGAGGCAAAGGGAGAGGACGCTCGTCGAGAGGAAGGAGAGGAGGAGCGAGAAGGCCCCTGCGGCGAGGGTTTTCCCGAGCCCCTTCCTCCTCCGGAAGGCGAGGGAGAGCGCCTCCTTCCCCGTGAGGGAGGGCGGGAGCGCCTCCCTTTCTTCGGGAGCGGGGGCGGGGATCTCGTCCCCCTCCTCCTCGGAGGCGGCCCTCCCGTCCTTCAGGAGAATCCTGTGGGGTTTCGGCTTACCCTCCGCAGGCAGGTAGTCGTGCGCGGCGAGGACGACGATGCGGGAGGAGGCCTCCCTCTCGATCCAGCGGAGGGCGGCCGCCCTCCTCCCCTCGTCGAGGTTCGCGGTCGGCTCGTCCAGGAGGAGGACCGGGGCGGGGCTCATGATCGCGAGGGCGAGGGAGAGGCGCTGGAGCTCCCCGGTCGAGAGGAGCGCGGCCCTCTCGCCGAGCCTCTCCCCGAGCCCGAGGTCAGCGAGGACCCTCTCCCCCTTGGCGATGTCCCCGCCCGCCAGGCGGAGGTTCTCCCGGAGGGTGAGGGAGGGCAGGTAGTCGAGCTCGCGGAGGCAGAGGGAGAAGCTGCGCCTCCCCTTCCGGAGGTCGCGCTCCTTCGAGGAGGGCGAGGAAAGGACATGGCCCCCCAGGGTCACCCTCCCCTCCCCCGGGGCCTCGAGGAGGCCGAGGAGGGAGAGGAGCGTCGTCTTCCCGGAGCCGGACTCCCCCTCGACGAGGTGGAGCCGCCCGGGGCGGAACGTCGCGGTGAAGGGGAGGAGGCCCCGGCTCGTGCCGTCCTCTTGGGGATGGAGAAGGGAAAGGCCTTCCGCGCGGAGCTCAACGTCTTTCTTCATGCCCTTCTCCTTTCAAGGACAAGCTTCTTCCTGGAACAGCACCAGGCGTAGGGAAGGAGGATCGCCATCAGGAGAAGGGCGATCCCCAGGGCGAGGAGGATCGCGTAGAGAGGGGACCAGAGGATCGTCGCCCCGATGTAGCCGGCCCCGTACTCCGGAAGGACCAGGAACGTCAAGAAGATCGGGAAGGGGATGAGCCCGAGGAGAGGCGGGAGGACGAGGAAGGGGAGGAAGGGGACGTAGTTCAGGAGAAAGCGCTCCTTCCTGCGGACGCCGAGGAGAAGGAGGACGTCCTCCCCGTCCCTTAGGGAGCCCCCGAGGTAGAGGAGATATAGTCCAAGGGTCAGGAAGGAAAGGGCTAAGAGGGAGCCCCCGAGGGCGAGGTAGAACCTGGCGCCCGCAGGAACATTCCGGAGCATGCGGACGAACTCGTTGAACTCGGCATGCATCCTGATGCCGTCGGAAATCTCAAGGCTCTCCTTATAAAGGAGCGCTGCCTCCTCCCTTCCGAAGGATGAGGAGGGAAGGAAGCTCTCCCTCGAGAGGCTATAGAGCCCATGCTCCTCCATGTAGGAGGAAGCCTTCTCCATCCTCTCAGGAAGGACGATCGCGCCGAACAGGTTCACCTCATGGACCGAAGGGCTATATTCGTCAGGGCCCACGAGGATACGGATCTTCCCTACGGCATCCAGGGCCTCGAACCCCGGGAAGGAGCCGTGGATCACCTTGTAGTCGTACCTCCCGCGCTGAACGAGGCACTCGTTTTCTTTCTCGGGCATCCTTCCCGAGGCGAGCTGGACCACCATGTCCGCCCCGTCCTCGATGAGTTCCACCGCTTCCTCCTCTTCGCCGACGACAGGAACGCCAGCAAGGTTGTCCATGCTGTAAAGGGTAGGCCCGTCCTCGAGAAGCCCCGGGTCGTAGGGAAGCGCCTTCTGGGCGCGCCTCGCGCCGACCTCGGGAAGGACTGGGTAGTCGAAGGGATAGGATTCAGGAAGACGTCCGGCGAAGACGAATGAGACATCGGAGACGCCATATCCCTTGACCCATGGATCACCCAAGGAAAGGGAGGGGGCCTCCCCTTCCGGGAGAAGGACGGGTATCTCGTTCTCCGCCTCCGGGACGTAGGAAGGCTCAGGGATCTCAAATCCTTCCTCCTCAAGGTCCTCCGAAAGGAGCATCCGGTAGCTGCCCCCGGGGGTCTCGACCCGGATCCCCGGGCGAGAGGCGCCATCCTCGCTCCGGAGGAAGACGTAGTCCTCGTCGAAGCGTCCCTCGAGCTCCCCGAGGATCGTCCCGGGCCCGTCCACGCCAAGAAGCCCGCCCCCGACGAAGAAGATGGCGGCGCTCGCTACGGAAAGAAGGAGGGAGAAGGCGGCGAGGAACCCCTTGCGGAACGCCTTGTGGAGCCCGAAGCGAAGGAGGGGCCCCGTCCTGCCCGGCGCTTCCCGGTGGATGGGCTCCTCCCTTTCCGCGGGGACCTTCCCTTCGAAAGAGGGGACCTTCCCGCCCCTGAGCTCGACCTTCCCGTCGCACTCGGGAATGTCCACGAGGTTCGCCGCGACGATGACGAGCCTTCTCCTCGACTCCTCCTGGAGGAGGGCGAAGGCCCGCCCTGCGTTCTCCTTGTCGAGGTTCGCGGTCGGCTCGTCGAGGAAGAGGGCCTTCCCCGGGGAAAGGATGGCCAACGCCAGGGAAAGCCGCGCCCGTTCCCCGACGGAGAGCTTCGAGGCCTTCTTCTTCCGATAGCTTTCAGGGAAATGGAGGGCGCGGAGGATCCTTTCCCCCTCCTCCATGTCCCCCGTCGCGAGGCGGAGATTGTCCCTGACGGAAAGGGAAGGGACGGCAAGGCCCCCCGCGGGGCAGTAGGTCGTCTCCGAAGGATCGAAGGAGGTCCTTTCCTTCCCTTCGGCAAGGATCTTCCCCCTGGCAAGAGGACGGAGCCCCTGGAGGGCCTCCAGGAGCGTCGTCTTCCCGGATCCCGAGTCCCCGAGGAGGAGGAAAAGCCCCCGGTCGGGGAAAAGAAGGGATGGAGCCTCGAGGGTGAAGCAGGAATCCTCCCCCTGGTTCTTGATCGCCACGTCCTTCGCCTCGAGCATCGCAAGACCTCCTGGTTCGCAGGAATGCGCGCGGAAACATGCGCCCTCCTTCGCGAAGGCAAAGATTAGCCTCACGCGCGTATGCGCGCAAGGTCGTCAGGCGTTTTCGCCGCCGTCCCCTTCCCCGAGGGCGTGCACCTTCTCCGCAAGTTCCTTCGGGAGGATCTGCATGAGCTCCTCGACGCTTGCGGCGCGGAGGCTTTCCAGAGTCGGATAGTGCTTCCTCAGGAGCTCCTCCCTCTTGGGCCCGATCCCCGGGATCCCGGAAAAAAGGGAGGAGAGCATCCTCTTCCCCCTTTCCTTCCGGTGGAAGGAGATGGCGAAGCGGTGGACCTCGTCCTGCATCCGCATCAGGAGGAAGAAGAGAGGCGACTTCCGGTCCAGGGGATAGAGGGTCCCTTCCTTGTCGAGGATCCCCTCCGTCTCGTGCCTTTCGTTCTTGTAAAGGCCGAACACCGGGATTTCCACGGGAATCCTCGCGAGGCCCTCGAGTGCGGCATGCACCTGCGGGAGCCCCCCGTCGACGAGGATGAGGCCGGGAAGGGGGCGCCCCTCTTCCATGCACGGGCGGTAGCGCCTCTCCACGATGTCCCGCATCGAGGCGAAGTCGTCCCCCGCCTCCTCTTCCTTCAGATGGAACTTCCGGTACTCGCCCTTGAAGGGCTTCCCGTTCTTGAAGGACACCATCGCCCCCACGGGCTCCGCCCCCTGGAGGTGGGAGTTGTCGAAAAGGTCGATCCTCTCGGGGAAAGGGATATGGAGCAGCCTCCCCAGTTCCTCGAGCATCTCCTCCTCCCCTTCCTCGAGCCTTGCGGAAAGGAAGTGGCGGTCCAGCTCCTGCCGGGCGTTCAGAAGGGCGATGTCCTGCATCTCATGAAGCCTTCCTTCCTTGGGGGAAATGACGTGGAGCCCGGGGTAGAGGGCTTCCAGCTCCTCCTTCGCCCCCGGGAGGGTGAGGACGAGCTCCTTCGGGGGCTCCTCCTCCTGGTAGAGGGACTCGACAAGCTCGAGGACTTGCTCCTCGGGGGGCCCGAAAGAAGGGAAGGCCTTCGCCCTCTTCCCGAGGAGCCTCCCCCCGCGGTAGGTGAGGATGGCGATGGCGAGGTAGCCCTCCCTCTCGCAGTAGGCGAGGACGTCGCGGGCGGTCCTCTCCCCCGTCACCTCCGCCCGCTGGCGGCTGATGGTCCTCTCGACGGCCTGGATCTTGTCGCGGAGCTCCCCCGCCTCCTCGAAGCGGAGTCCCTCGCTCGCCTCCTTCATCCGGGCCCTGAGGGAACGGAGCACTTCCTCCCCGTCCCCCTCGAGGAACTTCCGGATCCCTTCGGCGACCTTCTTCATCCCTTCCTCGTCGACGTTCCCGAGGCAAGGGGCGAGGCACTGGCCCATCCCGAAGTAGAGGCAGGGCTTCGCGGGGAGGCTCCGGCACTTCCTCGTCGGGAAGAGGGAGTTGAGGAGGGCGATCGTCCGGTAGCAGTCCCCGGCGTTCGGGAAGGGCCCGAAGTAGAGGGTTCCCTTCTCCTTCCCCGCCTTCCGGGAAAGGAAGAGGCGCGCCTCCTTCGTCCGGAGGGCGATGTAGGGGTAGTGGCTGTCGTCCATGAGCATCACGTTGAAGCGCGGGCGATGCTCCTTGATGAGGTTCATCTCGAGGACGAGGGCCTCCTTCTCGCTGTGGACCTGGATGAAGTCGAAGGAAGAGACGCTGTCGCGCATCGCCTTCACCTTCCCCTCCTGCGGCCGGAGGAAGTACTGGCTCACCCTCTTCTTCAGGCTCTTGGCCTTCCCGACGTAGATGATATGCCCCTCCCCGTCCTTCATGAGGTAGACGCCCGGCTCCTCGGGAAGGAGGGAAAGCAGGCGCTCGACGAGGGGGGTCACGCCTTCCTCCCCCGGAGCTCGACGACCGTCGCGCCCCCGCCCCCTTCCTGGGGGGAGCCGTCCCCGTAGGAAAGGACGGCGTCCTTGCGGCGCGAGAGATAGCCCCTCACCATGTTCCGGAGCACCCCGGAGCCGAAGCCGTGGACGATGCGGACGTGGGTGAGCCCGTGGGCGAGGGCGGAGTCGAGGTAGGAGAGGAAGGCTTCCTCGGCCTCCTCCGCCCTCATCCCGATGAGGTTGAGCTCCAAGGGGGGCGCGGGCGAGATCTCATAGGCCGGAAGGGGCTCCTCCTCGCGGGCCTTCTTCCTCGGAAGGGGCCTCTCCTTCCTCCGGAGGGAGGAAAGGGGCACCTTCATCGCGCGCCCGCCCTTCTCGCCGATCGTGGCTTTCGTTCCCTGGATAGAGAGGATCTCCCCCTCGAGGAAGAGGGAGGGGGCCTCGACGTAGTCCCCGGGCCCGAGGGGACGGGAGTCGTCCCTAGGTTCCTCCTTCCTCTCCTCCTCCCCCAGGGAGCGGATCTCGTGGAGGGCCTTCGCCCCCGCGGGAAGCCCCTTCCCTTCAGCGCCTTTGAGGATTTCCTTGAGGCGCCGCTCGTATTCGGAAAGGAGCTTCCTTTCCCCGAGGGCGAGCTTCTCCCGGAGCTCCTCCTCCTTCCTCTCGAGCGCCTTCTTCTTCGAAAGGAACGCCTTCCTTTCCTCCTCGAGGGCGGAGCGTTCCGCCTGGAGCCGTTCCTTCTCGCGCTCTGCCTCCTCGCTTTTCCTCCGGAGGGCGCGGAGCGCTTCCTCGAGGGAAGGCGCCTCCTTCCCCTGGAGGATGGCCCTGGCCCTCGAGGTCGCCTCCTCGGGAAGGCCGAACCGCTCGGCGACGAGGATCCCGTAGCTTTCCCCGGGGATGCCCGCGCGGAGGCGGTAGGTCGGGCGGAGGTTCCCCTCGTCGAAGGCGAGGGAGCAGTTCTCCGCCCCCGGGGCGCGGAGGGCGAAGCCCTTGAGCCCCTCGTAGTGGCTCGAGACGAGGGCGAGCGCCCCCTTCCCGAGGATCATCTGGAGGATCCCCTCCCCGAGCGCCTCCCCTTCCTCGGGCGAGGTGCCGCTCCCGAGCTCGTCGAGGAGGACGAGGTCCTCGCCTTCCAGGGAAGAGAGGATCTCCCCGACCGCCTTCATGTGGCCGGAGAAGGTGCTGAGCGACTCCTGGAGCGACTGGCTGTCCCCGATGTCCGCGTAGACGTGGCGGAAGAAGGGGGCCCTCGCCCCTTCCCCGGCGGGGATGCCCATGCCGGAAAGCGCCATGAGGGAAAGGAGGCCGACCGTCTTCAGGGCGACCGTCTTGCCCCCCGCGTTCGGGCCCGAGAGGAGGAGGAGCCTCCTCCCTTCCCGGAGGGCGAAGTCGTTGGGGACGACCGTGGCCTGGTCGAGGAGGGGATGCCTTGCCCTCGGGAGGAGGAGCTCCTTCCCTTCCCCGACCGCCGGGACCGTCCCTTCCCATTCCCCCATGAGGCGGCACTTCCCCTCGAGGAGGTCGAGCCTCCCGAGCGTCCGGTTCCTTTCCAAGGCGCCCGAAAGGTCCTCGAGGACGAGGCCCCCGAGCCGGCGGAGGATCTTCCTTTCCTCCTCCTTCTCCTCTTCGCGGAGCTCCTCGATCCTAGACTCCATGAGGAGGAGGGGCTCCGGCTCGATATAGACCGTGCCCCCGGTCCTGCTGACGCCCTGGACGAGGCCGCGGACCTTGTTCTTGTCGCTCGGGAGGACGGAAAGGACGTAGTGGCCGTTCCGGAGGGTCAGGTTCGGGGAGCTGAGGTGGGCCGCGTTCAGGAGGAGGAGGCGCTCCGCCTCCCTCCGGAGCCCCTTCTCGAGGGCCCCCATGCTCCGGCGGATGGAAAGGAGGCGCCCGCTCGCCTGGTCCTTGAGGGAGCCGTCCTCCTCCAGGGCGCGGCCAAGCTCCTCCCGGAGGCGCTCGTTCCCCGGGAGCTGGAGGGAAAGCTCCTGGAGGGGGGAATCCCCTTCCCCGAGATATTCCCTGACGCCTTTCGCGTCCTCGATGTCCTGGAGGACCTGGAGGAGCATCTCCCCCGCGGGCTCCCTCCCTTTCCTAAGTTCCCCGAGGAAGGGGCGGAGGTCCTTCCCCGCGGAAAGGGGGAGCGAGCCCTTCTCCGGGAGGAGGGAGGAAAGCTCCCCCAGGCGGAGGAGCTCCTTCCTCAGCTCGTGGAGGTCCTCATAAGGGGAAAGCCCCTCGGCGAGGAGGATCCCCCTCTCCGTCCGGCATCTTCCGGCAAGCATCCCGCGGATCCGCGGGAACTCAAGGATTTCCAAGGCGCTTCTCATCAGGAAGAGTATACGCCCCGCGGGAAGGGCTCCCGGTGCTACAATCCAAGGGATGAAGAAGCCCCTTTCGATCCCCCGCCCCCTCAAGGAGGAGGAGCTCCCCCTCCTCGAGGCCCTCCATGACCTCCATGAGCCAGGGAAGGAGGCGCCCGGCCTTCTCCTCGAGGGGGAGGAGGAGAAGTGCCGCGTCCGGGTCTACCGCGGGAAGAAGGGGCTTTCCGTCCTCTTCCATGGCGAACGGGCGAAAGAGGAGTTCCTCCGCTCCTTCCCGGGGGAGGAGGTCCCCCTTCCTAAGAAAAAGGAGATGCCTTCCTCAAGGGAGAAGGCGCCCCCTTCCCTCTTCCCCCAGATCGGCTCCGACGAGGTCGGGACGGGCGACGCCTTCGGGCCGATCGTCGTCGTCGCCTCCTACGTCGAGGAGAAGGACCTTCCCGAGCTAAGGGCCCTCGGGGTGAGGGACAGCAAGGAACTCGCGGACGAGGAGGTGCTTTCCCTCGCCCCGCGCCTCCTGAAGTTCCCGAGCGCCCGCATCGTCCTTTCCCCAACGAAGTACAACAAGATGCAGAGGGAAGGGAAGAACATGAACGCGATCAAGGCGCTCCTCCACGACCACGCCCAGCGCCTCCTGGCGGGGAAATTCCCGGGCGCCCGCCGCTACCTCGACCAGTTCTGCTCGCCCGCCCTTTTCCAGAAATACGTCCGCGAGGCGGGGATCGAGCCCCTCCCGGGGATCCAGATGGCGACGAAAGGCGAGAGCCGCTACCCCGCCGTCGCCCTCGCCTCCCTCATCGCCAGGGCCCGCTTCCTCGAGGAAATGAGGAAGATGGGCGAGGAGGAAGGGGTCTCCTTCCCCAAGGGGGCGGGCGCCCCCGTCGACCGCTTCCTCAAGGAATACGTGAGGAAAAAGGGCCCGGAGGCCCTCGAAAGAGTCGCGAAGCTGAACTTCCGGAACTTCAGCGCGAGGCGCGGAGAGTAGCGAGCGCTTCCTCGAAGTCCTGGGGGAGGGGGGCCTCGAAGCTCATCTCCCCCTTTTCCGGATGGAGGAGGGTGAGCCTTGCCGCGTGGAGGAGCTGCCCCTTGCCGAAGAGGGTCCTGTTCCCTTTCCCATAGAGGGGGTCCCCCTCCACGGGATGGCCGATCGCCTCCATGTGGACGCGGATCTGGTGGGTCCTTCCCGTCTTCAGCCTCAGGCGGAGGAGCGAGTGCCCCTTGAACTCCTCGATCACCTCGAAGTCCGTGACGGAAGGCTTCCCGTCCCTCCTAACCGCGAAGCGGAGGGGATCCCCCTCCTTCCGCCCGATGGGAAGGTCGACGTGGCCCTCCTTCCCCGGGAAGCGCCCGAGGACGAGCGCGAGGTACTCGCGCCTCATCCTGTGGGTCCGGGCCTCCTCCTGGAGGAGGCGGAAGGCGCGCTCGCTCTTGGCGATGCAAAGGAGCCCCGTCGTGTCCTTGTCGATCCGGTGGACGAGCCCGGGGCGGAGCCCTCCTTCCTCCTCCTGGGGAAGCCTCCCGTAGCGGAAGGCGAGGGCGTTCGCCAAAGTCCCCGAGGGATGGCCCGCGCCCGGGTGGACGGAGAGCCCCCGGGGCTTGTTCACGACGAGGATGTCCTCGTCCTCGTAGACGATGTCGAGGGGGATGTCCTCCGCGACGAGCCTTGAGGGATTATCGGTAGAGAACTGGTAGTTTACCTTCTCCCATTCCGAGACGATGTAGTGGGCGTTTCTTTCCTTTCCGTCCACGAGCGCGCCTCCAAGCTTGATGAGGCGCTGGACCTCGCTTCGGGAACGGTCCTTGAGCCTCCCGGAAAGCACCTTGTCGAGGCGCTTGCCCGCCTCCTCGGGGGTGACGAGGAAGGAGCCTTCCTCCCTCACTCCTTCCCTCCTTCCCTCCCTTCCTTGACCATGCGGACGAGGATAAGGACGATAGCGAGGAAGATCGAGACGACGAGGAAGGCGTCGGCGAGGTTGAAGACGGCGAAGGGCGCCTTGTCCGGCCCGAAGAGGTAGCACTCGACGAAGTCCACGACCCCGTTGAAGCCGACGACGTTCGTCCAGTAGAAGGCGCGGTCGATCCCGTTCCCCAAGGCGCCGGCGAAGGCCATCGCGAAGAGGACGTTCGCGAAAGGGTCGTCCTTGTGGAGGTGGCGGAGCCAGAAGTAAAGGATGAGGAACGTCCCGAGGAAGCTGACCCCGGCGAAGATCCCCCTTGCCCAGGGGGCCCCGTCCCCGATCCCGAAGGCCATCCCCTCGTTGAAGGTGAGGTGGAAGTAGAGGAAGCCGGGGATGACCTCCGCCTTCCCCCCGACGATGGTCCCGGAGGAAGTCGGCTCCCCCAGGGTCCAGACCACGATCCACTTCGAAAGGAGGTCGAGGAGGAAGAGGGCCGGGGCGAGCCAGAGGGCGCTCCGGAGGATGCCCTTCCCATCATGCGGGAAGGGCGGGATCCTGAGGGCGAGGGAAAGCCTCTCCCTGAGGCTCCCTTCCTTGCGGACGCCCATCAGCGCTCCTCCTTTAGGGCCTCAAGGCAGCGGAGGCACACCTTCTCCCCCTCCCATTCCGCGGCAAGGGGGACCCTCCTCCTGCAGCGGGGGCACTTCCCTTCCTGGGAAGGGGCGACCTCGGGCTTCCCCGGGCCTTCCCTGAGGGCGACCCTGCTCACGAGCAGGAGGCGCGAGAGCTCCTCCTCCCCGAGCGAGCGGGCGAGAGATAGCTCCTCCCCCTCCAGGGGCAGGAGGATCTCCGCGTCCTGGCTCGCGCCGACCTCCTTCTCCGCGCGCGCCTCCTCGATCGCCTTCGTCGCCTTCTCGCGGAGCGAAAGGAAGAGGGAGTATTCGCGGAGGTCCTTCCCGTCGGGCTCCTCGATTCCCGGGAAGCGCTCGAGGGCGAGGAACTCCTTCCTCTTCCCTGGGGGAAGGGGGAGGGCGCGGTAACACTCCTCCATCGTGAAGGGGAGGATGGGCGCAAGGAGGAGGGTCAGCCCATGGGCGATCTCCATGAGGGTCTTCCTTATGGCGCCTCTTCTTGGGGAAGAAAGGCTATCGCAGTAAAGGGAGTCCTTGGCGACGTCGAGGTAGAAGCCCGAGAGGTCGGTGAGGAAGGAAAGGACGTCCTGGAGGAGGAGGGGGAAGGAGAAGGAGCGGTACTCCTCCCTCCCCTTCTTCATGAGGCGGAGGAAGGAGGCCCTGGCCCAGCGGTCCGCGGGGCCCATGAGCGAAGGCTCCTCCTCGCGATAGCCGTCCAGCGAGGAAAGGAGGAAGCGCATCGCGTTCCGGATCTTCCGGTACTGGTCCCCGACCGCCTTCATCGCCGTCTCGCCGATGCGGACGTCCGCGACGAAGCTCACCCCCGCCGCCCAAAGGCGGAGGAGGTCGGCCCCCATCTCGTCGGCAACCTTGCTCGGGTCGATGCCGTTCCCCTTGCTCTTGCTCATCTTCTGCCAGCTCTCGTCCATGACCCAGCCGTGGGTGAGGCAGCGTCGGAAGGAAGGGTGCCCCGTCAGGGCGACGGAAAGGGTGAGCGAGCTGTTGAACCAGCCCCGGTACTGGTCGTTCCCCTCGAGATATAGGTCCGCGGGGCACTTCATCCCCCGGCCCTCCAGGACCGCGCGCCAGGAGGAGCCGCTGTCGAACCAGACGTCCATGATGTCCTTCTCCTTGGAGACGCCCTCGGGGTCATATCCCTCCGGCAGGAAGTAGGAGGCCTCCTTCTCGAACCAGACGTCGCTCCCTTCCTCGCGGAAGATGCGGGCGATCTTCTCGAAGACGGGCTTCTCGAGGAGGGGCTCCCCGCCCTTCCCGTAGAGGATCGGGAGGGGCACGCCCCACGCCCTTTGGCGGGAGATGCACCAGTCGGCCCTCTCCTCGATCATCCCGCGCATCTTCTCCTTGCCCCACTCCGGGGTCCAGACGACCTCGTCCAAGGACTTGAGGAGCTCCTCGCGGATCGGCTCGATCGAGCAGAACCACTGGGGGGTCGCGCGGAAGATGACGGGCGTGTGGGTGCGCCAGTCGTGGGGGTAGCTGTGGACGATGTCCACTTCCTTGAGGAGGTGGCCCGACTCCTCGAGGAGCTCGATGACCTTGCCGTTCGCCTCCTCGTAGAAGAGGCCGTCCAGGGGATCCCCTTCCCCGAGGCGGAGCACCCCTTCCCCGTCCACGGGGCAGAAGGGATGGATGCCGTAGGGAAGGCAGGCGTTGTAGTCGTCCGTCCCGTGGTCGGGCGCGGTGTGGACGCAGCCCGTCCCCGCCTCCTTCGTCACGTAGTTGTTGACGATGAGGGGCGAGCGCCTCCCCGGATAGAGGGGATGGACGGCCTTGAGCCCCTCGAGCTCCTTCCCCTTGAAGGAGCGAAGGAGGCGGCACTCCCCGAGCCCGAGCGTCTCCCTGAGGGACGGGAGGAGGTCCTGGAGGAAGAGGAAGGTTCCCTTTTCCGTCTCGTAGAAGCCGTAGTCGAAGCGCGGGTTCAAGGTGATCGCGAGGTCGGCGGGGATCGTCCAGGGGGTCGTCGTCCAGACGAGGACCTTCGCCCCCTCGGGGACCCTCTCGTCCTGCTCGAGGTCGAAGGAGACGTAGATCGTCCGCGCGGGCACGTCCTTGTACTCGACCTCGGCCTCGGCGAGCGCGGACTCGCTCGCCGGGCTCCAGTAGACGGGCTTCACGCCGCGCCTTACGAGCCCCTTGAGGGCGAGCTCCCCGAAAAGGAGCACCTGGTCGGCCTCGTAGTCCTTCTGGAGGGTGAGGTAGGGATGGCCGAAGTCGGCGAGGATCCCGAGGCGCCTCACCTGCTCCTTCTGGCGCTCCACCTGCTGGAGGGCGTACTCCCGGCACTTCCTCCGGAACTCGGGGACGGACACCTTCTTCCGGTCGACCCCGGAGCGGGCCACCTGGACCTCGATCGGGAGGCCGTGGGTGTCCCAGCCCGGGACGAAGGGGGTGCGATAGCCCTCCATCGCCTTGCTCCTCACGACGAAGTCCTTGAGGAGGCGGTTCATCATGTGGCCGCAGTGGATGTCGCCGTTGGCGTAGGGCGGGCCGTCGTGGAGGAGGTACTCCTCCGCGCCAACCCTCTCGGAAAGGAGGCGCTCGTAAAGCCTCCCTTCCTCCCATTCCTTGAGGAGGGAGGGCTCCTTGCGGGGGAGGTTCCCCCGCATCTCGAAGCCCGTGCTCCCCATGTGGAGGGTGTCCTTCAGTCCCATGTCGCTCCTTTCCCCGCGAAAAGGAAAGCGCCCCGAAGGGCGCTTCCGCGCGGTGCCACCTTCTTCGAGGGGAATCCTCCCCTCGCGCTCTTCCCGATAACGCCGGGCGCGGCCCCCCTACTCCGTTCAGGGGGCGGGCTCCGCGGTGATGGCCTTTCGCATGCCCCGTTCTCATCCAGGGGGCTCTCTCATGCTCGCTACTCGGTCGTGTCCGCTTCCTGGCCGATGGTGAGTCTACGTAAGCGCGGGCGCGCTTGCAAGGGCTACTGCCCCTCGTCCCGCGCCTTCCGGAGGAAATCCGGGAGGATCGAGGAGAGGACGTCCTCCTCCCCGGCCTTCTCCTCCTCTTCCTCGCCCTCGGGCGGGAGGACGGGGTCGGGGAGCCTCACCGCGGGAGGGGCGGTGAAGTCGTACTCGCTCGAGAAGTCGCTGGCGATGACGGCGACGATGAGGGTGTCGGTGAGGTTGGCGTTGATGGAGACGCCGAACTTGATGTCGATCGCGCCCCCGGCCTGCTCGTTGATGCGCCGGACGCACTCCTGGGCCTCGTAGAGGGTGACGCCGGTCCCGCAGGTGACGGCGCATATGGCCCTCCGCGCCCCCGAGATCGAGGCCTCGAGGAGGCGGGAGCTGAGGGCGCTGTTGGCCGCTTCCTGCGCCTTCTGGGGCCCTTGCCCCTCCCCGTAGCCGATGAGGGCGATGCCCGAGTCCTTGAGGGTGCTCTTCACGTCGGCGAAGTCGAGGTTGACGATCGAGGGCACGAGGATGAGGTCGGCGACCGTCTTCACGGAGCGCGAGAGGATGTTGTCGCTCAGGGAGAAGGCCTGGTCGATGGGGGCGTTCCCCGAGTCCATCAGGAGCTTGTCGTTGCTCACGATGATGATGGAGTCGACGGCGCCCTTGAGCTTGTTGAGCCCCTCGATCGCGTTGCTGGTGCGCTTGGGGCCCTCGAAGCCGAAGGGCCTGGTGACGATGGCGATCGTGAGGGCGCCCTCCTCCTTGGCGATCCGGGCGATGACGGGCGAGGCCCCGGTGCCCGTCCCCTTCCCGAGCCCGGCGGCGACGAACACCATGTCGGCCTTCTTGCCCCCGCACTCGTCCCCGCGGATGATGGCGCGGATCTCTTCCTCGCTTTGTTTCGCGGCCTCTTCCCCGACGGAAGGGTCGCCCCCGGCCCCGAGCCCTTCCGTCACCTTCGTCCCGAGCGGGATGCGGTGGGGCGCCTTGGAGGTGGCAAGCGCCTGGCGGTCGGTGTTGCACACGTAGAACTCGACGTTCTCGATATGGTCGTCGATCATGCGGTTGACGGCGTTGTTGCCCGCGCCGCCCACGCCGATGACGAGGATGCGGGCGACGGGCCCGAAGTCGTCGATGTCGAACGCTCTATCTTCCATTTTCCTATTCTCCCTTCCCGGCCCGGCTCAGGGTGCTGACCCCGGCGTAGCCTTCCTCCATGGTCCCGCGGTAGGCCCCGCGGGCGGCGATCGCCCCCAGGAGGGGGATGAGCCCCGGGTCCATGGCCCCGGGGACGTCTGGCATGAGGGTCCTGGCGGACGAGACGCGCGGGAGCGAAAGCCTCCCGAGCTCCTCCGCGAGCCCCCGGAGGAGGGCGCCCCGCCCTCCGAGGAGGAGGGGGACCTTCATCTCCTGCGGGAGGCGCGCGCTTTCCGCGATCTGGAGGAGCGGGGCGCGGAGCCGTTCGCCGTAGGTCTTCAGAAAGCGACGGATGCTCTCGTCGAGGGCGTCCTGGTAGAGGGGGCGCCCCTCCTTCTCGAGGAGCGGCTCCTCGTGCTTCCACCTCTTCCCCACGAGCCCGCGCCTCTCCTTGAGGAGGGAAGCCTCCTCATGGGTCAGCTGGAGCTCGCGGGCGAGGTGGTCGGTGAGGTCCTCGCTCCCGAGGTCGAAGTAGCTCGCGGCGAAGGGCTTCCCCTTCCCCACGAGGGTCATGACGGTGCGCCGGGCGCCGATGTCGCAGTAGAAGTAGGCGTCGGGGACGTCCGGCTCCCCTTCCAGGAGGCAGGAGGAGGCGTAGCTCTCGACGAAGAGCTGCTCGACCCGGAAGCCGGCGCTCTCGACGAGCTGGCGGTAGTTCACCACGAGGGACTCCGGAAGGACATGGAGCATCGCCTTCATCGTGAGGACGTCGGAGCGCCTTCCGATCGGGGGCTTCCTGGAGATGGTGCCGTCCGATAGGAGGAAGCACTCCGGTACGATGTCGACGAGGCGGTAGCCGTCGGGGATCCTTTCCTTGCGGACGAGCGTGTGGACGTTGCTCACGTCCAGCTGCCCGATGACGTCGTCCCCGCTCACCACGTGCGTCCCTTTCTCGCACTGGAAGACGGCGAGGGAGAGGGAAGGGAGGAGGAGCACCGCGCTCCCGGAGTCGAGCTTCGCCCCCAGCTGGTCCTCCTCCCGCTCGCGGAAGGAGCGGAGCACCTGGCGGATGGCCTTGGTCTCCTCCTCCGTGTTCTTCCCGGGATGGAAGGGGCAGGGCAAGGGCCGCTCGGCCTTGTGGACGGGGACGGGGCGCCCGCCCCGCGCGTAGCCCGCCAGGTACTTGACCGAGCCCGTCCCGATCTCGATCGCCGCCGTGTATTTCGTCGCGCTCATATTTCCTTGGCTCCTATCTTAAGATAGGACTCCTTGCGATTCAACTAGGTCCTTGATAGGAAACTAGTAGTTTTCTAGTTATGCCTCCCATGAAAAAAGGGACGCCTTCCGACGTCCCTTCATTCCTCCTGCCGGAAGGAGAGGCCGGCAGGAGGGAGGAACGGGCTGGTTCTACTCGCCCGGGGAGAGGAGAGGCTCCTCCTCCCCTTCGCGTCCCTCCTCTTCCCCGCGCTCGGAGGTTTCCTCGACCGCCTTGGCCTGGGCGAGGCGGTAGCTGATGCCGACGGGGATCGCCGCGGCGCCGGCGAGCGAAAGGAAGAGAAGCCCCAGGAGGCAGGTCGCCCGGAGGCGGTAGTAGAGGCGGCGGTGGCCGGTCTTCTCGAGCTTGTCCTTCATCATGATCATGGGCGGATCCTCCTGATGGCACGGAGCTTGGCGCTCTTGGCGCGGCGGTTCCGTTCGACTTCCTCCTCGCTTGGGAGGATGGGGCGCGGCGTGAGGTCCTCGAAGGAAGGGACCTCGTCGACGGGATGGTGGCGGGATCCCTCGACCCTTGATAGGGCGCGGAAGCGCCTCTTCACGAGCCGGTCCTCGAGGGAATGGAAGGTGATGATGGCGGCGACTCCCCCGACATCGAGCGCCTCGGGGATGTCCCGGAGCATGTCCTCTAGCGCCCCGAGCTCGTCGTTGACGGCGATCCTTAGCGCCTGGAAGGTTTGCTTCGCCGGATGCCCCTTCCCGTGGATGCCCTTCGGCCCCTTGGCCTCGCGGACGAGGTCCACGAGCTCCCCGGTCGTCCTCACGGGACGCCCTTCCTCCCTCCTCCGGGCGATGAGGCGGGCGATCTTTGAGGCGTCATGCTCCTCCCCGTACTCGAGGAGGATCTTCCGGAGCGAGCGCTCGTCGAGCTCCTCCAGGAGGCGGGCGGCGCTCTTTCCCTTCCCGGGGTCCATCCTCATGTCGAGGGGGGCGTCCGTCCTATAGGAGAAGCCCCGCTCCCCTTCGTCGAACTGAGGGCTGCTCACCCCGAGGTCGGCGAGGATCCCGTCGACCTTCCCAACCCCTCGGGAACGGATTTCCCCGAGGAAGTCCCGGAAGTTCGCCTTGATGGCCTCGTGCTCCCCGGGGAAGGAAGCGAGGCGTCTCCCGCCTTCCTCGATGGCCTCGGGGTCGACGTCGAAGGAGAGAAGCCTTCCCTTTCCCTCGAGCCGGCGGAGGATCTCCTCCGAGTGGCCGCCTCTTCCAAGAGTCAGGTCGAGGTAGGTCCCCCCGGGACGGACGTCGAGGAGGCGGAGCGCCTCCTTGAGGAGGACCGGCTCATGGGCGCCCATTGCGGGACACCCTTTCCGCGAGCTCCTCGAAGCCCGGCGCCTTCTTCGCGAGGTAGTCGTCGTACGCCTTCTGGTCCCACACCTCGAAGTGGTCGAGGGCGCCGATGATGGCGACCTCCGTCCCGATCTGGAGGCGGCGCAGGAGCTCCGTCGGGAGCTGGGCGCGGCCGTGGGAGTCGACCTGGAGGGGTTCGACGCTTGCGGCGCTGAGCCTCACGTAGTCGCGGGCGTCCTGGTCGAGGTAGTCCCGCCCCTCGAGCTCGGAGAGCTTCTTCTGGAAGCCTTCCTCGTCGTAGACGGCAAGGGCCCCGTCGAAGCCCTGGAGGGCGAAAAGGGTCGCGCCGGGGGCGAACTTCGCCAGGCGCGAGGGGATCTGGAGGCGCCGCTTCTCGTCGAGCGAGCGGCTATAGGTCCCGAAATACTTTCCCACTTCTTCCCACCTCGCGCACATAGGATAGTGCATTGCCCCCGTTCCTTCCAAGGGATTTCGGACGAGAAAAAAAGGCGGCAAGGGAGCCCTCGACCGCCTATTAGTAGTTTTCTTGTAGTTATTTAGTTATTCACGGAATCCTCGTCCGTCTTGCTTCCATCGAGCATTTCGGAGCGAACGACCCGGAGGGGCAGCTCGGAGCGGATCGCAAGGGCCGCCACCAGGGAAAGATCGAGCTCCTTCCCCGGGAGGATGTAGGCGAGGGAGTCCTCCTCCCCCACGAGCTCCTCCTCGAGGGCGGGGTCCTCCTCGTCGAAGACGTAGACCGGCTCCTCGAGGAAGGCGTGCCAGCGGAAGGGCTCGAGGTCCTCCCCGTCCTCGAGCGTGAGCTCGGCCTCGGCCCGGAGGAAGAGGCGGATGGCCTTGGGGGCGAGGCGCTCCATCTCCCCCTTGTAGCGAAGCCCTTCCATCCCGAGGAGAGGGGCGCGCGGGAGGAAGCCCTCCGGGAGCCCGTCCCCTTCGAAAGGGGTCGGGGCGAAGGGCACCTGGGACTTGAGGATCCTCACGCGCGGACCTCCGCGCCGAGCTTCTCCTCGAGGGCCTTCCGCGCCTTCCCGACGGCTTCCTGGATCTCCTCCTCGCCGAGGGTCTTCCCCTCGTCCTGGAGGAAGAGGGCGATCGCTAGGGACTTCTTCCCCGCGGGAATCCCTTCCCCGCGGTACTCGTCGAAGGGAAGGACGTCCTTGATGAGGCGGGAGGCGCGGGAGGCGCATTCCTTCACCTCGCGGAAGGGGATCCCTTCCCCGAGGAGGAGGGCGAGGTCCCTCCTGGTCCCCGGGAAGCGCGGGGGGACCTTGGCCTTGCTCCCCTCGCCCGGAAGGGAGAGGAGGAGCGCGAGGTCGATCTCCATGAGCGAGCCCGAGCGGAGCCCCCTCCTCTTGAGCTCGCTGGGGTGGAGCTCGCCGAGGACGGCGAGCGGCTTGTTCCCGACGAGGGCCAGCGCGCTCCGGCCGGGATGGAACTCGTCCCGCTCCGTCCTGAGGGACTCGAAGCGGACCCTGCCCCCCTTGATCCCGAGGAACTGGAGGATGTCCTCGAGGATTCCCTTGAGGTCGAAGTACCCGTAGGGCGCCTTCTCCATGAGCGAACGGGTCTTCCTCTCCCCCATGAGGGCGATGGCGAGCCTCTCGCCCTGCTTCCCCTTGGCGAACGCCTCGCCGATCTCGAAGAAGGCGAGGTCGCTCACCTGGCGGGCCTGGTTATGGGCCATCGCCTCGATGAGGGAGGGAAGGAGGCTCTTCCGGTAGGAGAGGCGGTCCTCGGTGAGGGGGTTCCTGACCCGGAGGGACTCCCCTTCCAGGAGATAGGGATAGCTTCCTTCCTCTTCCTTCGGGAGGAGGGAGTAGGTGAGGGCTTCCGAAAGCCCCTTGTGGCGGAGGAGCCGCCGGAGGGCCCTCTTCCTTTCCTGGCGCGGGGTAAGCCCTCCCTCGGGAGGAAGGGAAGGGAGGCGCGCGGGCACCTTCCCGTAGCCAAGGAGGCGGATGACTTCCTCGGAGATGTCCGCTTCCCCGAGGACGTCGATCCGGCGGAGGGGCACCTCGACGAGGAGGGCGTCCCCGTCCTTCTCGACGTGGAAGCTCTCGCTTTCGAGGGCGGACAGAACCTCGTCCTCGTCCAGGCTCGTCCCGAGCCTCCGATTGATCGCAAGGAGGCTCGTCCTGATCTTCCTGGGGGCAGGGGCGCTCCCTCCATATAGGGCGATCCCCGAGAGGGAGTCGGGCTCGGAAAGCTCCTTCACGAGGGCAAGCGCGTAGGCAAGCGCCTCCTCCTGGAGGGGGGCGATGCCTTTAGCGAAGCGCTGGCTGCTCTCGCTCTGGAGGCCGAGCCTCGTGGAGGTCCTCCTGACGCTCGCCCCGTCGAAGAGGGCGCTTTCGACGAGGATGTTCCTCGTGCCCTCGTCCACCGCGCACTCCATCGAGGTCATCACGCCCCCGAGGCACATCGTCCGTCCCTTCGAGGCGATGGAGATGTCCCCTTTCTTCAGGAGGTACTTCTTCCCGTCCATGGCCTCCCACTCGCCCTCGATGTCGTCCCGGGCCTCGAGCCTTGCTTCCGGAAGCTTGTCGAGGTCGTACATGTTGAAGGGCTGGCCGGTGAGGAGCATCGCGTAGTTGCCGATGTCGACGATGTTGTTGATGGGGCGGACCCCGGAGGCGATGAGGCGGAGGCGGAGCCACCGGGGCGAGGGATGGATCTTGACCCCCCGGGCCTCGGCGAGGGCGAAGCGCGGGCACTTCCCCGTGAGGGAGGAGGGAAGGACGGAAGGCGCCTTCCCTTCGATCCTGGGCGCCT
The DNA here is from genome assembly GCA_949293555.1 of uncultured Bacillota bacterium. Taxonomy (GTDB): domain Bacteria; phylum Bacillota_I; class Bacilli_A; order RFN20; family CAG-826; genus UBA4951. The sequence continues at coordinate 302,776 of CASFDV010000003.1, forward strand.
CGGGGAGCCGGGGCTCCCGGTGGAGGAGGGTCGCCGTCTCCTGGGCGACCTGGAGCATCGCGTTCATGTCGCTCCGGTTGGCGAGGAGCTTGAGCTCGAGGACGACGTCGTCGAGCCCGAGCCAGGAAAGGGGCTCTTCCCCGACCGGGGCCTCCTCCGGAAGCTCCTCGATCCCCGCGCACTGGCGTTCCGAAAGGAACTTCCGGTCCATCCCGAGCTCGAGGAGGGAGCAGCACATGCCCTCGCTCTCGACGCCGCGGATCTTGCTCTTCTTGATCGTGATGCCGGGAAGAAGAGCCCCTTCCGTCGCGACGATGACCTTGAGGCCCTCCCGCGCGTTGGGGGCGCCGCAGACGATCTGGCGGACCCCCCTCTCCTTCCCCTCGTCCACCTGGAGGACGTGGAGGTGGTCGCTATCGGGATGGGGAAGACAGGAAAGGACCTTCCCGATCACGAGGCCCGTCCCCGAGGCGAGGGGGCGGATCTCCTCCACCTCGACCCCGGCGAGGGTCATCTTCTCGGCGAGCTCCTCCGGGGAGACCCCCGTCAGGTCGACGTACTCCCCGAGCCACTTGTAGGAAACCTTCATCCTCTATTCCTCCTCATGGAAGCCCGCGAGGAAGCGGGCGTCGTCCTGGTAGAAGCGCCGGATGTCGTCGATGCCGTAGCGGAGCATCGCCACGCGCTCGATGCCGACCCCGAAGGCGAAGCCCTGGTAGCGCTCCGGGTCGTAGCCGCCCTTCCTCAATACGTCGGGATGGACCTCCCCGGCCCCGAGGATCTCGATCCAGCCCGTCCCCTTGCACATGGGGCAGCCCTTCCCCTCGCAGCGCGCGCAGCTCACGTCGACCTCGACGGAAGGCTCGGTGAAGGGGAAGTAGGAGCTCCGGAGGCGGATCTCGCGCTTCTCCCCGAACATCTTCTTGGCGAAGAGGGCGAGGGTGCCCTTGAGGTCGGCCATCGAGACCCCTTCCCCAACGAGGAGCCCCTCGACCTGGCCGAACTGGTGGCTGTGGGTCATGTCGTCGTCGTCCCGGCGGTAGCACTTCCCCGGCGAGATGATGGCGAGCGGCCCCTTCTCCTCGTTCTCCTCGAGGACGTGCGCCTGGGAGGCGGAGGTCTGGGTGCGGAGGAGCCCCTCCCCCTCGAGGTAGAAGGTGTCCTGCATGTCGCGGGCGGGGTGGTCCTCGGGCATGTTGAGGAGTTCGAAGTTATAGCGCTCCGTCTCCACGTCATGCCCTTCCTCGACCCGGTAGCCCATCTCGGTGAAGATCGAGACGATCTCGTCCTCGATGAGGCGGAAGGGGTTGATCGCGCCGATCCCGTCCCTCCTTCCGGGAAGGGTGACGTCCACCCTTTCCTGCTCAAGCCTCTCGGCGAGCTCTTCCTCGCGGAGCGCCCTTTCCTTCTCCTGGAAGAGGGACTCGAGGGACCTCCTCGCCTCGTTGAGGAAGGCCCCGAGGCGCCCCCTCTCCTCGGGGGAAGCCTCGCGGAGCCTTCCCATCAGGGCGCTCAGGGGCGCCTTCTTGCTCAGGTGGCGGTTCCGCCACTCCTGGAGGGAAGGAAGGGAATGGACTTCCTCTAGTTCCTTCCCGGCCTCTTCCCGGAGGCGCCCTGCCTCCTGGATCGCTTCTTCCATCCGGAATACCTCCTTCTTGAAACAAAAGGGACGGCCGGGAACGGGCAATCGCCCGCGGTGCCATCCCGCTTCGGGCACGGCGTGCCCGCTCTTTCGCCCCTAACCCCGGGCGGGGGCGGGTCTCCCCGCGTCCTCCCGGGGCGAATTCGCCGGAGCCATCCCAGGGCGGTCTCTCTCCTCGCCCCTCCCACGTGGGAAGTTCCTGCCGGCTACTATTCCCGATCAACGGACTGGGGAATTATGCGCGGGCGCACGGGAAAGGGCTAGCCCCGGCTTTGGAAAGCGTCCGGCGACGCCGAGGCTTGGGAAAGATGGGTGGAAAGCGTCTCGGAACAGAAGGGCAGGTTAGCGGCAGCGGGGCCTATAAGGGGGGTAGAGGGGGACGAAGAGATGCTTGGTTTTGAGGATGAGGAAGAATGATTCTGTTCTATCCAAGGCGGAAACGTCATTTCAGGGGGCATGCGACGAGGAACGGCTCCCATCCTTGCTATATCGTGGGAGAAACATCTTCCACATATCTGTATTTCGGACTGACTCACGCCAGAAAAAAGGGGAAGGGACACGCGAACTATCGTCTTTCCGTCAACCCAAAGAAAGGCGACCCCAGCACCGCATACCTTCGGAAGGCGCTTTGCGAAGATGAAAAAAGGCGGTTCACCCTGATGCCTTACGCGAATTACGAAATCGCAGATGAAGATGATGATTACGTAGATGGCTTGCTAAAGAAAAGGAAGAAATAAAAAAACTTCCCGGCACGTACAACTCCATCGCTGGCGACGCACCCATCGGGGGAAGCTACCATACTTAACCAGATTACCTCGGCAAGGTCAACTGATCGATGCATGCCCCGTCAGGCGACAAAGTCATCGCGATGCCTCGCCGCCTCAAAAAGCTCCGCCCGAGCCCGAAGTATCATGCCCCTGCGTTCCCCTGCCTCGGAAAGGAGGCCGGAATGAAGAAGACGAAAGGTGAAGGCAAAGGACGTAACTCCCGTCGAGGCTTGCCCAAGCGTCCAGGAGCCAAGCGGAGCTGAGAATCACCTTTCGCAGCTCCCCACGGGCCAAGGCGATAAAATGCCCCTCCTCGAAAGACAAAGCCCGCCTTGGTCAAGGGGCGTTCGAAAGGCCTTGAAGAACAAGAGATGCAATGCGGACGCCGTAGGTCCCCGCTTCGGCAAGGCCAGCATCAGACGTGCTGGCAGCCGTATCTTGGGGCTTTCCGCAAGTCCGCTGGAGCTCTTCCCCAACGGAACGACAGGAAAGAACGTTCCGCGGGAAGCGGCGCCTAGCTACCCCTTCCTCGGGCGGAGGGCGTGCATGAGGATCCCTCCCGCCACGGCGACGTTGAGGGAGTCGATCCCCTCGATGGGGATCCGGAGGAGGAGCGAGGCGTGGGAAAGCGCCTCCTCGCTCACCCCCTGGCCCTCGCTTCCAAGGACGAGGGCGAGCTTCCCCTCCTCAGGGAAAGAGAGGTCCTCCCTCTCAACGCCTTGTAGAGAAGTGGTAATTATCTGGTAGTTGCTTCTCTCTAAAAGAGAGAAGAAATCATCCTTTCCTTCAATTGGCTCAATCACATTCAACGCGAAGATGGCCCCCTGGGAGGCCTGGAGGGCCTTCCTCCCGTAGGGGCGGGCGGAGCCCTTGAGGAAGACGACGTCATGGAAGGAGAAGGCGAGCGCGGTCCTGAGGAGGGTGCCCGCGTTCCCCGGGTCCTGCACCCCGTCGAGGACGAGGAGGCGAGATGAGGAAAGGGGCTTCCTCTCCCCCTTATGGCAGAGGGCGATCACCCCCTCGGGGGTCTTCTGGTCCGCCAGGGAGCGGAAAGCCTTTTCCGAAAGGATCACGTTCCGGACGGGGGAAGGATAGGGGGAAAGGGAAAGGATGGCCTCCGCCTTCTGGTACCGGATCGCCTCTTCCGCCATATGGCGGCCTTCCGCGAGGAAGAGCTCTCCCTTCCCGTCGGCCTCCTTCCGGAGGGACATGAGCCAGGGGTTATGGGGGCTATCGATCCGTTCCATCCTCGTCCTCCTTGAGGCAATCGCGCTTCAATAGCCTCCGCCGGCACTCCCAGTAGTCGGGGAAATGCACAAGGAGCTTCTTGTAGAAGAGGGGCCCGTGGTCCCTCCGGAAGTCGTGGGCGAGCTCGTGGGCGACGACGGAGTCGATCACGTGCTCCGGGTAATGGACGAGGGAAAGGGCGAAGGAAAGGGAGCCGTCCCGCGCGTTGTTGCTCCCGAACTGGCTCCGGTAGGGGCCGATCTTGATGGCCCGCTCCCCCTTCGTCCCCATCTTCCCCGCCCAGAGGGGCACCGCCTGGGAAAGGTACTCCCGGAGCCTCCGCTCCAAATAGCGTTCCTTGGAGCCATCCGCCATGAGGCTGAGCCCCGGGACCTTCTCCCTCTTCCCGAAAAGAAGGAGGGTGTCCCCGGTCTCGCGCTTCCTCTTCCACGTTTCCTCGGGGTACCTCCCCTTGTAGCGCGCCATGAGCCTCTCCAGCGCAGGATGCCAGAGGGACTCCGGGAGCCCTTTGGGGAAGCGGAAGAGGAAAAGCCCCCGCGTCTCGTCGTAGCGGAGCGAGTACGTCCTCCCGCCTTTCTTCGGGGAAAGAAGGATCCGTTCCCCGGTGGGGAGGGAGAAGGAAGGGGAGGGCTGGGAAAGTTCCATCTCTAGGATTATAGGTGGGGAGCGAAGAAAAATGCCCCGAAAGAACGTTCCTCCCATACAATCTTCTTATGAAAGCGAAACTTACGGGAAGAACCGCCCTCCTCCTCCTTTCCTTCCTCCCCTTGTCCTCCCTTCTCCTTCCTTCGTGCGCATGGTCCACGGACGTCTACCGCATCATCGCCTGCCCCCTCACCCAAGGGAACCTCGTCTTCGAGGGCGAGGCCTCCCTATATCCCCTTGAGGAAGGGGAGGCATGGGGCCTCGAGCTCTCCCCTAGGAAATACTACGGGCTCAAGGTCGAAAGCCGCCTCTGCGGGGACAAGGACCCCCAAGGCGTCCTCGATCGCTCCTTCGCCCTTGACAAGGTCGTCCGGGTCCATCCCGGCAACGTCTTCGAGGTCGAATGGGACGCCCCGGCGATCGGCCAGGGGGTCCTTGCCTTCGACGTATTCGGGGTGGAGGGGACCTTCGGGATCGGGGGCTTCGACGAGGAGGGCGAGCTGGACTTCCATTACGGAACGATCTTCGTCCAGGACCGCGCCGCGGAAGCTTTCAAAAGCAAGGTCCTCGAGATGGACCCGACCATGGACTGGGACGCGGTGCCCGACCTTTGAGGGCTTTCTTCCCCAAGGAAGCCCTTTCGGGTGGAGGATGCCCTCCCTTTGTCCTAAAATCCCCGCGATGGACAAGATTCTCGTAAGCGCCTGCCTCCTGGGCGACCGCTGCCGCTACGACGGGGAGGGAGGGGACCTCCCCATCCTCCGGAAGCTTCAGAAGAAGTACGACCTCGTGCCCTTCTGCCCCGAGGTGGAGGCGGGGCTCCCCGTGCCCCGCTCCCCCGCGGAGATCCTCCGGGGGAAGGTGGTGAGCAAGGAGGGGAAGGACCTCACCAAGGAATACGACATGGCCGCGGAGAAGGCGGTCCGCCTTTGCCGCCTCCTCGGGATCCGCATTGCGATCCTCAAGGAAAGCTCCCCCGCCTGCGGGCCCCGCAAGATCCACGACGGCACCTTCATGGGGGGCAAGGTCCCCGGGATGGGGGTGACCGCCCGCGCGCTCGTCCAGTCCGGGGTGAAGGTCTACTCCGACGAGGACGCGCTCGGCTTCCTCCTCGAGGAAAGGAAGGACTCCTTCCTCCGCGGGAAGGAGGAAAGGAAGGGGGGCGCTCCCTCCTACGGGAAGAGGAGGAAGGAGGAGGAAGGGGCGCTCTTCCGCCTCTCCCCCGGGAAGGACGGGGACGGGAAGCCCCGGGGAGCGAGGAAGGGGAAGCCCTTCCGGAAGAAGGAAGGGGAAGCAGCATCCGAAGGACGCCCCTTCCATGGGAAGAAGGAATACCGGGGCAAGGACTTCCATGGGAAGAGGCCTTCCTACGGGAAGAAGGCCCCCTTCGCCCGGAAGGATGGGGAAGGCCCTGCAAGAGAAAAGGAAGAAAGGCCTTCCCACGGGAAGAAGGACTTCCATGGGAAGCGCCCGTCCTTCGGGAAGAAGCCTTCCTACGGGAAGAAGCCCTTCCACGGGGATCGCCCCCAAAGGGAAGGGGCGATGCGCCCGGAAGGAAGGAAGCCCCATGGAAAGAAGGACTTCCATGGGAAGAAGCCTTCCTATGGGAAGAAGGATTTCCATGGGAAGGGAGGCTTCCAGGGCAAGAAAGGCCGCGCCTTCCAGGGGAAGCCCCGGAAGAAGGAAGGATGAGGAAGAGGATCCTCGCGAGGAGGGCGCCCATCAGGCGCCCTCTTTCGCATGTGCGGCCGATGCTCGGAAGCGCGATCCTCGCCGCGCTCTCCGTCCTCGCCGGGCTCTTCCTCACGATCCCCTACCCGGGGGGAGGGCGCTTCTCCTTCGGGGACGCCTTCCTCATCCTCGGGGGGCTCCTCCTTCCTTGGAAGGAAGCGCTCCTGGGGGCGATGCTCGGGGGCGCGCTCCTCGATCTTCTCGGAGGCTCCTTCTTCTACCTTCCCTGGACGATCCTCGCCAAGGGCGCGCTTGCCCTCGCCGCGATCCTCGCGCGGAAGCTTTCCCATGGGAAGGGATGGGCGCTCCCCATCCTCATGCTCCCCGCGCCCATCCTCCAGGCGGCCATCTACCTCGTCCCCTACCGCCTCCTTCTCGAGGAAGGGGCCCTCGTCCTCTTCCTCATGGACCTCGTCCAGGGGTTCGGGGGGCTTGCGCTCGCCATCCTCGCCGAAAGGCCCCTCAGGGCCCTCCGGAAGGACTAGCTACTCCCCGCGGGAAAGAAGATAGAGCCCGTGGACGAGGAAGATCAGGAACAGCGCGGAAAGGGCCGCGCCCCCGCCAAGGGCGGCCTCCCGCTCCGGCGGGAAGAGGAAAAGGGCGAGGGCCAGCATCAGGAAGGATGCGGAGAGAAGGAGGGAGAGGGCGCTCTTTTTCTTCTGCACGGAGGGATTATAGCGGAAAAGGCCCCGCGGGGTGCGGGGCCCTTCCGGGAACAGGAGAAGGCTAGTAGATCCTCTTCTCCGTGATGGGGTCGAAGATGTGGGACTTCTTGACGTTCACGAGGATGTCGAGGTCCTCGCCGATCTTGATTTCCTTCACGAGCGGGATCTTGGCGACGAGGTCCCCGGCGCCGAAGGTCGTGTGGATGTAGTACTCGTGGCCGAGGAGCTCGGCGACCTCGACCTTGACGCGGTAGGGGTTCACCCCGTAGCGCTCCTCCCTCTCGGGGCTCCACTCGTGGATGTCCTCGGGACGGATGCCGTAGATGACGTCGTGCGAGCCTCCGAGGGCCGCCTGGAACTTGGCGATGTCCTCCTCGAGCTTCGCCACCTGGGCGTCGACGTTCGGGTCGCGCTTGGCGGCGTTCTCCTCGGAGAGCTCCTTGATCTTGGCCTTGGCCGCGGCGATCTCGCCGTTATAGAAGTCCTCGTGGGCCTTCCTCACGGCCTCGGTGGTCTTCACCTCGAAGGTGCGCCCGTCCTTGTCGAGGAGGACGACCCTGTCCCCTTCCCAGCGGGCCTTCACCATGTTCATGGCGGGGCTCCCGATGAAGGTGGCGACGAAGACGTTGGCCGGGTTGTTGTAGATCTCGATGGGCGAGCCGATCTGCTGGATGTAGCCGAGCTTCATGACGACGATGCGGGTGGCCATCGTCATCGCCTCGGTCTGGTCGTGGGTGACGTAGATGGTGGTCGCGCCCAGGGCCTCGTGGAGCTTGATGATCTCGGAGCGCATCTGCACGCGGAGCTTGGCGTCGAGGTTCGAGAGCGGCTCGTCCATGAGGAACAGCTTCGCGTTCCGGACGATGGCGCGCCCGAGGGCGACCCTCTGCCTCTGGCCGCCGGAGAGCGCCTTCGGCTTCCGGTCGAGGTACTCCTCGATCTGGAGGATCTTCGCCGCGCGGTGGACGCGGGTGTCGATCTCGGCGCGCGGGAGGTGGCGGATCTTGAGCCCGAAGGCCATGTTGTCGTAGACCGTCATGTGCGGGTAGAGCGCGTAGCTCTGGAACACCATCGCGATGTCGCGGTCCTTCGGGGTGACGTCGTTGGAGTAGTTCCCGTCGATGTAGAGCTCGCCGTTGGTGATGTCCTCGAGGCCGGCGATCATGCGGAGGGTCGTCGACTTCCCGCAGCCGGAGGGGCCGACGAAGACGATGAACTCGTGCTTCTGGATGTCGAGGGAGAAGTCGAAGACGGCCTGGACGCCGTTGTCGTAGATCTTGTCGACGTGGCGGAGCGAGACGTAGGCCATCCCGTCGTCGGCCTCGGGCTTCCTAGCGGAAAGGTTCTCCGCGGGGACGGGGGCGGGCTCCTTCGCCTCCTCGATCGTGGCCTCGGGGGCCGGTTTCTTCTTGAACAACGCCATGTTTATGAGCGCCTCCTTGTTTCTGGAGGGATTATAGCAGGGATGAAAGCGCTGTCTTGTGCATCACGCACAATCAGCAGCGATACGTTCTTTCTTCTTCCTCCAACAGAGCTCGATCGGCAGGAAGACGAGGTCGAAGAAGAGAAGCAGGAAGGAGAGGAGGGGCGCGGGGCACCATAGGGTCGACGTCCCGAACGGAAGCGGGTCCTGGCCGAAGTTACTGCACTCCTCGCTGTGGGCGCACCAGTCGGTCCAGCGGGGCTCGTAATGGACGGCGCCGTGCCATTCGGTGCTCAAGTTCGACCAGATGTCGTTGGAGCCATAGTCCGGTCCCCAGAGGGCAGCGGAGGCTGCGAGGAGCTCGATCCCGAGAAGCAGGACGAACAGGACGAGGAGCTCCCATCTCCCCTTCTTCAAGATCAGGAAAGGGATGGTGAAGAGGGCGGCGAGCAGCCAAATGATCCCGAAGATGATGTGATCGAAGGGATACAACGGGAGGACCTCGCTCCAGAAGAAGGTCCCGAGGCCGAACTCCAGGAGGAGAGGGACCAGGAAGAGGAGGGTCAGGGGAAGCTTCCTCTTCCCCGTGGATGAACTCGCCATATTTTCCATGGGAGGCTCCTTTCGCCTCCATTGTTAAAAAAGATGGCTTGGAAGTCAACCAATTCCGCGGACGCTTCCCGCGCCAGCCCTGAGGAAAGGGCCCTCCTTATGCCCCGAGCCCGAGGTAGAGGGCGAAGAGGAAGGCGTCCTGCTCCTTCCGGAGGTCGAGCCCCGTCTCCTCGTGGAAGCGGTTCAGCCGGTAGAGGAGGGTGTTCCGGTGGAGGAAGAGGGCTTCCGAGGCGATGTCGCCCCGGCCGTTCATCCGAAGGTAGGTCTCCCCCGTATGGAGGAGCTCCGGGTCGACCCCGCGGAAGAGGAGCGTGAGGTCCTTGAGGAGGGCGAGGTCGCCGAAGGAGAAGGCCTTGAGGATCACCTCCCCTCCCCAGCTGATCCTCCCCGAGAGGAGGGAGAGGGCGCTCGGGAGGAGCTTCGGGAGAAGGCGGTTCCCCTCGCCCCCCATGACCCCGGCGATCGGGACGAGGAGGTCCTCGGCGAAGGCGGGGAAGGAGGAAAGGAGGCGCGGGACGTCCCTTTCCTCGAGGAGGAGGGAAGCCGCCTTCCCGTTCATCCGGAAGGAAGGGAGGGGGAGGCCGCATTCCTTGAGGAAGGCGCGGAAGGCTTCCTCGGGGAACGCCCCCTGGGCGAGGAGGAGGATCTCTTCCATCTAGCGCACCGCCAGGAGGTAGCTCTCGAAGGGGCGGAGCCTCATCACCCTCTCCGGGGAAAGGAGGACGCCCTCGTAGTTATGGAGGAGGATGTCGGCGATCTGGAAGTTGAAGGAGAAATAGACGTCGTAGGGACGCATGTTGGTGATGACGAGGAGGTTCCTCTGCCCCCGGTGGAGGTAGGCGAAGGCGTCCTGGTGGTTCCAGTCGACCCATTCGAGCCTTCCCTCGCGGACGATCTTCCCCCAGGGCCCCTTCCGGATCCGAATTGCCTCCTTGTAGAAATTGAGGACGGAGTCGGGGTCCTTCTCCTCGTCCTCGACGTTGACCCCGAGGAGGTGGTCATGGTTCATCGGGAAGAGGGGCTTATGCGAGGAGAAGCCGCCCCACTCCCCCCTGTCCCATGGGATCGGGGAGCGCGCGTTCGTCCGCCCCGTCCGCCGGAAGAAGGAGAGGATCTCCTCCTCGGAGTAGCCTTCCTTCCGGTAGGAGTCCACCGCCTCCTTCGTCCCGGCGTCGTGGAGGAAGTCCCCGACGGGCGCGTCCATGAGGTCGTCCATCCCGAGCTCCTCCCCCTGGAAGAGGAAAGGGGTGCCGTAGAGGAAGAGGAGGGTGAGGAGGAGGGCCTTCGCCGATTCCTTCCGGTATTCCCGGGAGCCGTACTGGCGGAGCACCCTGGGGTGGTCGTGGTTGCACCAGTAGAGGGGCATGTCGCACGTCTCGTGGCAGGCCTCGTACCAGCGCGAGAAATTATGCTTGAGGAGCATGACGTCCGTCCGGATCTCCTCGTCCTTCTTCCCGATCGAGCCGAAGTTCCCGTTGTTCCAGACGGTGTCGAAGTTGAAGAGGAGGTCGAGCGGACCCTGGCCTCTTCGCGCCATCCTCTCCCCTTCGGAGGGCTGGATCGAGCCTCCCACCTCCCCGATGAGGAGGGCGTCCCTCCCCTTGAGGGCCTTCCTCCGGAACTCCTGGAGGTAGCCCATGAGCTCGGGGCGGTTCGAGAAGCGCGAGGGGTCGAGGACGTAGCCGTCCCCGTCCTCGTCCGGGAGGGGGGAGTCCGCGAAGGACATGTCCTTGGCAAGATGCGCGGTCGCGTCCATCCTAAAGCCGTCCACCCCCATGTCGAGGTAGGAGGAGGCGATGCCTGCCATGAGGTCCTGCACCTTCTCGTTCGACCAGTCGAGGTCGGGCATCCCGCGCCCGAAGGAATGGAAGTAGAACTCGTCCGTCCCCGGGACCCTCTCCCAGGCGGAGGGCGAGAAGAAGGAGCCCCAGTTGTTCGGGGGGAGGAGGCGGTCCCCGTCCTTCCTTCCCTTCCGGAAGATGTAGTAGGAGCGTTCCTCGCACATCGGGTCCTGGAGGGCCTTCTTGAACCAAGGGTGCTCCCTCGAGGTGTGGTTCATCACGAGGTCGAGGAGGATCCTGATCCCGCGCGCGTGCGCTTCCTCCAGGAGGAGGCGGAGGTCCTCCATCGTCCCGAAGAGAGGGTTGATCCTATGGAAGTCCCTCACGTCGTAGCCGTCGTCCTCCATAGGGCTATCGAAGATCGGGCATAGCCAGAGAAAGGTGACCCCCAGCTCCTCCAGGTAGGGGAGCTTGGCGAGGATCCCCTTGAGATCCCCGACCCCGTCCCCGTCGGAGTCCTTGAACGAGGCGGGATAGCAGATGTAGCCGATCCCGTCCTGCCACCAGCGCCCGCCTTCCATCATGCGATCCTGCTTTCTGAGGAAAGTATAGACGTAATGGCAAGACCTTTCCGAAAAAGCCGCGCGGCGGCGGCTTTCCCCAGCCGGGCCGACGTGCTTCGAGCACGCTTAAGCGCTAGCTCGGGTCCCGGCGCGGTATACAGCCTGGCGAGCCAGCTGCATCCAGATCTTATTGGAGGAAGAGGCTCTCGCCAAGAGGCCTCAATCCCTCGGGCGGACTGGGCGCGAGGGAGCGGACGACCAAATAAAAGGGCACTCCACAATATTCTGTGGTCTGGCGGCGCCCTCCGCCAGGCGGCAGCCGCCCCGTAGACATCGTCAGGAGCCGTAGGAAGTACCAGCCGATCACCTACTTCATGGCGATCCCGCGCGATGAGAGGGAGCGCGTGCTGTTCTTCAACCTCGGCATGCACGAGGGCTACCGGGCTCTCAAGAGGGCCTGCTTCCCCTGGGCCGCCGACGTGCTGGACCTCTTCCACCTCGCGGGGCTCTTGGCCAACGCCATGCGTCTCGAGAGGGCCAGGAGGCGCCTTCTGGTGATCTTCGGGCGAGCCCGCCCCGACCACACAAACCACACTGGACCACAGAATATTGTGGAGCGCCAATAAAAGGCCCCCGCATCGCGTACACTCCGTTGCCGGCGACGCACATTCAAGTGGCGGGAGCAAGCCCATCATACGCTTCCTTCGAGCCAGGGGGTTCCCGGACAGGCAGGCTCGTCGCGAATCCCGGCGAAAGGAAAGGGCCCCTCCTTCCGGAGAGGCCCTGGAGGCTACTTCTTCCTGAGGACGAGCTTCCCGTAGTCGAGCGCGTAGGCCGGGCGCTTCTCGCCGAAGCAGCTGTCCTCCGCCTCGCCCTTGATGGTGAGGTAGTCCTTGAAGCCTTTGACGTTCGCGTAGAGGATCGTGCAGTCCCCGAGGTGGTCCTCGTTGACCGGGTGGATGCGGAAGGTCTTCCCGCGGAGAGCTTCCTTCCTCGCCTTCTCCTCGGCCTTCTTCCGGGCCTTCTCCTCCTTTTCCTTGGCCTTCCGGGCCTCCTTCTCCAAGAGGCGGCGCTTCTTCTCCTCCTCGATCTCCGCGGGATCCTTCCCGGCGAGGCTCCTCTTCCTCTCGGCGCGGAGGACCATCAGGCGGTCCCAGCCCTCGCGGAGGAGGAGGGAGAGCTTCTTTTTCTTCTCCCTGGCCTTCTTCCCGCGCGAGGCCTTGATGAAGGCGTCGTAGGGGATCTCGAGCTCGTAGGAGCCGATCTCCCATTCCTCGGGGCAGAGGAGGTCGAATGAGGCGAAGCGGAGGTGCTTCCTGCCGCCCTTGAGGACGACTTCCGCGTCCACGAGGTTCCTCGTGTAGGGATGGAGGGCGATGAGCCTATGGCCATGCCCCTCGTCGACGAGGACGGCCTCCTTCCGGGAGACATAGAGGTCGATCTCCTCGCCGGGGGCCTTCTCGACCTTCGGGAACTTCGCGCCGACGTAGCTCTTCCTTCCCGGGAGCGAGAAGAAGAGGAGCGTCTCCTCCTTTCCTTCCTCGAGGGAGACGACCTTCGCCTTGAAATGGAGGTCGTCCTCCCCGGCGGGCAGCAGGTGGAAGGAACGGGATCCTACCATCAGGGCGCACTTCCCGTCCTTCTTCCCCCTCATCCCGGGGACGAGGCGCTCCATCTCCTCCGGGGAAAGGGCGAAGGAGGCGCCAAGGCAATCGACCCTGCCCGTCTCCCCGTCGAGCGTGGCCTCGAGGTAGTTCTTGCTCATGAGCCCGGCGATGCGGCGCCCCTCGCCCTCGCCCTCGAAGAGGTGGAACCTCCTCTCGTCGAGACGCACCGGGAGCGTTTCCCCTTCCTTGACCCCGAGCCTTCCGTCCGCGCGGAGGAGGAGGCGGATGCGGCTGCCCTTCAGATAGCAGTAGAGGATGAGCTCGGCCCCGAGCTTCTCGATCATGTCGACGACGATCTCGAACTGCGGGTTCTCCTTGTCGATGATGACGTCCTCGGGGCGGATCCCGAGGCGGACCTTGAGCCCGTCCTTCGCCTCCTCGGAAAGGAGGCTCCCCATCGTCTTCCCGAGGGGGATCCTTAGCTCGTAGTCGCCCTCGCGGACGTAGCAGGACCATTCCCCTTCCTTCTCCTCGAGCGTCCCGTCGAAGAGGTTCATCTGGGGCGTCCCGAGGAAGGTCGCGACAAAGACGTTCGCCGGGTGGTCGTAAAGGTTGGCCGGCGTGTCCACCTGCTGGATGAGGCCGTCCTTCATGACGACGATCTCCGTCCCCATCGTCATCGCCTCGGTCTGGTCGTGGGTGACGTAGACGAAGGTCGTCCCGAGGCGGCGGTGGAGCTTGCTGATCTCCGCGCGCATCTGGACGCGGAGCTTGGCGTCGAGGTTCGAGAGCGGCTCGTCCAGGAGGAACACCTTCGGCTCGCGCACGATGGAGCGCCCGAGGGCGACCCTCTGGCGCTGGCCGCCGGAGAGGGCGCGGGGCTTCCTCGTGAGGTAGGGCTCCAGGCCGAGGATCTTCGCGGCCGCCTTGATGCGGCGGTCGATCTCGTCGGGCGGAAGCTTCTGCATCCTGAGCCCGAAGGCCATGTTCTCGTACACGGTCTTGTGCGGGTAGAGCGCGTAGTTCTGGAACACCATCGTGATGTCGCGCTTGCTCGGCGGCAGGTCGTTGACCCGCTCCCCGTCGATGTAAAGGTTCCCCGCGCTGATTTCCTCGAGCCCGGCGATCATGCGGAGGGTCGTCGACTTCCCGCAGCCGGAGGGGCCGACGAAGACGACGAACTCCTTGTCCTTGATGTCGAGGCTGAGGTCGGTGATGGCCCGGACTCCCCCGGGATACACCTTGTAGACGTGCTCGAAGCTGACGCTTGCCATGATGGTTTCCTCCTGTCAGTTGCTGGTGGTCGGCGTATCTTCCCCCGCCTCCTCCTTCCGGAGGCCTTCCCCGAGGATCTCGGGGGCGTGGCTTTTGTTCACGAAGCGGTCGTAGACGGATAGGGCGTATAGCTCGTAGGCGAGGGCGAGGTGCCCGAGGCCGTAGAGCGCGATGAAGGCGAGCAGGATCTCCTGGACGAGGAGGAAGGGGATGACCTCCGGGAGGAGAAGGAAGAGGGCGGATATGAGGAGGGCGAGAAGGTTCTTCGGGTAAAGGACCGTCGCGAGGATGAGGCTGTTCCTGAGGGTCGGGCCGAGGCGGAAGCGGTAGAGGGTGGCGCTTGAGAGGAGGTAGAGGGCGAGCATGAGCGCGAGGAGGAGCAGGAGCCCCATGGGCACGAGGAGGAGGAGCGTCCCCCATCCCGGCACCCCGAGGAGAGGCAGGAAGCGCGAGTACATCCGGAAGAGGAGCGAGAAGAAGCCCCAGATCCCCCCGGCGAGGAGCGCGGACTTCCAGTTCTCCCTGAGTCCCCGGAAGAAATCCTTCCCGAGGAAGATCCCTCCTTCCTGGAAGGAGAGCTCGCGGGCGATCTCGAAGGCGCCCCCGAGTCCGAGGGCGGCGAGGAGGAGGAGCGGCCACTCGACGAGCGCCCCGAAGCTTTCGAGCCAGAAGGATCGCTCCAGCAGGAGCGCCTCAGAAAGCTCCTCGGCGGGAGGAAGCGCCATGTAGGCGCCCCAGGAAATCCGCCAGAAGTAGTAGGGGATGAAGAAGAGGAAGGTCAGGAGCGAGAGGAGGACCAGGGTCCCGAAGCGCGTCCTGAGGATGTCGAAGTAGGCGCGGAGGCGGTTCTTCGGGAGGAGGCGCTCGGAAGGCCTCTCGTAGCTTGGGTCGAGCGAGGGGAAGAGGCGCATCAGGATAGGAACTCCTCGATCTCTTCCTTCCGGGGGAAGGAGCTGAGCGCCCCCCTGGCCTGGGTGGCGAGCGCCCCGCAGGCGTTGGCGCGGAGGAAGACGTCCCTCATCTCCCCCTCCCCCAGCTCCTCGGGGTTCCGTTCCCCGAAGGCGTGGAGGAGGTAGGCCATGAAGGCGTCGCCCGCCCCGGTGGTGTCCACCGGGACGAGCGCCTTGGGCGAGGGAATCTTGAGAATCTTGCCGTCCAGGCATGCCATCGAGCCATCTTTCCCCAATGTGAGGGCGAGGAGCTGCCCGGGGCGAGCGAGCGCGCGGAGCCCTTTCTCGAAGTCCTTCTCCCCGGTGAGGAGAAATAGCTCCTCCTCGGTGAGCTTGAGTAGGTCCGCCTCATGGCAGATAGGGAGGAACATCTCCCTCATCCCCTCCCCCTCCGGGTGGATGCCCGGGCGGTAGTTGACGTCGAAGGAAAGGAGGACCCCTTCCCTCGCCCGCACGTAGCGGACCGTCTCCTCGAGGAACCTTTTCCCTTCCGGGAAGGGAAGGAAGAGGCTCCCGAGGTGGACGAGCCTCGTCCCCTCCTCGAGGACGTTCCGGAAGTGGTCGAAGGAAAGGACGTGGTCGGCGCCCCTCTCGTTATGGAAGAGGAAGCTCCGCTCCCCCTCCTTGACCAGCACCTCGGTGTAGGTGGTGAGGCGGTCGGGAAGGACGTCGACGAAGGTCCTCCGGAAGGGGATGCGGGCGATGCTCTCGCGCATGAAGCGCCCGTTCACGTCGCCCCCGACGGCCCCGTAGAAGGAGGCCTCGCTCCCGAGGAGGGCGGCCCCGGAAAGCGCGTTGAAGGGCGCGCCCCCGGCCTCCCTCCGGAGCTCCCTTCCTTCCTGGAAGCAGTCGACGATGAGCTCTCCGGCGCCGGCGATCATGCGGTTTCTCCTTTGCGGAACGAGGCGGGGACGACGACGCTGTCCGGGCAGCTCTCCCCGCAAATCTTCTTGAGGAGGAGGGAGAGGGCCGCCCGGGCCATCCCGTCGATGTCCTGGACGATGGAGGTGAAGCGGGGGCGCTGGATCCATTCGTCCATGCACCCGTCGTAGGAGATGATGTCGAGCGCCCCGTAGCCAAGCTCGAACGCGGCGCGGTAGGTGGCGAAGGCGAAGGCGTCGGAGGTGGCGAGGACGGCGTCGAGGCCCTTCTCCTCCCGGAGGAAGCCCTCGGCGACCTCGATCTCCTCCCCGTGCCGGTAGTCCTGGTAGCGGAGATGGGGGGCGAGCCCCTTCTCCTCGAGGAAGTCGCAGTAGGCGTCGTAGCGCCGGAGCACCTCGCTTCGCTGGGAGGGGCGCCCGCCGATGAAGCCGATCGAGCGCCTCCCCTTGTCGTATAGGTAGCGGAGCGCCCGGAGGGTCGCCTCGTAGTTGTCCGAGGTGACGACGGGCACCTCCCGCCCCATGAGGCGGTCGACGGTGACCAGGGGCACCCCGAACTCCTTGAAGTCGAACTTCTCGTGCGTCACGAGGAAGGCCCCGTCGATGAGGCGGCGCTCGATGAGCCACTTGAGCTTCCTTTGCTCGTCCTGGGCGACGATGATCACCTTGTTCAGGCGGCCGTCCCCTTCCTCGGCGAGGCGGAAGAGCTCGCTCTGGAGGCTCTCGGCGAAGCGGGAGAAGAAAGGGTGGGTGATCATCGGGACGCAGATGGCCATCGCGTAGGATCGCTGGAGGCGGAGCGAGCGCCCGCTCGTGCTCGGCACGTAGCGGAGCTTCCGGATCGCCTCCTCGATGCGGGCCCGGTTCTCTTCCGAGACATAGCCCTTCCCGCTCACGTAGCGCGAGACTGTGCTCTTGCCCACGCCGGCGGCCTTGGCGACGTCGATGATCGATGCCATATTCCCGAAGGCTTACTTGGTAGCCTTCCTCCTCTTATAAAGAATGAAAGCGGAAACGGAGGAAATGGCAAGAAGAAGGAAGAGGAGGACAAGCCAGGGGGCCGTCTCCGCAGGCTCCCCGCCGAAGGGGCGGAAGGCGCTCGGGGAGGGGGCCTCGCCGGCGATCCTCTCGATGAGGTTCTCCATGGAAACCCCGACGGTCGTCTCCTCGATGGGGCGGGTCCGGTCGATCGCGCCCGTCTCGTCGTAGCCTTCGTAGGAATAGTCGCCGCTAAGGTCGACGATGAACTTGGCCTCGGGAGAGAGGGCCTCGTAGGCCTCCTGGAGAGGGATGGCCTCCTCCTTGGGGAGCTCGCAGTAGGTGGGGTTCCCCGCGGGGCGGGCCTTGGCGAAGTACTGGTCGAGGAAAAGCGAGGCCTCCGCGATGGGGGCGATGTCCTCCGAGGACTCCCCGGCGGACTTCCCGAAGAAGACGGAGCGGACCGCGAACTCGCGGGGCGCTTCCCAGGCGTCCTGCTTCTGCTCGATGATCTCGAGGGGGAAGGAGGAAAGCTCGGAGAGCTCGACCGAGGTGGAGATGCTGTCGAAGAAGGCATGGCCCCAGTCCTCGCCGGTCCGGAAGTCCTCGAGCGCGAGGACGACCGTCTTGCCGACGTGTTCGGAAGCGTCGAGGTAGGAGCGCCGCATGGTGATGTTGTTCCCGCCCAGGGTGCAGTCGAGGTTGCCGAGCCAGCCCTTCTCCTCGTGGGTCATGGAGGCGAGGGGCGATGCGTCGGGCATCGGCTTCCCGCCCTCATAGAGGTAGAGGCTGACCCTCGCGTTATGCCCGCCCATCTTGGCGCGGATGATTCCCGTGCCAGTGAGGATGAAGGGCTTGGAAAGGAGGCGCCATCTGGCGACCTCGTGGGCCGCCCCGCCCATGTGGTTCCAGGAGTTCAGGAAGTAGTTCCCGTCCTTGTTGAAGGGCATCTTTTCGACCCAGCTGATGGTGGAGATGTCGCTCACGGCCTTGCTCCGATCGAAGTCGTAGTAAAGGGTCCCGTCCGGGTTCTCCGCGTAGTTGAGGTCGACGGTCCAGAGGGAAGAAAGCTCCCCGGACTCGAAGTCTTCCTCGACGGAGGTCGCGGTGATGTCCCGAGCATCCTCCATGAAGAGAGCGTACTCGTCGTTATTAGGGTCCGTGTACTTGCCCCAGATGTACTCCTGGGCGACGAGGTCGGAATTAGCCGCGGTCTTATCATGGGCATTTGCCCCCTGTCCCCCGAAGCCGTGCTGCCAGAGGGTGGCGGACACCTCCTCCGCGGTCTGGTTCGGGCTGAGGGCGCCGAAGTTGACCATCCCGAAGTCCCCGGTCTTCTGGTCGTGGATCTCGAGGTGGAGGGACTTCCCGTAGAAGCCTTCCGCGATCTCGACGACGCGGACGATCATGTTGTTGGAGAGAGTGGGGTCGTTGAAGTATTCGTTGACGATCTTCCCGTCGGGGTCGGTGGTGGCGTTGTTCCCCTCCCCGTCCACGATTTCCAGGTAGGAGCCCTCGCTCACGTTCCCCCCGAGGGTGAAGGTGACGTAGGGGCAGCCCTCGTCCTGGACCCATTCGATCGAGCGGATGGTCCCGGTCCAGGCTTCGTTCCTGTCCCCGCGGCAGAAGTCCCCGAGGGCGTTGAAGTGGCGCCCTTCCCCCCAGAAGGTGCCCCAGGAGACGTCCTTCCAGCCTTCGGCGGTCCGGAGGTTCTCGTCCTCCAGGGACGCCCACTGCTCGGAGGAAAAGTTCTCGTTCGTCCAGGGGATGGACTTGACGAGGTCCCCTTCCGCGGCCTGGACGGGGAGGGGCTCCCCCGCCCCCCGGAGGGACATCCCTCCGGGAAGGGCGAGGAGAGCGAGAAGCAGCAAGGATCTCTTCTTCATACGTGTCCTCCTTTAGAGGAGAGCGGCGGCTCTCCAGGGGATCTGGGTGTCGCGGCTCTCGGAGCCGTCGACGGACTCCTCATGGACCGTGTCGTACTGGCCCTCGATGGTGATCCTCGTCTCGTAGTAGGTGACGATCTCGTCGAAGAAGGCGACGGCCCAGCCGCCGGTGATGACGGCGTCCTGGATCTCGATGTAGAGGGTCTTCCCGATATGCTCGGAGAGGTCGGCGACGTACTTGGTCATCGTCGCGAGGCGGGAGCCGTTATATACGGAGGGATAGGCGACGCCGCCATCGAAGAAGGCGTCGTTCCAGTAGGAGGCGACGACCTGGTTGGTCCCGGCGTCGCGGACGTTCACCCGCGCGGCGTTCCCGCCCATGCGGAAGCTGATCTGGCCGCTGCCGCCCAGGAGGAAGTCGGTCGAGCGGAGGGTGTAGCCGTCCCCCTCGACCCCGCAGGCCTTCCAGCCGTCGAAGTGGTACTCGCCTTCCTTGTTGTAGGGAACCTTCTCGGCCCACCAGACCTGGTCGGCGAGGATGGCGGCGTCGACGTTGACGTTACCGCTCGTGACGGTCCAGCCGGTGAGGTCGCCGGTCTCGAAGCCGCCGTTGACGATGGTGTTGCTGGGCTTCCAGTCGGGATCGGAGACGACAAGCACCGTCCCGGTCGCCTTCTGCCCGTAGGCGTCCTCGGCGCTCACGGTGAAGACGTATTCCCCTTCCTCAAGGGTGACGGAAGCGTAGTCCTCGAAGGAGGCGGGCTCCCCGTCCTTCGTCACGGACTCGATGGCGAGCTTGATGGCGCTCGTCGCGGTGTAGTCGTCCTTCGCCACGAGGGAGCGGAGGAGCGTCGTCGCGTCGAAGCTCCCGGGGTTCCTCGTCACCTGGTAGGCGTGCTCGCCCTCGTGGACGAAGGTCGGGGCTTCCCCGGCGAGCGGGTAGCTGATGCCGCCGTTATAGGCGCTGACGTAGGCGGGCTGGGCGAGGCTATCGGGGCAGGTCTCGGCCCAGGCCCTGTCCGCGGCGATGCCCTCGACCACCTCCTGCTGGCTCAGATTGATCTTGAAGTCGTCGGCCTCGATCGCGCCGAAGGGGCCGGAGGGGGCGTTGTCGACGATCGTGAAGTAGAGGGTCTCGCCGACGTGGTCGCTAAGGTCGACGTAGAAGCGGACGAGCCCCTCGGCGAGCGCCGGGTCGCTGAAGACGGGGTTCCCCTGGCGGAGGATCTCCTGGCCGGTGGTCCCGTCGTTCACCGCGATGTAGCAGCTTTCCTGGGCGGCGGCGCCGAGGAGGAAGGAGGCGTAGCTCTTCCCCTCGCCCTGGTCCTCGACGAGGAACTTCTCGCTCCGGAGGGTGCCGGTGAGGGTCTCGTTGTTGAAGGTGGTGAGGAACTTCTCGCCCTCGCCGAAGTAGTCGCGGGTCCCCCAGTACTTCCCGTCGCTATCCCAGAGGAGGTCCTCCTCCGCCTGGCGGAAGGCGGTGCCCGAGACGGAGAGCCAGTAGGAGAGCCCGTCCTCGAAGCCGCCGTTCCTAAGCTCCGTCACCGGGGGATCCTGGTCGATCGGCTCCTGCTGGAGGAGGGCGAGCTGGTCCTCCCTCTCCTGGAGGGCGTCGGCCATCTCCTGGCTGTTCTGGATGGTGCGGATGCCGTCGAGGTTGACGAAGGCGTAGTCCTCGTAGCGCGTCCCCCTGGCGTTGTCCGTGACCCGGACGACGATCTCCTCGCCCAGGTGCTCGCGGAGGTCGACGACGTTGACGATGAGGCTGGAGAGGATGCCGACGCCGTCGAAGTCGTCGTTAGTGAGCCTCGTGAGCGATTCCTCGCCCCCGTTCTTCTTGAAGGAGAGCGGGCTCTTAAATTCCGCGTCGGAGGCGAGGAAGAACTCGATGTAGAGGTTCTCCTTGTCCTTCATCGCGCCGATCCTGAGCTCGAGCATGCCGATGCCGGAGAGCTCGAAGGGGTCCGAGGTCATCGTCCCGGTGAAGCTCGCGAGGGTTTGTGTGGCCCCCGCGTAGTGGTGGTCGCCGTCCCGGACGACGGCCTGGCCGTCCTGGAAGAGCGTGGCGTCGACGACGTCCCCTTCGTCGAAGGCGGTGCCGCTCGTGTTCCAGCCGGCGAGGCCCTCCTCGAAGGAGCCGTTCTTGATTTCCTTGGGAGTCTCGGCGACAGGCTCGCTCCCGGAGATGGGGGGATCGCTCTCGCTTCCTCCCGTGGACGTGGTGCCCTTCTGGTCGCAGCCGGCGAGGACGAGGGTCCCCGCGGATAGCGCCATGAGGATCGTTAGGATGGACTTTCCTTTCATGGTTACCTCCTTAGAAAATGTCCGTGTCGATGTCGCTGATGGAGAAGGCGCCCTGGAGGCGGAACTCGAGGGCCCCGTCCTTGGGCGGGTAGTAGAGGAGGGAGAAGCTGTGCCTCCCCCCGTTGACGAGGATGTCGGCGGCGGTGCCGTCGAGCAGGATGTCGAAGGAGACGGACTCCATCCCCTCCGGGAGGAGGAGATGGCGCGAGACGCTGGAGCTATGGTCGACCTCGACGATGCTCTCCTCCATCCCGAGGCGGGAGACGAGGAGCTCCCCTTCCTCCTTGAGGAAGCGGATCTCGAGGGCGTGGGACGCTCCGGAGAGGAGGCGGAGGACCGTGTCCTTCCCGGGCCTTATGGAGAAGCGGTGGCGCCGGTAGTTCCCGTCCATCTCGGGGAGGTGGAACTCCCCTTCCCCGGAAAAGCCGGGGAGATGGACGCGGGAGCGGGCGATCCGCTCGAGCTCCCGGGGGAAGCGCTGGACGAGCCTCCCTTCCGCAAGAGAAATCTCGCGGAGGGCGGTGAAGCAGCCGGCGTAGCCGTCCCGGGCGCTCGGGTAGCTCCTGTCCCACATCCCCTGCCAGGAGACGGCGAGGGTCCTTTCCCCGTCCCTCAGGGTCTGGAAGGCGTAGCAGTCGAAGCCCTGGTCGACCTCGTCCCACTCGCCTTCGGGAGAGAAGGTCCCTTCCCCGAGGTCGAGCGTCCCGGGGACGTAGCGGTTGGAGTGGATGTTCTGCCACTTCCTCCTGTCCCCGTCCTTCCAGTACTGGACGGAGTGGATGAGCACCCCCTTCTTCCCCTCCCCGGGGAGGAAATGGAAGTCGGGGCACTCGATCATCCCGCCGGAGGGGTTGTGGAGGCGGTAGATCTCGCTTTTGAAGGAGAAGGCGGAGGGATCCTTCCCCTCGAAGAGGAGGATCGCCGAGTCCCCGTCCTTCCTTTTGGCGGCAAGGAGAAGGTAGATCTTCCCCTCATGGAGGATGGCCTTGGGGTCGCGGAAGTCGCTGACGAGGTAGTCGGCGGGAAGCTCCTCCTCCCCGATGACGGGGTTCCGGGGGTCCTTCGCGAAATGGATGCCGTCCTCTGAGACGGCGTGGCACTGGCGCTGGGCGCCTTCGGACGCCCCGGTGTAGTAGAGGTGCATCTTCCCGTCGAGGAGAAGGGCGCTTCCGGAGAAGCAGCCGAGCGGGAGCTCGTAGGGCTCCTCCGGGAGGAGGGCGTCACCGAGGTAGTCCCAATGGAAGAGGTCCTCCGAGACGTAGTGGGCCCAGCGGATGCGCCCGAAGGTGCAGCTCTCAGGGTTGCTCTGCCCGAAAAGGTGGTACTTCCCGAAGGCCTTGAGGAAGCCGTTCGGGTCGTTCATCCAGCCCTCGTGGGCGACGAGGCGGAGGCGGGGGCGCGGGTAATATGGTTCCTTCTTCATACGAGGATGTCGCTTTTCTCATAATCGAGGAGGGCGCTCTTCCCTCCTTCGCTAAAGAAGGAGATGCCCTCGCTCGTCTCCTTGGGGTAGACGAGGCCGGTCATGGTGTAGCGCCCCCCGTTCACGAACACCTCGAGGGAGCTGACGTCGAGGAAGCACTCGAGCTCGATCGTCCCCTCCTCGTCGGGCTCGACCGGGCAGTAGCGGATCCCCTCGGGGGCGTCCCCGTCGGCCTCGCTGATATGGAGGCCGCTCTCGCGGCGGTCCATCACGAGCGCGCCCAGCGCCTTGTCGTAGTAGAGGAGGGTCCTTTCCCCCTCGCCCTCGAAGAGGCGGAAGCCCGCGCGCCCGTCGGAAGGCAGCTCCGAGACGTCGATCCGGGCCTTGAAGGAGAGGCAGTTCCCCGGGGTCCCGAGGTCCTGGGAGGCGTCATCGAGGACGAGGTCCTCGACAAGGGTCCCTTCCCCGAAATAGTCGTAGATCTCGGAGATAGGATGCTGGTAGAGGATCCCGTCCCGGAGCTCGAGCTCCCGGGGGAGGGTCGCCTCGCCGCACCAGCCGTAGGCGCTCGTAGGCATGCCCCGGGACCAGTGGTTCATCCAGGCGAGGAGGATGTTCCTCCCTTCGTGCTGGACGACCTGGGTCGCGTAGAAGTCGAAGCCCTTGTCGAGCTCCTCCCAATGCTCTTCCTCCCTGTCGCGCGCGAACTTCCCCGTCCTAAGGTCGAGCGTCCCGACCTCGTAGGCGACGGAGTGGACGTTCTGGTAGCTCATGGGGTCCTGGTCCCGCACTCCCTGGGGGGAGGCGATGATCGCGGCCTTCTCGCCGAAGAAGGCGACGTTGGGGCACTCGAACATCCCGTTCCCGGTGAAGGGGCTCGAGAGGACGACGCCGACGCCTTCCCACTCGAGGAAGTCCTCGGACTCGTAGAGGAGGATCTGGCTTCCCGTGCCCTCGAGCTTCCCGCCGACGAGAGCGTAGTACTTCCCCTCCTTCTCGAAGACGTAGGGGTCGCGGAAGTCCGTGACGCGGGAGCCGTAGGACATGCCGCTGGTGATGACGGGGTTCCGGCTCGTCTTGGCGAAGGTCCTGCCGCCGTCATAGGAGGTGGCGACCGCCTGCTCCTGCCGGTTCCCGTCCCCGACGGAGGTGTAGAGGAGGCGCATGGTGCTCCCCACCATCGCCGCGCCCCCGGAGAAGCAGCCGTTCCTGTCGTAGGGGGCGTCCGGGGTGATGGCGATCCCCTCGTCCTCCCAGTGGATGAGGTCAGTGCTCGTCTGGTGGCCCCAGGACATGTTGCCCCAGGTGGCCGCGTAGGGGTTGGCCTGGTAGAAGAGGTGGAACTTCTCCCCGTCGAAGAGGAAGCCGTTCGGGTCGTTCATCCAGCCGTAGGATGGCATCAGGTGGTACTTGTGGCGGTAGAGCTCCGGGACCGTCCCCTTCATCGCCTCCTGGAAGAGGTTCGCGTCCCCGATGGGCGTCCCGTCCATGAGGGGCAGCTCCTCCCCGAGGCGGATGTCGTCGACGAGGAGGTGGTTCCAGCCGTCGGTCCCGGGGTCATCGTCCACGATCCTGAGGCGCACCATCTCCCCGACATGCCCGGAAAGGTCGATGGCCTGGCGGTGGAGCCGGTCGGTCGGCATCGGCGAGTAGAAGAGGTCGTTCCCCTTCTTCAGGAGGGAGTTCCCCTCCTCGTCGAGGATCTCGACGTAGCAAAGGGAAGGGTCCTTCCCTCCCCCGAGGAGGAGGGTGAGGCGGGGCGAGGTCACCTCGAAGAGGGGCGAGAGGAGGGTGCCCGTGGCCCCGTCGCCGTTCGCGACGAAGCCGTCGAGGTAGAAGTCCCCCTCGATGTGGCGGAGGGTCCTGTCGCCGGGGCTGTCGGTCTGGATGGCGGTCGCGGGGAAGGAGTTCCCCTCGGCGACCCAGCCGGCCAGGTTCCCGTACTCGAAGCCCGCGTTCTCGAAGGCGAGGGCGTCCCCCGCGGGGGCGGGGGGCTCGCTTCCGGAAGAGGAGGAGGAAAGGGGGCCTTCCCCTCCCCCGCAGGAGGGAAGGAGGAGGGCGAGGGAAAGGAGAAGCGCCCACCTACGGGAATTCATCAGCGCACCTCCCAGGGAAGGGGCGCGATCCTCTCGATGAGGATCCTGTCGATGGTCATGCCGCCCGCGGAGCTGATCTCGACTCGCCCGGCGCCCTTCTCGCCGGGGTAGCTGCGGGCGCTGATGGTCTTCTCCTCGTTGAAGAGGGCCTCGACCATCGAGCGGTCGACGAAGAGGTCGAGGGCGAGGGAGCCGAGGGAGGAGACTTCGCCGCTGGAAAGCCCGGCGGCGCTCGTCTGGCCGTTCCCGCGGTTCATATTCGTGTCGATCGAGACGGTCCTCGAGGAAGGATCGGCCCGGAGGATGGTCGCCTCCTCGCCCGAATCGCTCATGCGGAAGCGGAGCTCGAAGGGCTCCTGGAGGGAGCTGATCTCAAGGCGGAGGCGGTACATGTCCTCGTCGAAGGCGGAAAGGGCCTCATTCACCGCGGTCGCGGTCGCCCCTTCCATCTCACAGATGGTCTCGCCGGCCAGGTTCCCCCAGTCGCCGGCGAAGCGGATCCCGAGGTCCTGGCGGGCGCTGTCGTAGTAGAGCTCGCGCACGAGCCCGACGTTATGGGACCAGCCGGAGCTGGCGAGCTTCGAGGCGTCCCGCTGGGACTGCATGATCGAGAAGATGAGGGCCTCCCCTTCCTCGTTGACCATCATCGAGGGGCCGGTGAAGACGTTCCGCCCGTAGTCCATCCGCTTGGGATCGGGATGGTCGGGGAGGAAGCGGCAGCTCGCCTTGTCGAAGGAGCCGGTCCAGTAGATGATGTTGTTGTCGGCGGTCGAGGCCGGGGCGGGCGAGATGAGGAAGATGAACTTCCCCGAGGGGTTCCCGTTCTCGTCGGGAAGGGGCTGGAGGCAGGGGAGCTCCCAGCTCGTCCCGAAGCGGGCGTCGTTGTTCAGGTAGTCGAAGACGTGGCCCTTGTACTCCCAGTCGTAGAGATAGTCTTCCTTATTGGCGTTCGTGTGGTAGATGAGGGCGGTGCCCCGGGAGCTGCCCTCGTCCCCCGAGCAGATCACGAGGTAGTAGTCGTCCCCGTCCTGGTAGACGTTGGCGTCCCGGAACTCGCCTCCGCGGCCCTGGCCCGGGAGCTGCTCGATCGCGAGGCGGTCGGAGAGCTCCCACTCGGTCAGGTAGGGGTCGGAGAGGTCCTTGGGGAAGGCGATGCCGACGTTCTGGTTGCTCACCATCCCGGGATGGGCGTAGTCCCCGGCGGTGACGAGGAGCGCGGGCGTCCCGTCCTTGGCGATGAGGGAGCCTCCGCTCCAGAGCCCGTCGGGGGCGACGGTGCCCTTCTCAGGCTGGAGGGCCTCCTTGTGGTTGGTCCAGGTGACGAGGTCGGGCGAGGTCATGTGGCCCCAGTTGATGCCCTGGGCCCCGTTGAAGTAGGGGCCGTTCGGGTTGCTCTGGTAGAAGAGGTGGTAGAGCCCGTTGTAGTAGAAGGGCGCGTGCGGCTCGTTCATCCAGTGCTCAAGGGGCCCGGCGTGGAACTGCGGGCGCTCGAGGTCGTCTTGAAGGGAATTCTCGAGGTAGACGTCCTCGAGGGGAAGCTCCTTCCTCTCCCCGTCCTGGAGGCCGGCCTGGTAGAGGGCGCGGACCTCCTGGGCGCTGAGGGAGTCGCTGGTGAGGAAAAGCTCGTCCATGAGCCCGGAGTGGACGCCCTTCATGCAGTTGGCGTCCGTGCTCGTCACGGAGTTCCTCCCGATGTAGAAGTCGCTGTCCTGGATCGTCTGGAGGGTCGCTCCTTCGGGAAGGGTCATCGTCCCGACGGAAAGGCCGTTCAGGTAGAGGGACATCGTCCCCTCCGTCCCGTCGAAGGTGGCGGCGACGTGGTTCCATTCGTACTGGATCAGGGGGTCGAAGTCGTCCCAGAGCTCGTACCAGCCCTTGTCGGTCCCGATCGCGAAGCAAAGCTTCCCTTCCCTTGCGTAGCCGAGGGTGTAGCCGTAGGAAAGGCTCCCGGAGCGGAAGTACTGGGAGACGATGCCCTGGAGCGTGTCGACGTTCTTGTCGTTGGCGCCCGTGTAGTTGTAGGTCCTGGGCGCGATCCAGCAGGAGATGGAGAAACCCGTCCCCGAGTAGGCGAACTCGTAGCCCGACTTCGTCCCGTAGGTGCTGTAGCCGTCGAAGAGCATCGCCTCCCCGCGGATCCCCTCGCGGAAGGAGACGTGGCGGGCGTTAGGAAGGGTCTCGGAGCTCTCGCCCCGATAGGAGCAGTGGATGTCCCCGACGTTCCCCGTTTCCTCGAGGATGTCCCCTTCCCCGTCCTCGTCGAAGGTGAAATGAGCGAGGACGTTGTCAAGCGTCGGGCCCGGGGCGGGCTCGGAGGAGGAGCCCCCTCCCTGGGAGCCCGTTCCCTCGCTCCCTGGGCCCGTGGGGCCGCAGGAGGAGAGGAGGGCGAGGGCGAGGAGGAGGGGGATGGTCTTTTTGTTCTTCATATCTCTACTTGAGCCCGGTGAAGCTCACTCCTTCGACGATGTACTTCTGGCAGAAGACGTAGACGAGGGCGATGGGGATGGTGCTGAAGGTCAAGGCGGCCATGACCATCCCGAGGTCGCGGGGGTTGGAGTTGTTGATGATCTGGAGGTAGTACTGGAGCGGGAAGTACTGCTCGTTCTGCATGATGAGCTGGGCGCTCAGGTACTCGTTCCACTGGCCCATGAAGGTGAAGATGCCGACGGTGGCGAAGATGGGGGCGCTCAGGGGCACGATCATGCGGAAGAAGACGCCGGCCCTGCTGCAGCCGTCGATCCTGGCCGCCTCCTCGATCTCGACGGGCATCGAGAGGAAGAACTGGCGGAACATGTAGGTGTACATGAGGGAGGCGAAGCCCGGGAGGAGGTAGCCCACGACGTTGAGGGGCTCGGTGAGGAGCCCGAGGTAGTAGAGGATGAGGTATGTCGGGACGACCGAGGTCTCCACCGGGACGATCATGAGGATGAGGATGATGGTGGTCATCGCCTTCCCGCCCGGGAAATGGAAGCGGGCGAGCGCATAGCCGGCGAGGCTGTTGATGAGGAGCACCATCGCGATCGTCACCGAGCAGTAGATGATCGAGTTGAGGATCGAGCGGCCGAAGTTCTCGAACTGGTCGAAGAGCTTCGCGTAGCTGACGAACCACTCGGCGATGTTCCAGCTCGGCGGGAAGAAGGTGAGGATCGAGCCCATCTGGGCGAAGACGGTGTCGTTGTCCTTGAAGGAATTGCTCACCATCCAGATGACCGGGAAGAGGAAGAGGAAGGCGAGGAAGAGGCACCCGAGGAAGATGAGGGCCTTCTTGAGGACGAGCTTCCACGAGGGAAGGCGGCGCTCCTTATGGAGGGGCGCGATGACGTTCCAGTCCTGCTTTTCCATGCTTACTCCTGGTTGTCCCCTCCCATGACCTTCCGGAGGAGGAGGGAGACGGTCGCGATGAGGAAGGTGTAGACGAGGGCGACGGCCGAGCTATAGCCGAAGTTCCCGTACTCCTGCGCCTGGTTGTAGATGAAGTAGCTCATGGTCATGGTGGCCCCGTTGAGTCCGCCCGGGGTCATGAGCATCGGCTGGACGCAGATGCGGAAGGCGCCGATGAGCATCGTGATGAAGACGAACACCATCGTCGGCTTGATGCCGGGGAGGGTGACGTTGAGGAACTGGCGCCACTTGGAGGCGCGGTCGATCTCGGCGGCCTCGTACTGCTCCTTGGGGATGTTCTGGAGGGCGGATAGGAGGATCAGCATCTGGTAGCCGGCCCCCTGCCAGGCGGAGACGAAGATGATGCAGGGCATCGCGGTGCTCGGGTTCTCGAGCCAGGCGACGGGGTTCGCCCCGATCGCGAGGAGGAGGGTGTTGATGAGCCCCTCCCGCGTGTTGAGGAGGTTCATCCAGAGCATCGAGGTGACGGCCAGGGACAGCATGACCGGGCAGAAGAAGGCCCAGCGGAGCACCTTGTTCCCGTGGATCACGTGCTTGAGGATGAGGGCGAGCCCGAGGGCCGTCCCGAACTGGAGCGGCATGACGCCGACGACGAAGTAGAGCGTGTTCCGGAGCGCTTCCCCGACGCGCGGGTCCTCGAAGACGCGGGCGATCGTGTCGAGGCCCACCCAGTCGAAGCGGTCGATGGTCATCATGTTCGCGTTGGTGAAGGCGAAAAGGATGGAGATGAGCATCGGCAGGAAGATGAAGACGAGCGCGAGGAGGACGGCCGGGGCCATGAAGCCCCAGGCCGTCAGGCTCTCGCGGACCCCGTACTCCTTCCCCAGGAAGCGGAAGTGGCCAGGCCGCCGGCGATCGACGATGTTCTCGATCTGCATGGCGTCCTAGGCGATCTGGTCGCGGTCGACGATCTGGGCCTGCTCGCGGACGTAGGCCTCAAGGTCGTAGTCGTTGGCGTGGTACTCCATGTTGAGCATGTAGGTGAGGATCGAGGAGTAGGCGGTCCTCAGCTGGGGGTACTTGACCTGCTTCGGGCGGGTGTACTCGTTTGCGTCGAGGCAGTCGGCGAGCACCTTCGCCGGGCCGGTCGTGAGCTCGGGGATCGAGGCGAGGGACTCCTTGCTGGTCGGGTAGGTGCCGATGCCGTAGTAGAGCTCCTCGCTCGCCTCCTTCCCGGTCAGGAAGAGGAGGGCCTCGACGGCGGCGTCCATCTTCTCGTCGCGGCAGTCCCTGGTGATGCCGAAGCCGTAGGAGCCGCAGGGGATCGAGACGCGCTCGGACTTATTGCCCGATTCGTCCTCGTAGACGGGGTAGGGCATGATGCCGTAGCTGTTCTGGAAGGAGGGGTAGTCGTTGGCGATCGTGCGGACGTCCCAGGGGCCGTAGATCGAGAAGGGGATCTGGCCCTGGACGAAGGCGAGCTCGTTGGTGCCCTGGTAGATCCAGCGCTCGTTGGCCTTGAGGCCCTCGGTGTCGTAGAAGGGCTCGAGCTGGCGGATGCCGTTCATCGAGGCTTCGCTCGTGAGGGCCGCCTCGACGCCGCCGTCCTCCCCGAAGGAGCCGCCGGCGCTATAGACGAGGGGCGAGTAGAAGTACATGTCCCCGTCGGTGCCGAAGCCGTTGTGGAGGGCGATTTCGTACTTCTCCCCGGCCTCGTATAGCTTCTCCTGGGCCTCGTGGACGTCCTTCCAGCTCCAGGGGTCCTCGAGGGTCCCGAAGTCGGCCTCGGTGTAGCCGACCTTCTTGAGCATGTCCTTGTTGTAGTAGAGGCCGCCGGGGGCTTCCATCGCGCTCAGGGTGTAGAGCTTCCCGTCGATGGTGCCCTGCTCGATGACGGAGTCGACGTAGTCGGAGACGTCGCTTTCCTCGACGTAGTCGTCGATGGAGCGGAGGATCTCGTAGTGGACCCTGCCGGCGACCTCGGAGGAGTCGACGGCGAGGATGTCGGGGAGCCCGCCCGTGACGAGGGCGGCGCTGATGCGGTTCTCGATGTTGGCGCCGAGGAACTCCATGGTCATGCGGACCTGGTCGCCCGAGGCGGTCGTGACGCCTGCCTCGTTGAAGCGGTCCATGATGGCCTTGTAGATCTTCCCTTCGTCCTCGGACTCGCTCTTGTGGACCCAGACGTTGATGATCTTGGTGGTGACGATGTGAGAGTTGCCGCTCTCGTCAATCGAGACGGAGGTGAGGATGTCCCCATCGTCCGTGCCGCAGGCCGCGAGGGCGAACATGCTGGCCATTACCAGCGGAAGCAAGGCGTGTTTTTTCATGGAATCTCCTTCCCGTGCCATGTGGGCACGTTCCCACATCCATATGAAAACGCTTTCCGCAGGATTCGTCAATAGCCTTTCGGAAAGCGCTACCAGGAAAAGCTCTGGAAGGGGGTCCTGGACTCTCATGGAGCAGGCCCCCAGGGCAGGATCCGACGGTTCTTTCCTATAAGTAAGGTAAGGAGGGCGATGCCGCCATAGGGTTCTACAAAGACAGAAGGATGAGGCACTTCCGGGGCCACCGGACAAAGAACGGGGTTCATCCCTCCTAATATCATCGGGGCAAGAAGGGGCAGCTATCTCTATCTAGGCCTCACGCACAAGAAAACGAAGGGAAGGAAACACAAGAACCACGCCCTATCCAAAAACCCAAAGGCAGGGGATGGTTCCGTGGCATACATCAGAAAGAAGATCGAGGAAGACAGGAAAACGTTCTTCACCAAAGAGCGCTATTCCAACTACCGGATGTCCCCTATGGACGATGAATATGTGGATGCCTTGATTTCCAATAGGAAAAAGGAATAAAAAACGCCTCCCGGCGCGTACACTCCGTTTCCGGCGACACACCCATCGCGAGAGGCATGCTTATGTTGGGCATGATCCATGAGAAATCAAGCATTTCCCGTCATAGTCGAAGACGTCCGATCGGCAGCGTCTTCAGAAAATCGTGATCCATGAGCGGCGGGGAATCCCTTCCGAGAAGGGGGTCGAGACCCCGGCGAAACGGCCGGGAGGCTAGGCCCCTGCCCCTATTCCTTGCAGGAGGGATCGAGCCACGTGCCGTCGAGCCGCCCGATGAGACGGGCGTTCTTGTAGGCCATCGGAAGGGTGAGGATCGTGCGGAGCTGGTACATGTTCCCGTATGGGTTCTTGCTGATGACGAGTGCCGCGTCGGGCCTCCTGCCCCTCCGGAAGGATCCGAAGTAGACAGGGCCGAGGAGATTGAGGAACTCTCCCAGGTACCACTGGGGGATCGCGAGGCGGTAGTCCCCCTGGAGGGCGCGGAGGGTCCTTTCCACGCAGGCCTTCAGCTGCGCGGCCTGCTCCTCCTCGGTGAGGCCCTTCCAGCTTTCCGGAAGGCGCTCGAGATGGCTTTCCTCGAGGATATGCTCCGCGTTGATCGCGGGGACGAGGGACGGATTGAAGAAGAACTCCTCGGGGTGCTCGAAGTAGTTCGCCCTCTCCGGGACGGGGTCGAAGCCCCCGCACCAGGCGAGGGAGTACTCGTCGCAGAACTCATGGAGCTTCCACTTCCTGTTCCGTTTGTCCTTCCTGGCCCCGGGGTTCGGCTCCAGGAGCCCGTAGATCGCAGTGCCCTTCGCGGTGAAGAGCCCCGTGTTGAAGGCGCACCAGTCGTTCTCGGGGTGGCCGGGGAAAAGGGAGGCGAGGACCTTTCCCTCCCGGGCGACCTTCGAGTAGGTCCCGTAGATGTAGCCGATGAGGTTGTAGTAAGGCGAGGCCTCGTCGCCCTCTCCCCCCGACCAGTCCTCCTTTTCCGCAAGGCTGGCGAGATGAGTCCATATCTCGTCATCGAATAAGTTGATGTACGCGAAGTCCTCGAGGATGTCGGAATCCTCCTTGTCGAGGACAAGGCGGTGGGTATGGCCTTTGACCGGTTCGTATCTCATGCCGCGATTTTACGCCCGTTCCATCCTTTGAGAGGGCGAAAACCAAGTTGCGCCCTTATGGTTTATCAGGAATTTGGCAAGGGCTTTGCTGTTTTCTGCTTAGAATTCGACGAATTCAGGATTCTAGGAATCATGCAGATTCCGCCTTAATTCACGGCTTTCGACGAATGTGCCTCAGGGCCTCGGGAACGAAGTGGACGAGGTTCCGCCCTCCCCCTGCCTCTCCTATCCCCGCTTAGGGTAGAATTCCTTCCCAGATGGGAACGCTCTGGAAGACGTGCTACGAGCTCTCCGAAGGACACCGGAGGGCCTACCTCGCCCAGCTCCTGGTCCAGGTGGTCCAGATCTTCTTCCAGGTGTTCATGACCTTCCTCACCAAGGTGGTGATCGACGCCATCCAGGGGGCGGAGGAGCTGGCGAAGGCGAACTTCCTCGAGGACTGGGTCGTCTGGCTCATCACCGGGGGCTCCGGGAACGAGTATCTCCTGGAGCATCGCCTGGCGATCCTCCCGACCGCGCTGGTGGCGACCGCCGCGATCCTCGGCCTCGTCAGCTTCCTCAGGATGTGGCTCCGGAGCTACGCGATCGCCTACGTGAACGGCTCGATGCAGCGCGTCCTCTTCCGGAAGCTCGAGGGCGTCCCCTATTCCTTCTACAAGAAGGTTCGGGCCGGCGACATCCTCCAGACGTGCACCAGGGACGTCGACGTCCTCCGGCGCTTCATGATCGGCGACGTCTCGAACTTCAACTACTCCTTCTGGATGGTGCTCCTCTCGGGGGCGGTCCTCCTTTCCCTTTCCTGGAAGATGATGCTCGCCACCCTGGGGCTCCTCCCCTTCATGATCCTCTATAGCTTCTTCCTCATGAAGAAGGTCCGCTCCCTCTACCGGCAGACGGACGACTCCGAGGCGAGGCTCACGGGAAGGGTGAACGAGAACCTCCTGTCCGCGAGGCTCGTCCGCGCCTTCGGGACCGAAAGGAGGGAGATCGACGGCTTCGAGGGCTATCTTTCCGACTACGCCGGGAAGTACCTCCTGTGGCGGAGGTGGGCCTCCTTCTTCTTCGCCTCCAGCGACATCTTCGCCTTCGGGAGCAACGCGCTCGCCCTCGGGGTCGGGGTGTATCTCGCCTTCCTGGGCGAGGTGAACGCCTCGACGATCGTATTGAGCTTCCTCTTCGTGAACATGGTGGTGTGGCCGGTCCGCCAGGTGGCGACCTCCCTTTCCAACATGGGCCAGTACATGGCGAGCGCCGACCGCCTCCGCGAGATCCTGGACGCGCCGATGGAAGACAGGACGAGCGGCATCTCCCCCGCGATCAAGGGGGCGATCCGCTTCGAAGGCGTCTCCTTCCGCTACGAGGACGGGGACGAGGAGGTGCTCCGCGAGGTGAGCTTCGCCCTTCCCGCCGGGAAGACCCTCGCGGTGATGGGCCGGACCGGAAGCGGGAAAAGCACGCTCTCGCTCCTCCTCACGAGGCTCTACGAGCCGACCGAGGGGACGATCTACCTGGACGAGGTCCCTCTCCGCGACATCCGGAAGGACTACCTCAGGAGGATGGTCGTCCCCGTCCTCCAGGACCCATTCCTCTTCAGCAAGTCGATCGAGGAGAACCTCCTCCTCGCCCGGATGGACGCCCCGGAGGAAGAGATCCGGGAGGCGACGAAGGCGGCGTCGATCGACGACACGATCCTCGCCTTCAAGGACGGCTACCGCACGCAGGTCGGCGAGCGGGGGATGTCCCTTTCCGGCGGGCAGAAGCAAAGGGTCGCGATCGCGAGGACGCTCCTGGCGAGGCCGCGCGTCCTCATCTTCGACGACTCCCTATCCGCCGTGGACACGGTCACCGACAGGAATATCCGCCAGAACCTCCGGAAGAGGGAGGACGGCTCCACCCTCCTCATCGTCACCCATAGGATCAGCACCGCCCAGGACGCCGACCTCATCCTCATGCTCGAGGACGGGCGGATCAAGGAGATGGGGACGCACGAGGAGCTCCTCGCCCTCGGGGGCGAGTACGCGCATATCGCAGCGATCCAGAAGGAGATGGTCTGATGGCCCTTGAGGAAGAACGTCTTCCGGAAAAGGTGAACTTCCGGATCTGGGGGAAGATCGGCCGCTACGCCCTCCGCCACTGGCGCCTCATCCTCCTCGTCGTGACCGGGATGCTCCTGACCTCTTTCTACGACGCCTACCTCGTCCCGATGATGAACGCCGCCGTCATCGAGGCGACATCGGGCCTGGGGACCGCCCCTCTCGACGGAGCCTCGGTCATGGACGTCACCCTGCAGCTTTCCCTCATCGAGGGGGCCTGGGAGGTCGCGATCCCCTTCTGGGGCTTCCTCGTCCTGGAAATCGCCGCGATCCTCGTGCGCTCCTGCGCCGTCTTCGTGAACTTCTACTTCTCGAACGTCCTTTCCCTATGCGTGATGACCGACCTCCGGCGGGACTGCTTCCGGAAGGTGCAGGAGCTGAGCTTCTCCTACTTCGACCGGGTGAACTCCGGCTGGCTCATCGCAAGGATGAACAGCGACACCGCCTCGCTCGGCGACACCTTGAGCAACCAGGCCCTGAACGGGTTCTGGAGCCTCTTCGACATCCTCTTCACCCTCTTCTCGATGTTCGCCCGGTCCTGGGAGCTCGCGCTCCTCGTCCTATGCACCGTTCCCCTCCTCATGCTGGTCCTCCCTCCCCTCCAGAAGGCCCTCCTCGTCCGCTGGAGGACGGCCAGGAGCGCCTACTCCCACTTCGTCGGCTGGCTCGCGGAGGTCATCAACGGGGCGAAGACCATCCGCACCCTTTCCGTCGAGCGCGAGATCGGCGAGGAGGCCGAGCGGATCGTCGGGGACATCGAACGGAAGAGGTTCCGTGCCTCGAGGCTCAACAGCTACCTGACCCCCACCCTCCAGCTCTTCAGCAGCCTCACGACGGCGATCCTCGTCCTCGCCGGGATCCTCATGATCCAGAACGGGGAGGACATGGAGGAGATGATCGCCCTCTCGGCGACGATCGTCCTCTTCGTCACCTACGTCGGGAACATATATAACCCCCTCCAGTCCCTTTCCGAGCTCGCCAGCGAGATCATGAGCGCCCAGGCCGGCGCGGAGAAGGTGGGCCAGCTCCTCGACGAGGAGCCGGAGGTGAGGGATTCCCCGGAAGTCGTCAGGAAGTACGGCACTCCCCTATCCCCTTTGCCCCTCGAGGGACTCCCCCGCGCGGAGGGCGACATCCTCTTCGAGGACGTCAGCTTCCATTACGCGAACGGGGTCGAGGTCATCCATCCCCTGGACCTCCATGTGGAGAAAGGGACAAGCCTCGCGATCGTCGGGGAAACGGGGTCGGGGAAGACGACCCTCGTGAACCTCCTCTGCCGCTTCTACGAGCCGACGGGAGGAAGGATCCTCCTCGACGGGGTCGACGTGAGGGAAAGGCCCCTCCACTGGCTCCACCATGAGATCGGCTACGTCCAGCAGTCCCCCTTCGCCCTCACGGGCACCTACTTCGAGAACATCGCCTATGGGAAGGAGGGCGCGACCCTGGAGGAGGTGAGGAGGGCCGCCTCCATCGCCGGGATCGACGGGAAGATCATGGCCTTCCCCAAGGGCTACGACACCCTGGTGGAGGACGGGGGGAGCCAGCTCTCGCAGGGCGAGAAGCAGCTCCTTTCCTTCGCCCGCGCCCTCGTGAGGGACCCGAAGATCCTCATCCTCGACGAGGCGACGAGCTCGATCGACACGGAGACCGAGCGCGAGGTACAGGACTCCCTCCTCCGCATCCTCAAGGGGAGGACGAGCATCTCCATCGCCCACAGGCTCTCCACCATCGTCCATTGCGACAGGATCATCGTCGTCGACCAGGGGAGGATCGTCGAGGACGGCGACCACCGCTCCCTCATGGCGAGGAAGGACGGGGTCTACCATAACCTATACATGACCCAGTTCCAGGAGCTCGGGCTCGACGAGCAGATCAAGGCCTACGAAGAGCATTCGGGGGCCGAGGACTAGCGACAGGTTTTCCTAGGATTTTGACGCGGAAATCACGCAGAAGCGCGCTTCTTTTATGGATTTCGGTAGACCTACGCACTCCTTCTAACTAGGAATATTGATGGGGATTTGGCGCACAGATTCGTTTTGAAATACCGCACACATTCGTTTTTCTTGGCACAATTCATCCGGTTGATCATCGCAGATTAATCCGCCTACCCGTCAAGATCTCCCCGTATGAGAAAGAGCATTGGCCTATGATATGGCCATGGTCGAGAGAAGAAGGGGAATGCCTGGGGCCAAGGGGTTCGCAAGGGAAAGGGCGGAATTTGCCGCATCGGAATTGCTCCGTTGCTCCGGGTGCCTCCTCGTCCGGGGTCCCAAGGGCGTCGGGAAACGCACGCTCGCGCGGAAGTTCGTCGCCTCTGAGTTCGGCATCGAGACGGAATCCTCCCTCCTGTACGCGCGTTCCGATCCTGCTTCCTTGCTCCTAGGCGCCAAGCCAAGGCTGATAAGCGAATGGCAGATGGCTTCGGACATCTGGAACTACATCAAGAAGGATCTGGACCGGGAGTTCTCCTTCGGAAAATACATTCTTACCCAAAGCACATATCCAGCCGAGCCAGAGATCATCATGCATAGCGGGGCCGGGCGGATGGCGGCCCTCGAGCTAGGGACCGCGACTTTATATGACGCGAACGAGTCTCTTGCCCTCATCTCCCTTCAGGACTTCCTGGAGGGCAAAGCCGATGTCCCGCTCCTTGGGCCGGACGACAATCCCATGACGCTCCCCCGCCTCGCCGAGATCATATGCAGGGGAGGCTGGCCTTTCTCCTTGGGCAAGGATGCGTCCGAGGGGATCCGCAGGACCGGGGCGCACGTCCGGAGGCTCCTGATCGAGGAATCGTATTTCCCAGAAGCCGCGCCCTTCCTCAAGGGAAGGAGCGTGGAGACGCTCCGCCTTGTGCTGACGGCCATGGCAAGGAACGTCGGCAAGGAAGCAAGGGCGAGCCGTATGGCGGCGGAAATCCGTTCCTCCGGAGCGATCCCGAGGTTTGACGAGGAAACCTTCGCCTCCTACCGGCGCATCCTGGAAAAGCTGTTCCTGGTCCGGAGGGCGGAAGCCTGGGCTCCCCTTCTCAAAAGCGCCGTCCGGCCCATGACATCGCCTTCCTACCGCTTCGCCGACACTTCGATTGCCTGTGCCGCTCTCAACGGGGGCCCGGAAGGACTCCTGAAGGACTTCCCCGCGTTCGACGCCTTCTTCCATGACTTCGCCTATCACGAGCTATCGGAGTACGCCCTGTGCTTCGGCGGCGAGGTTCGCCGCTACCGCGACTCTTCCGGTCTCAAGGTCGACGGCATCCTTCTTAACAGTCGCAGGGAATACGGGGCCATCCAAATCAGGATCTGCAACTCCAAGAACATCGATGAGGCAAAAAGGACGCTGCTCGCTTTCCAAGAGAAGATGACGCAGAACGGGATCGCCCCGCCGAAGTTTCTGATGATCCTGACCAGCCATGGCTTCATGTTCCGGGATTCCGATGGCGTAACTATCGCGCCCATTAACTGCCTGAGGCCTTGAAACACGTCGCATCAAAAACGATTCCTTCCGGAGAAAGGATCAGAGTGGCGATTGATCCCCGATGAAATCTTTCCTATCGGTTAGATTTCGGCTAATTTCCGCTTTCTACACGCTAAATATAACCGATTGGTTTGATTTCCTTGATTCTGTCATAGATATACCTATAATCTAACCGATGAGTGAGATTCGGTACGCACCCCTGGGAAAGGCCGTCCGGGAGATGAGGAAGAAGAACGGCCTGAGGCAGGAAGACCTGGCGCTTTACGCAGGGGTCTCTGCGAAGTTCATCCACGATCTGGAGAAGGGTGAGAAACCCCTCCGCACCGACAAGGTCGAGGCAGTCCTCCGCATCTTCTCCTGCCGCCTTGGGGCAGTTCCTCTCGAGAAGGAGGATAGATGAGGAAGGCTCTTGTCCGCATCGACGGGATAGCAGCGGGAATCCTCGAGGAACGGGACGAGGGGTTCTTCTTTCTATACCTCCCCGAATACCTGAAGTCCAATTCCCCTTCCCCGGCGAGCCTCACCCTTCCCCTTCGAAAAGAGGAGTACCGTTCGCCGAATCTCTTCCCATTCTTCGACGGCCTTATCCCCGAAGGCTGGATGCTGGAAATCCTATGCTCCCGGTTCGGAGTGCCGCCAGAGGATCGCTTTGGCCTTCTCCTGAAAGCCGGGAAGGACGTGGTCGGGAACGTCTCAGTGGAGGAACTCCCCGATGAAAAGTGAGCTGTGCCTTTGCTGCGGGAGACCGCTTTCCGGAATCGCGGAAAATGGGTGGCATCGCGCTTGCCTCCGCCGGTTCTTCCAGGCGGAACGCATGCCGGACCTATCCTCCCTTCTCCAGGACATCGAGGAGGGGGCGGCCCTCGCCCTTTCCCGCGGGGCGGCGGTGACGGGAGTCCAGAGGAAGCTCTCCTTCTCGTTGGCCAAAAGCGGGAGGATCACGGCGATCACAAGCCCTGGCCAAGGCGCCTCTTTCCTTGCGAAGACCGGGGAAGAGAGATGGCCCCTCCTCCCGGAGTGGGAGCATCTCCTCATGACGATGGCGGAGCATTCGCGCATCCCTGTCGTCCCGCACGCGCTCGTCGAGCTGGAAGACGGAGCGAGGGTCTACCTATCCCGGAGGATCGACCGGGAAGGAGAAAGAAGGATCGCGATGGAGGACTTCTGCCAGCTATCGGGGAAGCTCTCCGAGCAGAAATACTCCGGCTCGTACGAATATGCGTGGAAGGCCGCGGGACGCTACTCCTCTTCCCCGGCGCTGGATGCCATCCGCTACGGGGAGATCGTCCTCTTCTCCTATCTGACCGGGAACACCGACCTCCACTTGAAGAACTTCTCCCTGATAAAGCGGGAGGAAGGATACCGCCTTGCCCCTGCCTACGACCTCATCCCCGCCGAGGTCATCGTCCCCCAGGAAGAAATGGCCCTGTCCCTTTCGGGCAAGAGGAGGAACATCACCCGTAAGGACCTTCTCCTATTGCTCTCCCGCATCGGGACCAAGGAAGGAAACGCCCTCCTCGACCGCCTTCTTCTCTTTCTTCCCACGTGGGCTGCAGATGTGGAGCGCTCCTTTCTCCCGGAGAAGGAGAAAGTCAGCTATCTCTCCTTCCTCGAAAGGCGCGTTGCTTCCCTCCGCTAGTCCAGCCCGCTCATGACGCGCGCTTGCGCCTCGGCCTGTCAAGCCTCTCCCTGTCCCTCCCCAAGTCGGACCGATATTCCGGGGGGAGGGATCAACTTTCTTTTCCGAACCCCTTGACGAAACCCCCTCGAGAGGTCGATAGTATCTTCACATTCCACGTCTACCAATAATTTAAGTTAGGAGGTGATATCAGAAATCACGGAGGATGTGTTAAACGTACGTAATGCTCTGACGTGAATAAGGAATATACGCAATACTACGCAATCTACAAATGAACGATGCAATTTCTATATATAAAGAGGTTGCATAACGTACGTTCACGACGTCCGATATAACGTAGTGATAGAGATCGACTTATATAATCTCAATTACTTACAAGGACATCATTACCTAATAAATAACCCGTCCATTGAAATCTCAATGCAGGACGGGTTTGTTCGTATCTAGGATACGAAATCACTACCTGCAAAAGGAGAAAGGAAACCAAATCATGAAAGACTCCCTTGGCAATCTGCCGTTCGGCTTCAGCGTCACCCAGGTGGCGAACCACTTCCCCCAGCCTCACGGAGGCCTCCTCCCGCCCAGCATGTTCGAGAAGACGTTCTGGGCCGACACGGAGGATCTCGCCCCGAAGGAGAACATCCATCCCTCGATCGTCGGGACGACAGTCGACTACCTTTCCCGCATGATGACGGGCACTCCGAAGGAAGAGGCTTTCGCCATCGCCCTGAGAGGAGCGGAGATCGCCGGAAAGAAGGAGCCTGCCTCAAGCCTTCTCGAAGGCATAAACGGCCTCGATGAGGAATCCGTCAGGAAGGCGGCGAGGCTCGCGCGCTACGACTCCGTCGTCCGCGTGGGGCTTCCCGTCTGGCTGTCCAGCAGCGCCGACGGCGGCCCTGATCCGGACGAAGCAACCGTCCGGAACATCCAGAGGATGGTGCGGCGCGCAGGCCTCATGCTCGACATGGAAGGCGGGAAGAGGCTGGACCATCTGACATTCGAAGGCGGCTACACCAGCCTCGTCGCCACCGGGGACGGCGACTTCATGACGAAAGATGGCATATGGGACCTCAAGACGACCAAGAGCCCGATCACCGCGAAGCACACCCTCCAGCTTCTCATGTACTGGAGGATGGGGCTCCACAGCGTCCACCCGGAATACCAGGACGTGAGGAAGCTGGGCTTCATGAATCCGAGGAGGAATCTCGTAGAGACTCTGGACGTACGCTTGATCCCGGAAGACGTGATCCAATTCGTAGAGAAGGAAGTGATCG
Source organism: uncultured Bacillota bacterium (assembly GCA_949293555.1). Lineage (GTDB taxonomy): Bacteria > Bacillota_I > Bacilli_A > RFN20 > CAG-826 > UBA4951. The sequence continues at coordinate 343,033 of CASFDV010000003.1, forward strand.
GCTACTAGGACGCAGGAGGGGGCGCGCCGCGTCCCCTTCTTGGAAAAGCATGCATATCCCACCCCAAAATCCGGAAAACACTATATTTCCTACTCCTTTCTTCATTGTTTGACGCGCTTGTTCCCTGCGGATTTGAAAAAGCCCGCCGTTTTTGGCGCGCAGAGGGCCTAGTCAACCCTGTCCCAGGACATGAAGCTGATCCTGGCGTCCTTCGGGTATTTCGCCCGGAAGAGCTTTTCGGCTTCGGATAGGGACATCGCGGACAGGATGTCCCCATTCTCTAGCGATCCTCTCGCTCCGCGCGCTCCTCCCTCTGGCGTTCCTTCACGTAGGCGATGTGCTCGGCCCTGGAGACGGGAGGATGTTCCTGGAAGCCCAGGAAGAGGCGCTTGAGCTCTTCGACCGCCTCCAAGGGGAGGCGCTCGGGACAGCCGCGCATCTTCTCCATCGCCTCCCTCGGGGTATAGCAGCTTTCCTCATGCACCCCCGGAGATGTCCCCCTTGAGGAAGATGACCATCGGGATGGCCTTGATGAGGCGCGGGGACAGGCTTGTCCTCGTCCGGACGAGCCCGAGGACGTGCCTCAGGTGCCCTTGGTTCTGCAAAACCGGATTATAAAGCGCACGGGAACGTCCGCTTGGGTAGAGGACGGTCCAATGGTTCTCCTCCGTGCTTCCGCGGACGATGCCGTTCCAGGACTTGGTTTCGATGACGAAGATGCCCTTCCTTGAGATCGCGAGGACGTCGATCTCGGACGTACGACGTTCCTCGTGGAACCCGGGAAGGATGAGGTTATTGAGGACGAGCCGCTCCGGGCAGTCGGAAAGGGCCCGCTCGAGGAGTCTTCCGACTTGCTCCTCGTCCTGTCCTGGGGCCTCTTCCCCGCTCCCGGAAGCGCCTTTCCTCGACGAGGATAGGAGGAAGAGGAAGAATCCCAGGAGAAGGAACGCCCCGATGATTCCCAGGGCGATCGCGGCCGTCATCGCAGCGTTCCCGGGAGAAGGAGGCTTCTTAGGAACTCCCTTACCTCCTCGTCCAGGGCGAAGACGTAGGTCCCGCGGATCCCCCTCGTGAGGAGGACCTCGTAGGCGTGGACGACGTTCCGGAGGGCGGTCTCCTTGTCCTCGGAAAGGGCCTTCGACTTCCGGTCGACCCTTCCGAGGTCGATATAGAGGCATCCTCTCTCGCGGTCATAGCGCACCTCGTCCCCGAGCACCACCCCGGCGTAGTTGAGGTCGTAGCCCTGCGCGGTGTCCAGGCACCCGACGAGGCCGATGTTCCTGTCGTCGGTGATGAACTTCGAGTCGGAGAACTCCTTGTTCCAGCTGTAGGGCTTCCCCTGGATGAGGAAGTCGTAGTCCCTCCCCGACTTCTTCCCCTGGCGGTCCCGCACCTCCCTCCTCCACGGGAAGGACTTGCACTTCCCCGCGAGGATCCGGCATAGGCCTTCGCATTCCTGGTTCCTTTTCTTGATTTCCTCGAACATCTCCGCGAAGTCGCCGAACACCCGGAAGTCGTAGGCGTTCCCCTCCGGAAGCATGGGGAAGCGCGAAGGATTCTCCCCGAAGAGAGCCTTCACGAAGCCGATGTAGCGGTCCCCTCCCTTCACCCGGAGCTGGGTCCCGAGATAGAAGGAGAGGGATCCCTCCTCCCGCGCGATCCCCTGGAAGTCCTCCTTCCGGACGTCGCATTCCTTGACGGACTGGCCTTCGTCATAGAAGAGGACGAGGAGGCTCCCCGCCTTCCTCCGGAGCCAGTCGAGCTCGGTCGCGTTCCTTCCCGGGCCCTCGCCCTTCCTCACCTGGAAGCCCGCGCGGAGGCTCGCCTGGTCGTGGGTGCCGAAGTTATTGAGGCTCTCCCTCCTCCGGAGGCGGTGGGCCTCGTCCACGACGAGGACGTCCCAGTCATGGTAGGTGGCCTCGCTCGGGCCGATGACGGGGATCTTCCGGAGCCCGGGGACCCCGCGGAACACCTCCTTCATCGTCTTCCGGAAGGATCCGACCGGCTCGACGAGGGCGATCCTTGGCTTCCCCTTCCTCTTGACGGACTCGAGGAGGTGGACCTTCCGCGAGAAGCCGTCCTCGTCCTCCTCGAGGTCGGCCGTGTCGTAGTCCCCCTCGAGGATTCCCTCGAGGAGGCGGAGGAAATAGGTCGCGACGAGGGTCTTCCCCGTCCCCGCGCCTCCGTGGACGAGGACTTCCTTCCTCTCCCCCTCTCCTAGGCCCGCGTAGACTTCAAGAAGGCTCTCGGAGAGCTCGTACTGGTCCCTGGTGAGCCTCTTGTAGGGCGAGTATTTGAAGATCTCGGAGTTCCTGATGTCGAAGAGGGAGCGCTTCGCGAGCCCCCTTCTCCGGAGCTTCTCCCACAGTTCCTCGAAAAGGTCCTGGTAGCGGAGCCGCTGGTAGTAGTCGTGGTAGCGGCTTTGCCCGGCGTTCATGTTCTGGAGGGAGAAAAGCCCGTCCGCGTGCATGTGCTCGATGAGGAGGCTCTCGAGGTCGAGGATCGCGGACTTGTTGAAGGAGCCCGAGGTCATGAGGGAGACGCGCGTCAGCTTCCTTCGCTCCGGGTTCTGGAGGTGCTGCCTCATCCTCGAGGAGGCGTCCTGCGTCTCCCCGACGTAGCACTCCCCCTTCCCCGTGAGGATGTACACGATCGGCCAGTCCCGCCCGCGGGGCTCATGGGAAAGCCGCTCCGCCTCCTCGAGGGTGAAGGGGCGGTCCTCGATCTGGATGGAGAAGGCCTCGCTCCGGGGCATGGGTAGATTCTAAGTCCCCGGGAATCGGGTGGCTACTGGAGGGGACGGACGGGGTTCCGGAGGACTGGGGGATCATGGTTACTTCTAAGGTGACTTCTACGCAAACTTCTATGGTCATTTCTGCGTTAACTTCTCTGATCGTAGAAGTAGGTTTTTGAAAATCTCAGCATGTGAAGATTTTCTAATTTACATTGCATGATGTCTTTACGCTTACTTCTGCGATTGGAGAAGTTTGCTTAGATGTAAGCCTAGAAGTTAAGGCCACGCTTTCAGCGCCTGCTTGCTTATTTTTACTTGCCCGCCTGGATGCTCACTTCGGAGCGATGAGTATGTAGAAATGAGCATGTAAAAGGCATCCCTCCGCCTGCCAGCGCCCTATCCCCCGGTAGACATCTCATGCCTTGAAGTACCTTTGCCTAGGACTCCGGGGGGATCCGGGATCCGTCATGGAGATGAGCCCGGCCTCCAAGGCAGGCCTGAGGTAGTTCTTGAGGAAGGTCGCGCGCGACTTCAGCCCGAGCTTATCCATGAGCTCGGAAGCGGACATCGGGAAAGCCTCC
>CASFDV010000004.1 GCA_949293555.1 uncultured Bacillota bacterium
TTTCTTTAGCAAGCAAATCCTACTAGGGCCCTGCTTTTCATGCAGTCCTTGGAGCGGGGACTCCGCTCCAGCGTTTACACAAGATTCTGGTTACTCCCTGTGGTTTTCATGGATATGTGCAAGTTTTTGTCTTTACCATTCAAGGAAGCTCGACGGAATTCACTGGTGTTTCAAAATGAAAAGTAAATGTATTTTATGAGTCTCTAGGGCCTTGCCTCCTGCCCCAAGGCCAGCAAATGCCTTTTGACCGATCTCGAGATGCCGTTCGGCCTCCCTTAAGAACAAAGAGCCTCTGAAAACCTTTCCAATCCCCTTCCCTTTCTCGGAAATCGGAAAAAGGCCCCCGCTAAGGGAGCCTTCGGAAGACGTTTGCCTCTCTTTAGGAAAGAAGCGCCTCGTCCGCGGCGATGAGGTCATCGATCCCGGGGATCTCGGTCGTCCCGATGTCCTTCACGGTCATCGTCGCGCGATAGTCGACGGAGAGGTCGTAGGTGACCCACACGTCAGGGAAGACGATCTCCAGGACCATCCCCTCCTCGTCGTAGGAAATCTCCCCGTAGGAGGAAAGGTACACCCCGCTTTCGAGGAACTGGCCCGCATAGAATCCCTCGACCGTGTCCAGGACGCACATCGGGAAGGAGTAGTCGTTCCCATAGGAAGATTCGGAGGCGATGTCGTTCCCGTCCTTCTTCGCGTCGTAGAGGAGCGTTCCCTCCTCGCTCAGCTCGAGGTTGCTGTCCTCGATCTTGAACTCGTCCTCCACCATGTAGCGGAGGTCGTTCGTGTATAGCTCCTTGTAGTCGCCGATCCCCGTGTAGTACGAGTAGTAGTCCGGCGCGCCCTTCACGGGAACCCCGTTCACCATGTCGTAGTCATAGACGATCCCGTCCGGGGAGTTATAGCTCCCGCCCTCGTAGACGAGCCCGCTATCGGTCGCCCCGTACTGGATGTAGTAGGCATCCTCGGTGTACTTGGCGAGGTTCCCTTTCGTGACAAGGTCCTCGTAGGCGACCTGGACGTCGGTCGGATAGTCCGTGAAGGCGAGGAGGTCGGCAAGGGAGAGGATATTGCCCGTGTCATCCAGGAAGGCTCCCTTGAGCTCGACCGTGTAGTTCGCCCCCGTCGCCCAGAGGTAGACGAGGTCCTGGAGTTCGACCGCGCTAGGCGTATGGACTTCATAAAGGGCCTGGGACTTATAGGAAGGGTCCTCGTCCGAGGTCGCGGTCACGAGGATCCAGCCGTCCGTGTCCCCGACGGTGAGGACGCCATCCTCCGTGATCGAGGCGTCCCCTGTCACCGACCAGGTGTAGTCCTCTTCCGTCCCGTCCAGGGAAAGGGCCGCCTCCTGGCCTTGGAAGAGAGGTCCCTCCGGGCCAACGACGTCCCCGAGGTCGGGGAAGGAGGGGGCGAGGGCGAGGACCGCCTTAATTCCCGTAAGGGGCAGGGCGGAAAGAAGAAGCAATGAGCCCATGATGGCGGGCGCGCATTTCTTGCTCATATCAGAGAGCCTCCTTGGTCAAGACGATCTCGTATTCCTCGGAGAAGTAGCCGCCGTCCACGACGCGGACGAAGGAAAGTCCTCCGAAGGACTCCCCTTCCCCGAGCAGGACGGACATCGTCTCCGGGCAAAGGGAGAGGTCTCCATCGCCAGCCTCAGTGACCTCGCCGAGGGAAAGGACAAGGCCCGAAAGAGTCGCCTTCCCGGAGTAGCTGAGGTCGATCTGGGTGACCTCAGGCTCAGCGCCCCAGCCAGAGGGGTCCTCGTAGGTCTCCGTCCCCTTGAGGGTGAGGGTAAAGTCGGCGACCCCCTCGGCGAACTCGCCGAAGGTGATCTCATAGGCGATATCAAAGGTAATCCCGGAGCCCCAGTCGCTCTCGCTGAAGGTGCCCTTCAAGGTCGCTCCGGAAAGCTCGGAGGACATGTCAGGGACGGCCTTGATCTCGATCGTGTGGGAGACGCTCTTGGAGGGATCCGCGTTCGCGGTCGCGGTGATCGTGACCGTGCCCGGGACGTTTCCGGCCTTCAGGAACCAGCCGTCGCTATAGCCCCAGTCGTCGGTCTTCTCGTAGAGGGAGGCCTCCGTCGTCCCCTTGTCGATGGAATAGGTCACGCCCGTGTCGGCGATCCCTTCCGTCGGGGTGATCCTCGCGTCGATCTCGACCTCCTCCCCGACGTAGAGGGAGGAAGGAAGCTCGTCGTACCAATAGACGGACTCGACCGGGCGGTCAACGACGCGGATCTTAATCGCGACGGGCTCCGCATCCTTCGTCTTGACCGTGATAGTCCCTTCCCCGGACTGGTAGGAGCGGAAGTAGTAGCCATCCGTCCCGTAGGACTCCGACACGGTGAAGCTCAGATCCTCGGACTCAAGGGAGAACTCCGGGACGTCGATCCCGGGAAGCGCGGTCCCGGGCTCGCCGTCCTCGAGGAAGAGGTAGATGGTCTCCGAGTTATACACCTCGTAGTAGCCATCCTCCCCGATGGCGATCCGCGAGCCTTCCAGGTCCTCGTCGTCCCGGAAGAGGCCGACGGAGAAGGAGTCGTAGAAGCAATCGTCGATGGAGAAGAGTCCGCTTTCGTCCACGCCCCGCTCGCCGCTTTCGGTGGACGCCGTCGCCCCTTCATAGGAATAGGGGGTGTCTTCAGTAATCGCCTCCGCCGTGGAGACGTCCTCGTAGTCGTAGCGGGAGTAGCTGGCCTCGTAGAGGCGCCCGTCGGTGTAGAAGTGAAGCTCCACGTCGATCACCGTGTAGCTCTCCCAGATGGAGTCGTCCCCGAACTCGAGGTGGATGGAGTAGCCGTCCCAGGTCTTCTCGACCTCCGCGGACTCGACGTACTCGTCCTGCTGGTAGTCCGTGTAGTCGAATATCGCGAGGGCCTTCTCCATGATGTAGCCGGAGACGCCTTCGTAGGACTCGCGCATGCCGTAGTCGCCTTCGATCTCGATCGCGCCCCAGGCGTTGACCTTCCTCTCGTATTCCTCGCGCGAGGAAGAGGGGACCGCCTCGGGATCGTCGATCACCGAGAGGGCGCCCGTCCCGTCCTTATGGAGGGTGTAGTAGGTGTTATCGAGGATGCCGCGGTAGAAGTACTCGATCGCGCCGCCGTCGCTTCTCGCCGTGGTGATGGAGTGGCCGTCCTCGTAGGACTCGAAGGAGTAAGCGGTGCCGCTCGCCTTCTCCTCATCGGCGCCCTTGCTTTCGATGCGGATCTCCGAGCGGGGGCTGACCTCCGGCTCGACCTCGATCGCCGTCCTCATCGCGGAGTACACCTCGCGGAGCAGCGACTCGCTCTCGCTGATGGGAACGATGGAGATCGTATCGTAGACCGAGTCGTTCCCTTCGACGGAGGCGGTGACCGTCACCCCCGACCCATAGGGGGCCAGGACGGTGAGGAGGCCGTTCTCGTCGACGGTAACGTACTCCTGGTCATAGGAGGGGACTTCCCAGCGGACAGGGGCGAAGGACCCTTCCGGCTCGTAGGAGACGGAAAGCTGGTAGCTCTCCCCCACCACCGCGAGGTAGCGATCGTAATAGGTGTAGTCCTCGTCGAGGACGAGTTCTTCCGCGGGAAGGATGCTGATCGCTTCCGCGGAGGGGACGACCTCGACATGGACGAGGTTCATGCCCTCGATCGCGGGGAAGAGATACTCTCCGTCTGCCCCCTCGAGGGCGGTCCCGTTGAGGGTGACTCCCTTCACCGTGAAGCCGGGGTCCGGAACGATGGAAAGGGCGATCTCCGTCCCTGCGGGGACGTACTCCCCTTCGTGAGCGATGGTCACTTCCGCGTGCTCGCCGCCGGAGAGGCGGATGAGCCCCTCCCCCGGACGGGCGATGGAGAAGGCGCCGCCGATGTAGTTCTTGCCCTTGACGACCTCGAACTCGTAGGTGCCCGTCGCGGGATCGAAGGGGACCTCCTCGCCGTTCAGGGTCAGGGAGGAAAGCTCATAGGTCTCGTCGACCGGGGTAGAGATGACCTTGATCTTCGTCCCCACTATCTGCCTGCGGTTGTCCCTTTCGATCAGGGTGTCCCCCGCATAGGCGGCAATCGTCCCGTTGGGGTCCTCGGAGGTCACGACGACGGAGCCGTACTCCGCGACCGGGTCCTTCGCCTTGAAGGTCGCCCCGGCGACGTTCGGCCCTGCCTGGATGAGGAAGGTGTCGGAGGGAAGAGGCTCCCCGTTCAGGGTGTAGCCCTCGACCTCGTAGCCTTCCTCCGGCTCCGCGAGGATCCTCACCTCCGTCCCCACCGGGAGCGCCCCGGTGCGGGAAAGGTGGACCTTCCCGTGAAGAATCCCCTCCGCGACGGACGGGGCATAGAGCTCCTCCGCCTGGGAAGAGCCGGTCGAAGAGCCGCTTTGGACGGACGAGCCCTCGGAGACGGATGCCGAGCCGCTATAAACAGGGGGGGTGCATCCGGCGAGCGCTAGCGCCGCGCCCAAGGCGAGAAGCGTCGCCTTGAATCTTTTCTTGGTGGCCATAGTCGCCTCCTTGCAACCGCTTTACTTTACATGGGTTGCCTGCCAAGGCAATAAGGAGCGCATGTAAAAGAAATATCTGAAAAAGCCTCCCCTCTCGGGAAGGCTCTCCGCGCGAGTGGTGGAGTCGAGGGGATTCGAACCCCTGTCCGAAGGATTCCAGGCGACGACTTCTACAGTTTAGGTCCTGCAGGTGTCGCCCCCGGTAAGGCAGAACCATTTCCCGGGGAGCCCAGGCCCTGAGGGTTTTCGTAGCCCGCCCCGGGCCGGAGGCAGGCTCTTATCGCCCCTGATGACGCCCTGCCCTCCCCCGGGACGCGAGGGGAGGAGGACGAGCCGGCCCTCCTTCATCATGAGGAGGGAATCCGTGGATTACCTAGTTAGGCCGCGGCGTAGGAGACGCGGGCAGAGCCCTGCCTCCAAACAGGATAGCTGTTGGCAGTTATCTTTGTGTCGACGTTAGGGCTCGTCACGCCACTGCGATCGAAGTCCGGATGATCCCCCGTCAAAGCCAGAACGACCCCATGGGGCGTATCTCCATCGCGCCGGAAATACGTAGATATGATACGCCATCCATATCGCGGAAACTGCAAATTCTCGCTTTTCGCCGTAATGGGAAATGTTCAGGAAAAGGGACTAAAACGTTCGACAAAATCTTTTGGTTCCTATCTTTTCCAAGCAAAAGGGGGGGTGAAATTAGTCTACGAAACGTAGGCTTCGCATCGGTTGATTGAATTTGCAAGAAATCAATAATCGCGCCCGTAAGCGGGGCGTTCGCATCGAAGCTCCGCGCTTGGGATTTCAGGAGGTAACGCATGCACAAGAAATTCCTCACCTTCGCGCTTCCCGTCCTCGGGGCCGCGGCCATCGTCGGATCCGGCTTCTCCGCCTGGACGTTCACCAGCGACGCCCACGCCGCGGACGGCATCACTGGCGACATCAGCGTCACCCCGCTCGTCGAGGGGATGAGCGTCGCGCTGAACGCCTCGACCTTCACCCTCACCCTCGACCAGGGCGGCGTCGGCAACACCAACGTTTCCGAGGGCATCACCTACAGCATCTCCTACGACACCGGGAACACCCTCACCGCCACCCTCACCTGGAAGGACTACGAGAAGCTTCTCGAGACCAACGACGTCACCATCAAATACTGGGTCGTTCTCGAGACCGAGGACGCCGCCGGCTCCAGCCTTGAAAACGCCGCCACCAACCTCACCAACTGGATCACCTGGAACGGCAGCTACAATGGAACGAGCAGCGCCGGGACCATCTCCAACAACGGCGGCAGCTACGCCACCAGCACCAGCGGCACCGACACCTACGGCACCTGGACCATCGAGATCGGCTCGCTCGACAACATCATCTACACCACCAACAAGCCCGCCGGCGAGAGCGGACCCGCCTCCCACTCGGCCATGATGGCCGACCTCGACGGCAAGACCTTCAACCTCAACGTCTACTTCGACGCCGTGATCACCGCGAAGTAGAGCGCCTAGCCTCTCTTCCTCCGACAACCGTCAGCCGAGCGACGGGGTGGGCTCTCCCGTCCCGTCGCTTGCTCATTCCAGGAGGGATGCGTTTTGCCCAAACTCTCGAGAATCGTCGCGTCCGTCGTGGTTCCCCTTTTGTCCTTCGGGGCGGTCGTGGGCACCGGGTTTTCGACGTGGACCTTCGATAGCGGCAGTCCTTCCCTCGGGCTAGGCGGTTCCATCAAGGTACGCGCCCGCGCGGAAATCGGCGAGCTCATCGTCAACGACATCCCTCATGTCGTCTACGGCTCGAACGGGTCCTCGGCCTCGATCCAGCTCTACGAGCACTACCGCCTCCTCATGAACGGGGAGGACGAGATGAGGCTCGAGTTCGCCCCAAGGAGCATCGACCTTACCTTCAAGGGCTATGCGATCGACGAGACGCTCTCCTACGAGCTCAGCTGGTCGATGGAAGGCTTCCAGGCCGGCGAAGGCGGGGAAGCCGCGGAGGCGGAGTTCCTCAAGAGGATCCAGCTCCAGGAAAGCGAGGAGACGGTCTCCTCCCTCTCCTTTTCCGCGACGAAGGCGATCATCCCCTCGGCCATCCTGGACGAGGGCAAGGAGAGCGTCATCACCTTTTCTCCCGTCTTCGAATGGAAGGACGGGCAGGAGCCGACCAGCACCTACGAGTACTGGGCGCTGAGCGACCTCCTGAACGCGAGCCAGTTCTCGCTGACCGCGACGATCCGCTACGCGGGGGAGGACTACCCCGATGCGTAGGCACCTCTTCTCCCTCTTCGGAGGGATCGCGCTCCTGGCGACCCTCATCCCCGCGGGATCCGCCGCGTGGATGTTCGCCTACGACGAGGCCTCTGACAAGGCGGACGTCCTCGTCCAGGGCGACCCCATCCGCGACAACCACGTCCTCGGGGACGACAACGACCCCGATTACGCGGGGCAGACGTTCTACGACGTCTACTTCGCCGCCCAGGTGACGCCTGCGACAGACCAGATTTCAGATAAAAACGCAGGCAATCAGATCCTTTCCCATAAGCAGTCCTCGTTCTCGACGGATCGCCCTTGTTACGGAGGCGTAGACGCTGCCTCGGGCGAGAGTAAGCTCGGGCGATTCGAAAACCCTTCCGCCTCCGCTGGCGAAGGAACCGAATACTACCGGGTCTTCGCCGGGCGGACGTCCATCACCCATAACGAGCTCGAGGCCGTGAACCAAGCGTTCAAATCCGAAGTCATCGACAGGACCACGTCTTCCGACGGAAGCACCTTCCCCCTCTCCCTCATCGGGTGGTCGCCGATGCTCGTCTGCAACTTCGCCGTAGCGGAAAGAAGCGTCTCATCAGTGCAGGGCGCCCACGCCCACTGGCCGGAGCTTGATACCCTGAAGCTCAACACATATGGCGGTTCCAGTCACAATGGCTATATCCGCGTGGACGGCTACTATCCTAACGACTCCAGCCTCGTCCTTTTCTCCGCGAATAACCTTCTGGAAAACTACAGCGATTACGGCTATCTGAAAGATCTCGACGGGAACGGAAGGGCTGACATCGTCCTCTACCCCATCCTCAGCACCGGGAAGAACAACCACGCGGCCGACGTCGGGGAAACCCTGACAGACGCGATCGGCGTGGACCTCTTCCCTGGGAAAGATTCCAGCGGGAATGAAGTCGACATGGGCGGCCAGGGATCGAACGCGACCTACGACCCCCAGCTGAGCGCAAAGGTTGAAAAACATATCACAGGCGGGACGAGGATCGAGGTGTTCCGCTACGAGAACGTGCTCTTTGAAGAAAATAGCGGATCTTCCCTTGGGTTTACCCTGGACCCGAACCGGTCAAACAAAAACGGCTACGGCGTTGGTGCAGGGTGGCCGGGCACCGACGAAGGGGGGAGATGGGACGGTGATACGGAAACTCAAAAAACAGACGGACAAACAAACGGAACCAGCAATGTTGATTCTGACGCTAGTACCAGGTTCTACATCACCAACCTTAGCCCAACAAACGACGACGACCCCTCGTCCATCTCAATCAAGAACGTAAGCGCTGCTTCGGATAGCATCACCGCGATCAGCGGCCGTTACAACATCTATTTCGTGGATTTGGTAAACGACGACCAATGGATCGGCGAACTAAATGACCAAGGTCCTTGGGGTGATGACTGGCTCACTTCATATACAGCAACAAACGGACTCGCGGGCAACGAAGATGGTATTGCCTCGGCGTTCTCGAATTATGGAATTACTCCCTATCAGATCCGGCTGATTCAACACACGAAGTTGGTGACTTCTCCAAGAAGAACCGACGAATATCACTGGAATGTGACATGGGACTATGACTACTATGCCCAGACCCGTGCCCTCGCGATTGTCTTGGAGAGGGTGTACGAACCGCGCCTCGTCCTTGGGGATACAGGGTCGGCTAGCTTCAGCAACGGCAAGGCGTTCACCCAGGTCGCCGGCCCGACCCGGCACACTTACACCCTGATGAACGTGAACCTAGACGGAAATGCGGAATATTCCCTAGGGCCGGAATACGAAAACCTAAGGGTGACGAACGACATCTTCGCCATCATGCTCGCCAACCAAGAGGACTTCAGGACCTACAGGATGGAAGTCGGAGGGCAGGCAGGCCCCACGGGAAATGGCTACGACTACAGCGAATTCTCCGGGTCAAGCTTCTTCGAGACCACCGACGAATATGGGGTCGGGCTAGTCAGGCCCAAGGACGGCTTCGAAGGGTCCTACGATCTTCTCGTCACAGTCGAAATGACCGAGAGCTGGAACGGGACCGGGACCAACGCTCCTCAGACGGTAACGATCTACGGAAGGCGGAGGGCGGTCTACTACGTGAACGTCAGCACGTCCATCGCCATCGAGAACGCCCCCACTCACGCCTCCGGAAGCCTCGAGGGGTTCGTGGACACCAGCATCTACGACTACCGCTTCGAGGCCTTCCAGCAAAGCGAGGCCCTGACACCGGAGACGAAGTTCGTCTCCATGGACGGCTCCGAGACGAAGACGTTCGCCGAGATCCTCCAGGAGGTCTACGGCTCCGGGGCCTACCTCCAGGACATCGCCACCGGAAGGATCTTCACCCCGATGGAGTTCTACGAGGGCTCGGGGGCGACCTACGAGCCCCAGGGCAGCATGGCCCTCTACCTATGGAAGCCAGGAAACTAAAGGGAACAGGAGGAAGACAAGGATGCTCACACTCGCGATGAACCGCATCGAAGCGACCTCGATGGTCGTCTCCATCGTCGTCATCTTCTTCCTGACCCTCGCCTTCGGGATCCTCTTCTACCTGTATTACCGCTACTACAGGAAATGCGTGGACGGCTCCCTCGAGGACTCCTACATCAAGAAGGAAGTCATCAAGGAGAACCCCCGCTACTTCAGGCACGTGGACGAGGTCGTCCAGGACGAGAACATGACCCTTGAGGAGAAGTACGAGGCGATCCCTGCCCTCGAGGAGCACGTCAAGGGCGTCATGAAGCGCAAGAACGGCCTCAAGATCCTCGCCAACACGGTCCTCGTGATCGTCTACCTCCTCTGCCTCTCCGTCCTTGCCTTCGCCGCCTATTCCCGCGCCTCGGGCGAGACCTTCCTCTTCGGGGACACGACCTGCCTCATCATCCGCACCGGGTCGATGGAGGAAGACAACAAGAGCAACTCCTACCTCGTCGAGAACAACCTGACCGAGGACATCCCCGCGATGGCCCTGGTCGGGCTCGACAAGGTGTCTTCCCCTGAGGACATGGAGCTATACGGCATCTACGCCTTCCAGGGCGAGGACAGGATCCTCGTCCACCGCCTCATCTCCATCCAGGAGACTGAGGAGGGCGATCTCTACACCTTCCGCGGGGACGCGAACTCCGCGAGCCTCGTCGAGGAGGTGGACGTCCCCTTTGAGAAGATCGTCGGGGTATATAACGGCTTCCAGAACGTCGGCCTCGGCATGACGATCGGCTACCTCCAGAGCGACATCGGCATCATCGCGGTCTGCTTCGGGCTCGTGCTGGTGGGATGCTACGACATCTTCGAGATCTCGCTTGGGAAAAGGATCGAGGCGAGGAAGAAGGTCCTCTACCCCATCATCGACGGGGAGACGAAGCACCACGTCATGGAAGGGCACCGCCAGCTGGTCAAGCGCCTCCTCGCCGAGGAGAGGGCCCCTCTGGAAGAGCCCAGGGAATAAGGGAGCCCCCTGTTCCCCCAGCCCCGCAAGGGGCTTTTTCATAACGCCCCCCATCTTCACGAACGCCCTTGGAAATCATCCGTGCTTTCCGACTGTTTCACGGGGTTCATATGCAAAAACCCCGATGGCGACTTTCTCCCGCCAAAACGCCATCCAGCAATCTAGTCAGACGGGCGGCTCCCGTTTCGCGGAGTCGCGCAAAAAAGATAAAGAGGCATTGCTTCGAGCAGGAGAACGGATAGGCACGAGGCAGCCGCCAGATCCTTTCCGAACCAGAGGGGATAAAGGCCTTGGCGTCGAACAGCGGTCCCCTGGGGTTGCTTCGTATGGAGAGGGACAAGAAGGCGTTCTGTTTCTAGTTAGTTTCTTTACATAGCGCGCTTGCATGGCCCGCGCTTTGAACGCGTTTCACGGGCTGGAAATAGAAAAGCACCGATAAAACCGGACTTCCCCATTTCATGCACATGTCCAATCTCTATCGAAACGGACCCATTTCATGGAGTCCTTCAAAGAAGGTATCGATGTAGGTCCCAAAGACTCCCGACCCCCCTAGAAGCGGCTCCTTGGATTCCTTGGCAAAGGAAAAGCGCTCCCTCCCGGAAGCGCCTTCCCTTGTCCCCCGTGAGGGGACTAGCCCTGGGCGATCGGCCCCCGCATCGTCTTGAAGATGGTGTAGATGACGCGGACGGCGAGCACCATCATGAAGATGGTCATCCCCATCACGTAGTTGGAGCCGCCGAAGACGAAGCCGAGGATCATCGCGATCACCGCGCAGGTGAAGGACTCGAAGTAGACGGCCTGCTGGGCGTCCCAGAAGTTGAGGGGGCGGTAGGGGTTGTTCTTCCCTCTCGTGGCAAGGAAGACGATGAGGCCCATGATGAAGATGGTGCCCGTGACGATCGCGGCGATGATGCCGACGTTCGTCCAGCCGGCGTTCCATTTCGTCGAGGCATAGGCGAGGTCGAGGAAACGCCCCCACGCCTGGCGGGAGGCCTCGCGGTACTCGTAGGAGTCCGGGAGAGGGGCTTCCCCTTCGAAGGTCGGCGTGAGAAGGCTCACGAGGGTCTTGCCCTTGAACTCCTCGCTGTCCCAGTAGTAGCGGATGCTGGTCTCCGCCTTCTGGCCGTCGGAATCGACGAGGTTCGGCATGATGGTGAGGATGAAGCCGTCGGAATCAAGGAAGAGGGAGTTCACCGAGTAGGCGTCCTCCCCGTTGGGGTCCTTGCTGTTCTCGTCGGTGACGACGAACTCATAGAAGTCGGTGACGGAGGGGTAGAGGCCGTCGTAGTCGTAGTAGACGGCGAAGTCGACGATCGTCTCCTCGACGAGCTCGGGCTTGGATCCGACGACCTGGCTCGAGGAGGAGTCGGTCTCCACCGGGAGCTTGGGCACCTCGCGCACGACCGTGTGGTAGTAGGCGCCGAGGTCGTTCGCGCCGTAGGCCTTCTCCCAGGAGCCGTTCTCGTCGGAGAGGATCCCGTCCTTGTCGATCGAAAGGAGGATCCCCTTCTCCTCCATGTCGCGGACGAAGGCGGCGGTCGGGGCGACGAGCCCGAGGTCCTGGCCCGTGATGAAGCTCGAGGCGCTGACGTTGCCCATCGCCACCGCGGTCGGGATGATCGCGATGATGATCGAAAGGATCACCACGGGGAGAGAGGCCCACCAGGGCTTCCCCCTTGCCAAAAGGCAGGCGCCGTTGCTCCAGAGGGTCTGGAGCCAGTAGCGGAACCCGCTCCAGAGCCTGGCCCAGAAGGGATGCGCCTTCTTCGGTGCCTTCTTGCCGTTCTTCTTGTTCGCCATATGTCAGTCTTCTTTCCTTGGGAGGCACGCGCGAGCACGCGCGAAGCCTGCTTTGGAAAAGATACGCTAAAGAAGCGTCCTTTACCAACATTCCCGAATATTCCGCCCTACGCCTTGCGGAGAATCCCGTTGAGAGCCTCCTGGAGGGAGGTGAGCTCGAGATAGGGCCCTTCCTCGTCCTCCCGGAGCTTCAAATAGCAGGAGGCGCGGTCGAGGAGGAGGTAGTAGGACCCGTCTTCCTTGAGGGTCACTTCCCTGGGAGTCGCCCCATCGAAGGACCAGAGCCCCTTCTCCCCGATGATCGCGACGTGCCCGTCCCCTTCCCAGGTGCCCCACATTTCCTCAGGGGCGGTCAATAGGTCTCCTTCCTCCTCGCTTTCCGCGGTCTTCTCCATCAGGGCCTGGAAGCCCGTCTCCTCGCAGTAGACGTCGAGGAGGGCCTCGCTTCCGCTTTCGACGTAGGAAACCTCGTACTGGAGGTCCCCGAAGGAAAGGAGGGCCTCGTAGGAGATGGGGTCGACTTCCCAGAGGATCCCGGAGATCCCGTCGAGGCGAGGGGCCCCGTCCCCGAGGACAAGCTCGTGCATCGCAGGATCTTCCGGGGCAAAGAGGTCCACCCCCTCCCATGTCCCTTCCATCCGGGAAGGGAGGGGAGGCATCGCGTTCCCGTCCTTGTAGAGGCGGACGTTTTCCTTCCCGTCGGAAAGCTCGACGCAGATTTCGCCGCTGATGGGGGAGGAGTAATAGTTGACGATGAGGGCGCCTTCCCCGAAGTCCACGGTTCCCCGATAGCCGCCCGTTATCGCCTTGAAGGGGGAGACGACCTCTCCTTCCGTCCCATTGAGAAAGAGGGATTCATCGGTTACGAGGAGCTCGAAGCGGCGGGTCCCGCTCGCGCCGACCCAGGTTCCCTCCATTGCCTCTGGGATCCCTTCCTCAGGGACGGAGGCGGAGGAAGAGGAGGACTGGCTCGAGGAAGAGGAAGATTCCGCGCTGGAGGAAGAGGAGGAAAGGGACGAAGGCTCTCCAGACGAGGAGCCGTCGCCGTTCGAAGATGAGGCGATGGAAGAGGGGTCACCGCAGGAGGCGAGGAGGAGAGACAGGGCGAAAGGGATGGCAAGCTTTAGTTTCATTGAGTTTCTCCTATTCCGTAAGGGCGAGCGGGACGGCGCCTTCCAAGGCTTCTTCCTTCTTGAGGAAGACGCGGGAGGAAGGGCATTCCTTCTTAAAGGAACGGCATAGCGATTCCTCCTCGTCCCAGGCGCGGACCTCGAGCCCCGCCTCCTCGATGCGCTTCGCCAAGGACAAGGCGGACTTCCTGAGGCAGGGCATGTCCTTCCCGCCCAGATGTAGGAGGGCGAGAGAGGAAAGGTTCCGCCTTCGTGCTTCCTCAAGTGCGTCATGGAAAGCGATATCCATGCGCTTCTTAAGGATTTCTTCCGTTTTTTCCTCCCCATGAAGGACAAGCGAGGCGAAATGTCCTTCCTCGCCCCTCGGGAAGGGAGCGAGGGAAAGCCCCGTCCGGTTCATCGAAGGAGCGAAAGGAAGGGTTGAGATGGCGAGATCCCCGTCGAAGCCCAGCTCCTTCCCTTTCTCATGGAGGAAGAGGGCATGCTCGCTTTTCTTCAGGAAGGAGTCCTCATAGGCAAGGCGGTATCCTTCCGCGTCCTCGTAGGAATAGATGAGGACGTTCGTCCCCCTCCTTGCATAAGGATGGGCAAGGGACTCCGCGCGCTCGTCCTTCCCTTCCGAAGTCCCGATCAGGAGGAGGGAGGGGTCCTTCTCCTCCACCACCTCGAAGCCGAGGCGCGAGAAAGAAGGGACGTAGAGCACTCTCGGGCCGTTCCCCAGGAGGTCCTTGAAGAAACGGACCGTCCCGGGACGGGAAAGGCCGCGGACGATGATCTCGACTTCCCTTCCCGCGACAAGGGAAGGGAACTCCTCGAGGAAGGGGTCCTTCAGGAAGATCCTCTCGGATAAAACGATGCGGTCGGCGGAGAGAATGTCCTTCCTCCAGTCGGAGGAGAAGGACACGTTCCTCTTCCGCGTTTCCTTGAGAAGAAGGGGGTCCCTTGTCCCGGGGAAGACGCCTTTCCTGTAAAGAGACTCCCTCTCGGGGTCGGCGACGCCCAGGAGGATCTCTCCCCCGAAGGCCTTCCGCGCGAAGGCGACGGAGCGGAGGAGGAGCGTCCCTCCCCCCAGGATCAGCGTACGTTCCATCCTAGTCCCCGTAGTCGCTCCCGCGGCTCTTGTCCTCGACGAAGATGCCGAGGGGGTCGGTGATGTCGGTGATCTCGCGATAGATGAAGCCCTCCTTCGAGAAGAAGGGGGTCTCGTAGTTCCCCGTGAGGATGAGGCGGTGCTCGCTTCTGAGCTCTTCCTCGATCCTGAGGAGGATCCGCGGGTAGTCCTCCTCTCTCTTTTCCTTCATCCCCTCGAGGGCGTAAAGGAAGCCGGGCTCGAGGTAGAGAAGGTCCCCCTCCTCGTTCCGGAAGAGGAGGACGAGGGAGTTCTCCCTGTCCTTGAGCGGGGTAAGATGCGGAAAATCCTTGAAGTCCATGCGCGTTAGTTTAATACGCATGCTACCATTTAGGCCGAAACCATGATCAAGTACGTCTTCACCGACATCGACGGGACCCTCTACTCGCATACCAGGAGGGAGGTCCCCCAAAGCGCGATCCGCGCGATCAGGGCCCTCAAGAAGAAAGGGATCCGCCTCTTCCTTTCCAGCGGCAGGAACTTCTACCTCATCCGCAAGACGGGGATCCTCGACCTCGTTCACCCGGACGGCCTCGTGATGATGAACGGTGCCGCGGTGGCCATCGGGGACCTTCTCATCTACAAGTACCCGATCCCCCAGGACGTCGTCGACGCGATGATCATGTTCTCCTACCGGCTGAAGTTCGGCCTCACCCTCATCGAGGAGAAGGAAGGGCACATCAACTTCATCGACGACCGCGTCATCGACGCGCACGCGAAGTACGGGACGCGCTTCCCCCAGCCCCGGAAGTTCCCGATCCCCTACGACAGGACCGTCTACCAGATGATCGCCTTCTGCGACTCCTTCGACGAGGCCCTCTTCCTTCCCCACCTCCATAACTGCAAGGCGGCGAGATGGGACGAGTTCGCCGTCGACATCATGCCCATGGACAGCGACAAGGCGAAAGGGATCGCCGCCGCGCTGGAGTACACCGGGGGGAAAAGGGAAGAGACCCTTTCCATCGGGGACGGGATGAACGACCGGGAGATGCTGGAGTACACGGAGCTATCCGTCGCGATGGGGAACGCCTCCGACGAGGTGAAGAAGATCGCCGGCTACGTCACCGAGGACATCGACGAGGACGGCTGGGCCAAGGCCCTCGTCCATTTCGGGATCATCTCCGAGGAAGAGGCCTTCCCGAAGCCCTAGCGGTGGTAGGGCTCGCCCCGGGCGATCCGGAAGGCCCGGTAGACCTGCTCGAGAAGGAGCACCCGGCAAAGCTGGTGGGGGAGGGTCATCCTCCCGAAGGAGAGGGACGCGTTCCCTCTTTTCCTAACGTTCTCCCCGAGCCCGAGCGTCCCTCCGATCGCGAAGTCCACGGTCCCTTCTCCCATCCTGAGGGCGTCCATCAGGAAGGAGGAGAACTCCTCGGAAGTCGGCTCCTTCCTCCCGAGGTCGAGGAGGATGAGGAAGTCGCGGGGCTTAACCCTCTGGAGGATCCTCTCCCCTTCCTTCTCCTTGATGGCCTTCTGGAGGGAAAGGGAGGCTCCGGGCGGGACCTTCTCGTCCTCCAGCTCGACGATCTCGACGTCCGCGTAGGAGGAAAGGCGCTTCCGGTATTCCTTCTCCGCCTCCTTCCAGAAGGGCTCGTGGAGGCGTCCTGCCGCGAGGATGCGGATCCTCATGGCCAGGGGTCCCCTCCCTCGAGGATCGTCCACTGGGGCAAGACGCGGAGGAGGACGTCCTCCCTTCCCGCTTCCTCAAGGACCCTCCTGGTGCATTCCCGGGCGATCTCGGGGGTGTTGCACTCCTCGGAAAGATGGGCGAGGAGGACTTCCTTCGTCCGTTCGCAAAGGACGTTCCTCACGAGGGAGGCGCATTCGTCGTTGGAAAGGTGGCCCTTGTCCCCGCGGATCCTTTTCTTGAGTGCGAGGGGGCGGGAGGAGCCACTCAGCATCACGGGATCGTGGTTGCTCTCGAGGACGAGGTAGTCGGCCTCCTCCATCCTCTCGTAGTCCTCGATGGGCACGTAGCCCGTGTCTGTCATGTAGACGAGGGCCCGTCCCCCTCCCTCGACGCGGAACCCGCAGGAGTCGGGGGAATCGTGGGAGGTGGGGAGAGGGGTGACCTTCATGTCCCCGAACACCAGGGTTTCAAAAGGGACCAAGGGGAAATGGACGCCCTTGTAGGCGCGGTTCCCCATGTAGACGGGGGGCTTCCCTCCCTTCCCTCTTCCTGCGACCAGAGGCAGCGTCCCCACGTGGTCGATGTGCGTGTGGGTAACAAGGATCGCGGAGATATCGCCGACAGAAAGCCCCTTTTTCTCCAGAAAATCGACAAGGACCCCTTTGGGGCGTCCCATGTCGATGAGAAGGAGGGTCTCCCCGTCATAGACGAGGAAGGCGTTCCCTTTGCTTCCGGACCCAAGGGAGCAGAAGGAAAGCATCACTCCTCCGGGTCTGCCATCGGCTCGTTCTTCTCGCGGGCGATCGCGCGCCTCGTCTCGTCGTCCGGCATGTCGAAGCGGGAATACGCCTTGCTGAAGAGGTAGTAGCAGGTCCCGAGCGCGCCGTTCCTGTTCTTCGCGACCCTTACCTCGGTGATGGACATCGAGGCCTTGTCCCCGACCTCCTTCTTGCCTTGCTCGACGGACTCCTCGAGCCTCTCGCGGTAGTTCTTCTCCCCGTTCTGTGCCCCCTTCCCCTGGGCCTGGTTCTGGTAGTAGTCGCTCCGGTACATGAGGAGGACGAGGTCGGCGTCGTTCTCGATCGAGCCGGATTCGCGGAGGTTGGCCAGGGTAGGCACTCCCTTGGGGTTCAGGTCGCTCGCTCGGTTGAGCTGCGCGAGGGCAATCACAGGCACTTTCAGCGAACGGGCGAGCTCCTTGAGGGACATCGAAATCTGCTGGACCTCGAGCGCGCGGCTTTCCTGGTGCTCGGTGGTGATGAGGTTGAGGTAGTCGATGACGATGAGGGAAAGGTCCTCGTGGGCGCCCTTGAGCTTCCGCGCCTTCGCAAGAAGGTCCCCGAGGCGGATGTTCGGGGTGTCGTCGAAGTAGATGGGATAGGTGGCGATGTGGTCGATCGCCGAGGCGACCTGGGCCTTCCTCCTCGCGTCGAGGTACATGGGGGCGAGGAGGTCGTCCCCGGTGACGTGGCTTTCGGACGAGATAATCCTTTTCATGATCTGGTCGGCGGACATTTCCGCGGAGAAGAAGGCGACGGGCTTCCCCGTCTTCCTCGCCGCGTTCACCGCGAGGTTGATCGCGAAGGCCGTCTTCCCCACGGAGGGACGGGCGGCGATGACGATGAGGTCGCCTTTCTGCCACCCATGGGTGAGGCGGTTCATGTCGGTGTAGCCGGTGTCCACCCCGGTGATGCCGTTGGCGCTCCGCTGGCCCTCTGCCTCGAGCATCTTCTCCACGGCGCGGGCGACGACCTCGGCGGTCCGGAACTCCCCGACGGAGCGCTTCCCCGAGATCCTCGTGAGGTCGGCGGTGTAGCGGGCGAGGAACTCCCCGACGTCCTTGAACTCCCCGGCCTTCCGGTACTCGAGGATCCCGTCCCGCATCTTCATGAGGAAGTCCCGGAGGACCGCCTGGTCGTTGACGATGCGGATGTAGTGCTCGATGTTCTCCGGGGACATGGGGACGTCGAGAAGCTGCCGGAGGTAGTCGTTCCCCCCGGCCGACTCGAAGCAGTTCGCGTTGATGAGCTCGTTGGTCACCGTCTGGAGGTCGACGGGAGAGCGCTTCTCCTCGACGGACTTCATCGCCCGGAAGACGAGGACGTTCCTCTCGTCCCTCCCGGAGAAGGACTGCTCCGAAAGGGCGGCGAGGCCGAGGGCCGCGGCGTCCTGGTCGATGAGCATCATCCCGAGGACGGCCTGCTCCGCGAAAATGTTCGCCGGCGTCTCAAAGTCCTTGGCGGCCACTACTTCGCCTCCGTGACGTGGACGTTGACGGTGCCGACGACCTGCCCCTCGGGCCCTTTGTAGAGCTCGATGCGGAGCCTCGTGTAGCCGAAGGCGTTGGCAGGGTACTTGTCGAGGAACTTCCTCTTGTCGATCTGGATGCCCCACTGGCGGAGGAGCCCTTCCTCGATCTCCTTAGGGGAGATGGAGCCGAACATGCGCCCGTCCTTCCCCGCCTTCGCGGTGAACTCGACGTTGATGTGCTCGAGGCGGTCGCGGATGGCCTCCGCCTCCTTCTTCAACTCCTTCTGGCGGATGGCCTCCTGCCGTTCTTCCGCCTTGAGGCGCCCGAGGGCCTCGGGGGAGGAAAGCGCGGCAAGGCCGCGGGGGATGAGGTAGTTCGCCCCGTAGCCGTCGCTGACGGTGACGATCTCCCCCTTCTTCCCGACGCCCTTGACGTCCTTCAGCATGATGATGCGCATCTTTTCTCCTTTCCCTAGGGCTCCGTGGGGGCGCTGACGCCCGCCTGGGCGGAATCCCAGTACTGCTCGACGACTCCCTTGAGGGCGTCCACGACGCCCTGGACCGTCTGGGCCTTGCATACGTCGTTGGGGAAGCTCGCGGCGGCCATCTGGAAGTGGCCTCCTCCCCCGAGCTTCTCCGCGATGAGCTGGACGTTCACCGTCCCGTCGCTCCGGCAGGAGATGTTGACCTTGTCCGGCGCGGTCCTGCCGATGACGAACGCCGCGTTGATGCTCTTGATCTGCATCGCCCGGTTGGCGACCTTTGCGAGGGTGCTCCTGGGAAGGAGCTGCCGCTCCTCGGCCGCGCAGTAGACCGCGCCCGTCTCCAGGGTCTGGATCGAGGAGACGATCTTCGTCGTCAGCTCGAACTCCTCGAAGCCATCCTTCAGGAAGTCGTCCGCGCGGGCGTTGTCCGCCCCGTGGTCCTTGAGGATCTCGGCCGCCTCGAAGGTGCGGGCCCCGGTCGCCTTGCTCTTGAAGTAGTTGGAGTCCAGGAAGATCCCGGCGAGCATCACCGTCGCATAGGAAGGAGGCAGGGGGATCGGCGGGTTTGCGGTGGCGTAGCGAAGGAGGATGGCGATGAGCTCGGAAGCGGAGGAAGCCGAGGGATCGACGTGGGAGAGGACGTAGTGGTCGATGTACTTCTCCCCCCTCCTGTGGTGGTCGATGACGATGGTCTTGTTGCTCTTTTCAAGGAGGCGGGGGGAGATCGTCATATCGGGGTTGCTGACGTCCACGACGATGAGGAGGGAAGTCGACTTCATTTCCCGGACGGCGGCCTCGGGGGAGATCGTCATCTTGTCGAACTCTTCCTTGGGGAAAGAGCCGCAGAAGGCGAGGCGCGCCTTCTGTTCGAAGAGCTTGGGCGAGTAGACGATGCGGCAGCGCTTCTTCCCTTCGCTCGCCCAGTCGGCGATCGCCTTGATGCCGAGGCAGCTGCCGATGGCGTCCATGTCCGCGTCCGCGTGGCCCATGACGAAGATTTCTGTGGAATCCTTGACGAGGGCGACGATGGAGTCCGCGGTGGAGCGGATCTTGACCTTGCTCGTCGCTTCCTGGGCGACGGACTTGCCGCCGAAGAAGCGGAGCCCCTCGCCGAACTGCGAGACGACCACCTGGTCGCCTCCCCGGGAAAGGGCGACGTCCAGCGCGTTGCCCGCCATGTCGTTCAGCTTCGCGGTGTCCGGCATGTCGTAGGCGAAGCCGCAGGAAAGGGTGAGCTTCGTCGGCTGGTCGACGACAAGGGAACGGACCTTCTCGAGCACCGAGAACCCTTCCGCTTCCATCTTGCGGACGGCGGCGGCGTTCGCCACGCAGAAGTAGCTGTCGTTCCGGATCCTCCGGAGGACGACCCCGTAGGATCGGAAGTAGGAGATAAGTTCGCTCCGGACATCGTTGACGACGTCGGCCGTCTCGTCCGTCTCCCCGGACACCTCGTTGAGGTTGTCGATGGAGACGATCCCGAGGGCGAGCGCCTGGTCGCGGTTATAGGCGAGGACTTCCTCGTAGTCGCTGATGTCCCTGAGGATGAACATCCGCGAGCCGGAGAGATAGCAGGTGTCGTAGATCTTCTCGCCGAACTCGACGTGCCTCCTGCTGGTGGAGGGAGAGGCGGTGAGGGGGACGAGCTCGGGGGCCGAATGGATAAGCTCCGTCCCGACAAGGTCGATCTGCCTTCCCTGGAGGAAGCCGTTCGTCCAGAGGACGACGTTGTCCTCGTCGACGATGATGATGCCGACCTGCCCGAAATCGTAGGCTTCCTGGAACTCAGGCCCGATCAAGGTCGCCGCGTTGAAGTCGTCCTTGCTCCGGAGCTTGTTTAGCCTCGCGAGGGCGAAGAAGAGGAGGAGGCAGTCCACGACGAGGAACACGGCGAGCACCGCGAGGATGTAGATGAAGGAGTGCTCGACCCCCTGGAACCCATAGAGGTCGAAGTAGTAGAAAATGAGCGCGACCGCGGACGCGCAGATCTCGAATACGAGGAGCACCAGGGTTGCGACCCTATATTTCCGGATGGCTTCGATCATGCCGCGCCATTATAGACGAAAGGCACCTTAAGGTGCCTCCTGGGCGAGCATTTCGCACCTTCGGTGAAGATGAAGGTTGTCCGGTTTCTTCTCCTTCACTGCCCAAGAAAACAATTTATTTGGAATTTGGCGGATGTTTTGCGGTTATTTAAGTTCAAGCTTCTGGTTAACCCTCACGAGAATGGCCTTGTCGCTATGGACCTTCATCGCCTGGGCGATGTCGAAGTCCGCCCCGACATGCATGTGCATCGGGATGAGGGTGCGGCAGCCGATGATGTCGGCCGCCTTAGCGGCGTCCTCGGGCCCCATCGTGTAGAAGCCGTCGATCGGAAGGAGGGCGTAGTCGATCTTTTTCTCCTTGAGGGCAGCCATCTCGGGAATAAGGTCGGTGTCCCCTGCGTGGTAGATCGTGATTCCGTCGACGGTGATGAGGTAGCCCACCGTCTCTTCCTTCTTGTGGTGGGAGTTATAGGCAGGGACCGCCTCGATGTGGTAGCCGAAATAGTCGAAGGACCGGTAGATGCCCCCGTCCAATGCCTGGGCGACGCGGATGAACACCGTCTGGGACTTCCGGACGATCTTCTCCACGGCGTTATGGTCGTAATGCTCGTGGGTGACGAGGCAGATGTCCGCGGGAGTCTGGTAGCCGACGCCGGCGTAAGGGTCGATGAAGAGGACACTCCCCTCATTTGAGGTGATGCGGAAGGATGCGTGACCTTGGTAGAAAAGCGTAGCCATCGGGAACTCCTTTCTTCGCCTACAAGGCGATGCCCTGCCCGAAGTATGCATCCCTCCAGGCCTGAGGGAAATAGCGTTCCATGAGAAGCAGGGTCTCCTTGGAGACTCCGGGGTTCTGGACGATCAGGTTCAGCCCGAGGCGCAGCTCGTGCAGTTGCCTGGGGATCCAGTCAAGGACGCTCAGGAAGAGGGGGACTTCCCCGAAGTTCTCAGGAAGAGGGAGGAACATGGGCCTCGCCAACGGCTCGAAGGATCGCGCGAGCAGGTCGCTTTCTTTCTTGGATATTAGAGGCCAGCTATCTCTTTTCATGAGCAAATCGGCTGCCTTTTTGAGGATTTCTGGATGCTCCAGGGCCTTCAGGGACGGGGAATGCACGATCCATACGGGATGCTCCAGGGCGTGCTCCCCGAACGACCATTCCCGAAATGCGTACCCATAGGCCACCTTCCCTTCCTTGAGAAGCCTCTTCCGCGACCAGTAGGCCTTGGTCATGAACCCCAATAGCCTTGTCCTCAGGCTGTCCCTGTTCAGGAGGAAGGAAAGAAGCTTCCCGGAAGCAAGAGGAGCCTCTTTGCCATAGTTTCGTTCCGCTTCTTCGCAAAGGGAGCGCCAGTCCATGTGTGAATTATCCCCATCTATCGGTTTTTGGTGAAGGTTTCCCATAAAGGTGATACCGTGCGCTCGAATCGCGAATGGAAGGAGGAGCCTATGCTAGCCAAGAAACTGGCAATGCTGACGCTCAACGAGGCGCTCGCCACAGGCGGGGACTACGCTGAGCTTTATGTCGAAGACACGGCCCGGGAAACGATAAAGGTGGAGACAGGCCGCGTGGAGTCGATTTCCAAGGCAAGGACGAGAGGGGCGGGGCTCCGCATCCTCAAAGGCCTTCGCTCGGTCTACGGCTACACCGCGGACCTATCCAAGAAGGGTCTTCTCTCCCTCGCCAGGAAGCTGTCCCTCGCTTACGAAGGAGACCGCCTCTTCGAGGTGAAGTCCTTCGCAAGGAAGAAGGCGCCCTCCGTCTGCCCCGTCATGGACCCGGTAATCGAAGTTCCCGAAGAGGAACGGGTGCGCTACCTCAGGGACATGGACGAGGAGATGAGGAAGGACGCGCGGATCGTGCGGGCGCGCTCGGAAATCTACGCGGAAAAGAAGGCCGTCGAAATCTTCGCCGCCGAAGGAGAGGAAGGCTTCCTCCTGAAGAACGGGGAGTGCCATGCCCGGGTCACCGCGGTGGCCACGGCCTCGGAAGACGGGAAGATCGAGACCGCGTCCCACTCCCCCGGCACGCACGGGGGCTGGTCCTTCTTCCTCAAAAAGGTTGACAGGATCGCCGTCGCCAGGAAGGCGCGGGAAGTCGCGATCGCCCTCCTTTCCGCGAAGGAATGCCCCTCCGGGCGCTTCCCGGTGATCATTGCCAACGGCTGGGGCGGGGTCATCTTCCACGAGGCCTGCGGACACAGCCTGGAGGCCACCGCGACCGCAAAGGGACTTTCCGTCTTCTCCGACTCGATCGGGAAGGTCATCGCCTCCCCGCTCGTCACCGCCTATGACGACGGGACCATCCGGAACGCCTGGGGCAGCAACAACGCGGACTCGGAAGGGAACCCGACGAAGAAGAACCTGCTCATCAAGGACGGGGTCTGCACCGGCTTCCTCGTGGACAAGTTCAACGGAAGGCGCCTCCGCATGGAGCCCAACGGCTGCTCAAGGAGGGAAAGCTACTGCTACGAGCCGACCTCGAGGATGAGCAACACCTACATCGCTCCGGGGAAGGACAAGCCCGAGGACATCGTCAAGGACACGGAGCTCGGACTTTACGTCGCTAACTTCGGCGGAGGCTCCGTCGACACGACGACCGGGGAATTCAACTTCGCCGCCTCGGAGGCCTATATCGTCCGGCACGGGAAGATCGCCGAGATGGTGAAGGGCTGCATCCTCATCGGATCGGGGAAGGAAGTGCTCATGAACATCGACCGGGTCGGGAACGACCTTGACCTCGGGTGCGGCTACTGCGGATCCGTGTCGGGCTCCGTTCCCGTCACCGTGGGTCAGCCGACGATCCGCGTGAAGGAAATCACCGTCGGCGGACGGGGAGGGAAACTGGAATGAAGTACGATCGCTTCTTTGAATTCGCGAAGGAGGCGGGGCTGGAGGAAGCCCAGCTCTACGTCGGTCGCTCGGAGTCTTTCGAGTTCGCCTTGTTCCACAAGGAACTCGACTCCTATAGCGTCTCGACCTCGGTCTCCCTCTGGGCTTCCGGCGTGAAGGACGGCCATATCGCCTTCTGCACCTCTGAGAAGGATGACGAGGAAGGCTACCGCGAGATGGTGGACGCGATCGTCCGTTCCACCGCCCTTCTTGAAAAGCCGGACGAAGTCGGCCTCTTCGCGGGGAGCGAGCGCTACGTGTCCAAGAAAGTCAGGAACCCCGCCCTGGCGAAAACCGCGCCTGAGGAGAAGATCGCCCTGGCGAAGAAACTGGAGGACCTTCTCTTCCACGAAGAGGGCGTGGCGGAAGTCGCCGAGGTGTTCTATTCCGAAAGCGACGACACGGTCCTCTTCATGAACTCCCACGGGCTCAGGCTCAGAAGCGCCGGGAACAGCTTCATCATCGGCGGCTACGTGACCGGCAAGGACGGGGAGAAGACGATCGACACAGGCGATTCCTTCTTCGGGGACGACCTGAAGGCGTTCGACCCGGCGGAGCTCGCCAGGAAGATCGGGGACGACCTCCGGAAGCGCATGGGCGCCTCCAGCATGAAGAGCGGCGTCTATCCGACCATCATCCAGAACAAGGTGCTCCCTTCCTTCATCCGCGCGTTCGTCGGCGCGCTGAGCGCAGAGTCCGTCCAGAAGAAGACAAGCCCTCTTGCCGGGAAGCTGGGCGAGAGAATCCTCTCTTCCAAGGTCACCATCGAGGAAAGGCCCTTGGACAAGACGGTGTTCTTCTCCGGGTTCGACGACGAGGGGGTCGCCAAGGAGAACCGCAAGCTCATAGAAAGGGGCACCCTCCTTACCTACCTCCATAACCGAGAGACGGCGAAGAAGGACGGGGTGACGACCACGGGGAACGCCGCCTATGGCGGAGGCTCCATCGGCATCGGCGCTGGATTGATCAGGCTCAGGAAGGGGAAAGGCACCCTGGATGACCTTGCCGCGAAGGTCTCGCATGGCGTCTACATCACCAGCATCGCCGGGCTTGGGACAGGCCTCAACCCTTATAACGGGGACTTCTCCTGCCAGGCCCAGGGATTCGAGATCGTGGACGGGAAGATCGGCCGTCCCCTGACCCTCATCACCTTGAGCGGAAACTTCTTCAAGATGCTGAAGGACTGCGTCGCCCTCGACGCGAACATGGTCCTCACCACAAGGAAGGTGGAGTGCCCGGACATCCTCGTCAAGGGCATGTCGATCGCCGGGGAATAGCTTTCGGAACCCGTCCGCGCGGACGGGTTTTCTTTATGCCGAAATATTGTTTTATACCTAGTTTTTGGTTATACATATACATCGATGAAATCAAAGGACAATAAGAGGACGAGAGGGAACGATCTAACTAGGAGATCGCTTGTATCCACGGATGAAATTCCTTTGTCTGGCGCCGATCGAGCGGCCTATGTCCGCCGCCTTGTCCTCGACGGCGAACTCGTTCCTGTCGCCTACGGCCTCTACAGGGGGAAGGACGCCCCGGAACCCTCCTTCCGCGATGTCGTGGAGTTCCGTTACCTTGGGGACAGCAAGCGCCCGACCGGGTTCTGGACAGGACCTTCTTTCCGTGAAGCCCTCCACGGACGGGACCCCTCTTTGCTGAGGGAGCCGGAGGTCATCTCGGAAAAGTCCACATCAGGGAGGAAGAGAACGCTCCTGATGGGGCATAGGCTCACTCTAAGGAAACCTTGGGCGCCTCTTGAGAAAAGGACGTTGGCCGCAAACGCGCTTCTCTCCTATCTCGTCCTCGGGGACATGGAGGAACTCATGGAAGAGGTTCCCCTTCTCCGCAACTACATCCGTCGCAACCAGATCGGGACGGAGGAAGTCTCCTCGCTCTCGCCATTCTTTCCCGCCAAGGGGTCCAAGAGGCTTGTGGAGCTCGGTCTCCACAAGGTCCTTTGGCGGGGCTAGGGCAAAGGAAAGGCCGCCCCGAGGCGGCCTCTTCACGCGTTATGGGAAGCTTTATTCCTTGGGGCCTTCCTCTCCTCCGGAGGGCTTCTCTTCTTCCCTGGAAGGGGCTTCTCCGGCAAGGGGCGCCTTTTCTTCCGTAGAGGAGACTTCTTCCTCGCCGATGTTATAGGCGCTCAAATCCCAGTCGGGGTGGGCCTTGTGGATCATCCTGAGCCCATCGACGATGAGATTCTCCTCCAGGGCGCGCTTGCCCTCGGGGCTCTTGCGGATCGCGCGGTCGCTTTCGTCCAGCGCGCGGATGGTCTCCTGGTAGGAGCCGTCGATCAGTCCTGAGATGAGAAGATGGGCGCGAACCGCGGGGGCGCTTCCGAGAAGGGAGGCGTGCTTCTTGTCCTCGATGGACATTTCCTTGTAGGCGAGGCGTCCCTTCTCTTCCTCGCCCGCAAGAAGAAGGAGGGAGACCCGCTGGCAGCTTGCCTCGTGGACAAGGCGTCCGGAAAGGGTTTCCTGGCTCCGGACGGCCTTCTCGGCGATCGAGGCGGCCTCAACGAGCTTTCCTTCCGCGAGGCGGCGGTAGAGGATGATGTCGTTCACCCCGTAGGTGAAGTCCGTCACGCTGTCGTAGACCTCCATCTCCTCGGCCTTCTCGCCGACGAGCATCTGATAGTTCCCGAGAAGGAGCTTGTTGTAGGCGACGCGGTTCGTCTCGTTGGTGAGGACCGTCAGGAGATAGCCGTCGTTCTTGCTGTCGAGGGGCGCCGGGAAGATGTCATAGAGATAAAGCATCCCGCCGACGGTAAGCGCGGCGATCGCGAAAATCTCCCACCAGACGAGGCCGGTGTTGCCGGAATTGCGGCCGACCTCGCAAAGGACGATCCAGACGACAAGCGCGACGACCTCGACGAAGAAGAGGACGAGCGGCATGTAGACGACCGCCTGGGGCTTGCTCTTCTCGACGTCCTTCGGGTAAAGGATCGTCTCCCCGGTGAGGCCGTCGTAGGAGTGGAAGGAGAAGGAGACGCCCTTCCCTTCCTTCTTCTTCTGGAAGTTGAAGAAGAGGACGTTCACAGAATGGACGCCGTACTTCCCGATCGCCGCCCCCAGAAGATGCCCGGCCTCGATGAGGAAGGCGTTCAGGATGAGGGAGGCGATGACGGCGAGGACGAGAAGCAGGATGGGGTTCATGATCTGGTCGGCGTCGTTCGCTCCCTGGATCATGGGCTGGATGACGCCGAAGCCGATCCCCAGCACAAGGGCGAGCATCGCCGCGTAGGCGATCCACCCGAACATTTCGTTTTTCTTCATCTTTCCTCCTAGGCCGGAAGGCCGTGCCGGTGTTGGCCACCGTGCGTGCGCCTGGGCGCGTCCTCCCTATTGGAAGCGGATTGATTATAAAGCAAAGGAGCCGCTCAGCGTCCGCCTTCCTCCTCCGCCATCCTGACCATCGCCGGGTAGATCATCTCCTGCGTGAGCTGGGCGAACCTCCTCATCTTCCTCTCGAAGCGGGTTACGGTGATGTCCGTGTCGCGGAAGACGTGGCTGAACTCGTTCTCGATGAAGGAGCCCATCCTTCTGGCAAGGAGCCTTGCCGCCCCTTTCCCAAGGGATCCGCCTTCGGCAGTGGAGGCGACCTCGAGGAGCCTTGTCATGGACTTGGAAAGGATGAAGCTGTCGACGATGTCATGGGCGCTCGAGGAATAGGCTGCCTTGAGGAAGGCGAAGTTCGACTTTGCGTAGCCGACAAGCGCGAGTATGAGTTCCTTCACGCTCCTGGCCTTATCCATGTCCTTGACCTTCTCCCCAAGGAAAATCTCGTCCAAAAGGTCATAAATATTCCGATAATGGTAATAGAAGGTCTGGCGATGCACCCCGCAGGCCTCGCAGATCGAGGTGACGTTGATCTCGTCGAGGGGAGTCGTCTCCATCATCTTCTGGAGCGTCTCCCGGAACTTCGACGAGGCTTTCATTCCCCCTCCTCCTTTAGCATGGAAAGCGCCACGGCGATCTTCGCCCCGAGGCGGGCGTTATTCACCGCGAGGGCGACGTTCGCCTCAAGGCTTTCCCCGCCGGAGAGCTCGACGATCTTCGCCAGCAGATAGGGTGTCGAGGCCTTCCCGTGGATTCCTTCTTTCTCCGCTTCCTCCAACGCCTGCTCGATGACCGGGTCGATCTTCTCCCGGGGAAGGGCGAGCTCCGGCGGGCAGGGGTTGGAGACGAGGATCGCGCCTTTTATGGAAAGACCCCTTCGCGCAAGGACGATGCGGGCGATCTCTTCCGGAGTCCTGGCGACGTAGTCGACCGGCAGGCCGGAGTCCTGGCTATAGAAATCGGCAAGATGCGGCGCCTGATAGGAAAGGACGGTGACGCCTTCCGTCTCCAGCACCTCCAAAGTCTTGGGAAGGTCGAGGATCGCCTTCACGCCGCTGGAGACGACGGTGATGTCATTTTCCCCTAACTCGGGGAGGTCCCGGGAGATGTCGAAAGTGTCCTCCGCCCCTCTATGAACGCCGCCGATCCCGCCGGTGGCGAACACCTCGATGCCGGCCTTCGCGGCAAGGATGATGGTCGCGCTCACCGTCGTGGCGCCCCATTTCCCCAAACCTACGGCTATGGGGAGGTCGCGTCGCGAGAGCTTCATCACGTCTTTCCTTGTCGCAATTGCGAGTAGCTCATCTTCCGAAAGGCCGACGACGGGCTCCCCGTCGACGACGGCGATCGTCGCGGGCACGGCCCCTTCCTCCCGCACGGCGCTTTCCAGGGCCTTCGCGGTCTCAAGGTTCCGGGGATAGGGCATCCCATGGGCGATGATGGTGCTTTCCAGGGCGACGACGGGCTTACGGCGGACGATGGCTTCCGCGACTTCCTTGGATACCCTCATGCCTTCTGCCCCTTTCTTTTATTCCAGCGATCGATGAAAGGCGCAAGAACGAGATAAAGCGTCCCGAGGGCGACGGAAAGCCCGGCGACGAGGCCCCAATGGGCAGGAGCAATGCCGTCGATCCGGAGATCGAAGATGCCCCATCCAAGGCCTACGTCGAGCCCGAAGGCGAGGACGGCGAGGGCAAGGATCCCGAAGAACACGATGGCGCGGTAGAGGTCAAGGGGCAGGCATACCTTGAAGAAGACGAAGTAGGCGATGATGGAGAAGGTGATGGCGGCGACGTAGCGCGCAGTCTCTAGGTCAAGGAAGCCGGGGTTCGCGAAGTGGATGATGTATATGATCAGGACGGCGAGGATGGAGGCGCATCCGGCCGGGACAGCCCGGAAGATGATGTTTCTCACGAAGGAGCCCTCGAGCCTGTCGTTCGTCGGCTGGAGGGCGAGGAAGAAGCCTCCGGCCCCGATCGCGCCCAGCTCCCAGACGTACATGTTCGTCGTTGTGAAGGGGTAGTCGGGCCCGCCGAACCAGGAGGCGATGAGGAAGAAGAGGGACAGGACCATCGCGAAGGTCGTCTTGCTCAGGAACAAGGAGGCGGTCCTTTGGAGGTTGTTGATGACGCGGCGCCCTTCCGCGACCACGTCGGGAAGCTTTGAGAAGTCGTTCTCAAGGGAGACGATGTGCGAGGCGTTCCTCGCGGCGCTGCTGCCGCTCGCCATCGCGATGGAGCAATCCGCTTTCTTGAGGGCGATGATGTCGTTCACCCCGTCGCCCGTCATCGCTACCTTGTGTCCCATCGCCTGGAGGGCTTCCACGAGCATCGCCTTCTGCTCCGGCTTCACTCTGCCGAAAACAGAATATTTGTCTGCGATCTGCGGGATTTCTTCATCCTTCACATCTTCCATGGAAACATAGTTCCCAGCGTTGGGAACTCCGCATTCCTCCGCGATACGGGAGACCGTCATGGCGTTATCGCCGGAAATTACCTTCACCTGGACACCGTTGGAGACGAACCATGCGATGTTGGCCTTGGCATCTTCCTTCACGTGGTCGCTCAAGACGGCGAGGGCGATCATCTCAAGCTTCGTCGGAAGGGAGCCCGGGGCGAATTCTTCCTTGGAATGGTAGAGCCCGATCGTCCGCAGCCCTTCCTTGGCAAGGGAAAGGGACCTTGCTTTCAGTTCTTCCCCGACCTTCGCCTCGACGATGTCGGGAGCGCCCATGACGAACGTCCCGATGCCCGGGAAGCTGGCGGCGCTCCACTTGCGGCTTGAGTCGAAGGGAATCGCCGCCTTGAAGGAGTAGGAGTTCCCGTCCCCGGCATATTTCCGGAGGGCTCTCGCGGTCCCGTTATCGTCCCCCGTCGCCTCGAACAAGGAACGAAGGAGACGCTTGATCTCTTCTCTCGTGGCCTTCGTCCCAAGATAGACGTCCTTCACCTCCAGGGCCCCGTCCGTAAGGGTACCGGTCTTGTCGAAGCAAAGCACGTCCACGCGAGCCAGCATCTCGATGCAGTAGAGTTCCTGGACGTTCATCTTCTTCTGGGAAAGGTTGATGACGCCGACGGTGAGGGTGAGGGAGGTGAGGAGGTAGAGCCCGGCGGGGATCATCGCGGTGAGCGAGCCGGAGAAGCGGACCGCGAAGTCCTGGTAGGAGGGATAGTCGATGCCGTTCCCGTCCGTATAGGAAAGGATCACCCAGGTGACCGCGGTGACGACGCCGATGAAGATGGCGATGAGGCCGCAGACGAGGAAGAGCTTCATGTAAGTCCCTTTCAGCTCGCTGTCGGGTCTCTTGAACTGCCCGGCAGCCTCGCGGAGCCCCTCGATGTAGTTCGCCGCGCCCACGCGGTTCACCCGGCAGTAAACCTTGCCTGCGCGGACATAGGAGCCGGAAAGGAGTTGGTCTCCCGCCCTTTTCGGAACGGCATCGCTTTCGCCGGTAAGGAGGGATTCGTCCATGTCGCAGCGGCCGTTCACCACCACGCAGTCGGAAGGGACCTGGTCTCCGGGGGAAAGGATGATGATGTCCGAAAGGACAAGCTCGGAAGGAAGGAGGGAGACTTCCTTCCCGCCCCTCATCGCCGTGGCCCTTGGGTCGGTGAGAAGCCTCATCTTGTCGACGAGCCTGCGGGCGTGGATGTCCGCGAGAAGCCCGAGGAAGATGTTGCAAAGGATCGGGGCGAGGAAGAACAAGTAGGTGATCTTCGCCTGGGCGACGAGGAGCATGGCCGCGATGCCGAAAAAGACGAGGTTGAAGAAGGAAAAGACGTTCTCGCGGACGATCTGCCAGTAGGTCTTCGTGACCTTCTTGGCCGTCTTGTTCATCAGCCCTTCCCTCTCGCGAGAGGCGATTTGGGCCTCGCTCAGGCCTATGGTGAAATCCGGGTCGAATTCCTCGGCCTCAAGAATCTTCTTTTCGATTTCTTCCTTGCGGAGGCTTCGTCTGGCCATCGCTTGAGTGTAGCAGATTATTCCGTCCGCAGGGCGACGGCAGGGTCCTTTTTGGAGGCAATTCTGCTAGGAACGAACCCGGATATGAGCGAGAGCGACGTCGAGATGAGAATCATGAGGATCGCCGCGAGAACGGTGAGGCTCGCGATCGACCCCAGAAGCTGGCCGGGGAACATCGAGGCAAGGACGTGGTTGATAGGAATGGACAGGAGGAGTGTGGCCAGGACGCCGAGAACGCCTGCGATAAACCCGATCACAAGGCATTCGGCGAGGAAGAGCCACCCGACGTCCCGCTTCCTGGCCCCGCATGCGCGGAGTATCCCGATTTCCTTCGTCCTCTCGATCACCGAGACGTAGGTGATGATCGCGGTCATGATGGAACTGACGACAAGGGACAGGGAGCCGAAGACCACGAGGACGAGGGAAATGAGGTCGATCAAGGTGCTAAGGGCATCCGTGAAGCTCCCCATTATGTCCGTGTAGTAAATCCTCTCGCTCAAGGGCTTTGCCTCGTTGTAGGCCTCGAGACGCTCGATGATCGCCGGCTTCGCCGTGAGCGATTCCGGGAAGATCAGGATGGAGGTGATGTTGGAGTAGGCGGAGATGTAGGCGAGGAAGTCGATGAGGGAAAGGCCTTCCGCATATGGATCGAGGAAGTCCTTGCCGATGACCTCCCCTAGAAGCCGAAGGGCCTCAGAAGAAGAAAGGCTCCCTTCCTCTTGGACTCTGGCGAGCGCCTTGGCCACCTCGTCTTCTTTGAAATCCGTGCCGATCGAGCGCGCTTTGCTCAAAAATCCCGTGTAGGAGGTATAGCGGGCAAGGCCCATCTCTTCGTTAAGGTAGGTGAAGTCGAGCCAGTAGATGTTTTCCGTGACGCTCCCCATGGCGTTCTGCAGCCTTTGGGAAAGCGCGAGCGCCTCGCTGGCGCTTCCCCCGGAAGAGCCGATCGCGGACGCGATTTCCTGGAATGCTTCCTTGAGGGATTTGTTGAGTCGTTCCAGCCCGTCCTCCGTCCCGCTTTCGTCGCTCCATGCGCGAGGAACGAACCATGCTGACCTTGCATCCTCCCCGAGCGCCTGTCCTTCAGGGGAAGAGGCGTCCCCGGCGATGATTTCGGCAAGGCTTGGCAAGTAGCCGATCGAGCAGGGCATCAGGCTGAAATAGGAGTTCTCGCTCGGGCGGATGACCCCGACGACCTTCAGCTCTATCCCTTTCTTGCTCTCGTACATCGCCTTGAGGTCGCTTGGGGCGGGATGGATCGGGAACTCCCTCTCCACGAGGCTCCCCTTGGCGAAATCCCCTCCGAGCAATCCGCGGGCGATGTCGAAATCGTCGATCTCATAGACCGTGCCTGTGACCTTCTCGACCTCGCTCAGGTAGACGGAATTGGGAAACGCCTTGTATGTCTTGCCCGGACTAGATTCGCCGCCGACGATGTCCTCGAAGGAAATCTCCTTGGGCAAGGGATCGTCGCTTCCGAAGAACCCAAGGCCCCGAAGGGTGTTGATATCCACCCGGTTGTACTGGTCAAGGATCAGGACGAGCTCGTTCGGTTGCTCCGGGAACTTCCCGTAGATGAGGTCGTACATGGAGGAAAGCCCCTCCTCGTCCGCGTACACCTCGTGGAAGATGGTCGACGGAAGAGGGGTGATCCCGCTGAACATGTTGCTCCCGAGTCCCGCGGACTGGTATTGGTTGACCTCGACGAAGGAGCCAGACCCCTCTCCGACGCCTTCTTCCGTGATGAGGTTGAAGTCGAGCCCTTCCCGGTTGAGGAGGACGGACCTGGCGAGCCCCTCTTCCACAAGAGGCATGAGCACGCCGTCGATATAGTCCCTGTTGTTCAGGTCGTTCGTGTGGCTGACGTAGGTCTGGGTGGAGGTGTCGTGGACATAGAGCACGTCTTCCTCCGGGAACCGCTCAGGGGTCGGCTCGTCTTCCTTTTCCACAACGCTGTAGTAATTTCGCGTGATGGTCATCGGGACGGCGGAGGCCACCTCCTCCTCGACGTTCGTCACGAAGTTCCCGAACCCGTTGGAGATTGCAAGGACGAGGGAAACGCCCAGGACACCAAAGGCTGAGGCGACGACGGTCAGGGAGGTCCTCCCCTTCTTGGACCAAAGGGCGCCAAGGCTGCTCTTTATCGCAGGAGCAAGGCCCATGGACACTTTCTGTTTTCGCCCTTCTTCAGGCAATAACTCGTCTTTGATGCAGGATTTGCAAGGATTTGAATCCGACTTGATCTCGCCATCTTCCATCTCGACGACCCGATCCGCGAAGCGTTCCGCCAAAGCGCGGTTATGAGTAACCAGCACGACGAGCCGCTCTTCCGAGATTTCCTTGAGGAGGTCCATCACCTGGAGGGAGGTCTTGCTGTCGAGAGCCCCCGTGGGCTCGTCGGCGAGCACTACCGAGGGACGGTTCGCGACGGCCCTGGCGATCGCGACCCTCTGCATCTGCCCGCCGGAAAGCTCCGAAGGCCTCTTCCTGGCCTCGGAAAGGATCCCCACCTTCCCCAAGGCCTCCATGGCCAAGCGCTCCTTTTCCTTCCCCCTCACGCCCGCAAGGGAAAGGGGGACCGAGACGTTCTCGAGGACGCTTAGGTGGGGGATGAAGTTGTAGTTCTGGAAGACAAAGCCGATGCGCCCGTTCCGGTACGCGTCCCAGTCCCTGTCCTTGTATCCCTTGGTGCTTGCCCCATCGACAAGGATCTCGCCTTCGGTGGGGTGATCGAGGCCTCCGATAAGGTTCAGTAGGGTTGTCTTGCCGCATCCGGAAGGGCCAAGGACCGCGACGAAGCCTTTATCGGGAAGGACGAGGTCCACGCCTCTCAGGGCAGGGAACTCCACGCCTTTCGTCCGATAGTCCTTCCGAACGCCCTTGAGCTCGATCATGAAAGTTTCCTTCGTCAGTCCACGCCTTCCCTTTTCCGCTGGAACCAGCCGGAAAGAAGGGCGGAGCATTCTTCGTCAAGGACCCCGAAGTCCACGAGCGGGCGCTCATGGAGGGAAGGGGCGTCGTAGACTCGGTAGCGAGACACGATCGCCCCGTCCTTCGGGTCCTTCGCCCCGAAGACAAGCCTTCCGACATGGGACTGGAGGATCGCCCCCGCGCACATGAGGCAGGGCTCGAGGGTCACGTAGAGGGCGGCGCCCGAAAGACGCCAGGAGCCAAGCTCCCGCGCCGCCTTCCTAAGGACGACGATTTCCGCGTGAGCGGATATGTCGAGCCCCTTCTCCCTTTCGTTATGCCCCAGGGCGACGGGATTCCCGTCCACGGCAAGGACCGCCCCTACGGGCACCTCCCCTTCCAAGGCGGCCTTCCTGGCCTCTTGGAGGGCGAGTTCCATGAGCTTCCTGTCGTCCATGGAGGAATTTTCCTACCAAGGCGAAAAGAAAACCACCGCGCAAGGCATCCGGCCTTAAGGCTGCTCGGTTCCCCGCCTGACCTGGTTCGGCCCTCCGCCCTCGCGGTGGCGTTCGGATTATAGCGGATTACTTCCTCGGGAGAATCCTTTCCTGCCCGCCCATGTAGGGACGGAGCGCCTCGGGGATGAGGATGGAGCCGTCTTCCTGCTGGCACTGCTCGAGAAGGGCGGGGAACACCCGCGAGGTGGCAAGGCCCGACCCGTTCAGCGTGTGGCAGAAATGGATCTTGCCCTCGGCGTCCCGGTAGCGGACCATCCCGCGCCTGGCCTGGTAGTCCCGCGCGTTGGAGACGCTGCTGACTTCCTTGTAGATTCCCATCGAGGGGATCCACACCTCGATGTCGTAGGTCCTTGCCATCGAGTGGGAGCAGTCCCCGGCGGCGAGCTTGTCCAGGCGGTAGCAAAGCCCAAGCCCCTGGAGGAGCTCCTCGGCCTTCCTCACCATCTCGTCGAAGGCGACGTCGCTCTTGTCGTCCTCCGTGTACTGGACCATCTCGACCTTGTTGAACTGGTAGCCGCGGATCATGCCGCGCTCCTCGGTGCGGTAGCTTCCGGCCTCCTTCCGGTAGCAGGGGGTGTAGGCGAAGTACTTCCTCGGCAAGTCGTCGAGGGAAAGGATCTCGTTCCGATGGAGGTTGACGAGGGCCGTCTCCGCGGTCGGGAGGAGGAACTTCCGGGGCTCCATGCCTTCCATGTAGAACACCTCGTCCTTGAACTTGGGGAACTGGCCCGAGGTATAGCCGCTCTCGACGTTCAGGAGATGGGGCGGAAGGATGAAGGTGTAGCCGTCCCGGAGGTGGGCGGCGATGAAGTAGTTGAGAAGCGCCCACTCGAGCCTCGCCCCGTCCCCGACGTATATCCATGTCCCGGAGCCCGAGATCTTCGCCGCCCTGCGGTAGTCGATGATCCCGAGGTTCTCCGCAAGGGTCACGTGGTCCTTAGGCTGGAAGGGGAAGGAAGGTTTCTCGCCCCACTCGCGGACCGGCTGGTTGTTCTCCTTCCCGCCGGAAAGGAGGTCGGGGTCGGGAAGGTTCGGCAGGACCTCGATCGCCTTCTGGATCCCTTCCTCGACTTCCTTCAGCTCGGCTTCTCTGTCCTTGTTCTCCTGGGCAAGGCGCTTAACCTCGCGGAAGATGGGCGAGGGGTCCTCGCCCGCCTTCTTCATCGCCGGGACCTTGGCTGTCAGGCGGTTCTGCTCCGCCTTGCTCGCCTCGACGGCGTGCAGGAGCTCCCTCCTCCGGCGGAACATCCCGAGCACCGGCTCGGGATCGAAGTCCCACCCTTTCTTAAGGAGCGCGTCCCTGACGTAGCCAGGCTTCTCTTCGATCAGCTTCCAATCGATCATGGTCATTCCTCCCCGGCGATCTGCCGGTAGCGCATGAGGAGCCGCTTCCCTAGGTCAAGGAGCGACTCCACGCGGGCGAGCCGGTAAGCCAGCTCGACAAGGGAATCATAGTCCCCGGCAAGGCGCGATTCGACCGCCTTGATGAGCGCGGGCGGGGTCTCCGCGAGAATCGCGTTCTCACCCGGGCGGAACTGGGTCCCGTAGCCCGGGTCCTTATAAAGGAAGATCGGGGTCTTGGACGCCATCGCCTCAAGAGCGAGGATCCGCGGGGCCTCGCCCATGAAAAGGGCGAAGGAGGCGGAGCGAAGGAGGCTCCGGAAGACGTCGTCCTCGAGGATCGCCTCGAAGCGCATGTTCTTCGGACCCCTTCGGGAAATGCGCCTCCTCCTCGAGCTCATGAAAGCCCGATGCTTCTCGTATCCGATGAAAATCAGACGAAACGACAGGAGATTGCTGGCGATTTCTTCTAGAGTCTTGAATATCTTGCCGTTCTCGTAGTCGCCGAAGACGACGGCGACCTTCTCTCCGTCCCGGATGTTGAAGTATTGGCGGAACACGTCCCTTTCCACAGGGTCGAGACCCTCGAAGCGGGACACGTTCACGCCCGGGGAAAGGATCTCGATCTTCGAAGAGGGGATCCCGGAGTCGACGAGGACGCCCTTCTCCTTGAGCCCGGGGACGAAGACGGCGTCCGCATGGCGGAGCATCCGCAGCGCCCGGGGCTTGACCGGACGGAAGCCGTCCTCCTCCTTGTCGCCAAGATAGGAGGCGGAAGGCTCCCCCTCCGCGTAAAGGGCGCTCACGACGACCTTCGCGCCGTACTCCCGCGCCTTCTCGAGGAAGGGGCCGTCCTCCGGCGAGATCAAATGGACGATGGAGGGACTGGCGTCGAGGCTGTCGACGAGCTGCGCATCGGTGCTCTCGAGGGCGCCCTTTACGTTCTTCCTGAGACGCACGGCGAGGTAGGGGGGCTCCCCCTTCCCCGCCTGGTAGCGAACCAGCGCCTTCACGCGCTACTCCACCTCGTCCGGGGTCGGGTTATGGACAGGGGCCTCCGGCGCCTCTTCCTCAGGGGCGAGGGAGGGGTTCACCTCGTCCTCGGCCTCCTCCCCTTCCTCGTCAAGGGGCTTCTCCTGGTGAGGGAGGATCGCGATCGAGGCGACCTTCTGCCTGCCCTCGAGACGGATGATGATGACGCCCTGGGTGTTCCGCCCGCAAACCTTGACCTGGTCGAGAGGCGTGCGGATGACGATGCCGCTGGTGGTGATGACCATGAGGTCCTCGTCCCCCTTGACGGCCCTCATCGCGGCAAGCTCGCCGTTCTTCGCGCTCATCTTGAGGGAAAGCACGCCCTTGGAGCCGCGGCTCGTCAGGCGGTAGCCGTCGTAGTGGTGGGTGTTCCCGTCCTCGTCGGTGACGGTGGTGTCCTTCGCGTAGCTGATCTTGCCGAAGCCGCGGGTGGTCAGGACGAGGATCTTGTCGCCCTCGAGCGAGGTTGTGAGGTCGATGGCCTGCTCCTCGCCCTCGAGGCGGATGCCGCGGACGCCGCTGGCGGTCCTGCTCATCGGGCGGATCTCATCCTCGCGGAAGGAGCAGACGCGGCCGGAGGAGGAGGCGATCGAGACGATCGCGCTGCCGTCGGTGCGCTTCACCCCGAGGAGGGAATCCCCTTCGCGGAGGACGAGCGCCCGCTTTCCGTTCACGTTGATGTTGCTGAACTCCGAGATCGGCGTCCTCTTGGCAAGGCCCCTCGTCGTGCAGAAGAGGAGGTATTCGCCCTCCGGGTAGTCGTCGCAGGGCACGATCGAGACGACCTGCTCGCCCTCCTCGAGGCGGAGGAGGT
This sequence comes from uncultured Bacillota bacterium, assembly GCA_949293555.1. GTDB lineage: Bacteria > Bacillota_I > Bacilli_A > RFN20 > CAG-826 > UBA4951. The sequence goes on from CASFDV010000004.1 coordinate 37,428, forward strand.
TGACCGCGGGGATGCCCTTCGAGTCGCGGGCGCCGTCCGGAAGCATGTAGCCGCGGATCCGGTACACCTTCCCGAGGCTCGAGAAGAAGAGGAGGTCGGTGTGGGTGCGGGCGTGGATGACGATGTTGGCGACGTCGCCGGCCACCATGCGGATGCCGGTCACGCCCCTCCCGCCCCGGTTCTGGGTGCGGAAGGTGTCGTCGTCCATCCTCTTCACGTAGCCGTTCTTCGTCAGGATGATGACGATTTCCTTTTCGGGAATGAGGGATTCCGAGTCGATCGAGGCGGCTTCGTCGCTGATCTCGGTGAGGCGACGGTCGCCGTACTTCCGCTTGATCTCGAGAAGCTCCTGGATCATGAGGTCGATGATGTTCGCCTGGTCGCTGAGGAGCCGGCGGTACTCGGCGATGTTCCTCATGAGCTCGTCCAGCTCCTGGTGGAGCTTCCCTTGCTCGAGGCCCTGGAGGCGGCGGAGGGTCATCGCGAGGATGGCCTGGCACTGGTCGTCGGAAAGGGAGAAGCGTGCCTTGAGCTTCGCGGTGCTCTCCTCGTCGCTCTGGGAGCTGCGGATGAGGGCGATGACCTCGTCGATGTTGTCGTGGGCGAGGATGAGGCCCTCGAGGATGTGGCTCCTCCTGAGGTCGCGGTTGAGGCGGAACCTGGTCCTCCTGGTCAGCACCTCGACCTGGAAGTCGATGTAGTTCTGGAGCATCTCCTTCATGCCGAGGGTCTTCGGCTCGCCGTTGACGAGGCAGAGGTTGATGACACCGAAGTTGACCTGGAGCTGGGAGTGCTTGAGGAGGTTGTTGCAGACGACCTCGGGGACGAAGCCGTGCTTGACGTCTATGACGACGCGGATCCCCTCCTTGTTGCTCTCGTCGCGGAGGTCGCTGATGCCGTCGACGACCTTGTCGCGGACGAGCTGGGCGATGCCCTCCACCATCGTGGCCTTGTTCACCTGGTAGGGGATCTCGGTGACGATGATGCGGGAGCGCCCGCCGGAAAGCTCCTCGATCTTGTAGCGCGAGCGGATGGAGACGGTGCCCACGCCCGTCTGGAAGTAGTCGCGGATCCCTCCGCGCCCGAGGATGACCCCTCCGGTCGGGAAGTCGGGGCCGTGGAGGTGGCGCGCCATGATGTCGAGGACGTCCATCCCGGGGTCCTTGGCAAGGGCGCAGATCGCGTCGATCGTCTCCGAAAGGTTGTGGGAGGGCATGTTGGTGGCCATGCCGACCGCGATTCCTTCCGAGCCGTTCACAATGAGGTTGGGGAAGCGCGAGGGAAGCACGGTCGGCTCCTTCTCGGTGCCGTCGTAGTTGTCCGCCCAGTCGACCGTCTCCTCGTCGAGCCCGTCGACCATCTCGACGGCGAGCTTCGCCATCCTGGCCTCGGTGTAACGCATGGCGGCGGCCTCGTCCCCGTCGATGGAGCCGAAGTTCCCGTGCCCGTCCACAAGGGGGTAGCGGAGCGAGAACTCCTGGGCAAGGCGCACGAGCGTCATGTAGATCGCCGAGTCGCCATGCGGGTGGAAGCGGCCCATGACGTCGCCGACGACCTTCGCGGACTTCTTGTAGGGCTTCCCGGGCGTCATGCCCATCAGCTGCATCCCGTAGATGACGCGGCGCTGGACGGGCTTGAGGCCGTCGCGGACGTCCGGGATCGCGCGGGCGGTGATGACCGACATCGAGTAGGCGAGGAAGGCGGAACGCACCTCGTTGACGATCTCGCGGTCGGTGAGCCCGGACTCGATGCCCGCCCTGGGCGCCTCCTCTTGCTCGTTCCCGGAGGGGGAACCCTGCAGATCGGGCTTCTTTTCTTCGTTATCCATGGATTGCTCCTCCTAGTAGTCGAGATTCTCCGCGAAACGGGCGTTCTCGCTGATGAACTTCTTGCGGGGCAGCACCTCGTCGCCCATGAGGTCGGTGAACACCTTCTCCGCCTCGACGGCGTCCTCGAGGGTGATGCGGATCATCTTGCGCACCTTGGGGTCCATCGTGGTTTCCCAAAGCTGCTGGGCGTCCATCTCGCCAAGTCCCTTGTAGCGCTGGAAGGGGTAGCCCTCGCGGAGCTGGAGCGCGCGCTTCAGCTTTTCCAGCTCGGCGTCGTTATAGGCGTAGTAGGCGCTCCCCTTGTAGTCGATCTTGTATAGCGGCGGCTGGGCGATATAGACGTATCCGCCCTCGATGAGGGGCCGCATGAAGCGGTAGAAGAAGGTCAGGAGCAGGATGCGGATGTGGTCGCCGTCGACGTCCGCGTCCGTCATGATGACGATCTTGTGGTAGCGGATCTTCGAGACGTCGAAGTTCTCGCGGATGCCGCCCCCGATGGCGAGGATCATGTTGCCGATCTCGGCGTTCTTGAAGATCCGCTCCTCGCGGGCCTTCTCGACGTTGAGGATCTTTCCCCTCAAGGGGAGGACGGCCTGGGTCTCGCGGTCGCGCCCGTTCTTGGCGGAGCCGCCGGCGGAGTTCCCCTCGACGATGTAGAGCTCGCAGACCTCCGGGTCCTTGCTCGAGCAGTCGGCGAGCTTCCCGGGGAGGGAGCTGATGCCGAGGGCACCCTTCCTGGCGGTCTCGCGGGCCTTCTGGGCGGCGATCCTGCCCTTTGCGGCGAGCTTCGCCTTCTCGACGATCGCGCGGGCGGAGGCGGGGTGCTCCATGAGGAACTGCATGAGCTGCTCGCCCACGATCGCGGAGACGATCTTGCGGACCTCGCTGTTCCCGAGCTTCGTCTTCGTCTGCCCCTCGTACTGGGGGTTGGGGTGCTTGGCGGAGATGACGCAGGTGAGGCCTTCGCGGCAGTCGTCGGTGGCGAGGTTCGGGTCCTTCTCGCCCAGGAGCTTCGCCTTGCGGGCATATTCGTTGATCACCCGGTTGAGGGCGAGGTTGAACCCCTCGACGTGCGTCCCGCCTTCCTTCGTGGAGATGTTGTTGCAGAAGGAATAGATTCCGTCGGAGTTGTAGTAGTCCGTCCACTGGAGGGCGACCTCGCAGTAGATGCGGAGCTTCTCGCCGGAAACAAGGGTGACCTCCTCGGCCCCCTGGCAGTAGATGACCTCGGGGGCGATCGGCGTCTTCCCGGAATTGATGAAGGCGACGTACTCGCGGATGCCGCCCTCGTAGCGGAACGTCTCCCCGACCGGCTCCTCCCCGCGGAGGTCGCGCAGGGAGATCTCGACCCCGCCGTTGAGGAAGGCCATCTGGCGGAGGTGGTTCCGGATGGTGTCGTAGTTGTAGACGGTCGTCTCGGTGAAGATCTGGGCGTCGGGCTTGAAGGTGACCTTGGTCCCGTGCTCCTCCTCCCCGACATCCCCGACCCGGCTCAAGGGAGCGACGATGTTCCCGCCGTTCTCAAAACGGACGCGGTAGAGTCCGCCTGCCTTCTTGACCTCGACCTCGCACCACTCGGAAAGGGCGTTCACGACCGACGCGCCCACGCCGTGGAGGCCGCCGGACACCTTGTAGCCGCCCCCTTCGCCGAACTTGCCGCCGGCGTGGAGGATGGTGAAGGCGGTCTCGACGCCGGAAAGCCCGGAGTCCTGGACGACGTCGACGGGGATGCCGCGCCCGTCGTCAGTGACGGTGACGGACCCGTCGGCGTTGAGCGTCACGGAAATGTGGCCGCAGTAGCCGGCCAGCGCCTCGTCGATGGCGTTGTCGACGATCTCCCACACGAGGTGGTGGAGGCCCGGGGCCGCCGTGGTGGCGATGTACATGCCCGGGCGCGTCCTGACGGCCTCCAGGCCCTTTAGGACCTGGATGTTCGCCGCGGTGTAGTCCGCGTCGGCCTTCTCGACCGCCCTTTCGTTCGCGGGAACCTCGACGGCGCCGTAGGTGATGCCGTCCTCTTCCCGGACTTCCTTCTTCTCTTCGTCCTGCATGCTCATTCCTCCGAGTCATTCGTTCCGATATGGATGTGGCGCGCTCCCGCAACATGCGAGGTCGTACCGGTGATGAAGCTTTGCCCGAGCCTAGGGAGGAGGGCGACGAGGCGCCTCCTTCTCTCCTGGTCCAGCTCCCCGAAGACGTCGTCCAATAGTACGACGGGCCTCGCCGCCCCCTTCGGGATCAGGGCGGGGGCCAGGCGGAGGGCGAGGGCGAGGGCCCTGCTTTCCCCCTGGGAGGCATAGGAGGCCGCCTCGCGGCCGTCCAGGCTGACGAGGAGGTCGTCCCTCTGGGGCCCGGACTGCGTGCTCCCGAGCGCGAGGTCCCTCTCCTTCTGCGAGAGGTGGAGCGCCAGGGCCCTTCTCGCGAAGCCTTCCCCGGGCTCAAGGAAGCGCTTCAGGCGGACCTTGGGGTCGCGCCCTTGGCCGAGGAGCGCCTCCGAGAGCTTCCCGAACGCCTTCTCAAGGCGCCGGAGGAAGCGGTCCCGCAGATCCTCGACCCTTTCCTCTTCCGCGACCAGACGCTCCGTCAGCGTCTCCAGGAGCGGCCCCCATTTGCCTTTTTTGAGGGCGCGGTTCCGTTCCTCCAGGAGGTGGCGGAAGCGCCCGTAGGCAAGGAGGTAGTCGCCAGAGAGGCGGGAGAGCGACTCGTCGAGGAAGGCCCTCCTCCCCGAAGGGGGTCCCCGGAAGAGGGAGACGTCCTCGGGCGTGAAGCGGACGGCGGAGAAGGCGCCCCTCAGGTCCGAGAGCCGCGCGAGCGGCTTTCCGTCCAGGAGCACGGCGCGCCCTCCGTCGCGGAAGGAGACCTCGATCCTGCGGAGGACGCCGTCCTCCTCGACCTCGCCCCGGACGTAGGCCTCGCTTTCGCCTTCCTGGACGACCTCCTCGACGTCGGAGGTCCGCCAGCTGCGGCCGAGGGAGAGGAAGTCAATCGCCTCGAGGACGTTCGTCTTCCCGGCCCCGTTCGGGCCGACGAGCTCGTTCGCCCCGAGGGAGGGGGCGAGAAGGAGCTTGCGATGGTTGCGGAAGCGGAGGAGCGTGAGGGAGCGAAGGATCATTCCCCTTCCTCGGGAACCAGGCGCAGGAGGCGCCCTCCGGCAAGGAGGGTGTCCCCGGGGAAGAGCTTCCTGCCCCTCCGGGTTTCCGCCTCGCCGTTCACGAGCGCCTTCCCCTCGGCAAGGAAGGGCTTGGCCATCGCCCCCTCGTCGATGAGGCCCGCGTACTTCAGCAGCTGCCCCAGGGTGATGTAGGGGGTGCGGATGGCGATCGTCTCTTCTTTTGGCTCCACGTGAGGCATTTTACTACATAGTAGTAAATCCTGGTAATGGAAAAGGCGCCTTCCCGGCGCCTTCCTCCAGCCTTCCCTATGCCCGCCCGTCCGTGCTCCTCGGGCTCAGGAGCTCGACGATCGATGGATCGTCCGGGTTATGAATCAGGAATGGGTCTTTCTCGCCGCCGAAGGCGAAGGTGACGTCCTCCGAGCCAAGCGCCCGGATGGCGGCGATCACGGAATCCCCGCTGAGGCCGATGTCCAGGGCGGGCCCCGAATAGGAGCAGTCCCTGAGCGTTTCCGTGGCCTCCCCGTTCGCGTCCGAGTAGGAGGTCACCTTCACGACCTCGCCGTCCGCGGAGAGGGTGATCTTCTTGGTCTTCTCCGTCGCGGCGATGGCCAGGACCCTTTCTACCGCCGCGATGAACTGGCGGGAGGAGACCACGAGGGTCCGGAGGAAACGGTCGGGGATGCGCACCTGCGGGAAGCGGCCGCTGATGAGCCTCGTGGTGGCGACGATGTCCCGGCAGGAGAAGACCGCCCTTTCCTCGCTGGCGGAGAAGGTCACCTCCCCCTTGTCCTCGAAGAGGCGGGCGATCTCGCGGAAGGAGTCCGCCGGGATCGTGCAGTTGATAGCGAGATCCGGGTCGCAGGGGACCTTCTTCTGCGAGAGCCTGGCGCGGTCCGTCCCGGTCGCGGTGAGCGTCCCGTCCGCCCCGAGGATGTTGACCCCGCCGATGACCGGCATGCCCACGCGGGGGTTCGGGTCCGTCGCGAAGACGGTCTGGTCGCAAAGCTCGGCGAGGTCGGGCCCGGAAATCTTGAACGTCTGGGCCGCGTGCTCGAAGTCGATGTCGGGGAACTCGTCCGCGTCGCGGCAGCTGGGGCTGAAGTCGCTGTTGTCGCCGCAAAGGAGCTTGGCGAACGAGCGATCCACCACGTCGATGGTGATCTCGCTCCCGTCAAGGCGGCGGACAATTTCGTTCAGCACTCGCGCGTTAAAGAGGGCTGCGCCGGGCGCGGCATCCCTGACGACGACTTCGTCCCCCTCCGCGAAGGGGACGGACGTCCAGATGGATATGCCCCCGTTGCTAGCCGTCACCTCGACGGCGGATTCTGTCACGGCGATCTTGTAATAAAGCAGGAAGGCGTTCGTCGCCACTCCCGGGATCGCCCTGCCAGCGATGGCGAGGGCCTTGGCGAATCTGGCTGTCGGCATTGTGAAGCGCATATTCGACCTCCAATCATCAATCAATCTATAAGTCTATTTCTTATAACAACAATAAGGGGCTGTGGATATGTGGATAAGTCCGCAAGAAACCCTTACGAACTGGACGTTGTATATTTTGCGGGCACTAGCGATTTCGTAAGTCACCATCGTCACTTCAGCTTCGATTCAATGCGTTTCACGACACGCTGCAGCTCCTTATCGGAGGCCAGGGACTTTTCCACTTTTTCTACACCGTTCATCACAGTCGTGTGGTCTCGCCCGCCGAACGCGGCCCCGATCTTGGCGAAGGGGGCGTCCAGGAGGTCGCGGCAGATGTACATCGCGATGTGCCTGGCCAGGGCGATCTGGGCGGTGCGGATCTTGCCGGTCAGCTGCGCGGCGGTAAGGCCGTAGGTGGTGGCGACGGCCGCGATGACCTTCTCAACGGTGAGCTCGGCGAGGTCCCCCTCGACCTCGGCAAGCGGGTTCACGGCCTCGACGGCGGTCTTGAGGTCGATCCGCTTTCCTGGCGCGAGGTTCACCGCGTAGAAAAGAAGCCTTGCGAAAGCGCCCTCGAGCTCGCGGATGTTTTTGCCGAACTTATCTGCGAAATACGCGATGACCGAGGGGTCGAAGTCCTCGAGCCGCAAACCGTTCGACTCAATCTTCAGCTTGAGAATTTCCTCGCAAACCTCGCGTTCCGGAGCGGAAATCGTCAGCGGAAGCCCCGAGACGAACCGGGTCTTGAGCCTGTCGGAAAGCCCTGCGAGGCGATAAGGGTGCTGGTCGCAGGTGAGGACGATCTGCTTCGAGGAGGCGATGAGGTCGTTGAAGATGGTGAAGAAGGTCTCTTCCGTGTTCGGCTTGTTGGCGAGGAACTGGACGTCGTCGACGAGGAGGACGTCCACGTTATCGCGGAACCAACCCACGAAGGACTCCGTCTTGTCGCTCCTCACGAAGCGGGTGTATTCCTCGATGAAATCGTGCGAAGAGATGTATATGGCCCGGGTGTTCGGGGAATTCTCGCGAACGCTGTTCCCGACGGCTTGGAGGAGGTGCGTTTTCCCCAATCCCGAATCCCCGTAGATGAGGATGGGGTTGGAGAACGCTCCCGGATTCTTCGCCGCGAGGACCGACGCCTGGTAGGCCTCCCGGTTGCTCGCCCCAACCACGAAGTTGCGGAACGTGAAGTTGGAATTCAGCTTCGCGTTCGCGAAAAACAACGATTTGGATGGGGAAGCGCTGGCATTTGCGCTTAGTTGCCTTGGGATAAAGCAGACGGTGTAGTCGCTCTGCGTCACCTCCTGAACCGCCTGGTCGGCGATGTCCTTGAACGGGGCGGCCGAAAGCGTGGCCACCGCGACGGAGGAGTTGGCGACAACGTAGATAGTCTTCCCTTCTACGCGGTCGACGAGGCTGTCGGCGAAGAACGGATCGAAATAGATCGGGTCCTGGAGGCGCGACTTGATCAGCTCGAGGGCGCGCGACCAGAGCTCTCCGATTTGCGTGCCTGTGGTTCCCATATCGCGCTGGAGTTTACCACCAAGGAGACTTATGCACCACGTACTATGTGGATAACTCAAAGTTTTCCACATACTTAACATCAAACTATCTAAGCGCTCATCGGAAGAAAAACGTTTTCCACAATATTTCTATGTGGAAAACTCGTTCGTTACAAAATTGTGGATAACGCGATTGTGGACAACCTTTGTTTCCACGGATCTTTCCACATTCGGGCATGGCGGTTTTTGTTTCGTGAAACCGAACGTTCCTCAGGCTCTCCACATTTTCCACATAGGCTTATCCACCGTATTGTGGATTTGTGGACAACGCGCCCATGGGCCTGCTCCGCTTGCGCGCGTACGCTTGAACGCACGCGATTTTGTTTGAGAAGGGAGCGCCGGCTCTCTATAATCGCTCCCGCTACTAAGCCAACTCGGAGGAACATCACATGAAGAAAACGTACCAGCCTTCCAAGATCAAGCACGCCTACGTCGCCGGCTTCCGCGCCAGGATGGCGACCCACAACGGGCGGAAGGTCCTTGCCCGCCGCCGCGCCAAGGGCCGCGCGAAGATCTGCGCCTAGGCCCGCGTCGCGGGCTTTTCTCTAGACTCGGAGAGAACGGTGAGGCGTGAGTTCCGGATCCTGAAGCACGAGGAGTTCCTCGACATCCAGCGGAAGGGGCGGCGCGCCAAAGCGGGCGCGATCGTCCTCTTCTGGAGGGAAAACCGGGCCGGGAAATCCCGCATTGGGATCCAGGTCACCAAGCGCTGCGGGAACGCCGTCCGGAGAAACCGGATCAAAAGGCAGATCCGCTCGATCCTCGCCTCCTCCCACGACTTCCGGAAGCCCTTCGACATCATCATCGCTGCCAGGCCGGAGTTCGACACCTCCTCTTTCCAGAAAGAGAAGGAATCGCTCCTCGCCCTATTGGCGGAACTGGAGAAGACAAGTGAAGAAAAGCACTAAAGCGAAAATCCTCGGCGGGATGGCCCTTCTTGTCGGAGGGCTGATGCTTTCCGGCTGCACGGCGAGCTTCTGCTCGAACCTCGACCGCGCCAACATGGCCTACCCTTACGAGCAGGGCGTCACCGTCTACGTCGACAAGGACGATGTCCCCGCCGACTACGCCGAGCTCGCCTGGGCGGTCTATGGGGACGAGGGGAACGACACCCTCTACGCCTACATACCCGTCGACCAGAACGGGAACTACACCGCGAAGAACGCGACCCTGGTGAACGGCCTCGTCGCCTCGATGGAGGCGCAGCGGTTCATCCCCCCGAGCTACGAATACTTCAAGGCCATCGACCAGCTCGTGCTGGATGCCGCGGTGGACGCCGCGATCGATAACGGAGAAGCCGTGGACAAGGCGACCCTGACCGCCGAAGACGTCAACCCTTGGTCCGCGCCGGACGTGCTCGGGACGGAGGAAGGAATCGAAGTGAACGAGGACAGCCTCCTCCGCCGCTACGGCTTCCTGAAGTTCTACGGCTACGACGAGGAGGGGAACGGAAACCTCTGGATCAACTACGACAAGTGGAACGACGAGCTCGCGATTTCGCTTGGGGCGGAGAACGCCCCGAGCTTCGATTGGGTCACGGCCTATAAGAACCAGATCAACAGCGCCATCTCCACGAACATTTCCTGCATCACGAACATCGAAGGCTCCTTCGGCCACTACGGCCCGCAGCAGAACTGGGAAGTCTCGATGGAGATCAAGGACTGGGGCTACGCCTGGAGCAAGGGCTTCCTCGAGGGCCTCATCGTCTATCCGGTCGCCTGGCTCCTCGACACCCTTTCCGTGTCCTTTGAGCCCGCCCTCACCGGCTTCGGGCAGATCTGGGCGCTCATCCTGGTGACCATCATCGTCCGCCTCGTCGTCCTCGGGCTCACGTTCAAGACCACGATGGACCAGCAGAAGATGCAGGCCCTCCAGCCCCAGATGGCAAAAATCCAGGCGAAATACCCGAACAGCAACACGAACCAGGCGGAGAAGCTCCGCATGGGCCAGGAGCAGATGGCCCTTTATAAGAGGAACCACGTCTCGCCTTGGTCGATGATTCTCGCCCTCGTCTTCCAGTTCCCCATCTTCATCGCCGTCTGGGGCGCCCTCCAGGGCTCCGCGGCCCTTGGCACGGGCGAGTTCCTGAACCTCTCGCTTTCCGAAACGGTGAGCACCGCCCTCCTCGACTTCAATGGAGCCTGGTACTACAACTCGAACGGCTGGTGGACCATGGTGGTCATCTTCGTGATCATGGTGGCCCTCCAGGTGCTTTCCTTCCTCTTGCCCCAGTGGATCAACAAGAGGCGCACGAAGAACATGACCAAGACCGGGACGAACCCAGCCGCCGAGAAGACGCAAAAGACCATGAAGTGGGTGAGCATCGGCATGCTTGTGTTCACCATTCTCATCTCCTTCAGTTTGCCGAGCGCCATGACGGTCTACTGGGCGATCGGCTCGCTCATGAGCATCGTGCAGACGCTCTTCACCCAGCTCTATCTCTCCAAGCACTTCATGAAGAAGGCGGAGAAGAAAGGAAGGTAGCCTATGAAGCAGTACACAGCGAAAACGCTTGAGAAGGCCATCGAACAGGCCTCCCTCGAGCTTGGCGTCGAGCCGGACAAGCTCGAGTACACCCTCGTCGAGGAGAAGAAGGGCCTTTTCTCCAAGTCGGTGACGATCTGCGTCGCCTCCATCGAGGACGCTCTCGAATACGCGCAGGAATACCTCCGCAAGGCCATCGCGGGCCTCGGGGTCGAGGTGACCGCGGACGGCTACATCGACGAGGACATCATCCACATCACCCTCGATAGCGGCCGGAACCCCATCCTCATCGGCAAGGGAGGGAAGACCCTCCAGGCGCTCAACGAGCTCGCGAGACTCGCCGTGAGCGCCCATTTCCGCCACCGCTACCGCATCCTCCTTGATGTCGGCGGCTACAAGGAGGACCGCTACGACCGCGTCGCCCGTATCGCCCGGCGCGAGGCGCGGAACGTCCAGCGTTCCCATGTCGACTGCAAGCTGGAGCCCATGACCCCCGACGAAAGGCGCATCGTCCATAACGAGCTGAACGGCCTCGAGCACATCCAGACCGAGAGCGAAGGCATCGGGGACGAGCGGGCCGTCATCATCAAGTACGTCGACTAGACGCGCGGAGCCTTAGGCTCCGCTTTTTCCAAAAGAAAGCCGGCTTTGCGGATATAATGCCGGCGGGATATTTCTATGAAACGCCTCTGTCACATCGCTTCCCTCATCCTGAACCTCCTGCTCGGGGTCATGGTGGCGGTCATCGCGCTCAACGCCTTCTTCGGGTGGTGGGTGCCTCTCCGCCAGAGCCTGCCCTCCGGGGCGATGGCCTTCAGCGACTTCACCCTGGACGCAGCGCTGCTCTTCATGGTCAGCGCGTTCATCACTTTCGCCTTCGATATCGTCGCCCTCACCCGCGGGGCATATGAGATCCCGCACTGGGTCCGGTCGCTGAAGCTCGTGGCCGTCGCGACCCTTGTGGCTTCCCTTCTTTTCTCCCTTGTCTACATTTACCCCCTGTCAGGCGAATCCAAGCAGGACCCCAACGAGCTCATCAACATCGTCGACACACTTTGGATCCGTATCTTGCTTCCAACTGTCGCGCTCGTCTCCTTCATGACCGTGGAGCACGAGACGAGGCTGAACCTCTTCGAGTCCTTGCTCGCGATCGTCCCGTCGGCCGTCTACTTCGCCTCCCTGCTGCCGCTGATTTATGCCTCTGCGATCGGGGATCCGTATCCGATCCTCGAGGCGGAGGAGCCCACGAACCTCATGCCCGTCATATATGGCCTGGTCATCATCCTGGGGGTGTTCCTTGTCGCGCTCCTCATCATCCCCATCCGAAACCGGATCGACCGCGCTTGGTCCAGAGGCGTGACGATCGCTTCCGCCGAATCCGCCCAGCTTTCCAGCGCCGTGAAGCGCGCCGAGGCGGCCGGGCAGGAAAGCGCAGCCCCCGCTCCCGCCGAGGAGCCGGAGCCTTCTCCTGACGACTCCGTCATGGATAAACCTGCCGAAGAAGGGGACGGCGGTGTTCAAGTGAGCTACGCCGACGAGGACAGCGAGGAAGAAGAGGAGCGCAAGGAACGCCAGGAGGCGGAGGAACTGAGGAAGAAGGGGCCCGGCTTCTATAACGGAAGAGCGCGCGTCTATCACATCAGCCGCCAGAAGGACGGGGTCCGCTGGCAGGTGCGCCTCGCAACCGGAAAGAGGGCCATCCGCCTTTTCCCGACGCAGAAGGAGGCACTCGCCTTCGCGAAGGAGCTTTGCCTCAGGAACGGCGGAAGCATTCGCATACACTCCCTCAAGGGGAGAATGAGAAAGGAGAAGTGAGTGGACCGGGAGGCCATCGTCGCCCTGGCGACCCCGCCCCTCCGCAGCGCACTTCTTGTCGTCCGTTCCAGCGGAGCGGGAGTCCTTTCGGTTCTCGCGGATTTGATGGGCCGCCCCTCCGTCCTTTCCATCCAAGAGAGAACAAGCCTCGTCGGGCTTCTTCGCGATAGCGAGGGAAGGCCGTTGGATCAGGTCGTCGCCCTCGCCTACCCCTCCGGGAAATCATCCACGGGCGAGGAAGTTGTGGAAATCATCGCCCACGGGAATCCCTTGATCGGGGAAAGGATCATCAAGGCCTTCCTAGCCAAGGGCGCCAGGATGGCGAAGCCCGGGGAATTCACCCTGCGCGCGTTCCTGAACGGAAAGATGGACCTTGTCGAGGCGGAGGCCGTGAACGCGCTCATCGGGTCTGCGAGCGAGGAAGGCGCCTCTTTGTCCCTCGTGGCCTTGGAAGGATCTTCTTCAAAGGAGCTGGAAACTGCCCTAGAGGCGATCGCGTCTTTGCTAGCGTCCATCGAGACCAGCATAGACTTTCCTGAATTCGAAGATTTGGAGAAGGATTTGCATTCAAAAATCCTTCGTGAGACACCGCTCGTCATTAAAAAGCTCGAAGACCTTGTTTCTCAGGGGAAGGCCGCCACGACCGTCATCAAAGGCGTGGATGTCGCGATCGTAGGCCTCCCGAACGTAGGGAAGTCCTCGCTTCTAAACGCCCTGCTTGGCGAAGAGAGGGCAATCGTCACGGATATACCCGGAACGACAAGGGACGTTGTGACTGGGGAGATCGTTCATAAAGGCGTTCCCATCCGTTTCCTGGATACAGCGGGCGTCCGGTCTTCCGACGACCCGGTAGAGCAAAAAGGGATCGAGAAGGGGGAAGAGGCAATACGGAAGGCGGACGTCGTCCTTGTCGTCTCGGATATCCGCGACGGCGAAGAGCCCGCGCTTCCTGAAGGGATTCGTTCCCCGATCATCCACGTGCGGAACAAGGCCGACCTAGCCCATAAGGATTCTGGCGGCGTATCCGCCTCCGCGATCAATGGGGAGGTCGCCGGCGTGCTAGACGCGATCGTTTCCGCGCTTTCCCTGGACAAGGTGAGGCTGAACTCCCCCGCGTTGGTGAGCGAACGCCAGCTGGACCTGGTTTCTCGCGCATCCCGCTCGTTGAAGGAGGCCGTTCGCCTTTCTGGGGAGAGGGCCCCGCTCTCCCTTGTCGCCCTTCCTGTCCAAGAGGCGCATGCCCTTCTGAAAGAAGTCCTGGGCGCTTCCTCGTCCTCCGACATAGAGGACGAGATCTTTTCTCGCTTTTGCGTGGGAAAATAAGCCATGGTATTCATCGACACCCATACCCATCTGAATGACCCGGACCTCTATGAAGAGAGGGATGCCCTCATGGGTAAGGCAAGGGAAGAGGGGGTTGGTCTTCTTTTGGTTGCCTCCTACGACCTTCTTAGCGCGAAACGGGCGTTGCTCCTTGCGGAGGAATATCCCGAATGTCGACCGGCGATCGGCCTCCATCCGGAGAATCTCGAAGATTCATCTCCCGGGGATTGGGAAGACATCAAGGCGCTGGCTTCGAGAAACGATGTCCTGGCGATCGGCGAAACCGGTCTTGATTACCACTGGGTCAAGGACGAGGGGCTGAGGGCAAGGCAAAGGAAGCTGTTCATCGAGCATATTGAGCTGGCCGATACGCTTGGCCTGCCCCTGACCATCCACTCAAGGGACGCGGCGGAAGATACGCTCAAGATACTTCAGGAACATACTCCGAAGCACGGGGCCGTGATGCATTGCTACGGCTATAGCGCCCAAATGGTGCCTGCCTTCGCCAGGCTCGGGATGTACTTCGGCTTCGGCGGGGTGCTGACCTTCAAGAACGCGAGGGTCGCGAAGGAAGCCCTGCTTGCCTGTCCTAAGGAAAGAATCCTTTTCGAAACGGATGCGCCCTACCTCTCGCCCGAGCCATACCGAGGGAAAAGAAACGAGCCGGCATACGTGAAATGGGTATACCGGAAGGCTTCCGAGCTCTTGTCTCTTCCTATGGAAGAGGTCGCAGGGATCGCGAGGGAGAATATGGAAAGAATCTTTCACGTGAAACATCTATGAGCGACCTCAGGCCCGTGATCGTAGTCGAAGGAAAGACGGATGTGCAGTTTCTCTCCTCCTTTGTCAAAGCGGACTTTGTGGAAGTTAACGGTTCTGCCATTTCACGTGAAACGATTTCCTATATTTCCGCCTTGTCAAAGAAGCGCAAGGTAATTGTCCTCACGGACCCCGACGGGCCCGGAATGAGAATCCGCAAGGTCCTCGACGAGGCCATCCCGGGACTCGCGCACGCCTTCGTCCCCAAGGAAAAGTGCATCAGAGGAAAGAAGGTGGGAATTGCCGAAAGCGACAAGGAAAGCGTCCTCATCGCCTTGGGGAACATCGTGCCCGGGGAAGTTGCTCCTTCTAGCGATCTCGATGAGGCCGCCTTGTTTCGTCTCGGCCTCATCGGAGGTACTGATAGCGCGAGGCTCCGCAAGGAACTTGGGGAAAGGCTTCATATCGGGGAGGCCAACGGGCGCTCCTTTCTCAAAAGATGCAAGGCGCTTGGCCTGACGGAAGATGACCTTAGGAGGGCGCTGGATGGACGCTGACAAGTATTTCGAGAACGTTCGTTCATATATGCTCCTGGCGAAAAAAGAGGTTGGGCAGAACTTCCTTGTCGATCCTCGCATCGCCAAGGCGATCGTGGACGCTCTAGAGGTGGGGCCGGGCGACAGAATCCTCGAGATCGGGCCGGGTGCCGGTTCGCTTTCATATTTCCTTGCCCAGGGCGAAGGCGATTGCACCCTTCTGGACATTGATGAGGCGTTGATCGCGAAGCTTGAGAAGGATTTCGGGGGCAACGACGGCATTCATCCAGTCAAAGGGAACGCCTTGGAGGCGGACTTCGGCGATTACGACCGCCTCATCGGAAATCTTCCCTACTACATCACCACCTCGCTTTTGGAAAAGGCCGCCGTGGAGGCCCGAGCGGGATGCCGTGCGGTGTTCATGATCCAGAAGGAGGTTTTTCGGAGAGTCCTTGCCAAGCCGGGCGAGGAAGGGTTCGGGCCTTTGTCCATCCTTCTCTCCCTCTCGGCGGACATTGAGAGGCTGATACTTGTTTCTCCTAGCGCCTTCGTTCCGGCTCCGCATGTGGAAAGCCTTGTGTTTTCCATGTCTTTTTCTAGAAAAATCAATTTCGATAGAGCTTCTTTCCTTGCGTTTGCGAAAAAGCTCTTCCTCCATAGACGAAAGAGGATCTTCTTTGACCTGAGCGCGTTGGTCGACAAGGAAAAGGCCTTCCGGATGCTTGAGGAAGCCGGCATTGCCCTGGGAGAACGCGCGGAGAACGTCCCTCCTTCCCGATTCCTGCGCCTGTTTGAGGAAATGAAGCGGTGAGCAAGGGGGCTTCGTGCGCTACAATCGGGATAGTCGGAGGAGAAAGGATGGAACGCTTCGAGCCAAAGGCCAAGATCAACGTCGCCCTTAGGGTCGTGGGCCGCCGTGAGGACGGCTATCACGATGTGGAGATGGTCAACCTTCCTCTCGCCATGTCGGATACGCTTGAAATCAGCCTTGCCGAAGGGGAGGAGGATGTCCTTTCCGTGAGCGACGACAGGCTCTCGGATCCTTCCAAGAACCTTGTCACGAAGGCCTTCCGTGCCTTCCGGGAGAGAACCGGCAGCAAGTTATATTTCCATGCCATCCTTCAGAAGAGAATCCCCGTCGAGGCGGGCTTGGGGGGAGGCTCATCTGACTGCGCTTCCGCGCTCATCGCCGCTTATCGCTTCGCTGGCATCCATGACCCGGAAGGAATCCGCGAGCTTGCCCTTTCGATGGGGGCGGACGTCCCTTACTTCCTGAACCCCGTCCCGGCCTATGTCACCGGGATTGGCGAGGTTGCGGAGCCAATCGAAGGCATCCCGGCCTTCCATGTCCTTGTTGCGAAGCCTGCGCAAGGCTTGAGCACCAAGGTCGTCTACTGCGCTTCGGACGGAATGAGACGTCTTCCAATTGACTGCAAGGGATTGATAAACGCCTTAAGGACTAAAAATCTGGTAGAAGCATCGGGATTTGCGGGAAACGACTTGCAAGAAGCTGCCTGCTCCCTGCTTCCAAAGGTGTGCGAGCTGACCAAGATCATGAGCGGATTCGGCTTCCCCTTCATCCAGATGAGCGGGTCGGGGACCTCCGTGTTCGCGATCGACGAAGACGTCGACCGCCTCGAGGCGGCCAGGAAAAAGCTTAGGGAGGACGGCTATATGGCGAGAATCACCACCACGATGCCGAGCCCGGTTCGATAAGGAGTCATATGGATAGATATGCGATCATCCTTGCCGCTGGCAAGGGAAGCCGGATGAAGAGCCGGCGTGAGGACATCAGCAAGGTTTCCTTCCCTGTGCTGGGGAGGCCTCTGGTCAAATGGATCATCGAGGCCCTCAAGCCTCTCGGGGCCAAGCGGCTCATCGCGATCATCGGGTTCGGCGGCGCTACTTCGGAGCCGATCGTGAAAGAAGACTGCGAAGTCGTGTGGCAAAAGGAGCAGAAGGGCGCGGGGCATGCCGTCATGCAGGTCGCCCCGCTTCTTGAAGGGAAGGAAGGGCAGACCATCATCTGCTGCGGCGACACTCCCCTCATCACGACGGAGCTCTACCAAGGCCTCTTCGACGCCCACGAGAAAGCCGGTAACTTCCTGACCATCATGACTTCCGTCCTGGACGAGCCCCATGGCTATGGAAGGATCGTCCGCGACGCCGCCGGGAACGTCATCCAGATTCGCGAGCAGAAAGATTGCGACGACGAGGCCGAGAAGATCCGCGAGGTGAACGCCGGCGTTTATGTCTTCGACAACAAGGAGCTTTTCGAAGCGCTGCATCACATCACAACGAACAACGCGGCCGGAGAATACTACCTGACCGATGTCATCGAGCTGTTCGCGAAGAAGGGGCTGAAGGTCGGGACTTTCGAGGTCGCTGACATCGACGAGACGATGGGCGTGAACGACCGCCATCAACTATCGATCGCCGAGGCGAACTTGAAGGCCAGGATCAACCGGGAGCACATGCTTCGCGGGGTCACCATCGAAGACAGCGCTACGACCTTTATCGGCCCGGATGTCACCATAGGGGCGGACACGATCATCCGTCCCGGGTGCTACATCATGGGCAAGACAGTGATTGGCGAAGGGAACCTCATCGGTCCGAACACCTATATCGAAGACAGCGTCATCGGTTCTGAGAACGAAGTCCTCGCCTCCTGGCTGACGGATACCGTAATCGGGGATCACAACCACATCGGGCCATATTTCCATGCCCGGAACGGGACGGTGATTGCCAGCCGAACCGCCCTAGGCAACTTCTGTGAGTTCAAGAACGCGACCGTTGCCGACGGGGCCAAGGCGCATCACCTCTCCTACATCGGCGACGCTTCGATCGGCAAGGGTGCCAACATCGGCTGCGGGGTCATCACCGCGAACTACGACGGAACGAAGAAGCACCACACGGAGATTGACGAAGGCGCCTTCGTCGGTTGCGACAGCGTTCTTGTTGCCCCTGTCGCCATCGGGAAGGATGCTCTGGTCGCTGCCGGAAGCGTTGTGACCGACGACGTGCCCGAAGGAGCCACCGCTTTCGCGAGAAGCAAGCAGACGAACAAGCCGGGCACCGCTAAGAAACTACTCAAAAGAGAGTGATGTAACGCAAACAGCGTTACACATAAATCATGATGGCACCGAATAAATACATGGTGCCATCTTTTTCTAATTTCAACGTTGTTTATGTAACGCTTCTAGCGTTACACTTTGGATATGACGAAGACAACTTTGAATCTTAGGGTGGATCCCAGGGTCAAAAGAGACGCCGAGAAGGTGTTCTCCAAGCTTGGGATAACCATGACGTTTGCGGTGACAGAGTTTCTTAAGGCGGCCGCTAGGGAGGGACGGCTTCCTTTCTCCCTTGAGCTCGGGACTTCCGTTGGGAAGAAACCTGTGCCGCCGAAGACGAAGGTGGGGAAGCCTTCTGCCCGCGAAGAAAAGAAACCCTCCCTTACTCTGAAAAAAGCCCTGGAATATCTTTGATATATGGAAGATGGCGCCCGTATCGAGAGAATGATCGAAATCCTTTTGGCCGATCACCCGGAGCATTCCTTTCTTGTCCGCCAATGCGGGAAGGGGTACGGAGAAAGGAGAAGCCTTCTCCGTGGTTTGATGGCGCTACGTCCCCCCGGCCCCCTATCCGAAGAGTTCTATCGCCTAGAAGGCGCTCTCCTTGACGAAGAAAGGGAAGCTTCCGGTTTGATCGACGTGCTATCCCTTCCCGCCTCCGCCCTTCCGAAGATCACCCATTTCCACGGGAACATGCTCCGTCTTGTCGCCGACGCCTATGTGAACGAGGCGAACGTCGAGCTCCAGGGCTGCTTCGTCCCTGGGCATCGCTCTCTCGACAGCAGGATCCACTCCGCCGCGGGACTTGAGCTCCGGAACGCCTGCAAGGCTCTTTTTGACAAGGACAAGCCCATCGGGCCTGGCTATGCCGGGATGACCAAGGGGTATCACCTTGCCGCCCCTTACGTGATCCATGCCGTCGGGCCTTCCATCAGGGGGAGGGTACGCGACATCGACCTCAACGCCCTGCGGAAGACCTATCGGAAGACGATGTCCCTGGCAAGGAAGGCCGGTCTTCGTTCCATCGCCTTCCCGTGCCTATCTGCCGGAGAGAGGGGTTTCCCGAGGAAAGAGGCCTGCGGCATCGCCGTGGACGTCGTCCTGGAGGAAATTGCCGCCTGGAAGGACGCCCCGATCGTCTGCTTCGTCACCGAGAAGGACGAGGACCGGGCGCTTTACGAGGAAAGGCTCGGGATCTAGCGATGTTCTTCTGGAAGAACGCGAGGAAGGCCCGTCCTTCGCCCCTTGAGGAGGTCGAGAAGGAACGCCTTCTTGGGAACAAAGGCAAGGCCGCCGCCCTTCTCGAGAGCTACCGTCGCTCGGGAGACATCGGGGAAGCTGCCTACCAAAGGGAGAAGGAGCTTCTCCTGAAGGAACTGGTCTAGGAACAAGAAAGGCCCCTCCAAATGGAGGGGCCTCCTTTTCGTCCTTTGGGACGGGCTACTTCTTCGCGGCCCTCTTCTTGAGGATGTTGGCCTGGGCCGCCGCGAGGCGGGCGAGGGGCACCCGGAAGGGAGAGCAGGAGACGTAGTCGAGCCCGACGCCGTCGTAGAAGGCGATGGAGGCGGGGTCGCCGCCGGTCTCGCCGCAGACGCCAACGACGAGCTCCGGGCGGGTCGCGCGGCCGCGCTCGAAGGCGATCTTCACGAGCTCGCCGACGCCGTCGACGTCGACGGTCTGGAACGGGTCGAACTCGTAGATCTTGTGCTCGTAGTAGAAGGGCAGGAACTGGCCGGCGTCATCGCGGGAGAAGCCCATGGTGAGCTGGGTCAGGTCGTTGGTGCCGTAGGAGAAGAACTCGGCCTCCTTGGCGATGTCCCCGGCCCTGAGGCAGGCCCGCGGAATCTCGATCATGGTGCCGATCTTGTAGGAGAGCCTGTGGCCCGCCTTCGCCATCTCGTCCTCGACGGCCTTGACGACGACGTTCTTCGCCCACTGGAACTCCTTGAGCTCGCCAGCGAGCGGGATCATGATCTCCGGCTCGATGTCGTGCCCGAGCTCCTTGCTCGCCTTGAGGGCGGCCTGGATGATCGCGGTCGCCTGCATGCGGTAGATCTCCGGGTAGGCGACGCAGAGGCGGCACCCGCGGAAGCCCATCATCGGGTTGGCTTGGTGGAGCTGGTTGATCTTGTCCTTGACCTTCTCGACGGTGACGCCGAGCGCCTTGGCGATGCCGGCGATCTTCTCTTCCTCGTGGATCTCGGGGAGGAACTCGTGGAGAGGCGGGTCGAGGAGACGGATGCAGACATGGCTGTCGGGGTTGGCCATGTACATGGCGTAGAAGTCGCTCACCTGGTAGGGGCGGAGCCTCTCGAGGGCGGCCTCGCGCTGCTCGGCGGTGTCGCTGAGGATCATGCTCCTCATGTTGAGGATGCGGTCGTCGGCGAAGAACATGCGCTCGGTGCGGCAGAGCCCGATGCCCTCGGCGCCGAACTTCCTGGCGTTCTGGGCGTCGAGCGGGGTGTTGCAGTTGGCGCGGATCTTGAGCCTGCGGTACTTGTCCGCCCAGGCCATCATGCGGCCGAAGTAGCCGCCGAGGTCGGCCTCGGTCATGGCGATCGCGCCTTCGTAGACGTTGCCGGTGTTGCCGTCGACGGAGAGGACGTCCTTCTCGGTGTACACCTTGTCGCCGATCGTGAGGGTCTTCTTCTCCTCGTTGATGATGGCGGCGGTGCAGCCGACGGTGCAGCACTTGCCCATCGAGCGGGCGACGACGGCCGCGTGGGAGGTCATGCCGCCGCGGGAGGTGATGATCGCCTCGGCGTTGACCATGCCGATGATGTCCTCGGGGGAGGTCTCGGCGCGGGCGAGGATGACCTTGCGCCCGGCGTCATGCTCGGCCTTGGCTTCCTCGGCGGTGAAGACGAGGTGGCCGGTGCCGGCGCCCGGGGAGGCCGGGAGGCCGGTGAGGACCGGCGTGTGCTTCTTGAGGTCGGCCGCGTCGAAGGTCGGGTGGAGCAGGTCGTTCAGCATCTTCGGCTCGACGCGGAGGGTGGCCTCCTCCTCGTCGATGAGGCCCTCGTCGACGAGGTCGCAGGCGACCTTGAGGGCGGCGCGGGCGGTGCGCTTGCCGTTCCTGGTCTGCAGGAAGTAGAGCTTGCCCTTCTCGATGGTGTACTCCATGTCCTGCATGTCCTTGAAGTACCGCTCCATGTTCTTGATGGCCTCGACGAACTGCTTGTAGACGTCGGGCATCCTTCTCTCGAGCTCATCGATGTGGAGCGGGGTGCGGACCCCGGCGACCACGTCCTCGCCCTGGGCGTTGGGGAGGAACTCCGCGTAGATCTTGTTCTCGCCGGTGGAGGGGTTGCGGGAGAAGGCGACGCCGGTGCCGCAGTCCTCGCCCATGTTGCCGAACACCATGGTCTGGACGTTGACGGCGGTGCCCCAGCTGTAGGGGATGCCGTTCATCTGGCGGTAGACGTTGGCGCGCTCGTTGTCCCAGCTGCGGAAGACGGCGGCGACCGCCTCCTTGAGCTGCTCGTAGGGGTCGGTCGGGAACTCCTCGTGGAAGACGTTCCTGTAGTACTCCTTGTACTTGGCGACCAGGCCCTTCAGTTCTTCGGCGGTCACCTCGGTGTCGAGCTTATAGCCGCGGGTTTCCTTGATTTCATCGAGCATCTTGTCCATCTCGGTGCGCGGATGGCCCTTGGCGATGTTCGTGAACATGAGGATGAAGCGGCGATAGGAGTCGTAGGCGAAGCGCTCGTTGCCGGTGGCCTTCACCATCGCCTCGCAGGTCTCGTCGTTGAGGCCGAGGTTGAGGATGGTGTCCATCATGCCAGGCATCGAGACGCGGGCGCCGGAGCGGACGGAGACGAGCAGGGGCATTCCCTTTCCGCCGAACTCCTTGCCCGAGGCCTTCTCGATTTCATGGACGTGCCTGACGACGTCCTCCCAAACGACGTCCGGGATCTTCTTGCCCGAGGCGTAGTAGAGGTTGCAGGCTTCGGTGGAGATGGTGAAGCCGGCAGGGATGTTCATCCCGGCGGCGGTCATCTCGGCAAGGCCTGCGCCCTTTCCTCCGAGGATGTCCTTTCCGAGCCGGAGCTCGTGGGCCTCCTTGAAGGAGAAGACATACTTCTTGTCTGCCATTGATTCCTCCTGAGACAATTCGCGGGCCATTGGCCCAACAGACTAAATATAGCATGCGCGCCCACGTGTTTCGCGTGTGATTCGATGGACGCTCCTTTTTGATGGGCATTTCCGATTGCCACGTCCCGCGCCTCGGGCTAAATTGCCTAAAGGAAGGAGAACTGGATGGCCTCTGACTCACTCTTCCTTACGATCGACTGGGGGACCCAGAGCGTCCGCGTCGGCCTTTTCGACAAGGAGGGGCGGCAGGTCGCGATGGAGAAGGAGACCTACGACCCTCCTTACTTCAGCCTTCATCCGAACTACGCCGAGCAGGAGGCGGGCCGCTACTTCGAGTACTTCGCGATGGCCTCGCGCCGCCTTGCCGAGAAGAACGGGCCGCTTTTCGACCGGGTCGTCGGGGCGACGGTCAGCTGCTTCCGCGACACCGCGGTGCTCCTGGACAAGGACAGGAGGCCTCTCCGTCCCTCGATCCTCTGGCTCGACCAGCGGATGGCCGACTGCCGGAAGAAGCTTCCCTTTCTCTCGCGCCTTGCCTTCGGGCTCGTCGGGATGAGCGACACCGCCAACTACAATCGGGCGCGCTCGGCGAGCAACTGGATCCAGGAGCACGAGCCCGATGTCTGGGCGAGGGCGGACAAGTACGTGAACATCTCCACCTACATGGTCTACCTCCTCACGGGGAACCTCCGCGATTCCGCGAGCGCCTTCGCGGGGCACTACCCCATCGACATGAAGCGCCAGCGCTGGTACAAGGACCCCGAGCATCACCTGAAAGGCCAGATCTTCGGGCTCAGGGCGGACCAGCTTCCGGAACTCGTCCCCTCAGGCTCGGTCTTTGGAAATATCACTCACGAAGCAAGCGTTTTGACAGGGATTCCGGAAGGGCTCCCCCTTTATGCAGCCGGGAGCGACAAGTCCTGCGAGACCTTGGGGCTTGGCGTAATCGACGAGACGGTCGCGGCGATTTCCTACGGGACAGCCTCGACGGTGGAGACGACGCTGGACCGCTACGTCGTTTCCGAGCGCTTCCTTCCCGGCTACCCGAGCGCAGTCCCCGGCTACTACAACATGGACATCCAGGTGTACCGGGGCTACTGGATGATCAACTGGTTCCTCAAGGAATTCGGGGGGACGGTCCGCGCGGGGGACATGCTGGAGGCGCCATCCGCCGCCGACTTCGACAAGAAGCTGCCGCAGGTCCCTCCTGGATCCGACGGGCTTGTCCTCCAGCCCTATTGGGGGCCACCCCTTTCCCGCCCCCTTGCCAAGGGCGCGATCATCGGCTTCAGCGACTCCATCACCCAGGAGCACTTCTACCGGGCGATCGTCGAGGGCATCGCGTATGCCCTCAGGGAAGGTCTTGAGAAGTTCGAAAGAAGGCTCCGCAAGAGGATTCCTGCCCTCAGGGTTTCCGGGGGAGGCTCCCGGAGCGACGAGATCTGCCAGATCACCGCGGACATCCTCGGGAAGCCGGTGACCAGGGTCCAGACGTACGAGTCATCCTCGCTTGGCGCCGCCATCGCGGGCTTCCTCGCCGCCGGGGAGTTCCACGGCCTCCGGGAGGCGGTGAACTCGATGGTGGAGACCCGCGATTCCTTCTTCCCGAACCCAAGGGCAAAGGAACGCTACGACTACCTTTACGAGCACGCCTACCTTCGCCTCTATCCTTGCCTGAAGGGGATTTACAAGGACATCAAGGACTTCAACCTCAGGGAGGAAAGGGAACGCCTCCGCGAGGAAGAAAACGAATAGGAAAAACGCCGGGAGACCGGCGTTTTCTTGATAAGAATGGCTATTCTGCTGGTATTTCCGCGTTTTGCTTTGCTTCTTGCTGGCGCTTGATCACGAGCCTTGAGACGAAGTAGAAGCCAACCGCCGCTAGGACGAGGAGCGCCGCCCCGAGGCCGTACTCCCAGCCCGGCGTCACTTCATAAAGCCACGTGTAGCCTCCGTCCGCGAGGTCGACGACGTCCTGGTTGAGGTACATCGCGGGGATGCTCCCGAGGATGAAGCCAAGGACCGCCTCGAAGGTGACTTTCCTGTGCCTTGTGATGAGGTCGTTCATCACCTTGCTGGAGGCGATCGCCCCCAGGAAGATGCCGAGGAGCAGGCACAGGGTGATCCCGATTCCCGAGGGGATCCGGTCCGTGTTGTGGAACATCGAGTTGTCGCCGATGAAGATCCCCATGGTCGGCTGGTAGAGGCCGAATATATGGAGGATCATCGCCCCGGATATGCCCGGGACGATGCAGGCGGCCATCGCGATGAAGCCGACGAGAATGACGACGGGGTATATCCACCATTCCCCGGCGACGAAATAGCTTTCAAGATCGAAGTGCCAGAAGATCTTCGAGAGAAGGGAGAACACCCCGATGAGCGCGGCGAGGAGGAAGCCCCCTACGAGGAGGAGCCAGTCCTTCGTCCTCATTTCCTTGAACGAGACCTCCCTCGTGATGATGGGGAGGGTGCCGAGGAGAAGGCCGGTGAAGAGGCATGAGATCGCGAAGGGGGCGTAGTCATAGCCGTAGGTCACGGCGATGAGGAGGACGATCGCGGCGATGACTGCTCCGAGGCAGATGGGGATGAGGGTCATCGCGGCGTTCCAGAAGTCCTTCCTAAGGCGGGAGATGTTGCCGACGAGCTTCTCGTAGATGCCGACGACGATCGCCATCGTGCCGGCGGAGACGCCCGGAATCATGCCAAGGCCGAACGAGGTGCCCCTGGCGAAGTCAGAGAACCATTCTTTCGCAGTCATGGTGGACACTATATAGAAGTATCCGCGGACAAGCACTCCGGGGTGTTAGAATCCTCGCGCCTATGAAGACACTCATTCTCTATTGCACGAACCAGGGGAACACGGAGCGCTACGCCCGGGACATCGCCTCAGCCGTCGGAGGGGACGTCCTCAAGATGAGCCGCTGGAACCTCAGGAAGGCCAAGGACTACGACTGCGTCGTGTTCGGCGGCTGGGTCCGCGGGGGCATCATCCAGGGTCTGGACGACTTTCTTGCCGAATACGACTCGCTCGAGGGCAAGGAAGTCCTCATCTATTCGGTTGGCATCTCCGTTCCGACGAAGCAGGGCAGGGCGGACATGATCAGCAGGAACCTCCTGGACATGTACCACGTTCGCTACTACCAGTTCCGCGGGTCCTTTGACTTCAAGAAGCTCCGCTTCCCCCAGAACATCCTCATGAAGCGCTCCGTCGAGATGAGCATCAAGGACCCTTCGATCTCTCCGGAAAGCGATCCCTGTTCCCTGCGGGCCCTTCTGGAGAACCCGATCGAGTTCTACGACCAGGAGAAGGTGGACCGGGTGGTCTCGGTCATCCGCACGCTTGAGAAAGAACGGGAGGCCGCCTCCGAGGCATGATCCTTTTCGTCGGCCTCGGGAATCCCGGGAAGGAATACGAGGGGACGAGGCACAACCTCGGCTTCGATGCGATTGACGCTTTCGCGAGGAAGGCGGGCGTTTCCTTCGATAGGACGGGGTTCAAGGGGGAGTACGGGATTCTGAGGGATCCCGTGTTCCGCGATTCCGTCCTCGTCCTTAAGCCGACGACGTTCATGAACCTGAGCGGCGAGTCCGTCCAGGCCTGCGCATCTTTCTACCGGATTCCTCCCGAAGAGATCTACGTCGCCTACGACGAGATGGCGATCCCGGAAGGGACGATCCGGATCAGGCCCGCCGGCTCCTCGGGAGGCCATAAGGGGATCGGTTCCATCATTCAGCTGATGGGGACGGAGAAGATCGCAAGGATTCGCCTCGGGATCGGGGAGCCCCCGTTCCATAACCCTGTGGACTATGTCCTGGGGAAGCCCGGCCCTGAGGCAAGGAAGAAGATCGACCTTGCGGTGGAGAAGGCCGCGGACGCCTTCCTCCTCATCGCCACCAAGGGATTGGAAACGGCGATGAGCCGCATCAACCAGAGGGGTTAAGGAATGACGCGCGATGTTTTCGATGCGATCGGCGACCTTCCGATCGGAGACATTTTCAACTCCAAACGGCGGCTTGTCCTCAATTCCCCCATCGGAACCGCGGTGCTTTTCGCGTTTTTGGAAAAGCGTGGAAATCCTGCAAGGCGCGCGATCATCGCGCCGAATCAGTACCAGGCCCAGAAAATCTACGAGGCCCTTCTGTCCTTTCTTCCAGAGGAAAAGGTACTTTTCTTCCCTTCCGACGAGCTTCTTCGGGCGGAGGCCGTCTCTTCCTCCAAGGAACTGATGGCCCAGAGGCTCTATGCGATGAACGCGTCCCTCCAGGCCAAGTCCGGGGTGCTCGTCACGCATCCTTCCGCGCTCCTGCGCTTCCTCATGAGCCCGGAGACGTTCCTTTCCTCAAGGCTCTTGCTCCGGAAAGGGGATCGCTATGACCTTTCCTCCCTTAGGGATTCCCTGGCGAGGATGGGTTATCGGAAGGTGAACAAGATCGACCAGAGCCTTCAGTTCGCCCTCCGAGGCGATGTCCTCGACATCTTCTCCGTGAACGAGAGGAAGCCCCTTCGCTTCGAGTTCTTCGACGACGAGCTGGAATCGATCCGCGAGTTCGACATCGAGACCCAGTCCTCCGTGGGCCCGAGGGAGGAGGCGCTCGTCCTTCCCGCCTCGGAGTTCCTTCTTCCGGAAGGAGGCGAGGCCCTTCTTGGGGAGAGGGTGCATGCGCTCCTTGAGGAAGAGGGAAAGAAGATTCGTCCGGAGGACCTGCGGCAGCTGACCTTGAACGTCGAAAACAGCCTTGCGGGAATCCTGGAAAAGGAGGAGCGGCCCTCGAACTACCGCTACATGTGCCTTGCCACGGAGAGCCCGCGGGGAATCCTCCATTATTTCCGGCCTCAGGAGACGCTCATCCTTGGCGAAGACTCCTACCATGAGGCCCTCGAGCACATCGACATGGAGTCCCGCGAATACTATTCCGAGCTGGAGTCCTCGTTCCGGATTCCGCTGGGGCTCCGCCACTACATGGCCCCGGGGGAGGCGATGCCCGCCGGGATGCGCGTCGGGAAATCCCGCCGTTTCGCCGAGAAGGAAGGCGACGTCGTCCTTTCCTTCCGGGAGGCCGTCTCCGCAGGGACGGGCATGAGCGCGATCGGGCCGACGATCGAAAGCTACCTTTCCCTTGGAGAGAAGGTCGTCATCTGCGGAGGCGACATCGAGCACCAGGGACTGGTCACCTCCTTCCTTGAGGAAAAGGGGATTTCCTTCGAGGAGGTCGAGGGCCTTTCGATTCCCGACGGGGAAGTCGCCCTTTCTAAGGCCTTCCTTTCCCGCGGGTTCGAGCTCCCAGAGCTGAAGGTCGCCTTCCTTTCTCCCAACGAGCTATTCGGCAGAAGGACGGTCTCGAGCCGCTTCACCGCCCGCTTCAAGAACGCGACCATCCTTCGTTCCGCGGAAGAGCTACGCCCGGGGGACTATGTCGTCCACGAGTACCGGGGCATCGGGCAGTTCCTTTCCATGGAGACGATGGAGGAGGACGGCGTCCACCGGGACTTCATCAAGGTCGCCTATGCGGAGGGAAAGATCCTCTACGTCCCCTTGGAGCAATTCCGGCTTCTCCGGAAGTATGCGGGAAGGGAGGGGGTGTCCCCGCGCCTCAGCAGGCTCGGCACCAACGACTGGGCGAAAAAGAAGAAGCAGATCGAGAAGAAGGTGGGCGACCTCGCGGACAGGCTTTACGCGCTTTATAAGGAACGCGCCCTGGAGCCTGGCTTCGCCTTCCCGGAGGACGACGAGCTCCAGAAGGAGTTCGAGGACGAGTTCCCCTATGAGCTCACCAAGGACCAGTCGCGCGCCCTTTCCGAGATCAAGTCGGACATGGAGCAGCCGGTCATCATGGACCGCCTCCTGTGCGGGGACGTCGGGTTCGGGAAGACCGAGGTGGCCCTACGCGCGGCCTACAAGGCGCTGCTCGCGGGGAAGCAGGTCGCGATCCTTTGTCCGACGACCCTTCTTGCCAGGCAGCATTTCGAGCTTGCCCAGGACCGTTTTGCGGGGAAAGGAGTCCGCATTGCGCAGCTTTCGCGCCTTGTGAAGCCATATGTGGCCAAACGGACGATCGAGGCCATGTCCCTTGGGGAAGTCGATCTCGTCATCGGCACGCACGCGCTTCTTTCCAAGCGCGTCTCGTTCAAGGACCTCGGGCTTCTCATCATCGACGAGGAACAGCGCTTCGGCGTCGAGCAGAAGGAGCGGATCAAGGAGCTGAAGCGGAGGGTGGACGTCCTCACGCTTTCCGCGACCCCGATCCCGAGGACTCTCCAGATGTCCCTTCTCGGGGTCCGGCCCCTTTCCGAGATCACGACCGCTCCGGAAGGCAGGATGCCCATCCAGACCTACGTCATACCCTACGAGGAAAACGTCATCGGGGAGCTCCTCTCCCGGGAACTTGCCCGCGGGGGCCAGGTGTTCTACCTTCACAACAAGGTCGCCAGCATCCATTTCCGCGCCGCATCCATCCAGCGGCTCCTTCCCGAAGCCCGCATCGGCGTCATCCACGGTCAGATGGAGAAAGAGGAGGTTGAGGACGTGATGGGCCTTTTCTACGACGGAGAGATCGACATCCTCGTCGCGACCTCGATCATCGAGAACGGGATCGACGTCCCGCGGGCGAACCTGATCGTCGTGGAGGACGCGGACCACTTCGGCCTTTCCCAGCTCTACCAGATCAAAGGAAGGGTCGGGCGCGGGGACCGCATCGCCTATGCCTATCTCACCTATCGGGCCGGGAAAAGGATGACGGAAGAAGGGGAGAAGAGGCTCAAGGCCATCCAGGAGTTCACCGACCTTGGCTCCGGATACAAGATTGCCCAGCGCGACCTCATGATCCGCGGGGCAGGGGACATCCTTGGAGCAGAGCAGGCTGGCTTCATCGACGCGATCGGCCTCGACCTATACCTTTCGCTCCTTTCAGAAGCCGTCGAGGAGCGGAAGACCGGGAAGAAGGCCCCGCCCCGGGAGCCCATCCAGATGGTGGAGGTGGACGCCTACATTCCTGATGAATACGCGGTGAAGGCGGACAAGCTCTCCATGTACCGCGAAATCGAGGACGTCTCCTCCATCGACGGGCTGAAGTCGCTCATGAAGAGGATCCGGGACGTATACGGGCGCTTCCCGACGCCTTTGAAGAACCTCTTCGAGAAGAAGAGGATCGACCTTCTCCTCAAGGAGGAAGAGTTCTCCTCCTACGAATCAGGGAAGGAATACTTCGACGTGTACCTTTCCCCTAAGTTCTCAAGGATCCCCGGGATCGGCTTCGACCTCTTTTCCCTCCTCCAGGAGGACATGGGATTCATCAAGGTGTCCTTCGCGGACAAGAAGCTCCGCGTCTCCGTGAAGGTGCACGAAGGATGGTTCTCCCTTCTTGGGAAGGTCGTCACCGGCATCCACAGGCTTTATCTGAAAAAGAAGGACGAGGCCCGGGCATAACAAGAGCCCTACCTTTTGGTTTCCTACGCAAAAGAGCGTTCATTTTTTGGTTTTCCAAGCACCTGCATTCTTTGCGGCTCTTTATTGCCCGGATTGCTGGGCGCGGGCGCGCCTATGCGCTTCCCGTGCGTGATAAAATCCAGGCGTGCGCATCGATAAGTTCCTCAAGGTGTCGCGGCTCACGAAGAGGCGGGAGACCGCCAAGGAGCTTTGCGACGACCACGACGTCTTCCTGAACGGGAAGGCGGCCAAGCCCATGAGCGAGGTTTCGGCCGGGGACGAGATCCGCCTTCTTCTCGGGAGAAGGGAGGTCGTCGTCCGCGTCCTCGAGGTCAGGCCCTACGCCCGGAAGGAAGAGGCCAGCTCAATGTACGAGGTCTTGTCGGATGTCGTAAACGGGAGGGTTGAAGATGAGCCAGCTTAACTACGACTTCGGGAAAGAAAGCGTCTATCTTGTCGCCTGTACCTACGGCCCTGATTCCATGGCCCTCCTCGACATGATGCAGGAGGACGGGGTGAAGCCGGTCGTCTGCTTCGTCGACTACCACATTGGCGAGAACCTTCGGGAAGCCCGCGAGGGGGTGGAGAAGTACTGCCAGGAGCGTGGCCTCCTTCTCGATGTGAACGAGGCGACCCCGCCCGAGGGCAAGAGCGAGGCCGAGATCGCCAACTGGGCGAGGAAGCTTCGCTACGCCTTCTTCCTCGAATGCTTCCGGAAGCACGGGGCGGCCGCCCTCTTCGTCGCCCACCACCTGGACGACGTCATCGAGAACTACCTTCTTTTGAAGCAGCACGGGATCAAGGGCCAGCACTACGGCTGGAGCAGGGTCTCCACCTATGAGGACATGATCATCGTCCGTCCGCTCCTCGACTACTCGAGGGACGACCTCAGGAACTACTGCGTATCCCATAACGTTCCGTTCAGCGATTCCTTCTCCAACTACGAGGAGGCGACCCAGCGCTCCATCATCCGCCGCGACGTCGTCAGCAAGCTGAACGAGATCGAGCGCGAGCAGATCCTCGAGGAGATGCGGAGGAAGGAGTCCGACACCGTAGGGCTGAGGAAGACGCTCAACGAGGAGATCCTGAAGACCGGGGAAGTGCCCATCCGCTCGCTCCTCGCCCTTCCCGACGGGGACTACGCGGACGCGGTGATCACCTTGGTGAACGCCCGTTGCCCCATGCACGTGACGGTGACCCCGAGGCTCCTCAAGGAAATCCGCTCCTTCTGCCTTTCTCCCGAGACGAACAAGACGATGCACCTCAAGGGGGCTTGCTACCTGGTGAAGGAGTACGACGTCCTCTCGATCGACGCCGACGGGCTTGCGATGCCCTATAGCTACGTGCTGGAGAAGCCCTGCAAGTTCTCCTGCCCCGCCTTCGACCTGGACTTCACGATGGGGGCCGAGGACAGGAGGATCACGGACGCCGACTATCCCATCACCGTCCGGAGCGCCCTTCCCGCGGACGTCACGACCTACGGAGGCTATCTCGTCCCGGTCAGGAGGATGCTCGCCGCCGCAGGCTGCCCCCCGGAGCTGATGCGTGTCTGGCCCGTCTTCCTCGGGAAGAACAAGAAGATCCTGTACGTGCCTCGCTACGACAAGAATTTCGTGGAATACCACAAGTCCGTCCTGAACATCCATTTCCCAGAGACAAAGGGGGCACCCGCCGATTTATAGTGACAAAGCGCGGGTCTTATGTATGTTAGAGCCCGTGCCTTACCGGCAGACCCCGATTACGCAGGAGCGATGACAAAATGAACGACCAACCCGAAAAACCCACAAGGAGCTGGACGAGCTTCCTCCCCTATATCGTAGGGGCGATCCTCATCGGGCTCATCATCTATTGGATCGTCTCCGCGATGAGCGGAGGCTCGACCACGATCGTCCCGAACCAGGCGGACGCCCTTTTCGGCTACGTCGCCGGCTCGAACGAGGAAGGCGAGGTCCGGCCCGACGGGCTCGACAAAGGGAGCATCGCCGGAGTCAACACGGACGATTCCCAGGGGACCTACCTCTATGTCCCGCAGTACGAGGTCTCCGAGGGCGAGAAGGTGGTGAACGTCTCCTTCACCGGCTTCGCCATCCGGAACGCCAACGGGAGCCCTTATCTCGCCACCTATTCCGTCAACGTCGTCTTCGAGGCCCACGAGTGGCACTTCGACTTCGGGAACCACGACGCCTATAGCGAGGTTTTCCGCGCCAAGACCTACGAGTGGAAGAACTCCGAGTTCCTCTACCAGCAGGGCTACATCAGCGAGCAGAACTGGGTCAACTACGCGGTCGGCCCGATCGTCAGCGACGCCTACCAGGTTTCCTTCTGGGATTCCTGGGGGCCGACGATCCTCTGGGTACTGATCTTCGGCGGGCTCACCATCTTCCTCATCTACCGCATGGGCGCCATGTCCCGCCAGGGCGGGGGCTCCGCGATGGACTTCAACAAGTCCCCGGCCAGGAGGGAGCGTTCCAAGGTCAAGTTCGCCGACGTGGCGGGCTGCGACGAGGAGAAGGCCGAGATGATCGAGATGGTCGACTACCTCCGCGAGCCCAAGAAGTACAGCCAGTTCGGAGCGCGCCTGCCCAAGGGCGTCCTCCTCATCGGCCCTCCGGGGACCGGGAAGACGCTTCTGGCCAAGGCCGTGGCCGGCGAGGCGGGAGTGCCTTTCTTCTCGATTTCCGGCTCCGACTTCGTCGAGATGTTCGTCGGCGTCGGCGCCGGGCGAGTCCGCGACCTCTTCCGCAAGGCGAAGCAGTCCGCCCCGTGCGTCATCTTCATCGACGAGATCGACGCGGTGGGACGCCAGAGGGGCGCGGGTCTCGGCGGCGGGAACGACGAGCGCGAGCAGACCCTGAACCAACTGCTCGTGGAGATGGACGGCTTCTCCTATAACGCGGGCATCCTCGTCATGGCGGCCACCAACCGCGACGACGTCCTTGACCCTGCGCTCCTCCGCCCGGGCCGCTTCGACAGGATCATCACCGTCGGGCTTCCCGACAAGGAAGGGCGCGAGGCCATCTTCAAGGTGCACGCGCGCAACAAGACGATCGACCCCTCCGTCGACTTCGCCGCACTCGCCCAGAGGACCGTCGGGTTCTCGGGCGCGGACATCGAGAACATCCTCAACGAGGCCGCGATCCTCGCCGTCCGCTTCCACAAGGAGTCCGTCGGAATGGAGGAGATCGACGAGGCCATCGACCGCCGGATCGCCGGCCCGGCCAAGAATGGCCGCGGGATGAACGAGCTGGAAAGGCGCCAGGTCGCCTACCACGAGTCGGGGCACGCGATCATCGGGCTCGTGCTCCCGCATTCGGAGAAGGTGCAGAAGATCACGATCATCCCGCGCGGCAGGACCGGGGGCCATGTCCTCATGACGCCGGAGGACGACCGCTTCCTCCTGACGAAGAAGGAGCTTCTCGCCCAGATCACGGGCCTTCTCGGAGGCCGCGCTTCCGAGGAAATCTTCTTCGACGACATCTCCACGGGCGCGGAGAACGACATCCAGCAGGCCACGCGCCTGGCCCGGCTGATGGTCACGACCTACGGCATGTCCGAGCTCGGCCCCGTCCAGTACGAGACGAGCTCCACCTCCGTCTTCCTGGGAAGGGACTACACGGACACCCAGAAGAACTTCTCGGCGAAGGTCGCCTACGAGATCGACTCCGCAGTGCGGCTCATCATCGAGCAGTGCCATAGCGATGCCCGCCGCATCATCAGCGAGCACCGCGACGAGGTGACTCTCATCGCCACGACGCTCCTTGAGAAGGAGACGATCACCGCCGAGGAAATCGAGGCGCTCGTCCGGACCGGCAAGCTCCCGGACAAGAAGGCCGCCGTCCAGCCTTCGGCGCCGACGGCACCCGCTCCCGACTCTTCTTCCGAAGGGAAGGGCGAGGACCCCGCCCCGTCCGAAGGAGGGACGGACGCCCCTAAGGGCGAGTGAGGAGGGCCCGGGAGACCGGGCCTTTTCCGACAAGATGGAGTATCCCTTCCCCCCGGCGATCGGGGGCATCCCCCTGGACGGGCGATTGATTCTCGGCCCCATGGCGGGAATCACTTCCCTCCCTTACCGGGAGTTCATGCGCCCTTTCGGAATCTCCCTCGCGGTCACGGAGATGATCAGCGACTGCGGGCTCCTCCATGGGAACAAGAAGACGAAGGAATACTTCGCGACCTCGGAAGGAGACCGCCCTCTCGCCGTCCAGCTCTTCGGCTTTTCCCTGGAGAACAGCCTCAAGGCCATTGACGTCCTGGAGAAGGAAGCCTCCTACGACTTCCTCGACCTGAACTTCGGTTGCCCCGTGCCGAAGGTGACGAAGACCGGGGCGGGCTCCTCCTGGCTGAAGAGGGAGGGCGAGCTCGGGGAATATGTCGCGGGCGTGGTGAGGAAGTCCCAGAAGCCAGTCACTGCGAAAATCCGTCTCGGCTGGGATGAGAATTCCATTAACGTAGATAAGATTTGCAGGGTTCTTGAGGTTTCTGGAGTAAGTCTCATCACCGTGCACGCCCGCACGAGGGCCCAGGGCTATAGCGGCCTCGCCGACTTCCGGATGATCGAGGGGCTGGGGCGAAGGCTTTCCGTTCCCCTTGCCATCTCCGGGGATGTCAAAGAGCCGCGCTCGAGCATGGAGGCGATGGAGCTGACCGGAGCGAGCTTCCTGATGCTGGCCCGCTACGGGGTCGGGGACCCGCTTCTTGCGAAAGAGCTTTCCGCCGCGCTCGATGGGCATGGAGAAACTTTCAGGAGGACGGTCGGGGAGCAAGCCGGCTTCGCCTTGGAGTACCTCGAGAGGATGGTCTCCTATTTCGGGGAACGGACCGCGCTCGGGATCCTCCGGGGCGTTCTTCCGAAGTTCTTCCGTTCTTTTCCAGGGGACAGGAAGATCCGCCGCGAGTTCGTGGAAACGGCCAGGGACATCGCTTCCATGCGCGCTACCCTGAAGGCGATGAAAGAAAACAATTGTTACTGACTACAAAGGCTCCCCTCCTGCCCTTATAGTTTGGTCATGAGCAAACAAACAAGAATGGCGACCTCCCTTCGTGGCGGGAGCGAGCTGGAGAAGGCGAACCGCCTCCTTTCAAGACGAGCCGCGGAATCCGGAATGGTACTTCTGAGGAACGAAGGCGTTCTTCCCTTGGAGAAGCCTTGCCCCGTCGCGCTTTTCGGCGGGGGCGCGAGGCACATGACCAAGGGAGGCACCGGAAGCGGGGAAGTGAACAACCGCGGGACCGTGATGCCGGAGGACGGCCTTCTGGCCAACGGCTTCGCCATCCTCACGAGGCGCTGGCTCGATCGGCTCGATGCCGGGCTCAAGGACTCCCGGAAGGAATATGTCCGCGAAATCAGGGCCAAGACGCGGAAAATTCCCGCCTGGGACTCGAGGTCTTTCTTCCCTGCCTTCGACTCCGTCGCCGAACGGACGCCTGACCTACCGCTCATCCAGGAAGGCGACCTCCACCTCGACAAGACGGATGTAGGGATCCTCGTCATCACCCGCCAGGCGGGCGAGGGACGGGACAGGAAGAACGTCCCCGGGGACTGGACCCTGACAGAGAGGGAACTGGAAGCCGCCCGGGTCGTCAGCTATTGCTATAAGCGGTCCATCCTTGTCATCAACTCCGGTTCGCCGATCGATTGCTCCTTCCTCGAGGAATGCCCGTTCAAGGCGATCATCTACATGGGGCAGCCGGGCGAGGAAGGCGGGAACGCGCTTGCCGAGCTCCTCCTTGGGAAGGCGGCCTTCTCCGGCAAGCTCGCCTGCAGCTGGCCGGAGAGGCTCGAGGACCTGCCCTCGACCCCCGAGTACGTGAAGGAGGCCGGCGAACGTCCCGAGATCCTTTATCCAGAGGGAATCTTCGTCGGCTACCGCTTCCATGATGCTTCTGGCGTCCCGGCCCTCTTCCCGTTCGGATATGGGCTTTCCTACACGAGCTTCTCGTGGGGCGAGCCTAGGACGGAGCTTCGTGGAGGGGAAGTCACCTTCACCTGTAAGGTCCGGAACACAGGCGCGAGGAAGGGCGCCGAGATCCTTCAGCTCTATGTCGGCTATCCCGCGGGCGATCTTCCCCGCGAAGAGAAAGCCTTGATTGGTTTCGCGCGCTCGCCTGAGCTTGCCCCAGGAGAAGAGGCCGTCCTCACGATTGGCTTCCCGATCCAGGCGGTCGCCCTTTATCGCGAGGAAGACGCCTCGTGGGTGATTCCCGCGGGGGAGTACGCGATCCTCGTGGGCGAGTCTTCTGTCGACTTCCGTCCTGTCGCCGCCATCCGGATCGCCGCGGAGAAAGTCGTGGAAAGATGCCATAACGTCTCCAATCCCGGAAGGAAGGTCACCGAATACGTTCCCCCTAGGAAGGAATCCTCCTGGGATATGGCGGGCATTCCTTCTGTCGAGATGGACCTCTCCTCGGTCAAGACAATCGAGCACCGCTACGGGAACGAGGAATCGCCGGATCCCGCCGTCGCGGGGCTTGGGTACGAAGAACTCGCCACGGGGCTGACCGGGACTTACCAGTTCCTTCTTTCCGAGACGAGGGAGACGACTCCCGGGGCCGCTGGCCGGACGAGGCTCGGCGACATATTCGGCGAGAGGGAGGAGGACGTCGTCATGGCGGACGGCCCCGCAGGGGTGCGCCTTGCCAACACCTATCGCTGGAAGAAGGGCAAGTACCCGAAGGAAAGGAACGCCTACTCAGAGAAGGTGCTGATCGCCAAGCCATATCTTCGCCCAGTGAACTTCTTCATGAGCCTATCCCTCATGCCCAAGAGGCATTGCTGGTGCACCGCCTTCCCCGCCGGAGTCATCCTCGCCCAAAGCTTCGACCTTTCCCTTCTAGAGGAAGTCGGGACTGCCGTCGCCAAGGAGATGGAGATGGCCGGGATCGACATCTGGCTCGCCCCGGGCATGAACATCCAGCGGAATCCCTTCTGCGGACGCAATTTCGAATATTTCAGCGAAGACCCGGTTTTGACGGGGAAATTGGCTGCTGCGATCACAAAAGGCGTCGCGAACATCCCTGGCAGGACCTGCACGCTGAAGCACTATGCCGCGAACAACAGGGAAGACGGGCGCATGAAGTCCGACAGCGTCCTTGACGAACGCGTGCTGCGCGAGATCTACCTGAAGGCGTTCGGCATCGCGATCCATGAGGGCGCGGCGATCGCCGTCATGACCTCCTACAACAAGATCAATGGAACCTACGCCGGTTCGAGAAAGGACCTATGCGAGGACGTCCTCCGCTCGGAGTTCGGTTTCGACGGGTTCGTGATGAGCGACTGGGAATGCGTCGCCCCGGACCAGGCGGTCGCCTGGGAGCATGTCGAGGGCGGGACCGACCTCATCATGCCGGGGATGGACTACCCGCGCGACGAACTTATCCGGGGGCTTAAGGAAGGGAAGGCGGACGAGCCGAAGCTTCGCCTCGCATTGTCCCGCATCGTTCGGGCCTGCCGCAGGATCCGGGGACGCTAGGTTCTCTTGGCCCGGTATGCGCTAGGGCTGATTCCTTCGAATGACTGGAACACCCTGGTGAAATGGCTTTGCGAGGAAAATCCTAGGTAAAGCGCGATCGAGGCTATCGGGCTGTCTGTCTTCTTGAGGAGATGCTCCGCCTCCCGCATCTTTTCCCTTTGGATGAAGGAGTGAAGCGAGGTTCCTGTTTCCTCGCGGAACTTGGTGGAAAGGTGGCTCCTGCTGAGGAAGAGGCTTTTCGCGACGTCTTCCGTTCGGATCGGCTCGCTTAGGTGGCTGAGCACGTAGGACCGGACCTGGAGGGCGAGCGTTCCGTCCACGCCGTCTTGTCTCAGGCGATGCACCCTGCCCGTGTAGTCGCGGATCATCGTGATGCTTAGGTTGGCGAGACTACCGACGTCGGACGTCGTCTCGCACCGCTGGATGTAGGCATCGCTCAGGGCAAAGGCCTCCCTTCCGTCCATTCCTCCCTGTATGGCCGCGCGACACGCTAGGGTCGTCGTCACGATGAAGGTGTTCCGAAGCTGACGGACATGCTCCCTTGCCAGGATTCCGGAATTGACTGCCGGGGCATGCTGGACGAACCCCTCGAGCGCGTCCACGTCTCCGCGGCGGATTATGGTCATGACCTTCTCCTCCGTCGCCATGGAGTTGTTGAAGCTTTCCAAGGAAGGGGTCTCTGGCTCTGCTCGGGGAGGCTGGAAACCTTCATCTGCGCCGATGATGTCGGCCAAGGCGAGCTTCTCGTCGTTCAGGACGTAGTTCAGCATGAGGACCGACTGCACGATGCTCTGGAGAGGCATGGTAACCATCGACTTCATCGCTTCCATGAATTCCCCCACCTCGTCCTTCAGCACTCCGAGTCGGAAGGCCATTTCCTTGAGCCCCTGGTCGCCAAGCGGACATATGCGGGAAGGGCCGAACACAATCCTTGTTTCCTCGTGCCGCAGGACGACGTAGTAGTGGAAGTCGTCCGTGTAGTAGCTGCGGATGTTTCCTTCAAGCGAGAGCAGCTCTTCCTCGATTAGGTCAACGGGGTCCTTTGGGAGCCTTGCCAATGAGAAAGTGACCGCGCGGATGCCGTTCCTATAGATCCTGACGGGGATGCCCATGAGATTCGCCATCGTTTCCGCGAGGTAAGGGATGTCGATCTTCTTTTGGCCGATTGTCATAGGAAAGCGCTTGCAAGACAAAACAAATATACGAATAACAAAACAAACCGACAAGAAACCGCTTTCTCAACTTTATAAACTCACAAGCGAAGGAGAAGACACTGATGGGAATGACGCCTGAGGAAATCCTTAAGGGCCTCACGCTTGAGGAGAAGATCGCCCTCGTCGCAGGGACGGAGTTCATGCATACGAACCCAATCCCAAGGGTAGGAATTGAAAGGATCCATATGTCCGACGGACCTCACGGTCTTCGCGTCCAGACGGAAGGCGGCGACAACGGAGTGACCGCGTCTCTTCCCGCCACGTCCTTCCCGACGGCGAGCGCCATCGCTTCGACGTGGGATCCTGAACTTGCCTACGAGGTCGGGCAGGCGATCTCGCGCGAAGCCCATCATTACGACATCAATGTCGTCCTTGGCCCTGGGGCGAATATCAAGCGCAGCCCTACCGGAGGAAGGAACTTCGAATACTTCAGCGAGGACCCGCTTTTGTCCGGGACAATGGCAGGCGCTGAGATCCGTGGCATTCAAAGCGGCGGGGTCGGAGCCTGCATGAAGCACTTCGCCCTCAATAACTGCGAGGATTTCCGAAACAACGGGAACAGCATCGTCGATGAACGCGCGATGAGGGAAATCTACCTCAAATCCTTTGAAATAGCGGTGAAGGACGGCAGGCCGTCCTCCCTGATGTGCGCCTACAACCAGGTCAACGGAGTGTTCTGCAGCGAGAACGCGTTCCTCCTCACGGAGGTGCTCCGGGAAGACTGGGGCTTCGATGGGCTTGTGATGACCGACTGGGGCGCGATGCATTCCCGTGCAAAGGCGATAGAGGCAGGGCTCGACCTTGAGATGCCGGGTGACACCCCTGTCCTCAGGAAGGAACTATGGGACGCGATCAAAAACGGGACCCTAAGCGAAGAGGCGCTCGACAAGTGTGCCCTGAGGGTCCTGAACCTTCGTGATGGCTTCGATAAGGATTACGAGGACGACTGCGACTTCTCCCGTAATCATGAAATAGCATGCAAGGTGGCGACCGAGGGAGCGGTGCTCCTGAAAAACGATGGCGTTTTGCCTCTTAAGAATGGCCAGAGCGTGCTGGTCGTGGGCGAGCTTTTCTCGAAAATGCGCTACCAGGGATCGGGTTCCTCGATGATCACCCCGACAAAGATCGTGACCCCGGAGGAAGCCTTCAAGGCATCTGGCGTTTCCTATCGGTTCGTTCCTGGGTACTGCGCAACCTCAGAAGAGCCAAATGAAGCCCTTGCGGAAAAGGCTTTGTCCGAGGTTCGGGATGGAGAGACGGTCCTTTGCTTCGCCGGCCTCATCGATTCCTCCGAAACGGAAGGAAAGGATAGGGAGGACATGTTCCTTCCGGAGAACCAACTTGCTTTGATCGAGGGACTTCTTAAAAAGAACGCCTCCATTGTCCTCGTGCTCTTCGGAGGTTCTTCCGTAGAGCTCCCCTGGGAGGACAAGCTTTCCGCGGTTCTCCTCATGAACCTGCCTGGACAGGCGGGAGGCGAGGCTGTTCGAAAACTCCTATTTGGGGAAGCCAACCCTTCTGGGAGACTTTCGGAGACGTGGAGGAAGAGGTACGCGGATACGATGTACTTCTCGAGCTTTTCCAAAGAAAGACGCGAGATCTACAAGGAAAGCGTCTTCGTTGGCTATCGAAATCCAAATTCATCAAACGTCCGCCATCCCTTTGGCTTCGGTCTTTCCTACACCACCTACGAATGGGAAGGCATGGAACTTATGGAGAGCCAGGACTCCATTTCGGTAAAAACGACCGTCACCAACAAAGGCGCCTTTGCAGGGAAGGACGTGGTCCAGCTTTATTGCTCCTGCCCGGGGAAGATTGTGTTTCGACCGAAGGCAGAGCTTGTCGCCTTCTCAAAGGTAGAGCTTGCGCCCGGAGAGTCGAAAGACGTTGTTCTTTCCTTTAAGAAAGACTCTTTGCGCTACTGGAACGTCAGGACCAATGGCTGGGAGTATGAGGAGGGCGAATACCGTTTATCGCTTAGGAAGGACGCGCTGCACGAGACCGGCCTTGAATGCGCGTTCAGGTTGAAGGGGACCGTAGGGGAGGCGCCTTACGATAATTTGCGGATAGCCTCATATTTCTCTGATGACATCGAACATATCTCCGATGAGGAATTTTCTCTCCTTGGCGTAGAAATCCCTAAGCCGATCCCCGTCCTCCCTATCACGATCGACTCTAAGCTTTCCGATCTTAAGCACACGTTCATGGGCAGG
Organism: uncultured Bacillota bacterium; assembly: GCA_949293555.1. Taxonomy (GTDB): domain Bacteria; phylum Bacillota_I; class Bacilli_A; order RFN20; family CAG-826; genus UBA4951. The sequence continues at coordinate 77,759 of CASFDV010000004.1, forward strand.
ATTCTTCGTTCCGCCGTCCTTGGCGTGGCCAAGAAGCAGCTCCATGCCGCCCGGAAGCTTCCGGAAGGGCCGGAACGGGACAACAAGGTCAAAGGGGCGCGCTTCCTCCACTGGGTTCTTGAGAACAACTCGCTCAATTCTATGAGCATGTGCGCAGGAACGCAGTTCCCCTTTAACTTCGCGCTCGGCTTCGTCGAGCTCAGCAACGGGAACCTAATCAAGGGGGCCCGCCAGTTCCTAAGGAAAATCGAAGCCCCGAGGCTTCCGAAGGAGGATTAATGATGGCAGGGAGAAGTCTTGCTCTGGCCGGGAGGGCCTGGAATTCCCGTGTCCGGTCCCAGAACGTCACGAACAAAGAGAAGTGGCTCGGCTACCTGGTCGGCCCATGCGCCCCCTTGCTCTTCAACGCGATGCTCGGGACCTACCTGAACATCTTCTATACGGACGTCCTGGGGCTTGGGGGAGTGTGGGGCGGCCTTTTCCTCGTCATCTTCCCGATCCTTTCCAAGATCATCGACGCGGCGACGAACGTCCTTATGGGATGGATCATCGACCGGACGAAGACGAAGCAGGGGAAGGCAAGGCCGTGGCTACTGCTTTCGGCGCCCTTGATGGCGATCACCGGAATCCTTCTGTTCACGGTCCCCACCGGGAACGAGGTCGTGCAGATCGTCTGGGTGATGATCTCCTACAACCTCTTCTACAGCCTGTCCTACACCATCTACAACATGTCCCATAACCTGATGGTGCCCCTTTCCACGAGGAACAGCGCCCAGCGCGGCGTCCTCGCGGTCTTCAACAACGTCAGCACCATCATGATGACGGGCATCGTCGTCGCCCTCATCGTCCCGATGGCCATCTACCCGATCATGGGGACGAGCCAGGGGATGTGGATCCTCGTGATGTCGATCCTCTCGATCGTCATTCTTCCCCTTACCTTCCTCGAGTACTACTACACGAAGGAGCGCGTCACCCTCGAGCTGGCCCACGAAGAGGAGAACAAGGTCCCCTTCCGCCTTCAGCTGAAGGCCGTCTTCACCGACAAGTACATGCTCATCCTTCTTGGCTATTTCCTCCTGAACACCATCACCACCCAGCTGAAGAACCTCGCCCTCCCCTACTACTGCAACTATGTCCTCGGAACCTACTCCGACGGTGTCACCCAGATGCTCGTCAGCGTCCTGGGCGGGATTCCCATGGGCATCGGCATCTTCGCCGTCTGGCCCATCGCCAAGAAGATCGGGAAGATGCAGGCCACGTCGATCGGCTTCCTCATCATGGCCCTCGGGAGCGCCGTCTGCTGGCTCGCCCCCACCAACATGTACGTCGTCCTCGTCGGCCAGTTCATAAAGAACATCGGCTCCCTCCCCGCCTCCTATGTCTTCATGGCCCTTTTCGCGGATACCCTCGACCACATGGAATGGAAGAACGGCTTTCGTTCCGACGGGCTCGCGATGTCCATCTACTCGGTCATCCTTACTGCCGCGAACGGAGTCGTCACCGGCATCTTCAACGGCGGGATCGCCGCTGGGGGATACGTCGCCCCGGAGACCGTCGCCTCCGAGCCTCTCTTCGTCGAAGGTCTCATGCAGAAGGTCATCACGAATGTCGACGGCACCTTCTCCATCATCTACAACCAGCCGCAGAACATTTACGACCTCTTCACCTTCTTCTTCGTGGGCCTTGAGGCCATCGCGGGCCTCCTCTACGCATTCATGCTCACCTTCGTGACCGTGGAGAAGACGGTCGGGAAGAAGCAGCTCATGATCCGTTTCCGCCAGAAGGAGGCCGCCCTTTCCCGTGGCGAGGAATGGATCGAGCCCGAGATCAGGGCGGAGGCGGAGCAGAAGGAGCAGGACGAGCTCGCCGAGAAGGCCTTCCGCGAAGAGCTTCGCGAGCGTTGCAAGGCCAAGGGCCTCGACTACGAGTCGGAGCTGGCCAAGCATGTCGCGCAGGTCGAGGAGAAGGAGAGGAAGCGCCTCGAGTCAGAGAAGAACGCCAAGGAAAAGGCTGCCCGGAAGGAAGAGCGCAGGAAGGCCCGCCTTGTGGAGAAGCTTGCCGCGATGACTCCCGAGGAACGCGAGAAGCGCGAGCTCCGCGCGAGAAGGAAAGCCATCCAGGAAGCCGGAAGCTGGGCTATCGAGCGCGCCAAGGGCGAGATCGTCTACGAACGCCGCCATGGCGAGCTTCACATCCTCGCGGGCGCCTACAAGGCGCTTGAGGAATGGCGCGCCCAGCAGAAGGAACTCAGGGCCCGCGCCAAGGCGGAGCCCGCCCTGGCTCCTGCCCTCAAGGCGGAAGGGATCCTCCTCTCGCTCGAGGGGAGGGATGGCATTTCCAAGGCAAGGAAAGAGGCCCGCGCGCTCGTCGAGAGCCGCAAAGGCGATCGGTGGGAGCCTCTCGCCAAAGCCTACTTCGCCGAAAGCGTCGCCGATCTAGGCCTCCCCGAACCCAAGGACGAATAGGAGGAACCTATGAAGGCGATCAACTTGCTTGCGGAGGCTCTCCGCGACCCCCTCGGGCTTGGGGAGAGGCGCCCTCGCCTTTCTTGGAACGCCGAAGGGGGCGTGCGCCAGGAAGGCTACAGGGTCCTCGTCGCAAAGAACGGGGTACCATGGATCGACACGGGGAAGACTCTCTCCTCGTCGATGCACTACGACGTCCCGGAGCCCCTTTCCTCCCGGGACGCCCTTACATGGAAGGTCTTCCTTTACGAGGAGGGAAAGGAAGGCCCTTCCTCCGATGAGGCGAGGCTCGAGATTGCGCTCCTCGATGAAGAAGACTTCAAGGCTTCCTGGATTCGAGGCGACTACCGGCCGAAGCGCAAGGAGCGGCGCCCCGTCGACTGCTTCCGCAGGAAGTTCTGGCTGAAAGATGTTCGGAAGGCCCGGCTCTATATCACCGCCTGCGGGCTTTTCGAAGCATGGATCAACGGGAAGCGAGTGGGGGACGAGGTTCTCTCGCCCGGCCATACCGACTACCGGAAGAGGATCCATTTGTCCACCTTTGACGTGGGAGGGCTTCTGCAGGATGGCGAGAACGTCATCGAGGTGTTTCTTGCCGACGGCTGGTTCCGCGGTTCTTGCGGAGCCTGGGGCCTCAGGAACCAGTATGGGAAGGTCACCCGTCTTTTCGCGCAGCTTGAGATCGAGACTTCGGAAGGGAAGAAGTCCGTCCTGACGGACTCCTCTTGGGAATGGAGCGCTGACGGTCCCATCCGCTTCGCTGACAACAAGGACGGCGAGGTCGTGGACGCCAGGCTTTCCCCCACCTATTCCGGCAAGGCCGTGGAGACTTCTTGGAAGGTGATGCCTACGCCTTCTGACAACGTCCCCATCAGGGAAAAGCCTGCAATACCTTCTTCAAAAACCTGGAAATCTCCTTCTGGCAAGACTCTTGTCGACTTCGGCCAGAACATCGCCGGCTTCATTTCATTCAGAGGCACTATGAAAAAAGGCCAGGAACTCCATATCCTTGCCGGCGAGCTGATCGGCAATGACGGGGAGCTCACTCTCAAGAACATACAGTGCGCGACGAAGAAAAGGGCGACGCCGCTCCAGGAAGTCCATTACACCGCTAAGGAAGGCTTGAACGAGTTCAAGAACCGCTTCTCAATCTTTGGGTTCCAGTACATCGAGGTTACGGGGGATATCCCCGAGGATTTCTCCGTTTCCGCGGTGCCTGCCTCATCCGATTTCGAGGACACCCTGTCCTTCGAAAGCTCGAACCCGCTCCTCGACAAGTTCGTCGATGCCACGAGGTGGTCTGCAAGGAACAACGGGGCGGACGTTCCCACCGACTGCCCGACCAGGGAAAGGCATGGCTGGACCGGGGACTCCCAGCTTTTCTTCCGCACGGCCTCCTACCTCTTCGACTACCGGACGTTCGCCAGGAAGCATTTGAGGGACGTCTACGACTGGCAGGAGAAGAACGGGCGGCTCCCGCAGATCGCTCCTGCCGGAGGGGTCGACTTCTATATGGACACGATGAACGGCGCTCCAGGCTGGGCCGATGCCGGCATCCTCATTCCTTGGAGGCACTACCTCCAGTACGGGGACGAAAGGATCCTGAAGGAGTTCTACCCCGGGATGAAGCGCTACGCGGAATTCATCATCCGCAGGATGGGGAAGAAGACGCTTCTTTCCAAGCCGCTCCGCATTCCGCACAAGGAGAGGAAGTACGCGATCAACTACGGGCAGGCCTATGGGGAGTGGGCCGAGCCCAAGGAAGTGCACGCGACCGTCTGGACGGACACGATCCTTCCCAAGCCCGAGGTCGCGACGGCCTATGCCTCGCTCATGATGGATCTCATGGGGAAGATCGCCTCCATCATGGGGGACGAAGAGGCGAAAGTCCGTTACGAGGCCTACCGCGACAAGTCCAAGGCGGCCTACCAGGCGATCCGGAAGCTTCCGGAGCATTCCCTCGACACCGATCGCCAGGCGCTCCTCGTCCGTCCGCTCATGCTCGGCCTTCTCGGTGAGGAGGAATCCGCGTATGCGAAGAAGCGCCTCGTCGAGGCGATGGAGCATTACCGCTGGAGGGTCGGCACAGGATTCCTATCCACCCCGTTCATCCTCTACGTTCTTGAGGGCATTAATCCTGAATACGCCTATCGGGCGCTTGAGAACGAGGAAATGCCGGGCTGGCTCTTCATGGCCAAGGAGGGGGCGACCACAATCTGGGAGTCCTGGGAAGGCACCTCCGCCCAGGGCGGAATCGCAAGCCTCGACCATTACTCCAAAGGCGCTGTCCTCGAATGGGTCTTCTCCCGCATGTGCGGAGTAAGGGTCGCCGGGGAGAACCGTTTCCTCATCGCGCCTGTGCCGGGCGGACATTTCGAGCGCGCCTCCTTGTCCTACCGCTCCGTGTACGGGATCGTCCGCTCCTCCTGGAGAAAGGAGAAGGGGCGCTACTTCTATGAGGTCGAGGTTCCTGCCAACTGCGAGGCGACCTTCCGTTTCCCAAGCGGGCGAGAAAGCCGCCTCCTTGCAGGGAAGCACATCCTGGAGGAACGCGATTGATCTCCCGCATCGCCGTCGACTTAGGGGCCAGCAGCGGCCGGATCATCCTCGGCCGTCTCACCGAAGGCTGCTGGAGCCTTGAGGAGGTCCATCGCTTTCCCAACGGCCCGGCGGAAGCCCCCGATGGCATGGTCTGGGATCTCGAGCGCATTTATTCGGAAATGCTCAAAGGCATCCGCGAATGCTTTCGGAGAGAACCCCGGATCGAGTCCCTTGCGATCGATTCCTGGGGCGTGGACTATGTCCTCGAGCGGGAGGAGGGAGCGTTCCTGCCTTGCCGTTCCTATCGCGACCCCAGGACAAAGGAAGACATCGAGTTCGCAAGAAAGAAGGTGCCTCCTTCATACCTTTACGGGAGGACTGGCACGCAGTTCCAGTCGTTCAACACCATCTACCAGCTCCTGCGGGATAAGAGGGAAGGTGCTCTCGAAGGGTGCCGTGGATTCCTAATGGTGCCTGAGTACCTTGCTTACAGGCTCACCGGCAGGCGGGCGCACGAGTATACGAACGCCAGCACCACCGGACTTCTTGATGCCTCGCGAAAGGAATATGACTTCGAGATCATCCGCGCCCTTGGCCTTCCTTCGCGAATATTCCCGGAAACACTTGGAAATCCCGGGGATTTCGTAGGGACGCTTCTTCCTGAGGTAGCCACTGAAGTTGGAGGCGACCTTGCGGTCAGGCTCTGCGCTTCGCATGACACCGCCTCCGCCGTGGAGGGGATGGAGCTGGATGAGGATTCCATCTTCCTCTCCAGCGGGACGTGGTCCCTCATCGGGACGAAGCGCCCTCGTCCCGTTCTCAACGAGGAAGCGAGGGCAAGGAACTTCACGAACGAAGGCGGGCCTGGATACATTCGCTTCCTGAAGAACATCATGGGCCTTTGGATCGTTCAGCGCCTCCGGGCGGAGATTTGCCCGGGCAAGGACTTCAGGACCATCGCGGAGGAGGCTTCAAGGAGCAAGGCGACTTTCGTCCCTCCTGTCGATGACCCTTCCTTGCTCTCTCCCCGGAGCATGAAAGAGTCCCTTCTTAGAAGCATGCGGATGGAAGAATTGTCCGAAAGCGATCTCTTCGAAAGCGTCTTCCGGGGGCTTGCCTTCTCCTATGCGAAGGCGGTCAGGGAAATCGAGACGCTTACGGGGAAGACCTACAAGAAGATCGTGATCGCGGGAGGAGGGGCGAAAAACAGCCACCTGAACGAGCTGACCAGGAAGGCGACGGGCAAGGAAGTCGTTGCGCTCCCCATCGAGGCAAGCGCCCTGGGAAACCTATTCACCCAAGGAAAGGAGAATTCATGAGCGAGAAGGACTACGAGCGGGCCCGCGAGGCCTATCGGGAAGGAGGGGTCGACAGCGAGAGCGCGATCGAGCGCGTCCTCTCCATCCCCATCTCCGTCCACTGCTGGCAGGGGGACGACGTCATCGGCTTCGATGGCGCCGGCACTCTTTCCGGAGGAATCCAGACCACCGGGAACTACCCCGGAAGGGCGAGGAACTTCGAGGAACTGAAGGCTGACCTTCATGAGGCCTTCTCCCTCATGCCGGGGAAGAAGAGGCTGAACCTCCACGCTTCCTACGCGATCTTCGACGGGGAAAAGGTCGACCGCGACGCCTATCGTCCGGAGCACTTCGACCCGTGGATCGACTTTACGAAGGAAGAGGGGCTGGATGGCATCGATTTCAATCCCACGCTCTTCTCGCACCCGATGCTCGTGGACGGGCTTTCCCTTTCCTCCCCCAGAGAAGAGGTCAGGAAGTTCTGGGTCCGCCACGTCATCTCTTCCCTTCGCATCAGCGAGCACATCGCCGAGAGGATGGGCAGCCCCGTCCTGATGAACATCTGGATCCCGGATGGCTTCAAGGACGTGCCCGCCGACCGCTTAGGGCCGAGGCTCCGTCTTAAGAAGTCCTTGGACGAGATTCTTGCTACTCCCTATGACCGGAAGAAGGTCATCGTCGCGGTCGAGAGCAAGGTGTTCGGCATCGGGGTGGAGTCCTATACGGTCGGGAGCAACGAGTTCTATCAGAACTACGCAGCGCTCAAAGGCATCTGCTGCCTTCTCGACAATGGCCACTACCATCCTCTCGAGTACGTGAGCGACAAGATTCCGAGCCTCTTGGCTTTCCATGAGAAAGTGGCCCTTCATGTCACCAGGGGAGTGCGCTGGGACAGCGACCATGTCGTGAGCTTCGAGGACGAACTGAAGGAAATCGCCCGCGAGATCATCCGGAACGACGCGGACGAGAGGGTTCTCATCGGTCTCGACTACTTCGACGCGAGCATCAACCGCATCGCCGCCTGGGCGATCGGGGAGAGGAATGTCAGGAAAGCGCTCCTATACGCGGCGCTCATGCCTAATGAAAGGTGGCGGGAACTCCAGGACAAGGCTTCCTTTACCTCGCTCTACGCCGAGCAGGAAGAGTGGAAGACCATGCCCTTCGGGGCCGTCTGGGACGAGTGCCTAAGGAGGGCGGGCGTCCCTGGAAGGAACTGGACGGAAGAAGTCGGAAGATATGAGAGGGAAGCCCTTTCAAAGAGGTAAATCCAGTGAAAGATATCAGAACTGCGCCATTTCTTCTTGAGTTCGCCCGCACCGCGGACAACATGTACCGCCTTGGCTGGGACGAGAGGAACGGAGGAAACATCTCCCTTCTTCTTGAGGAAGCCGAAGTTGCCGATTACCTTGATCCCGGAACGGTCATTCGCCATATCCCTTTGATGGGGGTGAAGGAAGTCGACCTCGACCTTTCTACGCTCGAGGGCAGGATCTTCCTTGTCACAGGGACAGGGAAGTACTTCAAGAACGTCCTTCTCGACCCTGAGACAAACCTTGGGATCGTCCGGATCGCCAAGGGCGGGAAGGGCGTCGACCTCCTTTGGGGCTTCAAGGACGGCGGCCGTCCTACCAGCGAATTCCCCGCCCACATGATGTCGCATGCCGCGAGGCTATCGGTGGATCTAGAGAACAGGGTCGTGATGCATTCCCATCCAACGAACCTCCTGGCCATGAACTTCGTCCACGAGCTGGACGAAAAGTCGTTCACCAAGGACCTCTGGAAGATGTGCACCGAATGCGTCGTCGTCTTCCCCGACGGGGTGGGCATCCTTCCCTGGATGCTCTGCGGGACGACGGAAATCGGGAAGGCCACGGCCAAGAAGATGGAAGAGTTCCGCCTCGTCGTCTGGGCGCTCCACGGGGTGTACGCTGCCGGGAAGAGCCTTGACGAGACCTTCGGCCTTGTCGAGACGGTTGAGAAGGCCGCCAAGATCTACATGCTGGCCCTCGGTCATCCGCGCGTGAACGAGCTGACTGACGAGAACATGAGGGAACTCTGCGACCTCTTCGCCGTCGCTCCCAAGTCCGGCTATCTCGAAGACTAGCCTTATTGAGCAGGGTCTTTCCCTTCAAGGGAAGCCCTGCGCCTTTTTGTTGCTGGTGCCCATATTTCGTATAAAAGGCAACTTTTACAAAGTTAGTGTGTTGACTACTAGGGTAAGAACGCGTAAATACACACTTGCGGAGATGAGATAGTCAATATGGAAACGAAAATTGAACAGCACAGAATTCTCTCCTCTTCCATCCGGGAGACGTACGCCCGGGCCCGCTCGGTTTTCCGGGAATGTGCCTCGAGCATTTCTGATCCCAGCCTCAGCTGGATCGAGATCATGGTCCTGAACGACCTCTTCGCCCATAGGAAGGAGAAGACGAGCGCCCGCGAAGTTGCCGCGAGGCTTCGCCTGAGCAAGGCCTCCCTCTCCCAGAACCTCGCCCTCCTTGACGCGAAGGGGATGGTTGGGAGTCGGACGTCCACGAAGGACAGGAGGGTCAAGTGGCTCTACCTCACCAAGCGGGGCGAGGAATGGATCACGCGCGTCCACACGAGCTTCGACTCCCTTGTCCTCCGCATGGGGGAAGGCATTTCCCCGGAAGAAAGGGAAGTCGCCCTCAGGGTGCTGGAGAAGATCCGCGAGAACTGCGGCCTTCTCTCGCGGGAGCAGAAGGAAAGGAAGCGTCTGAGCGCGGAAAACGAGGAAGGAGGTAAGGAATGAGCAAGAACGCCGCAAAGGCGATCCGGGAAAACGAGAACAACGCCCCTCGCTTCCGGAGCGCCGACGAGGAATTCGACGAGCAGGGGATGCCGATCTATCACGACACTTTGCTCGGAACGATGAAGTCTCTTTGGAGATTCATCGGAAAATACAAGAAAGATACCATTCTTGCGTGGATTTTCGTCGCCCTTGAGACTGCAGGGGAAATCCTCATCCCCTACATGATGCAGTACCTCGTCGACGAGATCAGCGCGCCGACCATCAACGTTGGGATGTGCTTCGTCTGGGGCGGGGTGATGCTTGCCCTCGCCTGCTGCGGCGTCGTCACCGGCATCCTCGCCGGCTACTGGGCGGCTTCCGCCGCGGCGGGACTTGGGGCGAACCTCCGCCAGGAGATGTTCTATAAGATCCAGGACTACTCCTTCACCAATATCGACAAGTTCTCCACGAGTTCCATCGTCACGAGGACGACGCTCGACGTCAGCAACGTCCAGTTCGCCTTCCAGATGATCGTGCGCTCGCTCCTCAGGGCTCCGATGCTCATGGTGTTCGCCATGATCATGGCCTTCGTCACGGAGTGGAGGCTCGCCTTCATCTTCCTCGCCGTCATCCCCGCCGTGGGCGCCCTTCTCATCTTCATCGCCCACTTCGTCCACCCGCTCTTCGTCCGCATCTTCCGGACCTACGACGACCTGAACGAGGACGTCCAGGAGAACATCGCCGGCATCCGCGCCGTCAAGGCGTTCGGAAGGCAGGAAGAGCAGAAGAGGCGCTTCGGCGACACGAGCGAGGTCATCTTCGAGAAGTTCGTGAAGACGGAGAAGATCCTCGCCTTCAACTCCCCCCTCATGCAGACGGCGAGCTACCTCGCGATCCTCCTCCTTTGCTACTTCGGCGCCCAGCTCATCACCACCTGGGTGCCGGGCGCCGACGGGAACCCCCAGTTCACCGCAGGCGGGGTGCTTATCACCGAGATGACGACCGGCGAGCTGAGCTCCCTCCTCTCCTACATCATGCAGATCCTCATCGCCCTCATGCTGATCACGATGATCTACACGATGATCGTCATGTCGAGGAACAGCGCCGAACGAATCATCCACATCATCGACGAGGTCCCGGACATCGTGAGCCCGGAGCACCCCGTGCTCGAGGTCAAGGACGGCTCCGTCGACTTCGACCACGTCCGCTTCCACTTCAAGGACAATCCGGAGAACGACGTCCTCAAGGACATCGACCTCCACTTCGCCTCCGGGGAGACGGTCGGCATCGTCGGCTCGACCGGCTCGAGCAAGACGACGCTCCTCTCCATGATCGCCCGCCTCTACGACGTCACTTCCGGCTCCGTGAAGGTCGGGGGAGTGGACGTCCGCGACTATGACCTCCACGCCCTCCGCGAGGCGGTCGCCGTCGTCCTCCAGAAGAACACCCTCTTCAAAGGCACGATCGCGGAAAACCTCCGCTGGGGCAACGAGCACGCCACCGACGAGGAACTAAAGGAAGCCTGCGACATCGCCCAGGCCTCCTCCTTCATCGAGGGCTTCCCCGAGAAGTACGAGCGCATGATCGTCCAGGGCGGAACCAACGTCTCGGGCGGCCAGAAGCAGAGGCTTTGCATCGCCCGCGCCCTTCTGAAGCACCCGAAGATCCTCATCCTCGACGACAGCACGTCCGCCGTGGACACCCACACGGACTCCCTCATCCGCCAGGGGCTCGCGACGAAGTTCCCCGGCACGACCAAGTTCATCATCGCCGAGCGTGTCCTCTCGGTGAAGGACTGCGACCAGATCCTCGTCATGGACGACGGCAAGGTCATCGCCAAGGGCACCAACGACGAGCTCATGGAGAGCTGCCCGCTCTACAAGGAGCTCTACGAATCCCAGCTGGGAGGAGGTGACTTCGATGTCCAAGGCGACTAGGACCCAAGGGAAGGGGAGGAACTACCTCTCCATGATCGGGCGCGTCTTCCGCGTCGAGGTCAGGAACTATCCCGTCCGCTTCACCCTTGCCTTCCTCTGCATCATCGTCGCCGCCGTCAGCACGGTGTTCGCGACCATTTTCACCGGCGCGGTCATCGACCAGTGCATCACCCCGATGGTGACGAAGACCACCGAGTGGATCCAGGCCGGCCAGGTCGGGACCCTCGACCTTTCCGCCGAGTACGCGCTCCTCGGGATCCTCGTCGGCGTCTTCGTCGGCGTCATGGCCATCGGCCTCACCTGCGACTACTTCTACCAGTACCTCATGGCCTACGTCGCCCAGGGGACGCAGAAGATCATCCGCGACCAGCTCTTCAACCACATGCAGGACCTCCCCGTGAGCTACTTCGACAGCCACACGAGGGGCGACATCATGTCCATCTACTCCAACGACGTGGACACCCTCCGCGAGGCGCTTTCGCGGAGCTGGCCCATGGTCGTCAACAGCAGCGTGACGATGATCGCCGTCCTCGTCACGATGTTCCTCACCAACTGGCTGCTCGCCATCTGCGCCTTCCTCCTCGCCATCCCGACCATATTCTTCAGCAAGGCCATCGCCAGCCGCTCCTCGCGCCACTTCATCGGCCAGCAGAGGGCGCTCGCCGAGGCCGACGGCTACGTCGAGGAGCTCATCAACGGCCAGCGCGTCGTCAAGGTGTTCAACTACGAGGAGAGGAACAAGCGCGCCTTCGACAAGGTGAACGACGCCCTCCGCGTCGAGGCGACGAAGGCGAACCGCTACGCGAACATCCTCATGCCGGTCGTCAACCAGTTCAGCTACGTCCAGTACATCGCCATCGCCCTCATCGGGGTGGGCCTCATCTTCGCCAACCAGGAGAACCCGGGGCTCTTCGCCTCCATGGGGCTCGGGACCGCCCTCACCACGGGCGTCATCGTCGAGTTCCTCCTCCTTTCCCGGAGCTTCAGCCGCCCGATGGGCCAGCTCGCCCAGCAGACCAACTCCATCGCGATGGCCCTGGCCGGCCTCGTCCGCATCTTCGAGCTGGTCGATACCCCCGCGGAGCAGGACGACGGCTACGTCGAGCTCGTGAACGCGAAGGAAGGGCCGGACGGGAACCCCGTCGAGGTCGAGGAAAGGACGGGCCTCTGGGCGTGGAAGCACCCCCACACGGACGGCTCCCCGACCACCTACACCTGGCTCAGGGGCAAGATCAACTTCTACGACGTGGACTTCGGCTACGTCCCGAACAAGATCGTCCTCCACAACATCACCCTTTACGCGGAGCCGGGGCAGAAGGTCGCCTTCGTCGGCCCGACCGGCGCGGGGAAGACCACGATCACCAACCTCATCAACCGCTTCTACGACATCGCCGACGGGAAGATCCGCTACGACGACATCAACATCAACAAGATCAAGAAGGCGGACCTCCGCCGCTCGCTCGGGATGGTGCTCCAGGAGACGGAGCTCTTCACGGGAACCATCAAGGAGAACATCCGCTTCGGGAAGCTCGACGCGACCGACGAGGAGGTCGTCGCCGCGGCGAAGCTCGCCAACGCCGACCGCTTCATCCAGCAGCTCCCGCAGGGCTACGACACGATGCTCGTGAAGGCCGGGCTGAACCTCTCCCAGGGCCAGCGCCAGCTCATCGCCATCGCGCGGTGCGCCATCGCCGACCCTCCTGTGATGATCCTCGACGAAGCGACAAGCTCCATCGACTCCCGGACCGAGGAGATGGTCCAGAAGGGCATGGACGCGATCATGAAGGGAAGGACCGTGTTCGTCATCGCCCACCGGCTCTCCACGGTCAAGAACTCCGACGTCATCATGGTCCTGGAGAACGGCCGCATCACCGAGAGGGGCTCCCACGACGAGCTCATCGCCCGCCAGGGGAAGTACTACCAGCTCTACACCGGGAACGCGATCAAGCAGTAGCGATCCCTCATCCGTCCCTCAGCCGTCCATGGCGATGCCGTGGGCGGCTTTTCTTTCGTCGTTAGATAAGGATGTGTCTTTTGCTTCATGGGGGTTGCCAAGATGTAAGCGAATTGCCTGCCAACTTGTAAAGTAAAAACGTGCCAAGTTGTTAAGTAAAATTCTGCCAACTTGTAAAGTATAATTGAAATCAGCCATATTTATCGATAATCTACGAATTAGGAGGATGCCCGCGATGGAGTACATAGCCCGTGTGTTCGACGATATTCTTGAGGAGGCCCTCCGGACGAGCGGGGCCGTCTACGTAACGGGACCCAAGTGGTGCGGGAAGTCGACCACGTGCGCTAGGCACGCGAATAGCGCGCATGACTTCGGTGCCCTTGACTCGGATGGCGCGATCCGGCTCGCAAGGCTTTCCCCGCTGGATTTCCTCAAGAATGGGGAGCGGCCCATGCTCCTGGATGAGTGGCAGGTTGTTCCAAGGCTATGGGACGCCGTGAAGCACGAGGTCGATCGCTCCGATCGCCTGGGGAATTTCATCCTGTCCGGGAGTGTCACGGTCCCTGGGGAAGAGAACCGCCATACCGGGACCGGCAGGATCGCGAGAAGAAGGATGCGGACGATGTCCCTGTTCGAAAGTGGCGAAGGGGAGCATAGCGTATCCCTTTCCTCGCTCCTCGCCGGGGAGGAGGTCGCCTGCTTCAGTTCGCTTCGTCTCATGGACTATGCCCGCTTGATCTGCCGGGGCGGATGGCCTTCCGCGGTCACGCACAAGGAGGTGGGATTTTCCCTCGCGCGTTCCTTCTTCCAGAACCTGGTCGCGATGGGTATGTTCCCCGCCGGTAGGCGAGGAAGGGCGGAGAGAAGCGAGAGCCTCGCGGAGTCCTTCCTCCGGGCTTATGCGCGAAGTGTCGGTTCCTCCCGCGCGTTATCCGCGATCGCGGAGGATATCGGGACGAGCCGTCCCACCGCGTATCGGCTCATGGCAACCCTTGAGAACCTATATGTCTCGGAGGACCTTGCCGCCTGGAATCCGAACCTTCGGAGCAAGACGGCGATCCGCACCTCGCCCGTCCGCCACATGACTGACCCTTCGATCAGCGCGTCCGCCCTTTCCGCCACGCCGGAATGGCTGATGGGGGACATCCGCACCTTTGGGCTGCTCTTCGAGGAACTTGCCGTGAGGGACCTCCGCACCTACGGGGAAGCGCACGGAGCGAAGAGCTACCACTATCGCGACAAGGCAGGGAGGGAGGCCGACCTCGTCCTCCAGTTCCCTGACGGGCGCTGGGCGCTCATCGAGATCAAGATGAGGGAGCAAGAGGCCGTGGACGAAGCGGCAAGGAACCTCGTCCGTCTGAAGGAAGACATCGACGAGCTCCATCAGCCTGCCTTCCTGATGGTCGTGACGCATGGCGATGCAGGGTTCCGAAGGGAGGACGGGGTGTATCAGATCCCCTTAGGGTGCCTCCGTCCTTAATAATTTATTGAAAACAAAGGTATACGTGCCTTTTAAGGACGGACTACTCCAAAAAATGTGTTTGATAGCGCTAAAACATATTCAAAAAATGTGTTTTAGGGGGACCACTCCCAAATCTTGTGTAAGAAGAAAAGGCCGGCGCCACCGCCCCGGGGGGCGCACGGCCCTTGAGCCGACCGATGTAGCCCTTATCCTTGCGTTTGCTGACAGACAAGGAAAAAGGCTACGTGAAGGATCTTACGTCCAGAGGCTCGCTTTTGATTCGCTCCCCCTGTCTTTCGAGCTCGTGAGGACTGAGAAGGAGGAAGCGGTCAAGGAGGTCTTGCCTTTTGCCCCCTTCACGCCCTGTTCCCTCTTCCTCTGATAGAAGGTTGATTCGTTCCGCGCTTCCTCTTTCCGGGGCAATGGTTTACTTTTACGCCCATGAGCAAAACCACTCTTCGCTGGATCCGTCCTGTCCTGGTCCTCCTCCTCGATCTTGCCGCGGCGACCCTCGCCTTCGTCGGCATCCTCGGCTTCTTCGTCCCCCTCGGGGGATCGGGGTTCATGACCTCGGAAGGGGCGGGGTGCTTCCGCTACTTCACCGTGGACTCGAACCTCCTCCTTCTCCTGGCGTCCCTCCTTCACGCCGGGATCATGGGGTGGAAGACCTTCCGTCCTGAATGGGAGGTTCCCGAATGGGGGACGATCGTCCATTTCGTCGGGGTTGTCGCGACGACGGTCACCTTCCTTACGGTCATCTGCTTCCTAGGCCCTACTCAGGGGTGGGGGATGATGTACCTCGGGACTTCCCTCTACCTTCACGCGCTCGCGCCGATCGCCGGGATCCTTGCTCTCCTGCTTTCCCCGGGGAACATGAGGACAAGGTTCGCCCCCATTGGCCTTTCGACCGTGGTTCTTTACGGAATCGTCTATCTCGTGATGGTGGTTGCCCTCGGCCCTCTTAACGGAGGATGGGAGGACTTCTACGGGTTCAACCGGGGCGGGTACTGGCCGATCGCCCTTCTGGCGATGCTCGCGGCGACGGCGGGGATATCCTATGGGCTCCATTACCTCAGGAAGCTCGTCGGGAAACTAATATCCCGAGATTGAAGCTAGTTTTGCCCAATCTTTCGGAGTCAGGCGCCTCTTCAAGGCGCTCCCTTTGGCGTAGGAGCATGCGGGGAAGAGGCTGTTGCCCCTTTCGTCGGCGTCCCATTTTTGGGTGGCCGAAAAAACGGACGAGGACGCGTCTCTAGGGCATATCCATTTTTGAAGACGTTATATTGCCACTGCCAGCGCGGAAGGACCGCGGAAAGGAGAAAAGCATGGCTGTCATCGACAAACGCCTGTTGCCCTGCAACCTCGAAGGGGGCCTCGTGAGCGAAGGAAAGGGGTGCCTGGAGCTTCTTAGGAGGCTCATGCAGGGACTTCCCTGCGTGCCCGAGGAAGAACCCGAAATCGTCTTCGACGACAAAGTGGAGCGCGTCCATTACAAGGGGAGGACACGCAGGCTCTCGGAGGAGTGGCTCCACCAGTTCGTCACCCGCCTCCTCAAGGAAGGGAAGTGCGTCCTTGCCTATTCGATCGCGCTCCTCTACGACCTCGACAGGCACGAAGAAATCGCGGCCAAGGCCAGGGAGCTTGCCGGGCAAGGCGACGAGATCGCGATTGCGGCGCGCGGCGCGATTTCCTGGGCCATGGAAATCCTGAAGTCTGGCGGAACTCCTGACGCCGCATATCACCGCGCGATAAAGAAGAGCGTTGCCCCCGAGCGCCGCTCCATCAAGAACCCTGGGCTACGCAGGGACTACGACGAGGCCATCGAGAGCTATGAGAACCGTTCTATGGAGGCGCTGAAGCTCGGCGAGTACCGCGAGATCGGCGGGAAGAAGGAAATCGTCCTCTACCTCAACGCGATCTTCCGCGCGAACGCCCTTAACCCTGCGCCTTGGACGCAGCGGATCGAGACGCCGCAAGGCCTCGAGGAGGTTCTCTCCGTCTACGCGCACGAATATTTCCACTTCCTCCACCACTACTATTCCGAGTCCAATGGCGCGGGCGGACGGATCGTACGCGAGAGCCTCGCCACCTACTTCCAGTGTCTCCGCGACAAGGAGGCGGGAAGAAGGGATATGGACCTCATCGACTATTGCGGGGTCCATAACCCCTATGTGTACCCCTACTCGGGCGCCCTCTGCCTTGAGGAAGATCCCGCTGCCATCCGGTCCCGCCTCGGCCACGCCCGTCTTTCCGGGGATGCCTTCTTCCGCGAGGTGTTCCTCGAAAGCGCGGAAGAGGAGGAAGGGAAGGGGTCCGCGGAGAGGCTTCTCCTCCACCGCGACGACTTCGGTTCGAAGAAGACGCGCGCAGCGTCCCCGAAGGCGCCCCGGGAACTTCTCATCGCCTATGGGCTCGACGCCTTCCGCGCCGATCTCATCAAGAACGGCAAGACGCCGAGGACGGCGAGCAGCTACATTTCCTACGTGAAGGGCGCCCTTACCGCCATGGACGATGGGAATTTCACCATGGGCTTCTGCTCCCTGGACGAGGTCCTTCTTCTCGCCAGGAAGGCGATCGAGGAAACGGAAAGGGAAATCAGAGAGCCCTCCGGCCCCCGGAACCTCAATTCCCTGAAGTCCCGCCTCTCGGCCCTGAGGGCGTACTACGAATGGCTCAGCGCCAACGCCCTGAACAAGGGGCCGAGCCCCTTCCGGCCGCTCTAAAAGGGCGGCTTTGCCCAAAACCTAAAAAATAAAGGGAGATTTGCGTGGCTCTTTCGTTTGATTTCAGCTCTCACGCAGAGGGAAAGATCGCGGGGGTGTCTCACCCCTACATGGCGCCGGATGAACCAATGGAAATCCCGGTTGCTTTCGATGGCTTTGCGGTGGAATACCCCTACATCCCTGGCTTTAACTTTTCCAAGGAGAAGATCCGGTATTCCGTTGGCAACTCGGAAATCGAGTTCTGCGTCTGCCATTACTTCGCGATGCGCGCCGCTTACCAGGGCAAGGAGTTCCTGTTGGACGGGAGGGACGCTCCTTATGACTCCCTTTGGCAAGGGGAATATCTCGAGGGCCGTGTCTCCGTGACAGAAGTCACCTACACGGAAAAGGACTTGGAGACCGGGGAAGTGCGGGAAACACGCGTGATGGAAAGCGTCCCCGGCATCGTCCACGACCTCGAGAAGGAGTTCGGCCCGGAGATCATGAGGCCAAGGGACGAGTAGCCTGCCCTTCGGTGGCTAACCTCCCGCGCATGCACTAAAATTCGCGCGTCTTTGGAGGTTTTCCTTATGGACGAGAAGCTGACTGACCAAGAGGCCGCCCGCCGGGAGAAGCTGAAGGTTCTCCGGGAGCTAGGCTACGAGCCCTACGGGGGCAAGTACGAGAAGAAGGACGACATAAAGGGTCTCATCGCCCAAGGCGAAGGAAAGGACGAGGAGGCGCTTCTCTCCTCGCCGATCCGCGGGCAGACCGCCGGGCGGATCATGTCCCTCCGGAAGATGGGGAAGGCCTCCTTCTTCCATCTCAAGGACCAGGACGCCTCCATCCAGTGCTGGATCGCGAAGGACGTTGTGGGAGAGAACGACTACCAGGCGTTCAAGCTCAGCGACCTCGGGGACATCGCCGGGGTCGAGGGGACCCTCATGAGGACGAGGACGGGCGAGCTCACCATCCGGGTCGAGAAGTACGTCCCCCTCGTCAAGTGCCTCAAGCCCCTTCCGGAGAAGTTCCACGGCCTCCAGGACACGGAGGAACGCTACCGGAGGCGCTTCCTCGATCTGATCGTCAATGATTCCTCGAGGAAGATCGCCCTGGCGCGCTCCAGAATCGTGAAGGGCATCCGCGACTACTGCGACTCCCTTGGTTTCGTCGAGGTGGAGACTTCCATCCTTTCTCCGATCCTCGGCGGCGCGGCCGCCCGCCCCTTCGTCACCCACCACAACGCGCTCGACAAGGACTTCTATCTGAGGATCGCCACGGAGCTGAACCTCAAGAAGTGCCTCGTCGGGGGCATCGAGAAGGTGTACGAGATCGGGCGCATCTTCCGGAACGAGGGGATCGACGCGAAGCATAACCCCGAGTTCACTACGATCGAGCTGTACCAGGGCTACGCCGACCTCCAGGACATGAAGGCATGGCTTTCCGGCCTCCTCCACTACCTCGCCAAGGAAGTGCTCCATCAGGAGAAGTTCCTTTGGAACGGGCAGGAGATCGACCTCTCGTGCGAGTTCCCCTCCTACCATATGGCGGACCTCATCCTCGAGAAGACGGGCATCGACTTCCGGGAGGAAATCCCTTTCGAGAAGGCCCTCGAGCTTGCCAAGGAACGCCATCTCGAGCTCAAGAAGAGCTGGAACTCCACCGGCTACATCATGCAGGAGTTCTTCGACGAGTTCGTCGAGCCGACGCTCATCTCGCCCTGCTTCGTCTGCACCTACCCGATCGAAGTCTCGCCCCTCACCAAGAAGACCGCGGACCCGCGCTTCGTGGACCGCTTCGAGTTCTTCGTGGGCGGGACGGAGTTCGCCAACGCCTATAGCGAGATCAACGACCCCTTCGACCAGAAGGAGCGGTTCATCGAGGAGCTCAAGGCCCGCGAGAGAGGGGACGACGAGGCCAACGACATGGACCTCAACTTCCTGGAGGCCCTCCAGTACGGGATGCCCCCTGCCGGAGGGATCGGCCTTGGGGTGGACCGCCTCGTCATGCTTCTGACGGAGCAGAGCAACATCCGCGAGGTCCTTCTCTTCCCGACGATGAAGGACGAGGGCAAATAGGGGATTTGCCACCCTATAAGTAGGTCAGGGCAGGGGAGAGGCGACATCCCCTTCCCTTAGGGAAGGATTTCCTTCCTGTCTTCTTCCTCAGGGCGTATAGTAGCCCACGCTTCCCGGGAAGGACGGGAGGCCACAGCTCTTATGGCCATGCCGGACATGGCCCATAGACCGAAACTAGGAGGTGCGAAATGAGGAAGTACGAGATCATGTACATCCTGCGCGCGAATCTCGATGACGAGGCGCGCAAGGCCGAGATCGAGAAGCTTTCCAAGATCCTCGCCGACTGCGGCGCGAAGGTGAAGGAGAGCAAGGAGCTCGGGATCAAGGACTTCGCCTACGACATCGCCGGGGAGAAGAAGGGCTACTACGTCGATCTCAAGATCGACGCCGAGCCGGGTTCCCTCGACGAGTTCGTCCGTCTGGCGAAGCTCGACAGGAACGTAATCCGCCATCTCATCGTCGTCGACGAATAGAGACCGAACGGAGGAGGGGTCAAGAATGCTGAACAACGTCGTGCTCGTAGGAAACATCGTCAGGGATCCTGTGCTCAGGAAGACCAACACGGGGCAGCCCGTCGTATCCTTCCGGCTGGCTGTCAACGACAGCTTCCGCCGTCCTGCGCCGAACGAGGACAAGAACAAGTACACGCTGTTCATCGACTGCAGCCTCTTCGGCCCCCGGGCCGAAACCCTCATGAAGTACTGCAAGAGAGGGTCCACCATCGGCGTCACCGGACGCCTGGAGGCGGATTCCTACGTCGGCAGGGACAACCTCAGGAGGGACACCATCCGCGTTCGCTGCGATAACTTCGAGTTCATCTCGAGGAAGGGCGACGAGCGCGTCCCCGGCGCGGGGCCGATCGACCCCGAGCCCACGGAAGAAAGGGCCGAGACCGCTTCCTTCGACATCAACACCGAGGAAGACCTGCCCTTCTAACTAAGGAGAACATTGAAAATGGCATACAAGAAGATGAGGCCGCGCAAGAAGGTCTGCTACTTCAAGAAGAACAAGATCACCCACATCGACTTCAAGGACGTCGAGCTCCTCGGCCGGTTCATCAACCCGGACGGGAAGATCAGCTCGCGCGCCCAGACCGGCACGAGCGCCAAGTACCAGCGGCAGCTCGCCAAGGCCATCAAGAACGCCCGCTACATGGCCCTTCTTCCCTATCCGGGACAGATGGCCCGCTAAGTGTAGTTTTCCGGGCTCGCTTGTCCCGGAAATTACGGCAAGAACCGTCCTCCATGGGCCTCCTCGGCGAGGCCCTTTTCTTATGCCTTGGGGAATTGCCTAGCCTGCCAGAAACGCTTCCCAGACGGGCCCGGATCGCTTCGTGGCGAGCCCGGACAATCAAGACGGTGCCTGCGTTTTCCCGTCGCCCGGTTGCCTTGGCATGGGCAAAGGATATTTTGGAAAAGCCGTTCGCGGATCGAGGGAAACGCGGCATGATCGCCCTAGAAGGGAGAAGATGGTCATTTCAGGGACGGATGGGTCCGTGCGGCGACAACCAAATCGGCTCTCCTTAACGGCGAGCCTTTTTGCTAGTCAAACAGATGCCATCCCCCCTTTATTCTCCTTAAGCAACTTGCCTATAAACCCAATATATATAAATGTGAGGCGATTCCATGACGTTTTTAATGACCTGTCAACCAAATCAGCAGAGGCCTACGGCGAGCTGCTCGCGGACTTCAGGTCGAGGGGGCTCTGCGAAATCGAGGTGGCCGTGACCGATGGGCTTCCCGGAATCGACGAGGCCTTGTCGTCGGCCTATCCGAAGGCGAAAAGGCAAAGGTGCTTCGTCCACCTCCTCCGGAACGTCTGCTCCAAGGTCAGGCCGTCGCACCGATCCGAGGTGGCCGACGGCTTCATGTCCATAGCCAAGCAGGACTGCGCGGAGTCCGGGAAGAAGACCTTGGGGGATTTCGTCGCCAAATGGAAGGGGGAATACCCGAAGCTCGGGCTCTGGTCCGAGAAGGCCGAGAACATGCTGACGTTCTATGGTTCCCAAAGGGCCTCAGGGGCCTCATATACACGAACAACCGGATCGAGTCGTTCAACAAGCAGATAAAGAGAACACTCAAGAAGCAAATCCAGTTCGTCACGGAGGAGGCCCTGGAAAAGAGGCTGGTCTCCATCTTCCTCCATTACAACGAGGGGATCGGGAAGAGGAAGGTCAGATGCTGGAGGGACATCGTTGCCTACTATGAATCAAAATAGCTAAAATTCAGGCGTCTTACCGGAACCGTTTACACAAGATTCCGCACACTCTCACGAAAGGAGGTCAATACATGTCTAAGTTAAATATTGACCAAAAGTGCATTAAGGATTTGTTCATAGACAAGAAAGCGGACTTTCTTATCCCAGACTATCAAAGGCCATACGCTTGGGGAGAAGTCGAGTGTCAGACCTTGTGGGACGACATCTTCTCTTTTGCGTTCCCGGACGATGATTTCAGTAAATTCAACAGTGACTCCGACGAATACTATTTGGGCTCAATTGTCACGTTCAATAACGCCAACAGCAAAAAAGAGATCATCGACGGCCAGCAGAGGTTGATCACCTTGATGCTCTTGCTCAGAGCCTTCTATTCCAAGTTCGGAAACATGAAGGACGAGAATTCCAGGAACACGATGGCGACTATTGCGAAGTGCATTTGGAAGACCAACGAGTTCGGACAGCCGTGTTTCAGCACCCTCAAGATTGATTCCGACGTAGCGAGCGACGAATACAAGAAGGAGCTCCTCTATATTCTGAGGGACGACATCGCCACCGATGACATGAAGAGCAGGTACGCCCAGAACTATAGATTCTTCAAAGAAAAGATTCGCAAGTTCCTGGACGAATACCCATCCTACTTCGCTTATTTGCCAATTAGGATTCTGAACAACTGTATCCTGCTTCCAATCGAGGCGGAATCGCAGGACACGGCCTTGAGAATCTTCTCCACGCTTAACGATAGAGGCAAGCCTTTGTCCGATGCGGACATCTTCAAGGCGGACTTCTATAAGTTCTATTCGTCAATCGGCAAGAAGGACGATTTCATAAAACGCTGGAAGTACCTTGAAACCATCTGCGAGGAGAACTTCAAGACGAACTCCGGCTCCCCACTCGATGAAATCTTCACCAGATACATGTATTACGAGAGAGCCAAGAGAGGCATCAAATCCTCTACGACCGAGGCCCTTAGAAAATTCTATAAACAGATTTGCCCGGAATTGCTTAAGAAGGAGGAGACGTTTGATAACCTCATCTCATTGGCTGAGTTCTGGGTGTCTGTGGGCAAGCAGGATGACGCCGCCTTCTCGGACGAGACACTAAGAAAACTATTCGTTCTTAATTATTCGCCTAACGGAATGTGGGTCTATTTCCTGTCAGTTTACTTCATGCAATACAGGGACGCCGATGGAAAACTTAAGGAAAGTGCACTGAACACCTTTCTGGACAAGATGACCGCCTTCACGTTTGCTTATGCCTTGACGAACCCAGGTGTCAACGCTTTGAGAACCCCAATCTACTCCGAGATGATTAACGTCGTGAACGGGCAAGAAGTCACCTATAAAGATTTCCTGTTCGAGGAGGACAGGGTAAGCCTCAGCATCAAGAACTTTGCGTTCTACAATCAAAGGCCAATCACCAAATCCCTTTTGACCTGGTGGGCCTTGAGAAATGACAAACAGCCGTTGCTGGATTTGGACATCAGGTTTGAGATAGAGCACATCTACCCCAAGAACAGATACGAAAACGAGAAGGGACTCTCCTCTGACACGATTCTCGAGTCGCTGGGTAACAAAGCCCTCCTCGAGAAGAGAATCAACATCAGGGCTTCTGATTACAGGCTCGTTGATAAGAAGAAATACTACAACGGGTTCACCAATGCTCGTGGTAAGGTGAAGGAGGGGACCAAGATTGTTGAACTTCTAGACATCGCGAAAAAGGGCGACTACCTCGAATCCGACATCGCCGAGAGGGAAGAGTTGATTTTCAAGACCTTCATCGATTATTTAAAAGAGAACGGGCTCGTTAAGCCGGCGCAGCCTGAGACTCAGGAATAGAAAGGAATCGGACTTTAATCTGGACCCCGTAATTCGGAGTCCGAAACAAAAAGCCCCCAAAGGTTTCTGCCTCCGGTTACCCTATTGTGATCGGAGGCTTTTCTGATGGCGCACGGAGAGATCGGGCCCGGGCTGGCCGAGGCCCTGAGGGCCAACCCGAACTTGGGGAGGGTGACCGCGAGGACGGTGGTCTTCAGGCGGGCCTTCATCGAGTACGCCCTCGACCAGTACCTGAACCTCGGCAAGCCGGGCCTGCGGATATTCGAGGAGGCGGGGATCGACGTGGGCGCGCTGGGGAGGGACAGGGTCGCCGCCGCCTTCGGGAACTGGCTCACGAAGGTCAAGAGGGGCCTGCCGGTCGGCTCCCCGGCTCCCCGCCTGGCAGGCCCTCGCCTCCCCCGGAGACGACGGAGGCCGAGCGCCTCAGGGCCGAGAACGAGAGGCTCCGCATGGCGGTCGATCTCTACCGCCAACTGCGAAGGCTGGATCGGCGTCACCAGCCTCAAAAACAACCGCCGAGAGGTACGAGGCGATAAGGGGGACGAGCCTCGCGGCCGGGCCCCCCGCGCCTCTCTCGGCGAGGGAGATGTGCGAGGAGCTCGGCGTCTCCGAGTCCGGCTACCACTCGTACAGGCGCAGGAAGGAGGAGGGGCCGAGCCCCCGGGAGGCCCGGGACATCCGGGACTTCGCGCTCGTCAAGCAGGTCTACGACTACCGGGGCTACCCCAAGGGGAGCCGGACGATCATGATGATGATGCCGAGGCCCTTCGGGGTGGCGATGAGCAGGAAGAAGATCCGGAGGCTCATGAGGAAGCTCGGGCTCCGGTGCCCCGTCCGGAGGGCCGACCCCTTCCGGAAGATGGGGAGGGCCTTCGCCGAGAGCGCCTTCTTCGCCAACAAGCTGAACCGCCAGTTCGCCGTCGGGCGGCCCGGCCTGCACCTCCTCACGGACGTCTCCTACGTCCGCTACGGGAAGGCCGGCGCCGGGCTCTGCTACCTCTCGGCGGTCAAGGACGCCTCCACCGGGGAGATCGTCGCCTGGGAGCTCTCGGAGCCCTACGGCTCCGGCTTCGTCCTCAGGACGGCCGCCGCCCTCGCGTCCCTGGACTGGCTGCCGGACCAGGTGCTCCTCCACAGCGACCAGGGGTGCCACTACGCGTCGAAGGCGTACAGGTCCTCGCTCCGCGCCATGGGGATGGCCCAGTCCATGTCGCGGAGGGGCAACTGCTGGGACAACGCCCCGATGGAGTCGTGGTTCGGGCACGCCAAGGACGAGCTTCCCCTCGAGGGGTGCGGGAGCTTCCTCGAGGTCAGGGCGCTGATCGCCGACTACGTCGACTACTACAACAACGAGCGCCCCCAGGCGGGCCTCGGCGGCATGACGCCGAGGGAGAGGAGGGACTACCTGCTGTCACTCCCGTCCAT
>CASFDV010000005.1 GCA_949293555.1 uncultured Bacillota bacterium
GGCGCTGCCCCTGAGCCAGCGGAAGAGTTCCTCCGCGAGGGCCTTGACCCTCTCATGAGGCGGAGCGACGTGGACGGGCCTTCCCTCCCCGTCGAAGACCACGGAGACGCCCGTGCGAAAGCGCCCAGCCTCCTCGAGGGAACCGGGATCCCCTGCCCAGGCAAGCGGCTCGGCAAGCGCGGGCGCTCTAAGGAGGAAGCCTGCCACGGGCTCGAGAGGGCCGAGAAGCGGAGAAGGCTGATACGCTCCGCCCCGCGCCCGGGGATGAGAATCCCACCCGATGGAACGCGGCTTCTAGTGCTCTGACGAGACTCTCTCGTTCGCTTTCGAAAAAGGACAAATGGAGCTTTCCATGCGTGCGAAACGAAGAAGATAGGCTTCCAGAACGGAAGGCGACCCGTCCAGAAGCTCCCGGAAAGCGTCCTCATCGAGCGAAGAGAAGTCGATTGTCCTATGAATCTCGGCGATCTTGTCCGCGAATTCCTTGCACCGCTCCAAAGGAACAAAATGCTTCGCTTTTCTTGGCAAAGCCTCCAGAGCCTTTACGACGAACGCTGCCTCTTCATCCGTGATCCCTTCCTCCGCGATCATCGATAGGAGGATCGGTTCAATGTCATCCGCGACGATAAACACGACGCCAAACCACTCATGGCCGATCCACTTAACCCCCGAAGCCCGGAGGAAAGCGTCCGCAAGGGCCTGAACGTCCGATTCGACGATATCCCGGCTCCACGAATGCCTCTCCAAGGCGAAGGCCCGCACAATGCGCTCGAAACTCAAAGCAAGCTCGATTTCCATGGCGACCCTGAATTCAGCGGTCTCCGGCAAGGCCTTGATCTCCGCCTCGATCCGGTCGATTTTCCTCTGCCGCCCCTTCTTCAAAGCAAGAGGCAGGCAAATCATGAGAGAGCCCGTGATCAGCCCCGGAGTGAGCAAGCATAAGGCGAAGGCGATTGTCCTATTCGTAAACTCTTGGAACGGTGAGCCCGGCAGAATCGCCGCCAAGGCGATGATCGCAAAAAGGAAACCAGGGGCAACGAGCACAATGCCGCTTTTGACGAAGCCTTTGACTTTGCCTTGCGTTTCCTCTAGGCGTTTCTTTTTCTTCTCAAGAGGAGCCGATGCGGCATCGAGTTCCTTGGATGCCTGCAACTTCAGCGCCTTGGCTGCCTGCAGCTCCTCCTCCGCTTCGCTTAGCCTTTCCCGCTCCTTCCTCTCCCTAGCGAGGACGGTCGCTCGCGCTTCGGAAGGAAGATCGGATAGCCATCGCTCCCGCTCCAGCCGCTTCCGCTCCAACTCGAGCCTCTGCCGCTCCTCCTCGAGCGATTTCCGCTCGGCTTCCCTTCGTGCCGATTCGGCTCGCGCCGCGGACTCCCTCCGGCGCCGCTCTTCCTCTTGAGCGCGGCGTTCTTCCGCTTTCCTAGCGCTTTCCGACTCCCGCGCGGCCCGAGCGGCCTGTTCATTCGCTTTCTTCGCCTTCTCCGTCTCGATGATGGCCTCGACGTCCCCTGCCCTTCGGTAACGGGAGCAATACCAGGAGTAGAGGGTGGACCCATCCCAGTTGTTCCCTTTCTTCGCGAGGCATTGCCCCTTCCCACTCACCTCGAAGGAGTCGCCGAAGAATCCGCTGTTGTAGCGGCGATATCCGGCATAGTTCTCGCATGACCAGCATTTTTTCTGGCTAAAGCGATAAACCTTAGTGGTGCTCACGGAAAGCCTCCTCGTCGATGGGGATCCGGATCTCGGACATCGTCCGCTTCCATATCTCCGCATCGCGCTCATCGTCCCAGCCGCTCGCGCGGAAGACTCCGGCGAAGCGCTTCCGCGCCTTCCCAAAGCTATCCCGGTCACGGACGAAGACGATGCGGATGGTCCCCGCCTCCTCGTCCCGCTTGGCCCATTCCCTCTTCCACCCGTTACTTTCCGGGTAGACGGAACGTTCGTAGATGAGACTATGGGTCTCGTTGAAGAAGTTCTGCCAGCCCCAGCGATCGGTCAGACGCTCCTTCTCGTCGAACTCCGAAATCACCGGGAACCACAGGAGCTTGTATCCGGCCTTCTGCCAGCCCTTCAGGCTCTTTCCGTAGACCAGGTTGATGATCTGAACGTTCGTCTCGAAGGCGTCGTCCTCCTCGATCGTCCCTCTCTTCCTGATGTCCTCGAGCCGCTCCTCCACCGACTTCCATTCCAGAGGCTTCGAACGCGAGGCAATCATCTCGCGGATAGAGGAGGCGACCTCCTCGATCCGCCTGTTCAACTCCTCCAGAGTCACGCCATGGGCGGCGATCCGCTCGAATCGGATGCTCCCGCCCATGGTGGAGTGCCTCACCCAGCTCCTGATAGACTCTTCGCGAGAGAGGTCCCGCTCCTTCTGCCCTCCCCGGGCGTGATAGCCCTCGTCCACCTCGATCGCAATCGATAGCTGCGGGAGGTAGAGGTCGATGAGGGGCCGGTAGCCGCCCTCGAGCCTGATCTCCTTCTGGGTCTCGATGAGGAGATTCGGATCGCCTATCTTCTGGTAGACCGCGTTCACGACGTAGTTCTCGTAGACCTTCTTCGATCCGCGCGACAAGGAACGCGCGACGTATTCGAGCTTATCCATTCCGCACCCCTTTTTGGCAATCTTAGTAGGGGGGGGTGAAATTACGTCAAGGCCGGTGCGGAGGAGACATTCCGCTTCCTCGCGGAGGAAGGCGACAAGAGAAGAAAAAAGAACGCCTAGGCATAATCTGGACCCCGTAATTCGGAGTCCGAAACAAAAAGCCCCCAAAGGTTTCTGCCTCCGGTTGATGTGGACCCCATGTCAAGGAGCCAAGACGGCTCTTTAACAAAAGGGGGGAGCGCCAAGGGACACTGAGGAACCCGTCAGGCGGGGACGCCCGACGGGTTTTCCTTAGTCCCCGGGACGACCGCGGGCAGCATGGACGGGAGTGACAGCAGGTAGTCCCTCCTCTCCCTCGGCGTCATGCCGCCGAGGCCGGCCTGCGGGCGCTCGTTGTTGTAGTAGTCGACGTAGTCGGCGACCAGCGCCCTTACCTCGCGGAAGCTCCCGCGCCCCTCGAGCGGGATCTCGTCCTTGGCGTGCCCGAACCACGACTCCATCGGGGCGTTGTCCCAGCGGTTGCCCCTCCGCGACATGGACTGGGCCATCCCCATGGCGCGGAGCGAGGACCTGTAGGCCTTCGACGCGTAGTGGCACCCCTGGTCGCTGTGGAGGAGCGCCTGGTCCGGCAGCCAGTCCAGGGACGCGAGGGCGGCGACCGTCCTGAGGACGAAGCCGGAGCCGTAGGACTCCGAGAGCTCCCAGGCGAGGATCTCGTTCGTCGAGGCGTCCTTGACCGCCGAGAGGTAGCAGAGGCGGCTCCCGCCAGGGCCGTAGCGGACGTAGGAGACGTCCGTGAGGAGGTGCAGGCCCTTATCGCCTCGTACCTTTCGGCGGTTGTTTGTGCGGCTGGTGACGCCGGTCCGGCCTTCGTAGTTGGCGGTAGAGCTCCAGGGCCTGCATAGCCCTCTCGAGCCTCGCCTTCGTCTCCGCGAGCTCCTCCTCGAGGCCGGCGGGGCGGGCGGCCGTCCCTTCCTCCCCGCCACGGGCTGCCCCCGCTTTCACTTGGTGAGCCAGTTCCCGAAGGCGGACCTGACCCTCTCCATCCCGATCGCGCCGACGTCGAGCCCCGCCTCCTCGAATATCTGCCTGCGCCCCTTGCCGGCCAGGTACTCCAGGACGGTCTTGTGCTTGAACTCGTCCCGGTACTCGACGGACCTCTCCGTCACCCGGAGCACGTTCGGTTTGCCGGAAAGCTCCGCCGCCAGCCCCGGGTCTATCCTCCTCGCTGCCGCCATAAAGAAAGCCTCCGGCCAATACTGTAACCGGAGGCCGATCGGCTTGCCCCTTTTTTGACCGGCTCCGAATTACCGGGACCAGTCTAAGTCTCCGAACTGATTTCGCGAGGAAGAACGGCTTGTCCCATTGCCGGCAAAATAAGCCGCTTAGAGGCGTTTCTTCTAGGATTCGCTTCAGAAACCCAGCCGATCCCCTTCCAGGAGGAAGTCCCTGAGGGAGAGATGGAGGATCCCGTGGTCGTCGTAGGACGGGGCGCGCGGGTCCATGGAAAGGAACGCCTTCGGGAAGGAGTCGGGGACATGGAGGAGGGGGCGGAGCTCCCTCTCCTCGTCCTTTTCCCCGGGAATGCCGGCGAATAGCTGGGCATAGGCGCGCCTCCCGGGCTTTTCGAGGAGGAAGTCGACCTCCGCGTAGCGGGAATCGCCCTGCCTTTCCTTGGAAAGGGCGATGTTCCCGACATGGACGGTCCAGCCCCGCTTGCGGAAGGCGAGGTAGACGAGGTTTTCCAAGGCGCGGCCGAATCCGAGCCTCTTCCCCTGGAGGGCCGCGTTCAGGATTCCCAGGTCGCCGAAGTAATACTTGGACGAGGAAGAGATGGCCTTCCTTCCCCGGAGGTCGACGCGCGTCGCCTCCTCGATGAGGAAGGCGTCCTCCATGAGGCGGAGGTGCCGCCCGATGGTCTCGCGGGAATAAGGGCTATGGAGCTCGCTCCGGAAGGTTTTCTCGATGCGGGACGGGCTGAGGCAGCTTCCGACGGATGAAGCGGCCACCGAAAGGAGCCTCCGGAAGGAATCTTCCCTCCGGATGGCGTTCCGCTCGAGGAGGTCCCGCACGTAGGTCTCGCGGAAGAGCGACTGGAGATAGGCTTCCTTTTCCTCGGGCGAGGAAAGAAGGGCGGCGTAGGGGAGCCCTCCGTAGGAAAGATAAAGGGAGAGCGCCTCCTCGAAGGGGAGGGCGAGCCCGTCCATGGTCTCCTTGAGGGAAAGGGGCGGGACGAAGAAAGCCTCTCCCCTTCCCCGGAACTCGGTGGCGATGTCCCGGGACAGGAAGCGGGCGTTGCTCCCTGTCACGTAGGCGTCCGATCCCTTGGAAAGGATCGAGATGAGGAGGTTCGGGAAGCGCTCGAGCTCCTGGATCTCGTCCAGGAGGAAGAGGACGCGCCCCCCTCCCTCGGTCTTCTTCCTCAGGAAAGCAAGGAAGGCGCCCGCGGAGACAAGGCCGTCCTTCGTGCGGAGGGAGGAGGATCCTCCCCCAAGGGCGGAGTCGACTTCCTCCTCGTCGTCAAAGTTCAGCGATATGACCTCGATCTCTTCAGGGAGAGCCTCCCGGAGGCGGGGGGCGAGGAGATGGAAAAGAAGGTGGCTCTTCCCCGCGCGCCGGAGCCCGGTGATCACCTTCGCCCTGCCGTCCATCCGCCTGGCGAGGAGGCTTTCCACGAGATCCTGCCGCGGAAACGTGGCCTGTCTTATATCCATGGATGGATTATATCCTACAAATGTGGGAACTATTCCATTTTTGTCAGATAGACATGCAAGGACTCAGGGACAGAATCTTGCCGAAGAGGGCGTCAGGAAGGCGAAGATGTATCCTTGGGACAGGGCAGGGCCCTGTTCTTGCCTGGAGGGAGGAACGGAAATGCTAGGAGCGATACTTGGCGACATCGCGGGCTCGAAGCTTGAGTTCGCGGACAACAGGAAGAAGCCGGAGGTCCTTTTCACGGAGGACTCCTTCGCGACGGACGACACCTTGATGACCGTCGCCTCCTTCAAGGCGGCCTTCTCCAAGGACGCGGGAGGAACAAGCCTCGAGGAACTCTTCCTTCGGGAGACGATCCGAGCGGTGCTCCTTCATCCCGATGCCGGATGGGGGCTCCGGTTCCTCTCCTGGATCCGGGAGATCGTCGAGGAGAACGGGATCACCATCCATAACGCTGGAAGTATGGAAGGGATCCGCTACCGCCCCAACGGGAGCGCAGGGAACGGCTCGGCGATGAGGATGTCCCCCATCCCCTACCTTTCCTCGTCCCTGGAGGAATGCAAGGCGCTGACCAGGAGGATAACGGGAGTGACCCACGACCATCCCGACAGCTACAGGGCCGCCGAATGCGTGGCGACGAGCATCTACCTCGCCCTTGAGGGAAAAGGGAGGGAAGGGATCAGGAAGAACATCCTTTCCTACTACCCCGAAGTGAAAGGGATGACCTATGAGGCCCTCAACAGCGAGTACCGGTACACGGAGCTTGCGAGGGACACGGTCCCCCAGGCGATGGCCTGCTTCCTCGAGAGCAAGGACTTCGAGGACGCCCTCTCGATGGCCGTCTCCATCGGCGGGGACGCGGACACCCTGGGGGCGATTACGGGAGGGCTCGCGGAGGCTTTCTACGGGTGGACGGAAGAAGAGGCGGGAAGGATATGGCTCTGGCTCATCCCCTTCCAGGGCAAGAGGCCAAGATACGTCGTTGAGGAGGGGCCTCTGCGGCAGTTCCTCGCCCTGGCGCACGCCAAGTTCCCGGGCAAGTTCCCCGAGGCCCCGGGGCTTTGACGGAGGTTGGGGGCCAGCAGAAACCCCAGGGACGCTTGCTCTAGAAATGAGGCTTCGTTAGGAATCCCTGGCTTTCCAAAACGAGATCCCATCGCCTTGAGGGTCTTGGCGAAGCAGCCTCGATGATTTCTAGCGGGCTTCCTTGCGAGAGAGGTAGTCCTTGATCATCCCCTCGTAGCGATCTCGTGCAGGGCGATATATAGCCCGCATAGGGCGACGCCAAAGAGAAGCCAAAGCGACTCCGGGGCGAAGCAGAAGGAAATGACGAAGGAGGCCAGGGCGGCAAGGGAGGCCACCACGAGGACGACGGCGTTCCAGAGGACAAGGAAGCGGCAGGATGCGGCGCGGTGG
Organism: uncultured Bacillota bacterium; assembly: GCA_949293555.1. GTDB lineage: Bacteria > Bacillota_I > Bacilli_A > RFN20 > CAG-826 > UBA4951. The sequence continues at coordinate 6,734 of CASFDV010000005.1, forward strand.
CATCGATCGCGCTCCCGCCAATACTGAAGGGACGATGCGTCATGGGCGTTTTCAGACATTCGGTTTCTCCTTTTTGGCAATTATAAGTTCCCTGCCTTAGGAATTGGCGGGAGGGCGGGCCTCTACGAAGCGTCGCTGGCATATTCCGTTCCTCGGGGACGGCGTCCCTTCTGCTCCTACGGAAGAAAGCTGAATTCATCCTCTTCGATAGGGCTTTCAAGCGGATGGTTCCGGTTGGGAAGGACGAGGAGGAAGGTGTTCTTGGTCGTCCGGAAGAAAGGCTTTCTTGTCGCTCTCTCGTAGGAACGACGGATCCTCGGTATTCCCGTGCCGGAGGCTTCGATGAGCCCGAGCCTGCGGAAGATGTCCCTCAGGCCTGGGTTCCTGGGGCAGGAACGTCCTTGGAGGACCTCTTCCAGATCGCCTCCAGGGGGAAGGCCCCCGGCCGACAGGATCTCAATCCGGTCCAGGAAGAGGGCGATCTTCGAGAAGGTGGGGATGGAATAGTCGCGATGGACGATGGCGTTCATGATCCCTTCCCTGACGGCCTCCTTCGGATAGTCCCTCCTTTCCACTCGGTAGAGCCCGTGGATCTCGCAATAATGCATGTTCCGGAAGTCAAGGAAGTCATTAGCCTCCTTCATCTGGCGGAAGAGGGAGCCGGAGAATTCCCTTCGCTCGTGGGGCCGGGAGAAGATATCGTCCCTGCCGAAGGTCGCCTCGCGGATCGAAAAGGGGCATTGGTCCGAAAGGAGGAGAGCGAGGTTCGTGAAGCGCCCCCTCCTGTCGAGAAGCCCGAGGTCCCTCTTCTCCCCCGGCCCGAAGGGAACCCCCTGGAGCAGGAATTCCTTCTCGGCCTCCAGGAAGGTCAGGTCCTGGCAGGAAGAGATCCAGTCCTCATAGGAATCTAGGCGCATATCCATTGTCGAAAAGAGCGGGTTTTCACATGGATTTCCGCAAGCAGGATCGATGCCGGCGTTCTCGCTTTCCTTCCGCTTCATGGGAATCCCTCCCCCGTAGGATAGCAAGGACTAAGCGAAGCGAAGTCCCTTGTTGGTCCAAGGGGGGTTTTCCTAGGGGCAGAGGGCCTACCAGTCGAGGGACCCTTGGTCCGTCAGGAAAGGAAGGAGGCCCATCCGGAGAAAGCCTTCTCAATGCAAGCGGATTGTCCTTCTCGTTTCGAAGGGCCGCTCTTCTTGAAGAATATCCATCGATCGCTTTTCGACTGACGAGTTTTCCTTGGTATATGAAGGAATTTACATACCCTGTCGACAAAAGTCACAGAACTGTGGATTTTGTCGACGTGTCCACCGCATCTCCTCTTTCCGCTTTTGATGACCAAAGGCAGGAGGCAATAAAACCTATCGGACGTGAAGGAGGGCCTGCTCCACGCCAAACTCCGCAAGGAGGGAACAGAGGAAGCGGACCAGCTCCGATGCAGAGCCATGGACGTTCGCGATGATGTTCCCGTCGTCGGTGTCCTTGGGTGAAAGCATCGAATTCCGGATGGCCTCGCGGCCACTATCCTTAAAGACGTAGGCGAGGCGGCCCATGAACCCGCCCTTGGCAAGCTCCCGCATCTTCCCTGGTTCCCGGGAAATAAGGAAGTTGATCGACCCCAAGACCACGTCCACGTAGGAGGAGCAAGGGATGGATTCGTCCCCAAGTTCGAGAAGAAGGGGCTTCGTCGAGGTGAACCCATCCTCCGGAGAACGGAGGAGGTCGAGGTCCTTGGGATCGGAAACCCTCTCGCCGAGAAGCGCCTCGTAGCAGCCTTCGTCCCACGCCCCGGCGTTGTCCTTCAGGGAGTTCTCATCGTAGATGTCCTTGCAGATGGGACGGTAGAGCTCCTGCCTCTCCGCGATTTCCTCCTTCCCGAAGGTGTCGTAGGGCTTGAAGGGATACCGCGAACTGACCTTCGTGAACCGGGGGTTGTTCGCATAGGCTTCCGGGGAGAAGGACTGGGCCAGGATGTTGTCGCCCAGGTAATGGGGGCGCTTCTCGAGGTCAATCATGTCCTGGTAGGAGCGGTTCTTGTCCGCCTTCAGGGGGATGAGGTTCCCCAGCCGGGCGCGATACATCTCGAACTCGTCAAGCGAGGAGAAGAAGCCCTGGTAGTCCTCGAACTTGTCGGGCAGGACGTGCTCCCGGTCGTAGGCGTTCTTCGCCGCCTGGTTCACGTAGAGGGGAAGGATGGGGCGTTCCCCATCTCTGTTTCCACGTAGTCGGCGATCCGGGCGAGGACATGGAGGATGTAGCGGCCGGTGAACTGGTTCCAGGAGAAGTTCCGCGCGGTGATCCCGTCGATCTTCGAGCCCATCGCCTGGAGCCTATACGTGAGATAGGCCGCCAGCTCCCCGAGGCTCAGCCCGCGGATGCCCCTCATGATGGAAAACATCTCGTACTTGACAGTGTTCCACCCGAAGCGCTGGAAGTTAAAGAGCCTTCGCGCGGTGTATTGGTCAAGGAAGGCGGAAATGACCTGAATCTTCTTGTCGGTGATGGCAGGTTCATCATGCTCGTCCAAAGCGGAAAGGATGAGCATGGGCTGATAGCCCACTTGCTTGTCTGCGTTATAGAAGACGGCCTCGAATCCTACCGTGTAATCCTTGGAGAAAGACTTGATCCGGAGGTACTGGCGAGCGAAGAAAACGAACTTCTCCTTAATGAAGCGATAGTAGTCGCCGGGGTGGTCAAGGCCGAGGTTCTTATGGTTCTGGCGCACCCATTCATGGAACTCGCGGCCGATGATCTCGTAGTCCATGTCCTTGGAGCCCTTCTCCCCCGGCCTCAGCGTTTCCGCGTACTTGGCGCGGATCCAAGTCGATAGGAAGTTCATGTCCTCGGTCTGGTACTCTCCGCTCCAGTCGATGCCCTCGCTTTCCTTGAGGGCGAGGACGGTCTTCTGCCAGATGCCGTTCGCCTCCTTCCGCTCCACGTCGTCCCGAATCTCGGAAAGAAGGTAGCCCTTGAGCATCTCGGACGGGTTGAGGCTCAGCCCGCGGTCGTTCATCGAGACGAACACCTTGTGGGCGTCTTGCTCGCTCGGGGTTTCGATCTTCATGAAGATCACCCGGTAGCGGAGCCAGGAGTTGAATGTCGAGAGGAGGTCGCCGTCCAGGGCGTCGTCCTCCTTGAGGAAGCATTGCTCCAGCAGTTCCTCGACGTCACTGTAGCGAAGGAGGATGTTCTTGACGCTTTCTCCGGCGTCCGGGTCGCTGAAGGGCTTTCCCTCGACCAGGGTCTCGAAGCATTCCTTCCATTGGGGGACGTTGAGGTTGAAGTCCTTCTTGTTCAGCTTGGAGTTCCAGATGAGCATCTGGGGGTCCTCGAGGCTAAGGCCTGGAGAAGCCGGCCATGCCCTGCTCAGGTTCCGGAAGGCGATGAGGAGGAGGGTCAGGGAGGTGAGTCTCTGCTGTCCGTCGACGATCGAGGACTGCCCATCTTCCCCCTTGGTCACGATGATGGTGCCCATGTAGTAGAACTCCATCTTCTCGACGACATCGAGCTCTTTCTTTTCCTTCTCGGGCATGACCTCGTAGGAATCGGAGAAGGCTTCGAAAAGGTCGTTGACGAGCTACCCGATCTGCTTCTTGCCTCAGCGGTATTCCCTATGGTAGTAGTTCAAAGTGTACTTCTTGTTCAGAAGGACATCTTCCAATGTAAGCGAACCGGGGATTTGTTCTTTCATAGGGGTCTCAAATTTGTTCCCGGCAAGTCTACCATTCCTTGAATACCAAACCGGCTGAGATTTCGAATTCCTCGGGATTATTGGACAGGAATTTCTGCAAACGCTTGGGGGCAGCATAGGCTCTCCGATTTTCTACGACTCTCCGAGGATCCTGTGATGGTCAACCCATTTCCGGCCCGTCTACTAACGGTGAAGCTCGTATCGATTGGCTCTACCGTCTATTACTCAAGGCGCGCTGGTGACTTCATTTACGGGAAGCAAAATCTATTCAACGGCTCTTTCGGGATTATTCCTGAACCGCTAGATGGATTCGGAAGTTCACGTGACGTTCCTTCGTTCAGGATTGGGCAAGGACTCGTCGGAGAATTCTTGGTCCAAATGCTTTCAATCGACTACAAATCTCTTGAGAGATATTCAAATGGAACAGGAAGCAAAAGGGTTCACGAGAAGGAGTTTCTTGGCTTTGATTTTGAATTCCCTATTGCCAACGAACAAAGAAAGATTGCTCAACTCCATCAGTTACTTGAATCATCTATCGCCCTCCGCCAGCGT
>CASFDV010000006.1 GCA_949293555.1 uncultured Bacillota bacterium
GGCGCTGCCCCTGAGCCAGCGGAAGAGTTCCTCCGCGAGGGCCTTGACCCTCTCATGAGGCGGAGCGACGTGGACGGGCCTTCCCTCCCCGTCGAAGACTCCGACCGGGCCCGTGCGGAGGCGCCCTGCCTCCTGGACTAGCCCTTCCATCATCACCCCGTGGGCCTTCTTCAGGTCATCGAGCGAGAAGGGGTCGAGGTCAGGGAGCAGGCGGTAGGCGGCGAAAGCATTCTGGATGGCGAGGACATCCTCAAGCGGGGCGAGCACCTTCCTTCCTTCGAGGACTAGCTCCGCCTGCTCGACGGAAAGGGAGTTCCTCTCGATCGCAAGCGAGGATTGCACGGACAAGACCCGGTTCACTCTCCGCAGGCGCGGCAGGCGTTCAAACTCGCCCAGGGGAACGAGACCGCCAAGGCATTCCGTTATCTCGGAAACCAGAAGAAGAATCTCCTCGGTAACCTCATAAGGCGGCACGTGTTTGTCCATGGAAATCCTCCCAGGTTGTACGCGCATCACTTATAGCACACGTGCGTTCCTTTGGCTTACTTATATGTTTACTTATACGTTTTCTTATATGTTCCTAAAGAATAGTCCTTCGGAAGATAAAAGGGGAAGGAACGGTGATCAGTCGATGCCACCTTCCTTGTCCCCCGGATGATGGAGAGGGCGTTCCGGGATGCCCTTGAAGCGGGCCCTCCCGCGGATTTCCACATAGGGAATAAGGAGGAACAGATGGAGGAGGGAGAGGAGGAAGGTAATGAGAGGGGCAAGGAAACCCCATCCCCAGGCAAGGGAAATCGAAAAGAGGATCACGTGGGCGATAAGGATGATCGGCTCATAGACAAATGTGACGTATGCCAGAGTCCGATTCGCCCAATCCCACCTTTCGGGGGAACTTAAGGAGAAGGAAGTCCGGTAGCCAAAGAAGTAGTTCCTTCCGGTCTTTCGTAAGACGAAAACTCCCTCTAGGACAAGGAAGAGGATGGGAAGCAGGATCCCAAGAATCCCGAATAGATAAAGGAGCGCGGGAACGTCCCAAGGATTGGAACCAGCAAGCAGGATCGTGGGCCTCATTCGTCCGGGATCCTTTCACGGACCACCACCCAGGAGCCATGGCGGCTCCCGCGGCTTTTCAGAATCGTTCCTTCTTCCTTCAAGGAAGAGAAGAGACGCCGGACGGTGGCAAGGGAAACGCCGAGCCGGGCAGCGGCATCCGCGAGGGTGATGGATGGATTCTCCTGCAGCAAGGCGACCGCCTCCTCGCGCCTACCGTCCCGCGCGGAACGGCTTCCCTTCCCTCTGCCCTTCCCCTTGTCTCCATGGGAAGCGCGGACTGAGGAAGACTGACCTTCCCCCGAGGAACGGAGGCCGGAGAGGACCTCCTTGTCGAAGGGGATGGTCACCAGGACGAAGGAATCCTCGATCTCGAAGGCCTCCCGCCCGTACTGTGCGGTGATGGAGGGGACCCCGTGGCCGGTCCGCTCGGCATAGCCGAGGTCCCGCAGGATCCTTGTCAGGGACTCGCTCCGAGGCTTGCTGACCCCGCGGAAGAAATTCTCCTCCGTCTGCCCGAAGGGAAGCCCGCCGTAGGAAAGGACCTCGATTCGGTCCTCGTAGAGATAGACGGAGGGCACCCCGCCGGAAAGCCAGTCGTTATGGGCGAGCGCGTTATAGACGGCTTCCTTCGTGCATTCGAGGTCGAAGAGGGTGCGGGTGTGGCGGACGGTCGTCGAGAAGGAGGTGATCCCGCGGTTCTCCGCCTCCAGGCGGGCCATGAGCTTGTCGACCGAGAGGAGAACGCACCGGTTCCCGAAGTCGACGGTCTCCCGCATGGAGGACTTGTCCTTCCCGTTGAAGGCGGCGTAGATGAAGCCGTCCCGGTTCTTGTCGGCCAGGAGCTCGGCGATCTTGTTATAGCCCCCATCTCCCGTAAGAAGCCCAAGGTTCTCCGCGAAGGTTTCCTCGCCCAGGGTGTATCCAGCTTCCAGGTAGAAGGACTTCAGCTGGCGAAAGGACAAGGGGGAATAGGAAGCGCGGGCCTCCTTCAGCAGGTCTTCTCCCGTAAGGGAGGCTTTGAGCATCCGTTCAATCTCCTCCTCTCGCATCGGGACGGAGGATGTCCCGTCACGGAAGAAGCAACCCGAGGAGCTTCTGCCCTCCTTCTTCACGTAGTAGAGCTTCGTCCCTTTCCGTACCTTCACGAAGACAACCGGCCTGTCCCCTTCCAAAAGGGACCCAATCTCACAAAGGCCGTCCGTGAAGGGAAGGATCTGGTCGCGGATGATGTCCCGGACCTTGCGCATCGTGTCCTCGACGCTCTCGACGCCCACCACGGTCCCGTCGTCCGAAACCCCGATATAGATGAAACCGTCCCTCGTGTTCAGGAAAGCGACGACTTCCTTCGCGAAATCCTTGTTCAAGGAACGCTTGAGCTCGGTAGTCTCGGACTCCTGGAACTTCATGCCTGCATTTTACCATCGGCCAAGAAGACGGAGAGGCAATCCGAAGCTAGAGAGCAGAGGAGAGGAAGATGAGCGTGTTCCTATGAAGTAAGCGCGCGATCTACAGCAACGACTCTACATGCTCATTTCTACATGATTATAACCATATCTGAGCATGTAGAATCGACGATGTTGAAGAATTCCCTCATCCCACCGCGCCAGCGCTCTCTAAGTAATTTACTTTCTATTTTACTCGATAATCACAGGCAAAATCTCATTTCGACGAGGTCATTCTTTTTTGCCGTCCCATGCATCTCCAACCTCCACTTGTTCATTTTTACTTGCTCATACACATGCACAATTCCACGAAAATGAGCATGTAGAAATGAGCATGTAGAGGCATCCCTCCGCCTGCCAGCGCCCTATCACCCGGGAGACAACTCACGCCTTGAAGTACCTTTGCCTAGGACTCCGGGGGGATCCGGGATCCGTCATGGAGATGAGCCCCGCCTCCAAGGCAGGCCTGAGGTAGTTCTTGAGGAAGGTCGCGCGCGACTTCAGCCCGAGCTTATCCATGAGCTCGGAAGCGGACATCGGGAAAGCCTCC